>NZ_JAPZLN010000001.1:0-1417500 GCF_027498475.1 Agrobacterium salinitolerans | reverse complement strand
CTCCGCGAAATCTATTTAGGTAGAGCGTCGACCTTATACCCTCGGGGGTAGAGCACTGGATGGGCTATGGGGACTCACCGTCTTACTGATCCTAACCAAACTCCGAATACCGAGGAGTACTAGTCGGCAGACACACGGCGGGTGCTAACGTCCGTCGTGAAAAGGGCAACAACCCTGACCTCCAGCTAAGGTCCCCAAGTCATGGCTAAGTGGGAAAGGATGTGAGGATCCCAAAACAACCAGGATGTTGGCTTAGAAGCAGCCATCATTTAAAGAAAGCGTAACAGCTCACTGGTCTAAATAAGGGTCTTTGCGCCGAAAATGTAACGGGGCTAAAGCCATGCACCGAAGCTGAGGATTGTGGCAACCTTCGGGTTGCTTCAGTGGTAGCGGAGCGTTCCGTAAGTCTGTGAAGGCGGACCCGTGAGGGCTGCTGGAGATATCGGAAGTGCGAATGTTGACATGAGTAACGATAAAGGGAGTGAGAGACTCCCTCGCCGAAAGACCAAGGGTTCCTGCTTAAAGTTAATCTGAGCAGGG
The DNA here is from genome assembly GCF_027498475.1 of Agrobacterium salinitolerans. Lineage (NCBI taxonomy): Bacteria > Pseudomonadati > Pseudomonadota > Alphaproteobacteria > Hyphomicrobiales > Rhizobiaceae > Agrobacterium > Agrobacterium salinitolerans. The sequence goes on along the minus strand of NZ_JAPZLN010000001.1, from coordinate 1,416,960 downwards.
TTAGCCGGCCCCTAAGACGAGGCGGACACGCGTAGTCGATGGGAACCACGTTAATATTCGTGGGCCTGGTGGTAGTGACGGATCTCGTGTGTTGTTCAACCTTATTGGATTGGTTGGGCGGCGAAGAGGTTCCAGGAAATAGCTCCACCGTATAGACCGTACCCGAAACCGACACAGGTGGTCAGGTAGAGTATACCAAGGCGCTTGAGAGAACTATGTTGAAGGAACTCGGCAAATTGCACGCGTAACTTCGGAAGAAGCGTGACCCTTTTGTACGCAAGTATGATGGGGTGGCACAGACCAGGGGGTAGCGACTGTTTATCAAAAACACAGGGCTCTGCGAAGTAGCAATACGACGTATAGGGTCTGACGCCTGCCCGGTGCTGGAAGGTTAAAGGGAGGGGTGCAAGCTCTGAACTGAAGCCCCAGTAAACGGCGGCCGTAACTATAACGGTCCTAAGGTAGCGAAATTCCTTGTCGGGTAAGTTCCGACCTGCACGAATGGCGTAACGACTTCCCCGCTGTCTCCAACATAGACTCAGTGAAATTGAATTCCCCGTGAAGATGCGGGGTTCCTGCGGTCAGACGGAAAGACCCCGTGCACCTTTACTATAGCTTTACACTGGCATTCGCCAAGGCATGTGTAGGATAGGTGGTAGGCTTTGAAGCAGGGACGCCAGTTTCTGTGGAGCCATCCTTGAAATACCACCCTTATCTTCGTGGATGTCTAACCGCGGTCCGTTATCCGGATCCGGGACAGTGTATGGTGGGTAGTTTGACTGGGGCGGTCGCCTCCGAAAGAGTAACGGAGGCGCGCGATGGTTAGCTCAGACCGGTCGGAAATCGGTCGTCGAGTGCAATGGCATAAGCTAGCCTGACTGCGAGACTGACAAGTCGAGCAGAGACGAAAGTCGGTCATAGTGATCCGGTGGTCCCGTGTGGAAGGGCCATCGCTCAACGGATAAAAGGTACGCCGGGGATAACAGGCTGATGACCCCCAAGAGTCCATATCGACGGGGTTGTTTGGCACCTCGATGTCGACTCATCGCATCCTGGGGCTGGAGCAGGTCCCAAGGGTATGGCTGTTCGCCATTTAAAGCGGTACGTGAGTTGGGTTCAGAACGTCGTGAGACAGTTCGGTCCCTATCTGCCGTGGGTGTAGGAATATTGACAGGATCTGTCCCTAGTACGAGAGGACCGGGATGGACGTATCTCTGGTGGATCTGTTGTCCTGCCAAGGGCATAGCAGAGTAGCTATATACGGAATGGATAACCGCTGAAGGCATCTAAGCGGGAAACCAACCTGAAAACGAGTGTTCCCTATCAGAGCCGTGGAAGACGACCACGTCGATAGGACGGGTGTGGAAGCACAGCAATGTGTGAAGCTTACCGTTACTAATAGCTCGATCGACTTCTTCGTTCCCATTGATTATGTTCATCGAACAAAGTTCGATGACATCATCTTCTGTCCTGACGCCCGAAGGGCTCCGGACGGGCCGCGCCACAGGGCGCGACGACCTCTGGTCTGTATGGCTGCCATGCTCATTGTTGAGCAAAGGTGGAATACCGACAGGTCACAGAAAGACGTGTAATTAAGATAAAAAGTGGCAATGCCACCCAGCTTCTCGAAACAACAGTTTCCATGTGAAAACATGGTCTGTGATCGCTTGGATCAGACGTTGCCTCATATGCGAGGTGACCGTATGGCCAATTGGTGTCCCCTGTGAGCGGCAAGCGAACAGGATAAGGTACACCAATAAACAAGCAATCATATGATCCATGCGAAACGCATGGATCATATGTTGCGTTTTGCCGACCTGGTGGTTATCGCGGGGCGGCCGCACCCGTTCCCATTCCGAACACGGCCGTGAAACGCCCCAGCGCCAATGGTACTTCGTCTCAAGACGCGGGAGAGTAGGTCGCTGCCAGGTCTGCAAAACGCAACTCAAAATCTTCTCAATCACACTCTTCGGCCCAGCCGACAAAAAGGGCCGCTACATGCGGCCTTTTGTCATTCAAGGCAAAGATTTAAAGGCAATAAAAATGGCGTACAAAATCATGTGCGCCCCTTAAAGGAGATAAATTGCTCCGCAATTTACTCCGCCAGAGTTCCGTCGTCGCTAAAGCAACGACGCAGACGCGACATTCGGCTTCGCCGAATGCGCTGGTAACGCGGGGTGGAGCAGCCCGGTAGCTCGTCAGGCTCATAACCTGAAGGCCGCAGGTTCAAATCCTGCCCCCGCAACCAACGATCCCTGTGATTGCGCCAAGCCCTTGCCACGCAAGGGCTTTTTGCGTTTCTGGACTGATGAAAACACTTCAGCTCTGCGCCTGCAATGATCGGCCCGATTTCCAGCCTTTTGTCACCTGAGATGGTGGAAAAGCCGGATATGCGGGTTGCGGGAACGCTCCAGGCTAAAGGCTGAGATCCGGAAGGACGGTGCGGATGTGGTTACCCAGCGCCCTGGCTGCTGAAGATGTCTGCGCGTCGGCAAACTCGATGGCAATGCCGATCGTCGGTAGGGGTGGTAGCCCGTTTTTGACGATATGAAGGTCGGCTGGAACGGCTGTCCTTGTCAGCACGCTGATGGCGTGGCCGGAGCGCGCGATTGCGATGAGGCCGGAAAGGCTGTTGCTGGCGAAGGCGACGCGGTAGCGGCGATTGGCGGTTTCCATGGCGGCGCACGCCGCGCGGTGATCCAGCGTCACGGGCGCGGAGAGTGCGAGCGGCAGCACATCCTTGGCGAGGAGATCCGGCTCAGGCCTGTCCGCCACCCAGACGAAACTTTCCCTGCGGAGCACATCGCGGTGATCCGGATCGGATTGCGAAACCAGGGCCATGTCGATCTGGCGGCGCTGCAGGAGGGGACGCAATTCCGTCGTGGGCGCACAGACCATGCGCAGGTCGATTTTAGGGTAGGTGCCGAAGAAGCCTCTTAGCAGTTCCGGCAGGAAGGCAATGGAATAATCTTCAGGGCAGCCAAGGCTGACGGTTCCCTGCAGCGTCGCCTGGCCCATATCGGCAAGGATTTCGTCATGCCGGGCAAGCAGGGCGCTGGCATGGGCAAGCAGTCTCTCTCCCGCTGCGGTTACACGCACTCCAGAACCCGTTCGCTGCAGCAGGATATGGCCTACCAGCCCTTCCAGCCGCTGCATCTGCGTGCTGAGCGCAGATTGGGTGCGGCCAATCTGCATTGCGGCGACACTGATGGAGCCGGCGCGAGCGACGATGATGAAGTTCTTCAGCAGGGTGAGATCGAGCATGGTGATATCAAGATTATCGATACCGGAGTATAATACTATCAATTGGACTGAGGGGGCAATGGGGGGTTATGTTTCCGCAAGATAAACTTTTGGGGAATGTGCCATGGACAAGCCTGCGAAGACCTTCGCCTCGCTCAATGACGAACCGGCTTTCTGGGAGGCCGCCAATAAACATCTGACGCGCTACGGACCGGCCTTCGAGGAGATCATCGTCGAGCGGGCTGAGGGAAGTTTCGTCTATGATGCGGATGGGCGCGCCATTCTCGATTTCACCTCCGGCCAGATGAGCGCGTTGCTCGGGCATACCCATCCGGATATCGTCGCCACCGTCAACCGGCAGATGGCATCGGTCGCGCATCTATTCTCGGGCATGTTGTCTCGCCCGGTCGTCGACTTGGCGGCGCGGCTGGCGGCGCTTGCGCCTGGTCTCGATCGTGTGCAATTGCTGACCACCGGGGCTGAGTCCAACGAGGCGGCGATCCGCATGGCGAAGCTCGTGACCGGCGGGCATGAAATCGTCGCTTTCGCGCAGAGTTGGCACGGCATGACGGGCGCTGCGGCCTCCGCTACCTATAGTGCCGGCCGCAGGGGCTATGGCCCTGCCGCGGCTGGCTCACTCGTTATTCCCGCGCCGAACGCCTATCGTCCGCGCTTCAAGAATCCCGATGGATCGAATGACTGGCAAGCGGAACTCGACGATGCCTTCGAACTGATCGATCGCCAGTCGACCGGCAATCTTGCCGCCTTCATTGCCGAACCGATCCTGTCGAGTGGCGGTATCCTCGAACTGCCGGTCGGCTATCTCGCTGCGCTAAAGAAAAAGTGCGAGGAGCGCGGCATGCTGCTCATCCTCGATGAAGCCCAGACCGGTGTTGGCCGAACCGGGCATATGTTCGCCTTCCAGCGCGATCGTGTGACCCCCGATATCATGACGCTGTCGAAGACACTCGGCGCCGGCCTGCCGCTTGCGGCGGTGATGACGAGCGCGGAGGTCGAACAGAAGGCCTTCGAGAGGGGTTTCCTGTTCTATACGACCCATGTTTCCGATCCCCTGCCGGCGGCTGTCGGCGTGACGGTTCTCGATGTGGTGGCACGCGATGGGCTGGTGGAACAGGCGATTGCCCGCGGAAACCGTTTGAAGGAGGGGTTGCTCTCGTTGCAGCAGCGCTTCGAATGCGTTGGTGACGTGCGCGGGCGCGGGCTTTTACTCGGACTTGAAGTCGTCGCCGACCGGCATACGAAAGCCCCGGGTTTCGAACTCGGTGCACGCATCATGCAGGAGGCGATGTTGCGTGGCCTCAGCATGAACATCGTCAAGCTGCCCGGCATGGGCGGCGTCTTCCGCATTGCGCCGGCGTTGACGGTATCCGAGCCGGAAATCGATCTTGGGCTGGAGATACTGGCGGATTCGATCGAATCCGCACAGCTTGCCCGCTAGGTGTGGCCGGCATTTGCCGGGAAGGTCAGTTCAACCCTTGCGCCTTCGCCGGGTCTGGAAGTGATATGCGCTTCGCCGCCGCTCTGGCGCACGAAACCGTAGACCATGGCGAGGCCGAGACCTGCGCCGCCATGGTCGCCCCGCGTGGTGAAATAGGGCTCGAAGGCCTTGTCCACGGCCTCCGGCGTCATGCCGATGCCCTCGTCGGCGACAGCGATCACCAGCGAATCTTTGCCCGAAGCGGCCTCGATTGAAATCAGGCCGCCATCGGGCATGGCGGCTGCGGCGTTCAGGCAGAGATTGAGGATGGATTGTTCGAAAAGGGCCGGGTCCAGCGGTATCGAGGGAAGATCGTCATCGATATGGAGCGCGATCCGGCATTTGGGGCCGACAGCGATTTCGAGAATATCGGCCATGCCGCGCAGCAGGCTGGCGACATTGATGACGCTTGGATGTATCGGTTGCTGGCTGCCGATGGTAAGCATGCTGCTGGCCAGAGAGCGGCCGCGATCCGCCGCCTTGCGGATGCGGGCGATGTGCCGCTTCTGGCGGTCGTTGAAACCGGCCTCCCGCTCCAGAAGACCGAGGCTGCCGGTGATGATGCCGATCATGTTGCCCACCTCATGGCTGACCTGGTGGGTCATGCGCATGATGCCATCAAGTCTCTGGGCTTTGACGGCTTCCGCTTCCTGGCGATCGAGCGCGGTCACATCGCGGGCGAGCAGCACGATGCCGCCGTCCGGCTGGCGCGACATCGATACTTCGATCACCCGCTGATCGTCAGTGCGGTGGCGCAGGACTGCGCGGTCGAGCAGTTCTCCCCGCTCTGCCTCGAAGGGCAGCAGGGCCGGGTCGATTTCCGGGATCGGCTCGACAAACCGGCGAAGCGGCAGTTTTCGCGATGAGCCGGAGCGTCCGACGAGTTCGATGATGCGGCGGTTCATGGTGATGGGCCTGCCGGCCGGATCGAAGAGTGCTATTCCCTCATTCATGGTGCGGAATGTCGAGCGGATGGTCCGGGCTGCCGCTTCCGCCGTGCGCCTGAGGCGCGAGACGCGGTCGACGCTGTCATGGAAGGCGCGAAACGCATCGAGCAGCCGGATCAACTCCGTCTCGGGACCAGTATACGAGGGCGGGCCGACATCCTTATTTCCTTTCGCAAGGGCATTCATGCCGTTGGAGAGCGTCACTATCCCGCGCGAGACACGCATCACTGAGCGGATCGAGAAGATCGCCACGATGAGAACCAGAAGCGAGGCGACGGCGACAATGATCAACAGTCGGTTGAGAGCATCGGAGGTCGAAATCAGGTCTTCGTTCAGCCTGCGCGCAACCGCATCGCCCTGGGTCTCGGTTGCGTGGGAAAGATCGCGCGACACGGTGTGAAGACGGGACACCGAGGCACGGATGGCGAACATTTCCAGAAGGTAGCGGCTCTGGGCCTCGAAGACCCGCTCATAGGGGTGCAGCTCGGACACGGGCAGGCGTTCGCCGGGATAGCCCTGTTGGCGCGCTGTTGTTTCCGCCACGTAACGGCGGCGCAGTTCACCAAGCTGGAAGAGGCTGTCGGATGCGGATGCGGCCTGCACGATGCCGTTCATTCGCCGGCGCAGTTCCGGATCTAAGATGCCCTGACCGGTGGCGATTTCGCCGAGTGCTGCTGCCGCTTCCGCTTTATGGCCCTGTGCCGCATCGGCATCCTTCGCAAGATCGAGCGTCTGTTCCCGGATAATCTGGAGGAGTTCAACGATGCGTTCGCTGGCAAAGCCGCGGGTAATCCGTTCGCCGCCGCCCGATCCTGTCATTTCGAGCAAAATATCGACCTGCTGGACCACCGAGCGGCTTTCGCTGGAAACGCGGTAGGGTGAGGCGGCGTTCATCAGAAACGGTGCGCTGGAGACGAGATCGGAGACCTGCCGCGAGACCAGCGAAGCCTTGGCGAGACTGGAAAAGGCCTGCAACCCATAAGCCGCCATTTCATCGCGGGCGCGCTGCAGACCATAAATGGCGATGGCGGAAAGGCTGAAGACGAGGAGGCAGGTAAAGACGATCGCAAAGGGCAGGCGGAAGGCGATGGAGGACAGGAAGGAGCGGCTGATCACGGGGAAAGCTCGCCCTCGTCGGTATGCAGAACATAACCCTTGCCGCGCCGCGTCTTGATGTGGCGCGGCAGGTCGGGGTTTATCTCGATCTTGCGCCTGAGCCGCAAAACCAGCACGTCGACATTTCGGTCGATATAACGGTCGCTTTCCGAACCCAGCCTGTCGAGGATCTGGGAGCGGCTGACGGGCTGGTTGGGTGTTTGCGCCAGTATTTCCAGCAGCGCGAACTCCGCAGTCGTCAGCGTTCGGCTATGATCGCTCAGGCAGACCGCCCGGCGGGCGTCGAGATCGATCGCCCAGTCGCCAAGGCACAGCGCCCCGCGCCCTTGATCGCTGTCCTTGTCCTGTTTCAGCGAAGGGATCGTTCGCCGCAGGACGGCCTTGATCCGGGCGGTGAGTTCGATCGGTTCGAAGGGTTTGACAACATAATCGTCGGCGGCTGTTTCCAGACCGAGAACCCGGTCAGCGGCGCTGCCGGCGGCGGTGACCATGACGATACCGATGTCGATCTGGCTGCGCAGCCGCTGGGCGAAGGTGCGTCCGGACGTGCCGGGCAGATTGTGATCGACGAGCACAAGCTGCATCCTTTCGCGCGCCAATATCTCGTCCGCCTCCTCGGCGGAGCGCGCGCAGGTGGGTAGCCAGCCCTCCGCCTCAATGAGGTCCGAGATGAGCTCGGCCATATCCGGATCGTCCTCGACGATCAGAATGCGAACCTTCTGATTAAGCACTGCACTTTCCTCCCATCACCATCATAGGCATGGCAGCGGCGATCTTCAAAGGCTCGCTGGTTATCGCTGCTGTCATAAATGTAATATCTGTAATCTTGTTCGGCGGTGCGGTGAAAGATTGGTAACCATTCTTCGATTGCGGTGCGGGCTGGATGTGACATGCTGTTGGTGGAGACTGGAACGGGGAGGTTCCAGGCAGGGAGGCTTAATTGAAAGCATTGACCGCACTTGCGGCGAGCATGGTCCTATGGCTGTGCGGCGCAGGGCATGGCATGGCCGAGCCGAAGTTGAACGTCCTGTGCGGCGTCGACGAGGCCTGGTGTTTGACCATGAAGCAGGCTTTCGAAGCCAGGACCGGGCTCGAGATTTCGATGGTGCGAAAGAGCACCGGTGAAATCCTCGACCAGATTCGCGCCGAACGATCCCATCCCACTGTCGATGTCTGGTGGGGCGGTACCGGCGACACCCATTTGCAGGCCGGCTCGGAAGGATTGCTGGATGAATACCGGCCCGTCCACCAGCAGGATTTGTTGCCCTGGGCGCAGAATTTCTCGGTAATGTCGGGATCGCGGTCTGCGGGAATTTATGCTGGCGCGCTGGGTTTTGCCTATAATTCGGAAATGCTTGCGAAGAACAATCTGCCAGCGCCGACCTGCTGGAAGGACCTGGCGAAGGATGTCTATCGCGGCCATATCCTGACCGGCAATCCGAACTATTCCGGTACGGCCTTCACCATGCTGGCCACCCTCGTCCAGCTGTTTGGCGAGGAGGAGGCTTTCGGTTTCATGGCGAAACTCAACCAGAATGTCGTGAGCTATACCAAGGTGGGCGCTGCGCCCGTCAAGGCGGCGGCGCGGGGCGAGATCATGATCGGGATTTCCTTCATGCACGATGCCGTGACCCAGAAGATCGAAGGTTTTCCGCTGGTCATCGTCGCGCCGTGCGAGGGCACCGGTTATGAAATCGGGGCTGTGAGCATCGTCAAGGGCAATCGCAATTCGGCCCTTGCACAGGATTTCGTGGAATTTGCGCTGAGCCCGGAAGGGCAGGCGACCGGGGCCCAGGCCGGCCAGAACCAGGTTCCTTCCAATGCCCGGGCGACATTGCCGCTGACCGCACCTGACATATCGATGATCAAGATGGTGGATTACGATTTCGCCACCTTCGGACAGCCGGAAGAGCGAAGTCGGTTATTGAGCCGCTTCGACAGCGAAATCCACCCCACCCAGACCCAGTAGGGCCAAAACCAACATCCCGAAGAGACAGCGCGTGCTGCAAGACGCCGCGACCGGCAGCGCCATGTCTGCGCGCGGCCCAAGAATTCAGACGCAAGCTACAGGAGGATAACCATGCGACTGACGATATTTTCCACCCTGCTTTTTGCCGGCACGGCACTCAGCGCCGTTTCCGCGCAGGCGGCGGGCGAACTCAACCTGATCTGCTCGGCCGATGTCGTCATCTGCGAGCAGATGAAGGGCGATTTCGAAAAGACGCATGACATCAAGGTCAATATGGTGCGCCTGTCTTCAGGCGAGACCTACGCCAAGGTTCGCGCGGAAGCCCGCAATCCGAAGACAGACATCTGGTGGGCCGGCACCGGCGATCCGCATATGCAGGCGGCATCCGAAAACCTGACGCTCGAATACAAGTCGCCGATGCTGGACCAGTTGCAGGACTGGGCCGTGAAGCAGGCGGAAAGCACCGGTTACAAGACTGTCGGCGTTTATGCCGGTGCACTTGGCTGGGGCTACAATACCGAAATCTTCAAGTCCAAGGGTTACAAGGAGCCGAAGTGCTGGGCCGACCTGCTGGCGCCGGAGCTGAAGGGCGAAATCCAGATCGCCAATCCTAATTCGTCCGGCACCGCCTATACGGCGCTCGCGTCGCTCGTGCAGATCATGGGCGAGGATCAGGCGATTGATTATCTGAAGAAGCTTAACGCCAATATCTCGCAATATACCAAGTCGGGTTCTGCGCCGGTCAAGGCGGCGGCGCGCGGAGAAACGGCGCTTGGCATCGTCTTCATGCACGATGCGGTGGCGCAGACGGCGGAAGGCTTTCCGGTCAAATCCATCGCGCCGTGCGAAGGCACGGGCTACGAGATCGGCTCGATGTCGATCATCAAGGGCGCCCGCAATCTCGACAATGCGAAGATCTGGTACGACTGGGCGCTGAAGCCCGAAGTCCAGTCGCGCATGAAGGACGCCAAGTCCTTCCAGCTTCCCTCCAACAAGACGGCGGAAGTGCCGAAGGAAGCGCCGAAGTTCGAGGATATCAAGCTCATCGACTATGACTTCAAAACCTATGGCGATCCGGCCAAGCGCAAGTCGTTGCTGGAGCGTTGGGACCGCGAAGTCGGTGCGATCGCAAACTGATCTGAACCACTGATCTGAACTCAGGCGACAGGCATCCCGGCTTTTTAAGCCGGGGTGTCCGCCACTCTTTCATCGGCATGAAACAAGCGAGGTCGGCCATGACACGTGGCAATCGCAGGCTGGACATCGTCCTGGCGCTCGGGGCTTTTGCCCTCATTCTTCTCCCCTGGTATCGCATCGAAGGCGGCTTTTTCAGCTTCCGCTGGCTGTCCGGATTTTTCTCTTCGGCCAGCGATGCGCCCGGTGTGCTGCAAATATTGTCCTATGGAAAACCATGGCTCGTCGGCATCGTCCTCTTTTTCCTTGCCGCGTGCCTTGTTCGGCCGATGCGTGATCCAATGCGGCGTGGCGGGTTGCTTGCCTTCATAGGCGCCGCCGGTCTCTTTTTCCTCGCCTTGCAGGGGCTGGCGATCGGCTTCAGCGGCTGGACCTGGACGGCGAGCGAAAACCTCTTCGGCATGCTTGCCGACGGCCAACCCTCCATGGGCGCCGGTGCCGTCGTCATGTCGCTGGTCTTCGTGCTTCTCTTCGCCTTCGGGCTTGCAGAACGCGGAGTCATGAAAGGCGACGCCTTTGTCGTCGCCGCCATTTCGGTTCTGGTCTTCCTCGTCGCGGTTTTTGTCTTCTATCCGATCGGCAGCATGCTGATCGCGTCCGTTCAGGATTTCGACGGCTCCTTCAATGCCGATGGTTTTATTCGCAATATTCAGGATCCCGGCATCTGGAGCCTTGGCTGCGTTACGGGGGAAGAGCGTTGCGGCGTTGCCTGGCGCACGCTGTTTCTTGCCTTGATGACGGCCTTCGGTTCGACCGTGCTCGGTCTCGGCTTTGCTCTGATCGCCACCCGCACGCGCTTTCCTTTCAAGAAGGGCCTGCGCCTTCTCACCGTTCTGCCGATCATCACGCCGCCTTTCGTCATCGGACTTGCGTTGACGCTGCTTTTCGGCCGTGCCGGTGTTGTCACCGAATGGCTTTCTTACCTCTTCGGCATAGAACCGGGCCGCTGGCTTTACGGCATGACCGGCATCTGGATCGCACAGGTTCTGTCCTTCACGCCCATCTCGTTTCTGGTGCTGATCGGCGTGGTCGAAGGCGTCAGCCCGTCAATGGAAGAAGCCTCTCAGACGTTGCGCGCCGACCGCTGGCGCACCTTCTGGCGGGTGTCTCTGCCGTTGATGAAGCCCGGTCTCGCCAATGCCTTCCTGATCGGCTTCATCGAGAGCATGGCGGATTTTGGCAATCCGCTGGTGCTCGGCGGCACGCATGGCGTGTTGTCGACGGAAATCTTCTTTGCCGTCGTCGGCTCACAGAACGATCCGTCCCGCGCTGCGGTTCTGGCGATCATCCTGCTGTGCTTCACGCTTTCGGCCTTCCTTGCCCAGCGCTTCTGGCTGGCGGGCAAGAATTTTGCGACGGTGACGGGCAAGGGTGACAGCGGCGCGCATATCGCGCTTCCGCGTGGCCTGTCCATCGGCGTCCACGCTGTCGTCGTGCCGTGGATGGTCTTCACCATCGTTGTTTATGGCATGATCCTTGTGGGCGGTTTCGTGAAGACCTGGGGTCTCGACAATTCCCTGACCCTAGACCACTACGTCCGCGCCTTTTCCATCAGCTTCTCCAATGGCTCGATTGCCTGGACAGGCGTTGCCTGGAATTCGTTCTGGACGACCATGAAGATCGCATTGGTTTCCGCACCGCTGACCGCCGCCGTCGGTCTTTTGACCGCCTATATCATCGTGCGGCAGAAATTTGCCGGGCGGAACCTCTTCGAATTCGCGCTGATGATGAGCTTTGCCATTCCCGGCACGGTCATCGGCGTCAGCTACATCATGGCCTTCAACCTGCCGCCGGTGGAAATGACGGGATCGGCACTCATCCTCATCGCTTGCTTCGTGTTCCGCAACATGCCGGTCGGCGTGCGCGGCGGCATTGCGGCGATGAGCCAGCTCGACAAGAGCCTCGACGAGGCCTCGCTGACGCTGCGGGCCAATAGTTTCCGCACCATCCGCAAGGTCATCCTGCCGCTCTTGAGACCCGCGATCACGGCCGCGCTGGTCTATTCCTTCGTGCGCGCCATCACGTCCATCAGCGCTGTCATCTTCCTCGTCAGCGCCGAATACAACATGGCGACCTCCTATATCGTCGGCCTGGTCGAGAACGGTGAATATGGGGTGGCGATCGCCTATTCCTCCATGCTGATCGTGGTGATGATCACCGTCATCACAGGCTTCCAGCTCATTGTCGGCGAGCGTCGCCTGCGGCGTGAAAACCGCGTCGCCGGCCTGCCCTCTGCTTCCTCCGTTCCTCTTGCCCAGGAGAAAACCGCATGATTTCCGTAAAGCCCGGCTCCGTCACCTTTCAGAATGTCCGCAAGACCTTCGGCGCCTTCACCGCCATTCCCGACCTGTCGCTCACCATTGAGCCCGGCACGCTGGTGACGCTGCTCGGTCCCTCCGGCTGCGGCAAGACGACGACGCTGCGCATGCTGGCGGGCCTCGAGCATCCGACCTCGGGCCGTATCCTCATCGGCGACAAGGATGTGACCATGCTGCCTGCCAATGAGCGCGATGTCTCGATGGTCTTCCAGTCCTATGCGCTTTTCCCGCATATGACGGCGCTCGACAATGTTGCCTACGGCCTGCAATCCTCCGGGCTGCGCAAGGCGGAAGCGCGGGAAAAGGCGGAAGAGGGTTTGAAGCTTGTCGGCCTTGCCGGCATGGGGCATCGCCTGCCCGCCGAACTTTCCGGCGGGCAGCAGCAGCGTGTCGCGGTCGCCCGCGCTCTGGTGCTCGAGCCGCAGGTTCTGCTGCTCGATGAGCCGCTTTCCAACCTCGATGCCCGCCTTCGCCGCCGGGTCCGCACGGAAATCCGCGAATTGCAGCAGCGGCTTGGCTTTACTGCCGTCTATGTGACGCATGATCAGGATGAGGCGCTGGCTGTTTCCGACCGGATCATCGTGATGAAGGATGGCGAGATCGCTCAGTCGGGTGCGCCACGCGATCTTTACGAAGCCCCGGCCTCCGCCTTCATCGCCGATTTCATGGGCGAGGCGAATGTTGTCGGCTGCGAAGTGATCAGCATTGAGGGTTCGGACGCACTGATCCGCGTTGGCGGCATCGATCATCGGGTTTCGGCGCGCAACGCAAAACCCGGCCCGGCGAAACTTGCTGTGCGTCCCGGCTCGATTTCCATCGGACAGCCTGGCGGGCTGGGCCTTGCCGGCCGGGTGCTGCACAGCGCCTACCTCGGCGGTCACGTCGAATATGAGGTGGAAACCGATATCGGTACGCTTTTCATTGTCGACCATGCCGTGGAGACCAGCCTGCCGGCAGCGAGCAATGTGACGCTGGGGTTCAAGAACCGGGGCATTGCCTTGATTCAGGCTTGAAGCCGCTCCTGCACTCAGGATTACATGACGACAGAGGCAGATTTGTTCTGCCTCTGTCCGTCGGGAGCGCCGGTCTCAAATATCCTTTGCCAGACGCAGCGCGTCGTAGATCGCCGCATGGGTATTGCGCGCGGCGACCGCATCGCCGATCCGGAAGAGCCGGTAGGCGCCTTCCGGGTTGCGCTCAACCGTCTGGGCCGTTCCCGCAAGCAGGGCGTCATAGGAGATTTCGCCAAGGTTCTTCGAACCGGGCTTGAGTTCGAAATAAAGGTCATCCAGCGGGATCGTGCCGTGGTTGACGACGATCTGGTCGACGGTTCTCGATTTCGCCACGCCGCCATAGTCGCTGCCGACATGGGCGACAAGCTGGTTGCCATTTCTTTCGGCCGCTTCCAGCCGGTAGGTAACGGTAAAGGTGACGTCGAGCTTTTGCAGCGAGCGCATATAGGGAACGAGGTTCATCGCCATGACTTCCGGGGCGAAGGCGCGGTCGGGCGTCATGATCTCAACCCTTGCGCCTGCCTTTGCCAGAAATTCGGCGGCCTGCAGGCCCGCGTGATCGCCGGCGTCATCGAACACCAGCACATTCGTTCCCGGTTTGACGTCCCCGGAAATGATATCCCATGCCGAGACGACGAGATCGGCGCCGCTGGAAAGCACATCGGTGTGCGGCAGACCGCCGGTGGCGATGAGAACGACGTCAGGGTTTTCCGAAAGAACCGTGTCCGCTTCGGCCCAGTTGTTGAAGTGGAAGGTGACGCCCAGCCTTTGACACTGGCTCATGCGCCAGTCGATGATGCTGATCATTTCCCGGCGGCGTTCGCTTTGCGCGGTTAGCCGGATCTGGCCGCCGGGATTGTTGGCGGCCTCGAACACAACGACCTCATGGCCGCGTTCGGCACAAACGCGCGCGGCCTCGAGCCCGGCCGGACCGGCGCCGACGATCACCACCTTCCGGCGCTCCGCCGCTTTGGGTATCTCGTGCGGCATGGTTTCCTCACGGCCCGTTGCCGCATTGTGAATGCAGAAGGCGAGACCGCCCTGATAGATGCGATCGAGGCAATAATTGGCGCCCACGCAGGGGCGAATATCGTCCTCGCGTTTTTCCATGATCTTGCGCACGATATGCGGGTCGGTCATGTGGGCGCGGGTCATGCCCACCATGTCCACCTTGCCGGCGGCGATGGCGTGGCGGGCGGTGGCGACATCGGGGATCTTGGCGGCGTGGAAGGTTGGGAAACTGGTCGCGGCGCGGATTTCACCGGCGAAATCGAGATGCGGCGCGTTGGCCATGCCTTGGATTGGGATGACGTCGGTCAGGCCGGGGTCGGTATCGATATGGCCCCTGATGACATTGAGATAGTCGATCAGGCCGCTATCCTTCAATCGTCTGGCGATTTCGATGCCCTCTGCCTTTCCGGTGCCGCCCTCAAGACATTCGTCGGCGGTATAACGGACACCGAGGATGAAATCGTCGCCCACGCGTTCGCGCATCGCCCTGAAGACGTCGAGACAGAAGCGCAGGCGGTTTTCGAGTGGGCCGCCATAGGGACCGTCCAGTTCATTGGTCAGCGGCGAGACGAACTGGTCGATCAGATGGCCATAGGCTTCCAGCTCCACGCCGTCCATTCCGCCCGCCTTCATGCGTTCGGCGGCGTCGGCGAAGTCCTTGATGATACGCTCGATATCCCAGTCCTCGATCTTCTTCGGAAAAGCCCGATGCGCCGCTTCGCGATGATGAGACGGCGCAAGGATTGGCAGCCAGTCCCCCTTGTCCCAGCGGGTGCGGCGGCCGAGATGTGTGAGCTGGATCATGATCGCCGCACCCTGTTCATGCACGGCGTCGGTCATTTCCCGGATCCACGGGACGATTTCATCCTTATAGGCGAGCAGATTGTTGAAGACGGGCGGGCTGTCCCTGGAGACAGCGGCGGAACCGGCTGTCATTGTCAGCGCAACGCCGCCCTTTGCCCGCTCCACCGTGTAGGCGCGGTAACGTCCCTTCGGCATGCCATCCTCGGGATAGGCGGGTTCGTGCGATGTGACGATGATGCGGTTGCGCAGCGTGAGGTGTTTTAGCTGGTAGGGCTGCAGAAGTGGATCGCTCGACATAGCCTGCTCCAAAAGGTTTCTATCTCAAGGCTAAGCGTTAATGTACACTTGTGTCAATTTACAAAACACAATTGTCTTTCTTTTCGACATGGGTGTACATCCGCTTGTCGCGAAGAGGCCTATTTGCTACGAACTCGTTATGGAAGCGACATTGAACGACACCGGTTGGCGTGGATCGCAGGAGGGGTGGCTTGAGGCCGCCTATCAGGCTTTGCTGGAATCGGGCGTGGATTCCGTCAAAATCCTGCCGTTGGCGAAGAAGCTAAATCTGTCGCGCACGAGTTTCTACTGGTTCTTCAAGGACCGGGAGGAATTGCTGGCCGCGCTCGTCGCCCGCTGGCGGGAAAAAAACACCGGAAACATCGTCACGCAATCCGAAGCCTACGCCGAGACGATGGCCGAAGCCATGCTGAATGTTTTCGATTGCTGGCTGGATTCCTCGCTCTTCGACAGCAGATTTGAGTTCGCCGTTCGAAGCTGGGCTCTTCAGTCCGATGAGATTCTTGCGGAAGTTCGCAAGGCTGACGAGATGAGAATGGCGGCGCTTTCACGCATGTTCGTGCGGTTCGGTCACAATGAAAACACGGCGGATGTGCGTGCCCGGACCACCTATCTGGTGCAGATCGGCTACATTTCCATGCAGTCCGAGGAAGATGTGGCGGTGCGGATGCAGAGGATTCCAGACTATATCGCCATCTATACCGGTGAGATGCCGCAGCAGCGTGAGCTTGACCGGTTTTATGCGAGACACGGGTACAGACCGGGTTCGTAAACCTTAGGCGACACGTCCATAAGACCTCCCTTTTGCGAAAACACACGCAATGCCGTCGGATTTTGGCAGGCAGGGTGGTAGAAGATGAACTGTCCGTGCGTCCTCGTGCAATGTAGCTGCAACATTCAGCGAACAGTGGTGAGGGTGGCAAGGATTCATCTGGGGAACGTCATTGCGTATCTTGCTTCTTGAGGATGAACCCGAAATGGCGCGCGCGCTTCTTGAAGCCCTGCGTCGGCGCGATGTGCTTGCCGATCATGTCCGCACCATCAGCGATGCTGAAGCCCTTGCGCGGGACGGGTCATACGATGTTCTGGTTCTGGATCGCCGCCTTCCCGATGGCGAGGGGCTGAATCTGGTGGCTTCGCTTCGCCGGAGCAGGCATTCCGTGCCTATCCTTGTTCTGACGGCGCTTGGAAGTGTCGATCACCGTGTCGACGGGCTCGATGCCGGAGCGGATGATTATCTTGCCAAGCCCTTTGCAATCGAGGAGCTGCTCGCTCGCCTCAGGGCTCTGCATAGACGCGGCTCTTCTCTTTCCGACAAATATGCGCATTTCGGAAATCTGAGCATCGATCCGCGCAGCAATGAGGTCAGCATTGCCGGCTCCATCATCGAGTTGCGGCGTCGGGAATATCTGGTGCTGGAGGCGCTGATGCGTCGTCCGAACCGCATCGTCACGCGGGCGAACCTGATCGAGGCGGTCTATACGCTCGATGACGAGATCGAGTCCAACGCTCTCGATGCGCACATTTCCCGTATCAGGAAGAAGCTGGCGCAGGCGGAAGCCTCGGTGGAGATAAGGGCCGTGCGGAATATCGGTTATCTCGTCCGGTTGAAGACATGACACAGGAGCGCAATCGATCCCTGCGATGGGGGCTGATGAAGCGCCTTTTCGCATTGCAGGCGTTTCTGCTCGTGCTTTTCGTCATCCTTCTCATAGGCTGGATATGGATCATCGATCCGCGGCTCGAAGGTGCGAATGAAGAGGCCGCCCGAATTGTCGCGGAGAGCGTGACGAAGGATGGACAGGGCAGGCCGCAACTTTCGGCGACGCCGGAGCTGGCGGAGCTGAAACGGCGCTATCCTAATCTCTGGTTTGTGGTGCGGGACGCCAAGGACATCGTCTTGCAATACGGCGTTGTTCCGGCGTCTGCCCTGTCGGCGGCTTTTCCCTGGAGTTTTGACCGCGCGCGGCTGGAGGCGGCCGGTACAGTGCGCGCCACCGTGGAAAACCGGGATACATCCGCCGGGCGGCTTCAGTTCATTGCCGGGACGGAGGAAGGAATTCCCAATGACGGGCTAAGTATCTGGATCAATGTTCAGCTGGATCTGGAAAAGGATGCCGAGGGCGCCATCCGCTGGCTGACCGTGCTGCCAGCGCTGGGTTTCATCATCCTCATCGCCGTCGTGCCCATGCTGATCCTGACGGGCATCGCGACACTGCTCGTGACCCCTCGGGCGGTCGGCCGCTCTTTGAGCGGGCTGATGGAAACCGTCAAACAGGCGCAGTCCATCGATTTCGAGAACCGGTCTGAGCGGATCGACCGTTCGAAAGTTCCCCTTGAAATTATCCCGCTGGTGGATGCCTTCAACGTCGCGCTGTCGAGGCTCGATGACGGGTATAATCGCCGCAACCGCTTTCTTGCCGATGCGGCGCATGAACTGCGGACTCCGATCGCAATCGTACGCACCAGAGCCGACCTCTTGCCCGATGATGCACTGAGCCGTCAGATCAGGGCCGATATCGACCGCTTGACCCGCGTTGCGCAGCAGCTGCTGGAAATGCAGGCGGTGGGTGCGGTGAAACTGCCGGCTGAGCCGCGCGATCTCAATAGGCTTGTCGAGCGCATCGCGACCGATCTCGCCCCGATTGCGATGGATGCCGGTTACGAATTCGATTTCGAGCCAGGCGTGGGCGACGTCGTTTTCACGGTGCAGACTTCGATCATCGAGATGGCGGTCGTCAATCTCGTGCGCAACGCGATAGACCATGCCGGGGGCAAAGGCGCAATTACGATCCGGATCGATCCGGCCGGAGCCATTGAGGTCTGCGATGAAGGGCCGGGCATAGCCGTTTCGGAGCGCGGGCAGGTATTCGAGCCGTTTCACCGTATCAACACGAATTCGCCCGGAGCAGGCCTTGGGTTAAATCTGATCCAGAAGGCGGCGGAGCTTCATTGCGGCCGTGTTCTGTTCCTCGATCTCAATCCCGGCTTCTGTGTCCGGCTCGAAATTCGATCGATAGTTTCCAAAGGGGCTGCGACCGCGCGCTGATAGTGAAATTTCTTACGATTCGGTTAAGAAAAAACATCCAAACCATTTAAATAAATAAATAATTTCTAATAAAGTTCGCCCGATGTAATGCAGACGCAATTCTCGTGGGGAAAATCCCCTTATCTGCTGAACGCATCCGCATGTCATGTCGGCTGGCGCAGCAGACTAACGGGAGCCGGTTTCCGGTTCTTCAACGCGAACTGAAACTTGGCTGCGCCACAAGATGGCGCATCGGTTTCGTCTGGAGTCATTCATGTCGATCATCAAGAAATCGCTTGTCGCCGTGACCATCGCCGTCGCGGTTGCAGGCAATGCCTACTCCGCTGATCTCACCAACTACAATACGCAGCAATCCTTCGATTATGGCAATACGCCAGCCTTCTCCTGGGGCGGGGCCTATGTGGGTGTGCATGGTGGCGTCTCCTCCCCGAAATTCAACCCACTGGCCAGCGGCCGCGGCCTGACGGGCGGTGTGCAGGCCGGGTATAACTTCCAGTTCGGTTCGGGCGTGGTCGGTGCGGAACTCGAAGGGTCCTATCTCGGGAACGAGGCGCGTGTGCCGAACGGCCGGTTGCGGGAGCGTTTCCGTGGCGCGGCCAAGATGAAGGCCGGCGTGGCGCTTGACCAGACGCTCATTTACGGCACTGCCGGCCTGACCACGACGAAGTTCAAGGACGGCAATGGCGTGACGGGTCCCGATGGCTGGAAACAGGGTTATCTAGTCGGGGCAGGCGTTGAACAGAGCTTCGGCGGCGGCCTGTCGGCAAAGTTCGAATATAATTATGTGAGCACAGGAAATGTGGCCACGACGACTTCAAGCGGCAGGTCGAAGACCGATATCAGCGATCATGTCATCAAGGCCGGCCTGAACTATCGTTTCTGATCGGCCCGCCCCATGACAGGCCCAGGGAGAATTTTCAAAAGAACGCCGCCGCTTTCGAGGTGAAGGCGGCGGTACAATAACATGGACCGCAAAACAGGCGGCGCCAGATGAAATCCGGAAATGATCATTCGCATTCAAGCGACGGCTGCCGGAAACTTGTTACGTACCACTCGTTGCCGGAACTGCGCGTATAGAACGTATAATAGCAATCGATGCGTTCGACATAACCTGGCGTTTCCGACACTTCATATCGCTCACCGCGCCGCGTTGTCCGCACCTCGCCACTCGATGACCCGGAAACAACCTGTGTCTTTTTCTTCCGCCATTGAAAGGCCTGCTGGCCGGGGCCCAGACTATAAATATTGTCTGGCGGCCCATAGTCCAGCATCACGCTGGTAATGGGCGCGCCAATATAGCTTTTCATGACGGTTGAGGCGCAGGCCGTGAGCAGCATGGACGCGCCGGCGATAAGGATGATTGCTGTCGGGACTGCGAGTGAGGCTCTGCTGGACATGGGAATTCCTTTCAGCTGCGGGGACATACCGCAGGGATAGGACCAGCTTGTTGCAAGTACATTGCACGGCAAGATCGCTGGGCGGGCCGTGACTGCCGGTTGGTCTTAGCTAGTTCGCCGGTTATCTGTGTCAGAGGCCGGCAATGTTGCGGCCGATATGGCGTAGTATGCTTTTGAAGAGTTTTACTTCGGCCGGGTCGAGGCCTTCGATCGCGGTTTTTTCGAACATGGCGGCGATGGGCATGAGTTCATCGGCCAGTTCCTCGCCCTTCGGGGTGAGGGTGATGCGCACGATGCGCGCATTGTCGAGCGGTCGTTCGCGGCTGACGAGGTTACGCCGGACCATCAGCCCCACCAGCCGGGAAAGCGTGGAAATC
The DNA here is from genome assembly GCF_027498475.1 of Agrobacterium salinitolerans. Taxonomy (NCBI): domain Bacteria; kingdom Pseudomonadati; phylum Pseudomonadota; class Alphaproteobacteria; order Hyphomicrobiales; family Rhizobiaceae; genus Agrobacterium; species Agrobacterium salinitolerans. Next base: position 1,396,727 of record NZ_JAPZLN010000001.1, on the reverse strand, counting down.
TCCACCGACACCATGTCCGAAAGCTCGGTCAGCGTCTTGCTCTCCTGCTGCCGCAATGTGGCCAGCACCCGGTACATCGGCAGGGTAATGTCATAGGAGGCCAGTCTCACGGAAAAGCGCTCGCCAAGCCGAACGCCCACCCAGTTGAGCAGGTAGGGTACCGAGTCGGTGAATTGATAGGACACGAGCAAATCCCCGTTTGAGAGCCATCTGCGCAGATGCTGATGTGCGCCTATCGGCTGTACCGGCACAATCCATCCGTTTCAATAGCTTCGCCCCATAAGACGGGGGAATGCGGCGTTCTCCCTTTCACAAAAAATGGCGAATAACATTTGCATTGACAAACGTTGCAAATGCAAATAAATAAGAGCACAGGATTTGGGAGGATCTCATGACATCAGCATTGTTTGGCCTCGGCAGCCTTGCGCCCGAAGGCGTCGGTCAAAATTTCCGTTCAACGATGCGTCGTTTTCCGGCGACTGTGACGATTATCACGGCCTGTGCTTCGGGTGATCAGCGCGATCACGGCATGACGGTCACGGCCGTCACTTCGGTCTCGATGGAGCCGCCATCCCTGCTGGTCTGCCTGAACAATCGCACCCTGCTGCATGAGCTGTTGCTGTGCCGGCCCGATTTCATCGTCAATGTGCTGACGCAGGATCAGATTGCCGTATCGGATGCCTTTAGCGGCAAGGTGTCGCCGGAAGAGCGTTTCCGCGACGGTCAATGGCATCGCCACGACAATGGCGTTCTCTATCTGCCCACGGCCCATGCCGCCATCGCCTGCCGCCGGGTCGCGGCCATGCCTTACGGAACCCATACCGTTTTCATCGGGCAGGTTGTTTCGGCCGATGTCAGCGAGGTGACACGGCCGCTGCTTTACGAAAACGCCCAATATTGCGCGGCAAGCCCCTCGCACGAACCTGCCTGAATTTCCGCGATCAGAGCATTCCCGCAAGGAGACAATCATGAACGATATGAGCCATGCGCCGCAGCCGGTGCAAACGAACCCGCGTGCCCGCCTCGCCAGCCGCGTTGCCGGCATAGCCGATCTTTTCCGGGCGAGCGCCAGACAGACGGAGGAGGCCCGGCGCGTTCCCGCCAGCCACATCGAGGCGCTTCGCGGCATCGGTTATTTCGATATCGTCAAGCCCTGCGCCTTCGGCGGCAACGGCGGCGATTTCGCCGAGCTGGTGGAAGCCAATATCGAGCTTTCGGCCGCCTGTGCGTCGACGGGCTGGGTCGCCGGCCTGCTGTCTGCCCATCAATGGCTTCTGGCGATGTTTCCCGAAGAGGCGCAGGCCGATGTCTGGGGTGAAAACCCCGACGCACTGCTGTGCGGTTCCTATGCGCCGGTGAAGATGGCGGAGCTTGCCGATGGCGGTTATCGCCTGAGCGGCAAATGGGCCTTCGCCTCAGGCTGTGAGAACGCGCAATGGTCCCTCTGCGCCGCCATCCTGCCGCCGCAGGGCGAGGGAAAGCCGGTTCCGGCCTTCTTGCTCGTTCCCGCCGGGCAATATGTGATTGAGGACACCTGGCACGTGGTGGGCCTGGCCGGCACGGGTTCCAAGACGCTCGTTCTCGATGATGTCTTTATTCCCAAACACCGGGTTCTGACCTTCCCCGACGCCACCAGTGGGAAGACGCCCGGCGGGCATTATTATGCGGAGGAAGGCCTGTTCAACATGCCGCTTCTGACCGGAATCCCCTCCTGTCTCGCGGCGACGGGCGTCGGTGCGGCGAGGGGCGCGCTTGCCGCCTATGTCGATCACGTCGGCAGCCGGGTGACGCGCGGTGCGGTGGCGGGCGGCAATAATCGCATGGCCGAATTTCCAACCATCCAGCTGCGCGTCGCGGAAGCAGCGGCGAGCGTCGATGCGGCTTGCGAAATATTGCTGCGCGATGTCGCCCGGGCGCAGGCGCTTTCGCAGGCGAGGATCGAAGGTCGGGCGGAGTTTACCGTGGATGACCGCCTTCTCAGCCGCCGCGGCCAGTCCTTTGCGGTGTCTCTCGCCCTGCGCGCCGTGCAGGCGCTCAACGATTCCACCGGCGGCGTCGGGCTCGATCTTTCCAACCCGGTGCAGCGGGCGTGGCGCGATGCCAATGCGGTCGGCCGCCATATCAGCATGAACTGGGACGCCGTCGGCACCATGATCGGTCAGAGCATGCTCGGGCTGGAACCCAAGGGCCAATATTGATCGCTTCTCAGGCGGCAAATCATACAGTGAATTCGGAGGAAATAACATGCAAGGCAAGGTCGCTCTCGAGGAGCATTTCGCAATCCCGGAAACTCTTCAGGACTCGGCCGGTTTCGTACCCGGCGACTACTGGAAGGAATTGCAGCACCGCCTGCTCGACATTCAGGATACGCGCCTGAAGCTGATGGATGCGCATGGCATCGAAACCATGATCCTGTCGCTGAACGCACCGGCGGTGCAGGCAATCCCCGACAGGAAGAAGGCGATCGAAATCGCGCGGCGGGCGAATGACGTGCTTGCCGAAGAATGCGCCAAGCGGCCGGATCGCTTCCTTGCCTTCGCAGCATTGCCTTTGCAGGACCCGGATGCGGCGACGGAGGAATTGCAGCGCTGTGTCAACGATCTCGGTTTCGTCGGCGCGCTCGTTAACGGCTTCAGCCAGGAGGGCGATGGGCAGACGCCGCTTTATTACGACCTGCCGCAATATCGCCCGTTCTGGGGCGAAGTCGAAAAGCTCGACGTGCCTTTTTACCTGCATCCGCGCAATCCGCTGCCCCAGGACTCTCGCATTTATGACGGCCATCCCTGGCTGCTCGGCCCCACCTGGGCTTTCGCGCAGGAAACGGCTGTGCATGCGCTGCGTCTGATGGCGTCCGGCCTGTTCGACGAGCATCCGCGCCTCAACATCATTCTCGGCCATATGGGCGAGGGCCTGCCCTACATGATGTGGCGTATCGACCACCGCAATGCCTGGGTGAAGCTGCCGCCGCGTTATCCGGCCAAGCGCCGTTTCGTGGATTATTTCAACGAGAATTTCCACATCACTACCTCGGGCAATTTCCGCACCCAGACGCTGATCGACGCCATCCTGGAAATCGGCGCCGACCGCATTCTGTTTTCCACGGACTGGCCCTTCGAGAATATCGACCATGCCTCCGACTGGTTCAACGCGACGACCATTGCCGAGGCCGACCGGGTGAAGATCGGCCGCACCAATGCGCGCCGCCTGTTCAAACTCGACGGGAACTGACCCATGCAGCCGTTCGTCTACACGGCCGCGCCCGCCCGCATCGTTTTCGGGGCGGGCAGCTCGGCGGGCGCGGCGGAGGAAATCCACCGCCTTGGCCTGTCGCGGGCGCTGGTGCTTTCCACGCCGCAGCAGAAGGGCGACGCGGAGGCGCTTGCCGCCCGGCTCGGCCGGCTTGCTGCCGGCGTCTTCTCCGATGCGGCCATGCATACGCCGGTCGAGGTGACGAAAAACGCGGTCGAAGCCTATCGCGCCGCCGGTGCGGATTGCGTCGTGGCGCTCGGCGGCGGTTCCACCACCGGCCTCGGCAAGGCCATTGCGCTGCGCACCGATGCGGCGCAGATCGTCATCCCAACCACCTATGCCGGTTCCGAGGTGACGCCCATTCTCGGCCAGACGGAAAACGGGGTGAAGACCACCATCCGCGGGCCGGAAATCCTGCCGGAAGTGGTGATTTACGATGCGGAACTGACGCTTGGGTTGCCGGTCGACATCAGCATGACGAGCGGGCTGAACGCCATGGCGCATGCGGCGGAGGCGCTTTATGCGCAGGACCGCAATCCCATCGCCAGCCTGATGGCGGCCGAGGGGCTGCGGGCGATGATCGGAGCCCTTCCCGGCGTGAAGGCCGAGCCGCGGGATATCGAGGCGCGCGAAACCGCGCTTTATGGTGCATGGCTGTGCGGCTCGGTGCTTGGCGCCGTCGGCATGTCGTTGCATCACAAGCTTTGTCACACGCTGGGCGGCAGTCTCGATCTGCCACATGCGGAAACCCATGCGGTGCTTCTGCCGCACACCATCGCATATGTGGAACAGGCGGTGCCGGATTTGCTTGCACCCCTTGCCGCTCTTGTCGGCGGCAGGGCAGGGGCGGGGCTTTATGATTTCGCCGCCCGACTTGGCGCGCCGGCAAGCCTTGCGGCTCTCGGGGTCCGGTCGGACGATCTCGATCCCATGGCAGAGCTTGCAACGGCCAATCCTTACTGGTGCCCGCGGCCAATCGAAAAAACTGCGATCCGCGACCTTTTGCAACGCGCCTTCGAGGGCACGCGGCCGGAGTAACGGGAGGAGGAGACGATGGATATGAAGATGAGCAATGATGACGGCTACTTCATCGAGGAACGTTCGGCTGAAACCGTGATCGCGCGCATGCGCGATTGTGACGATCCGCGTTTGAAGGAAATCATGGCGGTCGTAACACGCAAGCTGCATGAGGCGGTGAAGGAAATCGAACCGACTGAGGAGGAGTGGATGAAGGCCATTCATTTTCTCACCGAGGTCGGCCAGATCTGCAATGAATGGCGGCAGGAATGGATCCTGTTTTCCGATATTCTCGGCGTCTCCATGCTGGTTGACGCCATCAACCATCGCAAGCCGAGCGGTGCGTCGGAATCGACCGTTCTCGGCCCCTTCCATGTGGCCGATGCGCCGGAAATGCCGATGGGTGCAAACATCTGCCTCGATGGCAAGGGCGAGGATATGGTGGTCACCGGCCGCATCCTCGATACCGAGGGGGCGCCGGTCGCCGACGCGCGCATCGATGTCTGGCAAGCCAATGACGAAGGTTTTTACGATGTGCAGCAGAAGGGCATCCAGCCCGATTTCAACCTGCGCGGCGTCTTCATCACCGGCGAGGACGGGCGCTACTGGTTCCGGGCCGCCAAGCCGAAATATTATCCGATCCCGGATGACGGTCCGGTCGGGCAGCTGTTGCGCGCCATGGGGCGGCATCCCTACCGGCCGGCGCACTTGCATTATATCGTCTCGGCGGAAGGCTTTACCACGCTCGTCACGCATATTTTCGATCCCGATGACCCCTATATCCGTTCGGATGCGGTCTTCGGCGTAAAAGAAAGCCTGCTTGCCGATTTCCAGCGGGTTGACGATGCGCGGAAGGCGAAAGAACTGGGTTTTACCAACGATTGGTTCTGGTCGGTGAACCATGATTTCGTACTTGCCAGATGAGCGGCCCGAGAAACCCAACACGGCTTTACGTGCGTTTCGCCGAAAGCGATCCCGCTACGGCTTCGCAACGTGCAGCCCATCTGGACGCCCACAAGGCCCACCTGCGCAATGGCGACGCGATGGCCGACGGTTTTAGAATTCTCGCTTCCGGCCCAATGAGCGCCGTTTCCGGCGTCTCTTCGGCCGCGCTTGTCATTGCCGAAGCTCTCTCGATCGAGGACATCATCGCTTTCAGCGAGGCCGACCCCTTCGTCATTCACGGTGTCTATAACAGGATTCGTATTTTGAACTGGACGCCAACGCTGTCGACGATTTCCGGGCTGGAGGCCGGCTAACATTTCATTTGCAATTTTTGCAAATGCAACATTTAATCGAAGGCGGGTGATACTGGCGATATGTGCTTGACGGGAGCGAGGCATGTATCAGGGTGGAGCAAGCCGGGCACTCACGGAGGATATCGCAGGGACGGGAAGACGCTTATCCATTCCGGATGGCGCGTTCTTGCGTGAAAGGGAGGAACATGTCCACGAATTATCTGAGCGCCGCGTCAGTGCGGACGAAGAACCCGGCCGGCGTTATCGCGACATGCGGCCTGATGATCATGTTTGATGGTTACGATCTTGTCGTTTATGGCGCCGTCGCACCGGCACTCTTGAAAGAAAGCGCATGGGCGCTGAACCCGGCCATGGTCGGGCGCGCCGCCGCGCTGACGCTGGTGGGCATGCTGCTGGGCGCGCTGTTTGCCGGCACCATGGCCGACCGCATCGGCCGCCGCAAGGTGGTTCTTCTCAGCCTCGCCGGCTTTTCGGCGATGATGATCGCCTCGGCCATGACGCCGAATTTTCTCGCCTTTGAAATCACACGCTTTTTCGCCGGTCTCGGGCTTGGCGCGCTTTTGCCGACGGTCACCGCGCTGGTGCTGGAATTTTCGCCGCCGCATCGCAGGGCGCAGGCCAACTCCCTGTCTTTCCTCGGTTATCTTATTGGCGGCATCATTTCCGGCGTCATGGGCATCCTTCTTCTGGAGACCTATGGCTGGCGGCCATTGATGCTGATCGGCGGTCTGCCGCTTGTTCTTTTACCGATCTTCATGCGGTTCCTGCCGGAATCGCCCGAATGGCTGGCAAGCAAGGGTCGGCAGGCGGAGGCTGATGGCATTTGCGACAGCTATGGCCTGCAACGCATCGTGCCGCATGCAAAAATCCAAAAGGGCGGGGTCGGCGCGCTGTTTTCGGAAGGCCGGATGCTCTCAACGCTGAATGCCTGGGGCATCCACTTCTGCTCGCTGCTTCTCACCTTCGGCATGGTCAACTGGCTGCCCACCATCATGAACAAGATGGGTTATGACATCAGTTCCGCGCTCAGCTTTTCCGTCATGCTCAATGTCGGGGCTGCGATCGGCATTCTCATCGGCGGGCGATTTGCGGATAAGGGGAACGTCAAGGTGGTCGTGGCGATCCTGTTTGCCATCGGCGCCGCCTCGATCTTTGCCCTGACGGTGAACAAGGGTCCGCTTCTTTATGCCTTCGTCGCCCTTGCGGGTGCGGGCACCATCGGAACGCAGATCCTCGCCAATGTTCTGGTCGGGCGGCTTTATCCCGTCCATATTCGCGGTACGGGTCTCGGCTTTTCGCTGGCGGTCGGGCGGCTTGGCGGCATTGCCGGCCCGATGATCGGCGGCGTTGTGCTGCAGCGGGGTCTGGCGCCGGAGTGGAACTTCTATATTTTCGGCTCGGTCGCACTTGTAGGGCTGATGCTGACGGTATTGACCCTGCTTTACCGCACCTCCGGTGATGCGCGGGCTTGATGAATGAAACGGCCGGCCGCGGAGGACTGAACTCTGCGGCCGGACCATCTCCGATAACGCTGCCGAGCGATTTTACGCCCGGAAGCATCATGCCTTACGGGACACCGGCGCTATCGTCGCCATCTGCTGCAACGTCCGCTCGTTTGTGCGTTTGGCCCGTGCCAGCGCATCGTCGCGATCTTCCGGCAATGTATAAGTCATATAGGACAGCGAGGTTTCGAGGTCGTTGTTGTTATGTCCGAGAATGGCGGCGAAGTAGCTGTTCTTGGTCACATGCGGCGGCGCGAAATTGTGAAAGGCCACCTCTGCATAGAGGTGCCGGAGGCCATAGGGCTTGGGAAGCTCTTCCTTCGGCCAGATATCCTCGAACAGGTTAAAAACCGTGTCCCGGAGCAGCAGACGGGTTTCCGACGAAAAATCGTCGATCGACATGCCATGCCACAATTTTCCCTGGCCGCTTTCACGCAGGCGCCTATAGGCGGCGAGAATGGTTTCCGAGCGGGCAAGCACCGGGATTTCATAGGTAATCCCGTATTTCGTTCCTTCGCCCTGTTTCGTCTTGGCCTGGCCGTTGAACAGGAGGCTCCATTTGGAGACGCCCTTGCCATAGGGGGCAGGCGAAAATTCGGCCTGGGTGAAGACCTCATAGGGGCGGCGTCCGGTCATGCCGATGAGGCCGATGCCGATCATCAGCGGATCGGCGGACAGGAGCTTATCGGCGCAGATCTTCAGAACCTCCCGGTAATTTTCGAAGGTGATCAGCGCGCCGTGCTTTCTGGCGATCTTCTCCATCTTGACCCGGCGCGCATCGTCATACATCGCGGCATCGCCGGTGGCGATCTTCAGCATCGGATGGTCGTCGCCGAAGGCCTCGCGGATGGCGTTGCGATATTTGGTGATGTAGGAGATGATCGTTGTCTGGGCCCTGCCCTGCATGGTGCTGATTTCAGCGTTCCACAGGGTCTGCATCTCTTCTTTCGTTCCCATACCGTTCATCGCCGAAATGAAATCCGCGATGCGCAGCAGAACGGTCGGCTTGCGACCGGCGGTATTGAACTCCGCCCGTTCGATTTTCTCGACGATGGAGGTCGCCACACCCGTCTTCGTATAGTCGGCGCGCGCAATATAGGTGTTCAGCCGCTCGCGCAGCTTCTTCATGTTGCAGATGGCAAGCGGCGTGCTCTTCGGCCCGAACTCGGCCTTTAGCGCATTGCGATATTTCATGATGTAGAGTTCGAGCGTCTTTTCGGTGCGGCCATTTTCGAAATGGTAGCGGACCTCGGCATCCCAAAGGTCGCGGATTTTTCTGTTGCGCAGGGTCTCATCGCTTTTCATCGCCTCTTTGACCTGGCCGACGAAATGATCGATGCGTTCCACGAGGACTGGTGTTTTCGTCTTTCGCTTTAAAGCGGGCATGCGGCGGCTCCCTGAACCCGTCCGGAAATACAAAATCCATGGTTGGCGATCAACAGCAGCACGGTTGCGGAAATGTGATGAACATCCACTGCAGGCCGGTTTCTTTTGAATAATAGTTTAGGCGATTCCGCAAGCACGGCCGCGACGCGAAGACGCGTCGTCGATGCGTTCGCCGTCAAAGATTATCCGAGATGTGGAATATCGGCCTGTGGTGATGCAGGCTATTTCGGCAGCCGGGTCTTCAGCGATGTCACGATACGCTTGGCCAACCCCTCATAGTCCTCATCAAAATGGTGGCCGCCCTCGATGCCGACCGTTTCCACGCCCTTGGTTTTCAGGCCGGGGCAGGGGTCTTCATCTTCTTCTTCCGTGCCATAGATGCATTGCACCAGCTTCGGATCGATCTTGGCGATGTCATCCACCGTCTTGCCGCCCTTGCCTTCACCGGCAACGCCAAGCCAGCCTTCGACGGAAATCTCGAAATCCACTTCGGTCGAAAGTCCCATCAGGGTCAGTTGCACGACATGCGACTTGTCGCGGTCAGGCAGCAGATTATAGGTGGCGGGAAGAATATCGGCACCGAAGGAATAGCCGATCAACACCACATTGCGGACTTTCCATTCCTTGCGATAGGTGTCGATGATGCGGCCGAGATCTGTGGCGACTTCCTGCGGTTTCTTTTCCTTCCAGAAATAGCGGAGCGAATCGACACCGATGACGGGTATGCCTTCCTTCTGGAAGGCGCCGCCCACTTCCTCATCGAGATCGCGCCAGCCGCCGTCGCCGGAATAGATCACCGCCATGGTGTCCATCACCGGGCTGGTTTCCAGAACCTTGATCGGCAGGCCGAGCGGGCTGTCGGTGTCGCCTGCGGCGTCGATCTGGTCGGACAGGGTCTGGGTCAGAACCTCGTCCGCCTTGTCATCCACATCCGTCACGTCGATATCGGGATGCAGCTTGACGAGCGCATTGACGTGGTCGCGGCCCTTCTGATCCGCGGCAGAGGTGAACAGCACGCTGACGGGTGCAGGCAGCGGGCCGTCGGTCAGGCCATAGACCGTTTCGCCATCCGCCTTGTCCTTGGTGGCGGGGGTACAGAGAATTTTCTCAAGCGGCAGGCCGGCCTTGGGGTCGACGGCAATGGCTTCGCGGACGGTGGAGACGGGGCTCTGCGCAATCATCGCCAGCGCCAGCGTTCCGCCCTTGCCGATGCCGGTGAGGATGGGCTGGCGATAGCTGCTCGTGCCGGCGGTGCGCTGAATCTGCTGCGAGAGCGACTCGATGTCCGAGATCATATAGATGCACTCGTCGTCATCGGCCTCGAGCGCCTTCAGATATTCCTTGAAGTCGATGCCGACCACGGCAGCACCCTTTTCCACCAGCGCCTTGGCGCGGGTCTCATCGGCGGCCGTCCATCCGTCCGCATCGGAAATCAGGAAGACGCTGGCGAGAATTTCGCCATCCGGCACCATGATGTGTCCGGCGGGGATCATGCCGGTCTCGTAAGCGGGCTTGTCCTGCGCAAAAACGATAACAGAAGCCAACAAGGGGGCGGCGAACAGGGCGGAGGCGGCAAGAACCGCTTTCAGCATGCTGGATTTTCTCATTTTCCGATCACTCCTCTGACGCCGCCGCTGATGAGAACCGTCGCATCCATCAGCGCCAGAGCGGCGTCTGCGCCGTTCTGCACGGCAAGGTAACGCGGTTCCCATTTCGGGTGGAACTTTGCCTTGAAGGCGCGAAGTCCCTTGAAGTTGTAGAACCGTTCGCCGTGTTCGAACAGCGTGCTGCCGATGCGGTCCCAGACGGGGGCGGCGTCGCGTTTCGACATGCCGGACATGGGGGCCATGCCGAGATTGAAGCTCGCATAGCCCGCATCGCGCAGATATTGCATGATGCTGACGAAGAGAAAATCCATCGAGCCACGCGGCGCATCCGGCGAAAAACGCATGAGATCGACGGTGGCTTCCTTTTTCGTGTCCGTCACCATGAGATTGGCAAAGGCGGTGATCTTTCCATCCTTGCGCAGCACGGCGACTGGTTGCGACAGGATGTAATTCGGCTCGAAAGCACCGAGCGAGAAGCGCTTTTCCCGGGTATTGTGGTGGGCAAGCCAGCCGTCGGAGACCTGTTTCAACTCATCCAGAATATCCGCGACCTGCGCTTGCTCGACCACCTCGAAGGTCAGTCCGTCGCGCGCGCCTCGGCTCAGCGACTGGCGAAGATTGGCGAGCTTTCCGCCCTTCAGTTCGAATGCGGTGAGATCGACCAATGCCAGTTCGCCGAGCTTGAAGGCGCGCAGGCCCGCATCGGCGCAATGGGAGAGGAGAAAAGGCGAAATCTGGTAGAAGGCGGCGCGCGCGCCGGCGCCACGGGCGGCTTCCACGAATTGCCAGACCAGATCGGGGAAATCATTCTCGTCGCCGACCGGATCGGCGAAAGCGATCCATGAGCGGCCCTGAATCCCATACATGATGAAGGCGTTGCCGTTTTCGGAAAACATTACGTGTTTGTCGCCCATGCGCACCAGATTGGCGTCGGCCGCATCCTGCGTCATGACGATACCGGTCGCGCTCGTGACGTCGTCGGCCTTGATGGCCTCCGGCCTGAAGGCCACCGGCCGCATCAGGCTGAAGATGGCTATCGTGGAGGAGGCGAGCACGAGGCCTAAAAGGGCGCGCAATCCGCGCGGCGCTTCCTCGGAGAATTCGAACTGCCACCATAATGTCTGGCTGTAATCCGTATCGCGATAGACGAAGAGCAGGATTGTCGCCGCGCCCGCAATGATGACGGCCATGGCGGCGAGCCAGCTTGGCCCCAACGCCTGCTTCACCAGCGAGGCATGGCGGTTAAAGCTGCGCATATTGACGGAAAGGGCCGCGATGAAGACGCCGAGGATGGCGGCTTCAAACACGGCGATGGCCTTGAGGAGCGAGAGGACCAGCGCCAGCGAGGCGGCGACGAGCGCAATCCACCAGGCGCCGTCCAGCCGCTGCCCGAGGCCGCGCGAGGCAACGACAAGTACGAGGCCGAGAATGCTTGTCAGAAAATGCGCGGCCTCGACGATGGGAAGCGGCACGAAATTGGAGAGGAAATCCAGATTGCTGTCCGGTGTCGGCGTCACGCTCGAAAAGATGAGCATGGCGCCGAGGATCATCGCGAAGGTCGATAACAGCGGCGGCGCGAGCCTGACGGCAAGCTGGCTGATATCGGAGACAACAGGCTTTGCCGCGAACTGCTTCATCTCCGAGACGAGCATGACCAGAATGGCCACCACCAGCGGCAGCACATGATAGATCACACGGTAGAGAACGAGGCTTCCGAGCAACTGATCGACGCTGATGGCATTGCCAAGCCCCGCAACCATGACGGTTTCGAAGACGCCAAGGCCCGCGGGCACATGGCTGAGGACGCCAAGGCCGACGGCGGTGGCGTAGATGGCGAAAAATGTCGGCCAGCCGAGATGTGTGTCGGGCAGGAGGACATAAAGCACGGAAGCGGAAGCGGCGATATCGAAGGCGGAAACGAGGAATTGCCGCGATGATGTCCGGCTGTCCGGAAGGCGCAGACGCCATGCGCCGAGCCGGATGATACGCCCGTTGCGCCCGACAAAGGCCGCCGCCCCGAGAGCCGCGATTATGGCAAGCGCCGCGCCTCTGAGGATAGCGGCATCGACGTCGATGATAGCGGCGATGCGCGGCGCGACGATGAAGGTGGAGATGGCGCTGACCGAAAGCAGCCCAAGCCCGAAGGACAGCGTGACGAAGGCGATGACGCGGGCGATTTCACCCGGTGAAAGACCCAGCCGGGAATAGGCGCGAAAGCGGATCGCGCCACCGCTCAAGGGGCCGAAACCGGCAGTATTGCCAATGGCATAGGCCGCAAACGCCGTTGCCGCCATGGGCGGAAAGGGCAACTTGCGGCCGATATATTCGATGGCATTGGCGTCGTAGAATATCAGCGCCAGAAAGCTGAGCCCGGTGAAGACGATGGCGAGCAGCACCGCCGACGCCGAGGTCTGCGTCAGCGCATCGATGACGTCGTCATAACGGACTTCGGAGGTCAGGTGATAGATGGCGAACGTCATCATCACGAAGACCAGCGTAATGGCGATCGCAGTCAGATAGGGGCGGTTTCTGGCAAAAAAGCTTTCAACCGCAGATTCCGTAACATCGGTTTGTGTAATTTCGCTCTTGTCTGCCATTTATTTTGCCCAGCGCCAGTTCCTGTTGGCGAACCACAGGATTGTGTCGCTAATTCGTTGCGGTTGAGGAAATGTGATTAGCAGAAAAGCATGAAGTGTCGATGTGAACTTTGTCGCCGGTTATTCGGGAATAACCAACAGTTTAATCGCGCAAATACAACTGAAGAATGCAAGATTTTGGAGATCGTTCCCAAAGGGACAAAATTGACCGCGGCGGTTGCCTGGTGGTGGTGTTTGATGCCATTACACGCTCCTTTTGATTGAAGGAGATGCAGATGAATACGCCATCAAGAATAGCGCTTTCGGTGGTCGTCGCCCTTGTGGCGGGCGGCGGATACATGGCGGTGGACAAGATGCGCGGCGCCGAATGGGTCGTTTCGCCGCAGCAGATTGCGGAGGCCAAGGCGAAAGGGCAGATGGGTTATGAATCCCGTCCGGGTACCGTGACCGTGTTGCCGATCCGCAGCGAGACGGCGGATGTGCTGCCGATGAAATGGGCGATGGTCGGTGTCGTCGCCGGGCTTCTGGCCTTCCGGGCGAGCGGCAAGAAAAAAGCGGCAAAGGCTTAACGGCCTGCCGCTTGATGTCTCCGGCGTCCTGCGCCGGAGATGCACTTGATGGGAGGTCTTACGCGCCCCAGGTCTTTTCCAGCACGCGAATCCAGTTGCCGTGGCAGATTTTGGCAAGCGCCTCGTCGTCATAACCACCCTTGCGCAGGGCTTCGACCAGCAATTGCAGGTCGCCCGCATCCTTCATGGCGGCGGGAATGGTGGTGCCGTCGAAATCCGAACCGAGCGCGACGTGGTCGATGCCGATGCGATTGACGATGTAGTCGATGTGGCGGACGAGTTCGTTGAGGTCGGTGTCCGGGTTCTTGACGCCGTCCTGACGCAGGAACAGCACGCCGAAATTGATGCCGGCAAGGCCGCCCGTATCGCGGATGGCGTCCAGCTGGCGGTCGGTGAGGTTGCGGCTGTGATTGCAGATTGCGTAGGCGTTGGAATGCGATGCCACCAGCGGCGCGTCTGAAATCTTGGCGATATCCCAGAAACCCTGTTCGTTCATGTGCGAGAGATCGACCATGATCTTCAGCTCATTGCAGGTTTTTACCAGCCGCTTGCCGGTGTCGGTCAGACCCGGGCCGATATCCGGCGTCGAGGGGAAACGAAACGGAACGCCGTAAGCGAAGATGTTCGGGCGGCTCCAGACCGGTCCAAGCGTGCGCAGGCCCGCTTCGTAGAGAACGTAGAGCGCATCCAGATCGGCGCCGATCGCTTCCGCGCCTTCGATATGGAAAACGGAGGCGAAGGCGCCTTCTGCCATGGCGCTGCGGATATCGGCGGCGGTGCGGCAGACCTTGAGTGCGCCTGCGGATTGTTTCTCGGCGCGGAACAGCAGGGCGGCCATGGCATGCGTCGCCTTTAGCGCATCAGCCTCGGCAGGTGTCGGGAAGTCACCGTTGGCGTCCTTCTCCATGCTGGGTGACGGCACATACATGGCGCAGAGACCGCCGGCCAGCCCGCCCTTTTTCGCACGTGGCAGATCGATATGGCCAACGGTGTCGCCTTCGACGAGAAGCGTTTCGGGAGAGACATTGCCCGATTTCCATAACCGCAGAAGTACGTCGTTGTGACCGTCGAAGACGGGTACGGGTTTTTGATCGGTCATGGTCATTCACCTTCGGATAGCGGGAGGGCGCGGACGCGCGTCCATCAGACTTTTGGGAATTGGTAGAGGAAAGGTCAAGGCGGGAGCAAATGCAATCCATGCATAGGCTCTGCCAAATTTGGAATTGGTCGGGCCTCGTTTGCTCGTGGTAATCGCGGGAAAACATAAAAAAAACGACTGGATTGGGGCAAACCCATCATTTTCTGAAAAATAAGGTCCGAAAGGGGATTTTCGATGATTTCAAGACGCAACCTGCTGATCGCCGGCGCTGCCGTTCCGTTCCTGTCCTATGCGCGCATTCCGGCCTTTGCCGCAACGCCCAAGGATATTCTGGTCGTCGCCCAGCAGCTGGACAATATGACGAGCCTTGACCCGCATGAAGGTTTCGAAGCTGTCGGCGGTGAAATCATCTCCAACATGTACCAGAAGCTGGTGCGGGCCAACCGTGAGGATTCCACCAAGGTCGATCCGGTTGTCGCGACATCCTGGGAAGCCGATGCGGACGGCAAGGTCTTTACCTTCACGATCGGTGACGATGCGACCTTCTCCAGCGGCGCGAAAGTGACTGCGGAAGACGTTGCCTTCTCGTTGCAGCGCGCGATCAAGATGAACAAGAGCCCGGCCTTCATCATCGGTCAGTTCGGCTTCACGCCTGAAAATGCCGAGACGACCATTGTTGCCGCCGACGACAAGACGGTGAAGCTGACGACGGCCAAGCCGACCGCTATTTCTTTCCTGCTTTATTGCCTCTCCGCCAATATCGGCGCGATCGTTGAAAAGAAGGCGGTTCTCGCCAATGCTTCGGGTGAAGACCTCGGCAATGGCTGGCTGCAAAAGAACAGCGCCGGTTCCGGTGATTTCATGCTGCAGGCCTGGAAGCCGAGCGAAAGCGTTGCGCTCACCGTCAACCCCAACGGTCCCTACAAGGGTAACATCAAGCGCATTGTGCTGCGCCACGTCACCGATCCGTCTTCCCAGCTTCTGATGCTGCAAAAGGGCGATATCGACATTGCCCGCGACCTGACATCCGAACAGCTGCGGACCGTCAAGGACGACGCCAATATCGAGTTGCAGCGCAAGTCCATTGCCTCGCTGGTCCTGATTTCGCTCAATCAGGGCAATGAAAACCTCGCCAAGCCGCAGGTCTGGCAGGCCATCAAGTGGGCGCTGGACTATAAGGGCATGCAGGAAAACATCGTGCCGCTGACGCACGAAATCCACCAGAGCTTCGAGCCGAAGGGCTTCCCCGGCGCCGTCAACGACACGCCGTTCCAGCGCGATGTCGAGAAGGCAAAGGCGCTGATGGCGGAAGCCGGCCTTGCCGATGGTTTCGAGATCACCATGGATCACTATTCCGCCCAGCCCTATCCGGATCTGGCACAGGCCATTCAGGCAAACCTTGCCGATATCGGCATCAAGGTGCGCCTGCAATCGGCCGAGAACCGTCAGGTTCTGACCAAGATGCGTGCCCGCGAACACCAGATGGCGCTATCGGCATGGGGCACGGATTATTTTGATCCGCATTCCAACGCCGATGTCTTCAACATCAACAAGGACAATGGCGACGACGCGAAGTCGAAACCCTTCCTGTGGCGTTCGCGCTTCAAGAACGACGACTTCGCCGCTAAGGCGGAAGCTGCCCGTGACGAGAAAGACCCGGCAAAGCGCGTGGAGCTTTATGAAGCGCTGCAGCGCGAGCACATGGAAAACAGCCCCTTCGTGTTCATGTTCCAGACCACGAAGACGGCAGCCTTCCGCAAGGGCGTTTCCGGCTTTGAACTCGGCGTTCTCTCCGAAGGCAATTCCTACCACGATGCGAAGAAAGCGTGACATTGAACAAGCGCGTTAAAAGCATATCGTCGATACTGAGCAGCGTCCTCCTGACGCTGTTCGGTTTGATGATCATCACCTTCATGATCGGGCGCGTCATGCCTGTCGATCCCGTCATCGCGGCGGTCGGCGACAATGCGCCCGAAGACGTCATCGTGCGGGTGCGGGCCGAAATGGGTCTCGACCAGCCGCTGGTCGTGCAGTTCTTCCACTATGTCTCGCAGGTCCTGCATGGCGATTTCGGCAATTCGATCCTGACCCGCAATCCGGTCTGGATCGATATCAAGCGCGTTTTCCCCGCCACCTTCGAACTTGCCACGGCAGCGCTTATCCTCGCCGCTCTCATCGGCATTCCGCTGGGTGTCTGGGCCGCCGTGAAGCAGGGCAAGCTGACCGACCAGGTGATCCGCGTCGTCTGCCTTGCCGGTCACTCCGTGCCTGTCTTTATGCTGGCGCTGATTTCGCTGCTTGTCTTTTACGCCACGCTCGGCGTCGCACCCGGACCGGGCCGGCAGGATATCATCTATGACGGCATGATCACGCAGGTCACCGGCCTGATGACGGTCGATACGCTGCTTGCCGGCGACTGGGACGCCTTTTACGACGCCATCGCCCATATGGTGCAGCCCGTCTGCATTCTCGCCTATTTCAGCATGGCCTATATCACCCGCATGACGCGCGCCTTCATGATCGACGCGCTGAAGGGCGAATATGTCATCACCGCCCGCGCCAAGGGCCTTTCCGCCATGACCGTTATATGGGGCCACGCCTTCCCGACGGTCGCCGTGCAGCTTGTTACCGTTCTCGCGCTGACCTATGCCGGCCTTCTCGAAGGTGCCGTGGTAACGGAGACCGTCTTCAGCTGGCCCGGCCTCGGCCAATATCTCACCGTCTCGCTCATGAACGCGGACATGAACCCGGTCGTCGGAGCAACCCTGTTGATCGGCTTCATCTATGTCGCCCTCAACCTGCTCGCAGACGTGCTTTACAGAGTTATGGATCCTCGCGTTCGATGATGTTAGCTAATTTCAGAAACTGGGCGCTGGATGAGACGCCGCATTCGCGAACACAGGCTGCCTGGGGCAACCGGTATCGCATCTGGCTCAATCTCAAGTCCAATCCGCTGGCGGTGGTCGGTCTGACCATCATCGTCCTCTTCATCGCCCTGTCGCTGCTGGCGCCGCTGCTCGCGCCCTACGATCCGGCGACGCAGAACCTCGGCAACCGCCTTGCCTTCCCGAGCGCCGAGCACTGGTTTGGCACTGATGAGCTGGGCCGCGACATTCTCTCGCGCATTCTCTATGGCGGCCGCGTCACGCTCGGCATGGTCATTGCCGTCGTCGTTCTCGTAGCACCCATCGGTCTCGCCATCGGTTGCATCGCCGGTTATTTTGGCGGTATCGTCGATACGGTGCTGATGCGGGTGACGGATGTGTTCCTGGCCTTCCCCCGCCTCATCCTCGCGCTGGCCTTTGTTGCGGCGCTGAAGCCGGGCGTCGAAAGCGCCATTCTCGCCATCGCGCTCACCGCATGGCCACCCTATGCGCGTCTCGCCCGCGCCGAAACCATGACGGTGCGCGGCAGTGATTTCGTCGCGGCCTATCGCCTGACCGGTGCTTCCGCCTGGCGCATCATTGCCCGGCATATTGCGCCGCTCTGCGTGCCGAGCCTTATCGTGCGCATCACGCTCGACATGAGCTCGATCATCATCACGGCCGCAAGCCTCGGCTTCCTCGGCATGGGCGCGCAGCCGCCTTCGCCGGAATGGGGCGCGATGATTGCGACGGCCAAGCGCTTCATCTTCGAACAATGGTGGGTCGCCACCATTCCCGGCATCGCCATCTTCCTCGTTTCGCTCGCCTTCAACTTCCTCGGCGATGGCCTGCGCGACGTTCTCGACCCGAAGGGACATTGAGCCATGCTGGTCGAAATCGAAAATCTGAAGATCGCCTTCCAGACCCGCACCAGCCGTTTCGAGGCGGTGCGTGGTGTTTCCATGAAGCTCGGTACCGAAAAGCTCGGGATCGTCGGCGAATCCGGTTCGGGCAAGAGCCTGACGGCCCGGGCGCTGATGAAGCTTCTGCCCTCCAATGCCGATATCCGCGCCGATAAGCTTGCCTTCGACGGCATCGACGTGCTGTCTGCCAGCGAAAGGCAGATGCGCCAGATCCGCGGCAAGCGGGCGGGTTTCATTCTGCAGGATCCGAAATATTCGCTGAACCCGGTCAAGACCATGGGCGCACAGATCGCTGAAGCCTGGCGTGCCCACAAGGGCGGCAGCAAGCGGGCAGCCATGGAAGCGGCAATCGCGCTTCTCGATCAGGTGAAGATCCGCAATCCGCGTCAGGTCGCCTCGTCCTATGCACATGAGGTTTCCGGCGGCATGGGTCAGCGCGTGATGATCGCCATGATGCTGGCGCCCGATCCCGAGCTTCTGATCGCCGACGAACCGACGAGTGCTCTCGATGCCACGGTGCAGGCGGAAATCCTGCGGCTGATCGAGGAGCTGGTGTCGGAACGCGGCATGGGTCTCATCCTCATCAGCCACGACCTGCCGCTCGTCTCGCATTTCTGCGACCGCGTCGCCGTGATGTATTCCGGCCGGGTGATGGAGGAGCTGAAGGCGTCCGAACTTCTGAAAGCCGAACATCCCTATACAAAGGGACTTCTGAACTGCATTCCCTCGCTGACGCATCCGCGTGAGCGTCTTCCCGTTCTCAACCGTGATGCAGCGTGGTCCAGCCAATGATCGACGTCGATAATCTCCGTATCAAGTTCGGCGACCGTGAAGTGGTGAAGGGCGTGTCCTTTTCGGTCGAAAAGGGCGGCAGCTTCGGCATCGTCGGTGAAAGCGGCTCGGGCAAATCCACCATCCTGCGCGCCATGGCCGGGCTCAATGAAAGCTGGGAAGGCCGCATCGCCTTTGCCGGCAAGGACGCGCCGCTACGCCGTACGCCGGAATTCTTCCGGCAGGTGCAGATGGTGTTTCAGGACCCCTACGGCTCGCTGCATCCGCGCCAGACCATCGACCGCATTCTCAGCGAACTGCCGCTGGTGCACGGCATGGACAATATCGAAAAACGCATCCAGCAGGCGCTCTCGGATGTGGCGCTGCCGCAGGCCGTGCGTTTCCGGTTCCCGCACCAGCTTTCCGGCGGCCAGCGCCAGCGCGTGGCGATTGCGCGTGCGTTGATTGCCGATCCGCAGGTTCTGCTGCTCGATGAACCGACCTCGGCGCTCGATGTTTCGGTGCAGGCGGAAATCCTGAACCTGTTGCAGGATCTGCGGGCGGCGCGCAACCTCACCTATATCCTCGTCAGCCACAATCTGGCTGTCATCGCGCATCTGTGCCCGCAGGTTGGCGTGATGCTGAACGGGGAAATGGTGGAGCAACTGAGCGCGGGCGATCTGCGCGAGGGCCGCACGAAACATCCGCATACGGAAGAGCTGCGCAGCCTGAGCATTCGGCTGGAAGAACCGGCCTGAGGTCGGGTCGCTAATAGATCGAGCGGGTGCTGCTCGTTTCTTCTCCCCGTCGGGGAGAAGTCCGCGGCAGCGGGATGAGGGGGCAAGCTCTCAGTTTATCGCTGACGTTGCCCCCTCATCCGACCCTTCGGGCCACCTTCTCCCCGGCGGGGAGAAGAAACAAGCTGCGATGGCGGCGATAAACCGTTGTCCTCGCGTGTGCATTCGACCCATAAACACACGAGACCAAACCATGCCACATCAATTCGATTGGAACGCCGCGTCAACCCTTTCAGAGACCTTCGTCTCGCAATGGGCGGGCAACGAGCCGGGCGGAGCGGTCATTGGTTTTGATCTCGATGGCATCCGTTTTGCCCATGCGGGCGGCGTCGAAAGTCTCTCGACCTTCGCACCCTTCACGCCGCAGAGCGTCGTGCGTTATGCCTCAGTCACCAAACACGCCTTCTGCGCCATGGTGCTCGCCCATTCCGATCTGATCGGGCTCAACGATCCGCTCGGCAAACATTTGCCGGAGCTGCAATCGCCGCTGCGCGACGTTACGGTCGGGCAGGCGCTGGATATGAGCGGCGGCCTGCCGGATACGCGCGAGTGCCTCTCTTTGCTTGGCCTTTCTGTCTATACCGAAACGAAAGCCGGGCCGCTCCTCGACTATCTTTCTCGACTGACGCGGCTGAATTTTTCGGCGGGCAGCGAGGTGTCCTATTCCAACACGGGTTATCGTCTGGTGGAAGCGGTGCTGGAGCGCCGGGGTTTCCGTTTCGATGATTTCGTGCAGACACAGATTTCCGGGCCGTTCGGCGTGTTTCTCAAGGCGCCGGATGTCTGGAACGATCCGGTCAATGGACTTGTCCCGGGTTACTGGAAGTCTGAAGAGAATTGGCAGCTCTCTGCCGCCGGCCTGCATATCTCTGCATCCGGCAGCCTTGCCGGCAGCGCCGAAGCACTTACTCGTTGGTTGCAGGGGCTGATGCGAGGCGAGGGCAGCTTTGCGGGTGTTCTCGACAGGCTTTCGGCTGAGCGGCCGCTCGCCGACGGGCGGATGAGCGAATATGGCCTCGGCCTGCGCTGGTCGCATTTGGGCGAGCGCCGGTTTGTCGGACACGGCGGTTCGCATCCCGGTTACAAGACTTACTTTCTGCTCGATCCGGAAAACGGCACAGGCTTCGTCATTGTGTCGAACCGCGAGGATACCAACGGCTTCAAGATCGCTTTGGAAAGCATGGCGGCTTTGACCGGTCTGCCTTTGCCCAAACCCGCCGCCAGCCTGCCTGATGGTCTTTATGTGACCGAAAGCGGGCCGTGGTGGCTGGAGATCAAGGGCAGCACCGCCACCTTCATCGATAGCGACGACACGCTTTATGAAGCTGTCGATGGTTGGGTTTCTTCCCGTTCCGCCTCATCTCCCATGCGTCTCAGGTTAGACGGCGATGCGATTGTGGGCGAGGCCGGTCACGCCACCCGCCGTTTCCTGCCTGTCGGAGAGCATATGGTGCCGAATGATCTTTCGGGAGCATGGCATTCGGATGAGGGAGCGGAATTTATCATCGGCGGTTCCTCGCTGACAATGGGCATCGGCCCGACCCGCCGCAGCATGCCGCTCAAGGCGCTCGGCAATGGCCGTTTCCTTTTCACGCTCACCGATGGGCCCTGGACGAAGCGGGTCTGCCTCAACCGGCTGGGTGACTACCGGATCGAACTGGTGTCCAGCCGGGCGCGGATGATCGAATATTCCAGAAGCCGCTAACGACTGAGGCCTATCCCGGTGCGCCCTACAAACTCGATGTCATCCTTGGGCTTGACCTGAGGATCCATTGTCGCACTTGGTTGTGGATCCTCGGGTCAAGCCCGAGGATGACGCAAGCGGGCTCTAGTCAGTTTGTTAAACGACCCGAAGCTTTCTAAAGGGTTTCAATCGGCTTCCATTGCTCCTAATAAAGACCCGTGTTCCCGGCAGGCCGGGACAACATCTTTGTGGGAGAACAGGCCCTTGGAAGTCAAATGGCTCGAGGATTTCCTGGCGCTGGCCGGAACGCTCAATTTCTCGAAGGCGGCGGATGAGCGGCATGTGACGCAATCCGCCTTCAGCCGGCGCATCAAGCAGCTGGAAGCCTGGGTGGGCGCGACGCTGGTCGACCGCGCATCCTATCCCTCACGATTGACGGAGGCAGGAGCGAAGTTCGTGCCAGTGGCGCAGGAGACGCTGAAACAGCTCTACCATGCGCGGCGCACCCTGTTACAGGAAGATGGCGAGGATGCGAAGACCGTACGGCTGACCGCCCTCCATACTCTGTCCTTCACCTTTTTTCCTGGCTGGTTGAAACGGGTGAATGACACAGCTGGCCCCCTGTTTTCCGTGCTGCGGCCCGACTCCGGCAGCATGGAGGAAAACCTCAACTCGCTGGTGGACGGGCAGAGCGATTTCCTTCTGACCTATGCCCACCATGAAGTGCCGATGCTGCTTGATGCGCAGCTATTCGAATTTCGTGTGCTGGGTGCAGAGAATATAATTCCGGTCTCAGCCCCGACTAAGGATGGCACGCCGCTGCATGCGCTGGTGGAGAATGCGAAAAAGCCCTTTGCCTATCTGGATTATGAAAAGGCCTCGTTCTTCGGGCCGCTGTTGCGCGATCTCTTAAGCGCAAGGCTGCCGCAATTCGAGCGGGTGCATGAGGGCAGCATGTCGGTGGGGCTGAAAGCCATGGCGATGGCAGGTTGGGGGGTCGCCTGGGTGCCGGAAAGCCTGATGCGGCAGGAGCTGGACAGCGGCACCCTTGTGCGCGCCGCCGATCCGAGTTTCGACATTGCCGTCGATATAAGGCTTTATCGTTCGAAGGAGAACCGCCGGCCCGTTGTCGAGCGTATATGGGCGGTTCTCGAAGGCTGATACCTGCTTAAATCGCCGTACGGCGGGCGTTTTCGAGGTAGAGGGCGCGCAGGCGGCTCACCATCGGGCCGGGCTTGCCGTTGCCTACCGGCTTGCCGTCGATCTTGGTGACCGAGACGACGAAGTTGGAGGCGCTGGTCAGGCATGCTTCGTCGGCATTCATCGCTTCTTCCAGCGTGAAGGGGCGTTCTTCCAGCGTAAACCCGGCCTCCTTGGCCAATTGCAGAGCGGCAAGGCGGGTGCAGCCGGGCAGGGTCTTGTTGCTGTTGCCGCGGGTGATGATCTTTTTATCGGCGGTGA
This sequence comes from Agrobacterium salinitolerans, assembly GCF_027498475.1. Classification (NCBI taxonomy): domain Bacteria; kingdom Pseudomonadati; phylum Pseudomonadota; class Alphaproteobacteria; order Hyphomicrobiales; family Rhizobiaceae; genus Agrobacterium; species Agrobacterium salinitolerans. The sequence goes on along the minus strand of NZ_JAPZLN010000001.1, from coordinate 1,373,942 downwards.
CGATATAAGCGGTCGAGGACGCGCCTTCGGTGACGAACCCGTCCTCGATCATCCACGCCTCATCACAGCCCTCGGCCTTAGCGATGCGCTTGGCCATGACCTGTGGGAGCAGGCAGACGGTCTTGATGTCACGACGTTCCCAGCGCTGGTCGGGAACCGATTTGACGGCGATACCGGCCTCCTCGACGGCGGTGCCAAGCAGCTTTTTTGCCTGGGTGAACATGACCAGCGTCGGCTTCAGATCGGCCGAGAACAGGAAGTTGCGGTCTTCGGCGCCACGCGTCAGCTGCAGATAGATCATGCCTTCGACGAGGTTGTTGTCGGCGATCAGGCGACGTTCGGCTTCAACGATCTCTTTCGTCGTGACCGGCAGGGCCACATCGATTTCACGGGCGCTGCGTTCCAGCCGGGTCATATGCAGGTCGCTGTCGATCAGCTTGCCTTCCAGAACCGACGTGACTTCGTAAATTCCGTCGCCGAACAGGAAACCGCGGTCGAAGATGGAAAGGCGGGCGTCCGCTTCGGGCAGAAATTCGCCGTTGACGTAAACGATGCGGCCGGATGGGCTGGTCATGAAAACTCCGTCTGGAAGATCAGGCTGAAACAAGGGTTTTAAGGGTGTCGATGGAAATGGCTTCAACCGTGGCGGCCTTGCCGGTGCCGGCATTGAAGCCCGATGTCGTTGTGGCTGCGCAGAGCGAATTGAGGATCGCCTCCTCCGTCGCCTCAATCGCAGCTTCGAAGAGCGGCGAAATCGCATCGTTGGAAAGTTCTGGATAGTCCGCGACGGTCTTGCGGCGCGCAGGCGTGCGACGCAGCCGCTCATCGGTGGAAAAGGCCAGCGAATAGTCACCGGAGCCGTTGCTGAGTGCGGCGCCCGTGCGGGCCAGTCCACCGAAGCTTCTGGCAGCGAGGCGCTTCAGATTGCGGGGGGAGAGCGGCGCATCGGTTGCGACCACGATAACGATGGAGCCGTCCTTGTCTTTATGCTCAGGGCTGACATAGGGCTTACCGCAGACCAGCAGATGGCCACCATAATTGGACTGCACGAGAACGCCGAGTGTGTAAGTCTCCCCGGCGATGGGGACGATGCGGGATGCGGTGCCTATGCCGCCTTTCATGCCGAAGGCGACCGTGCCCGTTCCGGCGCCAACGCCACCCTCGGCCACCGGGCCTGTGGTAGCGTTTTTCAGCGCGGCCGAGATCTCCTCGACGGTCGGGCGGCCGGCGCGGATGTCATTCAGGCGGGAATCGTTGGTCTCTCCGACCACCGAGTTGATCGACACCACTTTTTCATTGCCCGGTTGCGATAGCGTATGGCGATTGATCGCCTCGATGGCACGGCCTGTCGCCAGCGTATTGGTCAAAATAACAGGTGTTTCGAGTTCGCCGAGTTCGTCGATCTGGGTCGAACCGGCAAATTTTCCGAAGCCGTTATAGACGGCGAAGCCGGCGGGCACCTTGTCCTGAAAAAGATTGCCGCCATGCGGCAGGATCGCGGTTGCGCCGGTGCGGATCGTCTCGCCTTCGATGACGGTCGAATGGCCGATGGTCACGCCTTCGACATCGGTGATGGCGTTGAGCGGGCCGGTCTCGAAATGGCCGGGCCGGAAACCGATATCGCGCAGTCTCGGGCGGGTCGTCTGATGCATCGGGCGATCACTTTTGCGGAATGCAGGCTCAAGGTGGAACAGGCGCGGCTTCATGAAAAGCTTTGCTCTGACATGACGTTAGACTACTTCGCCGTGAAACGGCATCGCAAAAATGGAATAGTTTTATGCGGGCAATGGATGCGCTCAGGAGGCGCGCAACGCGGCTTCGCCTTCCCGCTCCAGCCATTGCCGCATCGCGTCTTCTGTCTCTTCGCGCGTCGGCGCGCCGGCCCGGCCGCCGAAGACGGTGCATTTCAGCGCGGCGGCAACGGAGGAGAGGCGGATGGCCGCGCGGCTTTGCATGCCTTCAGCCATCGCCAGCGCAAAGGTGCCGTGGAAGATATCGCCCGCCGCCAGCGTGTCCACTGCCTTGACCTGCATCGTCGTCTGGAAATGCACCGTCGGATCGCCGGCCTCCGTCCACCAGCAGCCCGCCGGACCGGCGGTGACGGCGATGAAGGTTTGCGGATAACGGGCATGCAGCACCGGCAGCATGTCTTTCACCGTTTCAAGCCCCGTCAGCCGGGCGGCGGCGGGTTCGGAAAAGACGATATGGGTTGCGGCGGGCGCAAGCTTCTCAAGGGTTTCGACGGGTGCAACGTCACCATCCAGAATGGCGGGTTTGCCAAGCGCTCGCGCCACGGTCAGCACATCGAACGCCAGTTCCGGCCAGCGCACATCAACGAGAACGGCATCGAAGGGGGCAATATCTTCCGGCGTGCAGGCGCGTTTTTTCTCGTGAAGGCGGTGATCGTAGAAAGGCACGATCAGCCTTTCACCACGATCATCGATGATGATCGTCGAGAGTGCCGAGCGCGCGCCGGAAGCAACGGTCATGCCGGCAACATCAATGCCGCTTTCGGAGAGATCGCGCAGGATACGGCTTCCGGTCTCGTCGTCGCCCACCGCGCCCCACAGGCTGGCGCGGCCGCCCATGCGATGCACGGCATAGGCAGCACTGGACGCCATGCCTTCGGCGATCTGCAACATTTCATAAGGCAGGACCTTGCCTTCGCCCTTCGGCATGTCTGCCACGCGAAACAGGGTGTCGAGCACGGCGGCACCCACGCAGAGCACATGCTTGCCGCCCGCTTCCTTTACCATTCTCTCCGCTCCTGCCGTGTTCAGATGCGCTTGCCGCTGTCCTTGTCGAACAGATGCACCGTTGCCGGGTCGATGGCAATGTGGATCGTATCGCCGAAGCGGACATTCAGGCGCTCGCGGAACAGGCAGGCGATATCGTCACCCTTGCAATCGAGCTTGGCGTAGATTTCCGAGCCGGTGCCTTCGACCAGTTCGACCCGGCCTTCGATGCCGGTCTCGGCCGCGCGGATATGCTCCGGTCGCACGCCGTAGACGAGATCGCGGCCGCCGAGCTTGCCGAGATCGGCATGGGCGGGCAGCGGCAGGCTGAGGCCCTTTGCGGTGCGGAAGACGCCTTCCTCCACCCGACCACGAATGAAATTCATGGCGGGCGAGCCGATGAAACCGGCAACGAAGAGATTGGCGGGATTGTCGTAAAGCTCCAGCGGTGCGCCGATCTGTTCGATGACGCCATCATGCAGCACCACGATCTTGTCGGCCATGGTCATGGCTTCCACCTGGTCGTGGGTGACGTAGATGGTTGTCGTGCCGATGCGCTGGTGCATGGCCTTGATCTCGCCGCGCATCTGCACACGCAGCTTGGCGTCGAGGTTGGAAAGCGGCTCGTCAAACAGGAAGACCTGCGGATCGCGCACCAATGCGCGGCCCATGGCGACACGCTGGCGCTGGCCGCCGGAAAGCTGGCGTGGATAACGGTCCAGCAGCTTTTCCAGCCCTAGAATGGCGGCGGCCCTGTCGACCTTGGCCTTGGTTTCGTCCGCGCTCACCTTCTTCAGCTTCAGCGCAAAGCCCATATTATCCTTCACCGTCATATGCGGATAAAGCGCGTAGTTCTGGAAGACCATGGCGATATCGCGGTCGCGGGCGGGCAGGTGGCTCACCTCCCGCGGGCCGATGTGGATCTCGCCGTCGCTCAGCTCTTCCAGGCCTGCGATCATGCGCAGCAGGGTGGATTTGCCGCAGCCGGAAGGGCCGACGAGCACGACGAATTCTCCGTCCTTGATGTCGATATCGATGCCATGGATGACGTTGACAGAGCCGAAGCGCTTCTGGACGTTTTGAATATTGACCGGTGCCATGGTTTTGGTTCCCGTTATAATTTGAATTCAGCCGCCCTTGACGGCGCCGGCGGTAAGACCCGCCACGATCTGTTTCTGTGCGAACATGGTCAGCAGCAGCACCGGCAGCGTCACGATCAGCGCGGCTGCGGCCAGCGGTCCCCAGCTCACCTGTTCGAATGACAGCATGTTGTAGACCGCGACCGGCAGGGTGCGCGTTTCGCGGCTGGCCAGCACGATGCCGAAGACGAAGTTGTTCCACGAGAAGATGACCGCGAGGATAAAGGAAACGACGATGCCGGGCTTGGCAATCGGCAGCGCCACCAGCCGGAACACCTGCCAGGAGGATGCGCCATCGATGCTTGCCGCCTCTTCCAGCTCCTTCGGCGTCGTTTCGAAATAACCGATCATGATCCAGACGACGATCGGTACCGTCACCACAAGATGGATGATGATCTGCGGCCAGAGCGTGCCCAAGAGGTTCAGCCATTGGAACAGCAGGAACAGCGGAATGAGGAAAGAAAGACCGGGCGTCATGCGGGCGATCATGATGACGACGGCCGATTTTTCAGCCTTCAGTCGGGCAATGCCGTAGCCGGCCGGCACGCCGATCACCAACGCCAGAATGGTGGCGGCGCCGGTGACGAGGACCGAATTCCAGAAATAGAGGAAGAAATTATTCTCCTCGAACACCTTCACATAGTTCGACCAGGCAAAGCGTTCGGGAATGAGGATCGGCGGATAGGCGCCGTTGTCGATTTCATATTTCAGCGACAGCGAGATCATCCAGATGAAGAACAGGATGACGGGAGAGATCATCACCAGCGCCACGAAGAACAGGCCGAGCCGGTCGAGATTTTTGCGTTTCAGGATTTTTGCAGACATCAGCGATCCTCCATCTCGTTCCATTGCGAGCGCTGGCGCACCATCAGAAGCACGAAGGACAGCGCCACGATGATGATGAAGAAGACCACCGCCATGGCCGAGCCGTAACCGATGTCGTAATAGGCAAAGGCCGTGTTGTAGAGATAGATGTTGATGGTTTCCGATGCCGTGCCGGGTCCGCCTTGAGTCATCGCATAGATGATGTCGAAGCTTTTGACGGCATCGATGGAGCGGATGATGACGGCGATCATCAGGAACGGCGCGATCATTGGCATGGTCAGGTAACGGAACTTCTGCCAGGCGTTGGCGCCGTCGATTTCAGCACTTTCATAGGGTTCGCGCGGCACGGCGGCGAGACCGCCGAGCACGATCAGCATGACGAGCGGTGTCCATTGCCAGGTTTCCACCAGAACCAGCGAGGGGATGACGGTGGACTGGTTGTAGATCCATTCCAGCGGCCCAATGCCGATGAAGGACAGGAGATAATTCAGGACGCCGAGCTGCGGGTGGAACATCATGGTCCAGACCAGCGCGATGGCGACCGGGGTCGCCATCATTGGCATGACGAAGACGCCGCGCAGAAAACCGCGCAGCGGAAACTGTGCATCGAAAACCAGCGCCGCCAATGTTCCGAGGATAAGCGGAGCGACGACCGACAGCACGGTATAGATGAGCGTATGCCAGAGCGATTCCCAGAACCTGATATCGCTTGCAAGCCTGATATAGTTCTCGAAACCGATAAAGCTCTGCTCCTGTCCGAGCGTCCAGCGATGCGCGCTCATCCAGAGGGTGAAGACCCACGGAAAAACGATCACCGCCGAAATGACGACAAGTGCCGGTATGACGAAGGGCCAGTAATTGGGAGCAAGCCTTGCGGGCCTGCTCCCTTCTTTCCGGCTCGCGCCTGTCTTGGTGTTTTCGATGCTCACGGAGGCCATTATCCCTCGCTACGCGCCAGAACGGGTGCGAACTGTTCCGTTGCCTTTTTCAGCTCAGTTGCCGGGTCCGCGCCGCCGATCATGTTGGTGAGGCCGACGCCGTAGATGTCGCGGAATTCCGTCACCGGAATGATGACGGGGAGCGCCAGCTGCGAGACCTTTCCGGAGCCGACGACGGCGTCCAACCAGGTGGCCGGCATCTTGACGCCTTCGCGGACCTTCTGATCTTCGAGAATGGACTGGCGGAACGGAACACCCGCACCGGCCTGCAAGAGACGCGCGCCCATTTCATGCGAAATCGCCCATTGGCAGAAGAGATAGGCGGCTTCCTTCTTGCTGCTGGCTTCGACGACGCCGAGACCATCGCCAAAGGTGCCGGCGGCCTGTGCTGCCGGACCCTTCGGCATGACGCCGTAACCGACCTTGCCGACAACGCGGGATTTTTCCGGGTTTTCGATCGGCGGCGCAAAACCGACGCCATCGAACCACATGCCGATCTTGCCCTGAAGGAAGGCCGACTGCGCTTCCGCCCAGTTGAAGCCGGAGACGCCGGGAGGGGCGGCTTTGGTCATCAGACGCTGATAGAGCTTTGCAGCTTCAACCGCTTCCTTGGATTCGGTATTGATCTTGCCGTCCACGATTGGTTTTGCGCCGTAACCCAGCATCAGCGAGGTCCAGACAGGTGTATTGGCGTTCTTGAGGCCGCGCGCCACGAAACCATAGGTGTTGGTTGCGGGGTCGGTGATCTTTTCCGCCGCCGTTACCAGCTCCTCGAAGGTCTCCGGGTATTTAAGGCCCTTGGCTTCGAAGAGCTCCTTGTTCCAGTAGACGATCCAGTAATCCACCGAGAAGGGGAGCGAGCGCAGCACGCCGTCGCTATCCTTCGCAAACAGCATGCCGGCCTCGGCAAAGTCCTTTTCGGTGAGCGACGGATCGGTGAGCGACGGGTCCTTCAGGAAGCCGCTGATATCGGCCAGCCACTTGCCCTTTTCGAACTGCCGCTTCTGGACGTGGTAGCTCAGATGCACCACGTCGAAGCTCGGCTTGCCGGAAGAAAGCTCGATCACCACCTTCTGGCGCTGCTGTTGTTCAGGCGTTGCTTCGGCATTGACCTTGATGCCGGTCAGCTCTTCGAATTCGCCGAGATATTTGATCAGCGTTTCGCTGCGCGGGCTTTTGACGAGGTTGACTTCAAGCGTCGTGCCTGCGTGTTTTTTCCAGTTCACCGCCGCCGATGCCGGGCGAATGCCGAGCATCGCGCTGCCGCCAATCGCGGCCGTGCCTGCCAGAAAGGCGCGACGCGTGGGGTTGAGCAATGAATGCCTCATGTCAGTTCTCCTCCAGTTAGCCGGAAATTCTCCTCACCTCCGGCTTGTTGCTTATTTTCATGCAATTCCGGCGCAGGACCGTTCTGCTGCCCTGCCGGAATTGCCCTATACTGCCAGCGCCCTGTCCCTTGCGTTGCGGATATGGGCGGTCAGGCGCTCTACGGCGTCTTCGACGGATCGCTTCTCAATGGCTTCGAGAATGGCGAGGTGTTCTTTCATCACCGATTTGACGTGGCCTGCGATGCGAAAGCGCTCCTGATTGATGAGGCGCATCTTGATGGAATTGACCCTGTAGGCGTTCGAGATGATCGAGTTGCCGAGACTATCGATGAAGGCATCGTGCATGCCCCAGTCCACCTGCTGGGCATGCTGATCGAGCTCCGGCGATTCCCCACCGTTTTCCGTCGCCTCGGCGATATCGCGGTGCTGTTTCAGCAGCCTGGCGATGGTCTCGTCCGAGGCCGAACGGGTAAAGAGCGCCACGGCCTCCTTCTCGAGAAAGATACGGAACTGGAACGCCTCGCGAATGAGGTTGATGTCGATATGGGCGACCTGCAATCCCCGCTGCGGTACCGTCTTGATCAGACCTTCCGCCTCCAGCCGCGGAATTGCCTCCCGGATCGCGCCGAGCGGCAGGCCCGTCAGTTCCACGAGCCGGCGCTGCGAGATGAATTGCCCCGGGCGAACGTCGCGCGAGAGAAGGTGGTGCGTAAAGCTCTCATACGCCCGTTCCCGCAATGTCTGTTCGCCGGTATCGTCCATGCTCAACCTTTCAGCTTTGTTCAGGCGGCCTGCCTGCGAAACAGCGCGTCGAAAGCGCCCTCGATCTGCCGCCGATCCTCAGGTGAAATCGCGACGAGCGGTGCACGCACATCCGACCAGATAGTTTCCCCTGTCGTGTGTGATACCAGCACCTTGACGGCAGGCGTAACCGGGAATTTCAGAAGTTCCACAACAAGATCGACAATGCGGGGATCATCCTTGCCGTCAACGGCCATCGCGCGGACTTCCTGCGTCAGGAAATTGGCAACGCCGGATATGGCGCCCTGACCGCCGAGGCGGACGCCTCTTGCGAGATCACGCTCATCGCCAATCAGGATGGCGAGATCGCCGTGTTCCTTCAGCAGGCGCTCGGTATGGCTCCAGTTGCCGGAGGAATCCTTGACGCCGGTAACGATGCCGGGGAACACCGCTTTCAGCCGTCCGACCAGCTCGACAGACAGTGTCACCATCGTCACGGAGGGGATATTGTAGACAAGAATGTCGCGTGCATCCTTGCCGATCTTCGAAAAGACCGCCGAGAACCAGGCAAACAGGCCGTCATCGCTGACATTCTTGAAATAGGAAGGCGGGGCGAGCAGAATATTGCGGGCGCCGGCTTTCAGGGCTTCCGCCGACTGGTCTGCCGCATCTTCGATGGAATCCACCAGAACCCCGGTGACGATACGCGACGGTGCAATGCCTGCTGCAATGAAGCTGGAGAGGATCGTCTGCCGTTCGCGGCTGCCGACAGAGCAGCCTTCACCCGTCGTGCCGAAGAGTGTTACGCTGTCGCAGCCATTGGACAGGCAACGGCGGGCATGGGCGATCATGGCATCGATATCGACCGTTCCGTCCGTTTTGAAAGGGGTTGTCAGGGCTGCCGAAAGGCCGAATTTCTGGGTCAATTAAGATGCTCCTCCAAGGTGACCGCGAATTGATGGCATACTGACATGTTAGTTGTAAAGCAGTAATTGCAAGAGGATTGCTCGGAGCGTGAGTGTTCAGGACTTTACTGGGGAAATGAGTTCTGGGGTGGGTTTGCGAGGACCGATGAGGATTGATTGGATTGGTCCGGATGGGCATGGGTTTATCGCGGTCGAGACGCACAAGCATCATGGGCAGGGAGACGGAAAAATGCGAAAATAAAATTTGACTGTCGGAGTAAAGATTTTTATCAGGCAGTCTGAATATAGGGATAAGGGACCATCATCATGACTATTGTGGAGTCGGCAGCGCCTGTAGCGGAGACCGAGCAGAGCCGCGTCAAGCGCCTGAAGGCAGCGACGCGCGGGGCGCATGGCGATCTCGATAGTTTCATCATGGCATCGAAGCCGTTCGAGAGCCGCGAGAACTTCGGCAAGTTCGTCGAAACGCAATATCTTTTCCATCGCGATCTCGATGCCTTTTTCTCCAATGCCACGCTTGATGGCCTGCTGCCCGACCTCAAGGGCCGCCGTCGTCTCTCCATGATCGAGCAGGATCTTTCCGATCTCGGTCTTGCCATTCCCGAAACGGCCGCGCCGCGTTTTTCCGCCGAGACGCCCTTCGATCTGCCGGAGGCCATGGGCTGGCTTTATGTGGTCGAAGGATCCAATCTCGGTGCGGCCTTCCTGCTGAAGGACGCGGCAAAGCTTGGGCTTGGCGAAGAATTCGGCGCCCGCCATCTCGCTGGCGCTCCCGAAGGTCGTGGCCTGCACTGGCGCACCTTCACCGCGGCGCTTGATGAAATTTCGCTGACGGTGGAAGAGGAAGAGCGCGTTGTCGCAGGTGCCGAGGCGGCATTCCGGGCGGTGCATGCCTATGCGCAGCAGCGGATGGGTTGAGGTTTTGGCATAGCTTCCAGAGAGCTATCGCGGGCTGATCGTAGTTCCTGAAACGGTAAGCGTCATCCTCGGGCTTATCCCGAGGATCTGCAACCGATTGATTTTACGCAACATGGTTAGATCTTCGGGACAAGCCCGAGAATGACGAAGAGTGTGAGGCGAGCCTCGCGGCACTTTCAGGCCTACTGCGAGAGCCGCTCACCTTTCACGTATCGCTCTCAATATCTGCCGAATAAACAGGCAAATATTTTTACCAAATGATAAAAATTTTGCCTTTCGGACAAGGCTAGATGCGTCCCAAAATTTTATCCATTTGATAAAATTATTGTATTTGGTCTGGCACAGAACCTGCTACTCTTTTCTCAAGTCAGGAGACACCTGACGTAAAAAAAGGGAACAGCAAAATGGAAGTTGGTGTTTTTATCCCGATCGGGAACAATGGGTGGCTTCTTTCCGAGAATGCGCCGCAATACAAGCCGAGCTTTGATCTCAACAAGGCGATCACGCTGAAGGCGGAGCAATATGGTTTCGACTTTGCGCTGTCGATGATCAAGCTGCGCGGTTTTGGCGGCAGGACCGAATTCTGGGATTATAATCTGGAATCCTTCACGCTGATGGCGGGCCTCGCTGCCGTTACCTCCAAGATCAAGCTGTTCGGCACCGCCGCCACGCTGGTCATGCCGCCGGCCATTGTCGCGCGTATGGCGACGACGATCGATTCCATTTCCGGCGGTCGTTTCGGCATCAACCTGATTACCGGCTGGCAGCGGCCGGAATATAGCCAGATGGGGCTTTGGCCGGGTGACGATTATTTTGGTGATCGTTACGAATATCTCGGCGAATATACCTCCGTGCTGAAAGAGCTGCTGACGGAGGGCCAGTCGGACTTCAAGGGCAAGTTCTTCCAAATGGACGATTGCCGTATGAAGCCGGTGCCGCAGGGGGATGTGAAGCTCATCTGCGCCGGTTCCTCCAATTCCGGCATGGCGTTTTCGGCCAAGTTCGCCGATCACAGCTTCTGCTTCGGTGTTGGCGTCAATACGCCCAAGGCTTTTGCGCCCACCAATGAGCGACTTCTGGCGGCAACGGAAAAAAGCGGCCGCGAGGTTAAATCCGTCGTGCTGACCATGATCCTTGCCGAGGAAAAATCCGAGGATGCCTGGGCGAAGTGGGAGCATTACAAGGCGGGTGCGGATGAGGATGCGATCAAGTGGCTCGGCTTGCAGAGCGCCGTCGATACCAAATCCGGCTCCGACACCAATGTCCGGCACATGTCCAATCCCGTCTCGGCGGTCAACATCAACATGGGAACGCTGATCGGTTCCTATGAGGAAGTGGCGGCCATGTTGGACGAGATGAGCGAGGTGCCGGGGACTGGCGGCGTGATGCTGACTTTCGACGACTTCCTCGAGGGCGTCGAAAAATTCGGCAAATATGTGCAGCCGCTGATGAAGAGCCGCCGGCATGTGCTGGCCGAACTGGAGGCAGCGGAATGAGTGAAGCCGTCGTGGCGGGTTACAAGGGGCCGGAAAGCCGTTCGGAAAGCGTCACACTTCCCGCAAGGCCGGAGCCGATTACCCTCAAACCCAGCGAGACCGCCGTTGTCGTGGTCGACATGCAGAACGCCTATTCGACCGAGGGCGGTTATGTCGATCTTGCCGGGTTCGACATATCAGGCGCCAAAAGCACCATCGCCAACATCAAGAAGACGCTGGATGCGGCGCGCGCGGCGGGTGTCCAGGTCATTTATTTCCAGAATGGCTGGGACAAGGACTATGTCGAGGCGGGTGGACCTGGTTCGCCCAACTGGCACAAGTCCAACGCCCTGAAAACTATGCGCAAAAGGCCCGAATTGCAGGGCCAGCTGTTGGCCAAGGGGACGTGGGACTACGCCATCGTTGACGAGCTGCAACCGCAGCCAGGCGATATCTTGGTGCCGAAGACGCGTTATAGCGGGTTCTTCAACACCAATATGGACAGCGTGCTGCGCGCCCGCGGTATCCGCAATCTGGTCTTCGTCGGCATCGCCACCAATGTCTGCGTGGAAAGCTCGCTGCGCGACGCCTTCCATCTCGAATATTTCGGGGTGATGCTGGAGGATGCCACGCATCATCTGGGACCGGACTATATCCAGCAGGCGACGGTCTACAATGTCGAGAAATTTTTCGGCTGGGTCGCCACCGTCAATGATTTCTGCGGCGTCATCTCGCAGGCCGCACCCGTCAGCGCTTGATATCCAACCACAAAGAGGAGAACGAAATGCCGAAGAAGATCGTCGTGCCTGCCGGCACCAGCAAACCCATCGCCCCTTTTTCGCCGGGAACGCTTGCCGATGGCGTGGTTTATGTGTCCGGCACGCTGCCCTTCGACAAGGACAATAATGTCGTGCATGTGGGCGATGCGAGCGCCCAGACCCGCCACGTTCTCGAAACCATCAAGTCGGTCATCGAAACCGCGGGCGGCACGATGGAAGACGTGACGATGAACCACATCTTCATCACCGACTGGGCCAATTATCAGGCCATCAACACGGTCTATGCCGAATATTTCCCCGGCGACAAGCCGGCGCGTTATTGCATCCAGTGCGGCCTCGTGAAGCCAGATGCGCTGGTGGAAATCGCCACCGTCGCCCATATCGGCAAATAGGGCGAAACGGCAGATGATGCATTTCGAGGTTCATGGCCGTACTGATGCCGAGGCGCCCACCATCCTTTTGTCTTCGGGGCTGGGCGGATCGGGTGCCTATTGGGCGCCGCAGATCGAAGCCCTTTCCCGTCATTTCCGCGTGGTCACCTATGACCACCGCGGAACCGGAAGGACGGGCGGCGAGGTGCCGGAGGAGGGCGGCATATCTGCCATGGCGGATGATGTGCTGGAGATTGCCTCGGCCCTGAACCTCGAAAAATTCCATTTCATGGGCCATGCGCTCGGCGGCCTGATCGGCCTCGATATCGCGCTGCGGCGGCCCGGCCTTATCGACCGGCTGGTGCTTATCAATGCGTGGAGCAAGGCCGATCCGCATTCGGGACGCTGCTTTGACGTGCGGATCGAGCTTCTGGAGAAATCCGGTGTCGAGGCCTTCGTCAAAGCCCAGCCGCTGTTTCTTTATCCGGCCGCCTGGATGTCGGAGCATCAGGAACGGCTGGCGCGGGATGATGCCCATGGCGTCGCGCATTTTCAGGGCAAGGTAAATGTGCTTCGTCGTATAGCGGCGCTACGGGCTTTCGACGTCGACGCCCGGCTTGGCGAGATCGGCAATCCGGTGCTGGTGGTGGCAACGAAGGACGATCTTCTGGTGCCCTATACGCGCTCGTTGCGGCTGGCTGAAGGCTTGCGGCATAGCGAACTTGGGCTACTCGATTTCGGCGCCCATGCGGTGAATATCACCGAGCCCGACCTTTTTAACGAGCGGCTATTGCAGTTCCTGCTGCCAGCCGACCAGACATGATGACAGGATTTTAGAGCAAGATGACGAAAGCACTTGATGACAATGTACTGGACAACGGGGCACTTGACGACGCTGCACTGGCAACGCTTTTCACCGAAGCACGCACCCACAATGGCTGGACGGACAAGCCAATTGGCGACGAGACGCTGAAGGCGCTTTACGATCTGACGAAGATGGGGCCGACCTCGGCCAATTGCTCGCCCGCGCGTTTCGTTTTCGTGCGCAGCCCGGAAGCCAAGGAAAAGCTTCGGCCGGCACTCTCTTCGGGCAATCTCGAAAAAACCATGGCCGCGCCGGTGACTGTCATCGCCGCCATCGACGGCGAGTTTTACGAGAAATTGCCGGAACTGTTTCCACATGCCGATGCGCGTTCGTGGTTCACGTCCAGCCCTGATGTGGCCGAAGAAACGGCTTTTCGCAACGCCACGCTTCAGGCCGGATATCTGATCCTTGCCGCGCGCGCTCTGGGGCTGGATACCGGCGCCATGTCCGGCTTCGACAAGGCCAAGGTGGATGCGGCATTTTTCGCGGGCACGACGTGGAAATCCAATTTCCTGATCAATCTCGGTTATGGCGATCCGTCGAAGCTGTTCGGCCGCCTGCCGCGTCTTGGCTTTGAAGACGCGTGTCTCCTGGCTTGATGGCCTGTTAAGGAAGGATGGGTTAGATGCAGATGATGTCTCTTGAAAAGGAAGCGGAAATGGAGACGAAGACTGCTGAGCAGCGCAGCCTCGATTATAGAAACGCCATGGCGCGGCTCGGTGCGGCGGTCAATATCGTGACGACGGATGGCGCGGCAGGCCGTGCCGGTTTTGCCGCAACGGCGGTTTGCAGCGTTTCCGACAATCCGCCGACGCTTCTCGTCTGCCTCAACCGCAATGCCTCAGCCTACAAGGTGGTGAAGGCTAATGGCGTTATCTGCATCAATACGCTTGCCGCCCATCACGAGGTTCTGAGCACGCTTTTCGGCGGCAAGACACCTGCTAATGAACGTTTTGCTGCCGGCAGCTGGGGCGTGCTCGAAACCGGCGCGCCTGTTCTGGAGGACGCGCTCGTCTCTTTCGACTGCCGCATCCGCGAGGCGCATGACGGCGGCACGCATGACATTCTGATCTGCACTGTCGTCGATATGAAGATCAATGCGGGTGATGAAGCGCTGATGTATTTCAACCGGCGTTACCGGGTGCTTTGAAGCAGTCGGAATTTCCCTGCCTGAACGTAGAAAGGGCGTTTCCGATCCCCCGGAAACGCCCTTTTCATTTACTTGATCAGCGGCAGTAGATCGTTGATCGACTTCTTGGCGTCACCATAGAACATGCGGGTATTGTCCTTGTAGAACAGCGGGTTCTCGATACCGGAATAACCGGTACCCTGTCCCCGCTTGGAGACGATGACGAGCTTCGATTTCCATACTTCCAGAACCGGCATGCCGGCGATGGGTGAATTCGGATCGTCCTGCGCCGCCGGATTGACGATGTCGTTGGAGCCGATGACGATGACGACGTCGGTGCTCGGGAAATCGTCGTTGATCTCGTCCATTTCCAGCACGATGTCGTAGGGCACCTTGGCTTCGGCGAGCAGCACGTTCATGTGGCCGGGAAGGCGGCCAGCGACGGGGTGGATGGCGAAACGCACGGTCTTGCCGTCGGCGCGCAGCTTGCGGGTCAGTTCCGACACGGCCGATTGCGCCTGCGCCACCGCCATGCCGTAACCGGGCACGATGATGACACTGTCGGCGTCGTTGAGTGCTGCGGCCACGCCCTCGGCGTCGATCGCCACCTGCTCGCCCTCGATTTCCATCGCCGGACCCGTCGTGCCGCCGAAGCCGCCGAGGATGACCGAGATGAAGGAGCGGTTCATCGCCTTGCACATGATGTAGGAGAGGATCGCCCCCGAAGAGCCGACGAGTGCACCCGTCACGATCAAGAGATCGTTGCCAAGCGTGAAGCCGATGGCCGCCGCCGCCCAGCCGGAATAGCTGTTCAGCATCGAGACGACGACCGGCATGTCGGCGCCGCCGATGCCCATGATCAGGTGATAACCGATGAAGAAGGCGGCGAGCGTCATCAGGACGAGCGTCCATGCGCCGGCGCCATTGCAATACATGATGAGCAGCAGGAGCGACAGGATCGCAGCACCGGCGTTCAGAAGATGCCCGCCGGGCAGCTTCTTCGCCTTGCCGTCCACCTTGCCGGCAAGCTTGCCAAAGGCGACGACCGAACCGGTGAAGGTGACCGCGCCGATGAAGACGCCGAGGAAAACTTCGACCTTCATGATCGCCAGTTCCACCGGCGTCTTGTGGGCGAGAATGGCGGAAAAGCCGGTCAGCAACGATCGTGCCGTCTCATCGAGCGAGGCGACATGCGCTTCCTCGATATGGGCGTTGAAGCCGATGAAGACGGCGGCAAGGCCGACGAAGGAGTGAAGCGCGGCCACAAGCTGCGGCATTTCAGTCATCTGCACCCGGCTTGCGACGAAGTAGCCGAGAACCGAGCCGCCGGCCAGCATCAAGAGCACGACGAGCCACTGCCCGACGCCCTTGCTGATTTCGGGGCCGAAGACGGTGGCGATGATGGCGAGGCCCATGCCAACGATGCCGTACCAGACGGCGCGCTTAGCGCTTTCCTGTCCGGAAAGACCGCCGAGCGAGAGGATGAAAAGAACGGCTGCGGCAACATAGGCCGCGGAAACGATACCAATGGTCATTTATTTAAATCCCCGCACGCTCAGGACTTCTGGAACATGGCGAGCATGCGCCGTGTCACGAGGAAACCGCCGACGATGTTGATCGTCGCGATCAGGACGGAAAGCGAGGCAAGGATCACCACCAGCCAGTTGCCGGAACCGATCTGCAGCAGTGCACCGATGATGACGATCCCGGAAATCGCGTTTGTCACCGCCATCAGCGGCGTGTGCAGCGAGTGGCTGACATTCCAGATGACCTGGAAACCGATGAAGCAGGCGAGCACGAAGACGATGAAGTGGCTCATGAAACTTGCCGGTGCAAAAAGACCGACGAGAAGCAGAAGCGCGGTGCCGACAACCAGCAGCCCGACCTGGCTTTTGGTCTGTGCCTTGAACTCGGCCCGTTCTTTCGCGTGTTTTTCCTCAGGCGTCAGCTCTTTGGCGCGTTCCTTCGGCTTCTGCGCGGCAATGGCCTGGATTTTCGGCGGCGGCGGCGGGAAAGTGATCTCGCCCTGATAGGTGACGGTCGCGCCGCGGATGACATCGTCTTCCATATTGTGAACCGGCTTGCCGTCTTTTGCGGGCGTCAGATCGGTCATCATGTGGCGGATGTTGGTGGAATAGAGCGTCGAGGCCTGCGCCGCCATGCGGCTCGGAAAATCGGTGTAGCCGATGACGATGACGCCATTGTCGGAAACCACACGCTGGTCGGGGACCGTGAGGTCGCAATTGCCGCCGCGTTCTGCGGCGAGGTCGATGATGACCGAACCCGGCTTCATCATCGCCACCATGTCGGCAAGCCACAGCTTCGGGGCGTCGCGGCCAGGGATCAGCGCGGTGGTGATGACGATATCGATCTGCGACGCGAGTTCGCGGAACTTCTCCAGCTGCTTCTCGCGGAATTCCGGCGAGGAGGGGGCGGCATAACCGCCGGTGGCGGCGCCGTCCTGCTGCTGATCGGCGAAATCGAGATAGACGAACTCAGCGCCCATGGATTCGATCTGTTCGGCCACCTCAGGGCGAACGTCGAAGGCATAGGTGATCGCGCCAAGCGATGTGGCCGTGCCGATCGCGGCAAGACCGGCGACGCCGGCACCGATGACCAGAACCTTGGCGGGCGGCACCTTGCCGGCGGCGGTGACCTGGCCGGTGAAGAAACGGCCAAAATTATTGCCGGCCTCGATCACGGCGCGATAACCGGCGATATTGGCCATGGAAGACAGGGCGTCCATTTTCTGGGCGCGGGAAATGCGCGGCACCATGTCCATGGCGATGACGTTTGCGCCCTTTTCCTTGGCCTGCTCCAAAAGATCCTTGTTCTGGGCGGGGTAGAAAAACGAGATCAGCGTCTTGTCGGAAGACAGCCGATCAATCTCTGACGTTTCCGGCGGGCGAACCTTGGCGATGATGTCGGAACCGGTGTAGAGCGCCTCAGCGCTTTCGACCACCGTCACGCCTGCCGCGCGATAGGCGTCGTCGGAAAA
Source organism: Agrobacterium salinitolerans (assembly GCF_027498475.1). Classification (NCBI taxonomy): domain Bacteria; kingdom Pseudomonadati; phylum Pseudomonadota; class Alphaproteobacteria; order Hyphomicrobiales; family Rhizobiaceae; genus Agrobacterium; species Agrobacterium salinitolerans. The sequence continues at coordinate 1,356,775 of NZ_JAPZLN010000001.1, read as the reverse complement.
ACCGGCCGCCTTGCCAGCGCCAGCCTCGATCACGCAATCATATCCGAGTTTTTGCAAAGCCTGCGCGCTGTCCGGCGTCATGGCGACACGCGCTTCGCCTTCATAGAGTTCCTTAGGTGTCCCGATTCTCAAAACTGCTCTCCCATTCCCGTCCTGATAAGCCGTCATAGACCATTTCGAGTATTTTTGTCTTGTTCTTGCTGTTTTTCTACCTGCGGCGGATTGACATCAGGGAAAAGGCCATTTGGGGCGGTCGCGGTACGGCGGCAATAAAAAACCCGGCGCCGAGGCGCCGGGTGACTGTTTCGGGTGCTTTTCGCTCAATCCATGGCGTGGATATCGCGATCCTTGGTTTCCGGCAGGAACAGCAGGCCGACGACCAGCGTGATGCCTGCAAAGATGATCGGGTACCAGAGACCATAATAGATATCGCCCTTCGCCGCGCTCATCGCAAAGGCGGTGGCCGGAAGAAGGCCGCCGAACCAGCCGTTGCCGATGTGATAGGGCAGCGACATGCCGGAGTAGCGGATGCGGGTCGGGAACAGTTCGACCAGCAGGGCCGCAATCGGGCCGTAGACCATCGTCACGTAGATGACGAGGACGGTCAGCACTGCGATAATGACGACCCAATTCACGGCGGCCGGGTCGGCTACCATCGAGAACGCGCCGCCGCCGGCAATGGTGTAGACGGCCATTTCCGCCGCACCGCCGGTCTCGGCAGGCGTCAGCAGCTTGTCAGCCACCAGCTTGTCGGTCGCCACCATCTTCTTGTCGGTGGCGCGGACTGCATCGGCATTGAGGCCGAGTTCCGGGTTTGCGGCGATGAAGGCGTCCAGTTTCGCATCCGGCACCTGTGCTGCACCGCGTACCAGCGGATAACCGCTGTCATGCATTGCGATATTGACTTGCTTCTGGAAGGCCTTGTCCTTCGCGGAAGCATCCGCGCCAGCCGCAATCGCATCGTAGCTGGCGATGGTGGCGTTGCCGATCTTCACGCTTGCCGGTTCGCCGGCGGCCCCCGCAACCACGTCATAGGGCACGGAATTGCGCGTCAGGAACGAGGTGGCGATATCGCAGGATGTGGTGAATTTCGCAGTGCCCGTCGGGTTGAACTGGAACTTGCAGTCGCCCGGCGCCGCAGTCACGGTGGCGCGTACGGTGGACTGAGCCTCGGCGAGCGCCGGGTTGCCCGCCCAGGTGAGCGCCTTGAACAGCGGGAAGTAGGTCAGCATGGCGAGGATGAGGCCGGCCATGATGATTGGTTTGCGGCCAACCTTGTCGGAAAGCCAGCCGAAGATCACGAAGAAGCTGGTGCCGAGGACGAGTGCGACGGCAACCATGATATTGGCCGACTGGCCGTCCACCTTCAGAATGCTCTGCAGGAAGAACAGGGCGTAAAACTGGCCCGTATACCAGACGACGGCCTGACCGATGACGGCGCCTATAAGTGCGATGATCGCGATCTTGGCGTTCTTCCATTGGCCGAAGGCTTCGCTCAGCGGCGCCTTGGAGGTCTTGCCCTCTTCCTTCATCTTCTTGAAAGCGGGCGATTCATTCATTTTCAGACGAATCCAGACTGAGACACCAAGCAGCAGAACGGAAACGAGGAAGGGAATGCGCCAGCCCCAGGCGGCGAAGGCTTCCTTGCCGAGCGCGAACTGCACGCCGAGAATGACCACCAGCGACAGGAACAGGCCGAGCGTCGCCGTGGTCTGGATCCACGAGGTGTAATAGCCCCTGCGGCCGTTCGGCGCGTGTTCGGCGACGTAAGTTGCCGCACCGCCATATTCACCGCCGAGCGCCAGACCCTGAAGCATGCGCAGCGCGATCAGAATGATCGGAGCGGCGATGCCGATCTGCGATGCGCCGGGCAGGACGCCAACGAGGAAGGTCGAAACGCCCATGATGAGGATTGTGATGAGAAAGGTATATTTGCGCCCGACGATATCACCGAGGCGGCCAAAGACCAGCGCGCCGAAAGGCCGCACGAGGAAGCCGGCGGCAAAGGCCAGCAGCGCGAAGATGTTGCGCGTCGTTTCCGGATATTGGCTGAAGAAGTTCGCGCCGATATAGATCGCGAGCGAGCCGTAGAGATAAAAATCATACCATTCGAAGACTGTTCCGAGAGAAGAGGCGAAAATCACCTTCTTCTCTTCGCCCGTCATTGGACGGGCGGCGCCGCTCACGGCTGCAACATTTGCCATTGTCTGTCCTCCACAGATGTCCCAATCGACGCATTGCGGAGCCCAGCTCTCTCCTCTGGACTCAACCTTTCGGCTGCAATGCGCGGACCATGAGAGTGACAGAAAATTAACCCCAGTAAGAGCGATGCTTTCGGATTATGACTTTAGTCTAATATAAAGCGTCCCGAAAATGTCGCGGGGCTGATTACAGCTTGTTTGCGCAAGCGCCTTTTTTCTTGACACAACCGAGAAACCTTCTAATAGCTTCTCGCGAAGAAGGAGCATCACCTTGCGCATGCATGTTGCAGACATGTTCGTCATGGAAGGACCGGCACAATTGGCCGGCGATGATCCGCGCCTTTCTCGTTCTACCCGAATTACGGCCAAAACGACGATTAAAACCGTCTAACGTCTCTGGCCACCGCTCTCTCCCCGGTTTGGCTGGGGAACGAGGAAGCCGCGATCTGATGCGGGTTCCCACCTCACCAAAAAGAGGAGAGACAGAAAGAGAGCTTGATCATGGGTTTCAAAGTTGCAATTGCAGGCGCCACCGGCAACGTCGGTCGCGAAATGCTCAATATCCTGGCCGAACGCGGTTTCCCCGCCGATGAAGTCGTGCCGCTCGCTTCCGCCCGTTCGCAGGGCACGGAAGTCTCTTATGGCGACCGCACACTGAAGGTCTCGAACCTCGAGAACTACGATTTTTCCGACACGGATATCTGCCTGATGTCTGCCGGCGGCGATGTTTCCAAGAAGTGGTCGCCGAAGATCGGCCAGCAGGGCTGCGTCGTCATCGACAACTCGTCCGCATGGCGCTACGATCAGGACGTTCCGCTGATCGTTCCGGAAGTCAATGCCGATGCGGTTGCGGGCTTCACCAAGAAGAACATCATCGCCAACCCGAATTGCTCCACTGCACAGCTCGTCGTTGCGCTGAAGCCGCTGCATGACTTTGCCAAGATCAAGCGCGTCGTCGTCTCCACCTACCAGTCCGTTTCCGGCGCCGGCAAAGAAGGCATGGACGAACTGTTCCAGCAGACCCGCGCTGTCTTCGTGGCAGATCCGGTGGAAGCCAAGAAGTTCACCAAGCGCATCGCCTTTAACGTCATTCCGCATATCGACGTCTTCATGGAAGACGGCTACACCAAGGAAGAATGGAAGGTTCTGGCCGAAACCAAGAAGATGCTCGATCCGAAGATTAAGGTAACCTGCACGGCCGTGCGTGTTCCGGTCTTCATCGGCCATTCGGAATCGGTCAATATCGAGTTCGAAAACGAGATCACTGCCGATCAGGCGCGGGACATCCTGCGCGAAGCGCCGGGTTGCCTCGTCATCGACAAGCACGAAAACGGCGGCTACATCACCCCGGTTGAATCCGCCGGTGAGGACGCGACCTATATCTCGCGCATCCGCGAAGATGCGACGGTCGAAAACGGCCTCAACCTGTGGGTCGTTTCCGACAATCTGCGCAAGGGTGCGGCTCTCAACGCTGTGCAGATCGCCGAACTCCTGATCAATCGTGGTTTCATCAAGCCCCGCAAGGCGGCAGCCTGATACGATTTTTTAAGGTTCGTTAAGTATAACCCGTCTGTTCTGTGTGGGGCAGGCGGGTTTCATAATTGGCGACGATCACGGCCAGTTTATTTGCAGGCCTTGCTGCCGAAAGGCAATTTAGGCCGCCAAAAGATGGTTTTGGCACCTGAATCATACAGTATTGACGGTTTGGTTCTCGGGAAAAACTCCCCAAAGTATATCGAAGGCAGATTTTGATGCGGGCAATGAAGGTAATTCTGGCTGGTGCGGCCATGGTTTCGGTTCTGGCAGCGGCGCCGGTGATGGCTGCGCAATGCGGCAACACTTCGGCGGGCTTCGATGCCTGGGTCAGAGCCTTCAAGCAGGAAGCGACGGGCCGCGGCGTCAGCGCCTCGGTGCTCGACCGTGCTTTCTCCGGCGTCTCCTACAACCAGGCGACGATCCGCGCTGACCGCGGCCAGCACAGCTTCAAGCTGTCCTTCGAACAGTTCATGCAGAAGCGCGGCGGTCAGACGATCATCTCGCGCGGGAAGACGATGAAGAAGAATAATGCTTCTCTCTTTGCGTCCATCGAGCGCGCCTATGGCGTGCCAGCCGGTCCGCTGCTCGCCATCTGGGGCATGGAAACCGGCTTTGGCGGCTTCCTTGGCAACCAGCATACGCTTTCCGCCGTGGCGACGCTGTCCTTCGATTGCCGTCGTTCGGATTATTTCACCGAGCAGCTTTATGCGGCCCTCAAGCTCGTCGGCAGCGGTTCGCTGAACGTCAATGCCAAGGGTGCTGCCCATGGTGAAATCGGCCAGACGCAATTCCTGCCGCTGAACGTCGTGCGTTACGGCGTCGATTTCGACCGCGACGGCCGGATCGATCTCGTCGGCTCGCGCGCCGACGCGCTGGCTTCCACCGCGAACTTCCTCGTCGGCCATGGCTGGCAGCGCGGCGCCGGTTATCAGCAGGGACAGGCCAATTACGCGGCCATCCAGGGCTGGAACGCCGCCAGCGTCTACCAGCAGGCGATTGCGTTTATCGGCAAGGCGATCGACGGCCAATAAGGCCGTTTTCTAAGAGCCAAAGTTTCACTTCCGTCATGCCGGACTTGATCCGGCATCCAGCCACGGCGTGTCTGACAGAGGTTCCCCGCATGATCGACGTCATCCTCGGGCTTGACCCGAGGATCCACAACCTGACGCGCAATGGATCCTCGGGTCAAGCCCGAGGATGACGAAGGAGAGGTTGGTAGCCGAAGGAGAGTTTGGTGGCCGACGGAGAGGTTGGTAGCCGTTGGTACTTGTGGCTGATACGACCTCGTCGCTCCTTTAACCTAAAACCTGTTTATCACAGGTCTGGACGACGGAAATCGCCCGTTTTGCCGTCCATCACCCACAATTCGCCGGTTGAAATATCGAACCATGCGCCGTGCAGTTTCACCTTGCCGGCGGTTTCCTGCGCCTTGACGAAGGGGAAACCGCGCAGGTTTGCGATGGAATTACGGATCGAGACCCGTTCCAGCGCGGTCTGCCGCTCGGAAGCGGTCATGACGTCGTTGCTCTGGATTTGCGAGGCGGCGGACTTGACCATGTTCATCCACTTGCCGATGAAGTCGCCGGGAGACAGCGGCTCGAGATTGGGATCGAGCGCCGCCTGAATGCCGCCGCAGCGGCCGTGACCCATGACGACGATATCCTTCACCTTCAGAACCTGAACGGCGTATTCGATGGCCGCCGAGGTGGCGTGGTACTGGCCGTCGGGCTCGAAAGGCGGCACCATGTTGGCGACGTTGCGGACGACAAAAAGCTCTCCCGGTCCGCAGTCGAAAATGGTTTCCGGCGCGGAGCGGGAGTCACAACAGGCAATGAACAGGGTCTGCGGTTTCTGTCCGGTATCTGCCAGAACGCGGTATCTTTCGCGCTCATCGGCGTAGCGGCCGCTCATGAAGCTCTTGTAGCCGTTGAGAAGGTTTTCCGGAAAATCTTTCATCTATCGCATTACCGTTGTGGTTGGACCGAGATCAAGAGAAGAACTCGGTGCGTTGAAGACCAATCCTTTGGAGCATTCTTGCTGTTCTTCGAACCGCGATATTGCTCCAACTCCTTTTTTGCCGCATTTCCTGACGGAAAACCGAGGTCCAGCCTGGAAATGCTCTAGCCGCTATTTGCGCTTGCTGCGCGAAGGATGCAAGAGATGACGCATCTGCACCATGGCCATGGGTGTGGAGAGGCTTGAAGAATCCGTTTCCAGCGTCAGTTCGTTCATGTCGCGTTTTTTGGTGCGGGCCAGAATTTCGAAGACGCTGGCGGTTGCGAGCTGCAGCGCCTTTTCGTCATCCACGCCTTCCAGCAGACGGGCGAGGAATAGCGCCGACATCAGGTCGCCGAGGCCGTTCGGCGCATTCTCGATGGCGCGATGTTCGGCAAGCAGTGCGTGGCGGCCGCTGAGATAAAGATTGCCGGTGCCGCCCGTCATCATCGGGACGGCTGAGGTGACCAGCATTTTCGGGGGGCCGAGTGCGAGCGCGGCATCCATGATGGCATTGTTGGTCTCAAGTTCCGCGCCGCTCATCCAGGCCAGTTCATAACGGTTTGGCGTGGCGACGGTGGCAAGCGGGATGAGGTGATCGCGGATGGCTTCCGCTGTTTCAAGCGGAATGTAAAGCCCGCCAAGATCGCCCATGACCGGGTCACAGGCATAAATCAGCGACGGGTTCTTTTCCTTCAGATTGCGGATTAGCCTTGCGACGGAGCGCACCTGCGCAGCGCTGCCGAAATAACCGGTCAGGACAGCCTTGACCTCGCCGATCCATTTGGCGTTTTCGAGGTCGGTCATCGCCTTGTCGAAATCGTCGTCCTGAAAGCGCATCCGGGTGGAAGGGCCGTGGCCGGGATGCCAGGGCATGACGATGGTGGGCACCGCCCAAACCGGATAACCGAGTGTCTCCAGCGCAAAGACAGCGGCACGATTGCCGACGGAGCCACGCATGACATGGCTGGAAATGACGATGACGGCGCCCTGTGTATTTTCCTGCATCACGGCCTTCTTGCTTTCAAACGAGGCAGAAAGCCCGCAAGTGCACCCCGCCTTGCCACTGCCCAAAGATCAAGATGCGCTCTCATGACATATCGCAAGGCCGGTTTCCACCGTTAATCCCGCAAGGGTCTGTCCCGCAAAAGCATGGCGCTGTCAGGTTCTTGTCTCTGCCAGCACTACCTGCCTGTCATTGCGAGATTGCCGAAGTACTCTATAGTTGTACCATGCTCGATCTCGTCATTGCCTATTGGCCGCATATCCTTGCCGTTCTCTCGATTTTGATGGGAACCGTGGCCGCTGTGCATGCCACGATGACGAAGGAGGAGGTCCGCTCCGCGCTCGGTTGGGTCGGGGTTATCGTGCTGTCGCCCATCGTCGGCGCGGTCATTTATGCCATTGCCGGCATTAACCGCATTCGCCGGTCCAACATCACGCAACAACGGTCCTTCATGCAGGACGAGATCATGGATCGCGTGGCGCGTCTGGACGCCAGCGGCGAGACGATAGCCGCGCGCTTCGGACGCCGTTTCGAGGCGATGAAGACGCTGGGTGACCGGGTAACCCGCCATGCGCTGACGACCGGTAACGGCATAGAGCCGCTGGTCACGGGGGATGCCGCCTATGCCGCCATGCTGGAGGCCATTGGGGAAGCGAAGCGGTCGATCATTATCGAAACCTATATTTTCGACAATGACCGGATCGGCGCGCGTTTTGTCGCCGCGCTCGAAAGGGCGAAGGTCCGTGGCGTGGAGGTGCGCGTGCTGGTGGACGCGGTGGGTGCGCGTTATTCCGTGCCGAGCATCCTGCCGACGCTCAGGGAAAAGGGCATCGTCTGCGATGTCTTCAACGGCAATGTCATCATGGGGTTGCGGCTGCCCTATGCCAATCTGCGTACCCACCGCAAGATTCTTGTGGTGGACGGTCGCATCGCGTTCAGCGGCGGCATGAATATCCGTGAGGGGTTCACAGAGGAATTCGGCGGCGAAAACCGGTCGCAAGACACGCATTTCAAGATCACCGGGCCGGTTGTATCGGATTTTTTCTCCATCGCGGCGGAGGACTGGCGGTTCACGACAAGGGAGCTTCTGGATGCGCCAGTCTGGGATATCGCCATTCCCGACGGCGTGCCGGGTTCGCAAATCGTCGCCCGCGTCTGCTCCTCGGGGCCAGACAAAAGCATCGAGACCAGTCACAAGATGCTGATGGGCGCGTTTTCCGTCGCCCGCTCCTCCATTCTCATCATGTCGCCCTATTTTCTCCCCGATAGGGAGCTTATTTCAGCGCTCATAACCGCAGCAAGGCGGGGAGTGGTGGTGGATATCATCGTGCCGAAAAGCAACAATCTGGTGCTTGTGGACAGGGCGATGACGGCGCAGTTCGACCAGATGCTGAGGAACTATTGCCGCATCTGGCGGGCGACGGGGACTTTCAATCACTCCAAGCTTCTGGTGATTGACGGGCGCTGGAGCTACATTGGCTCTTCCAATCTCGATCCGCGTTCGCTGCGATTGAACTTTGAGATCGATCTCGAAGTTATGGATGAGGAATTCGCCGCGACAATCGGCGAGCGCATCCGGGATGCACGGGCAACCGCCTTGCCCGTGCGGCTCAGCGAACTGAATGCGCGGCCATTCGTTGTCCGTTTTGTGGAGCGTGTCCTGTGGCTCGCTTCGCCTTATCTTTAGTGTGCGGTGCGTCCGGCAGGGCGCTGCGCGAGACCGGAGGCATAAACGCGTGAAAAAGAACGGTTTGCTGGATGATGAAAAAGCGGCCTTGACGAAAAACACCAGCCTGTCCGCCTTCGTCATGCAGTCGCTGCGCGACCGCCGCCAGCGCCAGAATGCGGCGCCAGCGACCAAAGATCATTCCTTTCCCGTCATAGCCTCCTACAATGTGCATAAATGCGTCGGCCGCGACCGCAAGTTCGATCCCGACCGCACGAGCCGCGTCATTCAGGAAATCGGCGCTGACATCATCGCCCTTCAGGAAGCGGACAGCCGTTTCGGCGAGCGCACGGGCCTGCTCGATCTCGCCCGGCTGGAGCGGGAAAGCGGCCTCATTCCCGTGCCCGTGCAGGCCGGCGTGAAGGCCCATGGCTGGCACGGCAATGTCGTGCTGTTCAAGGAAGGCGCGGTCAGGGATGTGCATACGCTGAAATTGCCGGGGCTGGAGCCGCGCGGTGCGCTCGTCGTGGAACTGGACCTGAAAAGCGGCGGCACGCTGAGGGTCATCGCCGCCCATTTCGGGCTTCTCAGACATTCCCGCGCCCAGCAGGCAAAAGCACTGATCAGCCTTCTCGAAGCGCGCAATGAATGCGCGACCGTTCTCATGGGAGACCTGAACGAATGGCGCCTCGGTAATGGTTCGTCGCTCAATACGTTCCGGGATGCTTTTGGTGCTTTGCCGCCGGCTGTCCCGAGCTTTCCGTCCAACCTGCCGGTGCTGGCGCTCGACCGGATCATTGCCAATCGCGAAGGGTTGATCGAGCAGGTGGAGGCGCATGACAGCGCGCTGGCGCGCATCGCCTCGGACCATCTGCCGCTGAAAGCGGCGATCCGGACCGACCTGTTTCCGGCCTGAGCCGCTACCCTATCCGGCGCGACTGGCAGTCCTTCACGCCGTCGTCAACTGGCCGCTTCTCGAACGGGCTTCGAGCAGCGAGGTGCGGATGGCTTCCATCAGCCGCTCCCGGTTGTTCCGGGTTTTGCCCCTGTCGAGATTTTGCGCGGAAAGGGCGAGATCAAGCCCCTCATGCATCACAATCGAATAGGCAACGGTGGTTGCCCAGCTCTCGTAATCCTGCTCCATCATGTCGCCCCTGAACTAAATCATTTAGTCCGAATCACCCTGATTTCGAAAATTACCACAAAATATAAAGCATAAAATAGCATTGTTTCTTTCGGCGCTGGTTTACCCTTGCGGATATATTGCCTTTTGTCAGTTTTAATGCAGCGCAATATGAGTGTGATCTCTACTTAACTATTTGAAACAGATTCTATTTCAGCGATGTCGCATGAGCGTCCCAACCATGAAAAACGCCGCGCATCTTGGGATGCGCGGCGGGCTTGCGTCGAAGGTTGCGGTGGATGGGAGTGTGATCTTAGCCGGCCTTTTCGAGCTTGTAGTCCGAATTGGCCGGTTCTTCTCGGCTGTGCTGGATGAGCGGACGGTTGCCCGCGAGCTTGCGCACCAGCACGTAGAAAACAGGGGTCATGAAGATGCCGAAGAACGTCACGCCGATCATGCCGGAGAAGACGGCGACGCCCATGGCCGCACGCATTTCCGCACCGGCACCTGTCGAGACGACCAGCGGCACCACGCCCATGATGAAGGCGAGCGAGGTCATCAGGATCGGGCGCAGGCGAAGCCGGCTTGCCTCGATGGCCGCCTGAAGCGGCGTTCGTCCCTCGAATTCCAGTTCCCGGGCGAATTCCACGATCAGGATCGCGTTTTTCGCCGAGAGACCGACAAGGACGACAAGGCCGATCTGCGTAAAGATGTTGTTGTCCCCTCCCGTCAGCCAGACGCCCGTGAGGGCCGCAAGCACACCGAGCGGGACGATCAGGATGATCGCAATCGGCAAGGTGAGGCTTTCATATTGCGCGGCGAGCACGAGATAAACGAGCAGCAGCGCCAAGGGAAAGACCACGATGCTGGAGTTGCCTGCCAGGATTTGCTGGTAGGTCAGGTCGGTCCATTCGTAATCGATGCCGGCGGGCAGGTTCTCGGCAAGGATTTTCTCCATAGCCGCCTGCGCCTGTCCCGAGGAGAAGCCCGGCGCCGGGCCGCCGTTGATATCGGCCGCAAGGAAGCCGTTATAACGGTTGGTGCGCTCCGGTCCCGTCGTCGCATCCACCTTCAGCAGCGTCGACAGCGGGATCATCTGGCCGGTCGCCGAGCGAACCTTCAGACGGCCGATGTCTTCGGCATGGGCGCGGAACTGCGAATCTGCCTGCACCCGCACGCTGTATGTGCGTCCGAAGGCGTTGAAGTCGTTCACATACAGCGAGCCGAGATAGATCTGCAGCGTCTGAAAGACGTCGCTGACGGAGACGCCCAGCTGTTCCGCCTTGGCGCGGTCGAGATCGGCGAAGAGCTGCGGCACGTTGATCTGGTAGCTGGAGAAGATGCCTGCCAGCTCCGGGGTCTGATATGCCTTGGCGATCACGGCCTTCGCGGCTTCATCCAGCGTCTGGTAACCGTAACCGGCGCGGTCTTCGATCTGCAGCTTGAAGCCGCCTGTCTGGCCGAGACCGTTGACGGGCGGCGGCGGGAACATGGCGATGAAGGCATCCTGAATGCCGGCGAACTTCTGGTTCAGCTGCATGGCGATGGCACCGCCGGAGAGTTCCGGTGTCTTGCGCTTTTCGAAATCATCGAGAACCGCAAAGACGATGCCGGAATTGGAGCCGATGGTGAAGCCGTTGATCGACAGGCCGGGGAAGGCGATGGCGTGGCTGACACCGGGCGTTTCCATGGCGATCGCGCTCATCCGCTTGATCACACTTTCGGTGCGGTCGAGCGTTGCACCATCGGGAAGCTGGGCGAAACCGATCAGATACTGCTTGTCCTGCGCCGGCACGAAGCCGCTCGGCACTGTCGTGAACATGCCGTAGGTGGCGGCCACCAGCGCCATGTAGACGATCATGACAAGGCTCTTTCGCGTCACCAGCCCGCCGACGGTCTTGCCATAGCCGTTGGAGGCGGCACCGAAGGCGCGGTTGAAGCCGCGGAAGAACCAGCCGAAGATTTTGTCCATGAAACGGGTGAGCCAGTCTTTCGGCGCACCATGTTCCTTGAGCAGCAGGGCCGCAAGCGCGGGTGACAGCGTCAGCGAATTGATGGCCGAAATGACGGTGGAGATGGCGATGGTCAGTGCGAACTGCCGGTAGAACTGGCCGGACAGGCCGGAGATGAAGGCGAGCGGCACGAAGACGGCGACCAGAACCAGCGCAATGGCGATGATAGGGCCGGAGACTTCACGCATGGCTTTATAGGTGGCGTCCCGCGGCGAGAGCCCGTTTTCGATATTTCGCTCGACGTTTTCGACGACCACGATGGCGTCATCCACCACGATGCCGATGGCAAGCACAAGGCCGAACAGCGTCAAGGCGTTGATGGAGAAGCCGAAGGCATACATGACGGCGAAGGTGCCGATGATCGAGACCGGAACGGCGATCAGCGGAATGATCGAGGCGCGCCAGGTCTGGAGGAAGAGGATGACCACAAGCACCACGAGGCCAACGGCCTCGAGGAGTGTATCGACAACTTTCTCGATGGAGGAGCGCACGAATTTCGTCGTATCGTAGACGATCTCGTATTTCACACCGTCAGGCATTGCCAGTTGCAGATTGTCCATGGTCGCGCGGACATTGTCGGCGATCTCGATGGCGTTGGAGCCGGGGGCCTGGAGCACGGCGACAGCCACGGCGGGCTCGCCGTCGAGCAGCGAGCGCAGCGTATAGTCGGCAGCGCCAAGCTCGATGCGGGCGACATCGCGCAGGCGGGTGATTTCACCGTTCGCACCGCTCTTGACGATGATGTTGCCGAATTCTTCCGGCGTCGTCAGACGGCCTTGGGCATTGACGTTGAGCTGCAGGTCGACACCATTCGGGCTTGGGGAAGCGCCGATGACGCCGGCTGCGGCCTGCACGTTCTGCTGGCGGATGGCGTCGGAAACATCGCTTGCAGCCAGATCATGCTCGGCAACCTTCTGCGGGTCGAGCCATACGCGCATGGAATAGTCGCCTGCGCCGAAGACCTGCACCTGGCCGACACCTTCGATGCGGGCGAGGCGATCCTTGACGTTCAGCGTCGCATAGTTGCGCAGATAGGTGATGTCGTAGTCGTCGGTTTTCGAGACGAGGTTGACGACCATGATGAAGTCCGGCGAACTTTTGACGGTGGTGATGCCGAGTGCGCGCACTTCCGCCGGCAGCCGCGGTTCGGCCTGCGACACGCGGTTCTGTACCAGCTGTTGCGCCTTGTCGGGGTCGGTGCCGAGCTTGAAGGTCACGGTCAGCGTCAGCACGCCATCCGATGTCGCCTGGCTGCCCATATAGAGCATGTCCTCGACGCCGTTGATCTGTTCTTCCAGCGGTGTCGCGACGGTTTCAGCGATAACGGTAGGGTTCGCACCGGGATAGGTGGCGCGCACGACGACAGATGGCGGAACGACTTCGGGATATTCCGAAATCGGCAGGGCGCGCATGCCGAGAAGGCCTGCCACCACAATCAGGATCGACAACACGCCGGCGAATACCGGCCGGTCGACAAAAAATCTGGAAATATTCATATCCAGTCCCTCTCCGGGTCTTTGGGAATGCGAAGGCCGTTCCGGCGGCAATCCTGCCGCCGGTGAAGGCCGGTTCTGTCTAAAGGGGGCGTCTCGCGACAGCGCGGGACGCCTGCTGATCAAAGGGGCGGGTTACTGCGAAGCAGCAACCTTGTCTTCCGTCTGCGGTGCGATGGTCGCGCCGGGGCGAATGCGTTGCAGACCGTTGACGACGATCGTATCGCCGGCGGCAAGGCCGCTTTCGATGATGCGCTGGCCGTCGGCCGGTGCGCCCGGCTTGATCTGGCGGTAGCTCACCTTGTTTTCGGCGTCCACCACGAAGACGAACCGCTTGTCCTGATCCGTGCCGATGGCCCGGTCGCTGATGACGATGCGGTTTTCTGGCTTCGGTTCACCCATGCGTACCCGCACGAACTGGCCGGGGATCAGCCTGCCGTCCGGATTTTCAAAGACGGCGCGGACACCGATGGTGCCGCTTGCCGAATCCACCTGGTTGTCGATCAGGTGCAGCGTACCCTTGATCGGCGTACCCTCATCCGAAAGCGTGCCGATTTCCACCGGGATCTGTTCGAGGGCGGGCAGGGCGTCATCGGTTTTCGGCAGTTCGGCAAGCGCCCTGGCTACAACGCCTTCGCTGGCGTTGAAGCTGGCATAGATCGGGTTGACCGATACCAGCGTCGTGAGCGCCGGCGACGTAGAGCCGGCAGCGACGAGGTTGCCGGCGGTGATTTCGATCCTGCCGACCCGGCCGGAAACCGGAGCGCGGATTTCGGTGTAACCGAGATCGAGCTCAGCCGTGGTGAGTGCTGCGCGGGCAGCGCGAAGCTGGGCTTCGGCATCCGCAAACGAGCTTTGCCGCTGGTCGAGATCGCTCTGGGAAATGGTGCGGTTGTCGGAAAGCCGGCGGCCACGCTCCAGTTCCGTTTTTGCAAGGCTTACCTTGGCTTCGGCGGAAGCGACCTGTCCTTCAGCACCGGCAACAGCGGCCTGATAGGGGGCCGGGTCGATGGTGAAGAGCGGGTCGCCTTCCTTGACGAGCGCACCTTCGCGGAAATGCACGGCCTTGATCTGGCCGGCGACGCGGGAGCGGATCTGCACCCGGTCGACGGCTTCGAGACGGCCGGAAAATTCTTCCCAGCGCATCACGTCGCGGCTTTCCACCTTGGCGACGGTGACCGGGATTGCCGGTGTTTCAGCCGGCGTGGAAGCGGCCGTCGCGTCACGGCTGGTGGGGAGGTCGAAAAACAGTGCTGCGGCTGCAACGGACATGGCAAGCCCGATACCGGCGCCCGTCAGGGCCCGGCGCTTTGTGTTCAGCGTCATGGGTATCTCCTTGGCCCCCGATCGGGAGCAGGTCGTTCATAAATAAATGCGAATTTTCAGTGTTTTAACTGGTCAACGAAAGTCTTGAACTCCGAACAGACGGATGAGACCCATCCGCCGCCCTCTCCTTGATAAAGCCCCGTCCAGCCGATGCCGGCGGGGAAAACATGGCTCCGGACGCTGACACCCGAGGCGATGAGGCGGTCTCCATAATTGACCGTTTCGTCGCGCAGAGGGTCATCCTCGGCGGTAAAGATCAGCGCCGGCGCCACCCGGTTCAGCCGCGTGCACTGGCAGGGCGCGGCATAGGGGTGGAAAAACCCGCACGCCTTGGCAAGGTAATGGCTCCAGCCATCGGCCCAGCGCTGGCGCATGCCGATCCTGTCCGCGTTGCGGAAGGATTCCGTCGTCATCATCGGGTCGATCATAGGCGACAGAAGAATCTGGCCTGCGAGTTTGCCCGGCATGCGGTCACGGGCCTTCAAGGCAAGCCCCGCCGCCACATTGCCGCCAGCCTCTTCGCCGGCCACGAACAGCAGCGATTTCGCGCCGCCATAATGTTTACGATCCCGGCTCAGATGATCGAGCGCCTCATAGGCGCAGTCGATAACCATCGGAAACTCGTTGCCGGACGGCTTGCTATAGTCGGCTTCCACGACCACCGCGCCGCTTTCCGCAAGCGCGCGGGCCACCGGAAGCTCGGGGCAATTACCGCCCGGCTCAAGACCGGGTTGCAGAAACGATCCGCCGCGCAGGTAAAGCACCACGGGCGGCTGGCTGCAAAGCTTTGCACCCTCATATCGGCGCACGGAAAGCTGGGATGCGAGGCCCCCGCAGCTTTTGATGTTTTCCCAGTGCGCGTTCATCTGATCCGGTCCCGTGCACCACCATGAGAGGCGCACCATATTTGCAAAATCTGAAATTCATATTATTGTTCGGAGAAAAACGATCAAGTGCTCTAAAATGAAAACACTATTCCATAAAGACGGATAATCTCATCATGGATCAGCTCTCCGCCATGCGGGTTTTTACGCGGGTCGTGGAAACCGGCAATTTCAGCCGCGCCGCGACAGCGCTGAATATGCCGAAGACCACCGTCACCAACATGGTGCAGGCGCTGGAGGCGCATTTGCACACCACACTTCTCAACCGCACCACGCGCCGGGTGATGCTGACAACGGACGGCGCTCTCTATTATGAGCGGGCCTCACAGATTTTATCGGAAATCGAAGAACTTGACGGCAGCATGTCCAGCGCGCAGGTGCAGCCCTCCGGCCGGTTGCGGGTGGAAATGGCCGGTGTCTTCGCGGACTTGGTGGTTATCCCACATCTTTGCGAATTTTACCAGCGTTATCCGCAAATCCGCCTCGACCTCGGTGTCGGTGACCGTCTGGTCGATTATATAGCGGAGAATGTCGACTGTGCGCTGCGCGTCGGCGTGCTTCGCGATCAGTCGCTGATTGCCCGTAAAGTGGGCGAACTCCGGTTCGAGACATTCGCCTCGCCGTCCTACATCGAAAATTTCGGCATGCCGCAAGAGCCGGAGGATCTGGAGAAGGAACATTATTCGGTGGGCTACCTCAATGCCACCACCGGTCAGATCATGCCGGCCTCCTTCGATAACGGTGTGCGCAGCGTCGAGCTGACCCCGAATTATGTCGTTTCAGTCAATGACAGCCGTACCTATCTCAATGCCGCGCTGGCCGGCATGGGTATCGTGCAGCTTCCCGTCTTCATGGTAAAGGATGCGCTTTCGCGGGGAGAACTGGTGCCGGTGCTTTCCGAATGGCGACGGGAGGCGATGCCGATCTATGTGGTTTACCCGCAGACCCGGCATGTAACCAACAAGGTGCGCGTTTTTGTCGATTGGCTTGCCAAATTGGTGCACGGCCTGGTCTGAGGCGGCCAGTCACCGCCCGACCCTTGCTGCGACAAAATCGATGAAGGCGCGAACGCGGGCGGCCAGGTGTTCATGACCGGCATAAACCGCGTGGATCACTTCCATCTCCTCTGCATTGTAGTCTTCCAGAACCGGCACGAGCAGGCCCGCCTCGATATCCGGCTCGATATGAAATTCGCCGACCCTTCCCAGCCCCAGGCCCGTCAGGCAGAGCCTTCGCATGGCCATGCCGCTGTTGACCGAGACGTTGCCCTTGACAGGCAGGCGGTAGACTTGCGCAGAGCCGGGGTTGCGAAACGGCCATTCGTTGAGGCTGCGGCTGAAATTGAAGCTGAAGCAATTGTGCCGCGCCAGATCCTGCGGTTTTTCCGGCATGCCGTGTCGTTCGATATAGGCGGGGGAGGCGACGATGACGCGACGGACTTCCTTCAGCTTTCTCGCCTTCAGCGATGAATCTCCCATGGCGCCCGAGCGGATGGCGATATCGGTGCGTTCCTCGATCAGCCTGATGACGCCGTCGGTCAGGGAGATATCCAGCTCGATTTCCGGATAAAGCGACAAAAATTCCGGCGCCAGCGGCAGGAGATAACGTTCGCCGAAGCCCAGAGTGGCGTTAACGCGCAAAAGGCCTCGCGGCACCACCTTGCCGCCGCTCGCCACGATCTGCTCGGTCTCGGCTATGTCGGCGAGAATGCGCCTTGCCCGGGCCAGATAGACTTCACCTTCCGGTGTGAGCGTGACAAGCCGGGTGGAGCGGGCGAGCAGCCGGGTGCCGAGGCGGTCTTCGATGCGGGTGACGAGCTTGCTGACGGCGGACGGTGAAAGCTGCAGCCTGCGCCCGGCGGCGGAAAAGCTGCCGAGTTCGGCCGCCGCCACGAAGACTTCCATTTCTCCGGCCCTGTTATCCATCGCCGCACCGCCTTTGAAATAAATTCAAAGGTATTTGTCCCACCTTGCCGATTATCATGCAAGTCCCCTTCGCCCATATTGCGTCCATAGATTTGATCCAACCGGACAGCATCGCTGTCCAAATGATCTAAACCACAGCATCGCTGTCCAAATGATCCAAACCGACAGCGTTGCTGTCCAAATGATCCAAACCGACAGCGTTGCTGTCCAGAACGCCCGCGATCTCGCTCCGGGCGAAGAGGTATTCGTCATGCCATTGGCCATATTTGCCCTGACGATCGCGGCCTATGCGATCGGCACCACGGAGTTCGTGATTGTCGGTCTTCTGCCGACGGTCGCGACCGATCTTCACATCACCCTGCCGCTCGCCGGCCTCATTGTCAGCGTCTACGCGCTGGGGGTCACCTTCGGTGCGCCGATCCTGACGGCGCTGACGGGCAGGATCGAAAGAAAGCCGCTGCTGCTGGGCCTGATGGCCCTGTTCATCATAGGCAACAG
The DNA here is from genome assembly GCF_027498475.1 of Agrobacterium salinitolerans. NCBI lineage: Bacteria > Pseudomonadati > Pseudomonadota > Alphaproteobacteria > Hyphomicrobiales > Rhizobiaceae > Agrobacterium > Agrobacterium salinitolerans. The sequence continues at coordinate 1,339,110 of NZ_JAPZLN010000001.1, read as the reverse complement.
CGCTGCGGCCCTGTCGCCGAGCTATGAGATGCTGCTTGTCGCCCGCGTCATCGCCGCTTTCGCCCATGGCGTCTTTTTCTCGGTCGGTTCCACCATCGCCGCCGATCTCGTGCCGGAAAACCGTCGCGCTTCCGCCATTGCGATGATGTTCATGGGGCTCACGGTCGCGATCGTCACCGGCGTTCCGCTCGGCACCTATATCGGGCAGGTCTTCGGCTGGCGCGCCACCTTCTGGGCCGTCACCGCCCTTGGCGTCATTGCTTTCCTGGGCATTGCCGCGCTTCTGCCAAGCACGCTCAAAAAGGCGCCGCCGGCGAGCCTCTTCGATCAGGTTCGTGTTCTCGGTTCCGGCCGGCTGCTCATCGTTTTCGCCATGACCGCGCTCGGCTACGGCGGCACCTTCGTCGCCTTCACCTTCCTTGCACCGATCCTGCAGGATGTGACCGGCTTTTCGGAAAAGAGCGTCAGCCTGATCCTCGTGCTTTATGGCGTCGCCATTGCAGCCGGCAATATCGGCGGCGGCAGGATCGCCAACCATAACCCGGCCAAGGCGCTGATCGGTCTTTTCCTGGCGCAGGCCATCGTGCTGCTCGTCTTTTCCTTCACCGCCTTCTCGCCGATGCTGGCGCTCATCACGCTTGCGGCGCTTGGTTTCCTGTCCTTCGCGAATGTTCCCGGCCTGCAGCTTTATGTGGTGCAACTTGCCAAGGAGCATCGCCCCGGTGCCGTCGATGTCGCCTCGGCGCTCAACATCGCCGCGTTCAACTTCGGCATCGCCATTGGCGCATGGCTTGGCGGTCTGGTGGTGGAATCGCCGATGGGTCTTGCCGCAACCCCCTGGGTTGGCGCCATCCTCGTCGCCGTCGCCCTGCTGCTCACCCTCTGGAGCAGCGCACTCGACCGCCGCGCCGCGCTGACGCTGAAAACCGCCTGAGCTTTCACAAGATTCCCGGCCATACCCCAAGCTGGCCGGATAACCCCAAAGGAGAAAATATATGTTTGATGTCACCGCGAATGGCGTTTCGATCCCGGCGCTCGGCTTCGGCACGTTTCGTATCCCCGGCGCCGATGTGCTGCGCATCGTTCCCCATGCGCTGAAGGCCGGCTTTCGCCATATCGATACCGCCCAGATCTACGGCAACGAAGCCGAGGTCGGCGAAGCCATTGCTGCTTCGGGCGTGGCGCGCAGCGAGGTGTTTCTCACCACCAAGGTCTGGGTCGAGAATTACAGGCACGATGCCTTCCTCGCCTCCGTGGATGAGAGCCTGAAAAAGCTGAAGACCGACTATGTCGACCTGCTGCTGCTGCATTGGCCGAATGAGGCGGTTTCGCTTGCCGAACAGATCGGCGCGCTGAACGCGGTGAGGCAGGCCGGCAAGGTTCGCCATATCGGCGTTTCCAATTTCAGCACGGCACTGATGGCCGAGGCGGTGAAGCTGTCCAGAGCCCCGATCGTGACCAACCAGATCGAATACCACCCCTATATCGATCAGGATGTGGTTATCGCCGCGGCAAAGGCCGCCGGTATGTCGGTGACGGGGTATTACGGCATGGCCGATGGCAAGGTCTTCACCGATCCGGTGCTGAAAGAAATCGCCGCAGGCCGTGGCAAGTCGGTGGCGCAGGTGGTGCTGCGCTGGCTCGTGCAGCAGCCGGGTGTCGTCGCATTGTCGAAAACGGTCAGCGAAGCCCGCGTCGATGAAAATCTCGCCATCTTCGACTTTGAACTTTCTGCCGATGAAATGGCGGCGATCCATGCGCTCGCCGGACCGGATGGCCGCATTGTTTCGCCGGACGGGCTTGCGCCTGTCTGGGACGAAGCTGCCTGACAATGAGAGCCGGGGAGGGAACGCTCTTCCCGGTTTTCTTAGTGTGAGAAATCTTCGCGCATTGCGCATGGCGATGCGCATCACAGCCCATAGAAACGATGCATCTCACATCGGACGTGGTGACGATTTATCCGTCTTTTTTTGGGAAACTGGAGCGGGCGAAGGGATTTGAACCCTCGACCCCAACCTTGGCAAGGTTGTGCTCTACCCCTGAGCTACACCCGCTCAAATCCACCGGTCCGGGGTAGTTCGCTGAACCGTGGGCCGCCAAGTGGCGACGGGTGCTATATCGCTCAATCGTTTTTGGAATGCAATAGTTTCTTTTGCGGTTTCGGTGGAAATCCGCCTGTGTGCGGATTTATCCGAAATCTGGCGGCCATTACGGGCGCAAGCGCAGGGAATTTCCGCTGAAGATGTTGTTTCAGTTGGTTTTTATCTCCCTATGACGGGGGTGGCGGCCGGCGGGAAGGCCAGAAAATAACCTGTTTACATTTGGTTAAAATCTGATTCGACAAGTGATTCGTTCGGGTGTACAAATTGCCTGTCCACGAAAATCCGAAACGATATTGGGAACGATACTTGGCATATCATCATCGGGAGGATGAGCCTTGTCGTACGCAGCTTTTGAAAGAGTTGGCGCACAATTGTCGCCAGAGCAGATCACCGATCTACAGAATATTTTCGATGGCGTATGTTTCGAGTGCCTTCAAGATCGCAGCAGCCATGTCGCCAATGAGTGCGCAGCGGTTTTGATCCGAAGCGCCCAGCGCGGCATTCTCGACCATGAAATGTTGCGCGATATAGGGCTTGCGGTCTTACGTCGGCATTGATTGCGCCATTCCGTTAAAAAAAGCGCCCGGGTATCTCGGGCGCTTTGCTGTTTGGGCAGGCGAGAGCCGTTTTCCGCTCAGCTTTTTTCCTGCACATGCGCTTCGAGAAACCAGAGCGACTTGTCGAGATCGCGCGAGGCGGCGGTGAAGATGTCGGCCGTCGTCGGATCACCGGCCTCGTCGGAATCGTCGATCGCCTTGCGGATCATGTTGGCCACATCGCCATAACGCTCGATCAGGGCGTCCAGATGGTCATGGATCTTGTAGATATCGGTCGGATAGGCCTTGAGCTTTGTCGTTGAGGAGACCGATTGCAGGCTGCCGAGCGCCGTGCCACCAAGCTGGACCACACGCTCGGCAATCGTGTCGCCGTGATTGTCGAGTTGGGCGCGGAACGTGTCGAGAAGTTCATGGACGGCGATGAATTGCGGGCCCTTGAGGTTCCAGTGCGCCTGCTTGGTGACGAGCGCAAGGTCGATGACGGAAGCGAGCGATTCATTGAGAATGCCGATCACGGTCGACTTGGCGTTGGAAGGCAGGTCGTTCTTCGTCTTGTGCGTCTTCATCGATGTCTCCTGAAGTTGCGGACGGAATGCCGCTTTGGAAAAGTCCGTCGTTTAACGTCCGGGCCTGCGGCCCTGTTCCATGCCAGGCGCTGGGACAGCAAAAATCCTGCACAATCATCGTGTCATTCGTAAAACAGGCAGATGCGTCGGCCGTCTATCTCATTGACGCGGATCGGCATGTCGTAGATGTCCTTGAGGACGTCCGGACGGATGATCTCGTTCGCCGGCCCCTGATGGCGGATGCGGCCTTCGCGCATGGCGATGATGGTGTCGGAATACCAGGAGGCGAAGTTGATGTCGTGCAGCACCAGAACCACGGTCTTCTTCAGCTCGTCAGCGGCGCGGCGCATGATCTTCATCATGCTGGAGGCGTGTTTCATGTCGAGGTTGTTGAGCGGCTCGTCGAGCAGCACGTAATCCGTGTCCTGGCACAGCACCATGGCCACGAAGGCGCGCTGGCGCTGGCCGCCGGAAAGCTCGTCCAGAAACCGGCCGGCAAGGGCTTCGAGATTGAGATATTCGAGCGCCCGGTCGATATGGACCTTGTCCTCGATGGTGGGGCGGCCTTTGGAATAGGGGTAACGGCCGAAACCGACGAGGTCTCGCACCGTCAGGCGCGAGGAGATGTGGTTGTCCTGCCGCAGGATAGAAAGCCGCTTCGCCAGCGTATCGGATGGGGTTTTGGTCACATCCAGACCGTCCACCGTCACCGTTCCGGCATCCATCGACATCAGCCTTGCGACGATGGAGAGCAGGGTCGATTTTCCCGCCCCGTTCGGCCCGATGATGGAGGTGACGCCGCCTGCCGGAATGGAGACGGAGACGCCATCGACGACGAGGCTGTCGCCATAGGATTTGCTGATCTGACTGGCGATGATCATCGCGCACCCCGTTTCAAAATTAGACCGATAAAGACGATACCGCCGAGAAATTCGATGATGATCGAGAGCGCCGTATCGAAGACGAAAACCCGCTCCAGCACCACCTGGCCGCCCACCAGACAGATTACGGCGATGAGGATTGCCGCGGGCAGCACATAGGCGTGTTTGCCGTTGCCGGTAAGATAATGGGCAAGGGCCGCGACCAGCAGACCGAAGAACATGACGGGGCCGACCAGCGCTGTGGAGACGGCGACCAGCACGGAGACCAGCACGAGGATGATAGTGACCGTGCGCTTATATTCGACGCCGAGGCTGATGGCCGTCGCGCGGCCGAGCGAGAGGACGTCGAGCGTGTGCGTGAGCCTGAGCCCGATGATGGTCACCACGCCGATGATGACGGCGGAGACGGCAAGAAGCGTGGGATCGATGGAATTGAAGCTGGCAAACAGCACATCCTGCAGCACGGTATATTCATTGGGGTCGAGCACGCGCTGCATGAAACCCGAGAGGCTGCGGAAGAAGACGCCAAAAACGATGCCGACCAGCACCAGCAGATGCAGGCTGCGTTCCGCACCGACAAAAAGCCAGCGATAAAGCAGGGCGGAAAAAGCGACGAGCAGGCTGGTTTCAGTGAGAAATTTCAGTTGCGGATCGATCATGACGACCGTTGCCGAGCCGAAAACGAAGATCAGCCCGGTCTGCATCAACACGTAAAGCGAATCGAAACCCATTACCGAAGGAGTGAGGATGCGGTTGTTGGTCACCGTCTGGAACAGCACGGTGGAGACCGCGATGGCATAGGCCACCAGCAAGAGCGACAGAAGCTTGATGCCGCGAAACGGCAACACGAAGCTCCAGCTCCCTTTTGCGCCGAGCGTCATGAAGGCGGCCATGGAGAGGAGTGCGAATGCCGCAAGCACGATGAGAACGGTTTTTGCACGCCGGTCGGGATGTCTCTCACGCATGGTGGCGTTTCCGCAGCAGGAGATAGAGGAAGAGCGCGCTGCCGATGACGCCGACCACGGTTCCGATGGGTATTTCGTAAGGTGCGCGCACGGTGCGGCCGATGATATCGCAGGAAAGTACGAAGCCCGCGCCGAGCGTTGCCACCCAGGGCACGGAGCGGCGCATATTGTCGCCGATCATCAGGCTGACGACATTCGGAACGATCAGGCCTAAAAAGGGGATCATGCCGACCGTGACGACGACGACAGCGCTCACCAGCGACACGATGGTGAGGCCGAGCGCCATGACGCGGCGGTAGTTCAGACCGAGATTGGTGGTGAAATCGCGGCCCATGCCTGCCACGGTGAAACGGTCGGCGGCGAGATAGGCGGCGATGGCGAAAAGGAAGCCGACCCACAGCAGTTCGTAACGGCCGCGCAGCACGCCGGAAAAATCCCCTGTCATCCATGCACCCAGCGATTGCAGGAGATCGAAACGATAGGCAAAGAAGGTGGTGACGGCGGCAATGACGCCGCCCAGCATGATGCCGATCAGCGGCACCAGCAGCACGTCGCGCAAAGGCACCTGCCTCAGGATACGCAGGAAAAGAGCCGTACCGCCGAGCGCGAAAACGGCGGCCACCAGCATCTTGCCGAAGATCGGCGTGTCCGGTGCCAGCAGGGTGACGGTGAGCAGGCCGAGGCCGGCGGATTCGGTGGTGCCCGCCGTCGAAGGCTCCACGAAGCGGTTGCGCACCAGCATCTGCATGATGAGCCCGGCAATCGCCATCGAGCTTCCGGCGAGTATCAGCGCCAGCGTGCGCGGAATGCGGCTGACGAGCAGCACGCGCAGGGCGTCCGCGCTCGTATCCGGTGCGAAGAGCGTGGCGAGCGAGACATTGCTGACACCGACGAACAGGCTGGTGATGGCGAGCGTCAGCGTTAGCAACAGGGCAAGGATGAGGGACAGGGATTTCAAGTTGGCGGTTTTTCGAAAATGGTGAAAGCTCTCCGTGGTTTGGCAGGCTGCCGAAACAGGCGTCCGACCTCTCCTTGGTCATCCTCGGGTCAAGCCCGAGGATGACGTCGAGTATGGAGCTGCCTTCAGAAGCGGATGCCTAGAGGCTTTTACGATTTCTGCTCGGAGACGGCCTTGTAGACCTGGTCGAGCAGGGTGGTGAGCGCCGTATAACCGCTGCTGACGATATAGGCGGCCTGCGGGTCGAGATAAACGATCTGTTTTTTCTTCCAGGCATTGGTCTGGTGCACCAGCTCGTTGTCCAGCACCTGTGCGGCCGCCTTGCCGGGGTCGGTCGCACGGCCGATGCCGGCGTCGCGGTCGATCACGAACAGCCATTCGGGATTGACCTCGGCCAGATATTCGAAGGAGACGACGTCGCCGCGGTCGAAACGGTCGTCGATGTCGGCCGCGACCGGCTTGAAGCCGATTTCGGTGTGCAGCCAGCCGGTGCGCGAACTGGGGCCATAAACGCCGACCTTTCCGGCATTGGTGACGAGGATCATCGCCGTGCCGGAATTGGGTGCGATCTCCTTCAGCTTCGCTACCTTTTCATCGATCATGGCATCGAGCTTCTTGGCTTCTTCCTGCTTGCCGAAGATATCGCCGAGCTTGGTGATGTTGGCTTTCACGCTGCCGATGAATTCCTTGGAATCCACCGACATGTCGATAGCGGGCGTGATCTTCGCAACGTCCGGATATTTCGCCCGCGAACGGCCGCCGACAATGACGAGATCGGCCTCGGCCGCATTGATCGCCTCATAATCGGGCTCAAACAGCGTGCCGACCTTCAGATATTTTCCGTCGGCATATTTCTGCAGATAGACAGGCAGGTTGGAGCCGACGACACCCGTTGGATCGACGCCGAGCGCATCGAGATTGTCGAGCGAGGGAATATCGAGAACCAGAACTTTCTTCGGGGCCGCTTTCAGCACGGTCTCGCCCTGGGCGTGCTTGATCGTCATGTCTTCGGCATTTGCCGTGATTGCGCCGAGGCTGAAGGCCGCTGCCGCCAGCAGCCGAACGGGGAAGGTGAAGTTGATGGCCACTTATATGTCCCTTGCAATATAGTTCTGAACCCCAGAGGAAGATTTTTCCGCAGGGTTAACTTGATGTTCGCTGTCAGCTTTATTGGCAAGGTCGGCGGAAATCAAAATTATGTTTTAGAATGGTTCTGAATTGCGGTGAGCGGGAAATGTGCGGGTGGAAAAGCATGGCCTGCAATCTGTCCGGACGTCATCCTCGGCCTTGTGCCGAGGATCTAATCACGTTGAACAAAATCGACAGGCCGCAGATCCTCGGCACAAGGCCGAGGATGACGGAAGCACCGTTCTCAATCCGGCGGCCAGTCGCCGACGATTGCGCGCCTTTCAAGTTTCAGGGACCGGTCCGGCTGCACCCGATAAGTCTCAATCGCCAGCCGTCCGTCACCCATCACGAATTCGTTGCTGAGCGTGCTGCCGATGGGGGACTTGGTCAGTTTGGTTCGCGGCTGTCCGCCATAGGTGATGCTGCCGGGAATGGGCTCGACATCGGGGGCGGTGGTGCAGCCGGCAAGCGCCAGAACCATCATGATCGCAATAGTGCGCATGTCTTTCTCCTGCGGTTGGCGCAATTCTATCATGGGCGTGTCCGCATGACACATCCCGTTGGCGTGAATAAAAAAGGCCCCGCATCCGGAGATGCGGGGCCAGTTGCCTTGAGAGGTTTCCGGTTTCTCAGTCCTCGTTGGCGGCAAGCTGCGTCAGCACGTCGCCACGGCCGCGGATACGCATGATGAGCGGGATGATGAAGGCTGCGGCTGCCACAATGAAGAGGCCAATGGCGATCGGCGAGGTGAACAGCACCGTCGGGTCGCCCTGGCCGATGGCGAGCGCGCGGCGCAGCTGCTGTTCGGCAAGCGGGCCGAGGATGAGGCCGACGACCGCAGGCGCGATCGGATAACCGAAGATGCGCATGATGTAACCGAGAATGCCGAAGGCGAGCAGCATGCCGAGTTCGAAGACCGATGGGTTGGCGCCGATGGTGCCGAGCGTCGCAAACAGCAGGATGCCGGCGTAAAGCCATGGCTTCGGGATGGTCAGCAGCTTCACCCAGAGACCGACGAGCGGCAGGTTCAGAACCAGCAGCATCAGGTTGGCGATGAACAGGCTGGCGATCAGGCCCCAGACGAGCTGCGGATTGGTGGCGAACAGCAGCGGACCGGGCTGCAGGCCATATTGCTGGAAGCCGGCGAGCATGATGGCGGCGGTTGCGGTGGTCGGTAGGCCGAGCGTCAAGAGCGGCACCAGCGTACCGGCGGCGGACGCATTGTTGGCGGCTTCCGGACCGGCCACGCCTTCGATGGCGCCTTCACCGAATTCTTCCGGATATTTGGTCAGCTTCTTCTCGGTGGCATAGGAGAGGAAAGTGCCGATTTCAGCACCGCCCGCCGGCATGGCGCCGATGGGGAAGCCGATCAGCGTGCCGCGCAGCCAGGCTTTCCAGGAGCGCGACCAGTCCTGCGCGCTCATCCAGACCGAGCCCTTGACGGCCTCGACCTTGTCGGGGCCGCTCTGGCCCTGGGCCACGATGAACAGCGTTTCGCCGATAGCGAACATCGCAACCGCAAGCGTCGTCACTTCCACGCCGTCGAGCAGGTCGGGAATGCCAAAGCTCATGCGGGTCTGGCCGGTCAGCTGGTCGATACCGACGATGGCGAGTGCGAAACCGATGAACAGAGAGGTAAGGCCGCGTAGCGCCGAGTCCCCGAAAGCCGAAGAAACGGTGACGAAGGCGAGCACCATCAGTGCAAAATATTCACGCGGGCCGAAAACCAGCGCCAGCTTGACGATATAGGGCGCGATAAAGGCGAGCGCGATGGTGGCGATGAGGCCGGCGACGAAGGAACCGATGGCGGCGGTGGCCAGCGCCGGACCGCCTCTGCCCTTGCGGGCCATCTTGTTGCCTTCGAGCGCGGTCACGATCGAGGCGCTCTCGCCCGGTGTGTTGAGCAGGATCGAGGTGGTCGAGCCGCCATACATGCCGCCGTAATAGATGCCGGCGAACATGATGAGCGAACCGGCGGGATCGAGCCTATAGGTAACGGGCAGAAGCAACGCCACGGTCAGCGCAGGGCCGATGCCGGGCAGAACGCCGACGGCGGTGCCGAGCGTGACGCCGATCAGCGCATAGAGCAGGTTCATGGGTTGGGCGGCAACCTCAAGACCGTGCAGCAGGAATTCAAAGGTACTCATGGGCAGATGTCCCCCAAGTCGAGCAAATGAGCGGGCGGAACGGCTGGCTTTTGCGTCATTGCGCGCCGGCTGTTCCCGTGATCTCGAATTTTGGTCGGAATGGCTGTCAGAAGAACAGCCGCTCCAGAGGCCCGGCAGGCAGCGAAAGCTGCAGCAGCCGCGCGAAGATGAACCAGATGAAGAAGCTGAGCGCGATGCCGATGGGGATCGAATACCAGAGCTTGCGTTTGCCGAAGGCACGCGCCGTAAAGGCAAAAAGCAGGCCGGTGGCAATGGAGAACCCCGCGACGTTGAGCAGCAACATCTGCGCGGCAAGGCCAGCGACGACCCAGATAACCGGGGCGATTTCCTGTTTGTCGCGCGCGGGGAAATCACCGCGCCAGGCCTCGATGGCTGTCCACAGCGCCAGGCCGACAAGACAGAAGCCGATGGCGTAAGGCACCGTCGCCGGGCCGACCGGCGAATAACCGGTGACACTTGCAAGACGGGCGCTGTCCCAGAAGATCACGCAGGCGATGATGACGAGGAAGACGGCGATCGCCAGCGCCGCCCAGTCAGGGCGGCGCTTTTGATGCTGCGAAGGGTTGGAACCCTGGCTCATTTTACCAGTCCGATGTCTTTGAGAATGGTTTCGGTGGCGGCGGTATCCTTGGCGAGCTGTTCCTTGAAGGCGTCACCAGCGAGATAGGTGTCCATCCAGCCCTTGGTCTTCAGGGTTTCCTGCCATTTTTCGGATTTTGCCAGCTTCTCGATGTCGGCATTCACCGCCTTTTCCTGATCGGCGGAAAGGCCGGCAGGAGCCGCCACCATGCGCCAGTTCTGCACGACGACGTCGAGGCCGCTTTCCTTCAGCGTCGGCGCGTCCACGCCGTCCAGACGGTTTTCGCTGGTGACCGCGAGCAGACGCAGCGTGCCGGCCTTGATCTGGCCTTCGAATTCGCCGTAGCCGGAAACGCCGGCCGTCACCTGCGAGCCGAGGATCGAGGCAAGCGCTTCGCCGCCGCCTGAATAGGCGATGTAGTTGATCTTGGTCGGATCGACACCGGCCGCCTTGGCGATCAGGCCAACGGCGATATGGTCGGTGCCGCCGGCGGAGCCGCCGCCCCAGGACACGCTGCCGGGATCCTTCTTGAGCTGGTCGACGAGGTCGCCAATGGTCTTCAGCGGTGAGGACGCCGGAACGACGATGGCTTCATATTCACCGGTCAGACGCGCGATCGGCGTCACTTCCTTGAGGGTGACGGGCGCGTTGTTGGTGAGGATAGCGCCGACCATCACGTAACCGCCGACGATGAGGGCGTTAGGGTTGCCCTTTTGCTGGCTGGCGAACTGCGCGAGACCGATGGTACCGCCGGCGCCCGGTACGTTCTGCACCTGCACGCTCTTGGAAATGCCTTCTTCCTGCAGCACGGTCTGCATGGAGCGCGCGGTCTGGTCCCAGCCGCCGCCGGGGTTGGCCGGCGCGATGATGGTGTAATCCGCTGCCGCTGCCGGAAGGGCGATCACGCCCGCCAGAAATGTGCCGATAAGAAAATGCTTCACTTGAAAACCCTCCTCAGGATGCCCTTTTGGGCGTCGTTTTTCGTTTATGCGGGGGGCTTTTTAGACACGCGTGCGCCAGCGCTGAATGCTCAGCGTGGTGACCTGGCAACCGTCCTGAATTTCCTCCCGCATCTTCTTCCGCCTCCACGGAATGAAGAAGGATTGCAGAGCATCACAAAAAGCTGTCATCTAACTGACGCTACGCAAGTCCTTGCGCATTTACTCTCTATTAATTTGTATCGGACGTCTACTGTGGCGCGTGGGATGGCTTTGCTTTGTGCTTTCGATGCTTGTTCCGCCCTCATTCCTGCGACAAGCACAGGGATGAGGCTATGGGGACGCGCCGGACACAACTCTCACAATCGCGCCCGCCACCATCCGGCTGATCTCGCCCTCTGCACACGACTGAAATATCCACGGTTCATCGCCCGTTCAGTGCCGTTTTCTATCATCCGTTCAAACTCAAACCGCACCAGCACGGAGCAAGCACCATGACCGACCGCCAACCTCTTCTTTCGCGCCGCAGTTTTGCCGGTCTCCTGGCTCTCGCCCCGCTTTTTGCAGCGGGCGGCGCGGCTGCCGCACCGGCAAGCCTGCGCGGCAGCGTCTCCTATCGCGAGCGCATCGCGCTACCGCCGGGCGCGACCGTCACCGTGCGCCTGATCGATGTTTCGCTGGCGGATGCGCCGTCGCAGACAATTGCCGAAACCACAATCCGCCCGCGCGGTCAGGTGCCCGTGCCCTTCGTGCTGCGTTATGACGACCGCGACATCAGGGGCCGCCGTTCCTATGCGCTGAGCGCCGAAATCCGCGACCGCGACCGGCTGCTCTTCACCACCACGCAGCGTTACTCCGTGCTGACCGGCGGTCGCGACGATACCGACCTCGTGCTGGAGCGTGTGGGCGCTGGTCCCGGCAGACCCGAGCCGGAAGCCAGCATCGACGGGCGCTGGCTGGTGCAGGAGATCCGCGGCGAACGGGTTCGCGGCCGCCGTCAGGCGACGCTGGAAATTACCCGCGAGGGCCGCGTTTCGGGCAATGCCGGCTGCAACGGCATCGGCGGCGAGGTGAAAATCCGCCGCAACCGTGTCGATTTCGGCCGGATGATTTCCACCCAGATGGCCTGCGCCCCGGACATCATGCGCCAGGAACGGCAGTTCATCGAAGCCCTGGAACAGGCCCGCTCCTTTAGGCTGGAGCCGCGTCGCGGTACGCTGGAACTGATCGACGGCCGCGGCCGTACGGCGATGCGTCTGCGCCGCGCCTGAGGCCGACAACCTGCCGAAACACGCTGCGTCGCCGTGCTGGCCCAAACTGTGCTGGCCCAACTGTGCTGGCCATGGAACATTCCATGTCGCTTCCGGCACGGCGCGCTGCCCTTTCCCGCCCTATGACTTTGGCTGCGTTCGTCTCGACGCTTTGCACCGCCGCAGAGCTGCGCTATGGAACGCGCTGAACTGTGCCGGCTGATGCCGACGCCAAGTCTGTGAGGGAAAACGAATGACATCCTATGTTCTGACCGTAGCCTGCAAATCGACCCGTGGCATTGTGGCCGCGATTTCCGGTTATCTGGCGGAAAAAGGCTGCAACATCGTCGATAGTTCGCAGTTCGACGACCTCGAGACCGGCAAGTTCTTCATGCGCGTCTCCTTCATCTCCGAAGAGGGCGCCTCGCTTGAGGCCATTACCGAAGGCTTCCAGCCGGTGGCGAAAAAGTTTGGCATGGATGCGGATATCTACCCGGACGGCCAGCGCATGAAAGCGATGCTGATGGTGTCGCGTTTCGGCCATTGCCTCAACGACCTGCTCTACCGCTGGAAGATCGGCGCGCTGCCTATCGATATCGTCGGCGTCGTCTCCAACCACTTCGATTATCAGAAGGTCGTCGTCAACCACGACATTCCCTTCCACCACATCAAGGTGACGAAGGAGAATAAACCAAAGGCCGAAGCGCAGCTGATGGAGCTGATCGAGACCAGCGGAACCGAACTGGTGGTATTGGCGCGTTACATGCAGGTGCTCTCGGATGACCTGTGCCGGAAGATGTCTGGCAAAATCATCAACATCCACCACTCCTTCCTGCCGAGCTTCAAGGGCGCCAACCCTTACAAGCAGGCCTATGAGCGCGGCGTGAAGCTGATTGGCGCCACGGCCCATTACGTTACCGCCGATCTCGACGAAGGCCCGATCATCGAGCAGGACACGGTGCGCATCACCCACGCGCAATCGGCCGACGATTATGTCTCGCTTGGTCGCGATGTCGAAAGCCAGGTGCTGGCCCGCGCCATCCACGCCCATATCCACCACCGCACTTTCATCAACGGCAACCGCACGGTCGTCTTCCCGCCAAGCCCGGGAAGTTATGCTTCCGAGCGGATGGGGTGATAACGGCTGCCTGACAAGCCGCCCTGCTACGCCGCTCTTTCCGGACCACCAAACACCACCCGCGCCCTCAGCCCACGCCCGTCCGTGCCATCCTCCAGCGTAAGGCGCCCGCCGAACAGCCCGGCAATCTCCTCGATGATGGCGAGGCCGAGACCGGCGCCGGGGGCGGCGTTGGCTTCGCCGCGTGCAAAACGCTGGCGCACCATGGCGCGCTTTTCGTGTGGGATGCCGGGGCCGTTATCTTCCACTTCCAGCCAGACGGCGCCCGTTTGCCTGCCGACCCGCACGGTGACTTCCGCGCCGCGTCCGGCATAATTGATGGCATTGGAGACGAGATTACCGATCAGCTCGCCGATGAGCAGAGGCTCAGCCAGAATTGTCGCCTCGCCTTCGCCTTCGAAACCGAGATCGATACCCGCCTCTGCGGCGCGCGGCACGAAATCGGCCGTCACGTTCTGCGCCACAGCCACGAGGTCGATCGCGGAAAAATCGTGTTTCTCACTGGAGCCGGCGGCATCGATATTGGCCATGCGCAGCAGCTGGGCGAGGATATGTTCGGCATGGGCCACCGATGCCCCGCCCTTCAGCGCCGCCGCCTGCGCCTCCTCAAGGCTTGCAGCGCGGGCGGAAAGCGCGAGCTGGGTGCTGATGATGGCAAGCGGCGTGCGCAGCTGGTGGCTGGCATTGCCGGTGAAATGCCGGAGCGCATCGAGCGCCGATTGCAGCCGCACCATGAAAGAATTCACCGTTTCCACCAGGTTTTCCACCTCCACCGGCACGGATTGACGGATGGGGTGCAGGTCGTTCGGGCTGCGCTCGGCAATGGCTTCGCTGAGCCGGTAAAGCGGCCTGAGCGAAATCGTCACCGCGATCCAGACGATGATCGCCGCCCCCACGATCATCAAAAGCAGGCGCAGCGCAGATCGCAGGATGATCGCCTGCGCAAGCTGGCTGCGGGCAATGGTGGTTTCGGCAACCGTGACGGAAAAGGGCACGGAATTGATGCCGGTGGACGCAAACCGTCTGATGGCGGCGACGCGGATCGGCTCATCGCGGAACACCGCATCGCGATAGGCGGGCGTATCGCCATTTTTGTTCTCCACCGTCGGCAGGTTCTGGTAACCGGTGAGGAATTGCCCGTTCGGCCCGTCGACACGGTAAAATACCCGGTCCTGCGCGGCCGATGTCAGCATTTCCAGCGCGACATAGGGAATGTCCACTTCCAGCGAGCCGTCCTCGGCCACAACCACCCGCTCGGCGATGGCAAGTGCGGAACCGGAAAGCACGCGGTCGGAAACGACATTGGCGGTATTGACCGCCTCGCGCCAGGTATCGGTGAGCGCCACGCAACCGATGATGGCGGTTGAAATAAGAAGCCAGCCTAAAAGTCGCCGCCTGAGCGAATAGCCGGCCTGTCTCATTCAGCCATCTCCGGCAGCTTTTCCAGATAATAGCCGATGCCGCGCGCCGTCTTCACCGTCAGCCCGTGGGGGGCGAGCCGCTTGCGCAGGCGACTGACATATTGCTCGATGGCATTGGCGGAAATATCGTCGTCGAAGCCGGTCAGCGACTGCACGATGGCCTCCTTGGCGACGACCTTGCCGGCCCGCATGAACAGCACTTCAAGCAGCGCCACCTCGCGCGCCGGAATATCGAGCGGGCGCCCATCGGCCGAAAAGGTGCGGGAATTGAGATCGAACAGCACCTTGCCGAAACTCAGCGCCGAGGAGCGCAGCCCGGCGTTGCGGCGCAGGAGCACCCGCACCCGCGCCTCGAATTCGGTGATGTCGAAAGGCTTGATCATGTAGTCGTCAGCGCCGAGATCGAGCCCCTTGACCTTTTCCTCCGGCGTGCCGCGCGCCGTCAGAATCAGCACCGCCGCCTTGTCCTGACGTGAACGCATGGAGCGCAGCACCTCAATGCCGTCCATTTCCGGCAGGTTGAGATCGAGAATGACGAGATCGAAACTTTCCGCCGCAATCGCCGCATCGGCGGAAGCGCCGTCGGATACCACATCCACGGCATAACCGCTGCCGCGCAGAAGCGCCGACAACCCCTCCGACAGCACCTGATTGTCCTCGACCAGTAAAATGCGCAAATCTTCCTCCCACAGCATTGCCGAGTTTAACCAGACCCTCAGCGCTTGTGAATGGCCGCCGCCTGCGGCATGATCTTTTCATGCGTATCCGCCTTCTTCTCTGCCTCTGTCTTTGCATGGCCTCGCCGGCGCTTGCCCAGGTCGCCATCTTTCCGGCGCCGTCAGGCAAGGCGGATGCCGAAACGCTGGTCGTCTATTCCTCGCTGGACGAGCCGTTGGCGACGCCGATGATCGAGGGTTTCCAGAAGGCCAATCCCGATATCGCCGTCCATTACGAGGATATGCTGACCGGCGAGATTTACGACCGCATCGTGAAAGAAACCGATGCGGGGAAAAAGACCGCCGATTTCGCCTTCTCCTCCGCCATGGATTTGCAGGTGAAGCTGAGCAATGACGGTTACGCCCAGCGCTCGGATCTGGCCATGAGCGCCCGCTGGCCCGCCTGGGCGAACTGGCGCAACACCGCTTACGCGCTAACTTTCGAGCCGGCGGTTTTCGTTTATCACAAGCCGAGCTTCACAACCGAAAAACCGCCTGCAACCCGCGCCGAATTCGTCGATTATCTCGAACGCCATGCGAAAGAAGTGCATGGCCGTATCGCGACTTACGACATCGAGCGCTCCGGCGTCGGCTTCCTCTTCATGTCGCGCGACCAGGAGCAGTTCGGCGATATATGGAGCGTCATCAAGGCCATGGGCGCGGCGGGCGTGAAGGTCTACTCCACCTCGTCCGCCATTCTGGAGCGTGTCTCGGACGGTCGCTTCGTGATGGGTTACAACATTCTCGGCTCCTATGCGGCGGACTGGGCCTCGCGCCACCCGGATGTCGGCATCGTGCTGCCGAAAGACTATACCGTAGTCATGTCACGCATCGGGCTCGTGCCGGAAGCCGCCGCCAACCCGGCGCTCGGCCGCCGTTATCTGGAATTCTTCATGTCGAAGGAAGGTCAGACGATCATGGCCCGGCAGTTGCAGATCCCCGCCGTCAGCCCGGAAGTGGCGGGCGAAAACACCGCCAACACCATGCAGGCCATCCACGGCGCGCAACTGCGCCCGGTCCCGGTCAGCCCCGGCCTGATGGTCTATCTGGATCAGGTCAAGCGCAGCCGCCTGATCGAGCGTTGGAACGAGGCCTTGCGGTCGCAGTAAGCGTGGAGAATGGCGAATGCTGGAATTCCCCTCATCCTGTGCTTGTCACAGGAGGCTGGGAGAGGCGGGGCAGCCTCTCCTCCCAGGGTCTCAGCCGCGGAAACCGTCCCGCAGCGCTTCGAACCTCGCCAGCTGCTCCGGGCGCAACTCCTTGTTCTCGTCACGGCGGACAAAAATCTTGAACATGGCGCCGCCGGCGGCGTTCATGAACCAGACGGAACAGGAGCGGCGGCCATGGAAGCCGCGATCGACGAAGGTGATGCCGGCACAATTGTCCTTCTTGATGTGACCGCCGATGGGGCTGTCCCCATGGATGTTGAACCAGCCGTGGCTTTCGTTGCCTTCCGGCAGGTGGCCCGGCACTTCGAACACGATATCGCCGGTTTGCACGATCATCAGGACCTCACCCCAGCCGCGCATCTCGTTCCAGATCGTGTCGAACCGGTCGGCGGCAGCGGAAACGGCGGCGCCTTGCGGCAGGATCGCCAGAATTTCGGCTGGCGTCACCTCGGCCTTGGCGGCGATGGCCTCCACGACGCCGTCAGGCTTTTCGGCGAGCGCAGCGGCGGCGCGGGCCCGCCTCTCGTCGTCGGTCTTTTGGGCTGCAATGCTCATCGGGCGGCCTCAGGCCGCAATCGAACGGCGTTCGCCATTCTTGTCTTCATGGATGATGACGTCGAAACCTTCGAAATGCGGGCCGGAAAGATATTCAACCTTGCCGCGGTTTTCGCCGGCCTTGGCATGGGCGGCGCGGAACTGTTCGGATTTCGTCCAGGCAAGGAAATCGTCCTTGGTGGCCCAGACGGTGTGCGAGGCATAAAGCGTGTGGTCGTCCGCCTTCGGGCCTTTCAGCATGTGAAATTCGATATAGCCCGGCAATTCGCTGAGGTGCGATTTGCGCTCGCGCCAGATGGATTCGAAGGTTTCCTCATAACCCGGCACCACGCGAAAGCGGTTCATTGCGATAAACATGAAAGTCTCCCTTTAAGTTTCCAGTTTGAGTCAGGATATCCAGCCGAGGGGAGGTTGGGAAGGGGGTCATGACAAAGCAAACAAAAATACTCCACTTATCGATTGCGCCGTCCATAAACATGTGCAAAGAACTCAAGATTAAGTGACGCGGGCAAAGCCGTGCCGGGTCGTATTTCAGGATAGCGCCATGTTGAATTCCAGCCTTCGTTCCTTCGTTTTCGCCGCCCTCGTGCCCGTCGCAATCGCCTTTGCAGCGCCGGCTGCCATGGCTTCGGACAAAGGTAATCCGGAGGCGAAGCGCATCGTTGCGGTGGGCGGCACGGTCACCGAAATCCTTTATGCGCTGGGTGCGCAGGACCGTATCGTGGCGCGTGACAGCACCAGCAGCTACCCGGCTGACGCCTTGACCAAGCCTGACATCGGTTACATGCGGGCGCTTTCTTCGGAGGGCATCCTGTCGCAGAAGCCCGATCTCATCCTCTCCGAAGACGGTTCCGGCCCGGCCGATGTCATCGCCATCCTGAAGGCAAGCGCCGTGCCTTTCGTCACCGTCGATACGCCGCCGAGCGGTAATGCCATCCCCAAAAAGATCGAGGATGTCGGCGCGGCCGTGGGGCTGTCGGACAGGGCGAAGGCACTGGCAGCCGAGACCAAAGCCGGGCTCGACACGCTCGCCAAAGATGTTTCGGCTGTGCCGGAAAAGGGCAGAAAGCGCGTTCTCTTCGTGCTTTCCACGGCTGGCGGCCGCATCATGGCGGCGGGCAAGGATACTGAAGCGGCGGCGATCATCGAAATGGCAGGCGGCATCAATGCGGCGCAGGAGATCACGGGTTATAAACCACTGACGGACGAGGCGGTCATTGCCGCAGCACCCGATGTGGTGCTGACCATGGCGCGCGGCGACCATGCCGCCAAGGCAGAAGAGATTTTCGCGTTGCCGGCCTTCCAGTCCACGCCTGCCGCCGCAAGCAAGGCGCTCATCAGCATGGATGGGCTTTATCTCATCGGTTTTGGCCCGCGCACGCCCGCTGCGGGCCGCGAGCTGGCAGCTAAGCTCTATCCCGACGTGGTGAAGCCGTGAGCCTTGCCGCCTTGAGTTCCGCTGAAGGCAGGGTTGCGGGCGACAGATCCCGCCAGGGGGTCGTCACCCTTGCCGTGCTCGTCGGCATCCTGCTGTTTGCCTGTGGCGTGTCGCTGGTCAGCGGACCCACGGGTGTCGGCATGTCCGAACTCTGGGCTTATTTCACGGGCGGCGCGGATCAACTCGATGCGCGCGACAGGGTCATTCTCGAGGCGGTGCGCCTGCCGCGTACGGCGCTCGGCATGTTGATCGGTGCGGGACTTGCCGTTTCGGGGGCGATGATGCAGGGCCTGTTCCGCAATCCGCTGGCCGATCCCGGCATTGTCGGCGTCACCTCGGGTGCGGCGCTGTTTGCGGTTGCGGCGATTTCGCTGGGGGAAGGCGCGCTCGCCACGGTTGCCGTGTTTTTCGGCCCGCATTTCCTGCCGCTCATGGCGTTTTTCGGCGGGCTGTTGAATACTTGGGTGCTTTACCTGATCGCCACCAAGGACGGCGCGACCTCCACCACCACGCTCATTCTCGCCGGCATTGCGGTTGCGGCGATCAGCGGTGCGCTGACCGGGCTGATGATCTTCGTGGCGGATGACCGGGCGCTGCGCGACATCACCTTCTGGTCGCTCGGGTCGCTCGGCGGGGCCACGCCCGCCAAGGTGCTCGCCACCCTGCCATTCATCATTGTCGTTCTCGCCATCATTCCCTTCGTTGCCCGCGGGCTCGATGCGCTCATTCTCGGCGATGCCGCCGCCTTCCACATGGGTATTCCGGTGCAGCGGCTGAAACGGATCGTCATTCTCGCCGTTGCCGCCGCCTGCGGCGCAAGCGTGGCGGCGGCCGGTTCCATCGGTTTTGTCGGTATCGTCGTGCCGCATCTGCTTCGCCTCGCCATCGGTCCGTCGCACCGCTTCCTGCTGCCGGCCTCCGCACTTGGCGGGGCGGCACTTCTGCTTCTGGCCGATAGTTTCGCCCGCACCGTTGCGTCACCGGCGGAACTGCCCATCGGCGTCGTCACGGCGCTCATCGGCGCGCCGGTCTTCCTGTTCCTGCTCTTGGGACGCGGCGGGTTTTCCATGCGGAACATGTCATGATCCGGGCTGAAAACATCACCCTCATCCGCTCCGGCCGCAGGCTTCTCGATGCGGTCAGCGTCGATCTGAAGCCCGGCAAGGTCAATGTCATCATCGGCCCCAACGGTGCTGGCAAATCCACGCTGATGAAGGTTCTCTCGGGCGAGATGCGCCCTGAGGCCGGGTCGGTGACCTATAACGATGTCGATCTGCCGGCCTTCACGCCGCTCCAGCTTGCCCGTCTCAGGGCCGTACTGCCGCAGAGCACCCAGCTGGCGTTTCCTTTCACGGCGCTCGAAATCGTGCGCATGGGAGCGGTTGCACAGGGGGCTCGTACGCCGGAGGAACAGGCCCGCCGGGCGCTCGCCAAGGCCGGGCTGCGCGGTTTTGAGCAGCGGTCCTACAACCTGCTCTCCGGCGGCGAGCAGCAGCGGGTGCAGTTTGCCCGGGCGCTGGCACAGGTGCCAAACCCGATGGAAAACGGCGAGGCGCGGGCGCTCTTTCTCGACGAGCCCACCGCAAGTCTCGATATCGGCCACCAGATCGCCGTGCTGGAAACGGCGCGTGACTTTGCAAGCGGCGGCGGGCTGGTGCTCGCCATTCTGCACGACCTCAATCTTGCGGCGGAATTTGCCGATCAACTCATCGTCATGCATGGCGGCCGCGTGACGGCGAGCGGCCCCTCGCTGGAAACGATCAGCGACGAGACGATTGCGCGTGTCTATGGCATCGGCGGTGTCGTCGGCCGATTGCCGGCGCGGCATATTCCTTACGTGCTGCCGCAGTCGCGCCACCGTTAAGGGCCTGTCCTTCGCTTCAGCTTTCCGGACGGGTGGCGATGAAGAGCGCGGAACCCAGCATGACGACGGCGACGATTGTCGCCCGCAGCGGCGGCGGCTCGCTGAGAAACCAGAAGGCGGCGTAACTGACGGACATGGCAGAAAGTGCTGCGACCTTGGCATTGCGGGCAATTGCGCCGCGTTCACGCCAGCGCCGCAGCGAAGGGCCGAATCGGGGGTGGGCCAGAAGCCACGCTTCGAGTTTTGGCGAGGAGCGGGAAAAACACCAGAGCGCCAGAAGCAGGAACGGCGTGGTGGGCAAAACGGGAAGAAACGCGCCGACAATGCCGGTCGCGACCATCACCCAGCCAAGACAGAGGTATAAAAGGCGCATGCCTAGCCGGTATCATGAGTTCGTTACTCAGGATAGAGCGGCGGGCTCAAAACCATGCGGTCCCGTTGCCGCATGCCCCGGCCACACCACAAAAAATCAGGGGTTTCCGCTATCACATTTGCCGTGATCTGGCCGCTAGGTCCTGTCGCAGACCGCCTTTAGGGTTGAAAGCGTGACGCTCAATCCTTATTCCCTTGGGCCGCGATGCACGGAGCATAACCGGGCCGTCAACAGGAAGAAGAAGGAAAACACCATGGCCAAGCTGATCCACTCGATGGTCCGGGTGCTGGACGAAAAGCGTTCGGTGGAATTTTACAGGCAGGCTTTCGGGCTTGAGATCGCGGAACGCGCCGAGTTCGAGAATTTCACGTTGATCTATCTCAGCAATGTCGAGGGCGATTTCGAGCTGGAACTGACCGTCAATCGCGGCCGTGAGGTGCCCTATGCGCTGGGCGACGGTTACGGCCACCTTGCCGTCAGCGTTGCCGATGTGGACGCCGAACACCAACGTTTCATCGACATGGGGCTTTCTCCGGGCAAGATCATCGAAGCCGATTATAAGGGCCAGCCCTTCGCGAAATACTTTTTCATCTGCGATCCGGACGGTTACAAGATCGAAGTGCTGCAACGCGGCAACCGGTTCAAATAAGCTCGAATGGAGACAGGCATGGCGGAGGCAGGCGTGAAACTCGAGGATAGCTGGAAGCGCGTTCTTTCCGGTGAATTCGCCAGCCCCTATATGCTCAAGCTGAAGGAGTTCCTGCTTGCCGAAAAGACCGCCGGCAAGCGCATCTTCCCGAAGGGCGCGGACTATTTCCGGGCGCTGGATCTCACGCCTCTCGATGAGGTCAAGGTCGTCATTTTAGGCCAGGACCCCTATCACGGGCTCGGCCAAGCGCATGGGCTGTGCTTTTCGGTCCAGCCCGGCGTGCGCATTCCGCCCTCGCTCGTCAATATCTACAAGGAATTGCAGAACGATCTCGGCATTCGCCCGGTCGGTCACGGCTTTCTGGAAAGCTGGGCGAAACAGGGCGTGCTTTTGCTCAACAGCGTGCTGACGGTGGAAGAGGCCCGCGCCGCCTCGCATCAGGGGCAGGGCTGGGAAAAATTCACCGACGCCGTCATCCGCGCCGTCAACGACGAGTGCGACCCTGTCGTCTTTCTGCTCTGGGGCTCCTATGCCCAGAAGAAGGCGGCCTTCGTGGACCAGCGCAAGCACCTCGTGCTGCGCTCGCCGCATCCGTCTCCGCTTTCGGCCCATAATGGCTTTTTCGGCAATGGCCATTTTTCCAAGGCAAACGCCTTTCTCGTCTCCCATGGCCGCCAGCCGATCGACTGGCAATTGCCGGAAACGGTGGGAAGCGACAAAAACCTTCTCTAGACACTCATAAAATACCTTTACGCTTCGCGGTTGTCGGGATTAAAGATAACCAGACTATGAAGTGAAGGATTATGCCCGTGTCTCTCCTGTCTGCCGAAACCTCCGTCTCGCTGTCCGATCCGCTGTCGATCGTCGATGCTTTCGAGGATCATTTTTCCGAGCATATGGAGATGGAACGCGAAGGTGCGACGGTGCGGTTCAAGACCGAATATGGTCATGGCAGCTTCAGCGCCGAGAGCGGCCGTTTCGCCGCAAGGGTCAGCTGCATTTCCGAACATATATTGATGTCGGTAAAGGCGATGGTAGCCGAGCATATCGTCGAATTCTCCGGCGAGACGGGGCTGGATTTCCGCTGGAGCGGCCATGGCGCCGAGCAGCGTGAACTGCCCAATCTTTTCGTCGGCAAGGTTGCCCGCGCCTATAATCTGACGCCGCATATGCGCCGGCTGGTGGTTTCCGTCGAAAGCGGCATCGAAAGGCTGCTGACCGGCGGCATGCATGTGCGCCTGCTTCTGGTGCCGGATCAGGCCCGTGCGCCGGTCTGGCCTTATCTTGCGCCCACCGGGGCGATCGTCTGGCCGGCGGGCGACGATCTTCTCACACGGCGTGTTTACACCATTCGTTCCGGGGATATCGCGCGCGGTGAAGTCGATATCGACTTCGTCATGCATGAGGGTGAGAACATGCCGGGCGCGACCTTCGGCGCGACGGCGAAGCCCGGCGATGTTCTCGGCATCATCGGCCCGAGCGGTGTTTGCCCGGAAGCCGAGCGTTATGTCTTTGCCGGTGACGAGACGGCGTTGCCGGTGATGCTGCGCATGGCGGCCGAAATGCCGGCCGGGAAAAAGCTCAGCGTCTACGCCGAAATCGATGACGAAGCCGAGCGGCAGGAGATCGTCTGCGCGGCAAATGTCGAGTGGACATGGCTTTATCGCCGCGGCAAGCCCGCCGGCACCGCCGGCCTCATCGAAAAGGCGCTGCGCGACCATGGCTGGAGCGCGGATCATGACGGTCTGCATGTCTTTGTCGCCTGCGAAAAATCCGAGGCGAGGGCGGCAAAATCCTTCCTCACCGACGAGATAGCTTTCCCGAAAGCATCGCTGCGCGCCGTCGGTTACTGGACTTTGGGCGCTGCCGACGATCATTGAGGCTGCCTTATCGGGCTCGTTGAACAGTCGAATTTATCGTTCATCATTCGGGAACAATCCGTTCCCGTTGCCCACTCTATGCGCAAGAGCGCTCTTACCCCATCTTTACCCCATGAACAGGGCAGGCCCCAACCGTGAGGCCCGCCAGGCAAAAGGGGTTTATCATGCTCAACCAGATCAAGGGCCTGCACCACGTCACGTCCATGGCGGCGAGCGCGCGCCAGAACAACAATTTTTTCACCGATACGCTCGGCCTGCGCCGGGTGAAGAAGACGGTCAATTTCGACGCGCCTGACGTCTATCATCTCTATTATGGCGATGAGGTCGGCACGCCCGGCTCGGTCATGACCTACTTTCCGTTCCCGCACATCGCCCGTGGCCGTCCCGGCACCGGTGAGGTGGGCACGACGCTGTTTTCCGTCCCGGAAGGATCGCTCGGCTACTGGCAGGATCGTCTTTCGAAGGCTGGCGTGGACGGCCTGAAGGGTGATGAAGCCTTCGGCAACAAGCGCCTGCATTTCGCAGGTCCCGATGGAGACGGTTTCGCGCTGGTCGAGGTCAGGGACGACAACCGTGCGCAATGGATCGGCAACGGTGTCGGCGCGGATCAGGCGATCCATGGTTTTCAGGGTGCGTCGCTGCGCCTTCGCGATGAAGGTGCGACGGCCGAGCTTTTGAAATTCATGGGCTATCAGGAAGTGGATCGTCAGGATGGCGTACTGCGCCTCGGCATTCCCGGCGGCAACGGTGCCGACTTCATCGACATCGAGACCATGCCGAATATTTCTGGCGCGCGGCTGGGTGCGGGGTCTGTGCACCACATCGCCTTTGCGGTCGAAAACCGTGAAAAGCAGCTGGAGGTGCGCAAGGCGCTGATGGATACCGGTTATCAGGTGACGCCGGTGATCGACCGCGATTATTTCTGGGCGATCTATTTCCGCACGCCGGGCGGTGTGCTGTTCGAAGTGGCCACCAACGAACCCGGTTTCGACCGCGACGAGGACACCGCCCATCTCGGCGAGGCGCTGAAACTGCCGACCCAGCACGCGCATCTGCGCTCCGTGCTGGAAGAGCAGCTGGAACCGCTTGGGGATGAAAAGACGGTTTAATTGTCAGGGACTTGGCCGCCCGTTTCTTCTCCCCGCCGGGGAGAAGGTGGCCCGAAGGGTCGGATGAGGGGGCACCGTTGCCGTATCTCACCGCCCTTGCCCCCTCATCCCGCTGCCGCGGACTTCTCCCCGGCGGGGAGAAGAAACGGGCGCCACCCGCTCGCTCCCCATGATTGCTCCGCTTGGCTGAAGAAGCCGCGTGTATCGTTGAACCTTCTTCCTTTCAGAAAGGATTCTCCCATGACCAGGGACAGCTATTTCCACAAATCCCGCGCCGGCGTTGCCGGTGCACCGCTTTTCGTTTTGCTGCACGGCACCGGCGGCGATGAAAACCAGTTCTTCGATTTCGGCTCGCGCCTGCTGCCTGAGGCGACCATTCTCTCACCCGTCGGCGATGTCTCCGAACACGGTGCGGCGCGGTTTTTCCGGCGCACGGGAGAGGGCGTCTACGACATGGCCGACCTTCAACGGGCGACCGTCAAGATGGCGGATTTCATCAAGGCGAACCGGGAGCATTACCAGGCGGGTCCGGTCATCGGCCTCGGTTTTTCCAATGGTGCGAATATTCTCGCCAATGTGCTGATCGAAGAACCCGGACTTTTCGATGCGGCGGTGCTGATGCATCCGCTCATCCCGTTCGAGCCGAAGATTTCTCCCGCCAAGGCCTCGCGCCGGGTGCTGATTACGGCCGGCGAGCGCGATCCTATCTGCCCGGTGC
Organism: Agrobacterium salinitolerans; assembly: GCF_027498475.1. Classification (NCBI taxonomy): domain Bacteria; kingdom Pseudomonadati; phylum Pseudomonadota; class Alphaproteobacteria; order Hyphomicrobiales; family Rhizobiaceae; genus Agrobacterium; species Agrobacterium salinitolerans. The sequence continues at coordinate 1,313,987 of NZ_JAPZLN010000001.1, read as the reverse complement.
CGCTGACGAAGGCGCTGGAACAGAGCCTCAAGGCACAGGGCGGCACGGTGGAAACCGTATGGCATCCGGGTGGGCATGAAATCCGCGCCGGCGAGATCGATGCGGTCAGGGGTTTTCTGGCGGCTTATGGGGAATAGGCGTGTGGCTGCACAGGCGTTCTCCGTCTGGCGCGACCATTCCGGCACCATGCCGCTCCCGACAAAACGTCATCCTCGGGCTTGACCCGAGGATCCACCGCCCGGCGTGACCATGGATCCTCGGGTCAAGCCCGAGGATGACGGAGGTGGTTGCTACTCCGTCCCTTGTTCTCGAGTGAACTTGTCCAGTCTCGCCTCAGCGATATCCGCATTGCTGCAACTGCGCCTCGTAACGCATCGCCATGTTGGCGGAGCGGCGGGCGGCCTTTTGGACCGCGGAATTGTTGCGCCAGCTGCCCTTCGCATAACCGGCATGGCCGGAATAATAAGCGAGGTAGAGATTATAGGGGTCGTTCAGCGCAATGCCGTTTTCGCGCCGGCTCTTGGCGTGATACCAGCCGACGAAATGGATCGCATCGGTGAAATCGGTGCGGCTTGCCGACCAGCGGCCGGTTTCGCGCTGGTAAACGCTCCATGTGCCGTCCAGCGCCTGTGCATAACCATAGGCGCTCGACTGGCGTTTCCAGGGAATGAAACCCAAGAGTTTGGTGCGCGGCGGCCGTGCATAGGGGCGGAAGGCGGATTCGGTGTAGATCGTCGCCATCATGACCGGCACGGGCACGCCGAATTCGCGCTCGGCCGCCTTGGCATCACGCCGCCAGTTGTTGAAGATGCCGTTCCGCTGCTCGAAAATCGCACAGGCATTGGTGACCTGCGACGGTGCGGTGGCGCAGCCGGCCAGGACGAGCATCAGAAAAACAACGGCAAATACGCCACGCATAACGGAACCCTTTCGTTCCGTTATTCTTAAATTGCTAACCATTAACGTCGGGTTTTAAGACAAGGTTAATTCAAATGCCTGACATCGCGCGGCCGTTAACCCGCTGAAAATTCCTGTGGCGGGGATGGGGCAAAACCAGCCGCGCATCGTCGCTTCCTGTCATCTTTCGACTTTTTTCTTCCCCGTGCATCCCCGGTGTCTATCTGCGCGGTAGGCTTGTCTCCATACCGGTCATCAAACGTGCGCGCGGCGCGAGATGGGCGGGGCAGGCGGCCGAGACTGGGGAGTTTCCCAATGTCACGGTTAAGGCGGCCGGCATGTGACCTCCTTCCAAACAGGAACCGGTTTGGCGGGTGCGTTACAGGTTAAAATATCGGAGCCGGGCCGCATCGTCTGCAAACCCTCCAATACCAATCCATGCCCCGCAGCGATGCGGCCCTTTCTCTCCCGCCACGTTGCCGCGACTGTCGCGGCGACGGCATCGGCGCATGTCTGAAAATGTGCTCGGTGTCCCAAAAATCAAAACCGATAAAATTGTAGCAATCGGCTTAAAGCGCCTGAAAACAGTGCTGTGCCATTGTGGGATCACAGACGGAGAGCGGCCCTTGCAAGAGGCGCTCCACAAAACAGAAATCGAGACCGGCACAAGCCGGCGGATCGCAAACGGGGTATGAAATGCTGAAGAAGATTATTGCTGCCGCCATCTGCGGAATTGCCGTTGCTTCCATGTCCAACCATGCCGACGCTGCTGGCGCTGCCGGTTTTGCCCGCGGTTTCGCCGCCGTCGAGAAATCCGCCGTGACGCAGATCGGTGTTTCCGCGCCTGATGGTTTCGACGGTTGCGTTCTTTCCGCCGGCCAGTGCGTCTCTGCCATCGCAGCGCCGCTGACGGTCGAGCGCCGTGAGGAACTGCTGCGCGTCAACCGCGACGTGAACGCCACAATGGGCGCGCTCGACGATTATGTCTCCGGTTTTGCAACCGATGTTCCGGCAACGCCGTCTTTGAGCCTTGGCGATTGCGGTGATTGCGCCGCCATCAAGCGCACGGCCCTTGCCGGCGCCGGCTGGTCCTCCAGCGCGCTGCGCCTCGCCTTTTCGCTGAACAATGACGGATCGCTCGAAAAAGTGCTGATCGTTACCACCGACAGGGGCGATATCGTCCTTGGCAACGCCGTCTTTTCTCCGGCAGAGCGCGAAACCGCGCTTTGACCTTTGGTTCGAGCATCGGAAACAGTTTGCGATCCGATGCTCCATTCTTTCATGCCTGCCAGACTGCGCCGGTTTTCCTGACCCTGTTGGTTCAGGAAGCCGGCGATTTTTTTCGTTCTGCGACGGCAATGCCCGCCAGCGCCATGATGAGTGCGGCTATCTGATAGGTGTGCAGCGTTTCGCTGAGCACGAAGACGGACAGCAGCGTGCCGAAGACAGGCACAAGGTTGATGAAGAGGCCGGCGCGGTTGGCGCCGATCTGTTCCACGCCCTTGATGTACAGGATCTGCGCGACGAGTGAGGCAAAAATGCCGGCATAGACCACCAGCACCCAACCCTTCTGATCCGGCCAGACGACGCTGTTGCGGGAGATTTCCCAGAAGACCAGCGGCACCGAGGTGAGGAGCGCGAAGAAGGCGGGGATGGCCATCAGCGTGCGCCAGTCGACGGCCGGTTTCCAGCGCAGGATGACGGTGTAGATCGCATAAACAAGCACGGCGAGCAGCATGACGGCGTCGCCGACATTCATTTCCAGTTGCAGCAACGAGACCGGATCGCCATGCGAGGCGAGCAGCGCCACACCGGCGATGGTGAGACAGAAGCCGGCGATCTGGCCGAACAGCACGCGGGTGCGGAACAGTATGAAGTTCAGGACGAAGATGACCATGGGAATGCCGGCCTGGATGACGGCGGCATTGATGGCCGAGGTGTGTTGCAGGGCCGTGTAGAGAAACACGTTAAAGGCGGTATAACCGACACTGCCGAGCACGAAGAAATAGGGCAGGCGCTGTTTCACCACCGGCCAGTCCTTGATGAGTTGCGGCACGGAAATGGCGAAGATGATGGCGACGGCGAAGACCCAGCGCAGGAAGGTGAAGGCCATGGGGCTGATGTGGCCGACGGCCAGCTTTCCGGCAACGGTGTTGCCGCCCCAGCAGAGCGTGGCGATGATGAGGGCGATATAGGCTTTCGAAGGCACGCTGATGTTTCGCTTCTTCAATGGGTGGGAAAACGGAGAGGGGTGGATGGCGGCCTTGCGCCCGCGCTTGGCCCCCACGGGGCGAGATAATGCGGGAAATCCGCGTCTTGTCACGGAAAAAGCAAAATTCTCCATAAGAAACAGGGTCGCTTTCCGTAAAACAACGCAGTATACATTCGCGGGTTTGGGTTTCCCATCGGGTTATCGGGCGTGCAAGCGCCATGAGCAGGAAAGCAAGAAATGACGAATGTTGTGGTGGTCGGCTCGCAATGGGGCGACGAAGGCAAAGGCAAGATTGTCGACTGGCTGTCCGAGCGGGCAGATGTCGTCGTGCGGTATCAGGGCGGCCATAATGCCGGCCATACGCTTGTCATCGATGGCATCAGCTACAAGCTTTCGCTCCTGCCGTCCGGCGTCGTGCGTCCCGGCAAGCTTGCCGTCATCGGCAATGGCGTCGTGGTCGATCCGCATGCCCTGATCGCCGAAATCGGCCGTCTGGAAGCGCAGGGCGTCAAGGTCACGCCGGAAAACCTGCGCATCGCCGACAACGCCACCCTTATTCTTTCTCTGCATCGAGAACTGGACGGCATGCGCGAAGATGCGGCCTCCAACAGCGGCACCAAGATCGGCACCACCCGCCGCGGCATCGGCCCGGCCTATGAAGACAAGGTCGGCCGCCGCGCCATCCGCGTCATGGATCTGGCCGACATGGAGGCGCTTTCCGCCAAGGTCGACCGCATCCTCACGCATCACAATGCGCTTCGTCGCGGTTTCGGCGCGGCTGAAGTGGCGCATGAGACGATCATGGAAGAACTGGGCTCGATTGCCGAACGCATCCTGCCGTTCAGCGAAACCGTGTGGCTGCTGCTCGACAAGAAGCGCCGCGCCGGTGCGCGCATCCTGTTCGAAGGCGCTCAAGGGTCGCTGCTCGATATCGACCATGGCACCTATCCTTACGTGACCTCTTCCAACACGGTTGCCGGTCAGGCCGCTGCCGGTTCGGGCATGGGTCCGGGTTCCCTGGGTTACATTCTCGGCATCACCAAGGCCTACACCACCCGTGTTGGCGAAGGTCCGTTCCCGACCGAGCTGAACGACGAGATCGGCCAGTTCCTGGGCGAAAAGGGTCATGAATTCGGCACCGTCACCGGCCGCAAGCGCCGCTGCGGCTGGTTCGATGCCGCACTGGTGCGCCAGTCGGTCGCCACCAACGGTATTACCGGCATCGCGCTCACCAAGCTCGATGTTCTCGACGGTCTCGACGAGCTGAAAATCTGCGTCGGTTACAAGCTGGACGGGCAGGAAATCGATCATCTTCCGGCAAGCCAGGGCGCGCAGGCGCGGGTCGAGCCGATCTACGTCACACTGGAAGGCTGGAAGGAATCTACCGTCGGTGCCCGAAAATGGGCGGATTTGCCTGCTCAGGCAATCAAATATGTCCGTCAGGTCGAGGAATTGATCGGGGCGCCTGTCGCGCTTCTGTCGACAAGTCCGGAGCGTGACGACACCATACTTGTGACTGATCCGTTTGAGGATTAATGTCCTCGGCGATCTAGATTCATAAACCATATCGGGCCGGTACGTCGCCGGTCACGACGAGAAAGTGCTTATGGCGGATTTTGTAGCAGTCATTCGCAAGGCCGTGGATGGCTTGGCGAACAATACTCCCGAAAACCGGGCGAAGGTTTACGACAAGGCGCGCAGTGCTGTTGTGCGCCAGCTCGAGAATATGAAGCCACGTCCGCCGGAAGAATTGTTGCGCCGGCAGATCGCCAAGCTGGACGCCGCAATCGCCGAGGTGGACAGCGAATATGCAGAGGCGCTTCCGGCGCTGGAGGAAGATGACGCTGTCTCTCCCGCTGCGGAAGAGACGGCGGCGTCCTATTACCAGCAGGATTCCGCCGACGAAGACGACGCCCGCGCCGCCGAGCCGGCGGAGGATGCAGACCGGGAAGAGGCGCGGCACGAGCCGGTCTACGAAGAACCGGCAGCCGCTGAACCCACGCAATCGGAGCCGGTTTACGAAGACGCGGTCGAAGAGGAAGAGCCCCGGCACGCTGACACCGCTGCCGATGAGGAGCCGCATCACGGCGGCCGCGAGCCGGAAGAGCTTTATGATGCGCCGGAAACGGTTCATGCCGCTCACGCTCCGGCACACGGCTCCGACGAAGCCGTCGGCACCTATTTCGTCCGTACGGAAGAAGAGCCGGCTCACCAGCCGCAGGATGACTATGTGGAGCCTGAAACGGCGCCCGCCCCTGCTGATGATTCCGTTCCGTCCCATTGGGCGCAGCCGGTGGATGAGGACGACTGGCGCAAGCTCGAGGACGCGCAGGACGACGATGTGCGTCCGGCCGGAGAGGAATATGAAGAGGTTCGTAACGAGACCGACGAAGGTCCGCTCGTTGCCGGTTATGCCGCTCAGCATTACCAGGAACCGGAGGTAAGCTTCGAGCCGGCCCCTTACGACGAGCATGAGCGTCGCGAGGCGGACGACCATTTCGGCCCCGCCGCCGTGGAGCACGCGCCCGCCTTTGGTGGCCGGCACGATTTCGACGAACATCGCCAGACGGAAGAGCAGGCCCCGAAAAAGGCAGCCGTGGTCGAGGATTTTTCGTCCTATTTCCAGGATGCGGATATCGCCATTCCGCCGAAGGACGCGCCAGCGCTGCCGCGCGCCGATAACGATCTCTTCGGCGATCAGGCAGCGGCAAAGGACAATAAGGAACGCACGCCCTGGGACGATCTGGACGAGTTGATCGGTTATGACGGCGCGTCGTCCTCGACTAGTCAGGCTCCGGGCGAACCGAATGGTGTGGGCGCTGCCGTCGCGACGCCCGCCTATATGGTCAAGAAGAAGCCGCGTCGCAATTATGCGTCGGTGGTGCTTGCCCTTGCCGGCGTGGCGCTGCTAGCCGGCGGCGGTTATGCCGTGTGGATGAACCGCGATGCGCTGAACGATATGGTCGGCGGGCTGGTCAGCTCCGCACAGAACGGCGGCTCAAGCGAGACGGCTTCGAACGGGACGGGTGAGGCGCAGACCTCGACACCGCCGGCGACCCAGCAGCCGCCCGCCACGGGGCAGCAGCCGACGTCCCCGACCAACCAACAGACGCCGGCCCATGGCGATGACGGCTCCGTCACCGGCACCAAGTTCACCCAGCGGCTTCTGGCCGACGGCACAGAGCGGGACGAGGGACCTGCGCCGGGCGCGAACGGCCAGCCCGTTACCGCCGAAGGCCAGTCGGTCTATGAGCAGAATGTCGCGCCGCCGGCTGCGGGCGAGGCTCCGGCCAATAATGCCGGTGCGCCAGCCGGAACGCCTGCCGGCACGCCGGCGCAGCAGCCCGCCGCCGCCGCCGGCGACCGCATGTTCCTTTATGAGGAAGTGCTGGGTCAGACGGTGCCGACCGCCATTCAGGGCAGCGTTTCCTGGTCGCTGCAGCAGGAAAATGACGGCGATGGCAAACCTTCGCCCACCGTGCAGGGTCAGATCAACGTTCCCGGCCGTGGCCTCAGCGCACTGATCACCTTCAAGCGCAATACCGACCCGTCGCTGCCGGCCAGCCATCTGATCGAGATCGTCTTCTCGGTATCGCCCGGCTTCGAAGGCGGCGCTATCGACAGCGTCCAGCGCATCGCGATGAAGAGCACCGAGCAGGATCGCGGCAACGCCCTGATTGCGGTTCCGGCCAAGATCACCGACGATTTCCACATGATTGCGCTCAACGATTTCCCGGATGCGATGAAGACCAATCTGGAGCTTCTGAAGAGTCGCAACTGGATCGACATTCCGGTTTCCTATCGCAATGGCCGGCGTGCGCTGCTGACCCTGCAAAAGGGCAATGACGGCATCGCCGCCTTCGACAAGGCGCTCAGCGAATGGGCGGCGGCAACGCCGACGACCGGACAGTGATGATCCGGGGGCTTGCCGAGAGCTGGCCCCCTCATCGCCTCGCTTACGCTCCGGCACTTCTCCCCGGCGGGGAGAAGAATTTGCGGCAACCTATCGACCTCTCAAAGCATCAGTCTGAAATCCCCTGTGGAATGAGACGGTGCCCCAGCTTCTTCTCCCCGCCGGGGAGAAGTGCCGGAGCGCAGCGAGGCGATGAGGGGGCTGCACCTACCGTCTTGAATAACGCCGGTTTCAAACAAAAAGCCCGCAGGTCTTGCGATCTGCGGGCTTTATGTCGACTAGCGTTTTAAGGAGCGCTTACGCATCCACCACGCGCAATGCACGCGCGGCTTCCAGCGCTTCCTTCTGCACCGCTTCCTGCACCTTCTCGAAGGCGCGAACCTCGATCTGGCGGACGCGTTCGCGGCTGATGTCGAACTCGGATGAGAGTTCTTCCAGCGTCACCGGGTCTTCGGCAAGGCGGCGGGCTTCGAAGATGCGGCGTTCGCGCTCGTTCAGCACGCCCATGGCTTTCGCAAGCATGCGGCGGCGGGTTTCCAGCTCGTCCTGCTCGATCAGCACGTCTTCCTGGCTGTCATGGTCGTCCACCAGCCAGTCCTGCCATTGGCCGGACTCGCCTTCGGACGCCTTGATCGGCGCATTCAGCGATGCGTCGCCATGCAGGCGGCGGTTCATCGAGATGACTTCTTCTTCCGACACCTGCAGCTTGGTGGCGATTTCCTTGACGTGTTCCGGCTTCAGATCGCCATCGTCAATCGCCTGGATGCGGCCTTTCAGCCGGCGCAGGTTGAAGAACAGACGCTTCTGGTTGGCGGTCGTACCCATCTTCACCAGCGACCACGAGCGCAGGATATATTCCTGGATCGAGGCCTTGATCCACCACATGGCGTAGGTGGCCAGACGAAAGCCGCGTTCCGGATCGAACTTCTTCACCGCCTGCATCAGGCCGACATTGCCTTCGGACACGACTTCGCCGATCGGCAGGCCGTAACCGCGGTAACCCATGGCGATCTTGGCAACAAGACGCAGGTGGCTGGTGACGAGTTTGTGTGCGGCGTCGCGGTCGCCATGCTCGGCATAACGCTTGCCCAGCATGTACTCTTCCTGCGGCTCCAGCATCGGAAATTTACGGATTTCGTCGAGATATCTATTGAGGCCGGCTTCGCCGGCTGTAATCGTAGGCAAACTATTGCGGGCCATAAAGCACCCCCTTATCTATGGTCTGGAACGGCACCCTCTTTGGCATGGCAAATCACCCGCCCGAGGCACACCGTAAGCTGCGGGTCGTTACCGACCCCGCACGAACCCATGTGACAAATATGTACGCGCCCGCCGCGTTTCAAGCGAACGCTGCGTTCACACATACGTTATATTCCAGTCACACCTTCCTTGATCTGTTTAACTTTCGAACGGTAGATTCGTTCCGAGAAGCCGCCAAGGCCGGAGCGCACCATCAGTTCATACATCACCCGTCTGCGCATGGGATTGTGCAGGCGCACCACCTTCGAGCCGAGGAACTGCGTTTCGACATGGGAAAGCGCTTGCAGATCGTGATCGGCGGCGATGGCAGCAGCATAGGTGGCGTGAAATTCCCGGTGACAGACATAGGTCTTGTATTTCGTCATGCCGAAGCAGACGAGGCTATGGCCATGGGTGCGCAGAAAATCGGCGACGCCCACCGTCACTTCCGGCCAGGCGGGGTTGAAAGTGTCGTCGAAGACGATGACGCCATGCGGCGCGATCACCTCCATGGCCAGTTTCGCATCGGCCAGCACATGGTGCAGGGTGTGGCCGCCATCAATGCTGAAGAAGCGGGCGGGGCCGATGCGGGAGGTGATATCGGCGGGCGCCAGCCGGGTGCTGTCGCCCTTGATGATGAGGTTCTCGTCCATTGGAAAGTCCAGCCGGCGGCCGTTTTCCATCAGGCGCTCATATTGGTCGAGGCTGCCGTCTTCCGGCGGGTCGAGATCGAACAAGTCGACGCCCAGAACCTTTTCCTGCGGCTGCGCGAATTTGCGCAGCAGGAAATAGGATCGGCCATAATAAACGCCGATTTCCGCCAGGCCGCCATGGAGGCCGCTTTTCGTCTGGGCCTGCAACAGCGCTTTGAAGACGAGCGCATCGGGCGGGTCGATATAACCTTCGACGCTGCGCAACTCCTGAAATATAAACCGGCGGTCTTCGATATTCATGCGATAGATCCCGTCATCATGCCGGTTCCGTTCGGGGCGGATCGAACGAATGGCGTCTCTGCGCTTTATTTGGCAGGCTTGAAATCGTCACGGTTTAATGGCCGCGATTTCAGGCTTTGCGGGGCCGAGGAGGTGTGACGATTGAAGCGAAATTGGGGCGGTCTATAAAAAGGACCGACTGCGGAATATCGCTATCCGCTAATCTTTTTTTATTATCCGGGGCTTCCGGCGAAATGCATGGCGCGGTTTTTTGACCGCGCCATGCAGGTTTTCAGCCACGCAATGCGGCGGTCAGCGCTTCCATGTCCTCGGGCAGGTCGGTTTCGAATTCCATCACCTCGCCGGTGCGCGGATGTTCGAAAGCGAGCAGATAGGCATGCAGGGCCTGGCGCGGAAAGCCGCGGACGGCGCTTTTGGCCGGTTCTTCGAGAAGGTTCGCCTTGGTGCGGAAGGCCGCGCCATATTCGGGATCGCCGATCAGCGGATGGCCGATATGGGCCATGTGAACGCGGATCTGGTGGGTGCGGCCGGTTTCCAGCCGGCATTCCACCATGGAGGCGAGGCAGGTGGCGTCCGGCCGCTCATGGTAACGCTCCATCACCTCGTAATGGGTGATCGCCTCGCGGGCATCGTCGGCATCCTCGTGTTTGACGGCGCGTTTGGTGCGGTCGGTGCTGCGGCCGAGTGCTGCGTCGATGGTGCCGCGCAGGGTTCGCGGGCGGCCCCAGACGACGGCCTTGTAGGCGCGCTCCAGCGGGCCGGTGCGGCCATGATCGGCAAATTGCGCGGCGAGATGGCGGTGGGCATTGTCGTTTTTGGCAACGACCATGACGCCTGACGTTTCCTTGTCCAGCCGGTGCACGATGCCCGGACGCTTGACGCCGCCAATGCCGGACAGGCTGTCGCCGCAATGGTGGATGAGGGCGTTCACCAGCGTGCCGGTCCAGTTGCCTGCGCCCGGATGCACAACGAGACCGGCCGGTTTGACCAGCACGATCAGGTCTTCATCCTCATATTCCACGTCGAGCGGAATGTCCTCGCCCTTGGGTTCCGGGTCTTCCGGCTCGGGCATGACGATTTCGATACGGTCGCCGGGATGCACCTTCTTCTTCGGCTCCGTCACCGGATTGCCGTTGAGGGAAACCGCGCCCTGTTCGATCAGCGCCTTCAGGCGGCTGCGGGAGAAGTCGCCGCCCACCTCGCCTGCCAGCCATGAATCGAGGCGGCCTTCGGCGTCTTCCCCGGCAATCAGGACTTTCCTTGCGTCTCCGCCTTGTTTAAAGGGGTCGTTCATTCTTATTTTTCCGATCCATCAGCATTTCAGGGAACCCGATGACGCAGATCGAGCAAGACGAACAGGAAGACAAGCCGCTTGATCCGGCCATGGAAAAAGTTCGCCGCAAGATGATCCGTTTGCAGATCGTGTCGGGCTCCGTGATGTTTATCAGCCTTATGGCTGTCTTCGGTGCGGTTGTCTACAAGGCGATGGGGCCGTCGAAGGCGGTTCAGACACAGGCGGAAGCGCCGAACCTTGCCGTTCCCACCGGCAATGGCCCGATGGCGGTCACCGCCAGCCTGCCGCAGGGCTTCACGATCGACAACGTCAGCTATTCCGGCGGCGACATGCTGTTTTATGGCCGGCTCTCCAATGGCACCCGCAAGGCGCTGGTCTTCAATGTTGCGACCGGCCGGTTCCTCGCCGATGTGACGGTCGATGGCCAGTGAGGCCAATAACCTGCTGGAGGGGCGACCGCTGATCCCGGTCGAGGATCCCGCCGATCCGCGCATCGCCGCGTTTCGCGATATTCGCGAGCGTGATCTCACCGGCCGTCAAGGTCGGTTCATTGCGGAAGGCACGGTGGTGCTGCGCATGCTGGCCGCCGCCCACAAAGCGGGAGGCGCATTTGCAGCCGAGAGCATCCTGATCCTGCGCAACCGCCTTTCCGGCGTTGCGGATATCCTTGCGGATTTCCCGCCGGATGTGCCGGTCTATGTGGCGGAAGCGCCGGTGCTGGACGGCATCGTCGGTTTTCACCTGCATCGCGGCATTCTGGCGCTCGGACGGCGGGTTCAGGATCGCGGACTGGAAGAAATGACGGCGGCACTTCCCGCATCTTCCCTGGTGCTTGTCGGCTGCGGCATTTCCAACCACGATAATCTCGGCGCGATGTTCCGCAATGCGGCGGCCTTTTACGCCGATGCGGTGCTGCTGGACGAGACGTGTTGCGACCCGCTTTATCGCAAGGCGCTCAGGGTTTCCGTGGGCTCGGTGCTGTCGGTTCCCTATCATCGCGGTGGCGGGGCGGTGGACATGCTGGAGCGGCTTTGCGAGGCGGGGTTTGCTATCTGGAGCCTGTCTCCGAATGGCGAGACGGAGATACGCGATATTCCCCGATCACAGCGCATGGCGCTGGTGATCGGCACAGAAGGCGAGGGGTTGCCGCAATCGGTGCTCTCGCGGTTTCATACCGCGCGGATTGCGCAGTCGCCGCAGCTGGATAGCCTGAACGCGGGGACGGCTTCGGGGCTGGCGCTTTATCAGATGGCGGGGGTGATGGGGCGGGTGTAGATCAGAGCCGCTTTAGCACTTCGGCGTATGCGGCTCACCCCCCTCTGTCCTGCCGGACATCTCCCCCTCAAGGGGGGAGATCGACTCGTGGTGAGGCCTCGCCCCTCTCAACGTTTGCGAATGAAGCGGTGGTCGCGCCTCCTGCCGATCTCCCCCCTTGAGGGGGAGATGCCCGGCAGGGCAGAGGGGGGTGAGCCGCACACTCAACGTTGAGGTAAACCAGACCCTCGGCGAACCTAGCGTTCCCGCTTCTCCATCACCACCTTCGCCCGCGTCGCAAGGCTCTCCCGCCCTGACGAACCGGAGGCCTTGGCCAGCAACCCCGGAATAGGCGAGGCCTCACCCTCCTGCGCGGCGGTGAGCGCGATCATCTCGGCGGCGATCCTTGCGATTTCGCGGCGGATGGGTTCGTCATTGCCGACGCCGCGCACATTCAGCAGGCGTTCGGTGAGCGCGGCGCCCTGATTACGGATATCCTCGATTTCCTGCTCCAGGCCTTGCGACGCCGCTGGCTCGGTCGATACCGGGGGGGCTGGTTCCTCTGCGGCGGCAGCCGGTATCGCCTCTTCGGCGGCGGATGCGGGTTCAAGCGCGGCGGCTGGGGCAGGGGCCGTCGGTTGCGATGGGCTGACCGTTTTGTCGTCCGAGACGGCGGGGTTCGGCAGACGGATGATCATGTCGTTGCTGCGGCCGCCGGTTGCCGCAAGCTGTTCCTTAAGCCGGGCGACTTCCTGGTTGCGCAGTGTCAGCATCGTGTCGAGATCGGCGTTTTTCGCCATGACGGTCGCGACCTGCTCCTCGAGCCGTGTGACCTTGCGGCTTTCGCGCGCAACCGCCGTCATCGCCTCCTTGTTGCGGGCCGCCACATCCTGCAATTCGCGGGTGGCGGTCTCGCCCTCCTTGCGGAAACGCGTGGCGCTCTGCTTGGCCTGTTCGGCTTCCAGATCGCGGGTGGCGGCGAGGATTTTCGAATCATCCAGCTCGCGCGTCAGATGGGTGAGGCGGGCGGTGAGATCGGACATCTGGCCGGCGCGCTCGTTGGCGGCCTGCTCCTGTTGCGCGAGGTTCGCCTGTAGGGCGCCGGCGTGTTCTTCGGCGGCATCGAGGGCCGCGCGCAATTCGCCGATTTCCAGCGTCAGCTCCTCGATTTTCAGGGAGAAACCGCGGTTCTGCTCGCCAAGGCGGTAGGCATCGCTGGAGGCGGCCTCGTTGGCGAGGCGCAGGGAGGTGTTTTTTTCCCGTTCCGTATCCAGCTCCTGGCGGATCTTGGCGTTTTCTGCGGCGTAAAGCGCACGCGCCATGTCCTTCTGGGCGCGAACTTCCTGCGGGCTGATGGGCATCGTCGCGCGTATGCGATTTTCCGTATAGGCGACGATGCGGCGGTGGATCGCGGGTGCGATCAACAGGGCCAGCAGGGTTGCGGTGAGAAAACCCAATCCAAAAAGAATGGCATATTCGATCACGCGGGACAGTCTCCGAAACTCAGATACGCGCGCATTCGGAAAGAGGGCGCGAAAGCACGTTACGCTATTATTGCAACCGTGGGGAGGGGTTTCCCCTAGGCAGTTAGCGGGCGGGACGTTGCCACTTGCTTCTTCTCCCCGAGGGGGAGAAGTCCGCGGCAGCGGGATGAGGGGGCAAGGGTTATGAGATACGGCAACGTTGCCCCCTCATCCGACCCTTCGGGCCACCTTCTCCCCGGCGGGGAGAAGAAACCTGCCGCAATGCCTCATCCTGTAGACCACCGTTAGCTCCACTCAGACCTCGGCGAATCAGAAGGGGTTCCAGGTCGGCTGCTGGGTGAGCTTCAGGTAACCGACATTGATGCCGAGGCGCGCGCCGATGCCGGTGCGGATGGGGGCAAGCGTGACGTCGCTGCTCTTCAGATAGGTCATGCCGACGCCGGCGACGATGAAAGCGGAGCCGCTCACACCACCGTAACGGCGGTAAAGCGCATCGACCGAAGGCAGGTTGTAGACCAGCATCATGGCGCGGGTTCCCTGGCCGCCGTAATCGAGGCCGAGGGAGGGGCCCTGCCAGAAGACGGGGTGCTGGCCGGCGTTCTTGGTGTAAAGCGTACCTTCGCCATAGGTGAGGCCCGCGACGAAGGCGCCGGAGCCTTCCTGGCCGAGAATGTAACCGTTCGGAAGACCGTATTGCTGGAAGGCGCGCTCCACCACCTTGGCAAGGCCGCCGGTGGTTTCACCGAAGAATCCGTGGCCCGCATCAATGACTTCCTGGAAAGAATATTGATCGCTGTTCTGGGCTGCGGCCGGTGCGGCCCATATCAGGAGGCTCGCAAGGAGCGCGACAATCTTTCCCAGTCCCAGGCGTGCAATGGTGCGGGTTTTCGTAAGGCGCATCGTCATGTCCGTCCGTCTGTTTCGTTAGCGCACCAGCCCGAAATCCGAATCGGTTTTCTTGAGGACTGGCGTGCAGAAAAAATTCTACAGCATATTTCGCGCATCCTTGCGGATACACATGGCTCCAGTGTGGCCTGTTAAGCCATTTGGCATTTTGAAACCATCCTATTAACAATCGGTTTACCAAATATGGTGTCATTATGGCTTAACAATTTCCACACCGTCCGCGCCTCCCTTGCGCAGGAGAGAATTTTATGACCAGCAAACTCAATATCACGCTGTCCGGTCCCGATCTGGCGGCTCTTCTGTGCAGCCGTGTGTGCCATGATGTGATTTCTCCTGTCGGCGCCATCAATAACGGCCTCGAGCTTCTGGACGAGGGCGGCACGGATGACGATGCGCTCGATCTCATCCGCACGTCAGCCCTTAACGCATCCGTGCGGCTGAAGTTCGCCCGCCTTGCTTTCGGCGCTTCCGGTTCGGCCGGCGCCTCCATCGACACCGGTGAGGCCGAAAAAGCCGCCCAGGATTTCGCTGCCGCCGAAAAGAAGGCGGAAGTGAGCTGGAACGGCCCGCGCGCCATCGTTGCGAAGAATCGTGTCAAACTTCTGCTCAACCTCTTCCTCGTCGCTTACGGCTCCATTCCGCGCGGCGGCAATGTGGACGTGCTGCTGGAAAACCCCGACGGCGACGCCAGGTTCGAAATCACCGTCAAGGGCCGGATGATGCGGGTGCCGGCCAAGTTCGTGGAAATTTACGAGGGCAGGCTGGAAGAGGCGGTCGACGCCCATTCCGTGCAGCCCTACTACACGCTGCTTCTGGCCGAGGAGGCCAATATGGCGGTGGAATACAAGGTGCATGACGACCGCATCGTGTTTACCGCCAAGACGATTACGGCGTGATCGTTTCAATGCGACAAGGATGCCACCAGGGTTGGGTGCGGCTTTAGCCTGCGCCCGGCCTTTTTCTTTTCCGAGGAGAAGGTCTCATGATCCGTGTCGAAACCGCGCGTCTTGTGCTGCGGCCTCACGCCATTGAGGACGAAGCACTTTATTGCTCCTTCTGGGGCGCGGATGTTCGTCCGATACCAGGGGTGAGCTCAATCGCGCCGCTCGATCCCGAACTCGCCTTTGCGCGGCTCCTGCGCTTCATCGGTCACTGGTCCGTCTTCGGCTTCGGCCCCTTCGTGGTTGAGGAGGCTGCCACGGGACGAATCGTCGGCGAGGTCGGTCTTGCCCATATGCGCCGTGGAAATGGCGCGGATTTCGACACCGCTCCGGAGGCCATGTGGAAGATCGACAGGGATTTGACAGGCAAAGGCGCGGCCAGCGAGGCCGTGCAAGCCGCGCTCGGCTGGTTTGACACCGCGGGCATATCGAGCCGTGTCGTCTGCATGATCGATCCGCTGAATACGCCCTCTCTCGCAATCGCCGCCCGCTTCGGCTTCCGTCCTTTCCGGGAGACGACGTTCCGGAAAAGCCCGGTGCGGCTTTTCGAAAGACTTATGGGAACATAAATCTGCGGGGGCGGGGCCAAGGAATAAAAGGGTTGACGGATGGTAAGGCGGCATACTATATGCCGGCTTATGATGCTGGAAAAGAAATATGAAGCGCTGTTGGCGCGCACATTGCAATCGGGCGTTTCTGAACCGGGAAGGCCCCTAACAAACGAAATCACCGCAGAGCCCGGCGGGATCAGGCTTTGTTTCGAGCTTCTGTCGCTTGCTGCGGCTATTGACCGGGATTGCGCCGCGCGGCTCTCGCCGCACCGTCTGTCGGAAGGGAAATTTCTGCTTCTTGTACTCTTGCGAGACAGGGTGGAGGGCCTTTCGCCGCATGAACTTGCCGACGCTTCCGGCGTCACGCGCGCCACCATTACCGGCCTGCTTGACGGGCTGGAGAAGGATGGGCTCGTGACGCGCCGACCCGCTTATGACGACCGCCGCAAGCTTCTGGTCTCCCTGACTGTCAGCGGCAAGACGCTGGTGGAGACATTGTTTGTTGAACATGCCGAATGGATATCCTCGCTGCTTTCCGGCCTCGACCAAAGCGAGCGCTGTTTGTTGAGCAAGCTTCTTGTGAAGGTGCGGACAAAGACGGGCGCGGCCACTGTTTCGGCCCGCCTTCCCGACAATTGATTCCAAATATGGAGACTGATGACATGTCTTATTTTCTCGCTGAACTTTATTCGGCCAAACCAAGCTGGAAGGCCTTGAGCGGCGAGGCGCGGGCAGCTTTTTTTGCCCGGATCGGCGCGGGCATGAGCGCGCTTTCTCAGGCGGGTATCGAGGTGATCACAACGGGCGCGGTCGATACCTCGCTGGGTCACGCATCCCCCCATGAATTCTTTGCGCTGTGGCGTTGCCGTGACCGGCAGGCCCTTTCTCTTCTGGTGGAGGCAATCGCTGACAGCGGATGGCATGACTATTTCGAGACGGTGAATGCGGGCGGGGAGGGTGCCGGCATGGCAAACCATCTCCAGCAGCTTGCAGCGGTCTGATCCGCCGCCTGATCGAGGCTGCCGCCGTGGCGGTCTCGATCGCGATCGAGAACGACTGTGAACACGTTCGAGGTCTGCTAAGCGTTGCCATATGTTTCGGGACGCGTCGTGAGCGGGATGATCCTGAGGTGTTCCTCTTTCAAACGGCGTTTGCCGGATGGTGCCGATAAACGAGGTCTTCGGGATCTGAACGGGGCGCTTTCGGATCGAGCATGCCGCCGATTCGCTCGGCAACGGCTGCAGATTTCCGATTCTGCGGCGAGACGTAGCTGACAAGCGAAGGCAGGTTCAGGGTCTTGAAGGCCCAGTCGCGCAGCGCCGAGGCGGCTTCCGCCGCATAGCCGTATCCTTCATGGCCTTCGTAAAGCAGCCAGCCCAGTTCCTTTTCCGGAAACAGCGGACCGTGATTGATGCCGACCTGGCCGACACATTGTCCCGTTGCGTCAAGCTCGATCATTAGTGCGCCATGGCCGAAAAAGTACCAGTTGGCCTGATCGTGGCAGAACACACCCCATGTCGAGGGCAGGTCGTAAGGCCCGCCCACACCGATAGAGCGCAATGACATCATGAAATCCCGATAGGCCGGAAAGTCTGTGATCATCAGCGGGCGCAGCGTCAGGCGTTCGGTCCTGAGGGTGGGGATAGGGTGGTTCATGTGCCATCATCCTTTTGCGGCGCATAGCCAAGCTCTTCTTCCCTCATTCCTGTACAAGCACAGGAAAGAGGGAGTATCCATGCGCCGGAATATGATCGTGTGTCGTAATATGCCAATGACACCGTTACCTGCGACCTTCAAATCACAACAAAAAACCCGCCGTTTCCAGCGGGTCTTTTAAAAACTGTCCTGTCCCGGAATGGATCAGGCGGTTTCGAGGAATTCCGTCGCGCCATCTGGCTCGCGCAGAACATAGCCGCGGCCCCAGACGGTTTCGATGTAGTTGGCGCCGCCGGCGGCGTTTGCGAGCTTCTTGCGCAGCTTGCAGATGAAGACGTCGATGATCTTCAGTTCCGGCTCGTCCATGCCGCCATAAAGGTGGTTCAGGAACATTTCCTTGGTCAGCGTCGTGCCCTTGCGCAGCGAAAGCAGCTCGAGCATCTGATATTCCTTGCCGGTCAGGTGAACGCGCTGGCCACCCACTTCAACCGTCTTGGCATCGAGATTGACGATCAGTTCGCCGGTGGAGATGACCGACTGCGCATGGCCCTTGGAACGGCGGACGATGGCGTGAATGCGGGCAACAAGCTCATCCTTGTGGAACGGCTTCGTCATGTAGTCGTCTGCGCCGAAGCCCAAGCCCCGAACCTTGTCCTCGATGCCGGCCATGCCGGACAGGATGAGGATCGGCGTCTTGACCTTGGAGAGGCGAAGCGTTCTCAGAACCTCGTAACCCGACATGTCGGGCAGGTTGAGGTCGAGAAGAATAATGTCGTAGTCGTAGAGCTTGCCCAGATCCACGCCTTCCTCACCGAGGTCGGTCGTGTAAACGTTAAAGCTTTCCGACTTAAGCATCAGTTCAATGCTCTGCGCTGTCGCGCTGTCGTCTTCAATAAGTAGAACCCGCATAATTATCCCCTTTGCCGCCCGCGAACCGGTAAATCATTGCCTCGCGCGATGCGGATCCAGACGTTGCCTGATTTGCAGGCTGCCACCAAATGGTTAACAAATTCTAATTGCCTTTGGCAAGGTGTATCGAATTTATTAAGCAAAGTAGGCATTTCGCTGTTTTTGCACGTGAATCCACCATCGCCAAAATTGAAGCTTAACGTGAGGAAATCCCGTTAAGTGATTCAATCGACTCTTACATCGTCGGGTCCATTTTTTTGGACCTGGCATTTACCGACCCTTAAATGATCGTGTTTATCATTAACGATGCCCGTAAACGAAAGGTTAACGGCGGCGGTTTTTTATTAACGCCGGGTAACTTTTGGGAATCATTCCGGGACAGGGGGCAACCCTTGCGGAAAAACGGGCGGGTTAAACGGGCCGATCAGGGTGGCATAGTGCCTTTTTGATCCGGGTCTCGCTATCCATGGAGTATTGCGTATGAAGTCGCGTGACAGCCTGGTTCGCCTGAAGGAATTTCAGGTCAATGAAAAACGCCGGCAGCTTAACCAGCTGCAGCAGATGATGTCCGAGTTCGAGCGGATGGCAAAGGAACTGGTGCATCAGATATCTCTGGAGGAAAGCAAGTCGGGCATTACCGATCCGACGCATTTCGCCTATCCGACCTTCGCCAAGGCCGCGCGCCAGCGGGCGGATAATCTTCAGGTCTCGATCCGTGAGCTGAAGGCCCAACAGGAAGCCGCCGAAGCTTCGCTGGAAGAGGTGCAGGCCGAATATGAAAAGGCCGCTGCCCTCGAAAACCGCGACGGAGCCATCCGCGCCCGCGCCTGACCTATAGGCGCAGGAGGTTACGAGGATCGTCCTCATTGACGGCTGCCGGTGGATCAGGAGGCGGCTTTCAATGACGGGACGCCATGCATTTTTTCGAAAGGCCGCTCGTTCAGGGCGGCCTTTTGTTTTGCCGCGTCGCCGGTGTTTTCCGCCGGGACGGTCGGGCCTGATTTCGATTGTCCGGACCTGGGGAAAGGCGTATTTTACGGAGGTTCCGACCGTGAGCCGGAGGCTTTTACGCGCACGCGCCCCGTGCGGGTGCGGGCGGCACTTGCAGGGAGGAAAAAATGGCCCGCCAATATATAGATTGCCGCGAATTCCCCAGTGACAGCAGATGCACCGTTGCCATCTCCGCCGATTCTCCGGAGGAGCTTATGGAAGCAGCCGTGCAACATGCCGTGGCTGTGCATGGCGCAAAGGATACGCCTGAATTTCGCGAGGAAGTCCGTCACAGCATGCATGCGGGAACACCGCCGCTGAAGGTGGCGTGACGTCCTTTTATGAATAACGCGATATCTGGAACGGTTGTTGAGGGATCAGGTGTGAACCGCTTGTTTCTTCTCCCCGCCGGGGAGAAGTCCGCGGCAGCGGGATGAGGGGGGCGACGGTGGAGATATACGGAGAGCTAGCCCCCTCATCCGACCCTTCGGGCCACCTTCTCCCCGGCGGGGAGAAGAAATATGCCGTGACGCTTGCGCTATACTGCCGGGTTACCCCTGGATAACATCCGCCCATTCGGCATGGCGCAACGTCTGGGCCTTGAAGAAGGGGCAGAGTGGAATGATTTTCCAGCCGCCCTTGCGGGCTTCATCGATCGCATGGGCGGCGAGCGCCTGGCCGACGCCTTTACCGCGCAGCGCATCGGGCACGCCGGTATGGTCGATGATGATGAGGGAAGGGGAAGTGCGCGAATAGGTCATCTCCGCCTTGTGGCCGTCGATGGTTGCCGAATATTCGCCGTGCGATCCGGTTTCGGTTGTCTTGATGTCCATGATGAGCGCCTTCCGCATTGCTGTTCGTTGTCGCCACTGTACCGGCTTCAGCCTGAATTGAAACAGCACGATAGCAAACGCAGCGGACACAAACCGGCGACAATCACCGGCTCAGTGGCGCAGTTCTCAGATGGACATCCGAAATTAGACCGAAAACCCCGTCGATAATCCGGCGGGGCGTTCTCTACACTCGGTCTGGGCGCGTTGCCGCGCCGGCGCACTGTTTAGTGGCGATATTGCTGGATGCGCGTGGTGCGCAGGCCGGCAAGGCCATGATCGGAGATCGAGGACTGCCAGGACAGGAATTCTTCGACGGTGAGCGTATAACGCTCGCAGGCTTCCTCGAGGCTCAGCAGTCCTCCGCGTACGGCGGCAACCACCTCGGCCTTTCTGCGAATGACCCAACGACGGGTATTGGCAGGCGGAAGATCCGCAATCGTCAGAGGGCTGCCATCGGGGCCGATGACATATTTAACTCGTGGGCGTATCATTTCGGTCATTGGACACTCTATACAAACTCAAGACCATATGACGGGAACTCTATCCCGGTACCTTTAAAAATTGCCTAAGCAGCTCGTGACAATTTATTAAGAATTTGAACGGTTTCGCCTGATTTGTTCGAGTCGCCTTATTTTGCCGGGAAAAAATTTTTCCAAAAATCGCAATTTTTCTCTCTCATCGGTTGTTTCCGTCAAAGTGTCGCAAGCGAAAGGCACGTTTTCCCATCGCCCTGGGTAAATTCCGCCGTTCCCTCATGCTGCAGCCGCAGGCGGTCGCCGGCATCGAGCGGAAGAATGGATGTGGCCGACTGCTGGGTGCCGGTGGCGGAGACGTTGCCGGCGATGCTGAAGCTGGTCGCCGCACCGTTCACGAACAGCGTTACCCGGTGGCCGGAGGAAGACGCGATGGCAAGCCCCAATACCGCCAGATAGAGGCCTTTTGCCGGAACGACGAGTTCACGCCCGCCGCCGCTCACTACATCACCGAGCGTAAAGCCGCCCTCGGCGATGAAGAGCACGGAAAAACCTGCCGCCGAGCCGTTGGCGGGTTTCGTCGTGCCCGCCGGCAGGCCGGCAACAGTGAGCGCGCGGTTGGGCATCGAGACCCGGCCATCGCCGCTGCACAAAAGCGCCGTATGCCAGGTGGCGCCATCCGCACTCGTCTTGATCGAAAAACCGTCGCTGCCGGCAAGGCCTATTTCCGCCCGGCCGCTCCAGCCGGACTGGAACAGCAGCGAGGCGGTATCGGTTTTGCCTGCCTTGTTGACCGTCATGCGGTGGCTGCCGTCTTCCGGCCCATGGGTGAAGAGGCTGGCGGGGGAGGCGAGCGCCATGCGGTTGGCGGCGTCTGCCTCCGTGCCGATGCCCAGCCTTTCCAGCCGACCGCTTGCCGGCAGCGGCAAGTCGCGCCAGTTTCCGTCCTGCAGGGCCCGGTATCTGCTTTCGGCCGCGAACCATGCCGTCCAGCCGGGCTGCGGCGTGATCGAAAGCCATGCGCCATCCTGCCGGAAGGCAAGTCTGCCGCCCTTGCCGGCCCAGTCGCCGGTGGCGCCGGCGGAGAGAAGGAAGCAGTCTCCTTCCACTGCATCTTCGGGCGGTGTCGCGACGGTGGCCCTGACGACGAGCTGCACGATCGCATCCAGCCTTTGCAGGGCTTCGTTGTGGGTGACGTGCTTCTGGGCCTGCGAGGGCAGGATGTAGGGAAGCCGAAGTCTTGCCGTCTGTTCCGTCATGGTGTGCCTTCCGCGCTGCGGTGTTTCGTTGCGGGGCATTGTGGGGCGGTGGCGTGGGGTGGGGATGAGCGGGGATGGATTATTTTTTGGAGGCTTCGGCGTATGCCGCTTCACCCCCCTCTGCCCTGCCGGGCATCTCCCCCTCAAGGGGGGAGATCGACTCGTGGATAGGTCTCGCCTATCACGACGTTTACGAATGAAGCGGTGGTAGCGCCTCCTGCCGATCTCCCCCCTTGAGGGGGAGATGCCCGGCAGGGCAGAGGGGGGTGAAGCGGCATACGCCGAAGCTCACCAAGGCAGAAATCCGATCCACCCGTTGCAGTAGCCGCAGGAGACGGCAAGCGGGTATTACCCCGCCTGTTCCACCGCCATCGCCCCTTCGGCAATGAAATCCGGATTGGCCAGCGCATCCTCGCCGTCACCCCTCACCGCATAGGCAAGCGGCTTACCCTCGCAATCGAGCGTCCTGCCGCCGGCGGCGCGCAGCACGGCGTCGCCGGCGGCCGTGTCCCACATCATGGTGCGGCTGAAGCGAGGATAGATATCGGCGGCGCCCTCCGCCAGCATGCAGAATTTCAGCGAGGAGCCGACGGAAATACAGTCCTTCAGCCCGTGTTCGGCCACGAAGGCTTCCGTTTTTGCCGTACAGTGGGAGCGGCTGATCAGCGCCACGGGGGAAGCGCCGCGCCGGCGCGCGCGGATGGGGCGGCGCGAAAGGACGACGCCTTCGCCGGAAATGGTGAGCTTTTCGGCGGCATTGTGCTCGCCCGTCCATGCCTGCCCGCGGCAGGGGGCGTAGACCACGCCGACCACGGGTACGCCGTTGCGGATGAGCGCGATGTTGACGGTGAAATCGTCCTTGCCGGAAATGAATTCCTTGGTGCCGTCCAGCGGATCGACGAGGAAGAACTCCGCACCGGTTTCCGGCAGGATACCGCTCGACACCGCTTCTTCGGCAACCACGGGGATATCGGGAAAATGGGCGGCCAGTGCCGCAAGGATGATCGTCTCGGCCCGCTGATCGGCCTCGGTCACCGGCGAGCAGTCGTCCTTATACGACACATGCGGGCCGGCACGGTGGACCGCCATGATGGCCTGCCCGGCGTCCAGCGCCGCTTTCGTCAATATGTCGATCATCTCTTTGCCAATTGATCCCGCCTGCGGGATATCGCCGTTCCGATCTTCGCTACTCCTTTGCCCGCCGCCCGTCAAATAATGGCGTCGGACAATGCTGAAATAAGCATCCGGCCGTCATTTTTTCAGCACTTCCTGCCAAAATCATGGCTCTTTTGACCGGGAAAGCGGCAGTCCATGTGGAAATTCCAAATTTTGTGCAGGATCGCCCGTTTTTGACTTCACATTTTTAACGAACACGATATGCATTTTGAGGGTGGGGGTCTGCCTGAAAGGCTTCCCCTATAATTAACATAACGAGGCGTGGCCCATTTGAGGCCATACCCGGGGGAAAGACATGGAGTATTTTATCCAGCAGCTCATCAACGGGCTGACTCTTGGATCGATCTATGGCCTCATCGCTATCGGCTATACGATGGTTTACGGCATCATCGGCATGATCAACTTCGCCCATGGTGACATTTTCATGCTTGGCGGCTTCGCCGCGCTGATCGTTTTCCTGATCGTGACATCCTTTGTCGCCGGCATTCCGGTGGCGCTTCTTCTGCTTTTGATGATGGTCGTCGCCATGTTGATGACCGGCTTGTGGAACTGGGTTATCGAACGCGTCGCCTACCGCCCGCTCAGAGGGTCGTTCCGTCTCGCGCCGCTGATCACGGCCATCGGCATGTCGATCGTGCTGTCCAACTTCATTCAGGTGACGCAGGGTCCGCGCAACAAGCCGATCCCGTCGCTCGTGACGGAAAGCTATCATTTCGGCGACATCACCGTGTCGCTTAAGCAGCTGATCATCATGGTCGTTACCTCGGTGCTGCTCTTCGCCTTCTGGTATATCGTCAACAAGACCCCGCTTGGACGGGCGCAGCGCGCCACGGAACAGGACCGCAAGATGGCCGCGCTGCTTGGCGTCGATGTCGACAAGACGATTTCGATCACCTTCATCATGGGCGCGGCGCTCGCCGCTGTCGCGGGCA
The DNA here is from genome assembly GCF_027498475.1 of Agrobacterium salinitolerans. Taxonomy (NCBI): domain Bacteria; kingdom Pseudomonadati; phylum Pseudomonadota; class Alphaproteobacteria; order Hyphomicrobiales; family Rhizobiaceae; genus Agrobacterium; species Agrobacterium salinitolerans. The sequence continues at coordinate 1,290,115 of NZ_JAPZLN010000001.1, read as the reverse complement.
CCATGTATCTGATGTATTACGGCGTTGCGTCTTTCAGCGACGGCTTCATCCCTGGCGTCAAGGCGTTTACCGCAGCCGTTCTCGGCGGCATCGGCTCTCTGCCGGGCGCCGTGCTCGGCGGTCTGCTGATAGGCCTCATCGAATCGCTGTGGTCGGCCTATTTCTCCATCGCCTACAAGGATGTCGCGGCGTTCGGCATCCTGGCTTTCGTACTGATCTTCAAGCCGACCGGCATTCTCGGTCGTCCGGAAGTCGAGAAGGTGTGATCCCATGACCAATATCGCTTCCGACAATGCTGCTTCCAGCCCGAGCCTGATGGCGACGGCTGTGAAGGAGGGCCTGATTGCGGGCCTCGTATCGCTCGGCATGTTCATTCTTTATGTCGGCATCATCACTTATCAGGATATCAACAACCAGCTGATCTGGGGTACGCGCTGGGGCCTTCTGGCGATTTTCGTCGCCGTTGCCGCCGTCGGCCGGTTCCTGATGGTCGGCTTCATCAAGCCGTCGCTGGACCGCCGCAAGCTGGCAAAGGCCAAAAGCGGCGTGCCGGAGATTTCCGAGGAAAAGGGCTTTTTCCACAAGCACTTCCTGAAGCTGGCGCTGGTCCTTCTGCTGCTTTATCCGGTGATCGCCGTGCAGCTCTTCGGCTTTCAGGGCTCGCTGAAATTCGTCGACAATTTCGGCATCCAGATCCTGATCTATGTGATGCTGGCGTGGGGCCTCAACATCGTCGTCGGCCTCGCCGGCCTGCTCGATCTCGGTTACGTGGCCTTTTATGCGGTGGGCGCCTATTCCTATGCGCTGCTCTCCAGCCAGTTCGGCCTGTCCTTCTGGGTGTTGTTGCCGGTCGCGGGCATTCTCGCCGGTTTCTGGGGCATCATTCTCGGTTTCCCGGTTCTTCGTCTTCGCGGCGACTATCTGGCGATCGTGACGCTCGCCTTCGGTGAGATCATCCGCCTCGTGCTTTTGAACTGGACGGATGTGACCAAGGGCACCTTCGGTATTTCGGGCATCGCCAAGGCGTCGGTTTTCGGCATCTGGTCCTTCGATATCGGCGCGCCGAACAATTTCGCCAAGGTTTTCGGCCTGTCCATGTCTTCGGCCTATTACAAGATTTTCCTGTTCTACGTGATTCTGCTGCTTTGCATGCTGACGGCCTATGTCACCATCCGCCTGCGCCGCATGCCGATCGGCCGGGCATGGGAAGCGCTGCGCGAGGACGAAATCGCCTGCCGTTCGCTCGGCATCGATACCGTCATCACCAAGCTCACCGCCTTTGCAACGGGTGCGATGTTCGGCGGTTTTGCCGGTTCCTTCTTTGCCGCGCGCCAGGGTTTCGTTTCGCCGGAGAGCTTCGTGTTCCTGGAATCCGCCGTCATCCTCGCCATCGTCGTTCTCGGCGGCATGGGGTCGCTCACGGGCATCGCCATTGCGGCGCTGGTCATGGTCGGCGGCACCGAGGCGCTGCGTGAAATGGAGTTCCTGAAGCATGTCTTCGGGCCCGATTTCACACCGGAGCTCTACCGTATGCTGCTCTTCGGTCTCGGCATGGTCATCGTCATGCTGTTCAAGCCGCGCGGTTTCGTCGGCTCGCGTGAACCCACGGCTTTCCTTAAAGAACGCAAGGCCGTCTCCGGCAGCTTTACCAAGGAAGGTCACGGTTGATGGCTTCCGGAACGGCAACAATGACACCCAATACGACTGGCGATACGATCCTCAAGGTCGAACATCTCTCGATGCGCTTTGGCGGCCTGATGGCCATCAACGATTTCTCCTTCGAGGCGAAGCGCGGCGAGATCACGGCGCTGATCGGCCCAAACGGTGCGGGCAAGACCACGGTCTTCAACTGCATCACCGGCTTTTACAAGCCGACCATGGGCATGATTACCATGCGCCAGCAAAGCGGCGAGGCGCATCTTCTCGAGCGCCTGCCGGATTTCGAAATCACCAAGAAGGCGAAGGTGGCGCGCACCTTCCAGAACATCCGGCTGTTTTCGGGCCTGACCGTTCTGGAAAACCTGCTGGTGGCCCAGCACAACGTGCTGATGAAGGCCTCGGGTTACACGATCCTCGGTCTTCTCGGCCTGCCCGCTTACCGGCGGGCGGTGGACGCCTCGATCGAGAAGGCCAAGTATTGGCTGGAAAAGGCGGATCTGATCGACCGTGCCGACGATCCGGCCGGCGATCTGCCCTATGGCGCGCAGCGCCGTCTGGAAATCGCCCGCGCCATGTGCACCGGGCCGGAGCTTCTGTGCCTCGACGAGCCGGCCGCCGGCCTCAACCCGAAGGAATCGCTGGCGCTCAACACGCTCCTGCGCGGCATTCGCGACGAGGGCACGTCGCTGCTGCTGATCGAGCACGACATGTCCGTGGTGATGCAGATTTCCGACCATGTGGTGGTTCTGGAATATGGCCAGAAGATTTCCGACGGCACGCCGGACCATGTGAAGAACGACCCGAAGGTCATCGCCGCCTATCTAGGTGTCGAGGATGATGAAGTGGAAGACGTGATTGCGGAAGAACTCGACGGAGGAGCGGCCTGATGTCTGGTGAACCGCTTCTGAAAGTCCAGGGTGTCGAAACCTATTATGGCAATATCCGCGCTCTGGCCGGTGTCGATGTCGAGGTCAAAAAGGGTGAGATCGTCAGCCTGATCGGCGCCAACGGCGCCGGCAAGTCGACGCTGATGATGACCATCTGCGGCAGCCCGCAGGCGCGCGCCGGCCAGGTGATCTTCGACGGCGAGGATATCACCCGGCTGCCGACCCATCTCATCGCCCGCAAGCGCATCGCCCAGTCGCCGGAAGGCCGCAGGATTTTCCCGCGCATGACGGTGCTGGAAAACCTGCAGATGGGCGCCAATCTCGATAATCTGAAATATTTCAAGGAAGACGTCGAGAAGATCTTCGTGATGTTCCCGCGCCTGAAAGAACGTCAGAGCCAGCGCGGCGGAACGCTTTCCGGCGGCGAGCAGCAGATGCTCTCCATCGGCCGCGCGCTGATGGCGCGGCCGAAGCTTTTGCTGCTGGACGAGCCGTCGCTCGGTCTCGCACCGCTGATCGTCAAGGGCATTTTCGAGGCGATCAAGAAACTCAACCAGGAAGAGGGGCTGACCGTCTTCCTCGTGGAGCAGAACGCCTTTGCCGCGCTCAAGCTTTCCGACCGCGCCTATGTGATGGTCAACGGCAAGGTGACCATGAGCGGTTCGGGCAGAGAACTGCTCGCCGATCCGCAGGTCCGCGCCGCCTATCTCGAAGGCGGACGGCACTGAAAGATTTTACTTGCGCCGGAAATTTTGCGGCGCAAGACTGCAAACGGTGGCCTGTCGTCCTTTCGGCCAAACCTTAAGGATCCATGGCGGGGTGCAAACAATAAAATGCCCGGCGGGAAAACGACGGGACGACAGACAAGGCAGGGCCAGGGCGTTTCAGCCCGGCACTGATGGGGAAAGAGATGCAGGGCCTTTTTTTCGAAACGGATAACGGCGTGCGGTATGTTCTGCGCGCGCTGGTTGTTCTTCTGGGTTTCTGGACAGCATGGCGCACGGGCAAGTCCGTGGCCGATGGCTGGGGCGGTTATACGCGGGTGGTGATCTATACGCTCGCTCTGGGTGTAGTGATGCGGTTTCTGCACTACGCGCTCTTTGCCGGGCCGTTCATCAACGGTTTCTATTACGTGTTTGACGTCGTTCTTCTTCTGGCTTTTTCCAGCGTCGGTTTCCGCATGCGCCGGACGAGCCAGATGGTCAATAACTACTATTGGCTCTACGACCGGACGTCGGCATTTTCCTACAAGAAGAAAGATTGACAGGCGGATTTTTCCGGCTGCACAATGCTCGTCAGAGTGGAACGGTTTCTGTTCGGTTAAGGTGGGTGTCGAACAGGTCCTTGCAATCAACCCATCCAAGGAACTGGGAGTAAAGTAATGAAGAAGTCTCTTCTTTCCGCTGTTGCGCTGACCGCCATGGTCGCGTTTGGCGGTTCGGCCTGGGCCGATGTCGTGATCGCTGTCGGCGCACCGCTGACCGGCCCGAACGCTGCTTTCGGCGCTCAGATCCAGAAGGGCGCCGAACAGGCTGCGAAAGACATCAATGCCGCCGGCGGCATCAATGGCGAGCAGATCAAGATCGTGCTGGGCGACGACGTATCCGACCCCAAGCAGGGTATTTCGGTTGCCAACAAGTTCGTCGCTGACGGCGTGAAATTCGTTGTCGGTCACTTCAACTCGGGCGTTTCCATTCCGGCCTCTGAAGTTTACGCCGAAAACGGCATTCTCGAAATCACGCCTGCTGCAACCAACCCGGTCTTCACCGAACGCGGCCTGTGGAACACCTTCCGCACCTGCGGCCGTGATGACCAGCAGGGCGGCATTGCCGGCAAGTACCTGGCCGATCATTTCAAGGATGCCAAGGTCGCCATCATTCACGACAAGACGCCTTACGGTCAGGGCCTTGCCGATGAAACCAAAAAGGCTGCCAATGCCGCCGGCGTGACGGAAGTCATGTATGAAGGCGTCAATGTCGGCGACAAGGACTTCTCCGCGCTGATCTCCAAGATGAAGGAAGCCGGCGTTTCCATCATCTACTGGGGTGGCCTGCACACCGAAGCCGGCCTGATCATCCGCCAGGCGGCTGACCAGGGCCTGAAGGCCAAGCTCGTTTCGGGCGACGGTATCGTCTCGAACGAACTTGCTTCCATCGCCGGCGACGCCGTCGAAGGCACGCTCAACACCTTCGGCCCCGATCCGACACTGCGCCCGGAAAACAAGGAACTGGTAGAGAAGTTCAAGGCCGCCGGCTTCAACCCGGAAGCCTACACGCTCTATTCCTATGCCGCGATGCAGGCGATTGCCGGTGCGGCGAAGGCCGCCGGTTCCGTGGATCCGGAAAAGGTTGCCGAGGCCCTGAAGTCCGGCACTTTCCCGACCGCGCTTGGCGAAATCTCCTTCGATGAGAAGGGCGACCCGAAGCTTCCCGGTTACGTCATGTACGAGTGGAAGAAGGGTCCGGACGGCAAGTTCACCTACATTCAGCAGGGAACGTGAGTCTCACTGGATCATAGCCTATCGAAGCCCGGCAGCGATGCCGGGCTTTTATTTTCGAGGCGGACGCCTCCAATCTTCGCAATAACTGACCCCAGCCAAATTGGCGCGCGGGTCAACTGCAATCCCGGCCTCAGCGCGTTTTCTTGGCAAGCTGCTCCAATACCACGCCGGCTCTCTCCGATACCGGTACCTTCGGCAATATTATCGTTTCATAATCCAGCTCGTCATAGTCGCGGAGCAAACGCCCATATTCCTCGACCGCCGCATCGAAGCCATGTTTGCGCTCGCTGTCGCCCGTGTAAATTTCAGGCCATGGCGGGGTTAGGAAAACCAGGCGGTTATAGCGGTGTGAAGCCCGCAGCGCCTCGATGAAGGTATCGCCATTTACATGGCGAAGTGCTGAGGCGGCGTCGATCAGGCTGCGGTCGAAGAAGACGAGGCCCTCCGGTGGCGCATTCTGCCGGTCCTCGAGCGCCATGGCGATGGCCCGGCGGGCGAAGGCCTGCATGTCGATCCACGGCAGGGCGGTGCCGCCATTGCGGGTTTCCTGGACGACGATACGGCGGCCTGGTTCCTCGACGGTGGCGAAACCGCGTCGGGCTAGTTCGGCAAGCAGGGTGGATTTGCCGCCGCCGGAGCAGCCGGAAAGGATGATGAAACGGTCCATGGAATTTCTATCCTGTGACAGGGTGCAGTTGGTCGAACAGTGATTTTTTGGGTGGTGGGTCGCCGCTGGTTTCTTCTCCCCGAGGGGGAGAAGGTGGCCCGAAGGGTCGGACGAGGGGGCAACCTCGCCGGAATTCGGAGACCTCGCCCCCTCATCCCGCTGCCGCGGACTTCTCCCCCTCGGGGAGAAGAAACAAGCGGCGGCCGCCCGGCCAATAAGCGGGTGGCGTGCACTCAAGCGGAAAATATATGCCGGACGAACCTTAGCATATTAACGGCGGTCGTCACCCCTGATGCAGGACATGCGCGGCCTTGACCGCGGCCGATGCCCGGTTTTCGACGCCGAGCTTCACATAGATCTGCTCCAGATGTTTGTTCACGGTTCTGGCGGAAAGGCCGAGGATATCGCCGATATCGCGGTTGGATTTGCCTTTGGCAATCCACAACAGAACTTCCGATTCCCGCGTCGTGAGCGCAAAGTGGTCCTTCAGCAGATGGTCGTCGGATTTCTCATTGGCGGCGGTCAGGCGGAAGAGATATTCGTCCGGTCCCATCGCGCCGAGGAAGGAGAGTTGCAAAGCGGGCCGCCCGGCCTCGGTGATCGTCAGCGGCGTGTCGCGGGCGGCATCCACCGTTGCCCGGTGCGAAAGCCAGCCGGAAATATGGGCAACGACAATCTCCAGCCCATCATCCCGGCCGGTCGCGGCGTTGACCAGCCGCGTCGCCTGCGGGGTGGACCAGTGGATGGCGCCATTGGCGCGCACGGCCAGCAGATGGCGGCCGGCGGCGTCGAGGGCGACGCGGGCGCTTTGCGCCGAGCGGGCGTTGGAGAGATGCACGCGGATGCGGGCGCGCAGCTCGTCGATATTGATTGGTTTGGTCAGATAATCGACGCCGCCGGATTCGAGCGCCCGCACCACATGTTCGGTCTCTGTCAGCCCGGTCATGAAGATGACCGGCACCTGCGCCACCGCCGCATTGGCCTTCAGGCGGCGGCAGGTCTCGAAACCGTCCATGGCCGGCATGACGGCGTCGAGCAGGATGATGTCGGGCGTAATGCGTTCGGCAATGTTGAGCGCGGCTTGGCCGGAGGTGGCGATGAGGGCGGAAAAGCCTGACTGTTCCAGCGCGTCGGTGAGGAACCCCAGAGCTTCCGGGCTGTCATCCACCAGCAATACGATGTCTCTCGGGGCTGCCGCCGCCTGACCGCTCATGCCTTGCCGTCTCCCGTGTCTTTATCTGCAAACCGTTTGAGAAAATGCGCGTAACCGGCCAGATCGAAGGCCTGCACATAGGTGCCGAGCTCCCGCGTGAAGGGCAGGTTATCCGTGTTGCGGGCAAGATCGGCGAGTTTCGCCTCGATGCCGCGTATGTAGCCTATTTCGCCGAGCCGCTGCAAATCCTGGATATGAATTGCGCCGGGATGGATGATCTCGGCAGGGGGCTGCTGCTTTGGCGCGGGCGGCAGATCGGTATCGTAAATCCATTTCAGCCCGAGATGCACGGCGAGCCTGTCGCAGAGATGGCGGATATCGACCGGCTTGGCGATGGCGTCATTGTGGTTGTCCTCCCCCGCGCCAGCGACAGTGCCGTCGCCGATATTGGCCGAGAGCATGATGAGCGGGGCCGTCTGCCCTGCCTCGCGAAGCTTCGTCACCAGCTGCCAGCCGGTCATGCCGGGCATGGAAATATCGATGAGGAAAAGGTCTGGCTTCACCCCTTCGATGAGGGTGAGGCATTCGGGGCCGGATTGCGCCGTCAGCACCACGAAATCGAGCGGCGAAAGCACCTGCCGCATTAGTTCGCGGTGATCCTCATTGTCATCGACCACGACAATGGTGCGGCGCGGCCCGGAATAGGAGCGGATGGTCTTTTCCGCCGCTGGCGTCGTGCTTGGCCGGTGCACGGCAGACAGCATGAGGCGCACGCGGAAGGTGGATCCCTCATCCTTTTCGCTGGAAACGGAAATCTCGCCACCGAGCGTATTGGTCAGAAGCCTTGTAATCGTCAGCCCCAGGCCAAGGCCGGGCATGGGCCGCACGCTTTCGGCCTCGCCGCGCTGGAAGGGTTCGTAGATGCGGGCGAGGTCCTTTTCCGCGATGCCGCGGCCGGTATCGGACACGGTGAAGCTTGCCACCTGGCTTCGATAACCGACATCGAAGGTGACCGCGCCCTCATCGGTGAATTTGATGGCGTTGGAGAGCAGGTTGACGAGGATCTGGCGCAGCCGCTTTTCATCGGTGCGGACATATTGCGGCAGAGCGGGCGAGCGGTCGTGGCGGAATTCCAGGCCCTTGGCCTGCGCCTGCGGGCGGAACATATCGACGATCTGATCGAGGAAATCCTGAATGTTGATCTCGTTGGAATAGACCTGCAGGCGGCCCGCCTCGATCTTGGAAATGTCGAGAAGCCCGTCGATCAAACCCGAGAGGTGGTCGGCGGAGCGGCGGATGACCTTGATCGCCGATTGGCGGGGAGGGGGGATGGTCTCGTCCCGCTCGAGGATCTGGGCATAACCGAGAACGGCGTTGAGCGGCGTGCGCAATTCGTGACTGAGGCCAACGACATACCGGCTCTTGGCGCGGTTGGCGGCTTCCGCCGTTTCCTTGGCGTCCTGAAGGGCGGCGTCGGTCTTCTTGTGGGCGGCGATTTCCTTCAGCAGTAGCGTGTTCTGGCGCGAGGATTCCTCTTCCGCCACCACGCGGCTGTCATGGGCAAGCACAAGGAACCAGCAGACGATGCCGGCAATGACGGCGAAGACGAAAAACACGATGAGGATGGTGCGGTTGACCACATCTGCCGTTGCCGGCGAGGCGGTGCCGACCTGATGGGCGATCATCGCCAATATGCCGCCGATGGCGGTGACGGCGATGGCCGCCGCCATCCCATAACGCCCCAGCCGGGTGGCGAGTTTGGCCACCAGCTGTCTCGGGAGAAAGGTTTTTGCGACAGTCGCGACCTGATAGTTGAGCTTGGCCTTCGGCTTGCACATGTCATGGCAGCGGCTGTCCAGCGAGCAGCAGAGCGAACAGATCGGCGCGGCATAGGCGGGACACCAGGCCATGTCTTCCGGTTCGAAGGGGTGTTCGCAGATGGAGCAGGTGATGCTGCTCTCCTCGCGCCATTTCTGGCGCGGTTTGCGGGCGAGATAAAATTTACCCTTTGTGCCCCAGGCAATCAGCGGCGAGGCGATGAAAGCGACGATGAGCGTCAGATAGGGCGCGAGCGATGCGGCGAGCGGCCCGAAGGCGCCGAAATGCGCCATTAGCGCAATTGTGGCCGAAAGCGTCATGGAACCGACGCCGACGGGATTGATATCGTAGAGATGGGCGCGCTTGAACTCGATGCCCGGTGGGGCAAGGCCGAGCGGCTTGTTGATGAAGAGATCGGCCGAAATGGTGCAGAGCCACGCCATGGCGATGATGGAGAAGATGCCGAGCGTTTCTTCCAGCAGGCGGTAGATGCCGAGTTCCATCAGAAGCAGCGCGATCGCCACATTGAAGACCAGCCAGACGACGCGGCCGGGATGGCTGTGGGTGAGCCGCGAAAAGAAATTCGACCAGGCGAGCGAACCCGCATAGGCGTTCATGACATTGATCTTCAGCTGCGAGACGACGACGAAGGCGACCATCAGCAGCATCGCCGCCGTCTGGTTGGGGATCATGTAGCCGAAGGCGGTGAGATACATCTGGGCCGGATCGGCGGCGCGGTCCACCGAGACGCCGGAGCTGAAGGTGAGCACGACAAGGAAGGAACCGGCCAGCAGCTTCGGCACGCCGACGACGACCCAGCCGGCACCGGCCAGAAACACCGCGATGCGATGGCGCAGCCGGCTCTGGCCTTCGGCCGGCAGGAAGCGCAGGAAGTCCACCTGTTCGCCGATCTGCGACATCAGCGCCAGAATGACGGCCGAGGCCGCGCCGAATTCCACGAGGTTGAAATCCGCCACGGTGCCGGGCGGGCCGGAGGCGTGGTGAATGCCGGCAAAGGCGCGCCAGAGATCGTATTTTTCCCAGTCCATCAGGGCGATGAAGATGAAGGGCAGGATGTTCAGCACGATCCAGAAAGGCTGGGTGATGATCTGGAAACGGCTGATGAGGCGCACGCCATGGGTGACGAGCGGAATGACCATGACGGCGGAGATGATGTAGCCGATCCAGAGCGGTATGCCGAGCGCCAGCTCCAGCGCGCCGGACATGATCGACGCCTCGATGGCGAAGAGCATGAAGGTGAAGGCGGCATAGATCAGCGAAGTGATGGTGGAGCCGATATAACCGAAGCTCGCGCCGCGCGTCAGGAGATCGATATCGACGCCGTGGCGGATGGCATAACGGCTGATCGGCAGTCCGACCGCGAGCATGGCAATGGCCGCGACGAGGATGGCGTAAAAGGCATTTGTGGTGCCATAGGACAGCGTGATCGCGCCGCCGATGGCTTCCAGCGCCAGAAAGGAAATCGCGCCGATGGCGGTGTGGGAGATGCGGTTGGAGGAAAATTGCCGGGCGCTCTTGGCGGTGAAGCGCAGCGCATAATCTTCCAGCGTCTGGTTGGCGACCCAGCGGTTATATTCGCGCCTGACGGGGATGATGCGTTGCCGTGCCGCCATGCCTATCGAGCGCCTTTCCGCAAGGGGCCTCTCACAGCCGCACCGACATGCCGCCATCCACCGTCAGCACATGGCCATTGACGAAGGAGGCCGCGTCGCTCGCCAGAAACAGGGCGGCACCGGCGATTTCATCCGGCCTGCCCCAGCGCTCCAGCGGCACGCGCAGCTTGGCAAAGGCAACCATCTCAGGGTTCTCGGCGAGGGCCGCATTGGTTTCGGTGGCGAACATGCCTGGCGCAATGGCGTTGCTGGTGATGCCGCGCGCGCCATATTCGACAGCGATTGCGCGCATCAGTCCGGTCAGCCCCTGTTTGGCAACGGGATAGATCGCATCACCCGGCCTGACGATGTGGCCGAGAATGGAGGTGATGGTGATGATGCGGCCGTAAGCATTGGCATTCATGGCTTCAGCCGCGTCGCGCGAGAGCGAGATGGAGGAGGTGAGGTCGGTGCGGATAAGATCCAGCACGTCCTCGTCGCTGAATTCGGCAAGCGGACGGCGGTCGCGCGCACCGACATTGTTGACGAGGATATCGAGATGGCCGAACTCGCCCATGATACGGCGGACCAGGGCGCTTCCGGCGGCGGTATCGGCGATATCGAAAGCGGCGTAATCGGCCTTGCCACCAGCCTTGCGCAGCGTGTCGACCGCCTGTTGCAGCGTCTTGGCGTTGCGGCCGGTCAGCCAGACATGGGCGCCCGCTTCGGCAAAGGCGCTGGCGATTTCGAAACCAAGGCCGCGACCGCTGCCGGTAATAACGGCGATGCGGTTTTCGAGAGAGAATTTCTGGAGAATGCCCATCGCTCACCTTCTTGCTTGAGAGCATCGGACCGAAAACGATGTTGCGGTTTTCGGAAAACCCGAGGCTGTTGGTCAAAGCCACGCCGCTTGTTTGAGCTTGCGTATGGGAAGACTATGCCGTGTGCGGCGCTCGGCGAAAGGTCGCCTGTCCGGTCCGGCCGTTCGGTGGACATAAAAATGGCGTCGCCCGGTTGCGGGCGACGCCATGTCTTGGGTTATCAGGCAGCAGCCGACTTTGCGAGCGGCACTTCTGCGATCGTCTTCAGAACGACGGAAGCGATCTGGTACGGGCAGCCCTGCGAGTTCGGACGACGGTCTTCGAGGTAACCCTTGTAACCGTTGTTGACGAAGGAATGCGGAACGCGGATCGAGGCGCCACGGTCGGCAACGCCGTAGGAGAACTTGTTCCACGGAGCGGTTTCGTGCTTGCCGGTCAGGCGCATGTGGTTGTCCGGACCGTAAACGTCGATGTGCTCTTTCCAGTTCTTGGCAAAAGCGGCCATGAGGGCTTCGAAATATTCCTTGCCGCCAACTTCGCGCATGAACTTGGTGGAGAAGTTGCAGTGCATGCCCGAACCGTTCCAGTCGGTGTCGCCGAGCGGCTTGCAATGGAATTCGACGTCGATGCCGTACTGTTCGCAAAGGCGCAGCAGCAGGTAACGGGCGATCCAGATCTGGTCGGCGGCGCGCTTGGAGCCCTTGCCGAATACCTGGAATTCCCACTGGCCCTTGGCCACTTCGGCGTTGATGCCTTCGTGGTTGATGCCGGCTTCGAGGCACAGATCGAGGTGCTCTTCAACGATTTCGCGGGCAACCGAACCGACGTTCTTGAAGCCGACGCCCGTGTAGTAAGGACCCTGCGGAGCCGGGTAACCCTGTTCCGGGAAGCCGAGCGGGCGGCCGTCCTGGTAGAAGAAATATTCCTGCTCGAAGCCGAACCATGCATCTTCGTCGTCGAGGATGGTGGCGCGGCTGTTCGACGGATGCGGGGTGACGCCATCGGGCATCATGACTTCGCACATGACGAGCGCGCCGTTGGAGCGGGCCGGATCCGGGTAGATCGCGACGGGCTTCAGCACGCAATCGGAAGAGTGGCCTTCGGCCTGCTGCGTGGAAGAGCCGTCAAAGCCCCAAAGCGGCAGCTGCTCGAGTGTCGGGAATTCATCGAATTCCTTGATCTGGGTTTTGCCGCGCAGGTTGGGGACCGGCTTGTATCCGTCCAGCCAGATGTACTCGAGTTTGAACTTAGTCATTACGAACCTCTCATAGGTAACAATGCGAAGCCTTGAGGCCTCCCGTGGCTTTCGCCACCGGAAGCGCATTCGCGTTCAAGGGCTGACCCCTTAGATGCATGCCGCGTGCCAGATTGGCGATATCTGGCGATTTTTTCGAAAAATCTTTCAAGGCCCATGTCGCTCAGCGGCTGCGATATCGCCCACGCGCGCTTCTGCTGCGCTGCGGCAGGCAAATTCACCCCTCATGTTTCATCATTGAATCCTGATAGATAGCCGGCATGCTCTTGGGAAATGCCCTGCTGCGGTGCAATGATTTCGATTGCGCGCGAGGGATTGGCAATTGCCCCAAAAACCGGCGCTTTCGGAATGGTTTTTCTTGTAGAAGAGGCGATTAATGCCTATATTTTTCGCAGGGTGATTTTTTTTTAATCAAACGGAGCGAATCCGGGTTTTAAGGGTTTGCTCCCGATACCAAAGTGCTTCGATGCAAACAGAGTGAGATGACCGAAATGGCGACTGGCTTTCATCGTGAGACGGCGACGATCTATCAATTCCCGAATGGCGGGCGCGCGGGCGTGTCCAAGTTCCGCAACAGCGGGCTAAGTGACCTCGAGCGCGAGGCGCGGGAGCCGCATGTGGATTTTGGCTCGTGGTATCACGACGAGGCGATCCGTGACGAAGAGCGGGACGGCAAGCCGCATTCTTGATGTGAGGACGTTGCCGCGAATTTCTTCTCCCCGAGGGGGGAGAAGGTGGCCCGAAGGGTCGGATGAGGGGGTAACCCCCTCCGTATATATTGACGCTCGGCCCCTCATCCCGCTGCCGCGGACTTCTCCCCGGCGGGGCGAAGAAACAAGGGGAGACGTCTCTCTTCATATAGGTAGTTCCGCCCTGGGCGCTAATCTCCCAACCCCCCACTGCAGCTTTCGCCACCCCGACTACGTCAATTGACGTATACGGTTTCGCGCTCGCGAGATCGATAGTCCCTCCCAGCAGCGGCCGCAGATGCCGCTGAGCCTCCACGAGAGGCCAACAAGGAGAGGGGTTCTTCCGATGATATTCCGCAAGACGCTTAGTGCCGCGCTGCTTGGCGCGATCCTGTCCACCACCGCCTTCCACGGCGCTTTCGCCGCAGACGACACCATCAAGGTCGGCGTGCTGCATTCGCTGTCCGGCACCATGGCGATTTCAGAGACGACGCTGAAAGACGCCATGCTGATGCTCATCGACGAGCAGAACAAGAAGGGTGGTGTGCTCGGCAAGAAACTCGAAGCCGTCGTGGTCGATCCGGCCTCCGACTGGCCGCTCTTCGCCGAAAAGGCTCGTCAGCTGATTTCGCAGGACAAGGTCGCCGCCGTTTTCGGCTGCTGGACCTCGTCGTCGCGCAAATCCGTTCTGCCGGTTTTCGAAGAGCTGAACTCCATCCTGTTCTATCCGGTTCAGTATGAGGGTGAAGAATCCTCGCGCAACATTTTCTACACGGGTGCAGCACCCAACCAGCAGGCCATTCCGGCCGTCGATTACCTCGCCAATACCGAAGGCGTCGAGCGTTGGGTTCTGGCCGGTACGGACTATGTCTACCCGCAGACCACCAACAAGATCCTGAAGGCCTACCTGATGTCGAAGGGCGTCAAGGAAGAGGACATCATGATCAACTACACGCCGTTCGGTCATTCCGACTGGCAGACGATCGTATCCGACATCAAGAAATTCGGCTCGGCCGGCAAGAAGACCGCCGTTGTCTCCACCATCAATGGTGACGCCAACGTGCCCTTCTACAAGGAACTGGCGAACCAGGGCATCAAGGCCGAGGACATTCCGGTCGTCGCCTTCTCCGTGGGTGAAGAAGAGCTTGCCGGTCTCGATACCGCGCCGCTGGTCGGCCACCTTGCCGCCTGGAACTATTTCCAGTCCGTCGATGCTCCCGTCAATGCCGAGTTCATCAAGACCTGGCATGCCTTCACCAAGAACGACAAGCGCGTGACCAACGACCCGATGGAAGCCGCCTATATCGGCTTCAACGCCTGGGTAAAGGCTGTCGAGGCCGCCGGCACCACCGATACGGACCAGGTTCTGGACAGTATCATCGGCGTCTCCGTGCCGAACCTTTCGGGCGGTTACTCCACCGTGATGCCGAACCACCACATCACCAAGCCGGTGCTGATCGGCGAAATCCAGGCCGACGGCCAGTTCGAGATCGTGCAGCAGACACCGCAGGTGGTGGGTGACGAATGGTCGGATTACCTGCCGGACTCGAAGGATCTGATCTCGGACTGGAGAAAGCCGATGTCCTGCGGCAACTTCAACGTGGCCACGGGCAAGTGCGGCGGCAAGGGTAGCTGATAGGCGGGGTGTTGGGCGCCCCTCGCAGGAGGGGCGGACCTATTTGGAAATTCAGCAAGCATTACCCCCCTCTGCCCTGCCGGGCATCTCCCCCTCAAGGGGGGAGATCGGCAAGACAAACTCCATCGCTTCACCTCAACATTTGAGATGGGCGGAACCTAGCCTCAGATCGATCTCCCCCCTTGAGGGGGAGATGCCCGGCAGGGCAGAGGGGGGGTAAAGCCGCATACTCAACGGCCACCAAGTTCACACGCCTGCCGTCAAACGCTCCAAGGAACCCGACATGACGATCCGATCTTTTCTCGGAGCCATCTTCCTCTGGCTCACCATGGGGATCGCAGCCCACGCCGTCGCGCAAAGCGACCCAAAGGCGCTGATCGACCAGCTCGGCACGGCTGATTTCAAGCAGGCCGAAGTGCTGATCGGGCAGCTTGCCGCAACGGGCGATGCGCGCGTCGTTCCGGCACTGGAGGCTTTTGCGGCGGGTGATCTCTATGTGCGCAAGTCCGACAATCTCGTCTTCATGACCAAGCCCGCCGGTTCCGATTTCACGCTGATCGACCCGCTGACGGGTGAAAGCGCCGGTTCGGCGCCGAAGGCGGCGGTTTCCAAGATCAGGGTCAACAATAATCTTCGCCGCGTTATCCGCGCCGCGATGGGCGGGCTGACGTTGCTCAGCCCGGAAAAATCCGTGCGGCTTTCGGCGGCTGACGCCGTCCTGAAAGCCCCGAGCGCTGAAAATCTCGAATTGCTGGAAGCGGCCATAGCAAAGGAAACCGACAGTGAGGTGCGGACCCGGATGGAGGAGGCGCGGGCTGTCTCGCTGCTCTCCTCCGACCGCCCCCTCGAGGTGAAGAAAGAAGCGATCGCGACCATCAAGGCGCTTGGCGGGCGCGATGCGATCAGCATTCTGATGGCGGCGACGCCATCCGTCGATCCAAGCCTGAAGCCGGATGTGGACGAGGCGATTTCCAGCATCGAGAGTTCCCTTGCCTTTTGGGATTACGCCCAGAATGTCTGGTATGGCCTGTCGCTCGGTTCCGTGCTGCTGCTCGCCGCCATCGGTCTTGCCATCACCTTCGGCGTCATGGGCATCATCAACATGGCGCATGGCGAGATGGTGATGATCGGCGCTTACTCCACCTTCATGGTGCAGGAACTGATACGCAGCCATTTCCCCGGCCTTTTCGACTGGTCGCTGGCGATTGCCCTGCCAGCCGCCTTTCTCGTCACGGCCTGCGTCGGCCTCATCATGGAACGTGGCGTCATCCGTTATCTCTATGGACGACCGCTGGAAACGCTGCTTGCCACCTGGGGCATCTCGCTGATCCTGCAACAGGGTGTACGCTCCATCTTCGGCCCCACCAATCGTGAGGTCGGCAGCCCCGGCTGGATGTCCGGCTCCTTCAGCGTCGGTTATCTCAATTTCACCTGGAACCGGGTGTGGATCGTCTGCTTCTCGCTCTCCGTGTTCTTTGCGCTGCTGGTGCTTCTGAAGCGTTCGGCCTTCGGCCTGCAGATGCGCGCCGTCACCCAGAACCGCCGCATGGCTTCCTCCATGGGCATTCGCACCCCTTGGGTGGATGCTTTCACCTTCGCGCTCGGTTCCGGTGTTGCCGGGCTCGCCGGCGTGGCGCTGTCGCAGATCGACAATGTCTCGCCCAATCTCGGCCAGAGCTACATCATCGACAGTTTCATGGTCGTGGTGTTCGGCGGCGTCGGCAATCTCTGGGGAACGCTGGTGGGCGCACTGTCGCTCGGCGTGCTCAACAAGTTCCTCGAGCCGACGGTAGGCGCCGTGCTCGGCAAGATCCTCGTGCTCGTCCTCATCATCCTGTTCATCCAGAAGCGGCCGCGCGGTCTCTTCGCACTCAAGGGAAGGGCGATCGAAGCATGATTACCGGCTTCCTCCTGCGCGCGCTCGATCGCCGCATTTCCATCGCCATCGGCATTATTCTCGCCATCGCCGTTCTGGTGCCCGCCTCCAACCTGCTGTTGCCTGAAGACAGCGCGTTCCGCATCCCGACCTACATCATGTCGATGCTCGGCAAATATCTGGCCTATGCGCTGCTCGCGCTCGCGCTTGATCTGGTCTGGGGATATTGCGGCATTCTCTCGCTCGGCCACGCCGCCTTCTTCGCGCTCGGCGGTTATGCCATGGGCATGTATCTGATGCGGCAGATCGGCACGCGCGGGGTTTACGGTCATCCCGTGCTGCCTGACTTCATGGTGTTCCTCAACTGGAAGGAACTGCCCTGGTTCTGGCACGGCTTCGACATGTTCTGGTTTGCGGCGCTGATGGTGCTTGTCGTGCCGGGGCTGCTGGCATTCGTCTTCGGCTGGTTTGCCTTCCGCTCGCGCGTCAATGGCGTTTATCTCTCGATCATCACCCAGGCCATGACCTATGCGCTGCTGCTTGCCTTCTTCCGCAACGACATGGGTTTCGGCGGCAATAATGGGCTGACCGATTTCAAGGATATTCTTGGCTATTCCGTACAGGCCGATGGCACCCGTGCCGTCCTGTTTGCCATGACGGCGGTGATGCTGGCGATCTCGCTTTTGATTGCCTCGGGCATCGTCAACTCCAAATTCGGCAAGGTGCTGGTGGGCGTGCGCGATGCCGAAAGCCGGGTGCGCTTCCTCGGTTTTCGGGTGGAAAACATCAAGCTCTTCACCTTCGTCGTGTCTGCCATGATGGCGGGCATTGCCGGTGCGTTGTTCGTGCCGCAGGTGGGCATCATCAATCCCGGCGAATTTTCCCCGGCCAACTCCATCGAAGTGGTGGTTTGGACGGCGGTGGGCGGGCGCGGCACATTGATCGGGCCGATCATCGGCGCTCTGCTCGTCAATGGCGGCAAGAGCTATTTCACTGGCGCATTTCCAGAGTTCTGGCTGTTTGCGCTCGGCGGCCTCTTCATCGCTGTAACCCTGTTCTTCCCCAAGGGCATCGTCGGCACCGTGCAGCATTATCTGGCCGGACGGCGCGAAAAGCGGGCGGCGGGCGCGGCGCGTGAAGCTGGCAACGACAGCGCGGTTGCGCAACAGGCGGCGGAGTAAGCCCATGAACACGGTTTCCGAAAACAGAACCAAGAGCCTGCTTTATCTCGACGGTGTTTCCGTTTCCTTCGATGGGTTCAGGGCGCTGAACTCTCTCTCCTTCGTGGTGGAGCCGGGCGAGCTTCGCGCCATCATCGGCCCGAACGGTGCTGGCAAGACGACGATGATGGATATCATCACCGGCAAGACCCGGCCGGATACCGGCACGGTGCTGTTCGAAGACAGCATCGACCTCACCAAAAAGGACGAGGCGGACATCGCCCAGCTCGGCATAGGGCGAAAGTTCCAGAAACCGACGGTGTTCGAAAGCCATACCGTTTGGGACAATCTGGAACTGGCGCTGAACCGCAAGCGCGGCGTGTTCGCTACGCTGTTCTACCGGCTGACGGACGAGGACAAGGCACGCATCGAGGAAATCCTCGCCACCGTGCGCCTTTCCCACCGCCGCGGCGACCTCGCCGCCAATCTCTCCCATGGGCAGAAACAGTGGCTGGAGATCGGCATGCTGCTCGCGCAGGAGCCGAAGCTGCTGTTGGTGGACGAGCCGGTGGCTGGCATGACGGACGCAGAAACCGCCGAAACCGCCGTGCTCCTGAAGGAAATCGCCAAGACCCGTTCGGTGGTCGTGGTGGAGCACGATATGGGCTTCATCCGCGAGCTTGGGGTGAAGGTGACGTGCCTTGCCGAAGGCTCGGTGCTGGCCGAAGGGTCAATCGATTTCGTGTCGAGCGATCCGAAGGTGATCGAGAATTATCTGGGGCGGTGATGGTGGTGTTTGCGGCTTTACCCCCCTCTGCCCTGCCGGGCATCTCCCCCTCAAGGGGGGAGATCAGATGCCGCACCCGCCCGTTCCATGGGCAGAGTTTTCGCCGCTTGCCGATCTCCCCCCTTGAGGGGGAGATGCCTGGCAGGGCAGAGGGGGGTAGCACCGCCCACCATACCGTCATTGGAGCTTTACCATGCTGAACGTCGAAAACATCAACCTCCACTACGGCGCAGCCCAGGCGCTCCGCGGCGTTTCGCTGAATGCTGAAATGGGCAAGATCACCTGTGTTCTCGGCCGCAACGGTGTAGGCAAAAGCTCGCTTTTGCGCGCCGTCACCGGCCAGCATGCCATCAGTGGCGGTTCGATCAGCTTTGGCGGTGCGCCGCTGGATGGGCTGGCGCCTTACCACCGGGCCAAGCGCGGCGTCGGTTACGTGCCGCAGGGGCGGGAAATCTTTCCGCTGCTCAGCGTGCAGGAAAACCTGGAGAGCGGTTATGCGCCGCTGCCGCGTAAGGAACGGTTCATTCCGGATGATATTTTCAGCCTGTTTCCCGTGCTGCAATCCATGCTGGGAAGGCGCGGCGGCGATCTTTCCGGCGGCCAGCAGCAGCAGCTTGCCATTGGCCGGGCGCTGGTGACGCGGCCGAAGATCCTCGTTCTCGACGAGCCGACCGAGGGCATTCAGCCATCGATCATCAAGGATATCGGCCGGGCGATCAAATATCTGCGCGATTCCACCGGCATGGCGATCCTGCTGGTCGAGCAATATCTGGATTTTTGCCGCGAGCTCGCCGATTACGTCTACATCATGGATCGCGGCGAGATCGTGCATCAGGGCCTGGCCGAGACGCTGGATACGCCCGAGGCGCGGCGTCACCTGACAGTATAAACCGAGACTAAAGATGCCGCACGCCGATCACGATGTGCAAACGGCCGATTAATATTTTGAAAGTCTATGCGTGTCTGCATGGCTTTTATGCGCAATCTTAGCATTTCGTTGAATAAAAGCCTGTGATATTGGCAGCGCAAATGCTGCATGCGGGACACAGGAAAAGTCTATTCGCACGCCGCGACAGTTGATCCCTTACATTCCACGCACGTCCGACGTATCGTCGGGAAAACCGTGCCCAATAAAGGCGTGTCAATGCATCAAGATTTTGCCATTGGCCGGGCCGCCCGGCTGTTCCTCTCCGCACGCACCCTCTTTCTGGGTCTTGCCATGTGCGCGAGCGCCGGTGTCGCAGCGTCGGCATCGACCTGCGGTCAATTGCCCGGACCCGGCATGGAACCGGGCAGGCATGATTTTTCCATTCTTTCCAATGGCCAGAAACGCGACGGCGTCTATTTTGTTCCATCCGCCTATGATGGAAAAAAGCCGCTGCCCGTGGTGTTCGATTTTCATGGCTCCAACAGCAATCCGCATGGCCAGCTGAACCGCAGCGGCTGGGACAAGCTTGCCGAACGGGACGGTGTGGTGGTGGTGGCGCTGGCCGGCAGCCTGAATGGCGAATTGCCCGGCACCCATGCCTGGAATGTTCCCGGCGTCACCAAGCGCCCGGGCGGGCTGGACGAGGTCGGTTTCATCCGCGATGCCATCACCATGGTGAAGGGCAGGTTCTGCGTGGATGAGGAGCGTTTTTACGGTTCCGGTTATTCCGGCGGCGGGCGCATGCTGTCGCAATTCATCTGCAATGGCAGCGCGGATTTCACTGCTGCCGGTTTCGTTGCATCGCTGCGCGCGGGTTATCCGCTGGAGACGGAAGGCAAATGGGGACCGGATGTGGCAAGCTGCAAACCGGCGCGGCCGATGTCGATCATCGCCTTTGCCGGGCTGAAAGACCCCGCCAACCCCTATCAGGGCGGCGGCAAGTCCTATTGGCAATATGGTGGCGAAACGGCGCTGAAGCGCTGGGCCGAAATGGACGGCTGCAAGGGCGGCGCAAAAACCAAGCCGGGTGAGAGTTTTACCGTCAATTCCTATGATGTCTGCAAGGCTGGCGCACGCATTCAGTCCTATGTCATCAACGATTGGGACCACGCCTGGCCGCGCGCCACCATGAAGGCGGAAGTGCTGGCCGCGGCCGCTGTCGTCACCCGCAAGCCGGGCGGCGAACAGACGCCGAAGGCGGAACCGGCCGTGGAGCGCAAGATGCCCACAGGCGAAGTGACGCGCACGGTTGATGCGGCCGAAAGAATGTGGGATTTCTTCCGCAATACGGAAGGACAGCTGGTGGTGGACGCCGTCGTCAAGAAGGATTGCGGCGCAAAAGCCTCGTCCGCTTCCGCAAGTGCTTCGGAGACCGCGTGCAGCAGCAACAGCAAGTCATCGTCCCTTCCGGTTGTGAAGACGCTCAACAGCCTGTCCGGCAGCAACGCGCCCGTGGCAGAGGACGCATTGTAACCAAGGCAGTTGAAGGGCGCAGCCGGCTGGACGAATTGTTTCAGGAAGGCTGCGCCAAGATCCGCCTGCCGGACACTTTTTCGAACGAAGCCGAGGCCATTCTCATCAATTCCTCCGGCGGGCTCACCGGCGGAGACGAGATCGAATGGCAGGCGGTCGCCGGTGCCGGCACCTCGCTTGTCGTGACAACGCAGGCCTGTGAGAAAGTCTACAAGGCATCATCAGGCACAGCCACGGTTACCGCCCGCATTTCTGCCGGGCCGGGCGCGAAACTGCACTGGCTGCCGCAGGAAACCATTCTCTTCGACCGGGCATCGCTCACCCGTCGGCTCGAGGCCGATCTCGACCAATCCTCCGAATTCATCGCCGTCGAAGCCGTGTTGCTCGGTCGCCAGGCCATGGGCGAGGCGATGACGCATGGGCTTTTTCGTGACCGCTGGCGCATTCGCCACGGGGGCACGCTTGTGCATGCCGAAGAGCTTCTGCTTTCGGGCGAGGTGGCGGCGCTGACGGCGAAACCGGCGGTTCTCGCCGGCCAGGTCGCCTTTGCCACGCTGCTTTATATCGGACCGCTGGCCGAGGCGCTTCTGCCTAAAATCCGGGCTATTGCCGGGGAAAGCGGCGGCGCCAGCCAATGGCAGGGCAAGCTTGTGGTGCGGGTTGCCGCCGCAGACGGTTTCTCCTTGAGAAAATTGCTTTTTCCGATCATTTCGCTCTTGCGAAACGGCGCGCCAGTGCCGAAAGTCTGGAATCTGTAAACCCTTCGGATCGCTTCGTATCAGGCGTCCCTCGGGGTCTGTCAACACGTCGGATCTGCTTGCCGCAACCATGCTGGCGGAACAGATTCCAAGCTGCGGGACCACGATGAACCTTAGCCCAAGAGAAAAAGACAAGCTGCTGATTTCCATGGCCGCCATGGTGGCGCGCCGCCGGCTGGAACGCGGCGTGAAGCTGAACTATCCCGAAGCGATTGCGCTGATTACCGATTTCGTGGTCGAGGGCGCCCGCGACGGCCGCGCCGTGGCCGAGCTGATGGAGGCGGGCGCGCATGTCATTACCCGCGATCAGGTGATGGATGGTATCGCCGAGATGATCCATGATGTGCAGGTGGAAGCGACCTTTCCCGATGGAACCAAGCTGGTGACCGTTCACGAACCGATTAGGTGAGGGGCAAAGGCTGCATGGCGGCCAACGCTGCCTGAGATAAAAGGGGAAATTCCATGAAACCAGGCGAAATCATTGCCGCAGAGGGCACCATCGAACTCAATGCTGGCCAGCCGACCGTGACGATTGAAGTGGCCAATTCGGGTGACCGGCCTGTGCAGGTGGGCAGTCATTACCATTTTTTCGAGACCAATGCGGGTCTCCTGTTCGACCGCGACAAGGCGCGCGGCATGCGCCTCGATATTCCGGCCGGCACGGCGGTACGTTTCGAGCCCGGCCAGAAACGGGAAGTGACGCTGGTGCCGCTGTCCGGCAAGCGCGAGGTTTATGGTTTCCGTCAACAGGTCATGGGGAGGTTATGAAATGGCGACGGCGCATTATCATGGAAGCTGCCAGTGCGGCGATGTGAGCTTCGAGGTCGATGCCGATCTCGACCATACCGTCGTCTGCAATTGTTCGCGCTGCAAGCGTCTGGGTTCCACGCTCGCTTTTGCGCCGCGTGAGAAATTCACGCTGCTTTCCGGCGAGGACAAGCTCAGCGAATATCTCTTCAACAAACACAAGATCCATCATCTTTTCTGCTCCACCTGCGGCATCGAGAGCTTTGCTTATGCCGATGGGCCGGATGGAACGCCGATGGTGGCGGTCAATGCCAATTGTCTCGACGGTGTCGACCCCCGGGCGCTGAAGCCGCAGGCTTTTGACGGCGCGGCGGCCTGAGCGATGGCGATCAGCAAAAACAATCTCGTCATGACCGCCCTCGTCTGCGTGACTGCAGGCATCTCGATGCCGGTTGCCGCACAGGAGCCGAACTGCAAGGAACCGCAGACGCAGGCGGACATGACGATTTGCGCCGGCAAGGATTACGAAAAGGCCGACAAACAGCTCAATGTCGACTATCAGAAGCTGCGCAAGCTGCTTGTCGAACGTGACAAAGCGGCGGATGCGGATGGCAAGGGTGCGGCCGATGCTCTGGTCACTGCCCAGCGCGCCTGGGTGGCGTTTCGCGATGCGAATTGCGCGCTATCAGGCTTTCAGGCGCGGGGCGGCTCGATGGAGCCGATGCTGATTTCTTCCTGCCTGGCCGAGATGAGCACTAAGCGTGCCGATGATCTGCGCCAGCTGTCGGAAGGCTTCTGAACGCATGGGGCGGCAGATCACGATTGTTGGAAATGGGGAGTTGCCGCCCGGCGCCGCCCGGCTCATCGACCGTTCGGATATCGTCATCCGTTTCAACGACTGCCGCTCCCTCGGGCTTGGCGGCACGCGCACCGATGTCGTTGCCGTCTGCAATACCGGGCGGCCGGGTCGCGAGATGACCGAAGGGACCGAATGGCGCGAAAGCGACGGAGTGCGACAGGCGGCTG
This sequence comes from Agrobacterium salinitolerans, assembly GCF_027498475.1. NCBI lineage: Bacteria > Pseudomonadati > Pseudomonadota > Alphaproteobacteria > Hyphomicrobiales > Rhizobiaceae > Agrobacterium > Agrobacterium salinitolerans. The sequence continues at coordinate 1,266,662 of NZ_JAPZLN010000001.1, read as the reverse complement.
CCATCTGGTCGGTGCGTGATCCCGCAAAATTTGCAGAAATGGAACCTGATATCCGCGCGCGCTGGCCGGAACTCACCGATTTCTGCGCCGATTACACAGCTGCCTTTGCGGCAATCGCGCGGGCGGGCGGCAAGAGCCATGTTGTTATCCATCGGGGCGTTCACGAACGGCTCGATGTCGCGCTCGAAGCCTATGCGCCCGCGCCCTATGTCTGCCCCAGCACCGGCCTTTTCGCCATCGCCCATGTTCTTGAGAATGTTAGCGATGAGGATGACGAGGTGGCGATTGCCGGCTTCGGCCATCAGGGCTGGAGCGGACATCCATTTACCGCCGAACAACAGCTGGTCGAAGCCCTCGCGGGCGAGGGCCGGCTCAAACGAATTTCTCCCACATCGATTTTCTCCGCGTCCGAAGGAGCCTGAGCCCATGCCTTACAAGATTTCCCGCGCCGCTTATGCCGGTATGTTTGGCCCGACCGTTGGCGACAAGGTGCGTCTTGCCGATACCGAACTCTTCATCGAGATCGAGAAGGACCACACGACCTATGGCGAGGAAGTGAAATTTGGCGGCGGCAAGGTCATTCGTGACGGCATGGGCCAGAGCCAGGCGACGCGGGCCGAAGGCGCCGTCGATACCGTCATCACCAATGCCGTCATCGTTGACCATAGCGGCATCTACAAGGCGGATGTGGGCCTGAAGAACGGCCGCATTCATGCCATCGGCAAGGCGGGCAACCCGGATACGCAGCCGGGTGTCACGATTATCGTCGGCCCTTCGACGGAAGCAATTGCCGGCGAAGGCAAGATCCTGACGGCAGGCGGTATGGACGCACATATCCACTACATCTGCCCGCAGCAGATCGAAGAAGCGCTGATGAGTGGTGTGACCTGCATGCTGGGCGGCGGTTCCGGCCCGGCGCACGGCACGCTTGCCACCACCTGCACCGGTGCTTGGCACATTGAGCGGATGATCGAAAGCTTCGATGCATTCCCCATGAACCTCGCGCTGGCCGGCAAGGGCAATGCCTCGCTGCCAGCGCCGCTGGAAGAGATGATTCTTGCCGGCGCCTCCTCGCTGAAGCTGCATGAGGACTGGGGCACGACGCCCGCCGCCATCGACAATTGCCTGACGGTGGCCGACGACTATGACGTGCAGGTGATGATCCACACCGATACGCTGAACGAAAGCGGTTTCGTCGAAGACACGGTCGCCGCCATCCGGGGCCGCACCATCCATGCCTTCCACACCGAAGGTGCGGGCGGCGGGCACGCACCTGACATCATCAAGGTCTGCGGCAACCCGAACGTCATTCCGTCCTCCACCAATCCGACCCGGCCCTACACGGTGAATACGCTCGCCGAACATCTCGACATGCTGATGGTGTGCCACCACCTGTCGCCATCCATTCCCGAGGATATCGCCTTCGCCGAAAGCCGCATCCGCAAGGAAACCATCGCGGCGGAGGATATTCTCCACGATATCGGTGCTTTTTCGATCATCTCTTCCGACAGCCAGGCCATGGGCCGGGTCGGCGAAGTGGCGATCCGCACCTGGCAGACCGCCGACAAGATGAAGCGCCAGCGCGGCCGCCTGAAGGAAGAGACGGGTGAAAACGACAATTTCCGTGTTCGTCGTTACATCGCCAAATATACCATCAACCCGGCCATCGCCCAGGGTGTCAGCCACGAGATCGGCTCCGTCGAAGTCGGCAAGCGCGCCGATCTGGTGTTGTGGAATCCGGCGTTTTTCGGCGTGAAGCCGGAAATGGTGTTGCTCGGCGGTTCCATCGCCGCGGCACCGATGGGCGATCCGAACGCCTCCATTCCCACACCGCAGCCGATGCATTACCGGCCGATGTTTGCGGCCTACGGTAAGCTGCGCACCAATTCCTCGGTCACTTTCGTGTCGCAGGCCTCGCTCGACGGTGGCCTTGCCCAGCGCCTCGGGGTCGCCAAGAAGCTTTTGGCGGTTAAGAACGTGCGTGGCGGTATCTCGAAAGCGTCGATGATCCACAATTCGCTGACGCCGCATATCGAGGTCGATCCGGAGACCTATGAAGTGCGGGCAGATGGCGAGTTGCTGACCTGCGAACCGGCCACCGTGCTGCCGATGGCGCAGCGTTATTTCCTGTTTTAACGGACGTTGCGTTGCGGACTGTTCTCAGATGGATCGGCGGCGGCTTGCTGCTGGTCGTCCTGCTTTTCGTGCTCGGCACCGTGGTGCCGCGTCCCTTTTTCGCGGATGATGTAAACGGTGGGAAAGATCGCGAAATCCTGCTGTTGTCCAACCGGATCCACACGGACATTGCCCTGCCGGTCGATGACGATCTGCGGCGGGTTTTTGCCGAGTTGCAGGAGGGCGGCATTGCGGTCAATCATCCGGCCGCCGCCTATCTGGTGTTCGGCTGGGGCGGCCGCTCGTTTTACATCCAAACGCCCACCTGGGCCGATCTGAAGCCGATGCCAGTGCTGCGCTCCTTCACGCTGGACAGCGCCGTCATGCATGTGGATGTGACAGGCGATTTTCCCGCCAGTCTCGCCGGCGTGAAACGGCTTCGCATTTCCGAAGCGGGCTATCAGCGCCTTGTCGCGGGCATCAGGGCAAGTTTTGCCGGAAACGACAACGGTGTCAGGCCGGTTGCCGGTGCCGGCTACGGCCTGACGGACGCGTTTTTCGAGGCAAATGGCTGGTTCAATGCGGTCGCCGGATGCAACACATGGTCAGCCGCGATGTTGCGGGACGCGGGCATTCAAACCGGCTGGTGGACGCCCTTGCCGCCGCTGTTGCGTTGGTCGATAGATATGCACAATTGATCCCAAATTCCGTGCGGCCATTTCGCGTATTTGGCGGCTGAAATCCTTTTTTTATGCTGCACCGCAGCGCGTCATGCGCTATGGAAACTGCTAAACAAGTCCGCGCGGATCGATCCCAAGCGATCCCGCAAAACGCCAGAACAGGAGACAAGACATGCTCGGCAAAAAAGTGCCCGCCGTAACCTTCCGCACGCGCGTTCGCGATGAGGCCGTTGGTGGCCCCAACCCGTTCCGTTGGCAGGACATGACCTCCGACGATTATTTCAAGGGCAAGAAGGTCGTGCTGTTTTCGCTGCCCGGCGCCTTTACGCCGACCTGCTCGACCTACCAGCTTCCGGATTTCGAAAAGCTGGCGGGTGAATTCCGCGCGCTGGGCGTCGACGAAATCTATTGCCTGTCGGTCAACGATGCCTTTGTCATGAATGCCTGGGCCAAGGGCCAGAACCTCGAAAACGTCAAGGTCATTCCTGACGGTTCGGGCGAGTTCACCCGCAAGATGGGCATGCTGGTCGCCAAGGACAATCTCGGTTTCGGCATGCGCTCCTGGCGTTACGCCGCCGTCATCAATGACGGTCTGGTGGAGCAGTGGTTCGAGGAAGAGGGTTATTCCGACAATTGCGAATCCGACCCTTACGGCGTTTCTTCGCCGCAGAATATTCTCGAAAACCTGAAAAGCCGCGCTGCGGCCTGATTTCGGTTTTGTTATTTCGGGGAGGCCCGGCAGCGATGCCGGGCCTTTCGTTGTCCGGGGTGCCTCTTGCTGAAATCGCTTCTTGAAATCCCTCCGCCTATCCGTCAAAAATCAGCCTCCCAAGACTGTTTCTGAAACGGATCATCCCATGCTGCGCGTCACCTCCTATCATCCGGCCGGAACTCCTGCCGACGAAGCTTCCGGCTATGTCACCCTGGCGCATGACCAACGGCATCTGCGCCGCAAGCTGCTGCATCTGCAAAATGACGAAATGGTGATGCTGGACCTGAAGGAAGCGGTGCTGTTTGCCCATGGCGATCTTCTGGTGGTGGAAAACGGCGACCTGATCGAGGTCCGTGCGGCGGATGAAAAGCTGTTCGAAATCAAAGCGAAGGATCGTCTTCACCTGATCGAGCTTGCCTGGCATCTGGGCAACCGGCATCTTTCGGCGCAGATCGAGGAAGAGCGAATTCTCATCCTGCGCGACCACGTCATTCGTGCCATGCTGGAAGGTCTGGGCGCTACCGTGCGGGAGGTCGAAGAACCGTTCCAGCCGGCACGCGGCGCTTACCACGCTCATGGCGGTCATTCCCATGGCCATGATCATTCCCATGGCCATGATCACGGGCATGGCCACCACCATCATGACCACGGCTGAGGCGTGAGCGCGGAAAGCGGCGTTGCCGCGCTGTTGCGGCTGATGGCCTGGCTGTCGCCGGCCTTTCCGGTTGGCGGGTTTTCTTATTCCGGCGGGCTGGAAAAGGCTGTCGAAGACGGGCGCGTGCGCGATGCCGTGGCGCTTCACGGCTGGGTGGAAACGCTGCTGCGCCATGGCAGCCTCTGGAACGATGCGGTGTTTCTGGCGCATGCCTGGCGAAATGCGAAGGATGCCGGTGCGCTCAGCGAAACGGCTGATCTCGGCCGCGCGCTGGCCGGCTCGGCGGAGCGTTATCGTGAGACCGTGCTTCTGGGCGATGCTTTCGTTGCCGCTGCCGGCGCATGGCCGCACGCGGTTCTGGAGCTGTTGCCGAAGGAGGCTCCTTATCCCGTCGCCATAGGCGCTATTGCTGCCGGACATGGAGTACCGCTGCGCGAGACGCTTGCGGCCTTTCTGCATGCCGGCGTTTCGCAGATCGTTTCGGCCGGCATCCGCCTTGGCGTCGCGGGGCAAAAGGATGGTGTCGCCATTCTGGCCGCAAGCGAGGCGGTGATCGCGGACGTTGCGGCACGGGCCTTGTTGTCCACGCTCGATGACCTCGGCAGCGCCACTGTTATCGCCGATACGGCGGCGATGCGGCACGAAACACAGGGTACGCGGCTTTTCCGGTCGTGAAAGCGACGGCAATCGATGGGGCGAGCGCATGCCACTTGTTTCTTCTCCCCGCCGGGGAGAAGGTCGCGGCAGCGGGATGAGGGGGCAAGGGTAGAGATATACCGAGAGCTAGCCCCCTCATCCGACCCTTCGGGCCACCTTCTCCCCGGCGGGGAGAAGAAACAAGTGGCACGATCCTTGCGTATATTTGAGCTGAAATTTGAGTGGTTGTCGTAAAATTGGACCACAGCATGATGAAGGGAACAGAGTGATGAAATCGGGTAATGGGCCTCTGCGCGTCGGCATTGGTGGGCCGGTGGGTTCCGGCAAGACGGCGCTGACGGAGAAGCTCTGCAAGGCGATGAGTGGGGATTATTCCGTCGCCGTCGTCACCAATGATATCTATACCAAGGAGGATGCTGAGGCGCTGGTGCGCATGCAGGCGCTTCCGTCCGAGCGTATCGTCGGGGTGGAGACGGGCGGTTGCCCGCATACCGCCATTCGTGAGGACGCCACGATCAATCTGCAGGCGATTGCCGGGCTCAATGCGCGGTTTCCCGATCTCGATGTGGTCTTCATCGAATCCGGCGGCGACAATCTCGCCGCGACCTTTTCGCCCGATCTCGCCGATATCACCATCTATGTCATTTCCGTCTGCCAGGGCGAGGAAATTCCGCGCAAGGGCGGGCCGGGCATCACCCGCTCGGACCTGCTGGTCATCAACAAGAAGGACCTTGCGCCCTATGTCGGCGCCGATCTGACCGTCATGGACAGCGATGCGACCCGCATGCGCAACGCCATGCCCTTCGTCTTTACCGACATGAAGCGCGGCGATGGCGTGGATCGCATCGTTGGTTTCCTGAAAGAGCAGGGCGGTTTGTAAGAGAAGGGCGGAACGCCCTGAGGCATCCCGCCCTCCATCCTCTCCCCGTATGTCAGATTTGCTTCAATGCGGCCACGTCGTTGACCTGCACGATGCGGCCGCGCACGGTGACGCCAGCCTTTTTCAGGGTGGAAAAGGCGCGTGACAGCGCTTCCGGCGCGAGGCCGAGCTTGCCGGCGAGCAGGCTTTTCTGGAACGGCAGCCGCAGCGAAAAGGACGTGGCGTCGCGCGGGCCCTGATTGATGAGGTAATGGGCGACCCGCTGCGGCGCGGTTTGCAGCCGGTCGTTGGCGATGCAATCCATGGTGCCGAGCAGGCTGTTGGACAAGCAGCGCATGACGGCCTTGGCGATGGCCGGCTCCTGGTCGATCAGGCTGCGGATTCTCGTGAGTTCGAACCGCGCCACGGTGCAGTTTTCCGCCGCCTGCGCGCTGTAACGATAGGTATCGCTGCCGAAGATCAGGCACTCATTGAAAGTATCGCCGGGGCCGCTGACGCGCACATCCGCCTCGCGTCCGTGCCGGTCCAGCCGGTAAAGCCTGATATAACCCGACAGCACGCAGTAAAAATGCTGCGCCGCTTCACCTTCCTTGAAGAGTACGTGGCGGGTATTGACATTGGTGATGGTCGCCGCCTCCATCAGCTTCAGCGCCGCCGCATCATCCGCTATCCCGATCAAGGGTGCGCGCAGCAGAATGTTCCTGTCCCTGTTGCTCAGCTTCACGGTCTTGTTCACGTCCATCCGGCTCCCGCTTAAACCTTTTGCCGGGCTGTCCGAAGCGATACGAAACCGGGGAAGTTCCTTCTCCCTCACGCCTATCTGTAAAGAACCCATAGCATTAATCCTCAACCGGCAATTCCCGATGCGAGGGAGACTAGCAGTTCATCTGGAAAGCGAATTGATTTCGATCAAACGGGTTTGCAGTCGTCACAGGGGCGGAAATGGTTCGTCCATTCGTGCTTATAAGCAGGGGGAAATATGGAGCGGGCGATTGCGACATATTTCTTCTCCCCGAGGGGGAGAAGTCCGCGGCAGCGGGATGAGGGGGCGAGGGTCGGGATATACGGAGAGCTTGCCCCCTCATCCGACCCTTCGTGCCACCTTCTCCCCCTCGGGGAGAAGAAACAAGCGGCGACGTTTTGCCCCCACGTATCAGCTAAAGAGAAACGCCGGGCACTAGGCCCGGCGCTACAGGTTTCACTCCGCAGCGAGCGGCGGCAGTCGCAATATATTGCTGCCCTTTTCGCCTGCCTTTTCGCCGGTGCCCTTTTCCATGTTGGCGACGCGGGCCTCCAGCGAGGAAAGGGCGAGGCTGTTTTCGTGGGCGATCTCCGAGAGTTTCTCGTTGGAGAGGGCTTCCTCCTCCACTTCCTTCTTGCCGACGAAGCGGCCGAAGAGGTGGGCGAGCAGGCGCGAGAGGTCGTCCATGATCAGGAAGAAGGCCGGCACCACGATGAGCGACAGCACCGTCGAGACGATGATGCCGCCGATCACCGCAATCGCCATCGGCGCGCGGAACGAACCGCCTTCGCCGACGCCGAGGGCGGAGGGCAACATGCCCGCCGACATGGCGATGGAGGTCATGATGATCGGGCGGGCGCGCTTGCGGCCGGCTTCCACCATGGCATGCACCCGTTCCATGCCGTGCCGGCGCATTTCGATGGCGAAATCCACCAGCAGGATGGCGTTCTTCGTCACGATGCCCATCAGCATCAGGATGCCGATGAGAACCGGCATGGAGAGCGCGTTCTGCGTGATAATGAGCGCCACTGCCACACCACCGATGGCAAGCGGCAGCGAGAACAGGATGGTGAAGGGCTGGATGACATCCTTGAAGAGCAGGATGAGCACGACCAGCACCAGCATCAGGCCGAGCAGCATGGCATTGACGAAGCCCTGCTGCATTTCGCCCTGCACCTTGGCGTCGCCGCTTTCGGCAAGGCGAACGCTCGCCGGCAGTTCGGTTTCCGACACGATGCGCTTGAATTCGGCCGTCGACGTATCGAGCGCCGTGCCGAAGGGAACGTCGGAGCCGATGGAGACGACGCGGTTGCGGTCGTTGCGCTTGATCGAGCTTGGACCTTCCGAATAATCGATATCGGCAACGCTATAGAGCGGCACCAGCGATCCGGAGGCGGTCTTGATCTTCAGCGCGCGGATGGTGGCGAGGTCGCGGCGGGTGTCGAGCGACGCCTGCACGCGGATCGGAATCTGCCGGTCATCCAGCGAAATCTTCGTCAGCTGCGCGTCGATATCGCCGATGGTGGCGACACGCACGGTCTGCGAAATCTGCTGCGGGGTGATGCCGAGGCGGGCGATTTCATCCTTGCGCGGGCGGATTTGCAGTTCCGGCCGGGGCAGGGCGCCTTCCGAGCTGACATTGGCAAGGATCGGCGAGGCCCGCAGGCGGCTTTCTAGAATACCGACGGCGTCGTTCAGGTCCTTCTCGTTTGAGGAGAGGAAGTTGAAGGAAAGCTCGCGTTCCGCACGGTCGTTGAGCTTGATGATGCGCACATCGGGAATGCCGCGCACCTGCGCGAAAATATCCCGCTCCACATCCCATTGCGGACGTGTGCGGCCCTTCTCTTCCACCTTCGGCAGATATTGACCGATGAGCGGAAGGGAGCCGAGGCCTTTGTTGACAAGGGTTTTCAGCAGCGAATGGTCGATATGCTGCAGGATGACGTTGACGGTGGCGCGGCGCAGTTCCAGGTCCCCCTTGGGCGAAGCGCCGCCGAGGATGAACACGCTTTCCACGCCATCGATGTCACGGATGGCGTGATAAATCTGCGTTGTCGTGCGGTCGGTTTCGTCGAGCGTCGCATTGGGCGGCAGTTCCACCGAAAGCGTCACGCGCGAGGCGTCGTCCGGCGGCAGGAAGCTCCCCGGAACGCCGGCGAGCAGAATGACGGAAGCGACGAGGAAGCCGATGGCGCCGAGCAGCGTCAGATATCGCGCCCACCACTTGCGGGTGGTGGCGGTGACCATGCGCGTATAGGCCTTCATCAGCCGGCTGTCGTTGTCGTGGTGATCGTCCATCGCATCTTCGGCGCGCATCAGATAGGCCGCCATCAACGGTGTGATGAGGCGGGCGACGGCGAGCGAGAAGAACACCGAGAAGGCGACGGTGAGGCCGAACTGGATGAAGTACTGGCCCGGAATACCAGGCATGAACGAGACGGGCACGAAAACGGCGATGATGGTGAAGCTGGTGGCGATGACGGCGAGGCCGATTTCATCCGCCGCTTCCAGCGCTGCCCGATAGGGCGTCTTGCCCATCTTGATATGGCGGGCGATGTTCTCGATTTCCACGATGGCGTCGTCGACGAGAATACCCGTGGCGAGGGTCAAGGCCAGGAAGCTGACGAGGTTGAGCGAGAAGCCCATGATATCCATGATCCAGAAGGTCGGGATCGCGGAAAGCGGCAGCGCCACGGCGGCAATCAGCGTTGCACGCCAGTTGCGCAGGAAGAGCAGGACGACGATAACGGCGAGGATAGCGCCTTCGATCAGCGTATGCAGCGCCGCCTCGTAATTGCCATAGGTGAAATAGACGGCGTCATCGACCATTTCGATCGAGACGTCGGGATGATCCTTGCGCACCTGATCGAGGCTTGCCGCCACGGTTTCGGCGACCGAGACCTCGCTCGCGCCCTTGGAGCGGAACACCGCGAAGGTGACGGCGGGATTGCCGTTGAAGCGCGAGAAGGATTTCTGCTCCTCATAGGTGTCGGTGACCGTGCCGAGTTCGGAGAGCTTGACGAAACGACCGTTGGACAGCGCTATCGTGGTATTGGCAAGCTGGCTCACGTCGCGCGTATCGCCGAGCGTGCGGATGGTCTGTTCGTTGCCGCCAACCTGACCTCGGCCCGAGCCGAGATCGACGTTCGTGCCGCGCAGCTGGCTGTTCACCTCGGTGGCGGTAATGCCATAGGCATCGAGCTTTTCGGGGTTCAGTGAAACGCGCACTTCGCGGTCAGCGCCGCCATAACGGTCCACCTTGCCGATGCCCGACTGGCCCTGGAGCGAACGCTTGATCGTGTCATCCACGAACCAGGACAGTTCTTCCAGCGTCATGTTGGGCGAGGAGACGGCGAAGGTCTGGATCGCCTGACCCTCGACGTCGATCTTGCTGACAATCGGTTCCTCGATATCGGCGGGAAGATCGCTGCGGATCTTGTCGATGGCGTCCTTCGTATCCTGAACCGCTTCTTCCGTCGGCTTTTCGATGCGGAAGACGACCGTGGTGGTGGACTGGCCATCGACCACGGTGGACTGGATTTCGTCGACGCCGCTGATGGCGGCGACGGCGTCCTCTATTTCCTTCGTCACCTGCATTTCCAGCTCGGACGGCGAAGCGCCGCTCTGGGTGACCGTGACGGCCACGACGGGAACGTCGATGTTCGGAAAACGGGTGATGGGCAGGGTGTTGAACGCCTGCATGCCGAGGATCATCAAAAGCGCGAAGCCGAGCAGCGGCGCAATCGGGTTACGGATTGACCATGCGGAAAAGTTCATCTCATTCCCTCAGTCAGTTGGACGCAGCCGTCTGGGCTTCCACCGGTCTGATCCGGTCCCCATCACGCACGAATGCCCCAGCTTTCTCGACAACCTTGTCTCCAGCGGCAAGACCGCTGACAATCTCGATAAAACCGCCGTCTTCGATGCCGGTCTCGATCTTTACCTGTTTGACGACGTCGCCTTCCACCTTGCGGGTGGTTGAACCTTCACGCCCGGAGGTGACGGCCGACAGCGGCAAGGCGAGCGCATTCGTCTCCTCGACGATGATCGCCGCGCTGGCATACATGCCGGATCGCGCCGGGCTACCTTCGGGCAACACCACATGCACGGAACCGAGGCGCGTGGTCGGATCGACGGTGGGCGACACGAGGCGCACCTTGCCCTCTATTTTCTCAGCTCCGCCGGCAACCGTCAAATAGGCTTTCTGGCCGGGTTTCACTTTGAGGATATCCGTCTCGGACAGATCGGCGACAAGTTCGATCGCGCCATCCTTGATGACGGTAAACAGCGGATCACCGGCGCCGCTGGCAATCGCGCCGACCTTGGCATTCTTGGCCGAAACAATACCGGCGACCGGGGTTTTCACGCCGGTGCGCGTCAATTTCAGGTCGATATCGGCAATCTGCGCATCCACAACCTTGATATCGGCTTCGCCGGCGGAAACGGCCTGGCGGGCGGCGTTCAGCTTGGCGGCGGCGACTTCCGCCTGCGCCTGCGTCTGCTCAACCTGCGAGACGGATCCGGAACCGCTCTGGCCGAGCTTTGCGGCGCGGTCACGCTGGCGGTTCGCGTCGTTGGCGCTCGCCTCCGCTTCCAGAACCTGTGCCTTGGCCTGCGCAACAGCGGCCTGTGCCTTGGCCTTATTGGCCTCAAGCTGGCTTTTCTGAAGGATCAGACTGTCCGATGAAAGGACCGCGAGAACCGCATTCGCTTCCACCCGGTCGCCGATATCGGCGTTCAGCGTGTCGATCGACAGACCGTCGACCAGCGGCTGGACGTAAATCTCGTCCACGGGGCGGATCGTGCCGGTGGCGATGATGCGGTCCACGAGATCGCGTTTTGCCGCATGCGCGACGATGATCGATGGCAGGTTCTGCTGTTTGGCCGGCGCCTGCGTCTCTCCCTCGGCGGCTGCTGAGAGGGGAAGCGCCGTTGCTGAAAGAAGAAGGAATACAAACCGGTTAAACGTGACTTTATGCTGCATGTGTCTTGGCTCGCGCAATATCCGATCGCATGTCCTGCAGCCCAAGGCGTGTCTTAAAAGGTCATGCGATAGCGAATGTGAAACAAGGGATCACAATACTTCCTTTTCGATCCTCCCGATTCAAACGCCCCTCAACGCGAATCTTAAGCACCTTTGCCCTGTGCTTATTTTACTAGATCAAAGTTGGCAGTCTTGTAGGCGGGACTGTAATTCCTGTTGCCGTGCAAATCAATCCGCATAGCCGCGATGGTTGATATACATTTTTGTATGGGGCTGGATATTGTAATTCGTCGAATGGGTTACCAGCGAAAAAAACGCGCGGATGGCGCCGCGCGTTCCCTTCATTCGGGTTTAATTCGGCTATTTTAGCGCCGCATCGGTGATTTCAGTGGTGTAGGCGCCTGTCGGTTCCTTGGTGATGACCGGATCGGAGCCGCCGCCGAGCAGGGTTTTTACCGTTCGCTCGTAGTCTGCCTTGTCAAGCGCGCCCTTGGAACCGGCGGTGAGTTTGGCAACCTCGCCCATCATCCGCTTCTGGTGTTTTTCCGTCTGCGCGCCGGAGGCGTCGTTTTCGAGAACGATATCGGCGGCGTCGTCAGGGTTTTCTTCGGCCCATTTCCAGCCTTTCATGGAGGCGCGGACGAATTTGACCATGTCCTCCTTGAACTTGGCGTCTTTCAGCTTGTCTTCGAGAACGTAAAGTCCGTCTTCCAGCGTCGCCACGCCTTCGTCTTCATATTTGAAGGTGACGAGTTCTTCCGGCTTGATGCCGGCGTCAATCACCTGCCAATATTCATTATATGTCATGGTGGAAATGCAGGCGGCCTGTTTCTGCAAAAGCGGATCGACGTTGAAACCCTGTTTCAGCACGGTAACGCCATCCGCGCCGCCGGTGGTCGGGATTTTCAGATGCGCCATCCAAGACAGGAACGGATATTCATTGCCGAAGAACCAGACGCCCAGCGTCTTGCCCTTGAAATCTTCAGGCTTGGTGATGCCGGTTTCCTTCAGGCAGGTCAGCATCATGCCCGACGATTTGAACGGCTGCGCGATATTGACCAGCGGCACGCCCTTTTCGCGGGTGGCGAGTGCTGATGGCATCCAGTCGACGATCACATCGGCCCCGCCGCCAGCCAGAACCTGCGCCGGTGCGATATCCGGGCCGCCCGGCTTGATATCGACATCGAGACCTTCGGCTTCATAAAAGCCCTTGTCCTTGGCGACGTAATAACCGGCGAACTGCGCCTGGGTCACCCATTTCAGCTGCAGGGTGATCTTGTCGGCGGCCTCAGCCCCGAATGCGGTCAGAAGTGACGCGCCGGCAAGAAGCATGGATGCAAGTTTCATTTTCATCGCTGTTCCCTTTTTCGTTATTTACGTTCGTCCCCCACGGACGGACGGATGCCAGAAGGTGACGGCCCGCTCTGCGAGCGCCACGAGACCATAAAAGCCGGAGCCGGCGAGTGCGGCGACCGCGATTTCGGCCCAGACCATATCGACATTGCTGCGGCCCATTTCCGCGGATATGCGGAACCCCATGCCGACGATGGGCGTGCCGAAGAATTCCGAGACGATGGCGCCGATCAGCGCCAGCGTGGAATTGATCTTCAGCGCGTTGAAGATGAAGGGCCAGGCGGCGGGCAGGCGCAGCTTTATCAGCGTCGGCCACCAGCCGGCGGCATAGGTGCGCATCAGATCACGCTCCATGTGGCTGGCGGCGGCAAGTCCCTGCACCGTGTTCACCAGCATCGGGAAGAAGGTCATGATGACGACGACGGCGACTTTCGACTGCCAGTCGAAACCGAACCACATGACCATGATGGGTGCGATGCCGACGACCGGCAGGGCGGAGACGAAATTGCCGATGGGCAGAAGCCCGCGCTGGAGAAAGGGCGAGCGGTCGATGAGGATGGCGGCGATAAAACCGAGGCCGCAGCCGAGCACATAACCCGTCAGCACCGATTTGAGGAAGGTCTGGCGGAAATCCGCCCAGAGGATCGGCAGCGAGCCGAGAAGGCGGGCGAGGATGGCGCTCGGGGCCGGCAGCAGGATGGGCGGCACGGAGAAGCCGCGCACGATGCCTTCCCACAGAACCAGAAGGGCAAGGCCGAAGAGGAGGGGCACGGCGATGCGGCCGATGCGCTTTCCAGAGGTCGAGGTGAAATTGCGCCGCACCAGCCATTCGTTGAAGGCCCAGGCGGCAAGCCAGAACAGGATCGCGCCGATAAACCAGAAGGGGTTCGTCATGGCCGTGCTCCCATTCTCTTGAGGACGGCGGCGTGGGCAATGCCGATGATCGACACCAGCAACGCCGCCACACCGGCGGCCATGAACAGCGCCGCCCATATCTGCACCGTCTGGCCATAATAGGAGCCGGAGAGAAGCCGCGCACCGAGACCCGCGACAGCCCCTGTCGGCAATTCGCCGACGATGGCGCCGACCAGCGCGATGGCAATGGCGATCTTCAGCGAGGTGAAGAGATAGGGCAGGGCGGCGGGCCAGCGCAGCTTCCAGAAGATTTGCGCCGAGGAGGCATTATAGGTGTGCATCAGATCGAGCTGGAGGGTTTCCGGGCTTCTGAGGCCCTTCACCATGCCGACGACGATGGGGAAGAAGGAGAGGTAGGTCGAGATCAGCGCCTTGGGCAACAGCCCGGAAATGCCGATGGAGTTCAAAACGACGATAATCATTGGCGCGATGGCGAGAATGGGGATCGTCTGGCTGGCGATGATCCACGGCATGACCGAGCGGTCCATGGCTCGGTTATGGATGATGGCGACCGCGAGGAGAATGCCCAGCACTGCGCCAATGGCGAAACCGAGCAGGGTGGCCGAAAGCGTGATGCCGGCGTGGTAGACGAGGCTGCGCTTGGAGGTGATGGCCTTGTTGACGGTCGTGTCCCAGAGTTCGGCGGCGATCTGGTGCGGGGCCGGGAGGACCGGGCGCTCCTGCGCGAAGGTTTGCGGCAGGAGTTCGAAGAAACCCGGCGTCTGCCCGGCGCGGGTGGCCTGATCGCGGGCGAAGGGCATGTTGAGGTAGATGACGGCGATGTGCCAGAGGACGAGGATGGCGAGGAGGACGGTGAGGATGGGAAGGACGCGGTGGCGGAGGAGGGTCATGGGTTGGCCCTCGATGGGTGTGTTTTATTTGCGCGTTGAGGGTGGGGCTTACCTCTAACTTGTGGGTGGAGCTTACCCCCCTCTGTCCTGCCGGACATCTCCCCCTCAAGGGGGGAGATCGACTCGTGGGTGGGTCTCGGCCATCTCACTGTTTGCGAATGGAATGGAGGTAGAGCCGCCTGCCTTCTTCTCCCCGAGGGGGAGAAGGTCGCGGCAGCGGGATGAGGGGGCAAGGGTAGCGGTAGGCCGCAACCTTGCCCCCTCATCCGACCCTTCGGGCCACCTTCTCCCCGGCGGGGAGAAGAAACGTGTGGCAACCTCCCGCCAAATGAGCCAATGCTGGCGCTGACCTCACCCGTCATAACTATGCCCCGCCTTCAACCCCTCTCGCACCCGATGGGCAATGGCTAGAAACTCCGGCGTCTCCCTGATCTCCAGCGGCCTTTCCCGCGGCAGCGTGGATGTAATCACATCAGTCACTCTCCCCGGCCGCGGCGACATGACGACGATTTTCGTCGAGAGATAGACCGCTTCGGGAATGGAATGGGTGACGAAACAGATGGTCTTGCCGGTCGTATCCCAGAGTTTCAGCAGCTGTTCGTTCAGATGATCGCGAACGATTTCGTCCAGCGCGCCGAAAGGCTCGTCCATCAACAGCAGGTCGGCATCGAAGGCAAGCGCGCGGGCGATGGAGGCGCGCTGCTGCATGCCGCCGGAAAGTTGCCAGGGATATTTTTTGCCGAAGCCGGTGAGGTTGACGAGGTCGAGCGTGCGGTCGATGCGCTCGCGCTGTTCGGCCTTGCTGTAACCCATGATTTCAAGCGGCAGCGCGATGTTCTTTTCGATGCTGCGCCAGGGATAAAGGGCGGCGGCCTGGAAGACGTAACCGTAGGACCGGTCCTTGCGGGCATTTTCCGGCGTCGTGCCGTTGACGGTGATCTCGCCGGATGTGTGTTTTTCAAGATCGGCGATGACCCGCAGAAACGTGGTCTTGCCGCAGCCGGAAGGGCCGATGAAGGAGACGAAATCGCCCTTTTTTACATCCAGATCGACATTGGATAGCGCGTGGACAGGTCCATCCCCCGTTTCGAAGGTGAGGCCCAGTTTTCTGGCGGAAACGACGGAATAGGAAGGGGCCTGGTTCATCTTTGCTGATTGTCGCTTTCCGTGAGCGCTGCGCGCGCCAGCGGCAGCATCTGGGTTTCCGTCAGTCTGGCGATGGTCACGCCGGTGTTACGGTCGAGATCGAGCCAGCGCACTTCCTCGATTTCCGCCTGCGGGGTGACCTCGGCTTGAAGTCTGGCGGTGAAGGCGTGGGCGACGACATCGGCGCCCGGTTCATTGGCGGCTTCCTCGCGAAAGATGCCCTCATAACGAACGGCATGTTCGGGCAGCGTCAGGCCGATTTCCTCGGCCAGTTCGCGGTGCAGCGCCTGCTCCGGCGTTTCGCCCGGATCGATCTTGCCGCCCGGTTGCATGAACTGCGTGGTGCCGCGCTTGCGCACCACAAGCATCTGCCGGTGCTCATTAAGGAGAACGGCGGCGGCGATGAGGATTTCGCGTTTCGGCTCGCTGCTCATGGTCATACGCCCGATGCCGGAATGCCACTACGCTCCACCTTGCGCGGCGAAACGAGTTCTTTCCAGGTGGAAAGCGCACGGCTGACGGCGGGGTAGGGGTCGCGGGCGACGAACTGGCCGTGGCCTTCCTGTGTCTCGATGGTGCCCTCCTCGACACTGACGAGGCCACGCGACAGGGTGTAGCGCGGCATGCCCTTCACCTTCTGCCCTTCGAACACGTTGTAGTCGATGGCCGATTGCTGGCTTGCGGCGCTGATGGTCTTTGTCAGCGCCGGATCCCAGACGACGATATCGGCATCGCTGCCGACGAGGATCGCGCCTTTTCTCGGGTAGATGTTGAGGATTTTCGCAATGTTGGTGGAGGTGACGGCGACAAATTCGTTCATCGTCAACCGGCCGGTCGCCACGCCATGGGTCCACAGCAGCGGCATGCGATCTTCCAGCCCGCCGGTGCCGTTCGGTATCTTGCGGAAATCGCCGAGGCCGAAGCGTTTCTGCTCGGTCGTGAAGGCGCAATGGTCGGTCGCCACACATTGCAGCGAACCGGAGGCGAGACCGGCCCAGAGGCTGTCCTGATGCTGGCGATTGCGGAAGGGCGGCGACATCACCCGGCGGGCGGCGTGATCCCAATCGGGATTGGTATATTCGCTTTCATCGAGGATCAGGTGCTGGATCAGCGGTTCGCCATAGACCCGCATGCCGCTCTGGCGGGCGCGGCGGATGGCTTCATGGGCCTGCTCACAGGAGGTGTGGACGACATAAAGCGGAGCGCCGGCCATATCGGCGATGATGATGGCGCGGTTGGTGGCTTCGCCTTCCACCGAGGGAGGGCGGGAATAGGCATGTGCCTCCGGCCCGACATTGCCTTGCGCCATCAGTTTTTCCTGCATCTGCGCGACGATATCGCCGTTTTCCGCATGCACGAAGGGAATGGCGCCGAGTTCCGCGCAGCGCGAGAAGGAGGCGAACATCTCGTCGTCATTCACCATCAGCGCGCCTTTATAGGCCATGAAGTGCTTGAACGAGTTGATGCCTTTTTCCTGAACCACCGTCTTCATCTCATCGAAGACCTGCTCGCCCCACCAGGTGACGGCCATGTGGAAGGAATAATCGCAATTGGCACGCGCTGCCTTGTTGTCCCAGCGTTGCAGGGCATCGAGAAGCGATTGCCCCGGCTCCGGCAGGCAGAAATCCACCACCATGGTCGTGCCGCCGGCCAGCGCTGCCCGCGTGCCGCTCTCGAAATCATCGGCGGAATAGGTGCCCATGAAGGGCATTTCCAGATGCACATGCGGATCGATGCCGCCGGGCATGACATAACATCCGGTGGCATCGAGGATGGTGCCGCCGGTGAGATCGGGTCCGATCTCGGTGATCTTGCCGTCTTCGATCTTCACATCGGCCTTGTAGGTGAGGTCGGCGGTGACGACGGTGCCGTTCTTGATGATGGTGGCGGTCATTGTGGCGTGTTCCCGGTGACGAGGGCTGGCGAATAACGGTCGGTATGATCGGGCAGGAAAGTCTCGGCTTTCAGGACGGCGAGGATGGTGGTGAGCGTGGAGGAGAGGTCTTCGAAAACTTCGTGGTTCCAGAACCGGAGCACGGCATAGCCCTGCCCGTTTAACCAGAGCGTCCATTGCCGGTCGTGGGGGGAAGAGGCGTGCTGCGATCCGTCAAGTTCGACGATCAACATTTTCTCGCGGCAGACGAAATCGGCGATGTAAGCGCCAAGCGGGACTTGCCGACTGAACTTGAAGCCGTTTAGCCGCCGGCCTTTGAGTTCATACCAGAGGCGGTATTCGGCGTCGGTCTCGTCGCGGCGGAGTTTTCGGGCTTGCGTGGTTTTGCCAGGTTGGCGTTTTGCTGCTTTTTTGCCCGTGTGGTCCACCATGAGCCTTGCCCCCTCATCCGGCCCTTCGGGCCACCTTCTCCCCGGCGGGGAGAAGAAATGGGAGGCACCGTCGCAGATTTTCATGACGCTGGTGGTAGGGTCGGGGGTGTTGCCGCGTGTTTCTTCTCCCCGCCGGGGAGAAGGTGGCCCGAAGGGCCGGATGAGGGGGCTTGGCCTCGTGGGCACGATCATTCCACGATCTCCGCAGTCTCCAGCACCGCATGCAGCAGCACATCGCAGCCAGCCTTTGCCCATTCCGGCGAAATCTCTTCCGCTTCGTTGTGCGAAAGCCCGTCCACGCAGGGGCAGAAGATCATGGTGGAAGGGGCGACCCGTGCGGTCCAGCAGGCATCGTGGCCGGCGCCGGAGATGATGTCCATGTGGCTATAACCCAGTTTTTCGGCGGCATTGCGCACGCGGCCCACCAGCACCGGATCGAAGGTGACGGGATCGAAATGGCCGATGGCCTCGATCGAGCAGCCGACGCCGAGTTCTTCGGCGATAGCGGGCACCTCGCGTTCGAAGATGGCCCGCATGTTGTCGAGCTTCGCCTGCGAGGGGGTTCTAAGGTCGATGGTGAAAACCACCTTGCCGGGCAGGACATTGCGGGAATTGGGCGTGAAGATCATCTGGCCGACGCCGGCGACGGCACCCGGCTGGTGGGCCATAGCCACTTCCTGCACCTTTTCAAGAATGCGGGCGGCGGCGAGGCCAGCATTGACGCGCATGGCCATCGGCGTCGAGCCGGTATGGGCTTCCTTGCCGGTCAACGTTACTTCCAGCCACCACAGGCCCTGGCAATGGGTGACGACGCCGATCTGTTTTCCTTCCGCCTCCAGGATTGGCCCCTGCTCGATGTGATATTCGAAATAGGCGTGCATCTTGCGCGCGCCGACCTCTTCCTCACCCAGCCAGCCGATGCGCTTCAGCTCCTCGCCATAGGTCTTGCCGTCGGTATCGGTGCGGCTATAGGCGTAATCGAGATCGTGAATGCCAGCGAAGACGCCGGAGGCCAGCATGGCGGGCGCGAAGCGCGCACCTTCTTCATTCGACCAGTTGGTGACGGTGATCGGGTGTCTGGTTTTGATATTGAGGTCGTTCAGGCTGCGCACCACTTCCAGCCCGGCCAGCACGCCAAGCACGCCGTCGTACTTGCCGCCGGTCGGCTGGGTGTCGAGATGGCTGCCGATATAGACCGGCAGCGCGTCCGGGTCTTCGCCGGGGCGGGTGGCGAACATGGTGCCCATGCGGTCGACGCCCATCGTCATACCCGCCGCCTCGCACCAGCGCTGAAAAAGGCGGCGGCCTTCCGCATCCTCATCCGTCAGTGTGCGGCGATTATTGCCGCCGGCGATGCCGGGGCCAATCTTCGCCATGTCCATCAGACTGTCCCACAGACGGTCGCCATTGACCGTCAAGTTCTTACCCGCCGTCATGCAGTGTCGTCCTCACCTGTTTTGTTTTTATCAAAGCAAAGCTTGTGCCGTTCCCTTTTTTGCCGGTTAAGATAACAGCCATTGCCTTGTGGCGGCGATGGTGGATAAATTGACCGGCTGGTAAACATTGCAAATTCGCACTGGCGTCAGCAAGGGATTTTGTGACGAATCGCAGTAATTTTGCCTAAGCTATGAACGGCGATTATTTTTTAAGCATACTGTAGCGGCAATTGCATTGAAAAGAAACAGAGAGCTGAGAATGGCCATACCGCGCGCAGCGAAAACACAGAAGCGGACCCGCATTCAGGAGGAAAAGCAGGAAGCGATTCTTGAAGCTGCGCTCAGTGTTTTTTCCACGAATGGGTTCCGCGGCTCCACCATCGACCAGATTGCCGAGGCGGCCGGCATGTCCAAGCCGAACGTGCTTTATTATTTCCGCACCAAGGAGGCGATGCATCGCGCGCTGATCGAGCGAGTGCTGGATACATGGCTCGACCCGCTGCGCGCCTTTGACGCCGAGGGTAATCCCGAAAGCGAAATCCGCTCCTACATTCGCCGCAAGCTGGAAATGTCGCGGGATTTTCCGCGTGAAAGCCGGCTCTTCGCCAATGAAATCCTGCAGGGCGCGCCCCATATCGAGGACGAACTGAAAGGCCCGCTGAAACTGCTGGTGGATGAGAAGGCAGAGGTGATCCGCGCCTGGGTGAAGGCCGGGCGGATGGCCAAATGCGACCCCTACCACCTCATTTTCTCTATCTGGTCGACCACTCAGCACTATGCCGATTTCGATGTGCAGGTGCGGGCGGTGCTGGGGGACAGACACGGCGGCGACGGGCGTTTCGAAGATGCGGCCCGCCATCTCGAGCAGCTTTTCATGGGCGGATTACGGATAACCGGCTGAGCATCGCCGGATTTTCAGCGCCTGAGCGTGCTGCGAAAAACATGATGAAAATTATCACCTTTATACTTTACTAGAAAACTCATCTTTATTATGGTGCCCGCATCCCGAATGTCGGGGCCCAATATCGGGGTATCAAAAACCAACCGGCAGGTGAGGGAATGGCACGCAAGGAAAAGAAGAAGGCCGAACGCGGCGGCAAGCAGGGCAAGGGCGCGCCACAGACCGAAAAGGATGTGTCCGAACAGCAGCTTTCCGGTCCGAAAAGCTTTCTTTATGTCGGCGGCCGTGACTGTCAGGTTGCCCATCTTCGCCAGATCGCCAGCAATTTCGGCGCGGAGCTCATTCATCACGACGGCGGCCTGCGTGAAGCCGTCTCCCGCATCGATACCGTTCTTCCCTCCGTCGACTGCGTTTTCTGCCCGATCGACTGTATCAGCCACGATGCGTGTCTGCGGGTGAAGTCCGGTTGCAAGAAATTCGGCAAGACGTTCGTTCCGTTGCGCAACGGCAGCAAATCCAGTCTGGAGCGGGCGCTGCAGACGATGAATGAACGGACCTCCAGCGATGAGCGACGAGCGCAATGAAGTGACCGAAGACTATCCGGCGGTAGGGGAAGCCTGCCGCGCGGAACTTCACAAGATGGCCGAGCAGGCCGCCGATCCGGCCCTGATGGAAATGTTTGAGATCGTCGGCGAACGTCGAAGGCGCAACCGCGCCGCGACCGCCGGCGGCAATGTGGCGATCTTTCCCCACCTGCGCACCCGCCAGCCCGGCGAAGCCCCGCCCTTCGCTCTCGGCGAGGCGGCGGAAAAAGGCCGCAACATCCTGCCGTTTCGCTGGACGCGGCGGCGTTAAGGTCGATCAGCCTTTCGGCTTCAGGAACGCGCCGGCGCAGAGCACCAACCATCCGCCGATCATGCCGAGGCCGCCCAGGGGTGCTGCGTAAGGGAACAGACTGTGGCCGGAAAAATGCCTGACGGCGAGATCACCGACAAAGATCGCCGTGCCGAGGCCGAGGACTAGGCCTGCCGGAATGGCGGTTCTGATGCGGTCCGCACCGATATTGAGCGCCACCAGCACCGGCGCATGCGCCAGCGCCATGGCCGAGGCATTGCCCAGCATATAGGTTTCGCCGGTATGGGTCGCGGCGGCGGCAAGCATGACGCCGGCAGCACCCAGGAGGCTACCAAGCAGCAGAATGAAGGCGCGCAGTCTCTCGTGGGTCATGGCTTATCCGCTTCCTGGTTCTGCATGTGAAAGGCCAGCCGCTCCACCGGCGCCCAGATGATCTCGCGCAGCTTCGCATTTTCTATCGTCTCATCCATGGCGCGGCGGAAGCACAGCAGCCATTCATCCCGCTCAGCCGGGCCGATAGGGGCGACGAAATGGCGACGGCGCAACATCGGGTGGCCGTGTTTTTCGACATAGACGGGCGGTCCGCCAAGATATCCGGTCAGGTAGTCGTAAAACTTCGCCTCGCTGCCGGAAAGATCGGCAGGGTGGATGGCGCGACAGCGTGCGGCCTCGGGCAGGGTATCCATCAATTCATAGAAGCGCCGGGTGAGCGCCCTGACGGTCGCATCGCCACCGATCGCTTCGTAAAGGGTAACGGTCTCGCCGCTCATCGTCGCCTCCTTGGACCCTGCGGTCCTTATCGCTTTCCGGGGCAGCGAGTGCAACAGGGAAAGGCGGGATGCGACATTTGGGACATCGGTCTCGACTGCTGAAGCGCGTCATTCCGGTTTCAGGCTGAAATGACGCGCAAGCATCTACACTCAGCCAAAATTGCGGATGAGGTCGAGCCCCTTTTTCAGAAGCGTTTCGGCCTCATCCTGATTGGTGGCTTCGACGTAGCAGCGCATTTCCGGGGCGTTGCCGGAAGGGCGGAAATGAATGGTGCTGCCATCGGTGAGCGCCACACGCAGGCCGTCGATGTCGCTCAGCGCCTTTACCGTGCCGACCGGGGCGAGGAAGGTTTCGAGATTGTCGCGGGAGGCGCGCAGATGTGTCATCAGCGCGGTGCTCTTTTCCTGGGCGAAATTTTCCAGGCGGTCGGCGGCGGCGACCGGCAGGTTGTAGGCGGCGGCGATCTGCGACAGCGGCTTTTTCTGTTCCGCCGAGAGAAGCAGCACGGCGAGAACCGGCAGGAAGCTGTCACGCGTCGGCAGAGGCGAAAGCGGCCTGCCGTTGAGCGTGAAGGCGGAGGCCGTCAGCAGGCCGCCATTGGCCTCGAAGCCCATGACGCCGTTCTTGCCGGCGGCGAGCGCCTCAGCCATGCCCGCGATCACGAAGGGGGAGCCGACCTTGGTGCGGACGACGTCGAACGAACCGTTGGCCTCGATACCCGAATTGGAGGTGACGGGGGTGACGACCACGCCGGCGCCGAGGAAATTTGCGGTGATCAGGCCGATAAGGTCGCCGCGCAGCGGCACACCGTTTTCATCGGTCAGCATGGGGCGGTCGCCGTCGCCATCGGCGGAAACGATGGCGTCGAGACCGTGCTCCGGCGACCATTTTTTGAGAAGGGCCAGCGTTTCCGGGGAGACCGCTTCGGTATCGACGGGGATGAAGGTTTCGGAGCGGCCGAGCGGAACGACCTCCGCCCCATAATGGGCAAGCACGTCGACAAAGAGATCGCGCGCCACCGTGCTGTGCTGGTAAACACCGATCCTGAGGCCGGACAGCGCCTTTTCCGGCAGCAACGCGATGTTGCGCTCGTAGAAAAGTTCGGCTGCGGTGGCGGAATGGTCTTCGGCGGTCGCCGCCTCGGCGCTTATGCCTTCGGCTTCGATTTCGGCGGCAAGAGCGGCAATCGCCGTCTCGTCCTGCTTGTCGATTTCGCCGTCCGGGCGGTAGAACTTGATGCCGTTGCGGTCGGCCGGGATATGCGAACCGGTGATCATCAGCGCGCCGGCCTTCAGCGACAGGCCGTAAAGCGCCAGCGCCGGTGTCGGCACGGCGCCGCAATCGAACGGGTTCAGGCCGGCTTTTTTGAGCGCGGCGATGCAGGTGGCGGAAACTTCCGGGCTCGAATCGCGGAAATCGCGGCCGACGAGAATGGGGTCGCCCGCCTTTGCCTGGCCCGATATGAGAAGGTGTTTTGCAAATGCCGTGGCATAGACGGCCGAGGCTTTTCCTTTCAGATCGACGGAGAGGCCGCGAAGGCCGCTCGTTCCAAATTTCAGGCTCATGCCAAACTCCGTTTCGATAAAATCTTTGAGGGTCAAATGGATAATGCAAAAATATAACGGTTGAAAGAACCGTATCGATCCATCCAAGTCAATCATCCCTTTCAACGTGGCCGCGAATAGGCGATGATAGCGGGACTGGTGCGGGTAACCTAAAATTCACCCGTCATATTTAAACTTGTCCGTCGATGGCGGCTCTGGCGACGGTGGGAACCCTCTGTTGCCGGCCTTTTTGTGGTTCGTTCGAGTTGGATTGGCTGATGTACAGGCTTCAAAAGGCGGGACATAAGCAGGCACGCCCGCTCGATGAAAAAACGGCGCCTGCCGCGAGAACCCATGGTTCCCTGCTGGACGATCTGGTGGACGAGGACGAGGTTTTCGAGCGCACGGTGCTGAAGGAGCATCTTGAGCCGAAACCGCCGAAGACCGCCGCTGCGCCGGCCGCTGCCGAGACGCCGGTAAAGACTGTTTCGCCGAGCGGCAATCTGGCTGCTGCGCTGCCGGGCCTGAAACATATCGACAGGATCGGTGTGGATGACGTCATCCTCTGGCTTCGCAGAGGTGTCGTCTGGATCGTGCTGGCGATCATTCTCTGCGTCGCCGGCGCACTCACTTACGCCTCTATGACGCCGCCGCGCTACAAGGCCTATACGGATATCGTCGTTAATCCCTCCAATCTGAACGTCGTTAATGATGGGGTGTTTTCGCCCAACCAGCAGCGTGACACACAGATACTCGAGGTGGAAAGCAAGCTGCGCACCATCACTTCGCGCAACGTGCTGGCGCGGGTGGTGGACGAGCTGAAGCTCGATCAGGATCCTGAATTCATCAGCCCGCCGCCGCTTGCGCGGCTGAAGGCAATGTTCTCATCGAAGCCGGAAGACGATGACAACCGCGTCGGCGCGCTTCGTTCACTGGGTGATCGGGTGGCGGCGGAACGCGACCCGCGCTCCTTCGTGGTCACGCTTTCGGTCTGGACCAATGATGCCGAAAAATCGGTGACGGTCTCCAAGGCCATCGTGAAAGCTTTCGAAAGCGAACTGTTCCAGACGACCTCCGACAGCAGCCAGCGTGTCGTTGACGATCTCAAGAAGCGGCTGGAGGAAATGCGCGAAAATGTGACCATCGCCGAAAAGCGCGTGGCCGATTTCCGCCGCGAGAACGGTTTGCAGGAAAATAATGGCCAACTCGTCAGCAATCTCGCCTCCGGCGAGCTGAATGCGCAGGTGCTTGCGACCCAGCAGCGGCTGATCCAGGAGGAATCCCGCCTGAAGCAGATGGAGGCGGCGATTGCCCAGAACCGCACGCAAAGCGACGCCATCTTTGACAGCCAGACCATGAACACCATCCGCGCGCAATATAGCACCCTGCAGCAGCAGATCGGCGCGATGACGCTGACCTATGGCGCACGCCATCCGCGTCTGGCGACGGCGGGTGCGGAGCGGGCAATGCTGGAACGCGGCATGGCGGACGAGGCGCGGCGCATCCTGCAGGCGGCCAAGATCAATGTCGCCGAAGCGCGCTCCTCGCTGGATGCGCTGAGGCTGAAGGCCGTGGCGGAACGCGCCAATGTCTTTACCGACAATGAGGCGCAGGTGCGGCTGCGCGATCTGGAGCGTGACGCCCGCTCGGCGGCGGCGATCTATGAGACTTACCTCACCCGCTCGCGCCAGCTTGCCGAACAGCAGTCGATCGATTCCACCAATGTGCGGGTGATTTCGCAGCCGGTTGCGCCCAATTCCAGAAGCTGGCCGCCGGGCAAGCTGACCTTCCTGATCGCCGGCGGCATGGGCGGCCTGTTCCTCGGTCTTGGCATTGCCGTGGCGCTCGGCCTCTGGGGTTATCTGCGCCGGGACGATCACGCGGATGTCGTGGCGCGGTAAGACGAGGCGGCTGCGTGTCGCCTTATTCTTCCGAAATCAGACCGTCATAAACCTCGAGCAGGGCGGCGGCGATGGCCGCGCCCAGCGCATTGCCGGCATCGCGAATACCGGCCTCGTCTCCATCGCGAACCGAAATGGCAAGGTCGGACGCTTCGTTGGCGACGATTTCTTTTGCCCGTTCTATCGCCCAGAGGCCGAAATCGCCGCGATTGTCGATCGAGATTGTTTCCATGGCCGGAGCCCTTCCGTGGTTTGATTTCCGCGTCCCTTAACCCATCGGCTGGAAAACCGGAATAGTCAGAAAATGTGGCGCACAACCTTCAGGCGTGTAAAATGCCCACTGCATACGGGGATTTATAAAAATATTAATGATAGTTCTTCGTAGTGTCTGAAGCCTTATACCCTATGCATAAGCGTGACTATAACAATGAAACGATGCCTATCTTGGACACCGGACAGATCATGACAGGGAGAGAGATGCCGGATGCGGGAGCGCCGGGCCAGGCATGGCCGGTTATTTCCCTTGCGGCACTGCCCATCACTGACGCGACCATCGATGAAACGGCGCGGGATTTCATCCTGCGTGCGGGAAGCGAGCGCGTGGCTGGTGCAAGACCGTTTTATTCGACCTCGGCGAACGGCCAGGTCATTGCGCTTTGTCATCACGACCGGGAATTCGACGCCATACTGCGGCAGGCGGACCAGATTCATGCCGATGGTATGTCACTGGTGATCTTCTCCCGAAAATTCTGCCGGCAGGCGCTGAGGGAACGGGTCGCGACGACCGATCTCGTTCATGCGGTCGCCAAGCGTGCCGAAGAGACGGGAAGCCGGTTTTATTTCCTCGGCGGTTCGGAAGAGGTGAACCGTGCGGCGGTCGAAGAAATGCAGAGGCTCTATCCGCGTCTCGTATTTTCGGGACGGCGCAACGGTTATTTCAGCCGCGCCGAGGAAGACGCAGTCCTTGCCGATATCGCCGCTTCGAAAACGGATATTCTCTGGGTCGGCTTTGGCATTCCGCTGGAGCAGCGCTTCGTTTCGCGCAATCTCGACAGGCTTTCCGGCATCGCCGTGATCAAGACCTGCGGCGGCCTTTTCGACTTCCTTGCCGGCAAGAACAGCCGGGCGCCGCAATGGATGCAGGATATGGGGCTGGAATGGCTCTATCGGGCAATGCTCGAGCCGAAGCGTCTCGGAAAACGATATTTGCTGACCAATCCGATCGCCATATATTCGCTGCTGAAGTATCGCTTCGGAGCGTCGGGTCAGGGCCGGTAAAGCTGCGGCAAGCCCCGCAGGCGGCAGGCATATTGCATCGCGTCAGTTAATCAGTTTTCCCTAACATATTGAGAAAACGGACTTTGCCGCTGAAATTCGTTGCAACTGCGAAGCAGCGCGCTACACTGTCCCAATATTATAAATTTATTCGAATCAGAGATATTTTGGGGACACCCATGGTGATTACGTCCATTTCTCTTTTCATATATGGAATTGGCACCGCCACCTCTCTCGCCATGACCTATATTGAAGGTGCCCGCCGCGATAAGAATTGGGATTTTTACCGGGTGACCGGCATCGTCCTTTGTTTCTTCTGGCCGCTGCTGGTGCCGCTTCTCGTTGTTGCGACGGCTTTTTCGGCGCTCGGTTTGCAAAAACGACGCGAGAACGTGCTGTCGTTCGGCAGGGAAAAGACCCTCAGCTAAACCGGCGGCGCGAGCGATTGCGGTCAGCTCTTCTTCGCCGGCGCCTTGTAGGGGGTGAGTGTGATGCCGAGGCTTGCCATCACCCGGCCGATGGACATCAGCGGCGGATGTGTGGCGGGCAGCCAGGCGCCGGTTTTCAGCCCGGCGGAAACGGCGCGCAGCAGAGACAGGCACAGGCTGACGGCATTTTTGGCGGTCAGCAGCAGTCCGCCCCTCAGGCCGGGGTGGCGGGCGCGGTCGATGCTGTAATTGATGATGCCGGTGCGGAGCGAGCGCTCCATGATCCAGCGCGGCGCCATCCGACTTTCCGGCACATATTCAATGATGACGGCGCGGGCATTCCAGGCAAATTTGAAACCTGCCTTGCGGCAGCGGGTGAAGAAATCCATGTCGCCGCCGCCGAGGAAGTTGAACTGCACGTCGAATTCCGGTTTCGGCAGGCTTTCGAACACTCGACGTGAGATCAGGCAATTGCCCGATCCGTGGATTTGCTCGACGAGACCGGTCGGCGCTTCGATGGAGCCGAACAGCGGATGCGAGAGAACCGCCTTCGAAGCCGGTGCGTCGAATTCCCGGTTGACCGGGCCGCCGACGATGTCGACGCCGAAGGATTTCGCCGCTGAAACCATTTCGGCAAGCCATTGGGGGGAGGCGGCCTCGTCGTCATCGATCATCAGGAACCACTCAGCCGAAGCATAGCTTTGCCGGGCGGTGCGGAAGGCCGTGTTGATGGCGTAACAATTGCCCTGCGTCGGCTCCACCAGCGCCTGACCGTTCACGCCGCTCTCGGCGAAAAATGTGCGTGCGACGGCGAGACCCTGCTGGCCTGCGCCGTCATTATCGACCACGACGATGGCGAAGGGAAAATCAACCTTCTGGGCCGCGAGTGACCGAAGCGTCTTTTTCAGGCCTTCCGGCCGGCGGAAACTCGGAATGCACACCACCGCTTCCGGCATGATCTCGGACATGGAAACTCCTAAATTCCGGCAAGCGCTGCGGCGGAAAAAACGACGGCCCTAAGGCTTTGGCGCGGGCGGTTGAGGAAGGTGTCGGCCAGCGCCGAAAAAGCCTCGCGGTAACGGCGGGCGCGGAAGGCCTGCGCCACTGTATAGGCGTTCATATGGTTCTCCGAACGGCGGCGAAGCCGTCGCAGTTCCGGCGGCGAAATGGCGGCGACGATGGCGGGATCGGAAAAGACGGCCTCGATGGCCGGCTCGCAATCCCGGAATGTCAAGAGCCTGTTCATCATCACGCTCGTCCTGTGCACCCGGTAGTCGAGCACATGGCAGCCGGGCAGGTAAACGAAACGGCCGGCGGCGGCCAGCCTGCACCAGCCATACCAGTCTTCGGCATAACGCAAGGTCTCGTCGAAACCGCCGAATTCCTGAAAGATGCGGGTTCTGACCAGCATGATGCCGCCATTGACGATGAAGTTTCCGCCGAGCAGCGGCTGGAGAATGAAACCATCGGGTTTTTCCCGGCGGCGGATGAGGTTGCGCCGACCGGTCTTGAAGCCATCTTCATCGATGCGTTCGTAATCGCCATAGACGGCGACGACATCCGGCCCGGAGATGCCGGCGCAAAGGGCCGCGATGGCGCCCGGTTTCAGGCGATCGTCGGCATCGAGGAACATCGTCCATTCGCCGCGCGCCTGCGACAGGCCGAAATTGCGCACGGCGGAAACGCCCTGCCTTCCCTGCGGCCGGGCAAGCAATTTGACGCGAGGGTCGGAAAAACCCTCCACTTTCTGCGCGGTGGTGTCGGTGGAGCCGTCATCGACGACAAGCACTTCACCGATGGTCTCGCCCTGCAGCAACACGCTTTCGATCGCTTCCACGATGTAACGCTCGCCATTGCGAACGGGAATGACAATCGAAACGGAAACCAAGACTTCAAACTCCCTGCGGCGTGGGTCAAGAATTCGCACAGCGAAGTTACTATCGCATTAAGCGGGTCTGGCCAATTATGACGTGGTATAACGTCGGTTAACCTTGCAAATCTTTAATATCCTTTTCCTATGATAGGGATGTTATGTTTTGGGAATATAGGTTGCGGAGGCGGGCGAATGCGGATCGGGCGGCGGAATTTTATAGGCGGTGCGGCAAGCGCTGGCCTGCTGCATGCCGTGGCCGGCCCGGCCTTTGCCGCGCAGAAGAAAGCCACGATCAAAACCGCCCCCTATGGCGCGGCCGTCTACCTGCCTGACCTTAATGCCGATAGCCGCATCGGCGAGGCGGTGGTGAAATATTGCTCGCGCATCACCCCTGTCACCGAAATGAAATGGGAGGTGATGCGGCCTTCGGCGGAGGTTTTCGATTTCGCCGCTGCCGATGCACTCGCCAATTTCGCGCGCCAGCACAAGCTAGCCATGCATGGCCATCCGCTGATCTGGTATGCCTCCAACGCGCCTTGGCTTGCCAGTGTTGGCGGCGCCAAGGTCGAGAAGCTGATGGAAACCCATATCGTCACCGTGATGGAGCGGTATAAGGACGTGATCCACAGCTGGGACGTGGTCAACGAACCGATCCCCGACGTGCCGGGCAATGTGCGTGCGCGGCGCGATGCCTGGTATTATGGCGCGGGGCCTGACGCCATCAAGAAGGCTTTCGAGATCGCCCATGCGGTCGATCCGAAGGCGCAGCTCGTGCTCAACGAATATGATGTCGAATTTGCCGCCGAGAAATCGCCGGCCAAACGCGCCGCTTTCCGCAATCTCATCCTCGAACTGCTGGAAAAGGGCGCACCGATCAACGCCGTTGGCCTGCAGGGGCATTTGCGCGGCGGCTGGCCGATCGCCAAGGACGAGCTTGCCGCCTTCACGACGGAAATGCGCAGCTACGGTCTTGCCGTTCTGGTGACGGAGCTTGACGTGATGGACCAGACGCTGCCCGCGCCTGAGGCCGAACGGGATATGCTGATCAACGGCCAGGTCCGCGAGTTTCTGGAGGCCGCCTCGGCGGGCGGCGCGCTTTCCTCCATCACCACATGGGGCATCTCGGATCAATATACCTGGATCCGCTGGGCCTATCCTCGCCGGGACGGCACCGCCAACCGGCCGCTGCCGCTCGACTGGAGTTTCAACGAAAAACCCATGATGGCCGTCATCAATGAATTCCGCAACCGTGGTGCATGACTATGAATGCTGAAATGCCGCTTCCTCCTGTGCAAAAGGCGCTGCAAATCAACCTCCATCCCTTCGATGCCCCGCATGCGGCCCTGACGCTGCCGCATCAGCTCAGGGTCTGGGGCGGGCAGGTGGACCGCATTTTGCTGACGGTCGATACGGGCCAGGTGGGGGCGGGGCGGTACAAGGGCAATGGTTTCGATGCGGCGCGCCAGCGTCTCTTCGACATGCTGGAGGAAATGCAGACCAATTATCCGCATCTCTCTGTGGATATCGTCGATTACAGCGATGCGGCGCGTGATACGGTGACGCAGACCTTCTTTTCGCGCTCTCCCATCCCCTATCCCGCCAAGGCTTTCGATGGCGGGCCTTTCCATGTCTATTTCTACGGGCTGAAACGCGCCAATGCCCGTTACGTGATGCACATGGACAGCGACATGATGTTCGGTGGCGGCAGCCAGAATTGGTTCAGTGAGGCGATTGCATTGCAGAAGGCCAATCCGGATGCGCTGTGCATCACGCCCTTTTCCGGGCCGCCGACGGTTCGCGGCGATCTGGATATTTCCCGCCATGTCGGCATGCCCGGCGTGAAGAACATCCCTGCGCCGCGCAAGCTGCCGTCGCGCATTCCCACCTGGCGTTTCGCCACCGTTTCGACGCGGCTGTTCATGATCGACATGGACCGTCTTGCGAAAAGGATCGGCTCGCTGGAACTGCTCAGGCCCGATGTCAAACGGCGTATCCGCTCCTATGCCTATAACCAGCAGCCGGTCTCCATGCCTGCCGAGGAAGTGCTGAGCACCAACATGATGCGCACCGGCGTTCACCGGCTCGATTTTCTCGGCACGGGCAAGGGCATGTATTCGCTGCATCCGCCCTATCGTTCGCCGGAATTCTATGCGGCTCTACCCTCCATCGTCGAGCGCATCGAGAAGGGCGATATTCCCGAAGGCCAGCTCGGCGATTTCGATATCAACGGGTCGATGGTGGACTGGGGAAGCGCGCTGGCGGCCAAGACGCGCTCCAAACGTTATGCGAAAGCGCTGCGCCATCTCATCTCGGCGAATGTCGGGCGGTTCCGCAAGGCTTGAGGGCGTCGCGCCCGTGTTCCGCTCCGGGGCCGGGCAGGAACCTCAATAGTCGGTGATGAGTTTGCTCCAGCTTTCCGAGCACAACCCGCCAATATAGATGTCGCCGCCCAGCGCCTTTTCCCTCAGCGCGTCATCGCGCGTCGCCATGCAGAAATAACCGTCGTGGCGGAAGCTCATGTGGTTCTGGCGGTAAAGCGCGTTGATGAGAAAGGGCTGCGCCATGCCGGTGACATGGGCATAGTTTTCATCATCGAAATGGCGGAACAGGGTGTTGAGTACATCGTTTTCGCAGCCGGCATCGCAGACGAGATTGAGCACATAGGCCGTTCTTCCCCGCTGGCCGAAAAACAGTGCGGCGCCCATGGCGTGACCTTCGGCATTCTCGATCATCACGCTTTTCAGTTCGCCGAGGCTTTCATTGGCCTTGCTCATCTCTATCAGCCAGTGGAACTCTTTTTGAGACCATTCCGGGCGGATGGAAAAACGCTCGATCATCGCGAGCGCGCTGCGTCGGAAGGTTTCGTAATCCACGGTTCTCACCCTGGCACCAGCGGCCTCCTGCGGCCTCAGACCCTTTTTCCACCGCCGCAGGATTCCATCCACAAGTCCAAGCGCGGCGAGCGCCAGCGTGGTTTTGGCCAGTTTCGAGCGGCGCGGCATGCGCAACGCTATGGTGCAGAAGGGCTTGAGCGCCTTGTGCCATTGCAGGCTTTCAATCGGCAGCATGTCGCCGCCGGTCGCCACCCAGTGATCGGCGCTGACAGGAGAAGCCGTATCCGAGAACAACATGTCGTGTTTGGATGCCCGCATGCCGCGGGACAGGCGCGCCGCGCCGAGCGCGCCGCGTTTCCCGTCCGATGCGAAGGCGCAAAGCAGCCGGGCGGTAATCGTTTTTCCATTCGCAACGAAGCGCATGGGCACGGCGAGAATGACGCTGGTGACCCCGTTTTCCCCGGCGTCGTAGACAACGCTGCCGTTTTCCGGGCTGAAGGCGGGACTGCCGAAAAACAGTTTTTCTATATAAGAGCGGAAGTCGAAATTGCGCTCCTGCCCGGTCTTCCTGAAAGCGCTGTTGAGGACGGCTTCGACGGCGGGCACGTCATCCCTGCGCATGGGGCGAACGCCGGAGACACCTGGCTGAACCGGGCGTTGTGGCGACTGACCACTATCGCCGTCGTCCATTTTGGTGTGTATCGGAACGTCCACCGTCGGCCCCCAAGCTTTTGCGCATAGATGAAATCAACCATAGGCAGCGTATATTTTAATGTATTAATATAGATATAAAACCTGCGATCCGCTCGGGTGTGAAATATCGAATTGAAGATAAATCACATTTATATCAACAAGTTGGATTTATAATCCTGCGCTATTCGAGGTTAACAAAATATACTCCCATAAGCAACCGGTGGATGAAATGTGGATCATTTTTTGCGGATGCTTTTTTGGGTGTCGAAGTTTAAATTTTGGAAATGACTGTCTTGATTTTTGTCTCCCGATTTTGATTTCCCGAGGGCAAAGCGTGCGTTCACGGCGCTATCTCCTCGTGCATCGCGGATAACCAAAAAAATCGCATTGGCGGGCCGGCCATTGTGGAGAAAGACGGAGGGGAACCGGACAGGGCCAGGAGCGGGCGTCGCTCCGACATCCCCAGACGCACAGGTTTCCGCTGTTGTTCGTCCAAGGTGATATTTTGAAATGATTTTTCGTTGCAAATATGTAAAAGAGCCGATTGTTGCGCGCGTCTGTTGCTATTTTCGCTAAACATGCGCGGCTCAAGTCTTTGTTATTGTGCACGTCGCACCGCGAGACCCTGGCTATTGGCGAGGCGGCACTAAAAACGGATCGGCAAGGTCAATCGATGACAGATGAAGGCGCCTGTGCGCTCGAGGCGGATGACATCCACAAGAGCTTCGGCACGCATGAAGTTTTGAAGGGCGTTTCGCTGCAGGCCCACAAGGGCGATGTGATCTCCATTATCGGGTCCTCCGGTTCCGGCAAAAGCACCTTTCTGCGCTGTATCAACTTTCTCGAAACGCCGGATCGCGGCCGCGTCATCGTCAATGGCGAGGAAATCGCCACGAGAACCGGTCGTGACGGCAAGGCCGTGCCGAAAAACTGGCGGCAGGTGGAAAAACTGCGCACCGGGCTTGGCATGGTGTTCCAGAATTTCAATCTCTGGGCCCATCGCACCGTTCTCGAAAATGTCATCGAGGCGCCGGTTCACGTTCTGGGCGTCAGGCGGCAGGAGGCGGTCGAAAAAGCCGAGGCTCTGCTGAACAAGGTCGGGCTTTATGACAAGAAAAACGCCTATCCGGCGTTCCTTTCCGGCGGACAGCAGCAGCGCGCCGCCATTGCGCGCGCGCTCTGCATGGAACCGGCGGTGATGCTGTTTGACGAACCCACCTCGGCGCTTGACCCGGAACTGGTGGGCGAAGTGCTGAAGGTCATCCGCGATCTGGCCGAGGAAGGCCGCACCATGCTGCTTGTCACCCACGAAATGCGCTTTGCGCGGGATGTTTCCTCGCAAGTCGTGTTTCTGCATCAGGGTAGGGTGGAGGAAGCGGGGCCGCCGGCGCAGGTGTTCGGCAACCCCACAAGCGCCCGGTGTCGTGAATTCACCGGCGCGCTGGCCAATTGACCCTTTTGCCTGACAGTTCGTATTCAACAGGAGAGACTTTAAATGAAATTCTTCGCTACGCTGCTTGCCGGAACGGCATTTGCGTTTTCCGCCTTCACCGCCAGCGCCGATGTCCGCTTCGGTATCATGAACGAATCCTACCCGCCTTTCTTCGCCAAAGACGCTACCGGCAAGTGGCAGGGCTGGGAAATCGATCTCATGGACGCCGTCTGCGCGGAAATGAAGGAAAAATGCTCGATCGTCGAGCTATCCTGGGATGGCCTGATCCCGGCGCTGCAGACCAAGAAGTTCGACGTCATCTGGTCGTCCATGTCCAACACGGAAGAGCGCCAGAAGGTGATCGATTTCACCGACAAATATTACAACACACCGAGCAAGCTGATCGGCGCCAAGGGTGAAAAGGCGGGTGCGACGGCCGAGGACGTCAAGGGCAAGACCATCGGCATTCAGGTCGCGACCATCCAGTCTGAATATTACAAGAAATATTTCGCTGATGTCGCTGACGAAAAGACCTACCAGACGCTGGACGAGGCGTTTCAGGATCTGGCCGCCGGCCGTATCGACTACGTCTTCGGTGACTCGCTGGTTCTCGATGCCTTCGTGAAGAGCGATGCCGGCAAGGATTGCTGCGCCGACATGGGCAATGTGGCCGACGACAAGCAAATCCTTGGTCTTGGCGTTTCCGGCGGCCTGCGCAAGGACGATACGGAACTGAAGACCAAGCTGAACGCCGCTCTCGCCGCCGTCCGCGCCAGCGGGA
Source organism: Agrobacterium salinitolerans (assembly GCF_027498475.1). Taxonomy (NCBI): domain Bacteria; kingdom Pseudomonadati; phylum Pseudomonadota; class Alphaproteobacteria; order Hyphomicrobiales; family Rhizobiaceae; genus Agrobacterium; species Agrobacterium salinitolerans. The sequence continues at coordinate 1,231,923 of NZ_JAPZLN010000001.1, read as the reverse complement.
AATATGACGAAATCACCAAGAAGTATTTCAGCTTCGATATTTACGGCAGCAAGCCCTGATCGGTCACATCGATGGCAAGCCTTGAAACCACGTTGCAGTTGCTGTCACCCTATCCTCCGGGATGGGGCGGCACCCTTTTGAAGGGTGCGGCGTCGACGCTTGCCATTTCCGCCGGTGCTTACCTCATCGGCATCGTCATCGGGCTTGCCGGCGCACTCGGCAAGCTTTCGGGCAACAGGCCGCTCGGCCTGCTGCTCAATCTCTACACCACGGCCATCCGCGCCGTTCCCGAACTGATCCTCATTGTCGGGCTCTATTATGCCGGGACGGACGGTCTCAACCGGCTGCTGCTGCTCGCCGGCATGCCGCCGCTGGAGGTCAACGGTTTCGTTGCCGCCGTTGCAGTTCTGGGTTTCGTGCAGGGCGCCTATATGACAGAGGTGCTGCGCGGCGCGATCCTTGCCATTCCGAGCGGGCAGATCGAGGCGGCGCGCGCCTTCGGCATGTCGCCGTTCCTGCGTTTCCGCCGCGTGGTCCTGCCGGCCCTGCTGCCGAATGCACTGCCGGGCCTTGCCAATCTCTGGCTTGCGGTGACCAAGGACAGTGCGCTGGTGGCCGTCGTCGGTTATCAGGAACTGGCGCTCGCGACGCGGTTGGCAGGCGCCAGCACCAAGCAATATTTCCTGTTCTTCCTCGCGGCGGCATTTCTCTATCTCGCCATCACGCTCGTCTCCAATCTCGTCTTTTCGCTGCTGGAACGCCGGGTGCGGCGCGGCCAGCCGGCTTTGGCGTAAGGGGGAACGGCATGGATTTTTCCTGGGTCGCCAAATATTGGCCGCTGCTTTTATCCGGTGCCTGGCAGACGCTGGCGCTGCTCGTCATCTCCGTCAGCATCGGCTTCGTGCTCGCCATCGGGCTTGCCTTCGCGCAGGTCAGCGGCGGGCGGGTGACGAAAATTCTGGCGCGGGGCTATTGCACCTTCTTTCGCGGAACGCCGCTGCTCATCCAGCTCTGGCTGCTTTATTACGGCGTCGGCTCGCTTCTGCCGATGGTCCCAGGCCTCCGGCAAAGTTTTATGTGGCCGGTGCTGCGCGAAGGGTTCTTCTTCGCGGCCGTGAGCTTCACGCTGAATTATGCGGCCTATGAGGCGGAGGTGCTGCGCGGTGCGCTGCTGGCGGTGCCGAAAGGCGAGCTGGAGGCGGGTAGGGCTTTCGGTATGGGCCGCTTTACCCTCATTCGCCGCATCTGGCTGCCGCGCGCGATCCGTATCGCGCTGCCGACCATTGCCGGCGAGGTGGTGATGCAACTCAAAGCAACGCCGCTTGCCTTTACAGTCACCGTGATGGACCTCTACGCCGTCGCCTACAAGGTGCGGCAGGATACGCTTCTGGTCTATGAGCCGCTGATCGTCGTCACCGTCTTTTATCTCATTCTCACCGCCATCATCGCCCGCTGTTTCGGCCTTGTCGAACGGCAGGTGCCGGTCCGGCGGTAAACATTCAAGGAGTATCACCATGGGCACTATCCGTATCCTCGACGGCGGCATGAGCCGCGAATTGCAGCGGCTCGGCGCCGAGCTGAAACAGCCGGAATGGTCGGCGCTGGCGCTGATCAATTCCCCCGATATCGTGCGGCAGGTGCATGCGGAGTTCATCAAGGCCGGTGCCGATGTCGTCACCACCAATTCCTATGCGCTGGTGCCCTTCCACATCGGCGAAGAGCGTTTCCAGAAGGATGGCGCCTCGCTGATCGCCCTTTCCGGCAGGCTGGCGCGCGAGGCGGCGAATGCTTCCGGCCGTGATGTGCTGGTGGCCGGGTCGCTGCCGCCGATTTTCGGCTCCTATGAGCCGCAGAATTTCGATGCGGGCCGGGTGCAGGACTATCTCAAGGTGCTGGTCGACAATCTCGCTCCTTCAGTCGATGTCTGGCTCGGCGAGACGCTGAGCCTGATCGCCGAGGGCGAGGCGGTGCGGCAAGCCGTTGCCGCAACGGGTAAGCCGTTCTGGATCTCCTTTACGCTCAACGATGACGCCGCTGCGGTTGCCGGTGGCGAACCCGCGCTACGGTCAGGCGAAACGGTGAAGGCTGCTGCCGAATGGGCGGCGCAATCGGGTGCTGCCGCCCTGCTGTTCAACTGCAGCAAGCCGGAAATCATGAAAGCCGCCGTCGAAACCGCCTCCGCCGTCTTTGCGGACAAGGGTGCTTCGCTCGAGATCGGCGTTTATGCCAATGCCTTTGAAGGCGAACAGGGCGATTCTGCCGCCAATGAAGGCCTGCACGGCACCCGCGCCGACCTGACAGACGATGTCTATTCCCGTTTTGCCTGCTCCTGGGCGGATGCGGGCGCGACCATGATCGGCGGCTGCTGCGGCATCGGTGCAGCCCATATCCACAAGGTGGCAACGGCATTGCGGCGCGCGGCCGCCTGACGCGGTCGGCGGCTTTTAACGCACTATCGGGAATGAATGCGGCGGGCTGAAAGGCCGGCCGCTTTTTTGTCTGCGGCTATTGACCTCAACCATAGTTGAGGAATTATCAGTGCATGGAACACTATCTAAGGACGTTCCATGATCGAGAATTCCAAGGCGTTGAAGCTCACGCTGCTATTCGTTGCCACACTCACCATCATGGCCGGAACCACGGTCGCGCCCTCGTTGCCCGCCATCGAACAGAGCTTCCTGTCGACGCCTGATGTTGAGATCATGAGCCGCATGGTGCTGACATTGCCATCGGTGTTCGTGGCGCTCTGTGCACCGGTCGCCGGCGTGTTGGCGGATCGCTTCGGCCGCAAGCGACTGCTGCTCGGCGCGATCCTGCTTTACAGCTTTTCCGGCATGTCCGGCCTTTTTTCCGAAAGTCTTGTCGGCCTGCTCGTCGGGCGCGCTTTTCTGGGGCTGGCGATCGGCGCCATCATGACGATCGGCACGGCGCTGGTGGGCGATTATTTCGAAGGTTCGGCGCGGGAGCGCTATCTCGGCCTGCAACAGGCCTTTACCCAGATCGGCGGTGTGGTTTTTGTGGTGGCGGGCGGTTTGCTGGCGGATCTGCATTGGCGCGCGCCCTTCGCGGTCTATGCCGTCGCCCTGCTCATTCTGCCGGCAGCCCTGTTCTTTCTGACGGAGCCGGTGAGGAACGATGGCGCTGTCAAGGCCGGAGGCGAACGGGATTTTGCGGTCAACTGGCTGCTGGTGGGCGTGCTGGCGCTGGCGGTGTTTCTCGTCAATGCCCTGTTCTACACCATTCCCTCGCAGCTGCCGTTTTTCCTGCGGGAGCTTGGGGTGTTTTCCGGTAGCATTGCGGGATACGCCATCGGCATTTTCAATTTGGCAGGGGCGCTGGCGGCGCTCAATTTCGGACGATTGCGGGCAAGGGTCACCGTCACCGCCATCATTGCCGTCGGGCTGGTGTCGATGGCGGCGGGTTTTGCGCTGCTTGCCAGGGCCGAAGGGCTGGTTGCCTTGCTGTCATCGCTTGCGGTGGTGGGGTTTGGCCTCGGCCTGGTGATGCCGGGCATCATGTCCACCACCATCTTGCTGGCACCGCTCAGACTGCGCGGGCGTATCGCCGGCATCGTCACCGCCTCGATGTTTCTCGGGCATTTCATCTCGCCGCTGGCAAGCCAGCCATGGATTGCCCGCTTCGGTTTTGCCGCCGCCTATCGCGACATCGCCTCGATATTCGCCGCCATGGCAGGACTTGCCGTCATGGCCGCCATTTTGCAACGATGGACGCTCATGCGAAGGGCGCGACCCTTCACGCCGGGCGACTGACGACCGGTCTTCGACGGGCAAAAAACACGCGGGTTTTGCCCGCCACGGCATGAAGGAATTGTAAAGTTTTTGATTATAATCATTTTACTGTAAAATAAATCGATGGTGACGGCTGAAAGCTCGCATGCTTTCGCTTTTTCCCGGAAATTAGGCCCGGCGTTTCCGCCTGCTGGCGGGTCGCCGCGCCAACGCGGGAAGCGGCCTCCCCGCATTTGAGGGGACGGGCTGCTTTCTGCGGCGCATGCATGATGCAGATGCGACCAGAGCCTATGATGCGGCTAGCGAAGCCTCGATGATCGGGGCGCTTGACGTGCAATGTCAGTCTTGCCGAACACCTCCGGCACGGGGAAGGAGCGGTTTTTAATGACGTGAGGCTTTCCGTGTCTTTTCTTCAAAACGCCAGTATTCGCACCAAAATCCTGTCACTCATTCTCCCGCTCTGCATCGTCGGCCTTGGCGCCACGGCTTACATGTCCACCCATTACAAGCAAGCGGACACGGCTTATTCTTTCTTTATCGCTACTGACAGTGCCGCGCTGGTGGAGCTTTCCCGCGCAAATCGCAATCTGGAGGCGATGGCCTATGGCGCCTATCAGGTCATGGCCTACGATGCGAAGGCTCCCGACTTCAAGATCGTCATGCGGGAATATCAGAGAGACAAGGGAGATTTGATATCGCGCCTGAACAATGTCAAAGCCATTTTCCCGGAAGAGGCCGCGACGGTGGACAGGTTGTTGGGGCAAGTTCAGGGCATTATTGCAATTACCGATAAGGCTGTGGAACTTGGCTCTGCCAACAGCAACCAAGAATCCGCTGCGGAACTGCTAAAGGCCGATGTTGCAATCCGCTCGGTCGGAAGTGATATCGCCGACCTCTTGGACAAGCTTGCCAAGGGTGTCGTCAAGGGAAGCACCCAACTGACGGATCAGACCAATTCGACCATCATGGCCTCGCTGGTGATTGTCGGCATCGCTTTTGCGGTCGGTATCATTCTGGCGCTGTTCGTGGCGTCCCGTGGCATCACCACCCCGATCGCCCGCCTGCGCGAGCGCATGGTATCGCTTGCCGGCGGCGAGACGGCCACGGAGATCGATGGCATGGCGCGTCGGGATGAGGTGGGCCAGATGGCGAAAGCCGTGCAGGTCTTCCGGGAAAACGCTATTGAGCGCATTCGTCTCGAACAGGAAACAGATGCCAATCGCACCCTCTCGGAGAAAGACCGTATCGAGCGGGAACAGCAGAAGGCAAGGGAAGCCGCCGACGTCAAATTCGCCGTCGACAATCTTGCCGCCGGCCTCTCGAAGCTTTCGGAAGGCGATGTTTCCTATCGCATCGGCCAGCCGTTCACCGCGACGCTCGACGCCGTTCGTAACGATTTCAACATGTCCGCTGAAAAGCTGCAGGCGGCGCTGACCAAGGTGGCTCAGAACGCCAGCGGCATCGGCGCGGGTGCGGACGAGATCAAGTCTGCTGCCGACGATCTGGCCAAGCGCACCGAGCAGCAGGCCGCGGCCGTGGAGGAAACCGCCGCCGCTCTGGAAGAAATCACCACGACGGTCAGGGATTCCACCAAGCGCGCGCAGGAGGCGGGCCAGATCGTCAGCCGCGCCAAGGCGGGTGCCGAACAATCCGGCCAGGTGGTGCGCCGCGCCGTGGTCGCCATGGAGCAGATCGCCAAATCCGCCAATGAGATCAGCAACATCATCGGCGTGATCGACGAAATCGCCTTCCAGACCAATTTGCTCGCGCTGAATGCGGGCGTGGAAGCAGCCCGCGCTGGTGAGGCCGGCAAGGGTTTCGCCGTCGTTGCGCAGGAGGTGCGTGAGCTTGCGCAGCGTTCCGCCAGCGCGGCCAAAGAGATCAAGGCGCTGATCACCACCTCGAACGACCAGGTGCAGCAGGGTGTTCAACTGGTGGGCGACACCGGCAAGGCGCTGGCAACGATCGTTTCGGAAGTTCAGGAGATCAACCGGCACGTCGTCTCCATTGTGGAGGCCGCGCAGGAGCAGTCTTCCGGTCTTCAGCAGATCAATACGGCCGTCAACCAGATGGACCAGGACACGCAGAAAAATGCGGCCATGGTGGAAGAAACCAATGCCGCAAGCCACAGCCTCGCCAAGGAAGTGGCGTCGCTCAACCAGCTGCTCTCCCAGTTTCGGCTCGCCGACGGCACCCAGCAGCCGAAAAACCAGCCTGCGCCGGTTCGCAGCGCAGGCGATAACGACAGATATGTGGCATCCCCGGTCCGCGCGCTGGGTCGCAAGATCGCCTCTGCGTTTTCGGGCAATGCCGCCGTCGATACAAAAGGCGACTGGCGGGAGTTCTGAGCGGCGGTCCGTTTCCAGCATGCGTTTCGGCGGGGAGACATCACCGCCGGCGTTCAACGGCGATGCGGCGCAATGGAAAGCCGTTCTGGCGAAATCGATGTCCACCGTGTGAAACGCAATATTTTCGCGACAGCCAGATCATCCGCATCCGCAACCAGCGCCATGGGGGTCGGCGCCGGCTCAAGCGGGAAAACATTCAATTGGTGAAGTCCGAACCCGACCGGCGGACACTCACGGCCCGCTGGGGTCCTTTTCTTTCTTTGCTTGATCGTGATGCCACTTGATGGCGAAGAACATGCCCGTGCCCAGCACGAGAATCTTGAAAGGAAAGAAGACTAAGGGAAACAAATCTACCCAATCCCAATCCATCATTTTCGTATTTCCAGTCTGTTACTTGACACAATCTATCGAGGGTAGGGCTACCTTAAAACCACTGCTTCAACAACGCCATTTTATGCCCTCGTGCAGGGTCTTTTTGACGCAGCCCGGGCCGGATCGTTTCATCCGGAGCTCTTCAATCTTACCCCCGAAACCGCAGGGTCTCGACAAACAGGCTGAAGGCGGCGGATGGATGCCGTCGGCAGGGATAATAGAGGTGATAGCCCGGCAGGTCGGGCGTAAACTTGCCGGGCACCCGCATCGATCGGCCTGCATCCAGATGCGGCCGAACCTGATCGAGCGGCAGATAGGCGAGGCCGTGCACAGGAATTGCTATTCATCCGTGAATTCGGAATAACTAAAAAATAGGTTTTTGGCGGGATACTCATGGTACCGCAATGAAGCATCGGGTACGATGTGGCACGCATGGAAAAAGACAGAGAAGCCCCCCTTATGGCTGCAGCGCACGAAGAACAGGCGCGTGGATATTGGCGGAATACACTGTTTTATGTGACGTTCCTTTATTTCACGGTCGGCTTCTCGCCCTATATTTCGCTTTCTTCGACCTATCAGGGATCCGCCATGGCGGCAGGGTCCAACCTGCTGAACCAGCTTACCGCGATCATTCTGCTTTTCAGTTTCTTGGCGTTCATGGCGAAGGAGCGTTCGTTTTCCCTCGTCTTCTCACCGCGTCTGCTGATGGCGGCGGTTTTCGGCTGGTTTGTTTTCACCTCGCTGATGGGCGAGGCGCCGGCGTTTTCGCTGCGGCGGCTTGCCATGTGCGCCATCATCTGCGTGCTTGCCGGCGGCTTCCTGCAATTGCCGCGCACCGAGCGGCATTTTACCACGCTGCTTGCCGCATGCACCCTGATCATATTGTTCCTGTGCTATTTCGGAATCATCGTGCTGCCCTCACGCTCGATCCATCAGGCCAGCGATGCGCTGGAGCCATTGCTGGCAGGGGACTGGCGCGGGGTTTTCCGCCATAAGAACGAGGCCGCCTCGGTCATGGCGGTTTTGATCATCGTCGGTATTTATCTCTGCAAGCGCTGGTCGTTCATCGGCGGGTTGTCGGTGCTGTTGCTGTCGCTGCTCTTTCTGGTGAAGTCAGGCGGCAAGACCGCGCTCGGCCTGATGCCTATCATCATTGCGACAGGCTGGTTCATCCTGCGCTGGCCCCGTTGGCGCTACCCTGTCGTCACGTTGTTTCTGGCGGTTTTCGCGCTCGTGACCGTCGGCACCACGGTCGATCCCGTCTTTTCGCAGATGCTGACGAAGCTGGGGCTCGATGCCAGCTTTACCGGCAGACGGGATATCTGGACCGTCGCCATCGATTACATCCGTCAAAGCCCGCTGCTCGGATACGGCTATCAGGCCTTCTGGCGCAGCGACGCCCTGATGTCGAGTTTCACCGAGAACAACACCTGGGCGACGACCGCGCCGGATTCGCATAATGGGTATTTCGACCTGCTGCTTGCGGGCGGCGTCCCGGGGTTTGGGCTGGTGCTAATGTGGATTTTCCTGCTGCCGCTTCACTATCTCGGCAAAATGGATGAGGCCACGCGCAATAGCCCCCTGACGCGGCTTTATGTCGGCGTCTGGCTTTATGTCCTGCTCTACGGCTTTCTGGAAACGCTGTTCTTGCTCAGTTCGGGCTTCGTCTGGTTTTTTCTCCTCGTCGCGGTCATGGGCCTGCACCTGCAGGCAAACGCCAGCCTTGCCGAAGACGAGGTGGAGGCGAAACCCGCCCTGACCGGGAGCGATGCGATTATGTAATTAAAAAGCTTGATCTCCAAAAAAGTGAAGAATGTTCTCAATGTCGCCTGGAGCACGGCGGGCTTCGGGCAGATGCGACCCATCGGCTGTGTCGAGCACGAGCTCGTACAGTGAATGTGCGATCAGCGATGTTGCCTGAAGCCCTATGAGGATGTCTGAAATTGCTTGTGCCATGGCCTCAGAAACGTTTGCTTCCAAGCGTATCGAAGAGCAAGCTGCTCAAGGCTTCATGCTTGGTTGCTCGAAAATCAATAAATAGTTGTGTCCGACTTGAGAGATAGGTGACGTTTTGTACCGGAGACATGGGTAACACTTTTCGCTTTGCGGGAGGTGTTGATGCCGTGGAGAGAGACTTCGGTTATGGAAGAACGTCTACGCTTTGTCGCCCGTTTGCTGGAGGGCGAAGGAATGAGCGAGGTGTGCCGGGACTTCGGCATATCGCGCAAGACCGGCTACAAGATATTCTATCGCTACAAGGACGACGGGCTTGAAGCTCTGACGGACCGCTCCCGGCGTCCGGTGCGCTACGCCAACCAACTCCCCGATCCCGTCGAGGCAATGATCGTGCGCCTCAAAAAGGAGAAGCCTCATTGGGGTGCGCGCAAGATCCGCGAACTGCTGGTGAAAAAGCTCGCTGGCGACGTCCGTATTCCGGCGAGCAGCACCGTACATGCGGTGCTCGACCGCCATGGCCTTGTGCGCCAGGCCCGCAAGAGGAACCGGGCAAACAAGGCCATGGGCACCACGCTGTCGCAAGCCGTCAATGCCAACGATCTGTGGTGCGCCGACTTCAAGGGCGAGTTCAAACTTGGGGATGGCCGTTATTGTTACCCTTTGACCGTAACCGATCAGGCATCCCGCTATCTATTGGCTTGCGAAGCCTTCGAATCGACACGAGAGCAAGCCGTGATCGAAGCCTTCCGCCGCCTGTTTGCCGAACATGGCCTGCCTCAGGCGATACGCTCGGACAACGGGCTACCTTTTGCCTCACCAAACGGGCTGTACAATCTGTCGAAGCTGTCGGTTTTCTGGTTGAGGCTTGGGATAGCGATCGAGCGCATCAAACCGGGCCATCCACAGCAGAACGGCCGGCATGAGCGTATGCATCTGACATTGAAGAAGGAGGCAACTCGCCCACCCGAACGTAGCCTTCTCCAGCAACAGGTACGCTTTGATGCATTCGTCAGCGAATTCAATGGCGAGAGGCCGCATGAGGCGATCAGCATGAAAGTGCCTGCTGATCTCTATACCGCCTCTTTGCGCCCCTACCTTGGCCTGCCGGAGATCGATTATCCCTTCCATGATCGAGACATCATCGTCACCAATTGCGGACGCGCCTGCCTCTTTCGCAAGAAGATCAATATATCGACCGTACTGGCCGGACAGAAACTGGGATTAAAGGAGGTGGAAGACGGCATTTGGCTCGTCAGCTTCATGCATTACGATCTAGGATATATCGACCTGGAACAGAGAACGCTGCAAACAATCGACAATCCGTTCGGCACGAGATTGTCACCTATGTCTTAGGTACAAACTGTTACCTATGTCTCCGGTCTGGACACGAGACATTGATTTTAATGGCGCACCCGACAGGATTCGAACCTGTGACCTTTGGAATCGGAATCCAACACTCTATCCAGCTGAGCTACGGGTGCAGCGGTCACGCTTGAATCGCGTGCAGCGGTTGGTTCATACCCCAGCTTTGTTTGCGCATCAATGTCTAAAAATCAGAGTTTTGCGAAACGTTGTCTGTTTTTGGGCGGAACTCGTTGTGGGGCGTGTTTCGCGGCGGCCGCCGCCCTTTGCGCGGTGGCGGGGCGATGCGTCGTTTGACGTATTGTTTTTTGTTGGAACGGGGTTTCTCTTATAAGTAGTATGTTATTGCCGGGTCGAAACGCTGTTTTGCCGCCTTCATGAAGAGGTGCTCGGATGAGGTCAACGCCTTTCAAAAGCGGCTCGGGAAGCGGTTTTATCCCCTCAAAATTGGCGGGTAAATAGTCATACTTATTTTGCTCGCCGCGTGGCGATCTGGTGTCAGGGTTTGCGTCGTCGGCGATTAACTGTCAAATTATTATACAATATTAGTATCATCTACATTTATTTGGGATACAGTTTCGCGACGTTGTCGGTTATGATTTCGGCAAGGTAAAGGAACGAATCAGGCGGGGGATCGGATGGCTTTGCGATTGGCACACAGCAACGGGCCGCGGACGGAAAAGGCCGAAAACGGCAGCGCGGAAGCGGCGCATATCACGGCTATCGACTATGGGTTGCTGACGACTGCGATCAGCTATCATTTGCGGCACTCGCAACTTGCCGTGGCAAACGGTTTTGCCGATGTGCTGGCGGAGCAGGGATTGCGGCCGGCCGATTTTTCCGTTCTCGTCATCGTCGGCGGCAATCCGGGTCTCAAGCAGAGCGATGTGGCCGAAGCGCTCGGCATACAGCGCGCCAATTTCGTCGCCATCGTCGACAGCATGGAAGAGAAGGGATTACTCGTCCGCCGCAAATCGGAAGAGGACAGGCGCGTTCACTTCCTCGACATGACGGAGGAGGGCAGCAACCTTCTCGACCGGCTTTCCAACACCTGGCGGGATCGTGAGGACAAGCTGATCGACAGGATCGGCGGCAAGAAGGCCCGCGATCAGCTTCTGGCGCTGCTCGGACGCCTGCGCGACTGACATTCGAAGAGAGCGATGGGTCACAATGGCGCAGGCAGCCGCAAGGTGCGGCCTGGTTTGCAGATATTCCTGTCTTCCCATGTCTGCGGCGCCGGTGACGATCTTGCTGCGCTGGTCTTTCACGCGAGCCTGATCGGCGGCGGGGCTGAATTGCGTTGCAATTTTCCTGTGAAACCGCCAAGACGCGTAAGCATCTTCACGCCGTTGGGCGTGGAACCGCAATCATGCGATCGACTGGAGAGGCCCGGGACGGGAACGCCATGCTGAATATCGATACGAGTCATCCGCTTTATCGTCCCTTGTGGGTCCGGTTGCTCATCGTCGGCTTTTGCGCCGCATGGGCCGTCATCGAATTCGTCAATCGCGAGTTTTTCTGGGGAACCATCGTTGCCGGCATCGGGGCCTATGCGGCCTATGAATTGTTGCTGAAGTTCAAACCCGCTAGCGATGCCGCCAAAAGCGGGGACGGCACGAATGAGCACGCCGCCGAAAGCGCGCCCGCCGACAAGAACGATGCGGGCTGAAGCGCCTTCTATCTTTCGTTTGAGGTATCTTGCAGGATAAGGCCGTCCGTCACTTTTACCGGAAATGCTCCCGCGCCCGCAGCATCCTTATCGCCTGGTCGATCAGGAGATTGGCAGCCGTCATGCGCAGCGTCGCATTGTGCCGGAACTGCGGTTTCACCCGGTCGGGATGATTGAGGCGGGCAAAGGCGCGACGCTTCTCCGCAAGCGTTGCGGCCGTGTCCGCGTCGTGGATCGCCAGTTCCACCGAAACATCGGCAAGCGACGTCTTTTCGAGATGAGCCGGCATCGGTTCCGGTTCGGGTTCCTGCTCCGGTTCCGGCGGCGGCGCGGGGTCGGCCAGGAAGGCGAGATAGGCATCGAGATTACCGTTCGCGGGCGGTGGCGCTTCTATCTGGGTATCGACAACGAACCCCGAGCTGAAACCGGCAATACGGTGGCCGGCGGGCGGTGAAGGCTCCGCGCCTTGTTCTTCCTCCTCCTGTTTCAGTCTTTCGACGACCGATTGGAAAACGGATTGTCCGAAGAGCATGCGGCTGTTCCCTGCGCCGGCCTCAATGATCCGGCCTTCATAGGGGATGAAGGTGGAGTCGGGCTTGCCATCTCGTCATGTGGTGGTCAGTTTGCGGCTTTCATCCAGAACCAGATCGTAAAGCAGGCGGGCGCTGGGCGGCAAAACACGGCCCTTGGTGGTGATGATGCTGTAGGGCTTAACAACGAGCTCGAAATCCGTCGGCAATATTCGGGTTCGGCCGATATCCGCCTGCTGGCCGGTAACGAATTCGGCCATGTCCTGGGCAATCGGGGCGATGGCGTCCGTGTTGCAGACAAGCGCAAGGGTGAGCACCACGGATGGCGTGTTGATGACGTTGCGCGGCATGGCGACGCCGTGGGTAAGGAACACATCTTCCATGGTTCTGCGTAAAAGCGCGCCGGGCGGCTGGAAGACCCAGTCGTAGCCGGAAAGGTCTTGCAAGGTCACGGGCGCGCCCTGAAGCAGCGGGTGACCTTCGCGCACCACCAGACAGGCGCGTTCTATGCCGATTTCATGGATGGAAAAGAGGCCGGGATCGAAATCGTCGGGAATGCGGCCGATGATGAAATCGTGGCGGGCCGCCAGCAGTTCGCGGGCCAGCACGTTGCTGCTTTCCACCTGCACGTTGATTTCGATGCCGGGATAGGTGTCCATGGCGCGCCTTATGGCGGGAACGACGAGGCTGATCGCCGGTGCAGTGACGGCGCCGATATAGACCGAGCCGCCGCTGCCGGATTTCATCTGGTTCAGTTCGCGGCTCGCCTCGCGCAGCTCCAGCAATATGGTGCGCGCCCGGCGCGCCAGCGCCTCGCCGAATTTCGTCAACACCACGCCGCGCGACGCCCGCTGACAGAGGGGTGATTTGACGATCGCCTCCATTTCCGAAAGCATGCGCGAGGCTGCAGGCTGCGTCATGTTCATGGCCGCGGCGGCCGCGCTCACCTGTCCGTGTTCCTCGATCATGACCAGCATGCGCAGGTGGCTCATCTTCAATCCGGCCCGCAGCAAGGGGTTGTCTTCAAAGACGAAAAGGGCCTCTGTTGTTTGCGCTTGCTCATACACTTTTAGGTTGTTCATTCGTCGTTTTATACCCCTCATCGGTTTTTGTATCGATTTAATATATCATAATTGATATATGGAAACTGATTTATTCTATTTGACAGTTATATGGATTCAGAACAATTTGCGGAATGCCGGGGAGGAGCGGCAGCTGTTCCATTTCGCAATTGCGAAATCGGAGTGAGCGCGATGCGGCTTCTTCCTCTGACGGCATGAATTTCATGGTGCACCGCAGCATGCGGGCTCCAGAGAAGGGCTCAAGGGAGAGAGTTTATGAAGTCCATTATTTCGCTGATGGCGGCTTGTGCCATCGGTGCTGCTTCTTTCGCAGCGCCGGCTTTCGCGCAGGACAAGGGTTCCGTTGGTATCGCCATGCCGACCAAGTCGTCCGCACGCTGGATCGACGACGGCAACAACATCGTAAAGCAGCTGCAGGAAGCCGGTTACACGACCGATCTGCAATATGCCGATGACGATATTCCGAACCAGCTTTCCCAGATCGAAAACATGGTCACCAAGGGCGTCAAGGTCCTCGTGATCGCATCGATCGACGGCACGACGCTGTCGGACGTCCTCAAGCAGGCCGGCGAGCAGGGCATCAAGGTCATCGCTTATGACCGCCTTATCCGCAACAGCGGCGACGTCAGCTACTACGCGACCTTCGACAACTTCCAGGTCGGCGTTCTGCAGGCGACTTCGATCGTCGACAAGCTCGGTCTGAAGGACGGCAAGGGTCCGTTCAACATCGAACTCTTCGGCGGCTCTCCGGACGACAACAACGCCTTCTTCTTCTATGACGGCGCGATGTCGGTTCTCCAGCCATACATCGACAGCGGCAAGCTTGTCGTGAAGTCCGGCCAGATGGGCATGGACAAGGTCGGTACGTTGCGCTGGGACCCGGCGACGGCCCAGGCCCGCATGGACAACCTGCTTTCGGCTTATTACACCGACGCCAAGGTTGACGCCGTCCTGTCGCCTTACGACGGTCTTTCCATCGGCATCATCTCCTCGCTGAAGGGCGTTGGTTATGGCACGAAGGACCAGCCGCTGCCGGTCGTTTCCGGTCAGGACGCTGAAGTTCCTTCCGTCAAGTCGATCATTGCCGGCGAACAGTATTCCACTATCTTCAAGGACACCCGCGAACTCGCCAAGGTGACCGTGAACATGGTCAACGCTGTCATGGAAGGCAAGGAGCCTGAGGTAAACGACACCAAGACCTATGAAAATGGCGTCAAGGTTGTTCCGTCCTACCTGCTGAAGCCGGTGGCCGTGACCAAGGAGAACTACAAGCAGGTTCTCGTCGATGGTGGTTATTACACCGAAGATCAGCTGAAATAAGCTCGACACACATGCGGGGATGGCTTGGCGTCATCCCCGTTTTTCCATAAAAATAAAAACGCCTGAATTAATCGGGCGCTGGATTGCGATATGGCCAATACCATTCTCGAAATGCGGAACATCACCAAGACGTTTCCGGGCGTGAAAGCGCTTGAGAACGTCAACCTCAAGGTTAAAGAGGGTGAGATCCACGCACTCGTCGGTGAGAACGGCGCAGGGAAGTCGACCTTGATGAAGGTCCTTTCCGGTGTTTACCCCGCCGGTACCTATGAGGGCGAAATCCACTATGAAGGCGCAGTGCGAAACTTTCGCGCCATCAACGACAGCGAAGATATTGGTATCATCATCATTCACCAGGAGCTGGCGCTCGTACCGCTCCTGTCGATTGCAGAAAACATCTTCCTCGGCAACGAAGTCGCCACGAATGGCGTCATCAGCTGGCAGCAGACCTTCAACCGCACCCGCGAACTTTTAAAGAAGGTGGGCCTGAAGGAATCGCCGGAGACGCTGATCACCGATATCGGCGTCGGCAAGCAGCAGCTGGTCGAAATCGCCAAGGCGCTGTCGAAGAGCGTGAAGCTGCTTATCCTCGACGAGCCGACGGCGTCGCTCAACGAAAGCGATTCCGAGGCGCTGCTGAACCTGTTGATGGAATTCCGCAAGCAGGGCATGACCTCGATCATCATCACCCACAAGCTCAACGAAGTGCGCAAGGTGGCCGACCAGATCACCGTGCTGCGCGACGGTATGACGGTGAAGACACTCGACTGCCACCAGGAAGAAATCAGCGAGGATGTCATCATCCGCAACATGGTGGGGCGCGATCTCGAAGATCGTTATCCGCCGCGCGACGTGCCGATCGGCGAGACCATTTTCGAAGTTAAGAACTGGAACGCCTATCACCAGCAGCACCGCGACCGCCAGGTTCTGCATGATATCAACGTGACCGTGCGCAAGGGAGAAGTCGTTGGCATAGCCGGTTTGATGGGTGCCGGGCGCACCGAATTCGCCATGAGCGTGTTCGGCAAGTCCTATGGTCACAAGATCAGTGGCGAGGTGCTGATCGACGGCAAGCCCGTTGACGTCAGCACCGTGCGCAAGGCGATCGATGCCGGTCTTGCCTATGTGACGGAAGACCGCAAGCATCTCGGTCTCGTGCTCAACGACAACATCCTGCACAATACCACGCTTGCCAATCTGGCCGGTGTGTCGAATGCAAGCATCATCGACGACATCAAGGAAATGAAGGTGGCGAGCGATTTTCGCACGCGTCTTCGCATCCGGTCTTCAGGCATTTTCCAGGAAACGGTCAATCTTTCGGGCGGCAACCAGCAGAAGGTCGTGCTCTCCAAGTGGCTGTTCTCCGATCCCGATGTCCTGATCCTCGATGAACCGACCCGCGGTATCGATGTCGGCGCGAAATACGAAATTTACACCATCATCAACCAGCTCGCTGCCGACGGCAAAGGCGTTCTGATGATCTCATCGGAAATGCCCGAACTGCTCGGCAATTGCGACCGCATCTACGTCATGAACGAAGGCCGCATCGTCGCTGAATTGCCGAAGGGAGAGGCGAGCCAGGAAAGCATCATGCGCGCTATCATGCGCTCAGGGGAGAAGAACTCATGAGTTCGGCAAACACAACAAACGAAGAAAGTAACGTCGTCTCGGTCACGTCCTATATTCGCTCCAATATCCGCGAATACGGCATGCTGATCGCGCTCGTCGCCATCATGGTTTTCTTCCAGTTCTACACCGGCGGCATCCTGTTCCGCCCTGTGAACCTGACCAACCTCATCCTGCAGAACTCGTTCATCGTCATCATGGCGCTGGGCATGCTGCTCGTCATCGTGGCGGGGCATATCGACCTTTCGGTCGGCTCCATCGTCGCCTTTGTCGGCGCGATAGCCGCCATATTGACCGTGCAATGGGGTATGAACCCGTTTCTGGCGGCGCTGATTTGTCTTGTCATCGGCGGCATCATCGGTGCTGCCCAGGGTTACTGGATCGCCTATCACCGTATTCCGTCGTTCATCGTGACGCTGGCGGGCATGCTGGTGTTTCGCGGCCTGACGCTGTTTGTGCTTGGCGGCAAGAATATCGGCCCGTTCCCTGCCGATTTCCAGATCATCAGCACCGGCTTCCTGCCTGACATCGGCGGCATTGAAGG
The DNA here is from genome assembly GCF_027498475.1 of Agrobacterium salinitolerans. Classification (NCBI taxonomy): domain Bacteria; kingdom Pseudomonadati; phylum Pseudomonadota; class Alphaproteobacteria; order Hyphomicrobiales; family Rhizobiaceae; genus Agrobacterium; species Agrobacterium salinitolerans. The sequence continues at coordinate 1,215,365 of NZ_JAPZLN010000001.1, read as the reverse complement.
TCTCAACACCACCTCGATGATCCTGACGATACTGATTACGGTCGTCATGTTCTATCTCGCATGGCGTCGCCGCGTGGTGAACGTGAAGCACGGCATCAATGTCGAGCCTTTCGGTTTCTTCATCGCCGAGAACCTTTTGATTGCGGCCGCGATCCTGTTCCTCGGCTACCAGCTTTCCACCTATCGCGGCCTGCCGAACGTGCTGATCGTGATGCTGGTTCTGATCGCGCTTTATAGCTTCGTAACACGTCGCACCACCATCGGTCGCCGCGTCTACGCCATGGGCGGCAATGAGAAGGCGACCAAGCTTTCGGGTATCAACACCGAACGCCTGAGCTTCCTCACCTTCGTCAACATGGGCGTGCTGGCGGGTCTTGCCGGCATGATCATCGCGACCCGCCTCAATTCGGCGACGCCGAAGGCCGGCGTGGGCTTCGAGCTTGACGTCATCGCGGCCTGCTTCATCGGCGGCGCTTCGGCATCCGGCGGCGTTGGCAAGATCACCGGTGCAGTCATCGGCGCCTTCATCATGGGTGTCATGAACAACGGCATGTCGATCGTCGGCCTCGGCATCGACTTCCAGCAGATGGTCAAGGGCCTCGTGCTGCTCGCCGCCGTGTTCTTCGACGTCTACAACAAGAACAAGGGCTGATCGGCCCAACCCCTATCGCAGTCAAAAAAGTGGCCGGTTTCCGGCCACTTTCATAAGATGCAGGCGCAAGGCGCCGCTTAGAAGAGATAAAGGCGCCTAGCGCCGGAGGAAGGAAATCCCGTGCTCATTTCACAGATCAAAGATGCCAGCGGCAACATCACCGTAGCGGTTCGCGAAGAAGGCGGGCAGGCGCACGCCGTCAAGGGTGCGGCGTCGGTTTACGCGCTTGCCATGGAAGCCGCCAATGGCGGCAAGAGCCTTGCCGACGTCATTTCCGCCCATGGTCTCGGCGATGCCGTCGATCTTGAAAAGGCTTATGCCGAAGGTCGTTTCCTGCCGCCGATCACCCATCCCGATCCGGCGCATCTGCATCTGACCGGCACCGGCCTTACCCATCTAGGGTCGGCCGCGACCCGCGACAGCATGCACAAGAAGACCACGGAAGCGGCTGAAGAAAGCCTGACGGACTCCATGAAGATGTTCCGCATGGGTCTGGAAAACGGCAAGCCCAAGGCTGGCGAAAAGGGCGTTCAGCCCGAGTGGTTCTATAAGGGCAACGGCGATGTGGCGGCAGCACCGGGTGCGGCGCTCACCTCTCCATCCTTCGCGCTCGATGGTGGCGAAGAGCCTGAAATGGCCGGCATCTACGTGATTTCCGACAAGGGTGAAGCGGTGCGCATCGGTTTTGCCGTGTCGAACGAGTTTTCCGATCACGTTACCGAGCGGATCAACTATCTGTACCTCGCCCATTCCAAGCTGCGTCCGGCAAGCTTCGGCCCGGAAATCCGCGTCGGCGCCCCGCCGTCGGATATTCGCGGCACTTCGCGCATCCGTCGCGGCGACAAGGTCATCTTCGAAAAGCCCTTCGTTTCGGGTGAGGACAACATGTCCCATACCTTCGCGAACCTCGAATATCACCACTTCAAATACGGCCTGTTCCGCGCCCCCGGTGACGTTCATGTGCATATGTTCGGCACCGCGACGCTCTCCTTCGCAGACGGCATCAAACCGGAAGCGGGCGACGTCTTCGAAATCGAAGCCGCCGGTTTCGGCCTGCCTCTGAAGAATCCGCTGGCCGTTGACGCGGAAGAAGAGATCAGCGTTCGGCAGATATGATCTGCAGGCCATCTTTGCGAATGATGGGGGGAGCTATTGCTCCCTCCATTCGTCCACACAAGGCCGGAATGACGCAAGTCATATTGTCTGCGTCAGGTTACCGTGGGGCAAAATCCTCCAGATGCGAAACGTCCGCCAATGAAACAACGGCGCGGTTCTGCCAGTAATCGTCTTCCTTCAAATGCGTGATGCTTCCGGGGCGCGCCGGAAAGCTGACATAACCGGCGCTGTCGATCGGCATCTTGATCCATGCCGCGATGACGAATGTTAGAGCGAAGCCATGGGTCACGATGATCTGCGTGGCGCATGGCCGCGCGATGATCATGTTTACGGTCCGATATACCCTTTCGGCGAATTCGCGCCGGGTCTCGCCATCGGCTATGCCGCCGCGGTGATCCAGACGATTATGGTGCGGTGCCGGGATTTGGCGGTCGTCCAGCCATTGCTGCGGCATACCCTCGGCTTCGCCGTAGCTCATTTCCCGCAAGTCCCGCGTGAGCTCGATCGGCTGACCAAAGCCTTCGGCGATGATCTCGGCCGTCTGTGAGGCCCGAAGCAGGTCGGAGCTGAAGATTTCCACGGGCTCGCCGCCAACCAGCGTCGCCAGCCTGGCGGCCGCCGCTGCCGCACCGGCTCTGCCGAGCGGCGTCAGTTCGGTATCATACCAGCCGCCAACCTTGTTTTCGATGTGGTGAAAGGATTGCGGGTGCGTCACCACAAAAATGTTCTTCACGATTGTCTCCTGTTGTCGTCAGGCCTGTTCAATTCCCCATAGCTTGCCTTCGCCAACTTCCACGGAGTTGCCCGCAGGGTCGCGGATATAAACGGAATAGCTGTCATTCGGCCAGCGGTGGTAATGTTCGATGGGGATTCCGAATGCTTCAAAACGCGTCTTCCAGGCTTCCACGTCCTGTTTGTCTTTCGCATAAAAGCAGAAGTGGCCTTCGCCTACCGCGCCATGGCGGGGAATGGGATTTTCTGGATCAGCCTTGCGCGACTTCTCGGGATCGAAAACCAGCAACATCTGCTGCCCACATCTGAAAAACACAAATTGCCCGGGCAGTTTGCGGACGATCTCCAGCTCGAAGACATCCCGGTAAAAGGCTTCGGCGGCATCGAGATCGTCCACATAAATTGCGGTTTCCATGATGGCTGCTGGCGGTCGCATGGTCCCTCCGATGGTTCAGACGCGGTGGCGAATGATGGGCAAATAGCAGGCGGCGTCACGTCTTGTAGGTCAGCACCGTCAGATCGTGTTTGCCGACGCCACGTTCCAGAACGGTCCAGCCGCAGTTGACATAATAGTCTTCGAGTCCCCGCTGGCAGCAGAGATAGCTGGTGTCGTGGCCAAGTTCGGCCGCCCTTTGCGTCGCGGCCTGCAACAAGGCTCGCGCCACGCCCGAGCGCCGACGGTCTTCTTCCACCCACAGGGCTGCGACCCAGGGCAGATATTGCGGACGCTCTTCCAGGTCGCAATGAATGAGGAAGGAGGAGCCGACATAATCGCCGCCGTCATGGGCGACAAAGCCGGTGGGCAGCGCATGGGGGTTGGTCATGTCCTTCAGGTGCTCGGCGACGTCGCCCACCTGAAGGCCGCTATCCTGCCACCAGGCCGTCCAGACCCTTTCTGCTATGATGGGTCCATGCGACTGGCAGTCGCGATAGTCGGAAATGCTGTACAATGCCGTCTCCCGGCCGACTTTCCTCCCGTGGGTGGAAGCCGGATCATGCTTTCAAATCGATGCGGGGATTAAACCGGGTGGGACGGCGTTTCGCAACCGCCAACTTGTCGCGTCGGATCAGAGTTTCGTTGCCGTCACATGCAGCCATGCGGTCGGGAGCTGGTCGTAACCGCTGCCCTGCCTTGCCTCGATCTCCACCATCGCCCAGCCAAACTGGCCGTAAACGTCTTCAAGCCAGGGCTTCGAAGGGTAATTGTAATAACGGCCGAACATGTCGCGGCCTTCCGCTTCTCCCGCCTTGAAGCTGGCGTAAAAAACGCCGCCCCGTTTCAGCGCGATGTGGATGCGACCGATAATGCCCGGCAGGGCAGGGCGGGGCACATGCAGCAGGCAGGCATTGGCCCAGACGCCGTCATATCGCTCACGCTCGTCGATATCCTCGAACAGCAATGTCCGGACAGGAATGCCGAGCCGGGCCTGCGCCGCTTTGGCGATTTCAGGTGTTCCATCGGTGGGGTGGACATCGTAACCGGCGGCCAGCATGAATTCGCTGTCCTGCCCGCCGCCGCATCCCAGTTCGAGAATGCTTGCACCCTCGTGAAGCCGCGCCAGGAATGTTTCCAGATGCGGGCGATCTGCCGCCTGCCCGCGCGAGGTATAGGCTGCGGCGTTACCCGTATAAAAGCCGATTGTATCGTCGTCCTTGGCAACCATGGTCTCAGCTTTGCGACTGGCTCTGGCCCTGCGATTGCTGCACGGTGACCGACACATTCAGGGTCTCACCGGCAGGGCCGACGCGCATACCGGATATAGGCGCGCAATCGCGGTAGCAGAGGCCGGATGCGATGCGGACGTAACGGTCATCGGGGCAGATATTGTTGGCAGCGTCGAAGCCCACCCAGCCCAGCCCCTGAAGATGAACCTCGGCCCAGGCGTGGGTGGCGGTCTGTTCCTCCACCTCTTCCATCATCAGATAACCGGAAACATAACGCGCGGGCAGGCCCATCAGCCGGGCTGCGGAAATCAGGATATGGGCATGGTCCTGGCAGACGCCCTTGCCCGCTTCCAGCGCCGCTTCCGCCGTGGTTTCGATATCGGTCGCGCCGGGCATATACTCCACCTTGCGGTGAATATTTTCCATGAGGTCGTGCAGGCGGGCCAGCTCGCTGTCGCCGGCGCTCACCTTCACCAGTTCGCGCACCAGCTTTCCCGGTTTGGTAAGCGGCGTCTCGCGCAGGAAAAGCCAGAGCGGTGCGTTGCCGATGTGGTGTCCGAACACGCCCGCCTTGTCCTGTGTGCTCACCGTGCCGCTTGCCACGACCTTCACCCGCTTTTGCGGGCCTTCGGTTTCCACCAGCGCAACGCGGTTGCCGAAATGGTCGTCATAGGCCACTTCGACGGTGGCGCCATCGACCGAGACATCCCAGTTTTCCACCGTCTGGCCCGGGCCGGTCTGCGGCGTCAGGCGCAGCCGCTGCAACGCATAGGGCATCGGCTCGTCATAGACATATTCCGTCGTATGGGTGATTTTCAGACGCATAAGCTGTCCCCGTCCACGCGCTTATTGATAGAAGCGGTAGCCTTCCGTGATTTCCTGTCCCAGTTGGCCGTTGCGGTTGACGAACCTCTCCAGAAATTCGTGCAGGCCCTCGTCCATGACCCGGGCGATGGTGGTCGCGCGCAGGCTGTCGCGAATGCTTTCCGCCGTGTCATGCGCCTTGTGCCTCTCGCTGTAATCCTCGGCTATATGGTTGAGGTTGCTGGCGATCTTTTCATAACAATAGGCCAGCGAGCGCGGCATGCGGCCATTGAGAATGAGGAAGTCGGCAATATTGGCCGGCTTGTATTCCGCATCGTAGACCCAGCCATAGGAACGGTGCGCCGAGACCGAACGCAGGATGGATTCCCACTGCGCATTGTCCAGCGACGACCCCACATGGGCGACCGCCGGCAGCAGCACGTAATATTTGACGTCGAGAATGCGCGCCGTGTTGTCCGCCCGCTCGATGAACGTGCCAATGCGGGAGAAATTGTAAAGATCGTTGCGCAGCATCGAGCCGTGGAAGGCGCCACGCACCAGACCGGCGCGATGTTTGATGACATCGATTGTCTGCGGCAGTTCCGCGTGGTTGAGCTTGCGGCCGAGGATATTCTTCAGCTCGATCCAGAATTCATTGGTGGCTTCCCATGTCTCGCGCGTCAGCGCCGTGCGCACCATGCGGGCGTTGTTGCGGCCCGCCTCTATGCAGGACATGACGCTGGAAGGGTTCGATTTTTCCCGAAGCAGATAATCGATCGCATCCGCCGTCGTCACCTTCTCTTGCTTTTCGAGAAAGGCTTCGCGCACGCCCGCACTTTGCAGCACGCCATCCCAGTCCTCATCGCCGCTGCCGCTGCGCGTCAATGAAACGCGCAGGCCCGCATCGATCAGCCGGGCGATGTTTTCAGCGCGCTCGATGTACCGGAACATCCAGTAGAGCCCGTTTGCCGTTCTGCCCAGCATGGCTTAATCCTCCAGTACCCAGGTATCCTTGGTGCCACCGCCCTGGCTGGAATTGACCACCAGCGAGCCCTTTTTCAGCGCCACGCGGGTCAGGCCGCCTGGAATGATCTGCACCTTGTCCGAGACGAGCACGTAGGGGCGCAGATCGACATGGCGCGGCGCGATGCCGTTTTTCACCATGATCGGCACGGTGGAGAGCGACAGCGTCGGCTGCGCGATGTAATTCGAGGGGCGCGCCCGCAGCTTATCGGCAAACAGTGCGCGTTCGCGTTTCGTCGCCGTGGGGCCGACCAGCATGCCGTAACCGCCCGAACCGTGGACTTCCTTGACAACCAGTTCGGCGAGGTTGTCGAGCACATATTTCAGGCTGTCGGGCTCGGAACAGCGCCAGGTCGGCACATTTTCCAGGAGCGGCTTGCGGCCGGTATAGAACTCGACGATCTCGGGCATGTAGGAATAGATCGCCTTGTCGTCGGAAATGCCGGTGCCGGGGGCATTGGCGATGGTGATGTTGCCGGCGCGGTAGACATCCATGATGCCGGGCACGCCGAGCGCCGAATCCGGCCGGAAGGTCAGCGGATCGAGGAAGTCGTCGTCGACGCGACGATAGAGAACATCGATTGCTTCATAACCGCGGGTGGTGCGCATCTTGACCTTGCCGTCCATGACACGCAGGTCGGATCCTTCCACCAGCTCCACGCCCATCATGTCGGCGAGGAAGGAATGTTCGTAATAGGCGGAATTGTAGATGCCGGGGGTCAGCACCGCGACGCGCGGCTTGCCGGTGCAGCCAGGCGGGGCGAGCGAGGCGAGCGACTGGCGCAGCAGATAGGGGTAATCCTCCACCCGCCGCACGCGGTTTTCATGGAAGAGTTCCGGGAACATCTGCATCATCGTTTCGCGGTTTTCCAGCATATAGCTGACACCGGAAGGCGTGCGGGCATTGTCTTCCAGAACGTAGAACTGGTCTTCGCCGGTGCGGACAATGTCAGTGCCGACAATGTGGGTATAGACACCGCCGGGCGGGGTGAAGCCGATCATTTCCGGCAGGAACGCTTCGTTCTTCTCGATGATTTCGCGGGGAATGCGCCCGGCGCGGATGATTTCCTGTTTGTGATAGATATCGTCGAGGAAAGCATTGAGGGCGAGGACGCGTTGTTCGATGCCCTGGGCCAGTTTGCGCCACTCGCGGCCGGAGATGATGCGCGGGATGATATCGAAGGGGATCAGTTTTTCTGAACTGTCGGCATGGCCATAGACTGCGAAAGTAATACCGGTTTTTCGAAAGATGTTTTCCGCGTCTTTTGATTTCTGGATCAGGTGCGCCCTGTCCTGTCGGCTGTACCACTCGTTATAGTTTTCATATGGGCTTCGCGGCGTGTCGTCCGCATTTATCATTTCGTCAAATGCCAACTTCGATGTCCCCTTTTTTGCCATTTGAATACAACGAGAAATGCAATGCAAGAACTATGCAGGCCTCCCCGAGAAGATTTTTTGTCGCCTTAGAGTTTTAAAAAAGAAGCGTTTTTTGAGTTTCAGCCTATAAATGCGGCATTGGCAAATTGGTTGCGCGGTGGCGAGGGGTGTAATGAGGTGGCCGTGCTGTGTACGCCCTGGGCGAATGCATAAATTTTAGTCGATCGCTTTCGATTGAAGAATGTCGGACGTTGCATCAGAAAATCTGAAAGATGTGATCACCAAAACACCTTTGACCTTTTTTTCGGATGCGGATACCGCCTTGCTGAATACTCAGCTCGATCACGCGCGGGTTTTGCGTCAAGTCGCAGAAGTGTCAATTCGCCGCCTGTCCTACACCGCGTTCGGTTACGGGCATCGTGCGGCACAGGGGATGTTCCCATGTCGCTCGACCGTCTGGCTCCGGCCATCTTCGTCTTTCTCTGGTCGACCGGCTGGGTCACCGCCAAATATGCGGTCTATTATACCGGACCGCTCACCTTTCTCTGTCTGCGCTATCTGCTGGCGGGGACGCTGCTGTGGGCGATCTGCCGCGTTTCCTCCATCCAGTGGCCTCAGCGACGTGCCGATGTCTTCCGGGCGATCCTGTCCGGCGTCTTCCTGCACGGTCTTTATCTCGGCATGATCTGGTGGGCGATCGGGCAGGGCGTGCCGGCGGCGATCGGCGGTATCATCGCCGGTCTGCAGCCGCTGATGACGGCGGTGGCCGCCCGTTTCATGATCGGTGAGAAAATCTCGCCCCTGCAGCGCGCCGGCCTGCTTATCGGCTTTGCCGGCATCGCCATTGCCGTGCTGCCGAAGGTCATGGCCACCGGTGCTGTCGGCCTGTCGGTGCCGCTCTACGCCGTGGCGGTCAATGTGCTGGGCATGACGTCGGTGACCTATGGCACGCTCTACCAGAAGAAATATGTCCATGGCGGAAACATCATGGCGGTAGCCACGCTGCAATATGTCGGTGCGTTGCTGGTCACCGTTCCCTTCGCGCTTCTGCTGGAGGATGGGCATGTGGACTGGAGCCTTGGCCTTGCCGCCACGCTTGCCTGGTCCGTGGGTGCGATCTCCATCGGCGCCGTGGCGTTGCTTCTTTATCTGATCCGGCGCGGGCAGGTCTCGCGGGCCGCCTCGCTGATCTATCTCGTGCCGCCGCTTGCCGCCGTGGAAGCCGCGCTGCTTTTCGGCGAAACGCTGACACCCGCCATGATTGCCGGCACCGTTCTGGCGGTAACGGGGGTTTATCTCGCCAATCGCAGGCCTGCCGCAGCGGTTGCGACGCGTTAATTACTACAACCGCATATTAGGGGTTTGTTAACCATAAAATTATACCTCTCGTTAATCCAAAGATTTGGCGGGGGTTACATGTCTATTTCACGTCGTGGTGTTCTGTTCGGATTGCCGTTGTTTCTGGCTGGCTGCGCGAATACCGGTATTGGTCAGCAGAGGCTGAATTATGCGGCAAAGCCGGAGGAGAAATTCCCGCTTCCCGCCATGCATCTCGACAAGGTCAAGCCGGAGCTTCGTCGGCAGGAAGTCAGCTACGACACCAGACACCCGGCAGGAACGGTTGTCGTGGATACGCCAGCGCGGCGGCTTTATTACGTTATGGGCGATGGCCGCGCCATGCGTTATGGCGTCGGTGTCGGCCGGCAGGGTCTTGCACTGAAGGGCGATGCCTATATCGGCCGCAAGGCGGAATGGCCGTCCTGGACGCCGACTGCGAACATGATGCGCCGTGATCCGCGCAATCTGAAATTCGCCGGCGGTATGGCGGGCGGCCCGAATAATCCGCTCGGCGCACGCGCGCTCTATCTCTATCGCGGCGGCAACGACACCATGTTCCGTCTGCACGGCACCAACCAGCCGCAATCCATCGGCCACGCCATGTCGAGCGGCTGCATTCGCATGCTGAACCACGACATCATCGATCTTTACAGCCGCGTGCCGGTGGGTTCGAAGGTTGTTGTCTTGCAGGCATGAGGAAGAGGCGGATTTTTCCGCCTTTGGCACGCCAGAAAATGCCTGTATCCTTGAGTTGATTTTTTTGGCAAAAGGTCAATTTTGCGCTTGAAAATCAACCATGTGTAGAATGCCTCCCTTTCTGTATTTAAGGGAGTTCTGCTATATCGGAAACGTGATTTCCGGTGTCAGAGACGTGTATCCATAAAGGCGTAAATGCACTGTATCGAGCGCGGCACCACTTCAACGGGGACACATGACCATGGCAACTTTCGACTCTCTCTCCCGCTATCGCCCGCAGGCGCTCGGGGCGCTGCGCATCATGACGGCGCTACTTTTCATTTCGCATGGAACGCAGAAGCTGTTCGGTTTTCCGGCATCGCAGATGGAAGGCTCCCTGCCGACAATGCTGCTCGTGGCGGCGCTTCTGGAATTCGTCGGCGGCGTTCTCGTGCTGATCGGCCTGTTCACGCGTCCGGTCGCCTTTATCCTGTCCGGTCAGATGGCCGTTGCCTATTTCATCGCGCATGGACCGAAGAGCTTCTTCCCGGCCCTGAACGGTGGCGACGCCGCCATTCTGTTCTGCTTCATCTTCCTCTATCTGTTCGTTGCCGGTCCAGGCGCTTTCTCTGTGGATGAGCGCCGCGCCTGATTGGCCGAGATGGTCACTGATCTTTATCGAGGCCCCGCATGGCTGGAGCCATGCGGGGCCTTGTGTCTTGAAGTGGCAGAAACTTCGGCCGTCGCCGAAGCATTGGTGCGTGTTTTCGGGTTAGCAACGGTTCATCCTGAACGACGTTGGAAGATCGATCCGTGACCCCTCAGAACACCATAGCCCGTGAATTGCTGTTTCTCGCCTTGCTGTCCACGCTGTGGGCCGCATCCTATACTTTCATCAAGATCGGGGTGGAGACGATACCGCCGATCACCTTCATCGCGTCGCGTACGATGATAGCCGGTCTGCTGCTTTTTGCGGTGATCCGCCTGCGCGGGCTGCGTCTGCCCACGGATTTGGCGACGTGGCGGCTGTTTTTCATTCAGGCCTGCATCAACAGCGTTCTGCCCTTCACATTAATCGCCTGGGCGGAACAGAGCATCGATGCCGGGCTTGCCGTCATTCTCAATGCAACGACGCCGATCTTCACCTTTCTTCTCACCGCGCTGGTCATCCGGCACGAGGCGGTCAGCGGGCGCAAGCTGTTCGGCACCATTGCCGGCATGACGGGCGTTTGCCTCATCATCGGTATGGAAGCGCTTGATGGAGCGGGCGAGGCGATATGGAGCCAGCTCGCCGTGCTGACGGCGGCGTTTTCCTATGCCTGCGCGGCCATTTTCAGTAAAAATTTCAAAGGGCTCGATCCGATCATGCCGGCCGCCGGCTCACTCATCTGCGGTGCTGTCCTGCTGTTGCCCGTGAGCCTGATCGTTGACCGACCCTGGACATTGTCACCTTCGGCGGCTTCACTGATGGCACTTGTGTGCCTCAGCGTCTTTTCCACCGCGCTCGCCTTCATGATCTATTTCCGGCTGATGCAGACGCTCGGTTCGGTCGGCACCACCTCGCAGGCTTATCTCCGGGTGCCGGTGGGTGTCGCGATTGGCATGGCATTTCTCGGCGAGGTGCCGACCCCGGTCATGTGGGTGGGGCTCGTCTGCGTCATCGCCGGCGTGCTGGCCATGACCTTGCCGTCACGACGCCGGGCGGTTGGGCAGGGCGGTTGAGGCAAAGAAAAGCCCCGCAAAGCCTGGGCTTGCGGGGTGAAATTTAAAAGCGCCTGGGTGCACGACAACCGCATGTAGACCGAGCGGGTGCCGCTTGTTTCTTCTCCCCGAGGGGGAGAAGTCCGCGGCAGCGGGATGAGGGGGCGCCCCTCGCCGGATTTCGGAGAGCTTGCCCCCTCATCCGACCCTTCGGGCCACCTTCTCCCCGGCGGGGAGAAGAAAGGCGCGGCAGCGCCGAGCGCCTCAGGCCGACTTAGCGGTTGCGGCCGCGATTGCCGTTGCCGGAAGCGCGCTTTTCCTGGCCGTTGCCGCCAGCAGGGGCGTGGCGGTTGGCGCCGCTGCCGCCGGGCTTGCGGGCCGGGCGGCGGTGCTTGCGCGGGCCGGCCGGACGGCCTGCATCGCCTTCTGCCTGCTTCACGCGTTTGAAGTCGGAGGTGACTTCCAGATCGTTGTCGGCATCGCGCGGCGCATGGTGGCGGGACGGGCGGGATTCGCCGTTGTGACGGCCGCCTTCACGCGGTCCGCGCTGCTGGCCGCCATTGTTGTTGCGGCCGCCACGGTTGTTGTTGGGGCGCGTCGGGCTGGCAAGCACGGACGGGCGTTCGCCCGAGGCAACCGGAATATCGATCTTCATCAGCTTTTCGATGTCGTGCAGCAGGCGGGTTTCGTCCGGTGCGCAGAAAGCTATGGCGATGCCGTCACGGCCGGCGCGGGCGGTACGGCCGATGCGGTGAACATAGGCGTCAGGCACTTCCGGCAGGTCGTAGTTGAAGACGTGCGTCACAGCCGGAATGTCGATGCCGCGGGCGGCAACGTCGGTTGCAACCAGAACCTTGATATCACCGTCCTTGAAGCCCTTCAGTGCCCGCTCCCGCTGGCCCTGGCTCTTGTTGCCATGGATGGAAGCGACCTTGAAGCCGATATGTTCGAGATGCTTGTAGAGCTTTTCCGCGCCATGCTTGGTGCGCAGGAAAACGATGGCGCGGCCATCCGGGTTTTCGTTCAGCGACTTTTTCAGGAGATCGGTCTTGTCGTTCTTGCCGGCAACGAAATGCACATATTGCTCGACCTTGTCGGCAGCCTTGCCAGGAGGCGTGACTTCGACCTTGACCGGATCGGTCAGGTAGCTGTGCGACAGATCGGCAATCGCCTTCGGCATGGTGGCCGAGAACAAAAGCGTCTGGCGCTTGGCCGGAACCATTCTGGAAATCTTGCGCAGATCGTGGATGAAGCCGAGATCGAGCATCTGGTCCGCTTCATCGAGCACCAGATAGGTAACCTTGGAGAGCGAGATGGCGTTGCGGGCGATGAGGTCCAGCAGACGGCCGGGGGTGGCCACCAGAATGTCCGTGCCCTTTTCGAGCTGGAGCTGCTGCTTGTTGATCGATGCGCCACCGACAACCTGGTTGATGCGCAGCGGCGTCTTCTTCACGAAGGAGCGCAGGTTTTCGCCGATCTGGTTCACCAGCTCGCGGGTGGGGGCGAGGATGAGGGTGCGGCAGGTGCGGTTTGCCGGGCGGTCGGCCTGCTTCATCAGCATTTCGATGATCGGAAGGCCGAAAGCGGCGGTCTTGCCGGTGCCGGTCTGTGCGAGGCCGATCAGGTCGCGGCCTTCAAGCAGCAGCGGAATGGCCTTTGCCTGAATAGGGGTGGGAGCGGTATAGCCAAGCTGGGTAACGCTGGCCACGATCTTTTCGGAGAGGCCGAGTTCGCTAAAACTGGTCAATATAATGCCTTTCGGGGCGCCAAAAACCATTCGTCCGGAGCAGAGCTGCTGTCCGGCGGTTTCGGCGTCAAGAACCCCGCGTGAATTGGGAACTTGTGGGTTGGAATAACTTTCTGCGCATCAGTGCGGCACATGCCGTCTTCTGTATTCTCTGCGCTTTTCCTTCATGCGGGCCGGATACCTTAAGGGTGTTTTCCGGTCATACGCTGCAGCTCACGCGGCTGCCGAAGGTGAAAGCTTGACGGGGATGTGGGCGTTTTGCGCATCAAAGTCAAGCGATAGTTTTGTAACATGGCCGCAGGCGGGCGCATGGCAGCCATGCGCATCGGTGGCCGGCGATTGCCGCAACGACGCGGGTGCAGCCGAAGAATTATGGTTAAAAAAGGGTAACGACACCCTCGAATACATAGCAAAGATCGATTTTCTCACATAACGTTTTCTGAGATGGCGTCCGGAAATATTTGATTCGACAGGGATGGACTGCAAGGTGTGGAGTATCGATTGACCGAAGGCTGCGGGTTGCTGGAAAAGGCTTGCAAGGCAGTTGCCGCCCTCGACCTGCCCGCGTGCATCAAGGACAGCGAGCTGCGCTATGTCGTGGTCAATGCCGCCTATGCCCGGGTCATGGGGCAAGAGCCTTCAGTATTTGAAGGTCATACCACTCTTTCCCTCTCCGCCGACATTCGCGATGCAGAGCGGGAGGATCGTGAGCGTCGTTCGCTGGTCTTTGCGACTGACGAGACGATAGCCTGTCATGTCCCGACCAGTGTGGAATCGTCCCTGCTTCGCTGCGAACGCTTCGTCGGTGAAGACGGCAATCTTTTCCTGTTCGAAATGTTCGAGGAGACGCCGTCGGCTGTTTCGCGCAAATGCACGGCCGTGGGCGGTGCGTCGGATATTTTTTTCAGCAGCGGCGTCATGGATTTCATCGATGCCGGCATCGTCGTTTATGACCGGGATAATCGGCTGGTCTATTGTAACGCGCGCTTCGCAGAGTTTTACGGTGATCTCGACATCGAGCTGAAACCCGGCATCCGGCTCGAAGCATTGATGAAAACGCTCTATTTTTCGAGCGGATATCGTTTTCTGGAGGGTGACGCGCCGTCTTTCGAAGACTGGATGCAGAAGCAGCTGCGTGATTTTTCCCTCCCCTATCTCGAAAGGGTCGAACAGTTTGCCGACGGCCGCTGGGTGCGCATGATCAACAAGCGGCTGGAAAACGGCATGCTTGTCGGGCTCAGGGTAGATGTGACCGAGTTCAAGGCGCATGAGACTCTTCTGAGCACACAAATCCGCGAGACATGGCTGCTGCGCGCTGCGCTTGAACAATTGCCGGTCGGCGTGTTCCTGAGGGATCAGGACAGGCGGCTGACCTACGCCAATGCCGCCTACGATACATTCCTGGGCGGTAATCTCGCCGACTATATGGGCAAGACCGAATCCGAAATGTTCCCGCAGAACGGCTCCCAGTTCCAGCAGGAAAACGAACGGATTTTGCAGACCGGAGAGGCGCTCGAACGCACGGGAAACATGCCTCAGCGCAACGGACAGGCCATTCCCGTCATCACCCGGCTCGGCCGGGTTGCGACGCCGGATGACGAATATTATCTGGTGGGTTCCGTTACCGATGTCAGCCTTTTGCAGGAGCGGGAAAAGGCGCTGATCGCCGCCCAGGCCGAAGCCGAGAAGCTGCACCGCCAGCTTGAAGCGGTTCTTCATGCCCTGCCGGTGGGCGTGCTGCTGCTCGACGCCGATCTCGTCATCGAATATGTCAATCCGTTCTTTTATGAGGTCTGGGGAGAGATCGGCGGCGAAAAGTCGCTTGTCGGCAAAACTTATCGCGAATTCATGGAGATGAATTTCGACAGCGGCCTTTATGACTATGGCGACAGGCCTTTCGATGAGGTCTATGGCGAGCGGGTGCAGCGGCTTTTAAAGGAGGAGGTCTTTGCGCCCCGTGAGGTGCGAAGCAAAAGCGGCAAGGTCACGGTCATTTCGAAAACCCGGCTCGAAGGCGGGAAAATCCTCAGCACCTATGCCGATGTCACCGATGTGCGCATGCGCGATGTCGAGATCAGCAAGGCGAAGGCCGAACTGGAGCGGGTCGGCGAATATATGCAGGGAGCCACGCGCGCCATGGCGCAGGGGCTGGTGCTGGTCGAGCAGGGCACGATCATCATGTCCAACGAGGCGATGGCGCGCATGTTCGACGTGCCGCCGCATCTCCTGGAAAAGGGCTGCAACTGGTCGGGTTTCTTCGCCCATTGCGCCGGCCGCGGCGATTTCGGCACGGCCGAGGAGGCTGCGGAGACGCTGCGCGCCTGGAGGGAGAATATTGCCGCCAACCGGCCGTTTTCGTGGCTCATCCATGTCGCTGGCAAAAGCTGGCTCAATCTGGAAGCCACCAACAGTTCCGGCAATTACTGGCTCATCATCGTCACCGATGTGACCGAGATGAAGCTGCGTGAAGAGGAATTGCAGCGGCTTCTGTCACGCGCGGAAGCGGCGGATCGGGCCAAATCGGAATTCCTGGCCAATATGAGCCACGAAATCCGCACGCCCATGAATGGCGTTCTCGGCATGGCGGAGCTTCTGGCCAAATCCAATCTCGATACGCGGCAGAAGACCTTTACCGATATCATCGTCAAATCCGGCAATGCGCTTCTGACGATCATCAACGACATTCTCGATTTTTCGAAGATCGAGGCCGGGCAGATGAGGCTGCGCAGCGTGCCCTTCGATCCGGCGGAGGCGGTCGAGGATGTGGTGTCGCTCCTGTCCTCGGCGGCGCTTGAAAAGGACATTGAGTTGATCGTCCGGATTGATGCTTCTGTCTTCGGCAAGGTTATCGGCGATGCCGGCCGCTTTCGGCAGATCGTCACCAATATCGTTGGAAACGCCGTCAAGTTTACGGAAACGGGGCATGTGCTGGTCGAGCTTTCGGCGCGGTCGGCGGAAACGTCCGAGGCCATTCTGTCATTGCGCGTCGAAGACAGCGGGATCGGCATTCCGGCCGACAAGCTTGAAACCATCTTCGACAAGTTCAGCCAGGTCGATGGTTCCGCCACGCGCCGGCACGAGGGAACCGGGCTGGGGCTGGCGATTACGGTCGGGCTCGTCGGTTTGTTCGATGGCGCGATCAATGTCGTCAGCGACGTTGGAAAGGGATCGACTTTCGAGGTCAATATTCCGTTTCAGGTGACCGAGAGACAGCGCGATCTCCCGTTTCTTTCCGTGGCGATCGACGATATTCGCGTGCTCGTCATTGACGATAACGACGTCAACCGCCGTATTTTGACGGAGCAGTTGAGAAGCTGGGGCATAGACGGCCACGCGGTGGGTGACGGACCTACTGGCATTGCGGTGCTGGAGGAGGCGGTGGCGCTTGGATTTGCCATCGACGCCGTCATTCTCGACTATCACATGCCCGTCATGAACGGGCTGGATGTGGTGGAGCGGATCCGGGCGGATGCGCGTTTTGACGATATCGCCATTGTTTTCCTGACCTCCATGGATGTCGTCGGTGACGAGACGCTGTTCACCGATCTCAACGTGCAGGCGCATCTGATGAAGCCGGCACGGGCGCGGCTGCTCCGTTCCACCCTGTTCGATGTAGTGCGGGATGTGCGGCTGAAACGCGCTCGCCAGGCTCCGGCGCTACTTGAGGCAGGCCGCGATGCGCGCGCCGTCCGGCCGGAAAACGGCCCCGTGGTGAGGAAACAGCGGGCTGACACAGCCACGGCAGTGCCTTTACGGCATCGGTCCAATCTGGTCGATGTGCTGGTGGCGGAAGACAATGACGTCAACCAGATAGTCTTCAGCCAGATACTGCAGCAGGCGGGTCTGCGCTTTCTGATTGTCGGCAATGGCAAGAAAGCCGTGCAGGCGTGGCAGGAGAATAATCCCGCCCTTATCCTGATGGATGTCTCGATGCCGGTCATGAACGGGCATCAGGCGACGCAGGCCATACGCGCCGCGGAACGGACCGCTGCCGACGGCCGACATGTGCCGATCATCGGCGTAACCGCCCATACGCAGGAGGCGGACCGTGAACTATGCCTGGAGGCGGGTATGGATGACTATCTGTCGAAGCCCATTAGCCCCGAAACGCTGGAAGACAAGATCGCGCAATGGCTGGGCGAAAACATGCCGCGCCGCGATGCGCCGCGCGTCTGACTTTTCGACCAGAACAGTGCTGTGCTGGCGTCAGCCGAATGGTTTTATGCCGCAGAGCATCTCCCGCTTTCCGGCAAATCCTTTCCGACGCTCCAGCTCAAAACCGGTGGCGATGAGGTTGCGGCGAACGAAGCCGGCGGCGGCATAGGTGGCGAATGTGCCGCCGGGCGCCGTCTTTGCGAAAAGCGCCTGCATGATCTCCAGCGACCACATGTCCGGATTGCGCGCGGGTGCGAAGCCATCGAGAAACCAGGCGTCGAAACTTTCCTCGCTTGCGGAAATGCCGGTGAGCGCTTCGCCGCAAACCACTGTTAGGCGCGTTTCGTCATCGAGCTGGATTTCGACCCGTCCTTTCGGCTCGGCGGGCCAGAGGGCGGTGAGCGCCTTGCGTTCGGCATCCACTTCCGGCCAGCGGGAAAGCGCCCGGTCGATTTCCTCCGCCTTCATCGGGTAGAGTTCGAAGGAGATGAAATGCAGCGTGGAGCGGCCGTTGCGCATCTCTTTCCATTGGCGCCATGTCTCGCAGAGGTTAAGCCCGGTGCCGAAGCCCAGTTCGCCAATGCGGAAGACGCCCTCGCGTTCGAGCCAGCGCTCCGGCAGGCCGTTTCCGGAGAGGAAGACATGGCCGCATTCCAGCCGGCCATCCGTCTGGCAATAAAAATGGTCGTCAAAGGCCAGTGAATAGGGCATATCCCCTTCACGCCAGTCGAGCGCGGTTGAGGCTTCCCCGACCGATGAACCGGCCGCTGCGCCGGTCTCTGTGATATTTTCGTTGGAATTTTTCATGGCTAAAGCCGATAATCCTGCTTTCGAAAAGGGTCAATCTCCAAGATTGCCGGCTTCCGTGCCGCTCCTCGTCGTCGGCGGCGGCATCATGGGGCTGTGGGCCGCCGTCAAGGCGGAACGGCTCGGCATCGAGACATTGCTGGTGGAGGCGGATCGCACCGGCGGCGGCGCCAGCGGCGGGCTGCTGGGCGCACTGATGCCGCATATGCCGGACCGCTGGTCGGACAAGAAGCAGTTCCAGTTCGACGCTCTCGTTGCCCTGGAAAAAGAGATTGCCGGGCTGGAGGCGGAGACCGGGCTTTCCGCCGGCTACCGTCGCTCAGGCCGGATCATTCCGCTGCCGAAGCCGCATCTGCGCGCCATTGCCGAGCGACACGAACGGGATGCGCTGGAGAACTGGGTTTCGGGTGAGCGCCGGTTCCATTGGCATGTCGGCGACAGCCCTTCGGTCGCGGGCTGGGTGGATGATGCGGCGGGTGAGGCGGGTTTCGTGTTCGATACGCTGGCGGCGCGGGTTTCGCCGCGTGCGCTGATCGCCCTTCTTTCGGCTTTTCTCGGCAAGGCGCGGCATGTGCGGCTGGCGGAAGGTCGTGGCGTTCTTTTGCTCGATGCGGATGCCGGGCGGGCGGTGCTGTCGTCGGGCGAGGAGGTTTCTTTCGGCCATGTCATCGTCGCCAACGGCCATGGTTCTTTTCCCCTTATCCGCGACGCCCTCGGTGTGGATGCCGGTGTGACGCTCGGGCAGGCGGTGAAGGGGCAGGCGGCGCTTCTCGATGCGGCGGCCGACGCGGCGATGCCGGTGGTGTTTCTGAACGGTCTTTATATCGTGCCGCATGAAGACGGCACTGTTGCGATCGGCAGTACCAGCGAAGATTGTTTTTCCGATCCCTTAAGTACCGATGAAAAACTTGAAAAACTGCTTGCGGATGCGTCTGCCGTTGTTCCCTCGCTTGTCCGCGCGCCGGTGCTGGAACGCTGGGCGGGGCTGCGCCCGAAAGCGGTGGGGAGGGACCCGATGGTGGGCGCGATCCCCGGCCATCCGAGGCTCGTTGCGCTGACCGGCGGCTTCAAGGTCAGCTTCGGGCTGGCGCATTTTCTTGCCGATGCGGCGTTGCA
This sequence comes from Agrobacterium salinitolerans, assembly GCF_027498475.1. Classification (NCBI taxonomy): domain Bacteria; kingdom Pseudomonadati; phylum Pseudomonadota; class Alphaproteobacteria; order Hyphomicrobiales; family Rhizobiaceae; genus Agrobacterium; species Agrobacterium salinitolerans. The sequence goes on along the minus strand of NZ_JAPZLN010000001.1, from coordinate 1,196,457 downwards.
AACCGTGTGCGGTCACACGCCTGTCATCCCCTCGGGCTTTCACCTTCAACAACACGTGAGTATTGCCGTCGCGGCCTTTAGAAAGTTCTGACAAGGCCGCCCACGTCGTTAATCTGTCACGCAAATCACTTATTTGCTGGCCTGCAAAGAGGCCGGTTTGTCCGCATTTGCGGCGAGGTGACAGTGCATGCGATACGCCATTCATTTCACGCCTTCCCCCAATGACCCCCTGACGCAGGCGGCGGCCGCGTGGTTGGGGCGCGATGTCTATTCAGGTCAGGCTGTGGAACCTCCCGGCACGATCGACCTCGGCATGCAGGAGATTTCCTACCATACGGCCCTGCCGCGCAGGTATGGTTTCCATGGCACGATCAAGGCTCCCTTCCGCCTTGCCGAAGGCCATTCCGAGGCCGCGCTTTTGCGCGACCTGATGTATTTTTCCGGCAAGCATGAGCCCTTCATGTTGCCGCAACTTGTGGTGGCGAGACAGGAGAATATCTTCAGTCTCGTTCCCGAGCGTCCCTGTGAAGTGCTGCATTTTTTCGCCGCCCGCGTGGTGCAGGAATTCGACCGTTATCGGGCGCCGCTCTCCGACGCGGAAATCGAGCGGGCGGATCCCGACCGGCTGTCGGCCTCGCAGCTCACCAATCTGCATCGCTGGGGTAGTCCGCATGTGATGGATGAGTTCCGTTTCCAGATGTCGCTGACCGGCGGTGTGGAAGCGTCCAGCAGCCAGAGGATAGAGCGGGCCGTGCGCAAGGTTTTCGAGCCGCTGCTGACCCGGTCCCTGCAGTTTTCCAGCCTTGCGCTTTTCATTGAGGATGAGCCGGGCGCGCCTTTCCGGGTGCACTCGCTTCACCCCATGGGCCGTGTTTCCGCCCGAAAGATCGCCTGAAGAGCGCAACGGCACAATCGTATACAAAAAAGCATCGGAATGTCAGCAAAATTGATCTCGACATTCCGGAAGCGGATGCTACCGTTCGGATATCGCATATCTGAAGCGTGTGTTGTGCCCGTTGCGGGTCATCGCGCTTCGGAGGTCTGTTTTATGTCTCCCGAAATCGGTTTCCGCCTTGGGAGAGATGGTCTGGGTGGCTGAATGATTTCCGAAAATTACTCCCGTAATCTGGTGGGCTATGGCCGCAATGTTCCCGATCCGAAATGGCCGGGCGGCGCGCGCATCGCCGTGCAATTCGTCATCAATTACGAGGAGGGCGGCGAGAGCTGCATTCTCGACAATGACAAGGCGTCGGAATCGCTGCTTTCGGAAATCGTCGGCGCGCAGCCGTGGCCGGGCCAGCGCAACCTGAACATGGAATCGATCTACGAATATGGCTCGCGCGCCGGTTTCTGGCGGCTGTGGCGCATGTTCACCGGGCTTGGCGTCACCACCACCGTTTACGGCGTGACCGCCGCCATGGCCCGTAACCCCGAGGCCGTAGCGGCGATGAAGGAAGCGGGTTGGGAAATCGCCAGCCATGGTTATCGCTGGCTGGAATATAAGGATTTTTCCGAAGAGGAAGAGCGCAAGCACATCGTTGAGGCCGTGCGTCTGCACACGGAGGTTACCGGCGAGCGCCCTTACGGCATGTATCAGGGTAAGCCTTCCGACAATACGCTGCGCCTCGTCATGGAAGAGGGCGGTTTCCTTTATTCGTCGGATTCCTATGCCGACGATCTGCCCTATTGGGTGAAAGGTCCGAAGGAAGAGCCTTTCCTCATCATTCCCTATACGCTTGAAACCAACGATATGCGGTTCGCCACGCCGCAGGGCTTCAATTCCGGCGACCAGTTCTTCACCTATCTGAAGGATGCATTCGACGTGCTTTATCAGGAAGGTGTCGAGGGCGCGCCGAAGATGATGAGCGTCGGCCTGCATTGCCGTCTTGTCGGCCGTCCCGGGCGCGCGGCGGCACTTCGCCGTTTCATCGAATATGTGCTCGGTCATGAGAAAGTGTGGATCCCGCAGCGCATCGAGATCGCCCGTCACTGGCATGAACATCACAGGCCGGAGGTGTTTTGATGGTGACGCGCGAGGACTTTGTCACCCGATTCGGGGGCGTGTTCGAACATTCGCCCTTCATAGCCGAACGGGCCTATGACGCCGGCGGAGCGGGTTTGGAGCTAACGGCCAAGGCTGTTCACGCCGTGCTCAGCGCTCAGTTTCGCGCGGCTTCGGAGGCGGAGAGGCTCGGCGTATTGCGGGCGCATCCCGATCTGGCCGGCAAGCTGGCGATTGCGGGCGAGTTGACGGCCGACAGCCGCAACGAACAGGCCGGCGCCGGGCTGGATCGGCTTACCCCCGAAGAGCACGCCCGCTTTACCACGTTGAACGGCGCCTATACCAAAAAATTCGGCTTTCCCTTCATCATCGCGGTCAAGGGGCTGAACAGGCACGATATTCTTTCCGCCTTCGAGACGCGCATCGGCAACGGCGCGGCCGAAGAATTTGAGACGGCGATGGCGCAGGTGGAGAAGATCGCCTGGCTGCGCCTTTCCTCGATGCTGCCGGAAGGCTGAATTGGCGAGCGGTGGCCGTTCTGCTAGAATCGTGCCGTCTGGAGATGAAGATCATGAGACCTTCCGAGGTGCTGGAAAAGAACAGGGAAGCGATCCGCGAAGCGACGAAACGCTTCAACGCGGCGAACCCGCGCGTGTTCGGCTCCGTCGCCCGCGGCGAGGACCGGCCGGACAGCGACCTCGATATTCTGGTGGATGCGCTGCCGGGCACGACATTGTTCGACCTTGGCGGCTTGCTGGAGGAATTGAAGGCGCTGCTTGGTGTGGAGGTCGACGTCGTCACCTCAGGCGGCCTGCATTCGGACATACGGGCGCGGGTTCTGAAGGAAGCCAAAGCGGTATGAGTACGGATCGGCTTCTGCTCTATCTGAAGGAGATGGATGTTGCCGCCTCCAGAATACGTGATTTCGTTCACGATATGGATGAGGCCGCTTTTTCTTCCGACACGCGGACGCAGATGGCGGTCATGATGGGTCTTGCCGTGATTGGCGAGGCGGTCGCCAAGCTGGATAAGCAATACCCCGCGTTTTTACAGCAGCACCCGGAGATCCCCTGGATCAAGATGAAGGGTATGCGCAATCTAATCGTGCATGATTATTTCCGGGCGGAACTCTCGGTCGTCTGGAAAACGATAACGCAGAGCATTCCGGATTTGCAGGCGCGTCTCTCCCTTCTCCGAAACTGGCATGCCCAAGGTGAATGACATTTGACTGATTTTCTCGACATAAAACCTCTCACCAAAGAGGCTTTCGCATCCTTTGGCGATGTGATCGAAACGACACCCTCTTCCATGCGGCACATCAATGGCGGCCAGACCGAGCGGCACCATGCGCTTGCAGCGCCGGAGGCTGCGGGCGAGGGTGCGCGTGTCATCCTCAATATTTTCCGCGGGCAGCCGCGGGTCTTTCCGCACGAGATTGAAATGATGGAGCGGCATCCGCTCGGCAGCCAGAGTTTTTCGCCGCTCTCCGGCCGGCCTTTCCTCGTGGTCGTCGCCGATGACGATGGCGGCCGGCCCGGCCGGCCGCAGGTGTTTCTGGCGAGGGGCGATCAGGGCGTGAACTATCGCCGCAATGTCTGGCACTATCCGCTGATGCCGTTGCAGGCGGTTTCGGATTTTCTGGTTGCCGACCGCGATGGGCCGGGTAACAATCTGGAAGAGTATTTTTTCGATGAGCCCTATATGATCGCGGAGCCCAAGCCATGACCGGTTTGACCACCCATGTCCTCGATGCCGCCCATGGCACGCCCGCGCAAGGGCTGACGATCGAGCTTTACCGGCTCTCCGGCGATCGCCGCGAAAAGCTGAAGACGGTGCAGACCAATAGCGACGGCCGTGTCGATGGGGGACCGCTGCTCGTCGGCGACAGTTTCAAGGCCGGCGAATACGAGCTGGTTTTCCATGCCGGCGATTACCTGCGCGGCAAGGGCGTGGTGCTGGCGGAGCCGGCCTTTCTCGACATTATCCCGATCCGTTTCGGCATTGCCGACGAGAGCGGCCACTACCACGTGCCGCTTCTGCTTTCGCCCTATAGCTATTCCACCTATCGAGGAAGCTGATTGCCATGATCTTTGCCGCCATTGCCGATATTCACGGAAACTGCGCAGCACTTGAAGCCGTGCTGGAGGATATCGCCCGTCTTGGCATCAAGGACATCGTCAATCTCGGCGATTGTTTCAGCGGCCCGCTGGAAGCGGGTTTTACCGGCGACGTGCTTGTTAGCAACTGGATTCCCAGCATTCGCGGCAATCATGACCGGGAACTGATCGAGCGCGCGCCGGAGGAGATGGGAAGCTGGGAAAGACCGGCGCATGCGCAGCTGAGCGCCGCCCATCTGGACTGGTTGCAAACCTTACCCTTCAGCATGGTGTTCAAGGATATCGCCTATTGCTGCCATGGCTCGCCGCTTGGTGATCTCGACTACTGGCTGGAAACGCTGTCGCCGGAAGGCGTGCTGAAACTGCGGCCGCTGACCGAAATAGAGGAGCGGGCGGAAGGTATCTCCCAGCCGCTGATGTTGTGCGGGCACACGCATATTCCCCGTGCGGTACAGCTTTCCAACGGCCGGTTGATCGTCAATCCCGGTAGCGTCGGTTGCCCCGGCTGGAAGGACGACACGCCTTTCGATCATCATGTCGAGGCGGGCCATGCGCTCGCCACCTATGCCGTGCTGGAAGAGACCGGGCGCGGCTGGCAGGTCTATTTCCGGAATATCCGCTACGACAATCTGGCCATGTCGGAAATGGCGAGGGTCAACGGCATTCCCTATCTGGCTGATGCATTGGAGAACGGCTGGCTGAAGCGGTAAGGATCACCCCTCACTGGTCATCACCACGCATGCATAGGACTGCGCCTTCAGCGCCTTGCAGGCGGCAACCGCCGAAGACTGGTCTTCGAAGCCGGTGAACCGGGCGCGGTAAAGCGTTGCCGATCCGCTTTGCACCGCTTCGGTATAGGGAGCGATCCCGGCATGGTTTCTGGCGATGTTGGAGCGGGCATTGGCGAGCAGCGAGCGGGCGGCGGCTTCGCTGTCGGTGGCGGCGATCTGCACTTCCCAGCGGCTGCGCTGGCCGACGGAGGCTGCAGCGGGTGCCGGCCGCGGAATGGCTGAAACCTGCATCATGTCGGCCACCTGATCGTTCGCTGTGGCGATCTGCATGGCGACCGGATCTGCGCGGCGGCGTTCGGCAAACATGGGCAGCGGCACGGCTGCGGGCGGCACATCGAAGGTACGGCTGACACTCGCGCTGGCGACGAGCTGTTCGGTATTGCGGCTTCTCGATGCCTGCGGCACGGCCTTGTCGAGAAGGGCGGCCATCTGGGCATCGCGGCTGCGGGCGGTCTTGCCGCCTAGCACGACGCCAACGACACGGCGGCCATTATGATTGACGGCGCTGACGAGGTTGAAGCCGGAGGCATTGGTGTAACCGGTCTTGATGCCGTCCATGCCCTTGTAGCGATACATCAGATTGTTGTGGCCGCGGATGCGTTTTCCCCGAAAGCTGAAGGATTCCATGGCGAAGAGGCGGTATTCCTTGGGAAAGTCACGCTGCAGCGCCAGGCCGAGTTTCGCCATGTCGCGCGCTGTCGTCACCTGCGATTTGCTGGGCAGGCCGGAGGCGTTGCGGAACACCGTTTTCGTCATGCCTAGCTGGCGGGCCTTGCGGGTCATCATTTGGGCAAAGCGCGCCTCCGAGCCGCCGAGATGGTCGCCCATGCCTTCCGCCATGTCGTTGGCGGATTTGACGATCATGCCATAGACGGCCTCGCGCACGGTGAAGGTCTGGCCCTGGCGTACATAGAGCTTCGAGGGGATGACCGACGCGCCGTTCTTTGACATCTTTATCTTCTGGTCCCAGCGCAGTTTCCCGGAATGCAGGGCCTCGAAGGTCATGTAAAGCGTCATCATCTTGGTGAGCGATGCGGGGTGGTTGAGCACATCGGCGTTGCGAGCGGCCAGAACCTTGCCGGTATTGGCGTCCATGATGAAATGGGCATAACCCGCCTGCGCAGGCGACGCCTGCAATGAGAGGATCGCGCAAAAGAAGGCGAGCGCGAAGACCCATGCACCCGCCATTCCCCGTTTGACCGTTCCCGACATAATTCACCCCTTTTGTTCGATCGCCGCGATGGGCGAAGTTTTACTGACACTTTCCGGCAACAAAACCGCTAAAACTTTAGAGATCGCTTTCATGCTTAATTAAGTATGAATTTCAAGCTGGCGGGCGGCCCTGCTATTTCCTTGAAAAGAAACCAACCATCCGGTATGTTTTGTGTCATGACAAATGCATATGAACGCAAGAAGCAACCCGAACTCGTGCGCCGCAATCTTCTCGATTGCGCGGCCAGACTTGCTGCTGAACAGGGTGTTGCGGCGCTCTCGGTGCAGGCGGTTGCGGACGCGGCCGGGGTGACGAAAGGCGGGTTGTTCCATCATTTCCCATCCAAGCAGGCGCTGCTGGAAGCGGTCATGGCGGACCTTCTGGCGGCTCTGGACTGTGAAATCGATGACCTCCTCTCACAGGATTGTGAAGCTTTCGGACGCTTCACGAGGGCCTATGTGAATGCAGTTTTCTCGGATCGGGGCAGGGATTCGGGGAAACAGTGGGCCGCGATTTCGGTTTCCATGGTCGGTGAACCGTCGCTTCGACGCATGTGGAACAGCTGGATCGAGGGGCGGCTTGCCCGTCATAAGGAAACGGATAATGGGGTGGTACTGGAGCTGGTGCGGCTTGCCGCTGACGGCATCTGGTTCGCCGATCTTCTGGCCGATGATGGCAGGGCAGGTGGCGACAGGGCGGCTCTCAGAGCGCGCATGATCGCGCAGACGAAGAAGGATGCAGGGTGATGAATGCAGCTGTCTTGACCTATGGAGCGCTCGTCGCCGCCATCGTCTGCGAAGTCATCGCGACCTCCTTTCTGCAACAGTCGCAGCAATTTTCCCGGTTTTTGCCGACGGTGCTGATGGCGCTGTTTTACGGTGCGGCCTTTTATCTGCTGTCGTTCACACTGCGGGCCATGCCGGTCGGCGTGGCCTATGCGATCTGGAGCGGGCTTGGCATCGTGCTGATTTCCGGGATCGGTTATTTCGTTTTCCGCCAGACGCTGGATATCGCCGCCGTCATCGGCCTCGGGTTTATCGTGACGGGGGTGGTGATTGTGAATGTTTTTTCGAAGACGGTGGGGCATTAACGGCACCCCTGCACCCTTCCTCATTCCTGCGCCCGTCACAGGAATCCAGCCGGCGCGCGTCTGCGCGACGGGGAGAGTCCTTTCGGCCCAAGGACTTGGGCTGGCTCCCTGTGAGGAGCACAGGGATGAGGGAGGCAAAGTACGACGGGGCGTTCTGAGACACTGGCTCTGAGTTATCACCATCACGCCAGAATGCTGCGATCCACATCCGTAATCAGCCGCTTGCCGCAAAGCGCCATGCTGACATCCATCTCCTTGCGGATGATCTCCAGCGCCGTGGTTACGCCCCGCTTGCCATCGGCGCCGAGGCCATAGAGGAAGGGGCGGCCGATATAGGTGCCTTTGGCGCCGAGCGCCACGGCTTTCAGCACATCCTGACCGGAGCGGACGCCGCCATCCATATGCACCTCGACCCTGTCACCGACGGCGTCGACGATCTTCGGTAGCATGGCGATGGAGGAATGCGCGCCATCAAGCTGGCGGCCGCCATGGTTGGAAACGATGATGGCGTCGGCGCCGGTATCGAGCGAGGCGCGCGCATCCTCCTCGTCAAGGATGCCCTTGAGGATAAGCTTGCCGCCCCAACGCTGCTTGATCCATTCGACGTCTTTCCACGACAGGCGCGGATCGAACTGTTCCGCCGTCCAGGAGGAGAGCGAGGAGAGGTCGGAGACGTTTTTGGCGTGGCCGACGATGTTGCCGAAGCTGCGCCGCTTGGTGCGCGCCATGTCCAGGCACCATTTCGGCCGGGTCGCCATCTGCCAGATGTGTTTCGGGGTGAATTTTGGCGGGGCCGAGAGGCCGTTGCGCAGATCCTTGTGGCGCTGGCCGAGAATTTGCAGATCGAGCGTCAGCACCAGTGCCGAGCACCCGGCGGCCTTCGCCCGGTCGATCAGATTGTTGACGAAGTCGCGGTCCTTCATCACATAGAGCTGGAACCAGAAGGGTTTCGACGTGACCGAGGCGACATCCTCGATGGAGCAGATGCTCATGGTGGAAAGCGTGAAGGGTACGCCGAATTCTTCGGCTGCTTGTGCCGCCAGCATCTCGCCATCGGCGTGCTGCATGCCGGTCAGGCCGGTGGGGGAAAGAGCCACTGGCATCGAAACCTTCTCACCGATCATTTCGGTGGCAAGCGACCGGTCGGTCATGTCGACCAGCACGCGCTGGCGCAGCTTTATCTTGGAAAAATCCTCCTCATTGGCGCGGTAGGTGCCTTCCGTCCATGCGCCGCTGTCGGCGTAGTCGAAAAACATTTTCGGCACACGGCGCTGAGCCTGTTGCTTCAGGTCCGCTATGGTCAGGATTTTGCCCATGGATAAAGCCTTCACATTTGAATGAAGGCTTCACATAGCATGGATGGCGTGGTGGCGACATCAAAATCGTCGCCGTACTGTTACCAAAATGCGCGCAGGAACAGTTCGCAGCCGAGCAGAAGCAGGCAGATGAGAAACCAACGCCGGAACGTCGCCGGGCTGACGATGCGCCGAACCTTCTGACCGAGCCACATGCCGGCAAGGGCCGGCAGGACGGCCAGCGCGGAAAGTGACAGATGCTCGACGTGAAAGGCATTCTGCGAGGCAAGCCCGGTAGCCAGTGCAATGGTTGAAACGGTGAAGGAAAGGCCGAGCGCCTGCACGAGATCGTCGCGGTTAAATCCGAGTGACTGAATATAGGGGACGGCGGGCACGACGAAAATTCCGGTGCCGCCGGTCAGAAGGCCCGTCGCCAGCCCCATGACGGGTGAGAGTTTTGGTTCCAGTCTTGCCGGAAACGAGACCGGTCTGGCAAGCAGGCTATACGTCGCGTAAACCGCAAGGCACAGGCCGAGCGCCGAGGTGGTCCAGACGCCGGTGCCCGCCGTCATCAGCCGGATGCCGATGAGGGTGCCAAGCACAATGGCTATCATCATCGGCCACAGCCGCTTCACGATGGCCCGGAAATCAGGCCCAGCCAGCAATTGCCAGATATTTGTGATGAAGGAGGGCAGGATGAGCAGGCCGGCGGCGATGACCGGCGGCATGAAGAGGCCGAGCACGCCCATGGCGACGGTGGGCAGTCCCATGCCGGTCACCCCCTTGACGATGCCGGCAACGATGAAGGTCGCGAGGATCATGAGCAGGGTGGTTGGGTCTAGATCCGGCATGGGGCACTCCAGAGGTCATTCGCATTTCGGCCGGTGACGCCAGCCAGTCATATGAAGCGAGCGGGTGCGGCACGGTTTCTTCTCCCCGCCGGGGAGAAGGTGGCCCGAAGGGTCGGATGAGGGGGCAAGCTCTCCGAATATCGCCGACGTTGCCCCCTCATCCCGCTGCCGCGGACTTCTCCCCGGCGGGGAGAAGAAACAAGGGGTATCCGCTCGCTCCATAGATATTGGTTTAAGCGAGATCGTGACCGGATGTTTCGGCCCAAGCCGAACTATGCAAGCGTGCTTTTCATCGCCTTACCGGCCACGTAGGTTTCGACGACGGTGCGGTCGTCGCCCATGGTCAGCATCAGGAAAAGTTCTTCCGTCAGGCTTTTCACCACTTCCATCTTCAGCGCCATGGCGGGTGTCGAGGAGGCGTTCAGTACGGTGATGTCGGCGTCCGTGCCGGCCTCCAGCGTGCCGATGCGATCGACCATGGAGAGGGCTTCGGCGTTGCCTCGCGTCATCAGATACCAGCTTTCCAGCGGGTTGAGACGTTCGCCCAGCAATTGCTGGATCTTGTAGGCCTCGTCCATGGTGCGCAGCATGGAATAGCTCGATCCGCCGCCGATATCGGTGGCAACCGCGATACGAACAGGCTTTTCGCGCCGTTGCAGCTTTTTCATCGGGAACAGGCCGGAGCCGATGAAGAGGTTCGAGGTGGGGCAATGTACGGCGACCGCGCCGGTTTCCGAGAGTACATCTGCCTCGCGGTCAGAGAGGTGGATGGCGTGGCCGAGCAGGGTCTTTTCGCCCATCAGGCCGTAGCGCACATAGATATCCGTATAGTCGGTCGCCTCAGGGTAAAGCTCGCAGGTATATTTGATCTCATCCAGATTTTCGGAAAGATGCGTCTGGATGAACAGATCGGGGAATTCCTGCGCCAGCGCCTGGGCGGCTTCCATCTGCTTCGGCGTGGATGTAATGGCGAAGCGGGGGGTGATGGCGACGTGGTTGCGACCCTTGCCGTGCCAGTCGGCGATGACGGCCCGGGTCTCGTCATAGGAAGTTTCCGGCGTGTCCAGCAAGCCCTGCGGGGCGTTGCGGTCCATCATCACCTTGCCGCCGACCATCAGCATGCCGCGCTTCAGGGCCTCAGCAAAAAAGGCGTCGGCGGAGGTCTTGTGCACGGAGCAATAGGCAACGGCGGTGGTGGTGCCGTGGCGCAGAAGCTCGTCGTAAAAATGCGTGGCGATGCGCTGGGCGTGGGCAGTTTCGACGAAACGGCATTCTTCCGGGAAGGTATAGGTGTTCAGCCATTCCAAGAGATTGGCGGCATAGGAGCCGATGACCTGCATCTGCGGGAAATGCAGGTGCATGTCGATGAGGCCGGGCACGATGAGATGCGGGCGGTGGTCCTTTTCCTCGACGTTTTCGGGGGCTTGCTTGCGGATATCGGCATAGTCGCCAATGGCAGCGATCCTGCCGTCTTCGATCAGCAGGCCACCGTCTTCGATATAGACATAGCTTTGCGTATCGTCGATTGCGAGCGGCGCGCGGCGGAAGCTCAGCAGACGGCCACGCAGCAGAACCATGCTCATTCGGTTTTTCCTTCGGCTTTTCCAGCCCCGGAAACCGCACTTTCATACCATGCGGTCAGCAGCTTGCGCTCATCCGGGGTGATGGCGGTGATGTTGCCGGGAGGCATGGCATGGCTGCGGCCGGCTTGCAAATAGATTTCGCGCGCATGGGCGGCGATCTGTTCGTCGGTTTCGAGCTTCACCGATTTCGGTGTGAAGGGCACGCCTTCCCACACCGGTTCGGCCGCATGGCACATGGAACAGCGGCCCTGAACCACATCACGCGCCTTGGCAAAATGGGCGTCGCTGACGAATTGCTGTTGCATGGGGGAGAGGGTGGCGGCCTTCTGCTCTTCTTCGCCGGTCAGCACCTTCGGCACGGTGGAAAGCCACATGATGACGATGAAGATGAGCGCGGTCGCGAGCCAGGTCCAAGTCGGCTTGCCCTTGCGGGCGTGGGTGGTGTTGAACCAGTGGCGGATGGTGACGCCCATCAGGAACACCAGCGCTGCGATGATCCAGTTGAACTCAGTCGCGAAAGCCAGCGGATAATGGTTCGACAGCATGAAGAAGATGACGGGCAACGTCAGATAGTTGTTGTGTAGCGAGCGCTGCTTGGCGATGCGGCCATATTTCGGGTCCGGCGTGCGCCCGGCGATCAGGTCAGCGACGACGATCTTCTGGTTGGGGATGATGATGAAGAACACATTCGCCGACATGATGGTGGCGGTAAACGCGCCGAGATGCAGGAACGCGGCGCGGCCGGTGAAGACCTGCGTATAACCCCAGGCCATCGCCACCAGCGCGACATAGAGCACGACCATCAGGCCCCAGGTATTGTTGCCGAGCGGCGATTTGCAGAGGAAATCATAAAACAGCCAGCCAATGGCCAGCGATGCAAGCGACAGGCCGATGGCCTGGAACTGGGTGAGCGCCAGCACCGAATGATCGATGAGGAAGAGATCGGCGCCGCCATAATAAACGATGCAGAGCATGGCGAAGCCGGAAAGCCAGGTGACGTAGCTTTCCCATTTGAACCATGTCAGGTGCTCGGGCATGCGGGCAGGGGCGACCAGATATTTCTGAATGTGGTAAAAGCCGCCGCCATGCACCTGCCATTCCTCGCCATAGGCACCCGGCGGCATATCCGGGCGTTTGACCAGCCCGAGATCGAGCGCGATGAAATAAAAGGATGAGCCGATCCAGGCGATGGCGGTGATGACGTGGAGCCAGCGGACGGCAAAGGCCATCCATTCCCACGCAATGGCGTATTCGTACATGCGGTTCCCCTGATCCTTGTGCAGCGCACCTTGCGAGAAATTTGGCCTTTAGGGAAGGGGAAAGCAAAGCTTGGCGCGCGATTGTTCACAATCCGATGCTCTTGTGTCTGCAATATCAGTTTGTTGTATCCTTTAGCGTGGGTTGGCCCGGTAAAGTTGCACTAGCTCATTCCTGTCGCATCGTTTGTGCTTAGCTGGCTAACGCGACTCAGCTATTATCCTTTGTGCAGTCTGCTGATGTGCTAAAATATAAGGCTGCGGAGTCCTGTAGGGCGTCTTGCCGGAAATCCATTCCGGTTTTATGCGCGATACGCAGGGCTTCCATGACATGTTTCGCTGGCGGTTCTTCCGGAAGCGGGCGCTGCGAACCCTGGGTGGGGGCAGATCAGGGGGCAGGTATCGCAGTTCCCGGCGCCGTTGTGTCCGGGTAAGTGTTGATGTGAAATTTGAATAAAGGGACGCAATGATCTTCCGGCTGCCGCCGTTGTTTCAACGGAGACCATGCCGATGCGCCTTGTTCTGACGGTCCTCTTCCTATCTCTGGCGTTCAGCGCCACCGCGCTTGCCCATGAATCCCACAAGGGGTTTAAATATGAAAGCTATTGCTGCAATGGCGACGCCGAAACCGGCGACTGCCAGATGATCCCCACGCGCAGTGTTCGTGTCACGTCCGACGGTTACGAGGTCTCGCTCGCGCCCGGCGATCACCGCATGGTCACGCGACGCCACGTCTTCAACTGGTCGCAGCGCGAGGCAAGACGATCCGAAGATGGCGAATATCATCTCTGCCTGTTTCCGGATGAGGATACGCCGCGCTGTTTTTACGCGCCGGACATGGGGTTTTGAGGCGGTTGCTGCGGATGGCTTTCTTCGATCCGCTTCAATATCCAGTCGCGAAACAGTTTGATCTTGCGGATGTTCCTGCGGTTTTCGGGGTAAACCAGCCAATAGTTCTTACCTTCGCTGCTGAGGTGTTCGAAGGGCTGGTAAAGGCGGCCGAGGGCAATCTCATCGGCATAGAGTTCAGGGGTGAGCATGGCCACCCCTTGGCTGGCGATCGCGGCGGCGGCTTCGAAGGCCTGTACATTGAGGCGGCTGCGAGGATAACGATTTAGGCCGGGATTTTCGACGCCGACTTCCTGGAACCATTGGCTCCACCAGATATCGCCGGGATCGATGATGCGCAGGCGCAGCAGGTCTTCCGGTTTGTGCAATCCGCCGATGCTTTCGGCAAGGCTCGGATGCAGCATCGGCGTATAAACGCCGCGCAGCAATTGATGATAGATAAGCCCTTTGCCGTTATCTTTGCTCCAGCGAATGGCGACATCGCAATCGGATTGGGAAAAATCGATCAATGTCCCCGACGTTTCCAACCGCACGGCGATGGAAGGATGTTCGAGCTGGAAAGCTCCCAGATGCCGCGAGAGCCAGCGCGAAGCAAAGGTGGCCGTGGAATGGATGGTCAAGGTGGCGTCAGGCGTGTCACGCACACTATCTACGGCCTCCTGTAACGTATTGAAAGCTTCGGCGACTTTCGGCGCGAGTTTCTGCCCGGCCTCGGTCAGCGAAACCTGCCGCGCCCTTCTGATGAAGAGCGGCTCGCCGATATTCTCTTCCAGCAGTTTCACCTGATAGCTCACCGCCGTCTGCGTCATGCCCAGTTCCTCACCGGCCTTGGTGAAACTGAGATGCCTTGCGGCGGCTTCGAACACCCGCAGGGCGTTCAGCGGGAACTGGCGCGACATTTTCATGGATAAGTTCTCTTTATGTCAATTGCCGAAGGTTTCATTGGTTTTTCTCCGGAAAACAGAGCATTTTTAGCTCAATTCATCAACTGAGCTTCTGACATTTTTGAATGGAGACGAACATGCGCACAGCACTCTTGCGCGCGTGGTCCCGCCTGCGTGCGGGTCTGCGGACAGCGGAACGGTTTACCCTTGAAAGCCTTCAACCCGACAATCTGGCGGATGAAAGCCTGCCGGATGGGCTCAGGCGTGATCTTGGCCTTGAGGATGGCCGTGTCGATTTTCGCTGCGACGGATTTCGGCAACGGAAAATGCTTGCAGCAACTCGGCTGCCACAAGGGCCGCTATGACGGCGGGACGCTTGTCCCTGACGCCTGTGCCGCCGATGGGCAGGGTGAGCTTTGCAAGGCGGGACAGGGGCTCTCCCTCCCGCTCCAGCCAATGGGCGAAGGTGGCGCGTTTGGTCTTCGAGCCGATCATGCCGACATAAGCGAGATCGCTGCGGGCAAGCGCCTCCTTCGCAATGAGGAAATCAAGCGCGTGATCATGGGTCACGATGACGGCCGCGCCGTTTGCCGGGATTTTCGCAACGAGTGCTTCCGGCATGGGGGTGAGTACCGACGCCACCGCCTGTGAAAGATCGCGCAGCTCGCCTTCACGTGTTTCCACCACCGTGAGTGTGAGGGGGAGCAGCGACAGGGCATCTGCCAGCGCCTTGCCGACATGGCCTGCGCCGAAAATGAAGACGGCGGACTGCCGCTCGGCTTCGCCCTTCAGCCGCGCCTCAAGCGTGGCTGATATCTCCGCCGTTATCAGCCGGAAGCGGATGAGGGTACGCCCGCCGCAGCATTGGCCGATTTCCGGCCCAAGCGGAATATCCATGCGGTCTTCGGTCGTCCCTGTTCGCAGCATGGCGCGGGCGTGGTCTATCGCCATATATTCGAATTGCCCGCCGCCGATGGTTTCCCACAAGGCTTCCTGGCTGACCAGCATGAAGGTGCCAGCCTCGCGTGGGGATGAGCCTTTCACTGCCTCGATTTCCACGAGGATGGTGGGGGCAGGGCGGGCGAGGAAGGCGGAGAGGGAGGCGTCAGGCATTGGGGCTGGCCCCCTCATCCGGCGCTGCGCGCCACCTTCTCCCCGGCGGGGAGAAGAAACCCGGAACACTGGCTCCGCCCACCTCAAATGTTTTAAGGACGTGCGAGACGGCGCGGCATATTTCTTCTCCCCGCCGGGGAGAAGGTGGCCCGAAGGGACGGATGAGGGGGCTCGGCCGCATGGACACTTCCCCCTCACACCTTCTTCAACCGTTCCACCGCCATCAAAACGCGCTCCGGCGTTGCCGGGGCATCGAGGCGTGGGCAGACCTTGTAGTCGGCGACGGAGGCGACGGCCATGGAGAGCGCTTCGAGAACCGAGATCGCCAGCATGAAGGGCGGCTCGCCCACGGCCTTAGAGCGGCCGATGGTGGGTTCGGCATTTTCCGCCCATTCCGCCAGCCTGACGTTAAAGCTCTTCGGCCGGTCGGAGGCAAGCGGAATCTTGTAGGTGGAAGGTGCATGGGTGCGTAGCCGCCCCTTGCCGTCCCACCACAGTTCCTCCGTGGTCAGCCAGCCCATGCCCTGCACGAAAGCGCCTTCGATCTGGCCGATATCGATGGCCGGGTTCAGCGACTTGCCGACATCGTGGAGGATATCGGTGCGTTCCATCAAATATTCGCCAGTCAGCGTGTCGATCGACACTTCCGAACAGGCCGCGCCATAGGCGAAATAATAAAACGGTGTGCCACGGCCGGCGGCGCGATCCCAGTGGATTTTTGGCGTCTTGTAAAAACCGGCGGCCGATAGTTGGACGCGGGCGAAATAAGCCTTTTTGACGAAATCGTTGAAGGCGATTTCTTCAAGCCCGATGCGCACCCGGTTTGGCAGGAAGACAACCTCTTCTTCCGGCACGTTCCAGTTCTCCGCGGCGAATTTGACGAGGCGCTCGCGAATCTGGCGGGCGGCGTCATAAGCGGCCATGCCGTTCAGGTCCGTACCGGAGGAGGCGGCGGTGGCCGACGTGTTCGGCACCTTGCCCGTCGTCGTGGCGGTGATTTTCACCCTGTTGATATCCACCTGGAAGGCATCGGCCACCACCTGCGCCACCTTGGTGTAAAGGCCCTGACCCATTTCGGTGCCGCCATGGTTCAGGTGGATGGAGCCGTCATTATAGATATGCACCAGCGCGCCCGCCTGATTGAAGGCGGTCATGGTGAAGGAGATGCCGAACTTGACGGGGGTGAGCGCGATACCCTTGCGGATGATCGGGCTTGTCCTGTTGAAATCCACGATTGCCTGCCGGCGCGCACGATAGTCGCTGGAGGTTTCCAGTTCCTCGACGACGCGGGCGATGATGTTGTCTTCGACTTCCTGATGATAGGGCGTTGTGGTGCGGCCGGAGCCGGTCTCGCCGTAGAAATTCAGTTTGCGGATATCGAGCGGATCCTTGCCGACGGCATAGGCGATTTCTTCGATGAAACGTTCCGCCCCCAGCATGCCCTGCGGGCCGCCGAAACCGCGAAAGGCGGTGTTGGAGACCGTGTGGGTTTTCAGGGGCCGGGAGGTCAGATGCACATTCGGGTAGAAATAGCTTGAATCGGCATGGAACAGCGCACGGTCGGTGACCGGCCCGGACAGATCGGAGGAAAAACCGCAGCGTGCGGCATAGGTGGCATCGACAGCGTGGATGCGACCTTCATCATCGAAGCCCAGCTCGTAATCGACGCGGAAATCGTGGCGCTTGCCGGTGGCGCTCATGTCCTCGTCGCGGTCGGGGCGGATTTTCACGGCCCGGTTCAGCTTCTTGGCGGCGATGGCGCAAAGGGCTGCGAACTGGTTGCCCTGCGTTTCCTTGCCGCCGAAACCGCCACCCATGCGGCGCACCTGCACCGTGACGGCATTGGATGGCACCTGCAGGATATGGCTGACGATATGCTGGATTTCGCTTGGATGCTGGGTGGAACTCCACAGCGTCACTTCGTCATCTTCACCCGGCACGGCCATGGCGATATGGCTTTCGAGATAAAAATGCTCCTGCCCGCCGATGCGCATCGTGCCGGTGAGGCGGCGTGGTGCGACATCCATCTCCAGCTTCGCATCGCCACGTTTCAGCGTCATCGGGTCGATGACGAGCGCGCCGCCATTTTCGATTGCGGTATCGATATCTGTGAAATGCGGTAGGTCCTTATAGGTGATCTTTGCCTTGCGTGCGGCCTTGCGGGCGATATCGCGGGTTTCGGCAAAGACGGCGAAGACCGGCTGGCCGTGGAATTCGACCTTTGTCTCCGCCAGCAGCGGCTCATCGTGACGACCGCCGGAAGAGACATCGTTTTCGCCGGGCACGTCCTTGCCCGTCATCACCCAAAGTACGCCCGGTGTGGCCTCCACTTCGGAGAGGTCCATCGTGATGATTTCCGCGTGAGCACGGTCGGCAAGGCCGAGTGCGCCGTGGACGAGGCCGGCGGGTTCGGGAATGTCATCGATATATTCGGCGCTGCCGGTCACATGCTTGTGGGCGGAATCATGCCGGAGCGAGGTGTGCATCGGGCCGTCGATTTCGGTCTTGGTCTTGTCGAAGCTTGTGGTGTCCATGGTTCAAGCCTCCTCCAGCGTGAAACGTGCAAGTTCCTGCTTTTCGCCTGATGTCTCCAGGAAGAATCGTATCAGCAGGTTCTTCGCCGTCAGTTGGCGATATTCGGCGGTCGCGCGCCAATCCGTCAGCGGGGTGAAATCCTCATCCAGCGCATCGCGCGCCGCGTCGATCGTTTCCTGCGACCACTCTTTCCCGAGAAGCGCGGCCTCCAGATGTGCAGCGCGTTTCGGCGTGCCGGCCATGCCGCCGAAGGCGATGCGGATGTCGTCGACTGCGCCATCGGCATCGAGCGTCAGATTGAAGGCGGCGCAGAGCGCGGAAATATCCTCGTCGCGGCGTTTGGAAATCTTGTAGACAGCGTAGTGACTTTCCGGCGTCTGGAACGGAATGAAAAGCTTCTCGACGAATTCACCGCTCAGCCGGTCCTGTTTGCCGTAATCGATGAAGTAGCTTTCCAGCGGCACGGTGCGGCTGCCGGAGGACGAGCGCAGGGTGAGCGTGGCCCCGAGGGCGATCAGCGCCGGTGGGGTGTCGCCGATGGGCGAGCCGTTGGCGATATTGCCGCCGATGGTGCCCATATTGCGCACCTGTTCGCCGCCGAGCCGATCAAACAACCGGGCAAGCGGCGGGAAGTGCTCCGCGATGGTCTTGAAGGCCTGGCTGTAGGTGACGCCGGCGCCCAGTGTCACGCCCTCTTCACCCACGGTGATGGTCTGCAGGTCGCCGAGATTGTTGATGAAGATGACAGGGTTCAGCGCCCGCATCTGCTTTGTTACCCACAGGCCGACATCGGTGGAGCCGGCGACGATGGTCGCCTTCGGTTCGGCAGCGTAAATCTCGGTCAGCTCGGCCAGCGTCGCTGGAATGATGGTGCGGCCCTCGCCGTGGGTGACGGTGATCGTTTCATTGGCGCGGATCGCCCAGAGCCTTGCCATGATATCGGTGCGGTCGCGTTGCAGCGGGTCGAAGAGGGCGCTCGGGCGCGCGGCGGCGATCTTTTCGGCGGCGCGGACTATCGGCTCATACCCCGTGCATCGACAGAGATTGCCTTGCAGCGCCTTTTCGATGTCGGCGCCGCCGGGGTTTTCGCTTGATAGCCACAGGCCGTAGAGCGACATGATGAAGCCCGGCGTGCAGAAACCGCATTGCGAGCCGTGGAAATCCACCATCGCCTGCTGTACGGGGTGCAGCGTGCCGTCGCGCGCGGCCAGATGCTCCACCGTGACGATATGGGCGCCGTGCAGCGAACCTAAAAAGCGGATGCAGGCATTGACGCTTTCATATCGCAGAGAACCGTCCAGCAGCCGCCCGACCAGCACCGTGCAGGCGCCGCAGTCGCCTTCGGCGCAGCCTTCCTTGGTCCCGGTCAACCGCTTGTTGATGCGGAGATAATCGAGAAGCGTGTCTGTCGGTCCGAAACCCTTCAGCGAGATGGTTTCGCTGTTGAGGATGAAACTGATCGCGTCGTTCATGCAATGCCCTGCTTTTTTTGACCGGCTGCCGAGCCGGTTTCTTGTGATTATCCCTGCGCATCATATGCACGCCGCCGCGCGCATATCGATTTCCGTTTTGGCAATTCATTATTTCCAAACCGGAAAGAAAGTTCGGCAATTATTGCGCCGTCCAGCCGCCATCCACGGAAATATGCGTGCCGGTAATGTTGCTTGCGGCATCGCTTGCCAGAAATACGGCCGCGGCGGCCACATCGTCGACGGTGACGAATTGCTTGGTTGCCTGCAACTCCAGCATCACATCGTTCTTCACCGCCTCTTCGCTGATGCCACGCACCTTGGCCATCTCAGGTATCTGCTTTTCAACCAGCGGGGTCAGCACATAACCGGGACAAATGGCGTTGACGGTGACGCCGGTCTGCGCAAGCTCCAGCGCCGCCGTTTTCGTCAGGCCCATGATGCCGTGTTTGGCCGCCACATAGGCCGATTTGAACGGCGAGGCGACAAGGCCGTGGGCGGATGCGATGTTGATGATACGGCCTTTTCCGGCCTTCTTCATCAGTGGTATCGCAGCGCGCATGCTATGGAAGGAACTGGTCAGATTGATGGCGATGATCCAGTCCCATTTTTCCGTCGGGAATTCTTCGATGGGCGCGATGTGCTGGATACCGGCATTGTTGACGAGCACATCCACCGAGCCGAGCTTTTCGTGCGAGGATTGAATGAGATCGGCGATCTCGTCCGGTTTCGTCATATCGGCAGGGTGATAAAGCACGCGCCCGCCGCTTTCGGCCTCCAGCAGCAGACGCAACTTCTCAATTTCGTCCTCATCGCCGAAGCCGTTCAGCACGATATTGGCGCCGTCGCGCGCAAATCGCTGGGCAATGCCAAGGCCGATGCCGCTTGTGGAGCCTGTCACGATAACTGTCCGATGCATGCTTTCCCCTTTTTGCATTACTTCGCACATATTTAAGCAGCCTATGCCCAAAGGGGGCAGGCTGGCAATCGCCATTTAGGATTGAGCGCGCAAGGCGGCTCGTGTGGGTGCGACCATCGATTTTTTCGACGCCAAGCATCCAGATTTTGCGGCAGATTTTGCGTTTGCCTGCGGGGGCTCCCGTCCCTATCTCTGAGGCAAGCAAACAGAGGTATCGTTTATGGAACTCGGTCTTTACACATTCGCGGATGTCAATCCCAACCCCGCCGATGGCCGCGGGCCGGAGGGAGCACGCCGGCTGCGAGAACTCATCGAAGAGATCGAGCTTGCCGATCAGGTCGGGCTCGATGTTTTTGGCCTGGGTGAGCATCATCGTCCGGATTATGTCGTTTCCTCTCCCTCCACCGTGCTTGCGGCGGCGGCGGTAAAGACGAAGAATATTCGCCTGACGAGCGCCGTTTCGGTGCTGAGTTCAGATGACCCCATTCGCGTGTTCCAGCAGTTTTCGACCGTCGATCTCCTCTCGAACGGCCGTGCCGAGATCATGGCCGGGCGCGGTTCTTTCATCGAATCCTACCCGCTGTTCGGTTACGATCTCGAAGATTACGACGTGCTCTTCGCCGAAAAGCTCGATCTGCTGCTGGCGCTGCGCGAACAGGAAATCGTCACCTGGTCCGGCACCAAACATCCGGCCATCAATGGTCGCGGTGTTTATCCGCGTCCGTTGCAGGAGCGTCTGCCGGTCTGGATCGCGGTTGGCGGCACGCCGCAATCGATGGCGCGGGCGGGCGCCATGGGCCTGCCGGTGGCGCTTGCCATTATCGGCGGTGAATATCGCCGTTTCGCACCGCTGTTCGATCTTTACCACGAGGCCGCGCGCCGGGCGGGCCAGGAAAAGACCAAGCTGCGCACCAGCATCAATGTGCACGGCTTCATTGCCGACACCACCGACAAGGCGGCGGACCAATTTTACGGACCGCAGGCGGAGGTGATGAACCGCATCGGCCGCGAACGCGGCTGGGGGCCGACGAACCGCGCGCATTTCGATGCGGCACGCGGGCCGGAGGGTAATCTCTTCCTCGGTGAGCCGGAGCTGGTGGCGGAAAAGATCATCAAGGCGCATGGCGTGTTCAGGAATGATCGCTTTCTGTTGCAGATGGCCATCGGCCTGATGCCGCATGACCAGATCATGCGCGGCATTGAGCTTTATGGTACGAAAGTCGCCCCACTCGTCAGAAAAGAATTGACGGGGAGCGCCGATCCGGTGAAAGCCACGGCCTGATGATTACCAAGGTGGGCGTTTCGAGACCCGCCATACACAATAACGGACAGAGACATGGTCATTTCCACCGAAGAAGAACTTGATCTGCTGAAGGATATCGGTCGCTTGTGCGCCGTTGCCATGCAGACAATGGCGGACGCGCTGGAACCGGGCATCACCACGGCCGAGCTGGACGCCATCGGCCGTAAGGTGCTGGAGGATAACGGTGCGCAATCGGCGCCGGAATTCTGCTACAAGTTTCCCGGCGCGACCTGCATCAGCGTCAACGAGGAAGTGGCCCATGGCATTCCCGGCCCGCGCATCATCAAGGCCGGCGATCTCGTCAATATCGACGTTTCGGCGGTGAAGAACGGCTTTTTCGGCGATACAGGTTCGTCCTTCGCCGTGCCGCCTGTCAAAAAGGAAATCGAGCGGCTTTGCCGCGATGGCAAGCGCGCCATGTGGACAGGCCTGCAGCAGGTGAAAACCGGTCGGCCCTTCGCCGATATCGGCAATGCCATCGGTGCCTTTGCCAAAAAGAACCGTTACACGCTGATCACCAATCTCGCCAGCCACGGCATTGGCCGTTCCCTGCATGAGGAGCCAAAGGAACTGGCGACCTGGCCGGATAAGGACGAGCGCCGCATCATGCAAGAAGGCATGGTGTTCACTGTCGAGCCGTTTCTCTCGACGGGGGCCTATTGGGCCGAGGACGGCGACGATGATCCATGGACGCTCTATAGTGACCCGAGCGCGCCGACGGTGCAATATGAGCATACCGTGGTGGCGACGAAAAACGGGCCGCTGGTGCTGACGCTTGCGGATTGACGGCCACCTGCCTCCGTCACCCTCACTTTTAAGGTCGGAGCGAGCGCGTGCCGCTTGTTTCTTCTCCCCGAGGGGGAGAAGTCCGCGGCAGCGGGATGAGGGGGCAAGCTCTCCGAAGTCCGGCAACGTTCCCCCTCATCCGACCCTTCGGGCCACCTTCTCCCCCTCGGGGAGAAGAATCACGGCACCCTCGGAGCGCATCGCCACTCACCGCGTGACCGATAACGACCGCTTATAACGCCGATCAAAATAACTCGCTTGTCGCCTATCCGCCCGGTTGCGATAAGCCATGCATGAGCATCGACAAGCCACTTTCCGCCAGACATCTGACCGCACTCGGATTTTCCGGGGCGCTGATGATGGCCTCCGCCATGGGTTTCGGCCGTTTTTCCTTCACGCCCATCCTGCCTGGCATGATGGCCGACGTTCCGCTTTCGGCGGGGGATGCGGGGATCGTGGCGGCCGGGAATTTCGCCGGTTATCTGGCCGGGGCGGTTCTGGCGGCCTATTCGTGGGGATCAGGGCGGGAACGGCTGGTGGCGCTTTGCGGCCTGTTTTCCACCGGGGCATTGTTGCTTGCCATGGCGGCTTTCAATTCCGTCGCGGCCTTCACCGTCATCCGGTTTCTGGCCGGCGTCGCCAGTGCGCTGACCATGATCTTCACCTCGCAGATCGTTATCGGCCATGCCGTTAAGGCGGGCAGGGACAGCGTTCAGGCGCTGCATTATGGCGGTGTCGGGGCCGGTATCGCGATCTCCTCGCTTGCGGTCTATCTGATTGGCGTCGTTTTTGACGGCGGCGGCTCCTCGTGGAGAGAGGAATGGATTGCCGGCGCGGTCTTTTCCTTTCTCACCTTTCTCCTTGTCTTTCGCGTGCTTCCCGCTGGCCCGCCGCGGCATGCATCTTCGGCGGCGGAACCGCCGCTTGTCTGGACAAGGCCCCTGTTTCTGACGACGCTCGCTTATGGGCTTTTCGGCTTCGGTTACGTCATCACCGCCACTTTTATCGTGGCGATTGCCCGGATGGCCGCTGCCGGTGCT
Organism: Agrobacterium salinitolerans; assembly: GCF_027498475.1. Taxonomy (NCBI): domain Bacteria; kingdom Pseudomonadati; phylum Pseudomonadota; class Alphaproteobacteria; order Hyphomicrobiales; family Rhizobiaceae; genus Agrobacterium; species Agrobacterium salinitolerans. Next base: position 1,173,361 of record NZ_JAPZLN010000001.1, on the reverse strand, counting down.
TTCGTGGAGTTTCTGGCTTGGTTCATCACCGGCTGCGCAGCTGCCATTTCGCTGTTCCTGTGGAAACCGGTGTTGAAATCGCAGGGGCTAAAGCGCGCTTTCGTTATCGTGCTGGCGTTGGAAGCTGTCGGTGTCTTCGCTTCGGTGATGCTGCCGCCGGTGCCGGGCGTTCTCGCCGGCGGCCTGCTTCTCGGGCTGACCTTCATGGTCATCACCGCTTATGGCCTGCAACTCGGCCGGGAATTTGCAGGCCCGAGCCCACGTCGCGCCTTTGCGCTGATGACGGCCGCTTTCGGCACGGGCCAGATCGTCGGGCCGCTTGCCGCCGGCTGGATTGCCGAGGTGACGGGAAGTTTTACCGCGCCCAGCATTCTCGCTTCCGCCGTGCTCGTTGTCAGCATTCTGCTGATGTTGCCGGTGCTCGCCACGGAGCGGCGGCGCTAGGCCGCTGACCGTCTCTTCCGCCTTTCATTCGCTGTTTCCGGGGGCGTCGCCCGCCGTCTGCGCCTTACATCTTGTTAAGGTCAGTGCTTCTTCATTGCTGTGCACAAATTTCTGCCCTAGGTTCGGGCCATCTAGTGCTTCGCCAATAATGGCTGATTTCAAACGCGCGTGAGTTCGAAACGTGTTTCATTGCTTCTTTCCCAAACCGAAATTGTTCTTCACGTCGGCCTTCGTCTGGGCGATGGCCATGATCGGCGTGTGGTACGCCGGCGGCCGCAATTGGGGTGCCATAATTGGTCTGCCGCCTCTGCCTGCCGGACAAGAGCCGGTCATCGGCGTTTCGGTTTTCTGGTCCACCCCGTTCTTGTGGTTCTATATTTATTATGCCGTTGCCGCGCTGATCTTTTCCGCGTTCTGGTTCTGGTATCATCCGCATCGCTGGCAGAACTGGTCGGTTCTTGGATCGGCGCTGATCATCTTCGCGACCTATTTTTCCGTGCAGGTGAGTGTTGCAGTGAATGCCTGGTATGGGCCGTTTTATGACCTTATCCAGCAGGCTCTGGCGCGGACGGCGCCTGTGACGGCCGAACAACTCTACATGGGGTCGCTCGGTTTTGCGGGTATCGCCTTCGTCGCCATCTTCGTCGGTGTGCTCAATCTGTTTTTCGTCAGCCATTATATCTTCCGCTGGCGCACGGCGATGAACGAATTTTATATGTCGAACTGGGATCGGCTTCGCCACATCGAGGGCGCCTCGCAGCGTGTGCAGGAAGACACCATGCGTTTCTCTTCCACCGTCGAAGGACTGGGTGTGGGGTTTGTGCGGGCGATCATGACGCTGATCGCGTTCCTGCCGGTGCTGTTCACATTCTCGGAAACGATTACGGACCTGCCGCTTTTCGGAGCCGTGCCCCATGCTCTCGTGTGGGCCGCCATCGTCTGGTCGGTGTTCGGCACGGTTTTTCTCGCGCTCGTGGGTATCAAGCTGCCCGGGCTGGAGTTCCGCAATCAGCGCGTGGAGGCTGCCTATCGTAAGGAGCTGGTCTATGGCGAAGACCATGAAGAGCGCGCGGATCCTCTGACGATCGGCGAGTTGTTTGCCAATGTGCGGAAGAATTATTTCCGCCTCTATTTCCACTATCTGTACTTCAACGTCGCCCGCATTTTTTATCTGCAGGCGGACAACATCTTTGGCACGTTGGTTCTCATCCCGTCGATCGTCGCCGGCAAGGTCACGCTCGGACTTATGAACCAGGTCCTGAATGTTTTCGAACAGGTGCGCGGCTCGTTCCAGTATCTCGTGAACTCTTGGACGACCATTGTCGAACTCCTGTCGATCTACAAACGTCTGAAAGCCTTCGAAGCGGCGATCGAGGGGCAGGAGCTTCCCGAAATTGACCAGCGATATCTACTGCGAGAAGCCAAAGGCGGCGAGTTGAATGCCAACCGCCCCTGAGCAAACAAGAAGGCGGCCAATTGGCCGCCTTTTTCATAAGTTCAGAGATTTTAACCCTCGGTCTTCTGCTTCCTTCGTGCCTCGATCATCGGCATCGCCTCGGCATAGCTCACACAGGCGACATCCTGCCTGCCGCAGACTTCGCGCAGCAGCCGCTCATAGGCGTTCCAATAGGCGCCGCCATTCATCTTCACGAAGTGAAAGCCCATCTGTAGCGGAATGCGCTCGCCATTATATTGCCTGTCGAATGCATTGCGGAAGGCCGTATAGGCGCGCTCCTCGAATTCCTGGGCGCGATCCGGCGTTTCGATGCCGATGGAGTGGCGGATGAAGAGATTGTAGTCCATGGCGATGATCGGGCGGTTGCCCGGACCTTCCGGAATGAGCGGCAGGCCGAAATGCTCTATGCCGTCGCGCTCCACCGGCCATTCCGGCCCCTTGGTGATGCTGGTGGCGTCATAAATGAAGCCATGCTTTTTCTGGGCGGCGGTCAGCGCCGGACCCTGTGAGAGATAGGGCGCACGGAAACCGTTGATGTTTTTGACCATCTCGCGCCAGCCCTCGGGCTCCTCGCCCTTCTTGCCGATCATCTGCCAGGCATTTTCCAGCGTACTGGTGAAGGTGGTGAATTCGCCGTCCCATTGTTCCGCGGTCCACTGGCCGCCATCGAAATGGCCGCAGGTGTGGTTGCCAATCTCGTGACCCTCGCGATAGGCGGCCCAGATGTTTCTGAGCCTTGTCTCCACCTCTTCCGGTGACTGGCCGAAACCGACGTTGGAACGGCCGGCCTTCTGGCCAGGTCCCTGATAGGTCTTGGCGCTGGTCTTCCTGTCCATGACAAGCGTGCAGGCGAGGAAATAGGTGAAATGAGCGCCGACCTGCTTGCTCGTCGCCCGGCTTCTTTCCCACAGCATATTGTCGCCCGCGCCGTCGAAGGAGACGATCACGAGCTGCTTCGGCTTCTCAGCCTCTTGCGCAAAAGCGGGAAGGGCGGCGAGAAGCGACAGGGAAAAAGCGGCAAAGGGGCGAAACATCAGTTATCCGTCATATGAAACACCGTGGCCTTTTGCGGGTGGAATAAGGCGAAGCTTTGAAGTGGCTGGCGTTTTCATGGCTTTCGGCCTAATTCCTGTTCTCAACCGCGGTGATAGGGCCGCTTCGTTCCACCGGGGGACCGTATTCCATGCTTTTTCTCGCACTCTGTCTTGCCTTGTTCCTGCTGACGCATCTTTTGAAGGTGGTCGCGCCGCAATTTCGCGCCCGCATGATCGCGACGATGGGCGAAGGGCCTTTCAAGGGCGTCTATTCCGTTGTCAGCCTCGTCACGCTCGGCCTCGTCATCTATGCCTTCGGTGAAGCACGGCAGGAGACCGGCATGTTGTGGTATCCGCCGGTCTGGATGAGCCATATCGCCGTCACCCTGATGCTGCTCGCGATGATCTGTCTTGTCGCCAGCCTCATCCCGGCTGGCCATATCGCAACGAAGACGAAACATCCGCTCATCCTCTCGGTCAAAATCTGGGCGCTCGCGCATCTTCTGGCCAATGGCGAGACGTCGTCCATTCTTCTTTTCGCATCGTTCCTCGCCTGGGGCGTGGTGATGCGGATCTCGTTGAAGCGCCGGGAGCGAGCGGGTGACAAAGTGGTCCGGGACTTCGTTTCAAGCCGCTACGATCTGGTGGCCGTTGTCGGCGGCATCGTTCTGTGGGGCGCATTCATCCTGAAACTGCACGAATGGTTGATCGGCGTTCAGCCTATCGCCATGTAGGAAATCAACGTTTCCCCCTTACATATCAGGCAAAATAGGCTAGAAGGCCGACCATGACCCGGTTGGCCTGACTTTCGCTGACCCGGGTAAGCGGCTTGGTATGTCCGCGAACGGATGGATCGGTGACGATCTCCGCGCGGGTAACGGAGAATTTGATGGCAAACGAAAATGATACCTTTATCCGCGAAGTGAACGAGCAGATCCGTTCCGAGCAGCTGTCGCGCTTCTGGGGCCGTTACGGTATCGTGGTCGTGGGTGCGGCCGTCCTGGTGGTTCTCGGCGCCGCCGGTGCCGGTATCTACGAATACTGGAACACCAGCCGCGCTTCCAATTCGGGCGATCAGTTCCTTGCGGCGCTGAAACTCGCTTCGGAAAACAAGACGGATGATGCGCTGAAGGCCCTTGCCGATCTCGAAACTTCCGGTCACGGCAATTACCCTGTTCTGGCGAAGTTCCGCTCGGCCACGCTGCTTTCGCAGAAGGGTGACGCGGCCGGCGCCATCGCTGCCTTCACCGCCATCGGCAACGACACCTCCGCACCGCAGGTCTTCCGCGATACCGCCAAGGTGCGCGCGGCCTGGCTGCTGGTCGACAACGGCACCTACGATCAGGTTGCCGCACTGGTGGAACCCCTCAGCGGCGAAGGCCAGACCATGAAGGCTTCCGCCCGCGAGGCTTTGGGTCTCGCCGCCTACAAGGCCGGCGATTTCGCCAAGGCCAAACAATGGTTCGAGCAGATCGTGAGCGACGCGCAGGCGCCGCGCAACGTGACGAACCGGGCGCAGATCATGCTCGACAATATCACCGCTTCAGGCAAGGCTGCTTAAGGTCGCTTCGCCACGCGAGATCGCGCCGGCATTCTCCGCATTGCCAAAGCGATCCAACTCATTATTTTACGCATGTCCTTTGCCCAAAACAGGTAGTGTTTTGGGCAGACGTGCTTTAAGGAACCAGGATCAATGAGCTTCACCGTCGCCATAGTCGGGCGCCCCAATGTCGGCAAGTCCACGCTTTTCAACCGTCTGGTTGGAAAGAAGCTGGCGCTGGTGGACGATACGCCGGGCGTGACCCGTGATCGTCGCCCCGGCGAGGCGAAGCTGGTCGACCTGCGTTTCACCATCATCGATACCGCCGGTCTGGAGCAATCCGGTCCGGAAACGCTTCAGGGCCGCATGTGGGCGCAGACCGAAGCGGCGATTGACGATGCCGATGTGACGCTGTTCGTTGTGGACGCCAAGGCGGGCCTGACGCCGGCCGATGAGACGCTGGCCGAAATGCTGCGCCGTCGCGGCAAGCCGGTGGTACTGGTGGCCAACAAGTCTGAAGCGCGCGGTTCCGACGCCGGTTTCTACGATGCCTTCACGCTCGGCCTCGGCGACCCTTGCCCGATCTCGGCCGAACACGGTCAGGGCATGATCGACCTGCGCGACGCCATTGTTGAGGCAATCGGCGAGGACGTGGCTTTCCCGCCGGAAGTGGATGAGGCGGAGACGGATATCGTTCTGCCGCGCAGCGAACCGGGCAGCGAGGACGAAGAAGACGAAGAGCCGGTTTATGACGAGACCAAGCCGCTGCGCGTCGCCATCATTGGCCGGCCGAATGCGGGCAAGTCGACGCTGATCAACCGTTTCCTCGGTGAAGACCGGCTGCTGACCGGCCCGGAAGCCGGCATCACCCGCGACAGCATCTCGGTCGAATGGGACTGGCGCGGCCGCACCATCAAGATGTTCGACACGGCCGGCATGCGCCGCAAGGCCAAGGTGACGGAGAAGCTGGAAAAGCTTTCGGTCGCGGATTCGCTGCGTTCCATCCGCTTTGCGGAAACCGTCGTCATCGTGTTCGACAGCACCATCCCCTTCGAAAAGCAGGATCTGCAGCTGGTTGACCTCGTCATCCGTGAAGGCCGCGCCGCCGTGCTTGCCTTCAACAAATGGGATCTGGTCGAAGACCCGCAGGCCTATCTGGCCGATCTGCGCGAAAAGACCGAGCGGCTTCTGCCGCAGGCGCGCGGCATTCGCGCCGTGCCGATTTCCGGCCAGACGGGTTATGGCCTCGACCGGTTGATGCAGAACATCATCGATACCGACAAGGTCTGGAACCGCCGCATTTCCACGGCCCGTCTCAACCGCTGGCTGGATGCGCAAACCACGCAGCATCCGCCGCCGGCCGTCTCCGGCCGCCGCCTGAAGCTGAAATATATGACCCAGGTCAAGGCCCGCCCGCCGGCCTTCATGATTTCCTGCACCCGACCGGAATCTATTCCGGAAAGCTATACGCGTTATCTGGTGAACGGTCTGCGCAAGGATTTCGACATGCCGGGTGTGCCGATCCGGGTGCATTACCGGGGTTCGGACAATCCGTTCGAGAGCAAGGCGAAGAAGCGGCGTTGATTTTGACGTGAAGGGTCTCGGCCTGTTTCTTCTCCCCGCCGGGGAGAAGGTGGCCCGAAGGGTCGGATGAGGGGGCTCGCTCTCTGAATATCTATACTCTCGCCCCCTCATCCCGCTGCCGCGGACTTCTCCCCGGCGGGGAGACGAAACAAGCGGCATTCGCTCGTTCCAATTTCACTGTCCGGCTTTGAAGAGTAAAAGACTATGTTGATCAAGCAGACCGACTATTTCAGGATTTACCGCGTCATCAACAGCCTGCTCATCAGCCAGAATGCCGATCCTGCCTCGGCCTCCATGTATTTCAGCACCTTCGGCGCCTTCATTCTGCAGCAGCACTACAAGGTGAAGGCGGTGCCGAAGGGCGGGCTTGCCGCCTATAATCTCGGCGGAACGGTTCTCTTGTTCGCAGATCATCGGGAAGATGGTTATGTGACGGGTGCAGGCGAGAATTTCCATTGCTGGGTCGAGGCGGACGGCTGGGCGATCGATTTCATGGCGCCGGCCTTTTCCGAAGGTGCCGATGCGCTTGCGGTGCCGGCAAAGATGTTCCAGCGGCCGCTGTCGGCCATGGCGGCGTCCATCAATGATCTCGGCCAATCCGGCGATTTCTTCTACCGTTCCGAGCCGGAAGCGTCGGCCAGACGTTTTGCCGACTGGCACAAACAGGCCATGATCGGCGATATGGCGAGCGTTGCCGCCAACTGGTTCCGCAAATCCCCCAAGCAGATGGCGGCATCGCTTTCGGTGACCGACCGGGACGGCAAGGCGCGGACCGTGCCGCTGACGGGCCGGTCTCTCACTGGTAACTGGTGAGGGGGTCGATCTGATAAAAGGACGGCCAGCGTAATCTCGCGGCAGCCGCCTGACGTCAATCAGCAGCCCGACCCCGTTCTAAAGATAACGGCAGTCGCGTCCTGATCGCCTTGTGACACTCCCGTACCGTTTCGTCCACTCATTCCCGCACAAATCTCGGGGATTGCCTCATGCAAGCCGCGAGCGCGACAGAAGCGGCAGTGATTTTCCGGCGGCATGGATGACATTGTCGAGGAATTGTCGCGAGGCCTTTTCCCAGCTGTAGCTTTTGGAAAGGGCAAGCGCTGCCTGTGGTGAGCAGTGAAGCGCCGCCAGACAGGCGTCGCGCAGATTAGTGTCCAGCGCACCGGCGGCGGGGTTTCCGCCGAGAATGTCGATCGGTCCGGTCACGGGGAAGGCGGCAACTGGAACGCCGCTGGCCAGCGCTTCGAGAATGGTGTTGCCGAAGGTGTCGGTCTTCGAGGGGAAAACGAAGACATCGGCCTGCGCATAGGCATCGGCCAGCTCCTCACCGGTCTTGATGCCGGTGAACAGAACATCAGGGTATTTTTCCTGCAATTCATGGCGGGCGGGACCGTCGCCAACGACGATCTTCGATCCCGGCAGGTCGAGTTCCAGGAATTCCGGCAGGTTCTTTTCCACCGCCACACGTCCCACCGTCATGAAGATCGGTCTCGGCAGATCGAAAGGCAGCTTGGTTTTCGGGCGGGGATGGAAAAGCTCGGCGTCGATGCCGCGGCTCCAGCGCTTGAGGTTGCGCACGCCGCGGGCTTCCAGTTCGGTCTCAAGGCTCGGCGTGGCCACCATGCAGGTGTTGCCGCCATTGTGGAACCAGCGCACGAAGGCGTAGAGCCAACTTTCCGGGACGGGGAAACGGGCGGCTACATATTCGGGAAAGCGGGTGTGGTAGCTGGTGGAAAAACGCATACGGTTCTTCACGCACCAGCGCCGGGCCATGAAGCCCAGCGGCCCTTCCGTGGCAATATGCACAAAGGAGGGCTGGCTTTTTTCGATCTCCGCCGCCACACGACGATAACCGGCGACCGACAGGCGGATTTCCGGATAGGTGGGGCAGGGGATGCTGTAAAAACTCTGTGGTGTGACCATGTGCACATCGACGCCGAGCCGCGCGAGTTCGGTATTGGTGTTTTCAATGGAGCGAACCACGCCGTTGACCTGCGGGTGCCAGGCATCTGTGACAATCGTGATTCTGGTCATGAAACACTGATCCTGCTCATCTGCGCGCGGGCGAATCCCCATTGCCCGGCTTCTGCCCGTATATGCGGCGTGCGTGTTACAGGATCATGTCAGGGTGTATGGCGGTGGGGAATCGTGGTTGCGCTCAAAATTTTGCTGTTGTCGGCGGCGCTGCCTTCTGTCCTTATCCCTGTTCCTCGGACTTGTTCCGGGGAACAGGAATGAGGGAACCCGAGGTGGCTGCATGCGAAAATCCACGTTCGCGCAGTGTAGCGAGCCCTATCCCACCAGTGGAAGCAACTCGGGGCTGATCAGCGCGCCATGGTGGCCGATGACGGTCGCCGCAGCCCTTGCCGCGAAGGTGGCGGCCTCTTCGGGAGAACTGCCGGTCACGTAACGGGCGAGGAAGGCGCCGTTGAAGCTGTCGCCGGCGCTTGTCGTATCCACCACGTCCACGGCTTTCACTGCCGGGGCGTGAGTGCGACTGCCGCCGAAATCGAGCGTCGCGCCCTTGGCGCCGTCCTTCACGACGATGTTTTCAACGCCAAGTGAACGGTAGCGGTCGATGGTCGCTTCCACGGACACATCGCCGAAATGGCGGGCCTCGTCATCGAAGCTCGGCATGACAAGCGTTGCGGCGCGCGCACCGTTGGAGATGGTTTCGAGCATCGTATCCCTGTCCGCCCACAGGCGCGGGCGAATGTTGGGATCGAAGACCACCAGCTTGCCCGCCGCTTTGGCGCGGCGCAGTTCGGCGAGGAACGTATCGACATCATGGGCAGAGGCGAGAACGGCGAGCGTGATACCGGAGAAATAGACCACATCGGCACTCTCGACCGTTTTGCGCAGGTGGTCCGCGTCAGTGGCAAGCTGCCTTGCGGCGGCGGCATTGCGCCAGTAGCTGAAGGTGCGTTCGCCATCCTTCAGGTTGATGAGATAGAGGCCGGGCGTTCCACCCTTGATGCGGCGGATTTTTTCCGTGCCGATGCCGGCATCCGCGATGAAGGTGAGCATGTCTTCAGAGAGAGGATCGTCGCCGAGCGCGGTAAAATAATCGACGGACCAGTCTTGCGGCAGGCAAGCCCGGGCATACCAGGCGGTATTGAACGTATCGCCGGCAAAACCCTTGCGCAGCAGCCCGTTGCCGGCCTGCGACAGTTCCACCATGCATTCGCCAATCGACAGAAACCGTCCGCCCACGCCGTCATCCTCCCGTTTTTTCCAGCCATGCGGCTTACGACGAGTGCGCGCCGCTGACAAGGGCGGTTGTGGCCGTTTGTGCATGTGCGAAGTTCCGGTTTACGCGGGCGCAAGGGCTTTATATTCTCCCGGCGTGACACCCTCAGGAGATCGCCGATGACACTGCCCCATGCCCCGGTCCACAAATCTCAAGCACAATCGGACTGGTGGAAGGGAGCGGTGATCTATCAGGTCTATCCGCGCTCGTTTCAGGATACGACCGGCGACGGCTATGGCGATCTTGCCGGAGTGACGAAACGTCTGCCCTATATCGCCTCGCTCGGCGTCGATGGCATCTGGCTCTCGCCCTTCTTCACCTCGCCCATGGCCGATATGGGCTATGACGTTTCCGATTATTGCAATGTCGATCCGATGTTCGGCACGCTTGCCGATTTCGACGCGCTGATGGCCGAGGCGCACCGGCTGGGGCTGAAGGTCATCATCGATCAGGTCATCTCGCACACGTCGGACCAGCATCCCTGGTTCGTGGACAGCCGAGCGAGCCGCACCAACAGCAAGGCCGACTGGTATGTCTGGGCCAATCCCAAGCCGGATGGCACGGCCCCCACCAACTGGCTTTCCGTCTTCGGCGGCCCGGCATGGGAATGGGACGGCGTGCGCAAGCAATATTACATGCACAGCTTCCTCGCGTCGCAGCCGGATCTCAATTTCCATAATCCGGATGTGCAGGATGTGCTTCTCGAAACCGTGCGTTTCTGGCTGGATCGCGGCGTTGACGGTTTCCGGCTCGATACCGTCAACCATTATTTCCATGACAGGCTTTTGCGCGACAACCCGCCGCTTTTCGACGAGGAAAGTTTCGGTCTCGATGCTTCCGACGTCAATCCCTATGGCATGCAGGACCATCTGTACGACAAGACGCGGCCGGAAAACGTGGCCTTCCTCAAGCGTTTTCGCGCGCTGCTCGACGACTATGAGGGCCGCGCCACGGTGGGTGAGGTGGGAGACGGGGCGCGGTCGCTGAAGACGGTGGCGGCCTATACGTCCGGCAATGACAAGCTCAACATGTGCTACACTTTCGACCTGCTGGGGCCGGATTTCAGCGCGAAGCATCTGCGCGCCTCGGTCGAGACCTTCGGCAAGGTGGTGACGGATGGCTGGGTGTGCTGGGCCTTTTCCAACCATGATGTGGTGCGTCACCTCAGCCGTTTTTCCGAAAGTGCGGAGGAGCAGGTGCGCGTGGCGAAGCTTGCCATCTGCGTTCTCGCCAGCCTGCGCGGTTCCATATGTCTCTATCAGGGAGAGGAGCTGGGTCTGACCGAGGCGGAACTTGCTTTCGAGGATCTGCGCGATCCCTACGGCATCCGCTTCTGGCCCGCCTTTAAGGGGCGGGACGGATGCCGCACGCCGATGGTGTGGGAGACAGGCAAGCCGAATGCCGGTTTTTCCAGCGCTGAAAAGCCGTGGCTGCCGGTGCCCTATGTTCATGCCATGCAGGCTGTGGATGCGCAGGAGCGCAAGCCGGACTCGGTTCTGAACCATTACCGCGCGGTTTTGTCCTTCCGCAAAGGTCACGGCGCACTGCGCGATGGCGATATGCACTTTATCAAGACCAATCTCGACGTGCTGGCCTTCACGCGCCAGAAGGGCGATGAAAAACTGCTCTTCGTTTTCAACCTCACCCGTGAGGCGGTGGAATTCCCAATACCGAAGGCCATGCGGGTCACCGATATACTGCCGATGCCGGGTTTCGCACCGTTATTCGATGCGGGGATCGTGACGCTCGAGGGGCTGGATGTATTTTGCGGGGTCGTTGCATGAGCGGGCAATTTGCCATCGAGGCGGCTGGCGAAGCATCGCTCGATGAGTGGTCGCTTCTGCGGCACCGTTTGTGGCCGGATGCTTCACCCACCGAACACCGGGCGGAGTTGCAGGACGTCTCCGACAATGAAGTTGGATTTATTGCCTATGATCCGGCGGGCATGGCCATCGGTTTTGCCGAAGCCAGCCTGCGGCATGATTATGTCAACGGATGCGACACCTCACCCGTGGCGTTTCTCGAAGGCGTTTATGTGGAGGAGGCCTTTCGCAAACGGGCGTTGCGGCTGCTTTGATTGCCGAAGTAACCCGTTGGGCGACCAGCAAGGGTGTGAGCGAACTTGCTTCCGATGCCGACATTTCCAATGTCGATTCACACCGCATGCATGCGGCGCTGGGATTTGAGGAAACGCAGCGGGTGGTTTATTTTCGCAAGTCCCTGCCTTTGGGTTCATAGCCTCCCTGCGCTCTTCGGCCAGCGGAAGATGTCAGTCTTCGCGGCCGCCTTTCGTTGATCAAATGCGGCGCCATGATCGCGTCTTGGATGGTGAATAGTAATATTTAAGTATTGATTAATTTATTATGGATTCAATTCGAATTAATTAAATATTAAAAAACACATGTATTCGCATTAATGAAAATTTTTCAGCAATTTTTTCACATTTACTTCGCTTTTGGCGAGCCTTGGGCAAGCTTCCAGTATTAATTATTGAAACCTACAGATTTTTCGGTCTCCACCCATAAAGTGAAGCAGGGATTGTCATGTCCGTTTCAATCAAGAATTTCAATCAGCCCAATACCGCGAATTCCACCTCGTCGCGCGCCAAAGCTAAGGCCGCGCCTCCATCCATCCGAGAGGTCTTTCTCTCCGGACAATCGGCAGCCCGCGCATCAACACCGAAACCAGCCCCCAAAACCTCGTCAGCCGACTATATCGCATCGCCCGACTTCATGCGGAATCTGAGGGCCAAGCTTTCTCTGGCGGGGGACGATCCGGCGCAATATCTGCGCGCCCGGTCGATGATGAGTGCTCTCGAGCGTGGGGCCTTGCAGGTTTCGAACCCCACTCAAGGCAAAACGATCAATGCGTGGAATCCGAACCAGAAAAACGCCAAGCCGACGACAGCCACTGACATTGCCAAGACCAACTGGGTGGATTTTCTCAATACGCAGCTGAAGCGCAGCGAAGACGGCGCGCTCTCCAGGGATGGAAGCGGCAGCTATATCGACAATGCGACAGGAAAACACGCCTATTTTGGCAGGGTCGCGGGCAAATATTATTACGTCACCTGGCCTTCGGAAGCGAAAGCATGAGGCCGCTCTCGCAGCCTCAAAGGGCGAATTGAGCGTTTTCCGCTGCTCCGGTCGGCAAGCCTCCGTCAGATCAGTGTAAACCTGTCCACATCCACCATACCCATATCGGAAATCTTCAGATGCGGGATGACGGGCAGGGGCAGGAAGGCGACCTGCAGGAAAGGTTCTTCCAGTGTCGTGCCGAGCGCATAGGCTGCTTTTCTGAGCGTGTGCAGTGTATCTCGAACGGTCTCGTAGGGTTCTAGGCTCATCAACCCGGCGACGGGCAAAGCGATCTCGCCCGTCACCCGGCCGTCTTCCACCACCACGAAGCCGCCCTTGATTTCGCCGAGCCGGTTGGCGGCCAGCGCCATGTCGTCTTCGCTGACGCCGACAACGCAGATATTGTGGCTGTCATGGCCGACGGTGGAGGCGATGGCGCCCTTTTTCAGGCCGAAGCCCTGAACGAAGCCATTGGCGTGATTGCCGTTCTTGCCGTGGCGTTCGATGACGGCGACCTTGATGATGTCGTTTTCAAGATCGACGGTGGTCTGGTTGCCGTCCGTTGGCAGCTTGTAGCGGCGGTGTTCGGTAATGATCTTGCCGGGAAGCACGCCCATGACGGGGCTTTCGCCCTCTGTGACCGGCACGCCGAAATGCGAGGCGAGCACGGGTCTTGCCTTGACGCTATCAAGGCCGACGGGTGCGACCGGTTTGCGGGTGGCAAACAGCGCGTCATCGACGATCCTGCCGCCGGAAAGCACCATGCTGGCCTTGCAGTTCTGCAGGCTGTCGATGACCACGAGATCGGCGCGCCACCCCGGTGCGACAAGGCCGCGGTCGCGCAGGCCAAAGGCTTTCGCGGCGGAAATCGAGGCGGCGCGGTAGATGGCGAGCGGTTCCACGCCGCTGGCGATCGCCGTGCGGATCATATAGTCGAGATGGCCCTGTTCGGCGATATCGAGCGGGTTGCGGTCATCTGTGCAGAGCGCCAGATAGGGCGAGAGGCGCTCGGTGATGATCGGCATCAGGGCGTGCAGGTCCTTCGAGACCGAGCCTTCGCGCACCAGAATATGCATGCCCTTGCGGATTTTCTCCAACGCCTCAGCCGCGCTCGTGCATTCATGTTCGGTGCGGATGCCGGCGGCGAGATAGCCGTTCAGCGCCGTGCCGGAGAGAAGCGGCGCATGCCCATCGATATGCTGGCCCTGAAAGGCCTCCAGCTTTGCCATGCACACCGGGTCCTTGTGGATGACGCCCGGAAAATTCATGAATTCGGCAAGCCCGATGACCTTCGGATGATTTCGGAACGGTAGCAGTTTTTCGATGGGCAGATCGGCGCCAGCGGTTTCAAGGTGGGTGGCGGGCACGCAGGAGGAGAGCTGCACCCGGATGTCCATGATGGTTTCCATGGCGCTGTCGAGGAAGAACTGAAGCCCCTCAACGCCCAGAACATTGGCAATCTCATGCGGGTCGCAAATGGCGGTGGTAACGCCATAGGGTAAAACGCAGCGGTCGAATTCATGCGGTGTAACGAGCGACGATTCGATATGGAGATGCGTATCGATGAAGCCGGGAACGACGATTTTGCCGGAAATATCGATTTCCCGCCGACCCTTGTAGTCTCCACATGTGCCAACGACAGTATCACCGCAAATGGCAATGTCCGAAGCAACAAGTTCCCCGGTCACCAGGTCGAAGAATCGCCCGCCTTTGAGAACCATATCTGCCGGTTCGCGGCCCGTACCCTGATCGATGCGCGTTTCAAGTTTCGAATTCATGCGGCTCTTCTTCGACTTCTGGTTTGCGTCATATGCGAGAATTTTCAGTATTTACATTCGTGGGTTGTTTCTTGGTGTCTTCGTATTGATTCTTCGTATTTTAAATATATCCTGAGTAAACAATTTTCATATTTGTGCTATGTTGTGTTTAGTGTTGCATACTTGAATATTTTAACGGGCTTATATTTGTCCATCTGGAGGCTGGTTTATGTCGGCCTTTATCAATAGCGGGCCACGTTAACATTCCCGGGGAGGAAAATAAAAGCGTCTGATGTTGAAGCGAATTTCCACCCGGCAATTAACTGTTGGCATGTTTATCGAGGCGGTCGAGGGAACGGCGTCGAACCGGCAGATTATGCAACGACATCGCTTTCTCCTGCGGCATGAGGATGGGGTGCGCCAGCTGAAAGCGAGCGGCGCGGAAAGCATCGTCATAAATACCGCCAGGGGAAACGATGTCGAAGCAAGGTCGGGTGTTGGCGGACCGACGTCGATGAAAACGGACAGTTCCCCAGAGACCACCGCTGTGATCAGCCATGCCGTGCGTTTGGCAGCCGATGCGGTTGCGGAAACCTTTGCGGTTGCGGAAACCGGTGGCGGTGTCTCGTTGACAAGCATGGCGACGGCAGCGGGTAGGATTTCCGACGCCGTGCAGTCGAACCCGGCGATTTTCATCGGGGTCACCCGATTGAAATCCAAAGACGAAACGACGTTTGTGCACTCCGTCTCCGTCAGCGGGCTGATGATCCTTTTCGGAAATTATCTCGGGCTCGACAGGGCAACTGTCAATCTGCTCGGTATCAGCGGGTTGCTACATGATATCGGCAAGGTGGAAATTCCTTCATCGATCCTCAACAAGGCGGAAGGGTTGAGCGCCAGCGAGCGGCAAATCATCAATCTCCACCCCGCATTCGGCCGAGATATATTGTCGCGCAACGCGCAGATGCCGGAGATGCTGCTCGATGTCTGTTTCAATCATCATGAGCGGATGGATGGCGGCGGTTATCCGAGCGGCCGTGCGGGCAGCCAGATCAGCCTCTATGCGCGTATCGCGGCGATTTGCGACGTCTATGACGCCATCACCTCGGTCAGGCCCTACAAGAAGCCGTGGACTGCGAATGATGCGTTAACTTGGATGCTGCGGCGGGAAGGGCATTTCGACATGCAGCTGCTGAAGAAATTCGCGCTGTGCATTTCCGCCTCGCTGCCGAGGGGTTAGTTGCCGAAGATGATCGCCATATTGAGGCTGTCGATGTAACGCCCGTCGATCAGAACGGCATCGCGGGCCCGGCCTTCATGCACAAAGCCGATCTTTTCATAAAGTGCAATGGCTCTGGCGTTGTCCGCATGCACGCTCAGTTCGACACGATGCAGCCCGAATTCGCGGGCGGCATCGAGCGTCCGCCGCATCAGTCGTCCACCCAGTCCCTTGTCCCGATAGGCAGGCAGGATACCCATGCCGAGCGTGCCGCAATGGGCGCGGGTCGCTCTGTCCTGGCGGCGGATATCGCACCAGCCAATCACTTCGCCATCCGCAATCGCCACGAATTGCGGATGGTCGTTTTCGATCATGTCGAGAACGAAGGCGCGGACCGAATCGAGCGGCGGCGCCTCCAGGAAGCTAAGATACTTCCGCTCGCGCGACACCGCATCGAGAGCACGGTGAAAGCTTTCAACGTGCTCTGTCCGGATGGGTTCGATGCTGATGGCGTCGGCAGCCGGCATCATGCAGCCTTGGTCTTCGCCTTGCGGGTCAGATGTACCACGACGTTTTCGATCATGCGCATGCCGGCGTCCTGGCCGAGCGTCATGATCGATTCCGGGTGGAACTGAACGGCGGCCACCGGCTCCTTGGCGTGTTCTATGCCCATGATCGTGCCATCCTCGCTTTCCGCGGTGATGATGAAATCACGCGGAAGGGTGGAGGGGTCGGCGAAGATCGAGTGATAACGGCCGACGGTCACTTCCTTGCCGAGACCGGAGAAGACGAGGCCGGGCTCAAGTACACGGATGCGTGAGGGCTTGCCGTGCATCGGCACGGCCAGCTGGCGCAGCTCGCCGCCATAGGCTTCCGCCAGTGCCTGAAGACCCAGGCAGACGCCGAAGATCGGCAGGTCACGGGCGCGGGCGGCCTTGATCGTCGCCTTGCAGTCGAAATCCGTCGGGCTGCCCGGTCCGGGAGAGAGCACGACGAGATCGGGCTGGAAGCGATCGAACACGTCGGCTGCGACCGGTGATCTGACGGTCGAGACCGTGGCACCCGTCTGGCGGAAATAATTCGCCAGCGTATGCACGAAACTGTCTTCGTGGTCGACGAGCAGGATCTTCACGCCGGTGCCCACCTTGGCGGCGTCGCGCTTGGTGGCGGCGGAGTTGGCGCCTTTTGCATCGCGAATGGCCGATATCATGGCCGACGCCTTCAGTTCGGTTTCGGCTTCTTCTTCCTGCGGATTGGAATCGTTGAGCAGCGTCGCGCCGGCGCGCACCTCGGCGATGCCGTCCTTGATGCGGATGGTGCGTAGCGTGAGCCCCGTATTCATGTCGCCGTTGAAGCCGACCATGCCGATTGCGCCGCCATACCAGGCGCGCGGGCTCTTTTCATGGCCTTCGATGAAGCGCATGGCCCAGAGTTTCGGCGCACCGGTGACGGTGACGGCCCAGGCGTGGCTGAGGAAGCCGTCAAAGGCGTCCATATCGTCACGCAGGCGGCCTTCAATGTGGTCCACCGTGTGGATGAGGCGCGAATACATCTCGATCTGGCGGCGGCCGATGACCTTCACCGAGCCCGGCTCGCAGACGCGGCTCTTGTCGTTACGGTCAACATCCGAGCACATGGTGAGTTCGGATTCGTCCTTCTTCGAATTGAGCAGCTTCAGGATCTGCTCGCTGTCGGCAATCGGGTCGTCACCGCGCTTGATGGTGCCTGATATCGGGCAGGTCTCAATGCGGCGACCGGAGACGCGCACAAACATTTCCGGCGAAGCGCCGACCAGATATTCCTGATGGCCGAGATTGATGAAGAAGGAATAGGGCGAGGGGTTGATCGCCTTCAGACGACGAGAAATCGCCGACGGATTGCTTTCGCAGCGCTCCATGAACTTCTGTCCGGGCACGACCTCGAACAGGTCGCCGCGGCGGAAGCTTTCCTTGGCCTTCACCACCAGTTCAGAATATTCGCCCGGACGGTGATCGCCCTTGGGCGGGATCGTATCGGTGGTCTTGAACGGATCGAGTGTGATGTCGGAGGACTTGCCGTCCGTCGTCACGCCGCCTTTTTCGAAATCGTAGCGGTCGATCCAGGCCTTGGCGGAATAGTGGTCAACGACGAGGATTTCGTCCGGCAGAAACAGCACCATGTCGCGCTGATCTTCCGGCCGCGCCAGCGACAGCTTGATCGCGTCGAACTGGAAGGCGAGATCGTAACCGAAGGCGCCGAACAGGCCGATGGCCGAATCCGCATTCGAATAAAAGAGGTCGACGATGGCGCGCAGTGCGGTGAAGACGGTCGGGATTTTCGAGCGTTCTTCTTCGGTGAAAACGCGGTCCGGTTCGTTGACGGTGAGATCAAGGCGGCGGGTCGAGGCGGCGCCGAGGGTAAGGTCGGGCGTTGTCTTCAGCTTTTCCGTGATGAAATCGAGCAGCACTTCGCCGCGGCCATTATAGGCTTCGATCCACATCTTGCGGCCGAAACAGGAAATGCCGAGCGGCGGATCGATAATGGCTGTATCCCAGCGGGTGTAACGGCCTGGATATTCATAGTTGGACGAAAAAACCGCGCCGCGATGGGAATCGAGCTTTTCGATATAATTATCGATGGCGCTGGCGTAATCGGCGGGCCGACGCTTTCGGCTGACCTTGATGCCGCCTTTCGTCTCGTAGGTTTCCGCTCCGTCATCCTGAATGATCGTTACCATTTCTCTCATACTTCCCGTTGTTCAGGCCCGATGACAGGCGGCATAATAACAAAAAAGCCGCCTGAAAATTCGGGCGGCTTGGACTTTGTCTAAAGACATGACTGGTCAAGGCCGCGAAAAGCTGCCCCACCACCAGTTAGCAATGTTCTTAGACACGATGTTCATGGGAAAATTGTTAGCGCGCACGATCCGCCTTGGCAAGCGGATTTCGGTGAGGGAATGAACCTTACGGGCCGTGGCGGCGTTGCACTTCTGCCGAAACGGTCAGGAGTGCCCCATAAAATGCTTCATCGCGTCTGTCTTCTGGTAACCACCCTCGCATTCATTTCCGCCTCTGAACCGCCGGCGCAGGTGCCGGTGCCGCAACCGAAACCGGGTGAGGGGCAACCTGCCACTCCCTCGGAAAAGCCATCGGACGAGCCGCCGCAAAGCCCGGCGGAAGCGCCGAAACCGGCCCCGAAGCCGCAGGTCCCGGAAGAGCGGAAACCGGATGACGGCATGACGCCGGAAGACAAGGGACCCGATGACAGCAAGAAAGGCGTCGAGAACAAGGCGGGTGAGGGCAAAGAGGAGGGTGAACAACCGAAACCGGATGTTGACGCTGCAAAACCGGAAGAGAAGCCGCCGGAGCCGGTGAGGCCGGAAGACCCGGCCGCGCTTCAGGCATGCCTTGGCGCGTTGAAGGATATCGGTGCGGAATTCAAACAGCTTGAGCCGATCCGCGATGCGGAGCCGGGCTGCGGTATCGAAGCGCCTGTCGAGCTTTCCGTGGTTTTGCCCGGTATCAAGCTGGAGCCATCGGGGACCATGCGCTGCGAAACCGCGCTTGCCCTTTCCCGCTGGGCAAAGGAGATGATGCTACCGGCGGCGGCTCTGGCAATGCCGGAAAAAAAGGTGAGGTCTATCGCCAATGCCTCGACCTATATCTGCCGCAACCGCAACAGCGCGGAAAACGGCAAGATTTCCGAACATGCCAAGGGCAATGCCGTCGATATTTCCACGATCGCCTTCGATAAGGGCGAGCCACTGGTGATGAAGCCGCGCGGTGAGGACGGAACGCCGGAAGGCGCTTTCCAGCGCACGATTACCGCCGCCGCCTGCCTATTCTTCCGCACGGTTCTTTCGCCCGGCAGCGACGCCACCCATCAGGATCACCTGCATCTCGACGTGCTGGAGCGAAAAGGCGGCTATCTTTATTGCCGCTGACAAAAAAGGGGCGACCCGAAGGCCGCCCCGACTGGAGATGATGTTTCTGCGCGGTTTTAGAATTTCTGGGTCAGAGAGATTTTGAAGGTGCGTCCAGCTTCGGTATAGAAGTCCACCGGCTGGTTGACGGTGCTGACGGAATTCGGGTTCACGTCGCGAACACCGACGGCATTCCAGTATTTCCTGTCGAACAGATTGTAGATGCCGGCCTGGATACGCAGGCCCTTGGTCTGTTCCGGTTCCCACCAGCCGGTCAGGTTGAAGACGCCGTAGCCGGGGGCGTCGAAGGTGTTGGCCACCCTGTCGTCACGCATGCCGGAGGAGAAGACACCGGTCAGTTCCGTGCCCCAGACGTCCTGCTCGTAGCCGATGCCGACGACGGATTTGAAGGGCGCGACCGTGCGAATGAATTCGTTGGTGTCGGTGTCCTTGCCATAGGCGTAAGCGAGCGAAGCATGGGCGAAGAAGCCGTTTGCGAGATCCTTGCGGACCTTGGCTTCGACACCTGATATTTCGACATTGTTACGGTTGCGATAGGTGAAGAGCGATCCGTTGCCCCTGCCACCGAAGCCGGGGAAGAGCGTCGTTGAGGTCGTGTACTGCTCGATGAAGTTCTTGTACTTGTTGTGGAATAGCGTCAGGCTTCCCGTCAGGTCGCCGGAGGCGTAGTTCGCGCCGATTTCGAAACCGTTGCTGGTCTCGGGATTGAGGGCGGAATTGCCGACCACCGCGTAACCGGAGCTGACGTTGGAGAAGTTCAGGTAGAGTTCGTTAATCGTTGGGGCGCGATAGGCCATCGACCATTGGGCGAAGAGTTGCAGTTCCGGCGTGACGTCATAGGTCGCGAGAAGCTTCGGCGAGAAGCGCGAGCCGCTATTGCCGGTCGGCAGGCCAAACGTTCTGTAGCCGCTGTTGCTCGAAACCGAGCCGTCCGGGTCGTAGTCATAGGAATCGAAGCGCAGGCCGGGGGTCAGGCGGAAGCCGTTGCCGAAGGCGATTTCGTCATCGAGATAAAGGCCGAGGCTCTTGCCGCTCACGTCAGGCATGTCGGACTGGGACGAAGAGGTCACGCCGGCCGTGTTGGCGAAAAGCTCCTGGCTGAAATCGGTCGTCATGGCGTTGCCACCGAAACGGACCGTGTGCTGCACGCCGCCAAGCTCGAAGCCGGATTCAAGGCCGCCGACGATGCCGAAGGCGCTGTTGCGCATGCTGTCTTCGCGAATATAGAGCGAATTATTGGTCAGGCGGTCACCGGCGCCGGACTCCTTGGAAAGACGCGTCCAGTAGAGCGAAAGATTGGCGGCATCGATCACGCCGTCGGTCGAAGGCGCTTCGTATTCGTAATCGAGCGATACGCGATCACGCTCCGTATCCTCGTAGCCCCGGTAGTCGCCGATCCGGTAGGTCGAGCCTGAAACGCTCACGCCCTGCAGGGTCTTCATGTCGCTACGGTTTCTCAGCGAATAACGCTCGGCCGTCAGCCCGATGCTGTGACCGCCCTCCAGATCCTGGCGGATCTTGAACATCAGGTTGCTTTCGTAGGTGTCGGCGGGGTTTGGCTTGGTGCGGCGTGTTCCGTAGATATCGGCCGTGCCCTTGTTGTCTGTCTCGTTGCCGCGCTTGTAGGAGCCCTGGAACAGAACTGACGTATTCTCGATCTTCTTGGCGACAGCGAGCGATCCGCCCACGCTTCTGTCTTCGCTGTCATAGGTGGTCTTTGCCACACCGCCCCAGTCCTTGCCTTCGCCGATCAGGTCTTCCGGCTCGAGCGTGCGCAGCACCAGCGCGCCGCCGAGAGCACCGGAGCCGATACGGCTGGAATCTGCGCCACGCACCACATCGACCGTCGAGAGCGAGGAAAAATCGAAGCTCGAACTCGTATCGCTGAGGGTGGTGGTTGCCTGACCCTGACGGGCGAAATTGTTGAAATAAGGAACGGGAATATTGTCGATCAAGGTGACGACACGCGCGCCGCCGAGGCCGCGAATGAACAGGCCGCCGGGCCGGCCGGGCTTGGCATCGACGTAATCGACGCCCGGTTCCGTGCTGTTGCCGAGGTCCTTGATGCTGCCGATGTCTTTTTTGCGGATGTCTTCCGCTGTCGTCTGGCTCGCCAGCGGCGTGTCAGCGGCGGCATTGGCGCTTTTGACACGCTTGCCCTTGACGACGATCCTTTCAAGCGTGGTGGCGCCGTCCGCCTGCGACGCGGCATTCTGTGCCAGGGCGGGGCCGGCAAGCGGCAGAAGAGAGATGGCAGTGCACAAAAGCAGCGCGGAATGCGTGCGCGAAATGGACATTAATTACCCCCAGGTAGGCGCGCGAACGGGCCGCGGCGTGCGAAGGCACGCCGCGCTTGCCGCTGCGGCTGAAACTGTTTTGATTGTTACGGGCGAGCCGATAAGCGAGGACTAAAAAACATGATGATAACTGTCAACATATTATATATGATTTTTTCAATCATGTTTTAAAGCATAACGGCATGTTGCAAAAATATGACGCTTATCCGTTCTCGGACCTGATCGGTGAATAGGTGGGAAAACGCCACGGTATGGTCAAAGTCCGGACATGGCGGCTTGCTAGGATATTCGCAGCCAGTTTACATGGCGGTACAATAAATGGACTATTAATCGGATACGGAAATGAAGTCTCTTGAACTGCTCGTTGAGCGGATCATCCTCTCCAGCCGCTGGTTGCTCGTCGTTTTTTATCTCGGGCTCGTCGCGGCGCTGGCGGTTTATGCGTTTTCCTTCGCGCTCAAGTTTCTGAAAGTTGCCAAGAACGTTTTCACCTATGACGAAGCGGACATGATCCTCGCCATGCTGGGTCTGATCGATGCGGCGCTGGTTGCCAGCCTGATCGTCATGGTGATGATTTCCGGTTACGAGAACTTCGTCAGCCGCTTCGACGATGCCGATGCCGAGGTTTCCTTTCTGGGCAAGCTCGATTCCGGCAGCCTGAAGATCAAGGTCGCGTCGTCGATCGTGGCGATCTCGTCGATCCACCTGCTGCAAATCTTCCTCAACGCCAGTCAATATTCGGACAGCAAGTTGATGTGGTTCACCATCATTCATCTGGCTTTTGTCGTCTCGGCGGTCATGCTCGGTTTCCTGGAAAAACTGATGGCCAAGCCGAAAGGCAAATCCGAAAAGCCGGTGCTTTAGGTCATCTGGTCGGCTCGTCATGAAGGTCGCCCCCCGTTTGAACCGCTCACCTGTTCTTCGCTCCGGCCAGTCCGGCATGGCGGCGGTGCGTGAATGGTGAAGACGGAGCGTCAGGCCAGACTGTGCCGGGATCTGTCGGCCGCCGCCGATAAATTCCAGTGGCTGGAGGCGCTACAGGAGGTGATGCACGCATTTGGCTATGCCCATGTCACCCTCTTGAAGTTACCCGGCGGACCGAACGGTTTTGCTTTGCCGGTGGTTGTTGAAAGCAGCCTGCCGGTCTGGGTCGTGAATGCGATGACCAAGGATTGTGCGCTTGGAGACTGTCCGGTCATCAAGCGTGGTGCCTCGTCGATGTTGCCGCAATATTGGTCGCTGGAAGACCCGGACATGGCCTGCGGGTCGCTGGTGGAAGCGGTAGATTCGGTCGGCAGCATGGGCATTACTTCCGGTCTCATGGTGCCGGTGAACGGCATGTCCGGAAACCGGCATCTGATGAATTTCGCGGGCGATCGCGATACCCTGCCGCAGGCGTCTCTGAACGAACTTTGCATGATCGCGCTGCATGCGCTGGAAACCTATGACCGCCTTTGCCGCGTCGCTTCGAAAGGGCCGTCGCCTTTGACGAAGCGGGAGCTCGATGTGGTTCGCTGGACGGCGCAGGGGAAGACCTCCGTGGAGATTGCCGAGCTTCTCTCCATCTCGGAGCACACCGTCAATACTTACATGAACAATGCCATGCGCAAGCTCGACTGCGTCAATCGCACACAGCTGGTGGCCAAGACCATCCGTTTGCGGCTGATAGAATAAGCCGGCCGCAACGGACCGGCTTTCCTATTACCGGTCGAGAACAGAGCGAAGTTCAACGAGGTTCGAGCGAACCCGCAGGACGTAAAATCCCATGGTGGCGAGGTGCGAGGGCATGATCCAGCCGCTTTCCTCACCATTGGAAATGATCGCCGGCTGTATGCGCAGAGCTGCGCGGGTCTGCGACAGCGTGTCGTTCCACAGGTTGGTCAGGTTGCGCTCGCGGATGACCTGCGCGAAGTCCGATCCGGCCGCGGAAAGCACGCCGTAATAACCGTAAAGCTGGCCATAGGCGAACCAGAAGCGGTCATCGGCGCGGGTATCGAACCAGCCGCCATTATAGTTTTCCGAACGTTCGCGAAGGATCGCCGAAGTCGAACCGATGTCGCCAGCGATACGGTCGATGAACTGGATCAGGTTGTCGGCGCGGGTGTCAAAAACCGCCTTGCAGGCCGTGAGTTCGCCGTTGAAGGCCTGGAAGCTGCGGATGGCGGCGCGGTAATAGCTGGGGGTCGGCGTCTTCGGGCCGAAGGGATCGAGGCCGAAATACCAGGAATATTCGCTGAACTGCATGTTCCCGCGTGCTTCCTGGAGATTGTTGTTGATGCCGGAGGTTCCGCGCACGCGGCCGAGCGTATCCACCAGTTCCACCGAGGTGCGGCGCACGGCCTGGTTTACGCCGCGCTGGAAAGACGCCTTGTTGTCCAGAAACGGCGTGCTGTCCCAGTCCATGCCGAAGAGGCCGAGGCGATAGAGCAGCATGGAGGAAATCCATGCGTTCTGGTTGACGTTGAAATCGGTGAGATCGGCGGCCGCGTCAACGATGGCCGAACGCTGGCAGACCGGCGCGGATGTGTTTGCGGCTACACCGGTTGCGCCGGCGGCGGCAGCAGGGGTTACGGCCGGCAATTCCTGTCCGGGGGGCACGGTGCGTTCGGCAAGTTTGTAACGGGAAATGTAATCCGGATCGAAATTCGTCCAGACCTGCGTCTGCCAGACAAAATATCCGTAGAAACCGGCCAGCAGGATGACGATCAGAGCAATCGGGCCCTTGATGAGCCAGTTGCGACCGCTGTACCAGCCATGCGCGGCCATGAAGGGCCATAACAGCCATGCGACGAGAAGACCGGCAGCCTTGCCGATGGCGCTGAAACCTGCCTGAATCAAAGCGGTGATCCGGTCTATCATGTCGTCATCGTCTCCTCTGCCCGTGGGCCGGATGCGGCAAGAAAAATCCGCGGTTCGGCAGGGTGCCTTTGGCGTTGCCTGTCAACCGCGGTCATTTACTGTCTTCCAGATATGTCCCGGTCAACCGGGATACAACATGATTGCGAAACTTTTCTCAACCTGCGGTCCGCGCCGGCCGTCATGGCTTTTCACACGGATTGTGGAACAGCCGCCGCGGAACCGAAGGCATATGTGGTTAGAGGCCGAGCTTGGCGATCTCGTCATTCAGGCGGTCGCGCGCCTTTTTCGGCAGTTTGCCGTTCTTGACGGCGTCAAGATTGGCCGGCGCCGCATCGCCGACGACGACAAGGGCGATCATGCCCATGCCGAGATGCGGTGTGCATTTGACGACGTAGGCGCCTTCCTTCTCGACGATCACCTTCACCGTTTCGTTCATCTTGCCCTTGAAGTCTGCGACGCCCTCGGGGATCATGTCCTTCACGGCGGCCGCATCATGGCCCTTGTCGACCGGGACGAAGGTGATGATGTCGCCGACGGCGGCCTTGACGGTTGCGGGTTCGAAGACCATCGCCTGGCCGTCGCTGCCCTTGTTGAGCATCTTCACTTCGATTTCGGCAGCAAGGGCGGGAAAGGCGAAAAGACCTGCGAGAATGGCAAGGCCGGCGAATTTGGCAGTTCTGTTCTGCATAGTTTTGCTCCTGAGAGAAAGCACATCCACGCGAATGTGTCGCCGTCGTCTTAGCCCGGGAGCAGGGCGGCCATCTTTGCGGAAAATCAAATGCGGCAACCGGACGCAGATGTTCACTCGCCCTTAAACGTCTCCACCCAGTGGCGGCGGCAGAAGGAAACATATTTCTCGTTGCCGCCGACATCGATCTGCGCGCCTTCCGTCACGACCTTTCCTTCACTGTCGAAGCGGGCCACCATCGTCGCCTTGCGGCCGCAATGGCAGATGGTGCGGATTTCGCGAAGCTCGTCGGCAATAGCGAGCAGTTCTTTCGAGGCGGGGAAGAGCTTGCCCTGAAAGTCCGTGCGCAGGCCGTAGGTCATGACCGGGATGTTCAGCTTGTCGACAATGTCGGCAAGCTGCCAGACATGGTGTTCGGAGAGAAAGTTGGCTTCATCGACAAAAACGCAGGCGACCGGCGCTTCGGCGGTGAGGGCCGATACCTCGGCGAACAGGTCGGTTTTGTCATCGAAGGTCAGGGCGTCGGAGGACAGACCGATGCGCGAAGCAACACGGCCGACGCCGGCCCGGTCGTCAAAGGCAGCGGTGAAAATCAGCGTGCGCATGCCGCGCTCCTGATAATTATAGGAGGCCTGCAGCAGCATGGTCGATTTGCCGGCATTCATCGTCGAATAATTGAAATAGAGTTTTGCCATTATCCACTCCAGGAGCACCGTTTCGTCATTCCGACGTGCGTTTGAATGCTCCAGCCTCATCAATCGGCACACCGTGTTTCACAATCGGTCCCGGATTTCCAGCCGATGCTGCATTCAGCGTCTTTTGACGGCGAAGAGGCGGGTTGAAAAGTATGGCTATGTGAAAAACACAGATTTCTACGGTCTGTCCTTTTTCGACATTGCTCCGCTGAATACCGACATTTTCACGATTTTGTCGCAAACGGTGCGCCAAAGCACGCAAATGCGCGCGAGTTGATTGTGTCCGGCAGATATTGATAATGGCAAGGGAACGAAAAACAGGGAGCAAGCCATATGTTTGCAAATAGAAGCCGCTGTCTGGCCCTGGCCGCAGCAATCTCCTCCATGACGTTCAGTGCGGCCGGTGCTGCGGAACCGGCAAGCTGTGGCACAGTGCGCTTTTCCGATGTCGGCTGGACCGACATCACCGCCACGACGGCGACCGCCACCGTGCTTCTGAAAAGCCTTGGCTATGAAACTGACGTCAAGCTTCTCTCCGTACCCGTCACCTACACATCCCTGAAAAACAAGGACATCGACGTCTTCCTCGGCAACTGGATGCCGACCATGGAAGGCGATATCGCGCCTTACCGCGAAGACAAATCCGTCGAGACGCTACGGGAAAACCTGACCGGCGCGAAATACACGCTGGCGACCAACGCCAAGGGCGCCGAACTCGGTATCAAGGACTTCAAGGACATCGCCACCCACAGCGCCGAGCTCGGCGGCAAGATCTATGGCATCGAGCCGGGCAATGACGGCAATCGCCTGATTCTCGACATGGTGGCCAAGGACAGCTTCGGTCTGAAGTCGTTCGAGGTGGTCGAGTCGTCCGAACAGGGTATGCTCTCCCAGGTGGCCCGCGCTGAAAAATCCGGCGAGCCCATCGTCTTCCTCGGCTGGGAACCGCATCCCATGAATGCGAATTTCAAACTGACCTATCTGACCGGCGGCGACGATGTCTTCGGCCCCAATCTCGGTGGCGCGACGATCTATACCAATGTCCGCAAGGGCTACGTCGAGGAATGCCCGAATGTGGGCGCCTTCCTCAAGAACCTGCAATTTTCCCTGCCCATGGAAAACGAGATCATGGGCAAAATCCTGAATGACGGCCTTGAGGGCGAGGCGGCTGCAACCGCCTGGCTGAAGGCCAATCCGACGGCGATCGAGCCCTGGCTCGCCAATGTCAAGACCAAGGACGGCAGCGCTGATGCCCTGCCTGCCGCCAAGAAAGCTCTCGGCCTCTAAGCCGCAAGACGATGCATGACTGTATCCGGCCTGCGCGGCAGGCCGGATCAGCGGGAAATAACGATGCCCATGCATGACCTTGCCTGTGAATTTTCAGACATTGAAGGTCATGCGCCAGCACCGCGTCCGGCAGTTTTGTTGCCGGCCGTCATTTTTGCATTGGAGCAATCCCGGTGAAACGGGATGACGATGCTCTATTTCTTTGTTGTCTGCGCAATTCCGGAGGCAAAACCGCTCTGCAGTTTTGCCGGAATTGTTTTAGTTCACGAAAGGTCTTTTCTTACCGTGGAATGGCTCAGCGCTTCTGAAAACCGCCTGCCCGTCGGCCGATATGCCAAGGAGGCCATCGACTGGCTGACCGGCAATCTCGCTTTTTTCTTCGATTGGCTTTCCTTCATTTTCCAAGGTGTCATCAACGCCCTGCTTTATGTGTTGCAGGCGCCGCATCCGCTCATCATCGTGGCGATCCTGACGGCGCTTTCGGCCTGGACGCGCCGCTCCGTCGGCATGCCCGTCTTCACCGCGCTCGGCCTGCTGCTCATCATCAACCTTGGCTACTGGAAGGCGACGACGGAGACGCTGGCGCTTGTCATCGCCGCCAGCACCGTGTGCATGATCATCGGCATACCGCTCGGCATATTGGCGGCAAGGCGCAAATGGATTTATGCCGGTATGCGCCCGGTGCTGGACCTGATGCAAACCATCCCCACCTTCGTTTATCTCATCCCGGCGCTGGTGCTGTTCGGTCTCGGCATGGTTCCGGGGCTCATCGCCACCGTCATCTTCGCCATTCCAGCTCCCGTGCGGCTGACCCGTCTCGGTATCGTCTCGACCCCGCCGGCGCTGGTGGAGGCGGCCGTCGCCTTTGGCGCCACGCCATCGCAGGTTCTGCGCAAGGTGGAGCTTCCCTTCGCCGCGCCGCAGATCATGGCCGGTCTCACCCAGACGATCATGCTGTCGCTGTCGATGGTGGTCATTTCCGCGCTTGTGGGCGCCAATGGCCTGGGGGTGCCGGTGGTGCGTGCGCTCAATACCGTCAATATAGCCATGGGCTTCGAAGCGGGATTGTGCATCGTCATACTGGCGATCGTTCTCGACCGACTTTTCCGACTTCCCGGCGCGGAGGATGATCTATGAGTGATGCTATCATCTTCGGAAATGTCGATATCGTTTTCGGCAACCGGCCCGATGCTGCTTTGCCGCTGATCGACAAGGGCAGTACGCGTGAGGAGATTAATGCCGAAACCGGGCTGGTGCTCGGTGTCGCCAATGCCTCGCTGTCCGTCAAGGAAGGCGAGATTCTCGTCCTCATGGGGCTTTCCGGATCCGGCAAATCGACGCTGCTCCGGGCCGTCAACGGGCTTGCGCCCGTGGTGCGCGGCAATGTCGGCGTGAAGACCAGTTCGGGTTATGTCGATCCCTATCGCTGCCCTGCGAAAACGTTGCGTGACCTGCGCATGCACACGGTCTCCATGGTCTTCCAGCAATTCGGCCTGCTGCCCTGGCGCAATGTGGCCGACAATGTCGGCTTCGGGCTTGAGCTTTCCGGCGTGCCGGAAGCCGAGCGCAAGCGCATGGTCGCCGAGCAGCTCGAACTGGTCAATCTTTCCGCCTGGGCCGACCGCAAGGTGGGCGAGCTTTCCGGCGGCATGCAGCAGCGCGTGGGGCTGGCGAGAGCCTTCGCCACCGGCGCGCCGATCCTGTTGATGGACGAGCCGTTCTCGGCGCTCGATCCCCTCATCAGAAGCCGCCTGCAGGACGAGCTTCTGGAATTCCAGAGCCGGCTGAAGAAAACGATTCTCTTCGTCAGCCACGATCTGGACGAGGCCTTCCGCATCGGTAACCGTATCGCCATGATGGAAGGCGGACGCATCATCCAGTGCGGAACGCCGCAGCAGATCGTCAAGCAGCCGGCCACGCCCTATGTCGCGGATTTTGTGCAGAACATGAACCCGATCTCCATGCTGACCGCCGCCGATGTGATGAAAAAGGGCGTGGACGAACGCAATGGGCAAATGGCAGTCGCCGCCACCGCCCGTCCGTCATCGCCGCTGATCGATATTCTCGATGCGCTTTCAAAACATTCCGGCGCGATCGGCGTTGTCGACAATGGTGCGATCGTCGGCACGATTTCCGCCGATGAAGTTGTGGCGGGGCTGACGCGTCACCGCAAGAAATAGCGATTCGCCTCTCCCCCAAAAAAGAAAGGGTCTTCCGTCGTGGAGGGCCCTTCGTCTTTTCCGGGAGGTCTCTGCGGCGCAAATTATACCTTCCCACGGCAGCAAAGAATATTTTTTGACCTCACAAGTTATGCATTAAAATAATTACTAATAAAAATCATATTGCAAATTCGGCGAAAATTGCGCAATGTTAATCTAGATTCTTTGGTTCGCTATTAAATTTAAGGTGGTAATAGATTGTGGCGTCAAAATCCGGCATCGAGCGTTGGTATTGAAGTGCTTAATTTTTAATCTCTTATTTCTTATGGATGCTATTTCTAATACATAATTTTATTATATTTTTCATAAAATCAGGCGAAACGCCGATAAATTAATCACAATTTATTAAGTAAATAATCGGTCAAGAATAGTCTTTGGAAGGGGCGCGATATAAGCAAGATTTAGGTATATACAACGTATCGACCGAATTATAAAAACACCTTTAGAACACCTATTATTGCCACCATGACCGTCTCTCGGACTGTCATCAGGAGACTTGAGCGTATGGATAATCAATCTCTGTCGGAACACAGCATCGCCGCTGCAGACTTGCTCTCAGCGATGGCGAACCCAAAGCGCCTGATGATCTTGTGCACGCTGGTGGATACGGAAGTGCCTGTTGGTGTTCTCGCTTCTCAGGTTGGCCTCAGTCAGTCCGCTCTCTCGCAGCATTTGTCGAAATTGCGTGCGCAGCGACTGGTGAAGACACGACGGGATGCGCAGACCATCTATTACTCCAGCAACTCCGAATCCGTGAAGAAGATCCTTGCTTCACTCGAGGACATCTACTGCCAGGCGCAGAAAAGCAGCAAGACTGCGGCTTGATCCCAAGGTCCTGTTAAGGCCCGGCAGCATCACCCAATTGAAACCGGCGCACGACGCCGGTTTTTCTTTTCAGCGGCCTTCCCGCGGCTGCCTCCGGCACAGGGATCGGGGCTGCGTATTAGCGCGGTTTTCATACCGGCGCAGCCGTTTGTATCTGTTGTTTGAGGCGGGTTGCTGCAGCGGCATATCCGCCGTCGGCGCCATCCACGAAATGCATGTGGTCTCTCGAAAGCGGAGATGGAACAATACAGGTCATCAATGCGGTATCCTGTTCGTGCAGGCCGTAATAACAGCTTCCCGACAGGCGCCCCTGTTCCAGCCGCGCGCGGATATTTTCGAGTCGGGCGGCGTCGATATCAACGGTCATCTTCAGACCGTCGTCGAATTTCCTGAAATCGGTGTTGCTGGCGACCGAGCGTCTGTAACGATCCGCATTAAATCGTCCAAGCGACAGTTTGGTCAAACCGAGGAGATTGACGAGGAAGCTTTCACCCAGGATGCGAAACGAGCGGCGCATCCTGCCCCAGGCATCGTGATAGGCAGCGCCAGCCCGGGCTTCGAGGCTAAGACCCTCGCGCACGAAACCGAGTTTCGGCCCATCCTCCGGCACGGGGTGGCCGTGTCTTGCATCCTGCTCGGCGAGATCAACGAGATCGATGACCAGCTGACGGAATGCCGGCATGTCCCGCGACGGTCCCGGCACGGCGATAATCGACACCACCTTGCCGTGGGTTGCCGGAATGGGGTTCCAGCGGCAGGAAAGACCGGTGAGATCGGGGCGTTCGCCCGTTTCTGCGGCAGGCAGGGCATATTGCCCGTCCTTCATCCGCGCTTCCGCCCAGCTGTTGCCGCCACCTGAGAACATGGCGTAGGAAACATCCTCGCTTGCCTGAAAGCGCGCGACGCGAATATCGAAACCATTCTCACGAATATCCTCGATGGGAACCAGCGCCACGCGCATGGCAAGATCGAGATCGTCCTTTACCCAACGCTGCACATTCGAAAGTGCCGTTCGTGCGACAGGCAGCCCCTGGGGCGGCACCGTGACGGCGGCGCCATCGCCGCCGAAAACGAAGGGCAGGTCGTGACGCCCGAGACTGTTCGATACGCCTGATATGACCGCCGCACCCGCCATATTGACGGCCTTGTAGCGGCCGGTGCCGATGGCCGAAGTCGAATCGACGATATCGGCCATGGCCAGCCCCCATCCCGGCGGCAGGGCGCGATAAAGCGTCGGGTCGGCCACATCTTCAAAATGCCGGAAGACGGGCAGGCCCGTCAGAAATTCTTCATCTGCTGCGATCATGGCGTATTATCCTCCAGCGGCGACCAAACGCCAAGCGTTTACGGAAAGCCGATGCGTCCTTTCCGATGGCGCAATCACGGTCGATCCGGCGATTGATTTACCGCTAATAGAGCTAATCCAGCAAAGGTGACTTGCATAAATCATCAAACCTTCCGTATGAGTTGAGTGGAAGGCTCGGAATTCAAAAATGGAACGAGTTTTCGCCGGGAGGCGTCCGATAGTTTCATTCGGTCGGCGCCCATGGCGCTCACCGGGTCCCGCGACCCCCTTTAAGGAGACACCAGGATGAAACTGAAGACATTGACCAGCGTGACGCTTGCAGCGTCCTTCGCATTCGCACCCCTTGCTCATGCCGAGATCGTCATCGGCCTGATTGCGCCGCTCACCGGTCCTGTCGCCGCCTATGGCGACCAGGTGAAGAACGGCGCCCAGACGGCAGTCAATGAAATCAACAAGAAGGGCGGCATCCTCGGCGAACAGGTCGTGCTGAAGCTTGCCGACGACGGCGGTGAGCCGAAGCAGGGCGTTTCCGCGGCCAACCAGCTTGTTGCCGAGGGCATCCACTTCGTCGTCGGTCCTGTGACGTCCGGCGTCGCCATTCCGGCATCGGATGTCTTTGCCGAAAACGGCGTGCTGATGGTGACGCCGACGGCGACCGCGCCGGGCCTGACCAACCGCGGCCTTTCCAACGTTTTCCGCACCTGCGGTCGTGACGACCAGCAGGCCGAGGTTGCGGCGAAATATGTTCTCGCCAACCTCAAGGATAAGAAGATCGCCATCATTCACGACAAGGGCGCTTACGGCAAAGGTCTGGCAGACGCCTTCAAGACCACGCTGAACGCCGGCGGCGTGACCGAAGTGCTCTACGACGCGCTGACGCCCGGCGAAAAGGATCTCGGTGCGCTGACGGCCCGTCTGAAGTCCGACAATGTCGACATCGTCTATTTCGGCGGTTACCATCCGGAAGCGGGTCTTCTGGTGCGTCAGCTGAAGGATATCGGCTCCAAGGCTGCCGTTATCGGCGGTGACGGCCTGTCGAACAGCGAGTTCTGGAACATCGGCTCGCAGGCTGGCGAAGGCACGATCTTCACCAACGCTTCCGACGCGCTGAAGAACGACGATTCCAAGGCCGCTGCCGAAGCGCTGAAGGCCGCCAACATTCCGGCGGAAGCCTTCACGCTCAACGCCTATGCCGCTGTTGAAGTGCTGAAGGCCGGCATCGAGAAGGCCGGAAGCGCCAAGGATTCCGAAGCCGTCGCCACGGCCCTGAAAAGCGGTGATGCTTTCCCGACCGCAATCGGCAAGGTGACCTACGGCGAAAACGGCGACCTGACCTCGCAGGCCTTCTCGCTTTTCAAGTGGCAGGACGGCAAGATCGTCGCAGCCGAATAAGCTGATCCTACCGGCCGCACCTGTGCGGCCGGTTTCATTTTTGCGGCCGAAAATGGGTCAAGGCAGCATGGGCGACGCCGGGAAACAGATTTTTGGAGACATCGGCTTCGGACGGACGTTCCCGATTGTCCGGATCTTCGACGAGGCCAAGGCGCGGGAGTTTTATGTCGATTTTCTCGGTTTCGGGGTCGATTGGGAACACCGATTCGGCGATAATTTCCCGCTCTATTTGCAGGTTTCACGAGCCGGAATGGGGCTTCACCTCAGCGGCCATCATGGGGATGCGACGCCGGGTTCCAACATCTTCGTCACCATGCACGGCGTTCACGCCTATCAACAGGAACTGGCGGCGACGGACTATCGCTTCATGAAGCCGGGCGTTGAAGAACTGCCATGGGGCGATGTGATGGAAGTGACCGATCCGTTTGGCAACCGCATTCGTTTCTGCGAGCAAAAAAGCGAAGCATGACGTTTTGGACGAGGGCTCAAGGCCCTTGACCTTGTTCTCCGTTTGAAGGATAGAACGCGCAAATAGCGAACCGCGCGCACGGAGACCCCGTGCGCGCGGTTCGTGCGTTTTGGCACTTGATGATGCAATTCGTTCGCATCCGCATGGGGGCAGAAAATGAACAATGAAGGCAATATGCCGGGCGGGGCGCTGGTTCGCAAGCTCGCATTCTGGGGCATCCCGCTTTCTTTCGGCGTCCTTGGCCTGAAGCTCGTGGCCTGGTGGGTCACGGGCTCGGTCGCGCTTTTATCGGACGGTCTGGAATCGACCGTGAACGTGGTCGCGGCCTTCATCGCCTATTTCGTCATTCGCTATGCGCAGAAGCCGGCCGATGACGACCACCAGTTCGGCCACCATAAAGCGGAATATATTTCCGCGGTCGTGGAGGGTGTACTCATCGTCGTTGCCGCGCTCCTGATCGTGCAGGAGGCCTGGGGCGCTCTGTTCAATCCGAGATTGCCGGAAGCGCCGGTGCTTGGTCTTGCGATCAATGCCGTGGCCGGTATCGTTAATGCTGTCTGGGCGATAATCCTGATTCGCGTCGGCAAAAAACATTCCTCACCCGCGCTTGCGGCCGATGGCCACCACATCATGTCGGATGTCGTTACCTCGGCGGGTGTTCTCGTCGGCCTTGTCCTTGCATTGCTGACGGGCTACGCCATTCTCGATCCGCTGCTTGCCATTCTGGTGGCCATAAACATCCTGTTCCAGGGATCGAAGGTCATTCTGCATTCGCTTGGCGGGCTGATGGATCGGGCCGTGGAGCCGGAAGAGGACGAGGCGATCAAGAAGGCCATCGCCGAACATTCCGGCGGTGTGATTGGCGTACACGATCTGCGGACACGTCGCGCCGGCTCGGCCGCCTTCATCGATTTTCACGTCGTGGTCCCTGCTGTCATGACGGTGCGCGAGGCGCATGATATTTGCGACCGCCTCGAAGATGCCATAAGGGACGTCATACCCGGCGCCAGCCTTGCCATTCACGTCGAGCCTGAGGGCGAAAAGGCGCATGGCGTCAAAGTGATTGTTTGAAAAACAGGAGTTTTCCATGTCCGTGACGG
This sequence comes from Agrobacterium salinitolerans, assembly GCF_027498475.1. Classification (NCBI taxonomy): domain Bacteria; kingdom Pseudomonadati; phylum Pseudomonadota; class Alphaproteobacteria; order Hyphomicrobiales; family Rhizobiaceae; genus Agrobacterium; species Agrobacterium salinitolerans. Next base: position 1,138,944 of record NZ_JAPZLN010000001.1, on the reverse strand, counting down.
ATGTTTCCGGCCTGTCGCAGCTGGGCACGAAGGTCGATACGCCTGAGAGCCCGGAAAAGGCCGTGCTCGAAAAAGTGCCGAACGGCAATGCCGGCACCGATTATGTCGTGCGCTTCACTGCGCCCGAATTCACATCGCTTTGCCCGATGACCGGCCAGCCGGATTTCGCCCATATCGTCATCGACTATATTCCGGGTGATTTCCTGGTGGAATCCAAGTCGCTGAAGTTGTTTTTGCAGTCCTTCCGCAACCACGGCGCATTCCATGAGGATTGCTCGGTCTATATTGCCAAGCGGCTGGTGGAGCTGCTGCAGCCGAAATGGCTGCGCATCGGCGCTTACTGGTATCCGCGTGGCGGCATTCCGATCGACGTCTTCTGGCAGACCGGACCGGCGCCTGAAGGTGTGTGGCTGCCGGATCAGGGCGTTCCCACCTATCGCGGTCGCGGCTGATCCGGCTTTGTCGGGATCGATGATTCAGGCGAACGAACCGTCGTCGCCTGAATCGAAATCCGCATCGTCGGCGTTGTCGTCGTAATCGGCCTGCTGGATATCGTCATCGTCGTTGTTTTGCGGGCTGGCGCTGTCGCCATAATAATTGTTGATGACGGTTTCCTCGACTGGCGCGTTGCCGATGCCGCTATTGCCGCCGAAGGGAGAGCCAAGGCCGAGCGACGACATGTGGCCGCCGAAAATGCCGCTCAACGAATTGGCGAGCAGCATGCCGCCGGCGACACCCGCGGCGGTTCCGAGCGCCCCCTGTAGAAAACCACCGCCTGATGTGCGCCCGAATGCGGCGGGCTGCTGGCTCCAGGGGCCGCCGGGTTGCTGGCCTGCGGGCGATCCCCAGGGACCCGCCGTCTGGCCGGCGGTATCGTTGCGCCATGAGGCTTGCGGGGCAGGGACGGGTGTCGGTGCTGGCGGCTGTGACTGGCCGGTTCCGAAGATGGAACTCAGAAAGCCGCCCTGCGCTGCGGCCTGTGGGGCGCTATTGCCGCTTTCCAGCGCGTGGATACGGTCTTCGAGCTGCTTGATATGGGCTGCGGCCGCTTCCAGTCCCTTTTCCTGAACGATGACCGCCTGGGCGAGATAATAGGGGGCCGCGGGCTGATCGCGCACGGCGTCTGCGATCAATGTTTCCGCCTCGCGGTCACGCGGGGTGGCGGATGCGGCCCTGGTTCTTTCGAACAGGCCCTTGAGAAGCTGACTTTCTTCCGGTGACATATGCTGCCTCCTTACCGTGAAGCGAAAATCCACGATAAGGAGGTAGGCCTCAATTCCGGCTTTTCAAAGCGGCCCGAATTTTAAATTTCGGTAATGATCGTCAGCCGCCGAAGGCGAGCGAGAGACCCGCAATCGCTGTCAAGGCGCCGACGGTGCGGCTGGCTACTGAGCCGAAACGGGCAATGCCGAGGCCGAGCGCAATGCCGGCCGCATGCAGGATGGCGGTGGCGATCATGAAGCCGATGCCGAATTGAAGCGCGCCGGCGCTGCCGAGTTCACCGCCATGGGCATGGCCATGGAAAAGCGCGAAAGCGCCGACGACGGCCGCCGCCGCTGCCGTGGGAAGCCTTGTCGCCATGGCGACGAGCAGGCCGAGACCGATGACGGAGGCGAGAATGGCCGGTTCGACGAAGGGAAGCCCGATGCCGTAAACCGCCATCAGGAAGCCGACGGCCATGGTGCCGACGAAGGCGGAAGGCACGATCCACAGCGCCTTGCGGTCGTTCTGCGCCACGGCGATCTGCGAGGCCCAGATGCCGACGGCCACCATCGCCAGAATGTGATCCGCACCAAAGAAGGGGTGGGAGACGCCGGCCATGACGGAGCCGTGTTCTTCCGGGTTCAAATGGGCGAAAGCGGGCAGGGCGGTAACGCCCAGCGCGGCGGCTGCGAGGCTTAGTCTTTTCAGCATGGTTCCCTCTTGAGATTATGACCGCCCGCAACGGGATCTTGGGCTTCCCGCAGCCGGCGGCGCTGTAATGAGGCGTCAACGATATCGCGAAGGCAGACAGGCTGTCCATGCGTCATCTGCCGGTGGTGCTGTTTATTGTTGGAGGGCAAACCTTGCCTTTTTCGCTCATTGCCTTACGTAACAAGTCGCACTATGTCCGAAGGGCATGCACGAATTTTGCTGGAGAGAGCCGTTGATGAACGAAGACGAAGACGACAAGAGCAAGGAACTGCCGATCGGCAAGGAAACGGAAGCGAATCTTTTCAAGTCGCGTTCGATCTTCATCTATGGTGGCATCACGCAGGAACTGGCGCAGAAGGTTTGCACGCAGCTCGTGGCCCTTGCCGCCGCCAGCGACGACGATATTCGCGTATATGTCAATTCGCCGGGCGGCCATGTCGAATCGGGTGATTCCATCCATGACATGATCAAGTTCATCAAGCCGAAGGTCTATATCATCGGCACGGGCTGGGTCGCTTCCGCCGGCGCGCTGATTTACGTTTCGGTGCCGAAGGAACGGCGCCTGTGCCTGCCGAACACCCGCTTCCTGCTGCATCAACCCTCCGGCGGTACGCGCGGCATGGCCTCCGACATCGAAATCCAGGCCCGCGAAATCATCAAGATGAACCAGCGCCTGATCAAGATCTTCTCCAAGGCCACCGGCCAGAGCGAAGAAAAGATCGCCAAGGATATCGATCGCGATTATTGGCTCGGCGCGGAAGAGGCCAGGGATTACGGCCTCGTCGGCAAGATCGTCGAGAGCCAGTCGGAACTCTGAGCTTTCGATTTTTCAGTTGAGAAAGCCCGTATCGGTGGAAGCCGGTGCGGGCTTTTCGTTTAAGGTCGGTGTTATTTCATCATGTCGCAGGCCTTGGGCCGGCCGTTGCATCTTCACGTGCTTGTGAGGGCAAGTTCGAGCGAGATTTTTTTTGAGTCACCATGTAACAATATCCTCCCGAGCGCGAATAACCCGATAGTGACGATGACAGGCAGCCCTTCGGAAGAGACACTGAAAATGCTGATGCTGCGTTCCCTCGATGGGGACGAAGGTGCCTACAGGCATTTGCTTCATGCCCTGAGACGGCTGCTGATCGCCTATTACGGCAGGCGCATGGCCGCCGCCGCCAGAGGCGATGTCGAAGATATTGTGCAGGAAACCCTGTTGTCGCTTCACGCCAAACGAGAGACCTATGATCGTGCGCGACCTTTCACGGCGTGGTTCTTTTCGATAGCGCGCTACAAGCTCATCGATCACTATCGGGGCCGGGGTGCGCGCCTGTTGGCGGAAGTCGAACTTGATGAAACGCTGGAGGCGGAACCGTCTGTTGACGCGGTCACAGCCCGCATGGATGTGGAGCGGTTGCTCGACGAACTGCCGGAACGGCAACGGGATCTCATTCGAAGGGTGAAGCTAGAAGGTCACTCAATTGCCGAAGCGGCGCAACAGTCCGGCCAGACCGAGCTTGCGGCGAGGGTCGGTATTCACAGAACGCTGAAAGTCCTGGCGGCAAAGTTGCGGGGGGACACGTGAAGAAGACGGAAGACATCATCGAACAATTGGCGGGCGATCTGAAACCTGTTGCCGCTTTCGCGCTGGAGCGGAGGTTGGCGTTCGCCGTCTTGCCTGCGCTCGGCCTTTCGCTGGTGCTGATGCTGGCCATTCTGGGGCTTCGCGTCGACATGAGTGACGCCATGACCGAACCGGGTTTCTGGGTCAAATCCGCCTATAACGCCGTTCTTGCCACGGTTGCCTTTTTCGCCGTCATGCGGCTTGCGCGGCCGGAAGGCGAGCGGGGTTTCCTGTTTGTGTGGCTTGCGCTGATTTTTGTCGCCATGGCGCTTATCGCGCTCGTTCAACTCGGATTTGCCGTGCCCGGCACCTACAGCACCCTTATTATCGGGTCGTCGGCGCTGCATTGCCCGTTTTTCATCGTTGCTTTTGCACTGCCGCTGTTTATGGCGAATTTTGCGGTTCTCAAGCGTTCGGCTCCCGCTGATCCCACGCTTGCGGGATTTGCCGCAGGCATTGCCGCGGGTGCGGCCGGAGCTTGGGTCTATTCGTGGTTCTGCACCGAAAACGGCATGGCTTTCGTGTTGATCTGGTATTCGCTGGGCATCTTGGTGACCGGCATCGTCGGCGCTTTTGCCGGCTCACGTCTGCTTCGCTGGTGAAGACGCCTCTCGGAATAATTGCCGATGCCGGCTCTGAGCTGTTTAAGAGCCGGCATTCCGCTTCTGGCGGATTTCACTGACTGAGGTTGGCGGGAATTGCGAAAGCTGCAAACTGGGTGAACTGCTTGCCCGTGTTGAAATTGTCATCGGAGGCGATGACGAAGAGCTGCTTGCCATCCACCACCGGGCCGAAGGCGAAGCTTTCGATATTATCGATATCGAGGCCGAAATCGCCTTCGTTGATTTCAAACCAGGGTGATTTGGATACGGCGGCCACGGATGCCGGATCGATCTTGTCCTTGCCGAGAATATTGTCGGCGCGGGACATGTCGGCGATGAAAAAGCGGATGTGGTTACCGACGCCGGAGGCAAAATTGCGCTCGACGGCGACAAAACGACCATCCGGCAGTGCGGCGATGGCGGAAAGGCCGTTGTCGTTATATTTCGGCTCGGCGGCCGTCGGCGTCTTCGAGATTGCCTCGGTGACATAGACGTGCTCGGCGACCGGCTTCAGCGTCGCCGTGTCGATGACGAGGATGCGGGCCGGGCTGCCCGCCTGCGGCGTCGCCTTGGGGCCGTCCTGGATGAGAGCATTTTCGGTGGCGGCGATCAGCCGGCCGGGCATCAGGGTCAGGCCTTCAAAAGCGAGGTTGTTCTGGACGCCCTTGGTCTTTGCGTCGTCGACGAGATAGGCGGCCGGCAGCTCCAGCCGCTTCACATTGCTGCCGTCGAGGTCCGCGACGTAGAGAGCCGGCTGGTTCTTCAGGTCGCGTTCGGACGACCAGTAGAGCTTGCCGCCCTTGCGGTCGAGCGCGACGCCCTCCGCATCGATGCCCTTCGGCGCATAAGCGGCGCCAGTCTCATCCTTCAGTTCGCGCGTGGCGGCGATGTTGAGCGTGGCGGCGCCTTCCGTCACGGCCAGTTCCAGCTCGTAATAACGGGCCGGCCCTTTTTCCACGCGGTCATCGGAAATTGCGAGATAACGTCCGGTTTCGCTGTCAAAGGCGAGATCGGAAATGCCGCCGAAGGTAACGCCATCAATGGAAAGACCCGATGGAACGACGATCTGGCCCAGAAACGCCGGTGGCGGCGGGGTCTGGGCTACGGCCGGCAGAGCTGCAAAACAGCAGGCGACGATGGTGACGGTGCGGAGCATGGCAAGGGTCCCTCTTGTTGTGCATGATCGGTCGTGATGCAGGCAGGATTAGCGCCGCGCCGCTAAACTTTGATGACGTTTTCCGCTCCGCCGTACCTGAAGTCTGGCGGCTCATCTTGCCAAGCGGCGTCTTTTTTGATCCTGAATATAATCACGCTTCATCCGAAGCGTGTCGCCATCCCCGGATTCGCGCGTCACGCTTCAGTTTTGTTTCTGCCTGTCGCCAATGTGGACCGTTGCGGTTGTTTGCGACAGGCAGCAGGCCGCAGAGTGCTTCATGCTGAAAGATTTTTCCGTCCAGAGCCTGTTCATGGGCTGCCTCACCGCCTTTGTCGGTTTCGCCAGCTCCTTCGCCGTCGTGCTGCAGGGCCTGAAAGCTGTCGGTGCGACGGATTTCGAGGCGGCGTCGGGGCTGATGGCGCTTTCGGTAGCAATGGGGCTTTGCGCCATTATCCTTTCCGCCGCCACCCGGCTTCCCATCAGCATCGCCTGGTCGACGCCGGGCGCTGCGCTGCTTGCGACCACCGGCGTTATTGAGGGCGGCTTTCCGGCGGCCGTCGGCGGTTTCATCATCTGCGCCATCCTGATCATCATCGCGGGCCTATTCAGGCCGCTGGGAAAGGCTGTCGCCTCCATTCCTGCGCCGCTTGCCAACGCCATGCTTTCGGGCGTCATCATCGGCCTGTGTTTCGCGCCCATCAAGGCAATCGGTTTCAACCCGGCGCTTGGATTGCCCATCATCCTTGCCTGGATCGTGGTGGGAGCCTTCAAACGGCTGTTCGCTGTGCCCGCCGCCCTTGCCGCCTTCGTGCTGGTGATGATTTTCGGCGTCGACATTCCGGCGGGTGCGCTGGACAGCGTGGCGCAATCGCTGACGCCGCCGATGGAGTGGGTAACGCCTGTCTTCAGTCTCCACGCGGTTGTTTCCATCGCGCTGCCGCTCTTCATCGTCACCATGGCCTCGCAGAATATTCCCGGTATCGCGGTGCTCAAGGTCAATCATTACAATCCGCAGCCCGGACCGCTTTTCGCCTCGACCGGCTTTTTCTCGCTGCTCTCTGCGCCGTTTGGCGGGCATGCGGTCAATCTCGCGGCGATTACGGCGGCCATGTGCGCGGGCGAGGACGCCCATCCCGATCCAACGCGGCGTTACTGGGCGGCGATCATCGGCGGTGTCGGCTATATTATTTTCGGTCTTTTGGCGGGCGTGGTCACCGCCTTCGTGGCGCTGGCGCCGCCCATCCTCGTTCAGGCGGTGGCGGGGCTGGCACTGGTTGGCGCCTTTTCCGGCTCGGCTGTCGCGGCGTTCAGGGAGCCGGAAACTCGCGAGGCGGCGGCCATCACTTTCCTCATCACGGCGTCCGGGCTTTCCTTCGGCGGTATTTCCGGAGCCTTCTGGGGGCTGATCGGTGGCGGGCTGATGATGGCGTTGCAGCGGGTGGTGAAGCGTGGTTAGATGGTGGAAATGGTATAGTTTTTATATTATATTCCTATGGTATTCGAATTTGATCCGATAAAGAGCGCTGGCAATAAAGACAAACACGGCATCGATTTTGTCGATGCACAGGCATTGTGGCACGATAAATACGGTTTGACGGTTACAGCGCAGAATATTGGAGAAGAGCGGTTCGCCCTCATCGCACTTCTCGGCGAGAAGTTGTGGTTGGCTGTCCATACAGTGCGGGGTGGCCGTATTCGCATCATTTCCGTGCGACGTGTCCGAGAATTAGAGAGGTATCATTATGAAGACAATAAGCGCAGAAGAATTCGACAGGATGGCCGATGACGGCGAAGACATCAGCGAATATCTCGACTGGTCGACGGCGCGCCATCTGAACATCGAACCCAAGCGCGTGAACATCGATTTTCCGACGTGGGTCGTCAACGATCTCGACAACGAAGCACGTCGTCTCGGTGTGACCCGGCAATCGCTTGTCAAATTGTGGATCGCTGAAAGGCTGGAGACTGGCCGTCAAGCAAAATAAGCCTGCGCATCACAAGATCACTTGTCAGACCGCCAGCCGCTGTTTATACACATCGCCATGAGCAACAGCATCGCAACCATTTTTGGCATGAGCGCGCAGATTTCTGCGAAGGCCTCGCCGTGCGGTGCACTCTCGCTTCTTAGCCTCGACCTTACACGCGGTTGCCGGGTCCAGTGAGGAGCGCCCGGCGGCCGAAAGCCCGCTGGCGCAAACGCTCCTCATCTCGAAATCTCATTTTATACTGGATTTAGGCCCTGAAGGGCCGCGCATCCGCCGATGGCGAAAGACGCCCGCGGACTGCGCAAGGAGGAAGCGAAATGGACGGTAAGATCACCAATATTTCCAAGGGCATGGCTGACGCTAGCGTGAAGTATCGCCCTTACCCGACCATCAATATTCCCGACCGCACATGGCCGGGTAAGACCATCGACAAGGCGCCGATCTGGTGTTCGGTGGACCTGCGCGACGGCAACCAGTCGCTGGTCAACCCCATGGGTCACGACCGCAAGGCACGCATGTTCAAGCTGCTGCTCGAAATGGGTTTCAAGGAAATCGAGATCGGTTTCCCTTCCGCCTCGCAGACGGATTTCGATTTCGCCCGCTGGTGCGTGGAAGAGGGCAACGTGCCCGACGATGTCTCCCTGCAGGTGCTGGTGCAGTGCCGCCCGGAGCTGATTAGCCGCACCTTCGAGGCGTTGGAAGGCGCCAACAAGCCGATCATCCATTTCTACAATTCCACGTCGGAATTGCAGCGCCGCGTGGTGTTCGGCAAGGATGTGCATGGCATCAAGCAGATCGCCGTCGATGCCGCCAAGATGATCACCGATATGGCGGCGAAGGCTGGCGGCGGTTATCGTTTCGAATATTCGCCCGAGAGCTTTACCGGCACCGAGCTGGAAGTGGCGCTGGAAATCTGCAATGCCGTGGTCGAGGTGGTGAAGCCGACGGCGGACAACAAGCTGATCCTGAACCTGCCCTCGACCGTCGAAATGGCGACGCCGAACATCTATGCCGACCAGATCGAATGGATGTGCCGCAATATCGATAACCGCGAAAACGTCATCATCTCGCTGCATCCGCATAATGACCGTGGTACCGGCATTGCCGCGACCGAACTGGGTCTGATGGCGGGTGCGGATCGCGTCGAAGGCACGCTGTTCGGCAATGGCGAGCGCACCGGCAATGTCGACGTCGTGACGCTGGCGCTGAACATGTATACGCAGGGTGTGGATCCTGAGCTGGACTGCCGCGATATCGAGCGCATCAAGGATGTCTACGAATATTCCAACGAGATGACGATCCCGGAGCGCCACCCTTACGTGGGCGAACTGGTCTATACGGCCTTCTCCGGCTCGCATCAGGATGCGATCAACAAGGGCATGAAGGCGATCAAGGTCGCCAACCACCCTGTTTGGGAAGTGCCCTATCTGCCGATCGATCCGAAGGATGTCGGCCGCTCCTATGAGGCGATCATTCGCATCAACTCACAATCCGGCAAGGGCGGTATCGCCTATATTCTCCAGCAGGATTACGGCATCAACCTGCCGCGCAATTTGCAGGTGGAGTTCCGTGAGGACATCCAGCGCATCACCGATGAAGAGGGCGTGGAACTGCCGGCCAAGCGCATCTACGAGCGTTTTATCGAGCGCTACGTGACACAGCCGAATGCGCGCATCAAGTTCGTGGATCACCACACCTATCCGGCCGGCGATTTCAAGGGCGTGCGCATCGTCGCCGCCGAGATCACCGACAATGGCGAGGTGAAGCGCATCGAGGGCAAGGGAACGGGTCCGATCGACGGGTTCATCAATGCGCTGTCGGTTTATCTCGGGGTTGATCTGTCGGTAAACGATTATTCGGAGCATTCACTGCAGCATGGCTCGAATGCTTCGGCCATCGCCTATGTCGAGATGGAGCATCCGGGTGGTAAGTTGTTCGGCGCGGGGATCAACACGAATATCGTGGCGGCTTCGCTGGAGGCAATCGTTTCGGCGGCCAACCGGGTGTTGGAAGAGCGGGCGAAGTGAGCTTGCTTGGAGGGTGGGTTTACCCCCCCACCCTCCGTCGCTTTACTCCTCCGGACTCTGCTCCGCAGGACGCGAAAAGCCCAGCGGCCTACCATTCTCATAAAACACCCTGATATCCTCAAGCGCCACACCCGTGCCGGCCTCATTGAGGCTATGCCGTTCGCAGGCAACGTTCCAGGTGCCGGGACCGCCGGAAATGTTGAAGAGATTATAGGCCGCCCGCGGTTTTTCGCCGCCCGGCCCCTGGCTCGCGGAGGAAATGCCGACGACCGGGATGTGGTCCAGCCCATGATGCGTATTCAGCCAGTAAACCGTGTTCAAATGGGTATGCCCATGCAACACCAGCTCCGCACCGCCGACGCCCAGTGCCGCTGCAAAACGGCGAACGCCGAACATGCGCTTGTGGGCGGCAGTGGCACCCCGGATCGGCGGATGATGGATCATCACCACGCGGAACAAACCCTGTTCACCGGCTTTTTTTAAGAGTTCCGCCGTGGCGCGGGCCTGCCGGTTACCGAAATATCCCGTTGCGGAGAAGGGCGGTGTGGCAATAGAGGTGGAGCAGCCAATCAGTGCGACGGGGCCGCGCACGCGCATATAGGGGAAAATCTTGCGGTCATCATCCCATTCCGCAGGGTCGCCATCACCGCGCACGTAAGGATACCAGGCCTGCATGGCCTTGTCGTGCGCGCCGGACACATAGGCGTCGTGATTACCGGGAACGACGGAGGTCTTTTCGGGATCGCCCACTTCCTCCAGCCAATCGGCGGCGGCGCGGATTTCGATGCCGGTCGCAAGATTGACGAGATCGCCGGTGATAGCCAGATGATCCGGCGATTTTGTCTCGAGATCGTCGAGCAGCTTTTCAAGCGTATCGGTGAAGAGATGCTTGCGGCGGTTGCGATGCCAGTTGACGAAACCGGTGATCCGTTTCGATGCAAGTTCCCGGAAAGTGAGTTTCGGCAAAGGCCCCAAATGGACGTCTGAAATATGCGCAAGTTTGAACATGGCGGGAGAGATAACCTATGATATGCCACACGTCCAACAAAAGCCTGCCGACGGGGAGAAACCAGAGTGAGTGATGAGACAATGCGGCGGGACGCCCGCCCGTTCCACACGCGCCTGCTGATCCGCATTCTGCATTTCGTTTTCCTGTTCACGCGCGGTGCAACCCTTGGCGTGCGCGCCGCTTGCTACGATGAACAGGGCAGGATTTTTCTCGTGCGGCACACCTATCTGCCCGGCTGGTATCTGCCGGGCGGCGGGGTGGAACGCGGCGAAACCCTGCTCGCGGCATTACACAAGGAAATTCGCGAGGAAGGCAATCTTGAGGCTTCCTCGAAGCCGGAGCTTTTGCATGTCTACCTCAATCTGGAAGGCAGTAACCGCGATCATGTGGCGCTCTACCGGCTTCAGGTCACCCAGACCACGCCGAAAAAACCGGATCATGAAATCACTGAAAGCGGTTTTTTCGATCTCTCAGACCTGCCGGAAAATGTGACACCCGCCACCCGCCGCCGCCTTGCCGAACTTTCCGGCAAAGCGGCGATTGCCGACTACTGGTAGCGGCGGCATTTCTGCCGTCAGGCAAGTGCCTCGCGGCCATGGGCCATGGTCAGGTCCAGTTCCGGGCCAACGGGCACGATGCCGGTCGGATTGATGGTGCGGTGGCTGCGGTAATAATGTTCCTTGATGTGGCGCATATCGACCGTTTCAGGTACGCCCGGCGTCTGGTAGAGATCGCGCAGATAAGCTGTCAGGTGCGGATAGTCGTGGATGCGGCGGATGTTGCACTTGAAATGGCCGACATAGACAGGATCGAACCGCACCAGCGTGGTGAATAGCCGCCAGTCCGCTTCCGTCTGCTCCGCGCCGAACAGGAAACGTCGATCCTTCAGGCGGTCCTCCAGCATATCCAGCGTTTCGAATACCTTTACGGCGTTCTGCTGGTAGGCATCCTGCGTGGTGGCGAAACCGGCTTTGTAAACACCGTTATTGACGGTGTCGTAGATTACCTCGTTCAGTGCGTCGATTTCCGAGCGCAGTGCTTCAGGATAATAATCGGCCTGCGAGCCGGTGAGATCGTTGAAGGCCACGTTGAACATGCGGATGATTTCCGCCGATTCATTGGAGACGATGGTGCCGCGTTTTTTATCCCACAGCACTGGCACGGTGACACGCCCCGAATATTTGGGGTCTGCTTTGGTGTAGACCTGCCAGAGCGCCGAGGAGCCGAAGAGGTGATCCTCGGTCGCGCCCGGTGTGCGCTCGCCCTCAGGCTTGAATTCCCAGCCGTTTTCCAGCATCAGCGGATCGACGACGGAGACGGAAATCAGGTCTTCCAGCTTCTTCAGCTTGCGGAAGATCAGGGTGCGGTGCGCCCAGGGGCAGGCGAGGGAGACGTAGAGGTGGTAACGGTCCTTCCCCGCCTCGAACCCGCCTTCTCCGGAAGGGCCGGGTGCGCCGTCGGCTGTAATCCAGTTGCGGAATTGCGAGGCACTGCGCTTAAAGTGCCCCTTGGTTTCCTTGGTGTCGTACCAGACGTCTTTCCATACGCCTTCCACGAGCATACCCATGATGATCTCCTTGGTTGTTTCCTTGTGGCCGATCCTACCCGTTTCACGGTCAGGCGCGAACCCGCCAGGTATTGAACAATGCGTTTCCGCCTCGCATAGCGGGAATGGCACGGCGTAGCGATTTGTTCTGGACGGACCGTTATTTTCCTGATAATTGCGATTTTCACAATTCTGAGGAAATTTTTGATTATGATCGAACCACGGATGCTCCGACGACGCTGACGCTCCTGAACGCCCTTACCGGCGCAGCCGTCATCTATTGTCGCATCCGTATTCTGGAAGTTTCGGTCTCTTCATGTCCAAGCACGATCTTGTCTACCTCACCGAGGACGCGTCGCACGACGCCATCATCGACGTCATCAACGAAGAAGCATTCGGTCCCGGCCGGCATACCCGTGCGGCCGCGCGCATCCGCGAGCAGGGGCCGCATGACCGGTCGCTGTCCTTCGTCTGCGCCGATGATGGCGAGACGATTGCTTCGGTGCGCATGACGCCGGTTCTGGCCGGCGGGGTGAAGGGCCATATGCTCGGGCCCCTTGCCGTTCGGCCCTCGCACAAGAACAAGGGCATCGGCCGGGAACTCGTCCGGATCGCCATTGCCGCCGCCCGGCGCAACGGCTCGGAAGCCGTGATCCTGATTGGCGATCCGCCCTATTATATGCCGCTCGGTTTCGAGAAGGTCGCTTATGCGGCGCTCGATTTTCCGGGTCCGGTGGACCCGAGCCGGGTGCTGGTGGTGCCAATTGGAGACGACGTGCATCAGCGGCTGAAGGGCAAGATCGGCTGGCGCAATTGCCAGGCCGTCATGCCGGCCGCCATGGCGGCAGATGAGGGTTTTGAGGAGCCGCTCAGGGTTTACGGCTGAGGGGTTCGTCTATCGTTGCGGCGTGCATTTCGTTCCAACCGTGCAAACCCTCCACAGAATTCAATTCCGTTTCCTCCCCCTATACGATAGCAAGTCAAAGTCGATTTCTGCAAAGGGGCGGGGCATGACGGCTATCACCATGAACGATGCGCTGGAGCGCGCGGGCGCAGGCGCCTATCAGCGGCGGCTGATGGGCATATTCGGCCTCGTCTGGGCCGCGGATGCCATGCAGGTTCTCGCCGTCGGCTTCACCGCCGCCTCGATTGCCGCAACCTTCGGGCTGACGGTGCCGCAGGCCTTGCAGACCGGAACGGCGTTCTTTTTCGGCATGTTGCTGGGTGCTGCCGGTTTCGGGCGGCTGGCGGATCGTTACGGGCGTCGCCGTGTGCTGATCGTCACCGTGGCCTGCGATGCGCTGTTCGGCGTGCTTTCGGTGTTCGCTCCCGATTTTACCATCCTGCTCGTCCTGCGTTTTCTCACCGGGGCCGCCGTGGGCGGCACGCTGCCGGTGGATTATGCGATGATGGCCGAATTCCTGCCCGCCAAAAATCGTGGCCGCTGGCTGGTCTTTCTGGAGGGTTTCTGGGCTGTCGGCACGCTGATCGTGGCGCTGGCGGCCTGGGGCGCGAGCCTTGCCGGCGTCGCCGATGCCTGGCGTTACATTTTTGCCGTGACGGCGTTCCCGGCCGTTCTGGGGCTGGGCTTACGTTTTCTGGTGCCGGAATCGCCGCTTTACCTGCTGCGCAGCGGGCGATTGGAGGAAGCCAAGGCCGTCGTCAACCGCATGCTGGTGACGAATGGGCGCGCGCCGCTCGATGCCGGGACGGCGCTTTTCCAGCCTGATGTGGCTAAGGGCCAGGGGATATTTTCACCGGCGCTCAGGCAGCGCAGCCTCATGATCCTTGCGATCTGGTTCCTCGTCTCTGTTTCCTATTACGGCGTCTTCACCTGGATGCCGGCGAAACTGGCGGGCGACGGTTTCGGTTTCGTGCGCGGTTACGGGTTTCTGGTGCTGGTGGCGCTGGCGCAGATCCCCGGTTATGCGCTTGCCGCTTATGGCGTTGAAAAATGGGGTCGCAAGCCGACGCTGATCGGTTTTTGCCTGCTCTCGGCGCTCGGTTGCCTGCTGTTCACACTCGCGGTCGGCGGCGTTATGATTGCCGCTTCGCTGCTGATCATGAGTTTTGCCCTTCTCGGCACCTGGGGCGCGCTCTACGCCTTTACGCCGGAGCTTTACCCGACCGAATCGCGCGCAACCGGCATGGGGGCTGCGGGCGCCATGGCAAGGCTGGGCGGCCTGCTGGCGCCGTCTCTGCTTGGCTATGCCATAGCGCAGGGTTTTGGCGTCGCAATCGGCATTTTCGCCGGTCTGCTGGTGCTTGCCGCCATTGCCGCGACGATGATCAATGCGGAAACGCGGCAGGTGGCGCTGACCTGACGCGTCGTTCCCGCGCAAAGGCCTGACCCGTTGAGGATCAGGCCAGGCTGTTTCGCCCCTTAGAGCGCCGTATAATTGACCGGCAGCCAATCGTAATTGGTGCTGTCGCTGCGCACATGGCCGATACCGGGGAAGGCTATATGTGCGCCAGCCACCAGATATCTGCCTTCCACCGCCTGCCGGAACGCCAGATCACGCGCCACGACGGCGGCCTTCTGGTCGACGTCGAATTCGATCGCCACATCCGGCTCATCGAACTGGAGGATATCGCCATGGGTGATATCGCCCCAGAAGACGATTTTCTGGCCGTCGCTTTCGAGAACAATAGCGCTGTGGCCGGGCGTGTGGCCGGCGTAAAGGACAGAGCCGAGACCGGCAACCGGCGCGGCATTATCGCCGAATGTCTCGAATTTGCCGGCATCGATATAGGGCTGGATGCTCTCCTTCGCTTCGGCATAACCCTTCTTCAGCGCTTCGGGGGCCGCCTTGGCCTTTGCCGCATCGAGCCAGAAGGCGGCTTCGCGCTCGTTGACGTGCAGGGTCGCATTGGCAAAGACACGTTTGCCATCGGCCGATAGCCCGCCGGAGTGGTCGGTATGGATATGGGTGAGGACAACGTCATCTATTTCAGCGCTTTTATAACCGGAGGCCTCAATATTGGCGACGAGCCTTCCGAGGGACGGGCCGAGATAGGCGCCGGTGCCGGCGTCGATCAGCACCAGCCTGTCTCCTGTGTTGACGAGAAATGCATTGACTGAGGTGGGCGTCTCTTCCGGCAGGAAGGCGTCCTGTAAGACCTTCGAGGCGTGTTCCGGTGTGGTGTTGGTGTAAATCTTGGCGAGTGGCAGCGCGATGACTCCGTCCGAGAGGGCGGTGACTTCCGCCTTGCCGACCATCAGCCGATGAAAGCCGGGGGCCTGTGTGGCGGCAAGGGGCGCCTTGGCGAATGCGACGGCGGGTGCAACAAAAGGCGCGGCGAAGATGGCGCTGGCGGCGCCTTTTAGAAGTGAGCGACGTGACGGCATTGGGGGACTCCTGGGTTGAAGGAATGTCTTGAAACTTTCCGCACTCCAGCTAAGTGTAGACAGGTCAGCAATCAAATCGATGTGACTTATGCAAACTATCGATCATTTCAATCTCCGTTCCTTCGACCTCAATCTTCTCATCGCTTTCGATGCGATGATGGAGGAGATGAACGTTACGCGCGCCGCGCGGCGGCTGAAAATCCAGCAGCCGGCGATGAGCCATAATCTCTCCACCCTGCGGACGCTGTTTCAGGACGAGCTTTTTATCCGCGTGGGGCAGGAGATGAAGCCGACGGCGCGAGCGCTCCATCTGGCTGGCCCGGTGCGGCAGGCGCTCCGGCAGGCGCAGGCGGCGGTTTTGACGGCGGATGTGTTCGATCCGGCCACCGAGCGCCGCACGTTCCGGCTGGGCATGTCTAGCGAGGTGGAGCTGTTGCTTTTGCCGGATCTGACGGCGCGGCTGCGCGAAATCGCGCCCGGCATCCGCATTCTGGCCCGCAGCGGGCAGGAGCAGGAGATCACGGCGATGCTGGATACGGGCGTGATCGACATGGCTGTTGGATGCACCTATTCGAAGGAGCAGCGCCACCGTTGCGAACCGCTTTATTCCTCCAGCGTGCTGTGCTGCTTCAACCCGGCTTTGCTCGATCTGCCCAATCCCGTGGGACTGGACGCCTATATCGAGGCCAAACATGCGGTCATATCGCAGACGGACAGCCTGCATGGCTGCATCAAGGATGCACTGGAACTGAGCGGCTTGGAAATCGATGTCGTTGCGGCTGCGCCGGATTTCCTTTCGGTTCTGGCGACGGCGCGATCCTCAGCGGTGCTGGCGACCGTGTCCTCACGCATCGCCCTTCGTTACGCGCCAATGCTGGGGCTGGAAATAAGCCCCGTGCCGGTGACGCTCAGTTTCCCGCCCGTCGCCATGGTCTGGACATTGCAGACTGACGCGGATGCCGGAGCCGTGTGGCTTCGCCAGCAAATCCGCGAGGCCATGGGCCGAACGGTCGACGGTGGGGTATCGGGGATCGCCGCTTAGAGGCGCTTAGCGGATGCTCTAGAAGCGCTTCTCCAGCCAGGTGATCGACTGGCCGCTGGAGAGGGGGCCGAGCGAGCCGATCTTGATAAAACCGTAGCGTTCGTAGGTTCTCAGGGCATCCGGGTTCATCGTATCGATATAGGCGCCCATGCAGCCGCGTTTTCTGGCTTCCGCCTCCGCCATGGCAAGCAGCTTCGGGCCTATGCCCTGACCGCGCATGGTTTCCGGCACGAAAAGAAGCTGGACGTAAAGCCAGCCGCGAGCGGTGTGGCCCACCAGGCCGCCGGTGACGATGTTTTCGTCGTCGCGGATGGTGATGTTGAGTTCACGTTTGTCGCTTTCACCGAAACGGGCGAGATTATAGGCCACCAGCGGATCGCGAATGGCCTTTTCGGCCTCTGCATCCGCGACATCGCTCAAAACGAAATTCATGTTCATCTTCCCGGGCCGCCGGGCGGCAGCCGTTTCCCGTTTTCCGTTCCGAGACGTGAATCGTCTTAAGCTCTGCGCTTGAAACGCCCTTACCGGCCCTCACGCCACCAAAGCGCGGAAAAGGCAAGCAGCAACGCGCCAAGCCCGGCAAAACCGGCAAAGAGCGGCAGGGTGTTGACGCCTTTCAGCACCGTCTCGTCGGTCATGCGTATCAGCATGCGATCCTCATCGGCAACCCTGATATCTCCGCGCACCGGCAATATATCGGGAAGGGCGATGCGGCCGGAACTATCGGCCACCCGGTGCACGCTGCCCCTGGTGGCATCGGCCAGCGGTTTCAGCGTTTCGGTCGTCGAGATCATCGCCTTGAATTCCGGCGCATCCACCGCGCCGACATGAACGAGAGTGGTGAAATCGCCGTTCTTGATCTCGAACAGGCCGGTTTCATCCATGCGGCGCTCGATTTTGTAAAGACCGGGCTCGGTGCTGGTGAAGGCCATGTTCTCCGTCTTGCCCGAAGGGAAACGCACGCTTGCCTGACCGGGATCGTCGCCGATAGTCTGGCGGGTGATCTGCAAGGTACGGCCATTGGCACGCGCCGTCAGAGCCTCTTCCTCAAGCTCGGGCTCCTTCATCAGCCAGTGGGCGATACGGCGGTAAAGCGCCACATGCGGGCCGCCGCCTTCATAACCACGCGCCCAGAGCCAGCCCTGATCCGACAGCAGCATGGCAACACGGCCTTCGCCCTGGCGGTTCAGCACCAGAAGCGGGTCCTGCCCGTCGCCCAGCATCACCGTCTGGCCCTGCGGCGGGTCGACGCTGATGGTGCGGAACCAGCGGCCCCATTGCGGCGGCTCGGCGCCAGATCCATCCAGCCCACGGGTGACAGGGTGTTTTTTGCCCGCTTCCGAAAGGCGCGGGTAGAAAGCGGCCTGATGCACCTGCCCGGTCGGCTGCGCCGGCAGCACGGAGGCGAGCGGTGTCATTGCGATCGAATCCTGCCCGGCATGTTCCGGACCGGCGGCGATCAGCAGCGCGCCGCCCTTTTCGACATATTGGGCGATGTAATCGTAATAGAGGATCGGCAGCACACCGCGATGCTGGTAACGGTCGAAAATGATGAGATCGAAATCCTCGATTTTTTCGACGAACAGCTCGCGGGTGGGGAAGGCGATCAGCGAGAGTTCGTTGATTGGGGTGCCGTCCTGCTTTTCCGGCGGGCGCAAAATGGTGAAATGCACCAGATCGACCGAGGCATCGGATTTCAGGAGGTTACGCCACGCCCGTTCCCCGGCGTGGGGTTCGCCGGAGACGAGCAGCACGCGCAGGTTCTGGCGAATGCCTTCGATCAGGTGAACGGCGCGGTTATTGGCAGCCGTCACTTCACCGGGAAGCTCGGCGACGGAAAATTCCATGACATTGTTGCCGCCGCGCGGAACCTTGAAACTGAACGGCGTCGGCTGGCCGGGTGTCGCCTGAAGCGTCGCGATTTCCTCACCGTTCATCTTCACCGTCACTTCCGCAGCACCGCCGCCGGCGGGGCGACCGTCATCGAAGACGCGCAAGGTCAGCTGTTGTTCCTCGTTGACGATGCCGAAGCGCGGGGCGCGGACGATCTCGATACGGCGGTCGAATTCATCGGCCTTGCCGGTGATCAGTCCGTGGACGGGGGCGCGGAAGCCCAGCACCTGTTCGGCATTGGGCAGGGCATTCGGGATATCGTGAATCTGGCCGTCGCTGAGGAAGATCGCGCCGCCGACGCGGGATGGCGAGACATCCGAAACGGCGGAGGAAAGGGCCGAGAAAAGCTGCGTCGAGGGTGAATCGCTCTCACCATTGTCACGCACTTCCACGATGCGCGGCTCGATGCGCGGGAAGCGGGACAGCCGGTCTTGCAGCGCATTCAGGGCGGTGTCGGTCATTTGCGGCCGGTCCTGCACATCCTGACTCTGCGAGCGGTCGACGATGACGGGAACGATGGTGGAAAGCGGTTCGCGCTCCTCCTGCGTCAAAAGCGGATTGGCGATGGCGGCAAGCAAAGCGGCGAGCGCCAGCCCGCGCAGCCATGCGCCGCGGACACCGCGCCACAGGCCGATGAAGGAGAGGACAAGGGCGGCGACAGCCAGAACGGCAATCACGATCCACGGCAGGAAGGGGGCGAAGGTCAATGTCATGTCACTGCCCCAACCGTTCGAGAAGTGCCGGAACATGGACCTGATCGGCCTTGTAGTTGCCGGTCAGCATATACATCATGATGTTGACGCCGGAGCGGAAAGCATGTTCGCGCTGCAATTCGTCTGGCGGCACAGTGGGCAGAACCGGAGCGCCCTGCGCGTCGACGGCCCAGGCACCGGCGAAATCATTGCCCGTTATCATGATCGGCGTCACGCCATCGCCGGAGGAGGAGAGACCGGAGGTGGTCTTCGCCGCTCCCTGTCGCGATTCCACCCATAGCGGTGAGCCGTTGTAACGGCCGGGGAAATTGGTGAGCAGGTAGAAGGAGCGCGTCAGAACATGGTCTTCCGGCACAGGTTCCAGCGGCGGAATGTCGATATTGGCAAGGATCGCCTGCAGGCGTTCGCCGTTGGGGCTGGTCGCGCCGGTGTCGAGCGAAGAAAACTGGTCGCGCGTATCGAACAGAACAGTGCCACCGGCACGCATATACGCATCGATGCGCGATATAGCGGCGCTAGACGGCATCGGGGCGGAGGCCGAAACCGGCCAGTAGATGATGGGATAAAAGGACAATTCATCCTTGGAAATATCGAGTCCGACAGGCTGGCCGGGTTCCAGCGTCGTGCGCCAGGTCAGGAATTCGCTGAGACCTTGGAGACCCTGCTCGGAAATGCGGTCGACATCGTCTTCGCCTGTGCGGACATAGGCGAGATGCGTCGTGTCCAGCCGCTCGAAAATCTGCTCGTCACCGGGTTTGGGGTCGTCGGCGCGGGCGTCCGTTGGAGACATGGCGGCAAAGGCGCCGAGCGCCAGAAGCACGGTGGCGGCGGTCGCGCTGCGGGCTTTCGGCAGGCGTGCGAAGGCGCCGTTCATGAAGAGCACGATGAGACTGTCGGCAATCAGCATCAGGAAGGCAGCGATGAACAAGGCCGGGCGCAGCGATTTCGCCGTTTCGCCGATCAGTGCTTCGCTGGTGGTGTTGACACCGGCGACCGAGGTATCGAGCGGGCGAAGCGTGGCGCCAGCCGGCAGAAGATTGAGAGCCACGAAACCATCCTCTGTGCCATAGAGGCCGGGGGGATTGTCGAAACCGGAGCGGGGCGGCTGGCCGGCGCGCATTTCCAGCGGCCGGGCAGTGCCGATTTCGGCGGAAAGCGCGCCTTCGGCCGTCAGCAGCCGGAAGGGGGGCAGGGCAGCGGCCGGGGCGTTTGCGTTGGCAGAAGCGCCGCCCGCCTTCGACAATTGCACGATACGGCGCAGCATATCGACGAAATGGCCTGAGATCGGCAGGTCGGACCAACTCGCTTCGGCGCTGACATGGAAGAGCACGATGCGGCCTGCCTCGACATTGCGGGTGGTGACGAGCGGCGTGCCGTCTGCAAGGCTCGCCCATGTGCGTTCAGCCAGATCGGGTGTCGGCTCGGCCAGAACCTGGCGTTTGACGAGGACGCCATCGGCCTTCGGCATGCCGGCGAAAGCGCCGAAATTCGGGAAATCGGCCAGCGGCTGCGGCTCGGCCCAGGAGAGCGCGCCACCAAGCGCGCGTTCGCCCTGTCTGAGTGTTACAGGCACCAGCGGATCGTCGGCCGGTGCTGCGGCAAGGCGCGGTCCGGCAAAACGGATGAGCGTGCCGCCGCCCGCAAGCCATTTTTGCATCGGCTCATAGGTTTCCTGCGGCAGGCGGCCGATATCGGCCATGACGATGACCGAAGGATTGGATTGCAGGATTTCCGGGATCGCCTGCGCGAGATCGGCCTGCCGCTGCGGAATGAGATCAACGAAGGGCTGAAGTGCACGGCTGATATAATAAAGCGGTTGTAGCAGCGGCTGGAAATCATTGCCGGTTTCGCCGGCCAGCAGCGCCACGCGACGCCGGCGGAAGCCGTCGTCGAGAAGATGCACCGCGCCTGCCGTCGAAACACCTTCGAGGGAGAGACGGGCGAAATCGTTTCGCAGTTCGAAGGGCGCTTCCACCGTCGCCGTGGTTTCGGCCGCGCCGGGCGCGAAGTTTGCGATGCCGTTGGCGAGGATACGGCCCTGGCTGTCCTGCGCATTGACGGTCAGCCGGGCGGCTTCGGCCGTGTCGGGCCGTGACAGTGTGACGCTCATGGCATCGGCATTGTTGCTGGCGCCGGTAATGGCGTTGATCGCCTTGCCGTCGCCTTTCACAATGCGGAATTCGGCGGGTGAGAGGCTGGCGAGCGTCCTCAGTGCGCTTTCATCCTGCGCGGTTTGAACGCCATCGGCGATATAAGCGAGCGTGCCGGGGGGCGTGCCGTTCAGCGCCTCTGTGATGGCTTCTGCCGTGCGCACGCGGTCCGGCACGAGCGGCTTCGGCTTTGCTGCGGCGAGCTTTTCCAGTGCAACGCCTGCCGTTCCCGGTACAGCGTCATGTTCTGCATCGGCGGTGAAGCTGATGGAGACGGGGCGGTCGGCCCGTTCCGCATCGCCGATCAGGGCCTCAGCGGTTGCAACGCGTCTTTCCCAGTCTGGCGCGGAGGCCCAGCTGTTGTCGACCACCAGCACCAGCGGGCCGCTGCCGGCAATGCTGTTGTTGCGCGGGTTCACCACCGGATCGGCGAGCGCGAAAATCACGGCGGCGGCGAGCGCCATGCGCAGGAGGGTCAGCCACCATGGGCTTTTCGAGGGCGTTTCCTCGCGTTTCAGCACCGTCGCCAATATCTTAAGCGGCGGAAACACTTCCGCCTTGGGGCGCGGCGGCGTCAGTCGCAGCAGCCACCAGATGGCGGGCAGCGCCAGCAGGCCGAAGAGGATATAGGGACTGGTGAAGACGAAAGGCAATGCGCTCATCGACGGCCACCGCCTTGCCCACCGCCCTGTGCCGGCGCGCCGGAAAGATACATGTGAACGGCGACGAGCGCCTCGGAGGCGAGATGATCGGTGCGGTGGAACACGAAGTTCCAGCCGAGACGGCGCAACGAGGAGGACAGAGCCTCACGCCTTGCGAGATAGGCGCGGGTGTAATCCTCGCGAATGGTTTCGGCACGGCCCGACACCAGTTTTTCACCGGTTTCCGGATCGGTGAATTCGGTGCGGCCGGAATAGGGAAAAGTCTCTTCGGCCGGATCGGCAATTTCCACCACATGACCGCGCAGGCCGCGCCGCGCGAGCGGCGAAATGCGCTCCATCACGGTCTGTGCATCATCGAGAAAATCACCGATCAGCACGATGTCGCTCGCGCCGCGGATCATGCCCGTTTCCGGCATGCCAGTGGTCAGCGGCGCGTGCATGATGGCGGCGGCCAGTCGTTCGGCGGCGTTTCTGGCCGACACAGGCTCCATGATGCCGGGGCAACCGATGCGCTCACCCGAGCGCGCGAGGATTTCCGCAAGCGCCAGCATCAGCACCAGCGCCCGGCTTTCCTTTGAAACAGAGCCAAGGGTGGATTTGAACATCATAGACGGCGACATGTCGGCCCAAAGCCAGATGGTGTGGGCCGCTTCCCATTCCCGGTCTCGCACATAGGTGTGGTCGTCGCGGGCCGAGCGCCGCCAGTCGATGCGTGACAGGCTCTCACCTTCGGCATAGGGGCGGAACTGCCAGAAATTTTCGCCGATGCCGCGCTTGCGGCGGCCGTGCCAGCCGGCGATAACGGTGTTGGCGATGCGCTTTGCCTCGACCATGCAGTCCGGCACCAGGGCGGCGCGCTGTCGTGCACGCGCCAGAACTTCGCTACCCGGCGTCTTGTCTACGATCTGGCCGATGGATGCCACATGCCGTCCTTTCGCGAAAATTTGGGCCTGGGATGCGTTCAGTTCTTCGCCTGCTCCACAAGCGCTGCGATGACATCGCGCACCGACATGCCTTCGGCGCGGGCCGCAAAGGTCAGCGCCATGCGGTGTTCCAGCACCGGTTCGGCCAGCGCATGGACATCGTCCAGCGACGGAGCGAGCCGGCCTTCGTAAAGAGCACGGGCGCGGGCCGTCAGCATCAGCGACTGGCCGGCGCGCGGACCCGGTCCCCAGGCAACGTGCTTGTCGGTCAATTTGTTGCCATGGCCGGGGCGGGCGGAGCGGACGAGCGAAAGGATCGCATCCACCACCTTGTCGCTGACCGGCATCTGGCGGATCAGGGACTGGATTTCCATCAGACGCCCGGCATCGATCACGCCGCGCGCTTCGCCCGAGGCGGCGCCTGTCGTGTCGAGAAGGATCTGTCGCTCGGCGGCAAGTTCGGGATAACCGACATCGACCTGAAGCAGGAAGCGGTCGAGCTGGGCTTCGGGCAGCGGATAGGTGCCTTCCTGTTCCAGCGGGTTCTGTGTGGCCAGAACGTGGAACGGCTTCGGCAGCTCGTAGGTCTGGCCGGCCATGGTGATGTGATATTCCTGCATGGCCTGCAAAAGGGCGGACTGCGTGCGCGGGCTGGCGCGGTTGATTTCGTCGGCCATCAGCAACTGGCCGAAAATCGGACCCTTGATGAAGCGGAAAGAACGGCGACCGTTCTCGTCCTGATCCATGACTTCGGAGCCGAGAATATCTGACGGCATCAGGTCCGGTGTGAACTGGATGCGATTGGCATCGAGGCCGATTACGGTGCCGAGCGTGGTGACGAGCTTGGTCTTGGCGAGGCCGGGAACGCCGACGAGCAGCGCGTGGCCGCCCGAGAGGATGGCAAGAAGCGTGTTCTGCACCACTTTTTCCTGGCCGAAAATGACCTTGGAGACTTCCGTGCGGATGGCCGCAATGTCGGAAAGCGCCTTTTCGGCCGCAGCGACGATGGCCTTTTCATCAAGGGTTTCGCCGGTATTCATCACGCCCATGTCGCTCTCCTCATACCTTCGCCACCGGGCCTATATCGCCCCGCTTACAGCTTATTGCTCTCTTGGCCGCTGACAAGCGCCATTCGAATGACTATGTCGTGACTTAGTATTTCCTTATCGGCAAAGCGAGACTCGAATATGGCAGCGGAGACGATAAATTCGGCAGGCGATGCGGCCGGGCTTGCGGCGATGATTTCCCGCGCCGCGGAACAGACCGGCGATGCGAAGCGCGGGCCGGCGCCGGTGGAACGCTGGAATCCACCTTATTGTGGTGATCTGGACATGGAAATCCGGGCTGACGGCACCTGGTTCTATCTCGGCACGCCCATTGGCAGAGCGCCGCTGGTGCGGCTGTTTTCCACCGTTCTGCGCAAGGATGAGGACGGGAAGACCTATCTCGTAACTCCTGTGGAAAAAGTCGGCATCCGCGTGGTGGACGCGCCTTTCGTCGCCGTGGAAATGAAGGTGACGGCGGGTGAGGACGATGGCGAGCCGCTGCTGACCTTCCGCACCAATGTCGGCGACGTGGTGGAGGCGGGGCCGGAGCACCCGCTGCGGTTCGAGGTTTTCGGTGAGAACCGGGAATTGAAGCCCTATCTTCTGGTGCGCGGTAGGCTGGAAGCGCTCGTCTCGCGGGCCGTGATGTATGACCTCGTCGCCCTTGGCGAGGTGATCGACGTGGATGGCGTTGAGATGTTTGCCCTGCGCTCGGGCGGGGTGATCTTTCCCGTGATGCCCGCCAAGGAACTGGAACGGCTTTCGCAATGACAATGACGACATTCAAAGGTTTTACCGCCAGCGATTTCCGCCGCCGGGTGCTGCAGGAAGGCGAGGGCGTGGCCGAGCGGGAAAATGGCGACCATGTGCTCAATCCGGGCGTGGTGCTTTCTGGCAACGGCATCCGGCTGAAGGATGCCGCCGTGCTGATACCTGTCATCGACGATGGCAACGATGCGCGGGTGATCTTCACTCAGCGTACGGCAACCCTGCGCAAACATTCCGGCCAGATTTCCTTTCCCGGCGGCGGCATTGATGCCGAGGACCGCACGCCGGAAGAGGCAGCGTTGCGGGAGACGGAAGAAGAAATCGGCCTTTCGCGGTCTTTCGTGGAGACGGTCGGGCGTCTGCCGGACTACATTTCCGGGACGGGATTTCGCATCAAGCCGGTGCTATCGGTCGTTCGCCCCGGCTTTGATTTGACGCTTAATCCCACTGAAGTGGACGAGGTTTTCGAGGTGCCGTTGTCCTTCCTGATGGACCCGGCCAATCACGGGCGCGGCAGCCGCATCTTTCAGGGGAAGGAGCGGTTTTTCTACGAAATGCCCTATGGCGAACGCTACATTTGGGGCATTACGGCGGGCATCGTCAGGACGATTTACGAGAGGTTTTATTCATGAGCAGCCTTGCCGGGCGGGACTGGTTTCAAAAACCGGCGCTGAAGCGCATCTTTACGCTTCTGAATGCCGATGGCGGCGAGGTGCGGATCGTCGGCGGCGCGGTGCGCAATGCGCTGATGGACCTGCCGGTCGTCGATGTCGACATGGCGACGACGCTCACTCCGGACGTGGTGGTGGAGCGGGCGAAGGCTGTGGGCATCAAGGCGGTGCCGACCGGCATCGAGCACGGCACTGTAACGCTGGTAATCGATGGCGAAGGTTTCGAGGTAACGACGCTGCGCCGCGATGTCGAAACCAATGGCCGCCACGCACAGGTGGCCTTCGGCACCGACTGGCAGACCGACGCCGAGCGGCGTGACCTCACCATCAATGCCCTCTATGCCGATGAAAAGGGCGAGATCATCGATCTTGTCGATGGTCTTCCCGATATCGAGACCGGCACAGTGCGTTTCATCGGCGATGCGGCGATGCGGATTTCGGAAGATTATCTGCGGATTCTCCGGTTTTTCCGCTTTTTTGCCCATTACGGTTCCGGCCGCCCGGATGCGGACGGCTTGCGGGCAAGCGCGCGGGCCAAGGACAAGCTGGGCACCCTTTCGGCCGAGCGGGTGTGGAGCGAATTGAAAAAGCTGCTTTCCGCCCGCGATCCTTCGCGCGCCCTTTTGTGGATGCGGCAATCGGGCGTTCTGGCGGAAATTCTTCCCGAAACGGAAAAATGGGGCATCGACGCCATTTATGGACTGGTGGCGACGGAGCAGACTCTCGGCTGGGCGGTGGACCCGATGCTGCGGCTTGCCGCCATCGTGCCGCCGGACAGGGACAGGCTGGCTGCCCTTGCCGCGCGCCTCCGGCTGTCGAAAGCCGAAGCGGCTTATCTTAACCACTGGGCCTCGGCTCCGGCGGCTGACCCTGAGTTGAAGGAGACGGCGCTCGACCGGCTGCTATATCGCCAGGGTCTGGAGGGCGTGAAGACGCGGCTGAAACTGGCGCTTGCTTCAGCCCGCGCCGATCTTTCGGCTGGCGACACGGCCATGCGGAAAGTGGCGCGGCTTTCGACATTGCTGGCGCGGGCGGAAAAATTCCACAAACCGGGCTTTCCTCTGAGCGGCGCGGATGTGATGGCCGCTGGCGTCGAGGCCGGCCCGAAGGTGGGCGAAGTGCTGAAAAGCCTCGAGGAAAAGTGGATCGACGTCAACTTCTCGCTGGACCGGGCAGCCTTGACCGCCCGGCTGAAAGATATGCTGGAGAATTGAAGCCGCAATAGTGGCGGCGCTTCGGCTTACGCCGCATTCGCTTCGTCGCGGATGCGCGCCTTGATGTTTTCGATCATATTTTCGCGGATGACGGTTTCGCCATGGGCCGAGCGCATATGTTCAACGGTTCGGCGCACGACTTCGGCATCGTCGTCTGCGCGGGTGTGCCAGGCGCAGCCGGGCACGAGCGTTCCACATTCAAACAGTCTCATGGTCTTGCCTCCCTGTTTTGATTGAGGGACAGCAATTCAATTGCCTGCTGTCCCTCCAACAAGAAACGAAAGTTCACCGCTTATGTTCCACAGCGGCGTCCCTCGACCTTATTCAAGCCCCTATTCGGGCATCGCCCAGCACTGGAAAACAGAGGATGTGCCGGCTGCCGGAATTTTTGTACGAGGCATTTCGTCATTGTCCGCCCGCCGCGCCGTCTTTTGTCCGGCAAGGGAGCGTTTTACCTGTTCGACATAAAAGGAATGCGGCAGTTCGCGATCACCCGTGGCGCGCATTTCCGCTGCCAGGCGGTCGATCAATTCCGGGGTATCGATGGATTGCTGTGCTCCCTCGGGGGAAGCAGAGATAGGCATGCTGTTCGAAGTAATCATGACGATAGCTCCTCCAGTACGTCTGCGAGGAGGAGACTATCATTGCCTTGATTTTTCCATAAGTCCTAATTTGCGCTATTTGCGACGAAATGGCTGATAAGCGTCAAATTTATGTGAGGTTCTTTAGGGCCAGCGCACCACCGGCGGCAGGGAGGACAGGATCGATTCGACGTTGCCTCCGGTCTTGAGGCCAAAGATCGTGCCGCGATCGTAAAGCAGGTTGAATTCCACGTAACGGCCACGACGGATAAGCTGCTCGTCGCGGTCCGCTTCCGTCCAGTTCTGGTTGAAATTGGCGCGGACGATTTTCGGATAGACCAGATTGAAGGCGCGGCCGACATCCTGCACGAAGGCGAAATTCGCGTCCCAGCCGCCATTTTCCTCCTGTGGGTGCAGCCAGTCGAAAAAGATGCCGCCGATGCCGCGGGCTTCGTTGCGGTGCTTCAGGAAAAAATACTCGTCGCACCACGTCTTGTAGCGCGGATAATCGGCGACCGGATGGCGGTTGCAGGTAATTTCGAAGGCGCGGTGGAAAAGCTGGCTGTCCGGGTCTTCCTGCGTCCGTCTGCGTCCCAGCACCGGCGTCAGATCCGCGCCGCCGCCGAACCAGTGGCTGGTGGTGACGACCATGCGGGTGTTCATGTGCACGGCCGGCACATGAGGGTTGACCGGATGGGCGATGAGCGAAATACCCGACGCCCAGAACTGCGGGTCTTCTTCCGCACCCGGTATCTGCTTGCGGAATTCCGGCGAGAATTCGCCATAGACGGTGGAGGTGTGGACGCCGACCTTTTCGAAGACGCGACCTTCCATCATCGACATCTTCCCGCCGCCGCCCTCGCCATTGTCACGCAGCCAGTCCTTCTGCACGAAACGGCCGGGCTCCTGATCGGAAAGAGGGCCCGTCAGGTCGCTTTCGAGGGTCTCGAAGGAGGCGACGATGGTGTCGCGAAGATGCTGGAACCAGGCTTGGGCAAGGGCCTTCTTGTCCTCGATGTCGTCGGGCAAGCCCTTCGGCAAGATTGGCCGTTCCATGCGTATTCTCCTTTGGTGACGTCGATTCCCTGTCGCGTCTAGCAGGTGCAGGCCCCGCGCACAAATTCGACTCGCCAAGTTCACATGCGGGCACTATCTTTATCGATGTAGGTGCCAGAGGTGAATATCATGACGAAATTTACCGGACCGCCGCCGCTCGACGGGCTGAAGCGCAGGATCACCAATCATCGCAGGGAACGTGAAAGCGCCGGCGGTGAACAAAAGCGCGACGGCATGTTCGTGCGCCAGACGTTCTGTCTTGGCCGCGAGGAAGCCCGCGCCAAGGCGCGCGAATGGTTCGACAGCTTTCCCAAAGCGGCCTATTGGACGGAAGTGGAAAGCTGGCGGCAGCTGGAAGGCGACCGCATCGAATTCACCATGCGGCGTCTGCCCTCCGCCGATTGAATTTTGGAGCGTCTTCGCTTTTCTTCGGGTCGCGAAAACGCTCTAATTTTTTTGTTTGTCGCATTTCCGGACGGAAAACCGGGGCCACTTTTCCTGGAAATGCTCTAGGCGCGTGGCTCCGCGTAACGCAGGCGGCTTTCGATCAGCACGCCGCTTTCATCCAGAATGGGATGCGCCACCGTCACGATATGGGCGTTGATGCGCTTCAAATCCCGCAGCATGTCCAGATGCAGCGAACTGGTTTGCATGCTTTCCGCCAACCCGTCGCGCAGCCGCTCCAGATGGCGGTTGGAGGATTGTTTTTCGAGGCGGCGTATATCCACCTTGCTTTCCATCAGCCGGCGGGCGAGCTCGAAATCGCCGGTCACCAGAATGCTCTGGGCGGCGCGCAGGTTCTCGATGGTCATGTCGAACAGGGTCTTCAGCTCCTCATAACCGTCATCGGAAAATTTGAAGCTGTTCAGCACCTTCTTGCGGATCTGCTCGCAGATGCCCTTTTCGATGATATCGCCGATATGTTCGAGGTTGATGGCATAATCGATGATGGCGATCGAACGACGCGCTTCCTCGTCGGTCAACCCTTTGCGGCCCAGTTGCGAGAGATAGACCTTCACCTCCTGCTGGCGGCGGTCGACCTTCTTTTCGAGCAGGGACACTTCCTGAAGCGGTGCCAGATCATTGTGCTTGAAGGCGTTTTCGGCGCGGATCAGCATCCGCTCGATGCTGTCGCCGACGCTTAAGACCTCGCGGGTGGCGTTGGCAAGCGCAACGACCGGCATATCCAGCGCCTGCTGGTCGAGGAAATTCGGCCCGTCTTCGGCTTTCGGATCACCCGGCACCAGCTTTGTCATCAGGTCGGAAATCAGGCCGGAGAAGGGCCAGGCCAGCGCCGCGAGGATGACATTGAAGATGAGGTGGGCGTCGACGGGCAATTTGGCGGGCGAAAGCGGCAATTGCTGTAGATATGTTGCGCCATAGGAGGCGAGCGGCATGGCAACCAGGCAGCCGATGGTGCGAACGACAAGATTGCCGATGGTGATGCGCCGCGCCGATGCCGGGCCGGACAGCGTGGCGATGACGGGCGGAATGGCGCCGCCGAGATTGGCGCCGAGGATGAGAACGATGATGAGTCCCGTGGACAGGGTGCCGGTGGCGGCCAGTGACAGGATCAGCACCACGACGGCGAGGCTGGAGGAGGAGACGAAGGCGAGCACGGCGGAAAAGATCAGCGCGACTGGCCATGCGCCATCCAGCAGGCCGATGAAGACGCCGAGCGCCGGAGAGGCGCGCATGGGTTCGGTGGCGCCGCTTAAGAGATGCAGTGACAGAAGCATCAGGCCGATACCGATGACGGCGGTTCCGCCGCCCTGTCTGGCATTGGAACTGCCTTTTTTCAGGATAATGCCGGCAAGGATCAGCAGCGGCGAAAGCCACTCGACGCCGGCGGCGACGATCCATGCGGTAACGGCGGTGCCGACATTGGCGCCAAGCAGCACGACCTGTGCCATGCGTGGCTTGATGAGATCCCGTTCCGCGAAGGAAGCGACTGTCAGCGCCGTCGCGGTCGAACTTTGCAGGGCGACGGTGGCGAAGAAGCCGGAACAGAAGGAGCGCGGACCGTTCTGGGTGCCTGTGGCCAGCACGCTTCGCAGTTTCATGCCGAAAGCGCGGGTGACACCGTCCTTCACCTGGGCAAGGCCGAAGAGCAGCAACGCGACGGCGCCGAGAAGGTTGACGATGACAATGGTGGATTGCATGCGACGTCTCCTCACACCCGCCGGCAGATGGTTCCGGCGAGCACGATTTTTGTTGTCCGGCTAATCAGTATAGGAGCGTGAACGCCTTCGGTACAGGCCGGGTTGCGACAGTTCCGCGGTAAAAACGTTCAATTTTCATATTTGCCTGAAAAATTGGCTGTAAAGATGGCAGATTAGGACCATGCCACCTGGCGCAGGGCTTCGCCGGTGACCATCGCCGCCGACATGGCGACGTTGATCGAGCGCTGTCCGGCCATCATCGGGATGATGATTCGTTCATCCGCCTTGTCATGCACATGATCAGGCACACCAGCACTTTCCCGGCCAAACAGCAGGATATCGTTGGCGCGATAGGTGATATCCGTATAGGGCAAGGCGGCCTTGGTGGAGGCGAGAACGAGGCGGCGGCCGGTGGTTGCCCGCCATTCCTCGAAACGGTCCCAGCTGACATGGCGCGTCAGCGCCGCCGCCGCGATGTAATCCATGCCTGCCCGTTTGAGATTGCGGTCGGAAATATCGAAACCCGCCGGCTCGATGATGTCGACGCCAAGGCCAAGACAGGCGGCCAGCCGCAGGATGGTGCCGGTATTGCCTGGAATATCGGGCTGGTAGAGGGCGATCCTGATTGTCTGCATGGTCTCCTGATCCATGTTTTGCGGGCAAATCCAGATCGCACTGCCGGGAAAATCGAACGGGCAAATCCGTGCCGATATACGGTTGCACTTTTTTGAGGCAGGCGGCTGGTGTTTCGTCTTCTTTTGCGATAAAAGATCGGCGTCTTCAACACCAGCCAAAGGAGGTTCTCATGCCAAATGACATTCGCATTCGCCTCCCGGCCCCAGTGGTTCGCCTGCTGGCTTAGGTGGTATCCCGCGGCGCTGCCGCGTTCCCCTTTTTTGATTCACCATGTGGCTGTTGCGGCCATGTTCAAAGACTTTTCCGTTCCGTCGTGAGCCATATTTGTGTCTGCTCACCCTGTGACGATGGAGCGATTGATTGCCGGAGCTTGGCCTATGTTTGGCTGGTTTGAAAAACGCCTCGATCCTTTTCCCGCTTCGGCGCCGTCAGTGGCGCCACAGAAGCTTTTGCCGTTCCTGTGGCACTATGTGAAGCCCGCCTGGCCGTGGTTGCTGCTGCTCGGCCTGATGTCGATGGGCATCGCCATTGCCGAAGCCATGCTTTACAAATTCCTCGGCAACATCGTCGACTGGCTTTCCACGGCCAATCGCGAGACGTTTTTTGCCGATGAGGGCTGGCATCTGATCGGCATGGCAGGGCTGGTGCTTATCGTGCTGCCGCTGATGGGCGCGGTCCACACCATGACGATGCACCAGACGCTTGCCGGCAATTTCGGCATGATCGCACGCTGGAAAATGCACCGTTTCCTGCTGCGCCATTCCATGAACTTTTTTGCCAACGAGTTTGCCGGCCGGGTTTCCACCAAGGTGATGCAGACGGCGCTGGCAATCCGCGAAGTGGCGCTGAAGGTGATCGACGTCTTCGTCTATGCCATCAGCTTCGTGGTTTCGATGCTGTTCATGGTGGCTGCGGCGGACTGGCGGCTGGTCATTCCGCTGCTGGTTTGGCTCGGTATCTATATGGGCATCCTCACCTATTTCGTGCCGAAACTCGGCCGGCTGGCGCAGGAACAGGCCGATGCGCGCTCGATGATGACGGGCCGGATCGTCGACAGCTACACCAATATCTCGACGATCAAGCTGTTTTCCCATGCGGGGCGCGAGGAAAGATATGCGCGTGAGGGCATGAACGTGTTTCTTGGAACCGTTCACCGCCAGATGCGCAAGATTTCCGGCTTCAACATCCTGATCGACCTCAACAATGCCGTGGTGCTGTTTTCCACGGCGGCGCTCGGTCTTTATTTCTGGATGCAGGGTTCGGTCACGGCTGGTTCGGTCGCCATTGCGATCAGCCTTGCCATGCGCGTCAACGGCATGTCGCAGTGGATCATGTGGGAAGTCACGTCGCTGTTCGAAAATATCGGCACGGTCTATGACGGCATGTCGATGATGACGAAGCCCCATGACATCGTTGACGTTCCGAAGGCGCCTGAGCTTGCCGCACCGCAGGGCGCCATCCGTTATGACAACGTCCGTTTCCACTATGGCAAGAACAAGGGCGTGATCGACGGGCTGACGCTCGACATCAAGCCGGGCGAAAAGGTCGGTCTGGTCGGGCGCTCGGGTGCGGGCAAGACCACGCTGATGAACCTGTTGCTGCGCTTTTATGATCTCGAAGGTGGCCGGATCACCATCGACGGGCAGGACATCTCCAAGGTCTCGCAGGACAGCCTGCGCGAACTGATCGGCGTGGTGACGCAGGATACCTCCCTGCTGCACCGGTCGATCCGCGACAACATCGCTTATGGTCATCCCGAGGCCACGGACGAGCAGGTGATCGCGGCGGCGAAGCGGGCGAATGCCTGGGACTTCGTCGAAACGCTTGTGGACATGCATGGCCGTCAGGGTCTCGATGCCCAGGTGGGCGAACGTGGTGTCAAGCTGTCCGGCGGCCAGCGTCAGCGTATTGCGATCGCCCGCGTTTTCCTCAAGAACGCGCCTATCCTGGTGCTTGATGAGGCTACTTCGGCGCTCGATTCGGAAGTCGAGGCGGCGATCCAGGAAAACCTGTTCGCGCTGATGGAAGGCAAGACGGTGATTGCCATCGCCCACCGCCTTTCGACGCTGACCGAAATGGACCGGCTCATCATTCTCGACAAGGGCCGGATCGTGGAAGCGGGCAGCCACGCGGAGCTGGCGGCGATGGGCGGCATTTATGCCGACCTGTGGCGTCGCCAGTCCGGCGGCTTTATCGCCGACCACGAGGCGGAAGTGGCCGCGGAGTAAGCAAAAGCGAAAGGGCGAGGAACATTCCCCGCCCTCTTTCATTTTCCTGATGTTACCGAAATATAATCTTTCCCCGAAGCCGCTACGGCTGTTCCCAAGTCGGGAATCCGCCTATATCCCGATCATGGTCATTACCCGCATCTTCGAGTATTTCGAGAACTGGATAAAGCCCTTCGCCCGCAAGGACGATGTGCGGCCGCCTGAAAGCACATTTGCCTTCATCTGGTTTTATATCTCGCAGGCCAAGGCGCCGTTTTTCGCCATGCTGGTGCTGGGCGGTCTGACGGCGGCCATCGAGGCGGCGCTGTTCTGGTTCGTCGGGCGGCTCGTTGATATTCTCTCGACGGTAAAGCCGGAAGAGGGCTGGGCGGGGCTGCTTGCGGCCCATGGCGGCGAACTGGTGGGCATGCTGGTGCTGATCGCCGTCGTGCGTTTTATCGTCACCATGGTGACCGCGCTGGTGGATCAGCAGATCATTACTCCCGGTTTTTACAATCTGGTGCGCTGGCAATCCTACATGCATGTGGCGCGGCAATCGCTGACCTTCTTCCAGAACGATTTTTCCGGCCGCATCGTGACCAAGGTCTGGTCCGGCGGACAGGCGGCGGGCGATCTCGTTACATCGCTGATGGAAAGCGTGTGGTTCGTCGGCATTTATTCCGTGTCCATGCTGTTCCTGATTGGCGGGCTGGACTGGCGTCTTGCGGTCGTTGTCATCGTCTGGGTGGGGATATTCTCGCTGCTGGCGCGGTATTTCGTGCCGCGTATCCGCCACCACTCCAAGGAAACGGCGGAAGCCGCCTCGATGCTTTCCGGCCGCATGGTGGACGCCTATAGCAATATCCAGACGCTGCGGCTGTTCGGGCGCGACGACGCCAATGACCGCTATATGCGGCAGGGCTTCGACATTTTCCAGCATGCGACCATGACGTTCACGCGCTTCATTACCGGCGTGCGCGCCTCCATGGCGCTTCTGTCGGGCGTGATGATCACATCCATGGCCGCGCTCTGCACCGATCTGTGGCTGTCCGGCAAGATCAGTTCCGGCGCGGTCGCCTTCACGCTGGCGCTGGTGCTGCGCCTCAACTTCCTGCTCGGCCGGTTGATGACGCAGTTCAACGGCATCATGCGCAATTTCGGCACGGTGCAGAATGCCGCCGAGTTGATTTCGCAGCCGATCGGTCTCGTCGACGCCCCGGAGGCGACGGTGCTGGAGGTGAAGAAGCCGGGCATCCGTTTCGAAAATGTCAGTTTCCACTACGGGCGCGCGAACGGCGTCATCGACCATCTCAATCTCGATATCCGGGCGGGCGAGAAGGTGGGCATCGTCGGACGCTCCGGGGCGGGAAAATCCACCCTCGTCAATCTGCTTTTGCGTTTTTACGATGTCGAAAAAGGCCGTATCCTGATCGACGGGCAGGATATCGCCAGGGTGACGCAGGAATCGCTGCGCGCCCATATCGGCATGGTCACGCAGGATACGTCGCTGCTGCATCGCTCCATTCGCGACAACATCCTGTTCGGCCGCACCGACGCCACCGAAGCACAATTGCAGGAGGCGACGCGGCGCGCCAAGGCGGATGATTTCATCGCCAGGCTTGAGGATCAGCGCGGTCGCAAGGGGTTCGATGCACATGTGGGCGAACGCGGCGTGAAATTGTCCGGCGGCCAGCGCCAGCGCATCGCAATCGCCCGCGTGATGCTGAAGGACGCACCGATCCTCGTGCTCGATGAGGCGACGTCGGCGCTCGATTCGGAGGTGGAGGCGGCGATCCAGAGCAATCTGGATGAGCTGATGCAGGGCAAGACGGTGCTGGCCATTGCCCACCGCCTGTCGACGATTGCTGCTCTCGACCGGCTGATCGTGATGGATCAGGGGCGCATCGTGGAGGAGGGCAGCCATTCCGATCTGGTCATGCAGGGCGGTCTTTATTCGGAACTCTGGGCGCGGCAGTCGGGCGGTTTTCTTGCCGCGGACGAAGCGGCGCAATAGGGCCTTCGGCTATTTCCCGATCATGAAATCCGCCATCAGTCCAAAGTGATTGGAGCCGAGGCTGTCGGGCAGGCGGGTGGTTTTCATCAGCGTCGCCGGTTCGCGGGCGAAGATGTGGTCGATGGCGATGCCGAAGCGACCGGCCTCCGTCGGCCATGTGGCGGGTTCGAAGGTCGCCTTCTTCAGATCGTTGGCGGCGAGGAAAGCGCGCATGTCAGGCGCGATGCTGGCCGAATTGAAATCTCCGGCCAGAATGAGCGGCCCGGTGACACGAAAGAGAATTTCGCTCACTTCGTCGAGTTCGTCGCGATGATAATCGTCGAAATAGGGCTTGGTGATATGCCCGGCGGCGAGCGTCAGTTCCGTGCCGTCGAGGTCGATATGGGCTATGGCGAACCGATCCCGCCGAAGATCGCTGAGGCTGTGGAAACGGCCTTCCAGCAATGGTCTTTTTGACAGGATGACCAGATCGCATCCGGGCGTGCCGGCGTAACAGCCAAGCCTGTGCGGATAGGTTTGCTGCAGTCGCGGCAGGGCCGATTCAAGCGCCGCCGCTTCGAAGAGATAGACCGCATCCGCGCCCGATTCGAGAATTTTGTCGGCAATTGCATCGGCATTGGCGGCATTGTCCATCAGCACGTTGAAGGACAGCAGCCGGAAGGGTTTGGCGCCCGGCGCGGGGGCGGCGGATGTGGGAAATTCCAGGAGCATGGCAATGGCGTGGATGGCGAGCGCAAGCGACCAGACCACGAGGAGCGCCGAAACCGCATCGCGCGTCAGCCAGAAGACGAGGCATGACAGCAGGATGCAGACGATGGCGATATGGAGCTGAAAGCTGGTGACGAAGGCGAGAAGCCAGAAATCGGTGAGGTAGCGCAGGCTGGCGACGAAAAGAACGGCAGCCACTGCCGTGGAGACCATGCAAGAGAGCTTCGCCGTCATCCGAATCCCTGCTTTCCGTGCTCTCCCTTGAAGTCTCCTAACATGGTGCACGGATGCGCACAATGTTGCCCGCCTGCCGAGTACGGCGAAAAAATGAGAGCCAAATTGGCCCCCTCCGGCAGAATTACGGCAGCTTTGTGTGCTTTGCTCTTGCCAAGTCGGTCAATATTTTGCGATCACACAGAGTGACGCGGTTTCTTGATGCCGCAGTTGTGTCCAGGACGGTGGGACGGAGTTTGTCCTGGATCAAATCTTAGCGGGAGGACTCATGCGATTTACGGCAAAAACAGCGCAGAGGATGGTGTAGCGGTGAGCGAGCACGTAACCAATCACGACGCTTCGGGTGAACCGACCCGTCGCGATTTTCTTTATCTAGTGACGGGAATGGCGGGTGCCGTTGGTGCCGCCGCAGTAGCATGGCCTTTTATTGACCAGATGCGTCCCGATGCATCGACACTGGCGCTTGCCTCGATCGAAGTGGATGTCGCGGCCGTCGAGCCGGGCATGTCGCTCACCGTGAAGTGGCGCGGCAAGCCGATTTTCATCCGCAACCGCACGGAGAAGGAAATCGAGGAAGCCAAGGCCGTCGCTCTCGGCGATCTGAAGGATCCCGTGGCGCGCAACGCCAACATCGCCGCGGACGCGCAGGCGACGGATATCGACCGCTCCGCCGGCCAGGGCAAGGAAAACTGGATCGTCATGGTCGGTTCCTGTACCCATCTCGGTTGCGTTCCGCTTGGCCAGGCCGGCGATTTCGGCGGATGGTTCTGTCCCTGCCATGGCTCGCACTACGATACGGCGGGCCGCATACGTAAGGGTCCGGCGCCGCAGAACCTCGCCATCCCGACATTTGCATTCACATCCGATACCGTGATCAAGATCGGATAAGGGGACAGATATTCATGAGTGGTCATTCCAGTTATCAGCCGTCCACCGGCATCGAGAGGTGGATCGATTCGCGGCTTCCCTTGCCGCGCATGATCTATGACAGCTTCGTTGCCTACCCTGTCCCGCGTAACCTGAACTACGCCTATACGTTCGGCGCGATGCTTTCCGTCATGCTCATCGTGCAGATCCTCACCGGCGTCGTGCTGGCCATGCATTACGCGGCCGAAACGACGGTCGCGTTCAATTCCGTCGAAAAGATCATGCGTGACGTCAACCATGGCTGGCTGCTGCGCTACATGCATGCCAACGGTGCGTCGTTCTTCTTCATCGCGGTTTACCTGCACATTGCCCGTGGCCTTTATTACGGCTCCTACAAGGCGCCGCGCGAAATCCTCTGGATTCTCGGTTGCGTGATCTTCCTGCTGATGATGGCGACGGGTTTCATGGGCTACGTTCTGCCCTGGGGCCAGATGTCCTTCTGGGGCGCGACCGTCATCACCGGCTTCTTCACGGCATTCCCCGCCATCGGTGAATGGATCCAGCAGTTCCTGCTTGGCGGCTTTGCCGTTGACCAGCCGACGCTGAACCGCTTCTTCGCGCTTCATTATCTGCTGCCCTTCATGATCGCAGGCGTCGTTATCCTGCACATCTGGGCTCTGCACGTCACCGGTCAGACCAACCCGACCGGCGTTGAAGTCAAGAGCAAGACCGACACGGTTCCCTTCACGCCCTATGCGACGCTGAAGGATGCGCTCGGCGTTTCCGTGTTCCTGATCGGTTATGCCTGGTTCGTCTTCTATATGCCGAACTTCCTCGGCCACCCCGACAACTACATCATGGCAGATCCGCTGAAGACGCCGGCGCATATCGTTCCGGAATGGTACTTCCTGCCGTTCTACGCCATGCTACGCGCCATCACCTTCAACATCTGGGTCATCGATTCCAAGCTTGGCGGCGTTCTCGTGATGTTCGGCGCGATCGTCGTGCTGTTCTTCCTGCCCTGGCTCGATACGTCGAAGGTTCGCTCCGCCGTTTATCGTCCCTGGTACAAGATGTTCTTCTGGGTCTTCGTGGTGAATGCCATCATGCTCGGCTGGCTGGGTTCGCGCCCGGCGGAAGGAACGGGCCTGATTGGTCTTCTCACCGGCGATCTGAAAGGCAATTATGTCGGCTATTCTCAGCTTGGCACGCTTTATTATTTCGGTTTCTTCCTCGTCATCATGCCGATCCTCGGTCTGGTCGAAACGCCCCGGCGTATTCCGAATTCGATTACCGAGGCCGTTCTCGAAAAGAACGCCGCCAAGACGGGTGCCGCATCTGCGGCTGCCGAAGTCTGAGCGCGAAGGAAGGATGACGACAATGAAGAAGCTTGTAACAAGCATCGCGCTTTTCGCCGCCATCGGCTGTTCCGTCACCGTCGTTTCGGCGGCGGAAGAGAGCCATGATCTCGCCGCACAGGCCACGCATGCTATCGCCGGCAACCACTTCCCGATCATTAAGCCCGAGGAACAGAACTGGTCTTTTGCCGGTCCCTTCGGGAAATATGACAAGGGCCAGCTGCAGCGCGGTCTGAAGGTCTACAAGGAAGTCTGCTCCGCCTGCCATTCCATGAACCTGGTTTCCTTCCGCACACTGGGTGACCTCGGCTATTCGGACGACCAGGTGAAGGCTTTCGCGGCTGAGTACGAAGTGCAGGACGGGCCGAACGCCGATGGTGAAATGTATAATCGCAAGGCCGTACCTTCCGATCATTTCCCTTCGCCTTTCCCGAACCATGAGGCGGCAGCCGCCGCAAATGGCGGGGCGGCCCCGCCGGACATGTCGCTGCTCGCCAAGGCGCGCGGCGTAGAGCGCGGTTTCCCGCAATTTATCATCGACATGATCCCGATCATCGGCGGTTATCAGGAAGGCGGGCCGGACTACATCCACGCGCTGCTGACTGGTTATCAGGACGCGCCGGCCGGCATTAAAAACACGGATGGTTCGGACTACACCGTGCCTGAAGGCACCCACTTCAACCCTTATTTCGTCGGCGCCACCTCCTTGAAGATGGCGCCGCCAATCAGCGCCGATCAAGTGACTTACGACGACGGCGCGCCGCAGACCGTGGACCAATATTCCAAGGATGTGGCTGCGTTCCTGATGTGGACCGCAGAACCGCATCTGGAAGAGCGCAAGCGCACCGGCTTCATGGTCATGGTGTTCCTGTTCATCTTTACGGCGCTGATCTATCTCACCAAGAAATCGGTCTACGCCAACAAGGAACATTGATCGATATCCAGATGCCTGTCAGTCATTGGCCCCCACGGTCTTTCGTGGGGGCCTTTTCATGGGTGCCTTTTCATGGGTGCTGGTGATAACGGCAAGCATCGGTTGCCCGGCTGAGAGACGCCGCAGGGCCGGAGCCCCGGTCACAGCAATGCCAGGGAATGAGCGCGGGTCCTTTTTAGTTGGTCCGCAGCCGCCAAGTTGATAGGGTGGCCTGAACCTTCTGATCCATTTCCCTTATCTCAACTGGAAATACCATGACCGTTATCGCTTCGGAGCTTTCCGCTGCCATCCGTTCCATTCCCGACTATCCGAAGCCGGGCATCATCTTCCGCGACATCACGACACTGCTCGGCAACCCGCGCGCCTTTCGCCGCGCCGTGGACGAACTCGTGCAGCCCTATGCGGGTACGAAGATCGACAAGATCGCTGGCATGGAAGCACGTGGCTTCATTCTGGGAGGGGCGGTGGCGCATCAGCTATCGGCCGGTTTCGTGCCCATCCGCAAGAAGGGCAAGCTGCCGCACACCACCGTCCGCGTCGCCTACAGCCT
Source organism: Agrobacterium salinitolerans (assembly GCF_027498475.1). Classification (NCBI taxonomy): domain Bacteria; kingdom Pseudomonadati; phylum Pseudomonadota; class Alphaproteobacteria; order Hyphomicrobiales; family Rhizobiaceae; genus Agrobacterium; species Agrobacterium salinitolerans. The sequence continues at coordinate 1,099,358 of NZ_JAPZLN010000001.1, read as the reverse complement.
TGAATACGGCGTGGACGAAATGGAAATGCATGTGGACGCGGTCCAGCCGGGTGAGAAGGTCATTCTGGTCGACGACCTGATTGCCACGGGCGGCACCGCTGAAGGTGCGGTCAAGCTGTTGCGGCAGATGGGAGCGGAGATCGTTTCCGCCTGCTTCGTCATCGATCTGCCCGATCTTGGCGGCCGCAAGAAGCTGGAAAACCTTGGTGTCGAGGTGCGGACGCTGGTGGAATTTTCCGGCCATTGAGATGGTAGCGGGGCAATGGTGACGCTATTGCCCCGGCGCTCATTCTATTCGAATTCCAGAACCCCGCTCCGGAAGGTCAGCACCGTTTCTCCTGACTGGTTGACGCCCTCGTTAAATGTAGTGTTCAGCCAGACGCCGGCTCTGGATTCCAGCGCCCGGGTGTCGAGCAGGGTCACGAAATAGGTGACATCGTCTCCGGCAAAGACCGGTTTTTTCCATTTCAGTTCTCGAAAGCCGGGCGAGGGGCCGAGTTTGGGCGGCTCAAGGCCCTGTAGTTTCAGCCTCTTCACCTCCTTGGCCCAGTGGGAGAGGAAGCACTTCATCCAGCCAGCACCTGTGTGCCATCCGGAAGCGCAAAGACCGCCGAAAATGCTGTTCTTTGCGGCTTCCGCGTCGAGATGAAAGGGCTGCGGATCGAAATCGCGGGCGAAACGGATGATGTCTTCGGCGGAGAAATGCAGCGTATCGAGTGTGACGCGTTCGCCGATAGGAGAAAGTTCTGCCAGTTTCATGCTGCAGCGCCCCCATTGTCGCGCATGCGGAACATCACGGTGTTTTCGCCGTGCGATACTAGGACGCCGTGTTGGTTATAAAGCTCGTGGCGTAGTTTCACGAGGCCGATGCCGGGGCGCGACGCGGAGGGCCGCTGTTCCAGAACAATGGATTTTCCCGCAAGCGTATCGCCCGCCAAAACCGGTTTTTTCCAGTCAACGAAATCGATGCCCGGGCTGCCCTCCGAGGTCGAGTTCGAAATGTAGCTATCCGCCATCATCCGCATCAGCAGGCTGCAAGTGTGCCAGCCGGAAGCCGCTAGCCCGCCGAGAATGCTCTGGCGTCCGGCCTCTTCGGACAGGTGCATGGGTTGGGGGTCGAATTCACTCGCAAAAGCAACGATCTGCTCTGCGGAAATCGATTGCGGTCCAAGGGGAAATTCCTGTCCGACGGGAAAATCCTCATAGGCATAAGTCGCGACCGGCGTCATGGCGTCCTCCCTTCGCACAGTCAATATCGGCTGCATCTAAAACGATTTTTCCCTTTACGTAAAGGTCAAATCGGGGATGCGCTGCGGAGGAATGGGGCGAGGCGGCTGCCGCTTGTTTCTTCTCCCCGAGGGGAGAAGGTCGCGGCAGCGGGATGAGGGGGCGAGGGTAGAGATATTCGGAGAGCTTGCCCCCTCATCCGACCGTTCGGGCCACCTTCTCCCCGGCGGGGAGAAGAAACCGTGCCGCGATGTTCGGCTTACCCTTCTCAGCGACCCTATCGAGGCCGCCAAAGGCCAGATCAGGTATTGAAACGGAAGTGGATGACGTCGCCGTCCTGAACCACGTATTCCTTGCCTTCGTCGCGAGCCTTGCCGGCTTCCTTCGCACCGACTTCGCCCTTGAAGGCGACATAGTCGTTGTAAGCGATGGTGTTGGCGCGGATGAAGCCGCGTTCGAAATCGGAGTGGATGACGCCGGCGGCCTGCGGGGCCTTGGTGCCGCGCTCAATCGTCCAGGCGCGGCATTCTTTCGGGCCGACGGTGAAATAGGTGATGAGATCGAGCAGCTTGTAGCCTGCGCGGATCAGGCGGTCGAGGCCTGCTTCCTCGAGCCCGAGGGCCGAAAGGAACTCCTTCGCCTCTTCATCGGGAAGCTGCGCGACTTCGGATTCGATCGCCGCAGAGATGACGACGGATTCGGCGCCCTGGGCCTTGGCCATTTCGGCAACGGCTTTCGTGTGTTCGTTGCCGTCGACGGCGTCGCTTTCGGCGACGTTGCAGACGTAGAGGACCGGATGCGCGGTCAGGAGGTTGAGGCCCTGAAGGATGCGCAGCTCCTCGGCATCCAGCGTGGAGAGCAGGGTGCGGACCGGCTTGCCTTCGTTCAGAAGCTTCAGCGAGGCCTCCATCAGCGGCAGCTGCGCCAGCGATTCCTTATCCTTGCCGGTGGCGCGCTTGCGGGTCTGTTCCGTGCGGCGCTCAAGGCTTTCGAGATCGGAAAGCATCAGCTCGGTCTCGATGGTCTCGGCGTCGGCCACGGGGTTGATGCGGCCTTCGACGTGGGTGATGTCGTCATCTTCGAAGCAGCGCAGAACGTGCACCACAGCGTCCACTTCGCGGATATTGGCGAGGAACTGGTTGCCGAGGCCTTCGCCTTTCGATGCGCCGCGCACCAGGCCGGCAATATCCACAAAGGAGATACGGGTGGGGATGATTTCCTTCGAGCCGGCAATGTCGGCGAGGATTTTCATGCGCGCATCCGGAACCGCCACTTCGCCGGTATTCGGCTCGATGGTGCAGAAGGGATAGTTGGCCGCCTGCGCCGCTGCCGTTTTCGTCAGCGCGTTGAAGAGAGTGGACTTGCCGACATTTGGCAATCCAACGATACCGCATTTGAAGCCCATGGCTTGAAACCTGCCCGTTTGAAAGAATTCGTTGAGGAGCCTTTTGCGGAAACGGCAGGGCAAGGTCAAGCCCGCGGGCGGATTTGTGCGGGCAAAGCCCCTTTAATGGTGCGGAATTTCTGGCAGGGTTGCCGATGCCGCGGTTGCGGCGCAATATAAGCGGGTCAAGCGACCGATCTTTCGTCATCAACGGGGTTTTCCCATGAACAACCGCGATGAGCGACAGGCACGAGCGACCATGATGGGTGACAGTCCTGTCGATCTCAAACCGAAACCGAAAGTCAAACCGAAGCTGGAGCGGCCGAAGCTCTACAAGGTCATTCTACTGAATGACGACTATACGCCGCGTGAGTTCGTTACCGTGGTGTTGAAAGCTGTCTTCCGCATGAGCGAGGAAACCGGCCACCGGGTGATGATGACGGCGCACCGCTTCGGAAGTGCGGTCGTCGTTGTCTGCGAGCGCGATATTGCCGAGACCAAGGCCAAGGAAGCGACCGATCTCGGCAAGGAAGCGGGATTTCCGCTGATGTTCACCACTGAGCCGGAAGAGTGAGCGTTAATCCTGCCTTTTCTGGAAACCCGTCTTGTTCTGCACAAAGCCACAGCTTTCGTAAAATGCATGGACCTCCGGGCGTTGTCGCCCGGTCAGCAGCATCACCTTATAGCAGTTCGCTGCAAAAGCGGCCTCGACGGCATGGCACACCACCGCGCGACCATATCCATGGCCGCGACGGTTTTCGAGCGTCACCACGTTTTCAATAAGGGCATAGGAGCGGGCGGCGCGCGTCAGGTTCGGCACGATCTGGAGCGTGGCGGTGGCGACCGCTTCTTCGCCTTCGGTCGCAAGAAACACGGTCAGGCCGGGCTGGGCGAGCATGGCCGCGAAAGCCGCGCTCGCTTCTTTTGCCGTCATTTCAGGGTCGGACGGATTGAGCGCCCGGTAGAGTTCAAGCAAACCGGCTAGATCGCCGGCTCCGGCTGCGCGCAGGACGATGGGCTTCGAAGACATTCGCGATCTAGTCCTTCTTGCTGAACATACGCTTTAGCATTTCGGCCATAGGGCCGGTTTCCGGCAGCTTTTTCGGCTGGGCGCTGTTGCGTGCCTGATGGATATGGGACTGTGCGGCGGGTTTGGCTGCCTTGGCCGGTTTTTCGGACTCCGGCTTGCTGCCCGTAGCCAGCGCCAGCTTGTTCATCAACTGCGAATCCTCGGCTTTCACCAGCATGGCGGCATTGTCGGCAATGGCGTCCAGAAGCGGATCGAGCCAGACCCGGTCTGCCTTGGCGAAATCGCCGAGCACGTGGCTGTGCACCCGCTCCTTGTCACCGGGATGGCCGATGCCGAGGCGCAGGCGGCGATAGTCCTTGCCGCAATGGGCGTCGAGCGATTTCAGGCCGTTATGGCCGCCATGGCCGCCGCCCGTCTTGATACGGGCGCGGCCGGCCGGCAAATCCAGTTCATCATGGATGGCGATGATGTCCGCCGGCGCAAGCTTGAAGAAGCGCATGGCCTCGCCGACGGACTCACCCGAAAGGTTCATATAGGTCAGCGGCTTCATGAGCAGAACCTTTTCACCGCCGATCTCGCCTTCGGAAATCTCCGCCTTGAATTTTTTCGACCAGGGCGCAAAGGACGGCAGGCGCTGCAGCGCATCGACGGCCATGAAGCCGATATTGTGACGGTTTCCCGCATATTGCGCACCGGGATTACCAAGTCCTGCGATGATCTTCATGGGGCATGTCCGCGTTTTGCCTGATGATGCTGTTGTCACCACCCCGAAAACCGCCGGCTGTCAATCTTTTTATGGAGTTTCGGATGGTTCAGGGACTGACGAGATTGTAGCGGTCGAATATTCGCTGCTGTGTTCCATCGGCGATCAACCTGTCCAGCCGGGCCTGCAATTTTGCGATCACCTCGTCTGGTACGCTTTTGTTACATGCAAGGCCAAGCTGCTGCCGTGAGAGGGTTATCACTTCCCTGAACGTGTCGGCCGGCAGGCTTTTGAAGGTGCTCTCCGACATGGGCATCAGGTCAATGCGGCCGGCATTCAGCTTGTGAAGGGTGATCTCGAAATCTGCGCCGACATCCACCTGCGGGAAACCGAGCTTTTCGAGAAGCGCCTCGGTGTAATCTCCACGCTGGGTTCCCACCCGATATTTCCTCGCGTCCTCGAGGCTGAAGGCTTCGATATTCGCGTCGCGGCGCGCCACGAGAATGTTGCGGTCGATATGGATCGGCGTGACCCATTTGAACTGCTTCTCCCGCTCCAGCGTTCTGGCAGCGGCGAAGACGCAGTGCATGGCCTGCGTTCTGGCCAGTGCGATGGCCCTTGCCCAGGGCATGACGGCGACTTCGTAGCTGGTACCGGTGTCTTCGAGCACGGTTCTGAGCTGGTCGAAATAGACACCCCGCACGCTGCCGTCGCTGGCCTGCAGATTATAGGGCGGATAAATCTCGGTGGTCAGGAACAGCTTGGCGGCGCTGGCCGGAGTGGCGAGCGCAAGGAAGATCAGGCAAAAGCGGATCAGTCCCATGGCTGGCCCCCTGCGGTTCACGCTTGTCGCGCCGCGGCGCGGTCTTGCCCGGACGCGGTGTCGAGTGATGCGATCAGTTTTTCCACGGGTTGCGGGCGTGCGAAGAAATATCCCTGTCCGAAATCAGCGCCTATGTCGGTCAGGAGCGCTTTCTGTTCTTCCGTCTCGACACCCTCGGCAATGACAGCGCAGTTCATCTTGTGCGAAATGGCCGCGATGCCTTCGACCAGCATTCGGTTGCGTTGCCTGATGTCCATCCTGTCGTCGCAGATCGAGCGGGTGAAGGACTGGTCGATCTTGACGATATCGACCGGAAAACGGCTGAGATAGCTGAGCGAGGAATAACCCGTGCCGAAATCATCCAGCGCGATGCGGCAGCCGAGCTGGTGGATGGCGTTGAGGATCGCCCGGATTTGCGGATCGTCCTTCATGATAACGGCTTCGGTGATCTCGATGACCAACCGTTTCGGAAGAATGCCGTGGCGGTGCAGAACGCCGGCGATGCGGGTCGGCAATCCCGGTTCGAATTGCAGCGGCGAGAAATTCACCGCCACATAGGTCTGTTCCATACCCGGCAGGCGCGACAGCCTGGCGAGATTGGCGATCGACTGATCGAGAATGACATTGCCGATGCGGTGGATAGTGCCGTTTTCTTCCGCAAGGCTGACGATCGCGGCCGGGGAAAGCAAGCCCTTGTCCGGGTGGTTGAGACGCAGCAGCGCCTCGAAACCCGCCGTCTGGCCGGTGGCGAGGTTTTCTATCGGCTGGAAATAGGCCTCGAACCAGTCTTCGGAAAGCGCCTGCGCGATATCCCGTTCCAGCTCCGCATGTTCGCGCGCCCGGTCCATGATCGAGCTGTCGAAGACCTGCGAGCCGTTCTTGCCCGTGCGCTTGCGGGTATACATCGCCATGTCGGCATTCTGCAGAAGCTCGGAGGCGCTGGCGGCGTGCAGGGGATAGACCGCCATGCCGATGCTGGCGCTGAGGCGGATGCTGTTGCTTTCAATCTCGAAAGGCGTGTCCAGCATGGCGCAGATGCGCTCGCAGAATTGCAGGGCGCGCTCTTCCACCTTGTCACCGGCCAGAAGAATGGCGAATTCGTCGCCGCCGAGCCGCGATGCGCTGTCCAGCGGCGTCAGCAGCGGTTCGAGCTTCAGCGTGAATTGTTTGAGCACGGCGTCGCCCGCAGCGTGGCCGAGATTGTCGTTGATCGCCTTGAACCGGTCGAGGTCGATGAACAGGCAGGCCAACTCGCTACCATTGCGATCCGCATCGCGGATCTGCACGTCGAGAATCGCCTCGAAGCCCTGCCGGTTGAAGAGGCCGGTCAGGTGGTCTGAAATGGCTTGCTGTCGGTTGCGCTTTTCCGACTGGCGCAGTTCAGTTACGTCGGTCATGACGCAGAGGCAGATGCTCTGATGGGCCGCATCGCCGGAATCAAGAGACTTTTCCAGGATGAGAGCGTCCATGACGCCGCCATCCATGCAATGGAAACGCACGGTAATGCCGCTATGCGAGGCATCGGGCAAGGGATGCGCGGTCTTGCGCTGCTGGAAGAGAAGCCTGTCATCGGGATGGATGAGATCGGCGAAGTTCAGGCCGAGTATCCGGGAACGATCGTAGCCCGTCGCCTGCACCCAATAGTCGCTGACGGCGGCAATGCGGTCGTGCCTGTCGAGCGAAAACAGCATGGCGGGCGTCCGGTTGTAGATCTCCGTCTTGCGCTCGTGTGCGTTCTTGATCTCCAGTTCTTCCTTTTCAAGCTGGGACTGCATTTCGTTGAAGCTTTTCGCCAGCCTGCCGATTTCGTCTTTCGAACGCCAGTCGACGTGGTGGCGCGAGCCGAGACGCCGCGTCGCTTCTATTGCCGCCGCAAGCCGCATCAGCGGACGGATGACCATGAAGCGGTTGCCGGCGATGGCGGCGAGAACGATAGTGAGGACGGCGAGGATGAAAATCGTAATGAAAGCCAGTTCGGTGCGGCTCAAAGAGGTCATAAGGCTGACATTGTCGTAATAGATCGTCAGTTGCCCGACGGTGACGGAGCCCTTCGTGGTCTTGTAGGTTACTTCGCGCGTCGTCGAGGCTGCATCCTGAATGATGTCGCTGCCGGCTGTCTGGACGACATCGAGTTGGCCGGACGTATCCCTGACCTCGACCATCCTGATCACGGGGTCGGAAATGAGCGTTCCGGTAATCTGGTTTATGGTGTCGTCATCAAGATCCCACAGTGGTCGTCCAAGCGCCTGCGCATTGGTCGACAGCAGAATCTCAAGGTGGTTACGCTGGCTGCGAATGGCTTCGTGATAGGACAGCGTCAGCAAAAGCGTGAAGAGCGGGGCGACCACTGTAAGAAGTGCGCCGGAAACTATCGCGATAAAGCGGCTTTCGACGGAATGAGCCATGTTAAATTGCAGCTACCCTTTGCCCCAAACTTGCTGCGCCGCGTTTCGTCCGCCCGGAGGGTTTTGCAGGGTTTCCGGCGAAAGCCCGTTTCACCACGCATTTCCTCAGCCCGGCCGGTGTTCCACGACAGCGCGAGGGTATCGTTTCATGGAAGTGTTAATCGACACTGAAACGGTTTCCGTATCAGGTCAGGATGGCGAGCTTTCTGGTTTTAAAGTTCATGAAAACTAAAAGGCCCGTTCCGAATACGGAACGGGCCTCATTTTTCAAAGCTGTCTTCAAAGTCGTACGGCCTTACGGCCGCCGATTATTCCTCGGAAGCTTCTTCGGTCGTTTCTTCAGCGACGCCAGCAGCCGGAGCAACGATCGTTGCGATCGTAAAGTCACGGTCGGCGATGACCGGCGTGATGTTCTTCGGCAGCTTCACATTCGAAATGTGGACGTTGTCGCCGATCTTCAGACCAGCGAGATCGACCGTGATGAATTCCGGAATGTCGTTGGCCGGGCAGTGGAACTCCACGGTGTGGCGAACGATGTTCAGAACGCCGCCGATCTTGATGTCCGACTTTTCTTCGTTTTCGAAGTGAACCGGAACTTCAACGTTGACGAGCGTGTTGCCCGAAACGCGCAGGAAGTCGACGTGCATGGTGAAGTCGCGGACCGGATCAAGCTGGTAATCCTTCGGGAGAACCTTGATCTTCTTGCCGTCGACGTCGATGGTCGCAACCGTCGTCATGAAACCGCCAGCGTGGATACGCTTGGTGACTTCGTTGGTCGACAGAGCGATGGAAATGGGGGCCTGCTTGTCACCATAGATGACAGCGGGAATCAAACCGTTGCGGCGAAGTTCACGAGAGGACCCCTTACCAACTCGTTCGCGCGCCTCGGCCTTGAGCTCATACGATTCTTTGCTCATGGCAATTCCTTTCGAGGTTATATGGAGAGTTCATGCCCGCGGGCGCTGAACTGGGGAGGTGCAAGCACCATCCCACCCGCGTTGCCTCCAAGGGTGTCTACACGGGTGCGGGCGCTATAATACAAACGGCAGACAAAGACAAGAGTGGCCAGGTTTTGGCTGCTGACGCTTTGTAATTTTATTAGAATTCGCTAATTCACCCGTTTGTTGCAACCTTTAATATATGCTTATCCATGCACATAAACCCGGTGAAAACTTGGCGAATGATAAGGCTATGCAAAATTCCAATTGCGTAGATGACAATGCTCAAAGTTCTCGAGTGCCTCACCATAGATCACGACTATCGATACACTGCCGCAGCAGTCTTCGTCTGCATGCTGGGCAGTTTCGTTTCGATGCGCCTTTTTTCGAAGGCGCGTCTGGCGACGGGTGTGCAGAAGGTCAACTGGTTGTTCCTGGCGGGCGTCAATGGCGGGGCGGCGATATGGACCACCCATTTCGTGGCGATGCTGGGCTATGTCGCGGCCGGTGAGGTGGGGTATGATCCTTATCTGACCGGGCTGTCGCTTTTGATCGCCATTACCACAACGACTGCCGGCTTCGGCATTTCCGCCTATGGAGGGCGCAGCGTGCTGGTGGAAGCCGGCGGCATGATCCTCGGGCTCGGCATTGCGGCAATGCATTATACCGGCATGGCGGCCTACAATGTTCAAGGCATGATCTTCTGGGATCAGGCTTATGTCATCGCTTCGCTGTTGCTCGGGGCAGTGCTTGGCGCCCTTGCAGTCAATCGCATTGCCCGGCCTCTCAACCGTTTCTGCCAATATGGCGCGGTGACATTTCTCATCCTCGCCATTGCGTCGATGCACTATACCGGCATGGCTTCCATGTCCTTCGCTTTCGATCCGCGCATCGTCATTCCGGAAAATCTGCTGCCGCCGGCCATCATGGGCGGGGGCGCAATCGCCGTGACGCTGCTGCTTCTGGCGCTCGGACTTTCCACCTATGTCATCGATGCCCAGTCCACCCAGCAGGCGGTCGAGCGCTATCGTCATCTTTCGTTGCACGATCCGCTAACGGGCATTCCCAACCGGGCGGCCTTTATCGAACATCTCAATCGCCGCACACTCCATATTTCGTTAGGCGCGCATACCGCGCTTCTGTCGATCGATCTCGATCGTTTCAAGGAAATCAACGACGTGCATGGCCATGCGGCGGGTGACGCTGTGCTGCGCGCCATCGCAGACCGCGCGAGTTCCGTGCTGAAGGCCGGGGAGTTCCTGGCGCGCATGGGCGGCGATGAATTCGTGGCGATGACCCATTCCTATTACACCCGGGCCGATGGGGCAGAATTCGCGCAACGACTGATCGAGCAAATCAGCAGGCCGGTCGAGTGGAACGGCCAGACATTTTCTGTCGGCGCCAGCATCGGCATCTCTGTGCGTAACACTGGTGCTATCGATGCCGATACCTTGATGGCGCAGGCGGATGTTGCGATGTACAGGGCAAAAAGCGGTACTTCGGACACGATCTGCTTCTATGACAAATCCATGGACGAGGCCGCGCGCGAGCGCAATGCACTTGCCATCGCCATGCGCAGCGGCCTCGCCAACAATGAGTTCGAGCTTTATTACCAGCAGCAAAACGACACCAAAAGCGGCAGCATCGTCGGTTTCGAGGCGCTTTTGCGCTGGAACCATCCCGAACGCGGCATGGTCTCTCCCGTCGAATTCATTCCGATCGCCGAACAGACCGGCTTCATCGTGGAATTGGGCGAGTGGGTTCTGAGAGAGGCATGCGCGCAGGCGGCGAGGTGGAAAAAGTCACTCGCCATTGCCGTCAACGTCGCGCCGCAGCAGCTTGCGGACAACGATTTCCCCGACAAGGTTGAGAGAATTCTTGCCGAAACCGGGCTTGCGCCGGAGAGGCTGGAGCTTGAAATCACCGAAGGCAGCATCATCGCCGATCATCGCCACGCGCTCGTCACCATCCGCAAACTCAAGGCGCTCGGCGTCAAGATCGCCATGGACGATTACGGCACGGGCTATTCCTCGCTTTCGACCCTGCAGAGCTTCCCCTTCGACAAGATCAAGATCGACCGTGCCTTCATTGACGGCCTCTCGACCAACGTGCAGTCGGAGGCGATCGTTCGCTCGACGCTCATCCTGGCGCACAGCCTCAATATTCCGGTGCTTGCGGAAGGGGTCGAAACCAAGGCCCATATCGAGTTCCTGCGGCGTGAAGGCTGCCTGCAGGTTCAGGGCTTCTTTTTCGGCAAACCCGGTCCGCTGACCTCGATTGCCAATCTCGTGGACGACACCTTCCTCTCGGCCGAGGACGAAACGGAAGTGACCGCCGGCCGGCGTTATTTCAAGGCCGTCTGACAGTCTAGCGCAGCCACGCTTGCGCCCGGCAAAGCCAGTCTCGAAATTTTTTGTTGAAACATGGCCGCTTCCAGCGCACCATCGCACAAAAGCTTTGGGAGGAGCGTATGCCGACAGACATCGCCCATGCGGAACGCGTGTATGAAACCGCGCGACACCGTTCTGCCGCCGCAAGTTCTCCGATTGTGGCCTCCTGGCGTCGCTGCATGGTCAAACATCACCTTGCACCCGAGGAAAACCGCAAGCCGATCTTTCTTAGCGAGGTTGAATTCCGCCGCGCCCGTGAGAGTGCGGCTGGCCTGATTGCCGAAAGCACGGATGAACTCGACCGCATTTTCCAAAGCGTCGGCAAATCCGGCTGCTGCCTGCTTTTGACCGACGCGCAGGGCGTTGCGCTGGAGCGGCGTGGTGCCTCGGGCGATGATCGTGATTTCCGGGCACTTGGTCTCTGGTCCGGGGCGGTCTGGAGCGAAGCGAGCGTGGGCACCAATGGCATCGGTACGGCGCTCGTTGATGAGCGCTCGGTGGTGGTCTACCGCGATCAGCATTTCTTTACGTCGAATACCGAACTCTGCTGCACGACAGCGCCCATCCGTGACCATACCGGCCGGGTGACCGGCGCCCTCGATATTTCCACCTGCCGCGACGATATCAACGAGATGACCTTCTCCTTCGTCACCCAGGCGGTGAAGGATGCGGCGCAGCGAATCGAGGGCAATCTTTTCCGCCGGGCCTTTCCGGGTGCGCGCATCGTTGTCGTGCCGAGCGGTTTCGGGGCGGCGCTTTCGCTGCTTGCCGTGGATCAGGACGATCTCGTGCTGGGGGCGACCCGCGCCGCACGCCTTGCGCTGAAGCTGGACGATGCCCGGATCGCGCAGGGACTGCCTGCCGCGGATGTTCTTCAGGAACAGCGCCACGACAGCGGTTCAGACCTTGCGGAAGCGGAACGTTCGGCGCTTCGCCGCGTCTTGTCGCGCACCAACGGCAATGTCACGCAGGCGGCCTCGCTGCTCGGCATCAGCCGCGCCACGCTTCACCGCAAGATGAAGAAATTCGGCGTGCACTAAGGTCCTCGCGGTTACGATCCGGCCAATCATGCCGGATCGCGGCGTCTTTGTCGCAGATGTGAGACAATGTGCGCTGCGGAACGGCGCCGCCCCTCTACCGAACCGCATCATCTAGGCCCACCTTCCTCCCATGCGGTCCGCTCAGGATCGTTTTCATCAGGGAGGATGAAATCATGAACATTCAGGTTCAGCAGAAAGCGGGCGAAGCGCCCTTCAAGCTGAAATACGGCAACTACATCGGCGGCAAGTGGGTGGAGCCGAAGTCCGGCCGCTACATGGATAATCTCTCGCCGGTGACCGGCCACAAGATCTGCGAAGTTCCGCGCTCGGATGCGTCCGACATCGAGTTCGCGCTCGACGCAGCACACAAGGCCCGCGACAAATGGGGCAAGACCAGCATAACCGAGCGCTCCAACATCCTGCTCAAGATCGCCCAGCGGATCGAAGACAATCTCGATCTCATCGCCCGGGCAGAAACCTGGGACAATGGCAAGCCGCTGCGTGAAACCACCAATGCGGATATTCCGCTCGCCATCGATCATTTCCGATATTTCGCGGGCTGCATCCGCGCTCAGGAAGGCACGATCGGCGAAATCGACAACGATACCGTCGCCTATCACTTCCATGAACCGCTCGGTGTCGTCGGCCAGATCATTCCGTGGAACTTCCCGATACTGATGGCTGCCTGGAAGCTGGCGCCTGCGCTTGCTGCCGGCAATTGCGTGGTGCTGAAGCCTGCGGAACAGACGCCTGCCTCGATTCTCATCGTAATGGAGCTGATTGAAGATCTGCTGCCGCCCGGCGTTCTCAACATCGTCAACGGCACGGGCCTTGAAGCCGGCAAGCCGCTGGCGCAGAGCAACCGCATCGCCAAGATCGCGTTTACCGGTTCGACATCGGTCGGCAAGGAAATCATGCGCTATGCGGCTGACAACGTCACCAACATCACCCTGGAGCTGGGCGGCAAGTCGCCGAACATCTTCTTTGCCGACGTGATGAACGAGGACGATGCCTTCCTCGACAAGGCGCTCGAAGGTTTCGCCTTCTTCGCGCTGAACCAGGGCGAAGTCTGCACCTGCCCCTCGCGTGCGCTGGTGCATGAATCGATCTATGACCGCTTCATGGAAAAGGCGATCAAGCGCGTTCAGGCCATAAGCCAGGACGATCCGCTCAACCCGTCGACCATGCTGGGCGCGCAGGCCTCGCAGGAACAGTTCGACAAGATCATGAGCTATCTGGAGATCGGCAAGAAGGAAGGTGCCAAGGTTCTGACCGGCGGCGACCGCAAGACGCTGACGGGCGACCTGAAGGACGGTTATTACATCCAGCCGACCGTATTTGAAGGCAATAACAAGATGCGGATTTTCCAAGAGGAAATCTTCGGTCCTGTCGTTTCCGTCACCACCTTCAAGACGGTGGAAGAAGCGCTCGAAATTGCCAATGACACGGTTTACGGTCTGGGTGCGGGCGTCTGGAGCCGCGACACGAACATCGCTTATCGGGCCGGGCGTGGCATCGAAGCGGGCCGTGTGTGGACGAACTGCTACCATGTCTATCCGGCGGGTGCTGCCTTTGGCGGTTACAAGCAGTCGGGCATCGGTCGCGAGACCCACAAGATGATGCTCGATCACTACCAGCAGACCAAGAACCTGCTCGTGTCCTACAGCCCGAACAAGGTCGGTTTCTTCTGAGGTCCTCCCCGGAAGCCGGCGAGGGGCTGTGGCGCCAGATCGCCGGCGTGTTCCCAGGGGTTTCGGCCCCTGGGAACCCGGCTTCAAACAGAAAGGCCGGAGGTTCTGCCTCCGGCCTCAGACCGCTGACAAACCCGTCGATATTTTCGGCGGGTTTTTTCTTTTTCGGGATGATGACGTTTTGTTGTCGTCTTTTGCGGGTGAACGGGAGATAAGATGAGCCTCGTTTCCTCATCCCCAGGCGGGTTTGGGTGCTTTCGTGAGCGCCATCGCTATTTTCTTGATGTTCTGGGCGCTCGCGGCGAGCAGGCACTGCCATCTAACCTTGATCAAGCCGCGGAAGCGGGCATAGCGGTGCCCGTGGAGCTGCTTGGCATCGGCGAAGGAGCGCTCCACCGTTTCCTTGCGCCGCTTGTAGATCGCCTTGCCCCACGCCGTCTTTCGATGAACATCCGTGCGTTCGCGTGCATCTTGCCAGACATGCCGGGTGATGGTTCGTATCGAGCCGGCATTGGACGTGCAGGAGGCAAGAAGCGGGCAGTCACGGCAGATGGAGGGGTCTGAGCGATAGTGCCTGTAACCGCTGCGGTCGGTCGTCGCATAGGTCAACAGTTGTCCTTCAGGGCAGTGGTAGCCATCGGTCTCTGGTTCGTAGACGAACTTCGACTTGCGCATCATCCCGTCTTTGGGCGGGGTCGGGTTGCGATAGCCGGTCACGCCGAGGATATCTCTGTCCTCCAGACCCTTGGCAATGCCTGCCGTGGCATAGCCTGCGTCCAGCCCGACCGCCCCGACATGAAAGTCGAAGCGTTGGCGCTGCCGGTCGAGCCGCTCCAGGTAGACGATACTGTCATGCACATTGGCCGGCGTTACATGCGTATCGGTGATGATCGCATGGCGGCCGTCAACAGTGCGGTGATCGAGATAGAAGAAGCCCTTGGGCTTGCCGTCGCGCACCATATAACCGCTATCGGGATCGGTACGGCTGACCTTCGTCTCCTTCACCTCCGGCTCGCGCTGTTTCTCCCTCAACGGCTTCTGCCCATGGGCTGCGCGCTCCGCCTCGATTGCCCGGTCGAGATCGGCCCAGTAGTCGGCCCGCGACTTCTGGAGCAGGGCTAAATCGTATTTGCCCTTATTGGCATTGGCCTTCAGATGGGTCGAATCCGTATAAAGCACGGTCCCATCCACCAGACCGTGCTTGATCGCCTGCTCCACGATGGCATCGAAGATGTCCTGTGCCACCTCGGTCCCGTTGAAGCGACGGCGGCGGTTCTGCGACAGCGTCGAGGCATCGAAGACAGGATCGGTCAGCTTCAGGCGCAGAAACCAGCGATAGGCGACGTTCACCTCGATCTCGCGCATCAACTGCCGCTCCGAGCGAACACCGAACAGGTAGCCGATGAACAGCGCCTTGAACATGCGTGTGGGATCGAGCGGCGGACGGCCGTTGTCGGCACAGTAAAGACCGGCAACACGATCATGGATAAATGAGAAGTCGATCACCGCGTCGATCTTGCGAAGCAGGTGATCTTTCGGGACCAGGCTATCGAGCGTCACCATCTCGAGAGCGGTCTGTTCAGGAGCAGGTTTCTTCAACATGTCCCAATGAATCATAAACCCCCAGCTCACGCCAGAGGTTTGTCAGCAGTCTGAAGCCGGAGGTTCTGCCTCCGGCCTTTTTTCGTTGCGGTTTATGCCGCGTAACGCTGGTCTTGTTGGCGGAGGCTGCCGACCGAGAACTGCCCCACCTGTTCGGTCAGGCCGTCGGCCTCGCTGGACAGCGAGAAGGCGGCGGCCGTCGTTTCCTCCACCATGGCCGCATTCTGCTGCGTCACATGGTCGAGTTCGTTGACGGAGGCGTTGATTTCGCTGAGACGGCCGGACTGATCGCGCGATGCGGTGGCGATCTCGCCGATCTGGTCGTTGACCGACTGGATGCGTTTCTGGATCTGCTCGAGGCTTTCACCGGTCTTCAGCACCAGCGCCACGCCGCTTTCCACATCGCCTGCAGAGGTTGCGATCAGCGTCGTGATGTCACGCGCGGCGGCCGCCGATTTCTGGGCCAATTCACGAACCTCCTGCGCCACGACCGCGAAGCCCTTTCCGGCCTCCCCGGCGCGCGCGGCTTCCACACCGGCATTCAGCGCCAAAAGATTGGTCTGGAAGGCGATCTGGTCGATGACGTCGATGATCTGGCGGATCTTGGCCGACGAGGTCTCGATACGTTCCATCGCGACAATCGCTTCTTTCACGACAGCGGTGGATTTATGGGCGTCCTGCATCGTGCCGGCCGTTGCCTCGACGGCGACATTGCAGCGCGACAGCGAGAGATTGACGGCCTGCGTCATGTCTCCGAGCGCTGCTGCCGCTTCCTCAAGGGCTGCGGCCTGGCGTTCGGTGCGACGCGACAGGTCTTCCGATGCGCTTTTCAATTCGCCGGAGCCGGAGCGGATGGCATTGGCGCTTTCGCCGATGTTGGAGATGGTCGCTTCCAGGCCCGCCATGGAGTTGTTGAAGTCGACGCGCAGGTGATCGAGCGACGGCACGAAGGATTTGTCGATGCGGAGATCGAGCCTGCCGGCCGCAAGATTGGCAAGACCGGTGGCGAGTGCGTCGACAGCCTCTTCCAGTTCCTTGGCGCTTCTTGCCTTTTCCATCTCGCGCTGGGCGCGTTCCTCGTCCAGTTCCTCGCCCTTGCGATGGGCTTCTTCTTCCATGCGCTGCTTGTCCAGAATGCCCTGGCGGAAGGATTCCAGCGCGCGCGCCATGGTGCCGATCTCGTCGCCGCGGGAAACGGCCTTGATCTCGATATTGCTATCACCGCCGTTCAGGCGTTCCATCAATGCGGCAAGGCCGGTCAATGGCTTGGTGAGGCTGGCGGACACAAAAATACCGATCAGCGTCATGATCGCGAGTACCGCCAGTGTTGCGATGGTTGCCCAGAAGGCGAGATCGTTGGCGGCGGCCAGCACCTTGCTTTCCTGCTGGCCGATGGCCAGAAGATGTTTCTGTCCGAAAACGGAGACCGGGCGATAGGCATAGAAGATGTTACCGGCAGGCGTCTGCGCCATCACCATTCCGGCATCGCTTGCGCCCGACAGCGCCGCGAGATTTTCGGAAACGGTGGCATCCGCACCGCCCGAGAGGACCCCGGCGCGGCGTTTGCCCTCCGCGCTCAGAAGAACGGCGTCATCGATGGTCTTGCCGGTTTCCTCGGGCGTGACAACGGCGCCGATACGGTCGGCGGCGATGCGCATGATGACGGCGCCCTTGCGCTGAATCTGGCCCCAGTTGGAAACGGCGAGCGGCATGCCGATCATGGCCGAATCATTTTCCCCACCGCTGAAGCCGGTGGTGCTGACGACACCGTCCTTGCCGGCCTCGATGCGGTCGAACAGCTCCTTGATCGCAGCGTTCTGCGGTTCCGTCACGCTGGTGAGGAAGTTCTTCCCCTTGGTCACGGTGTAAATAATGAGGCCGGTCTTGTCGATCACGTAGATGTCGCTGACACGGGTGTTGCGCCAGACGCTGGCGATGGCGGCGTTGATGGTGGCGTGGCGAATGGCGTAAAGCAGTCGCAGGCCTTCGCCGTTGAAGGAGGCGCGCTCCTCCTCGGAAACGCCCTCGCGGCGGAAAGCCTGGATGATGGCGTCCTTTTCCGTCGGCACAACGGTGGTCATCGTTTCCAGCGCCTGTGCGATTGCAGCATTCTGCGACAGTTCGGAGATGCTCTGTTCGACACGCAGAGTATAGGCATCAAGCTGCTTGGACTGGTTGCTTGCAACTGTTTCGAGCCTGATTTCGCTGGCGTCTATAAGACCCGACTTGCCCATCTCGTAGGATAACAGCCCCACGGACAGGCAGGAGACCAGCGTCGCGCCCGTGACGAGCGCTGCGAATTTGGCCTTGATCGACAATGATTTAGCTTTGACAGCAGTCGGATTTGCACCCGGCATCCTGTTCCCTCCCCCAAAAAAAACGTAGCCGCACGGTGGCAAAAATTGCTTACGGTCGCGTTAAAGGGTTGCGAATTGTAGGATTATTTCCCGCATGCCGTGAGAAAAACTTCGACAGCAATCGAGGTTCCATCGAAACGTGCCGTTATAAAACTGCAATAGAACAGGCGCATATCGAGCGAAGATCAACGGCTGTTCATGTTCATGCAAGCTTTTCGCGCTCCTTCTCTCGCCACTATCGATGATGTCTGCGGACTGAATGCAGACGGATATGACGGAGCCAGCGTGAAACCGAGGCCGGATTTCGCCGTTGTCGTGCCCATGCACAATGAGCAAGCGAGTGTGGAAACGCTCGTGGCGGAGATTTTCGTCGCCTGTCAGCCGGTCGGCGCCTTCGAGATCGTGGTTGTGGACGATGCGTCTTCCGACGGCACGGTCGACGCGGTGCTTGCGCTCGGGGACCGTTATCCGATGCTGCGGCTCGTCCGGCACGATCGCCAGGGCGGCCAGTCTGCGGCGATCCACAGCGGCGTGCAGGCGGCGCGTGCGCCGGTCATTTGCATGCTGGATGGAGACGGGCAGAACCCGCCGGACAATCTGCCGGCACTTCTTGCGCCGCTTCTCTCCGCAGGCGCCTCCAGCCGGCTCGGTCTCGTGGCCGGCCAGCGCGTCGGCCGGCGCGATACGCTCGGAAAACGCCTTTCCTCCCGCTTTGCCAACGGGCTTCGGGCGCGGATCTTAAAGGACGGCACGCGTGACACCGGCTGCGGGCTAAAGGCCTTCCGCCGCGACGCCTATCTCGCCTTGCCCTATTTCGATCATCACCATCGCTATTTCCCGGCGCTGTTCAATCGCGACGGCTGGCAGGTCGCCCATGTCGACGTCACGCACCGGGCACGGCTGCACGGGAATTCCCATTACACCAATATCGGCCGCGCGCTTGTCGGCATCCACGATCTGATCGGCGTCGCCTGGCTGCTGCGCCGGCGAAAGCGGTCAAGCTGGGCTGAAACTTTCAAAACGGAGACATCGCCGTGAACGCACCGGCTTTATGGTCCATGCTGCATGTGAACAGCTGGAATGAATTTCTGTGGGTCTGCACCGGCTTCATGGGCCAGATGCTGTTCACCATGCGCTTTCTTGTTCAATGGATTTCTTCGGAACGGGCAAACCGCTCGGTCATTCCGGTGGCGTTCTGGTATTTTTCCGTTCTCGGCGGTCTGGTGCTGCTTTCCTACGCCATCTGGCGGCGCGATCCGGTCTTCATTCTGGGCCAGGCGTCCGGCCTTTTTATCTATGCCCGAAATCTCTGGTTGATTCATGCAGAACGCCGCCAGCATGCATGAGGCGACGACCCTGCCTTATGCGCAGGCAGGCGATGAGCGTCGGTGGCTGACATTTGCATTCGCGGCGATCGTCCTCGTGACGGCGCTGCGCGTCCTTGCGCTGGCCTTCAACCGGACCGACCTTTTCGTCGATGAGGCGCAATATTGGCTATGGGGCAGGGAGATGGCGTTCGGCGCCTATTCCAAGCCGCCCTTGATCGGCTGGCTTATCCGCGCGGCAACCGTTCTGGGCGGCGGCGAGGGCACTTTTCAGGTGCGGCTGGTCGCACCCGTGGTGCATGGCGTGGCGGCGGCGGCCATCCTTGGCCTCGGCCGCATGATCTATGATGTCAGGCTGGCATCCCTGGCCGCCCTTATCTATCTGACCTTGCCGGCGGTAACGCTCGGTAGCCTGCTGATCTCCACCGATACACCGATGATGCTGTTCATCGTGCTGTCGATGATCTCCGTGCGCAAGCTTGCGCTCGCCCGCTACGAGGGCAGGGCGTCGTCGGGCTGGAGCATCGCCCTCGGTCTGTGCTTCGGCCTCGGGCTGATGTCGAAATATGCGATGATCTATTTTCTGCCCTGCTTCATCGCCGCCGGCTGGCTCTGCGAGGCGTGGCGCATCCGGCTGCGTGACGCGGCATTTGCCGCGCTCGTCTGCGTTGTCGTCATTGCGCCCAATCTGTGGTGGAACGCGGCGCATGATTTCATGACCGCACGCCATACGGCGGATAATGCGAACTGGCATGGCGTCCGGCTGAAGATCGGTTCCGCGCTGGAATTCTTCTTCTCCCAGGCGGGCGTGGTCGGCCCATTCGTTTTTGTCGGCATGATCGTCGCAACAATTCGTGCGAAGAATGCTGAAACCCGGGCGCTGGTCGCTCTTTCGGTGCCGATTGTTCTGCTGATCACCGCGCAGGGTTTGATGTCGCGGGCGCTCGCCAACTGGGCGGTCGGGGCCTATGCGGCCGGCGTGCTTCTGGCGGTGCCGGTCCTGGCGTCGCGGCGCTGGCTCATCGTGTCCACTCTCGTGCTCGGCGGCATCGTGGCCGTGGCGCTGCCGCTGATGACCATTGCCGGAACGCAATTGCGCCTGCCGAGTGGTGAACTGGCGATGAAGCGGTATCTGGGGCGCGCCGACCTGGTGTCGACCGGTCTGTTACGGGCGCGCGAGGCGGGGGCGGACGCCATTGTCGCTACGGACCGTTCGATACTCGCCGAGCTCTTTTATCAATTACGGGACGAAAAACAGGTGAAGACGCGCGCACTGCCCGAAACCGGCGTGCCTTCCAGTCATTATGCCCTTCTTTACCCGCTGAAACCCGGCGAGGCGAAATATCCCTTGTTCCTGGCAAGTGCGGATGGCCTGCCGGCGTGCCTTGCCGGTGAGGCGCCGGTCGCCCGCTGGACCGCCGGGCCGGGCTTCCTCGAGGGCAGGGAAATCGGCCTCTGGCGCCTGCTGCCGCGATGCATGCCGGAGGGCAGCAATGGACAATGATCTTTCGCATATGCGGATCACGATCTGGGTGACATTCGCGACATTGGCGCTCGTCATCCTGTTCGCGACCTTTCCCTCCATCGATCTCAGCTTCTCCGCCCTGTTTTTCTCGCCCGTCGAGCAGCCATGGTCCGGCCGTGAACCGTTTCCCGAATGGTTGCGGGATACGCTGCGCGAAGGTACGGAGCTTGCCACTCTTCTGGCTTTCATGATCCTTGTCGGCAATCTTAGGCTGGGTACGCTGCAAAGAACCGGCTGGCGAGTGTGGGCCTTCCTGTGCGGGCCGGTGATCCTTTGTGCCGGGCTTCTCGTCAATGGTGTGCTGAAGGCGACTATCGGTCGCGCCCGCCCATTCAGCGTCACCGAATTCGGCGGTCAGCAGCTTTTCACGCCGCCTTTCCAGTACAGTGCGCAATGTTATTCGAACTGCTCGTTTTCTTCCGGCGAAACCGCGCTGATCGCCAGTTTCTTCCTGCCGCTCTGCGTGCTCGTCTGGCCCCGGCTGCAACGGCGCGGACGCTTGGCGATGGGAAGCATCGCCGCCGGCATGATCGTCCTTATGTCCGGCTTGCGCATTGCGGCCGGCGGACATTTCCTCAGCGATGTGGTGATGTCGATCCTGTTTTCCGCCTTGACGACCCTGTTCCTCTATCGGCTGCTGGCGGTAAACCGTCACCGTCACCTGTTCACCGTCAATGCGGTCAGAGCCGATACGGTCAGCATCTGGCGTAATGGTCGCCATGCTGTCTACACGCGGCTTCGGCGCTGGTGGCCGAAAATCAAGGCTGCAGCCTCACGTCTGCAGCGGCCGCCGGACGCGGGTGCGGCATCGTCTTAAGAGGAACTTCGGAGTTCGCTTCAATGAGGTGAATGGCGAGCGCGCCAGATACTCCTGCGCCACCCTCGTACTTGTCCCGGGGATCCGCGGCCTATTGATTTTATTCACCGCGATAAGATCCTCGGCACAGGGCCGAGGATGACGTCGAGGGAACCAGCGATTTCGAGATGGACCGCAGCCTGCCCGGAAATCTGAACCGGGCGGCAATTCGCCAGGCCGCAGAATGATTGCCGAGGTTTGCCGCAGCTTCTCAGTCGAACAGGCCGGATACCGACTGTTCCTGCGCGGTGCGGTTGATCGCCTCGCCGAGCAGGCCGGCGGTGCTGACCACGCGGATATTGTGCGCGGACTGGACACCGGTGGTCGGCTGGATGCTGTCGGTGATGACGAGTTCGCGCAGCTTCGAGGAGGCAACGCGGGCAACCGCGCCGCCGGAAAGTACACCGTGGGTGATATAGGCGGTAACGCTGGTCGCGCCCTTTTTCAACAGGGCTTCTGCGGCATTGCAGAGCGTGCCGCCGGAATCGATGATGTCGTCGATGAGGATACAATCCTTGCCGGAGACGTCGCCGATGACGTTCATGACCTCGGATTCGCCGGGACGGTCACGGCGCTTGTCGACGATGGCCAAAAGACAGTCGAGACGCTTCGACAGGGCACGGGCGCGCACCACGCCGCCGACGTCAGGTGAAACCACCATGACATTGTTGGTGTCGTAATGGTCCTTCACGTCGCGGGCGAGAATGGGCGCTGCGAAGAGATTGTCGGTGGGGATGTCGAAAAAGCCCTGGATCTGGCCAGCATGCAGATCGAGGGTGAGAACGCGGTCGGCGCCGGCTTCGGTGATCAGATTGGCGACGAGCTTGGCGGAAATCGGGGTGCGGGGGCCTGCCTTGCGATCCTGGCGGGCATAACCGAAATAGGGCAGCACCGCGGTGATACGTTTTGCCGAGGAGCGGCGCATGGCATCGATCATGATGAGCAGTTCCATCAGATGATCATTTGCCGGGAAGGAGGTGGACTGGACGATGAAAACGTCCTCGCCGCGCACGTTCTCGCTGATTTCTACGAATATTTCCTGGTCAGCAAACCGCTTTACAGTGGCATTTCCGAGAGGAACGTTCAGATACTTGCAGATCGCTTCGGCAAGGTGCCGGTTCGAATTGCCTGCGAAAACCTTCATTGCGGCCGCCTGTTTCCATGCCATCGCCTTGCATTACGGGGCTCAATCCACCGTAACCAAGCGTCGTTCAAGGGGAGGAACATCCGGCTGAAAAGCCTTTGCCGGATACGCCTTGTTGCCATGCGCGCCTTAATAGCGCTGTTGCTTCCGATTGCAAGAGGACTCCGCGCTTTCGCAATGATTTTCGTGAAATCTCTGTGACTTCTCCCGCCGTTTCACCTCATCCGCGTTGAGACTGCTTCCATGACGTATACTCACCCAGCGTTTTTGCAGCGATATCCTGCATGACCCTGTCGGTCACGGCGGCCCATGGATCGCTGCCTTTTGCTACGACGCTTTCCTGTCCCTGCAGGCGGTGCAGCCGCACACCATTGGCGTCCAGAATGTCCCAGACGTAAACGATGTTGACCTTGCCGCCATCGGCAAAGGCGGAGAAATATCCCTTCAGGATGTTTTCAGCCGAATTGTC
Source organism: Agrobacterium salinitolerans (assembly GCF_027498475.1). Taxonomy (NCBI): domain Bacteria; kingdom Pseudomonadati; phylum Pseudomonadota; class Alphaproteobacteria; order Hyphomicrobiales; family Rhizobiaceae; genus Agrobacterium; species Agrobacterium salinitolerans. Next base: position 1,076,449 of record NZ_JAPZLN010000001.1, on the reverse strand, counting down.
GTTGGAGGCCCGGATGGTCAGCCCCTTCGCCCGCGCTTCGGCCCCGAGCTGGCGCGACAGCGGCGTGACCGCCTGAACCGGTGCACCGATGATCGGCAGGAAGCGGATGGAATTACCGGAGGTCGCAGGCGCAAGTGACGCCGTCTGCTGTGCGGGTGCGGGTTGAGCGGCGGCGGTCTGGCTCTGGCGAAGCGGTTCGCCATATTGGCTGCCATTGGACAGGGCTTGCGCCTGCGCCTGCAACGAGTTCTGCGGTGCGTAGGCAGGAACGGATGTCGCGGTTGCCGGAGCGCCAGCGGGGGCGCGGTCGGCGGCGGCGGCCATCTGGTCGAGGTCGCCCTGCGTTACGGGTGTCGATTGCGAGGTGTTATGGCCGACATCCACCTGTGGTGTCAGCGCTTCCGTCGTGTTGCAGCCTGACAGGGCCAGCATCATCGCTGGAACAATGATGGCTGGAAAAAGGGGGGTAAACCCCATCCGGCTCATGCGATTTTCCCTCTCATGTTCCGCTCCTTCTTGCCCAAGGTGGCGCAATGTAAGGGCGGTCTTCCCGCTCTGTCAAACCCGGCGGCGATTTAAGCTGTGAGAAGATCGAGGTTGTGGCGCGAGAGCGGCTCCGGCGCGCCGTCGGTGGTGAGATAGGTCTGGCCGAGCGTCATGGCCGTACCGGAATCGGAATCCATCACGATCATATGCACGAAGAGCGTCATGTCGGCGGTGATCTCCTGCGGATTGCCGGTATGGAACATCTGATGCTCCATCCAGGATGGCGAGAAGCGCGCGCCCAGCGAATAACCGCAGGAGTTTAGCCGATGGCGCGTCAATCCACGTTCATCCATCACGCGGGCATGAACGTCGAAGACATCGCCGAAGGTCTTGCCCGGTCGCAGCACCTCTTCGATGGCGGTGAGGTTTTGCAGGCAGGCGCTGTAAAGCTCCTTCTGGCGGAAATCCTGTTCGCCGATCACCACCGTGCGCATCATGGCGGCATGGTAATGGGCGCTGACGCCGGCCCATTCCAGCGTCAGCTGGTCTTTGGCGTCGAGCCTGCGGCGGCCGGCCTTGTAGCGGCACAGCAGCGCATCCGCGCCGGAACCGACGATGAATTCATTGGCGGGGTAATCGCCGCCGCCGGCCAGAACCGCTCCCTGCATCGCTGCCAGGATCGCGGCCTCGTCCGCGCCGGGCCTGATGAGCGGAAGCGCCGCGTCGAGCGCGGCATCGGCCAGTTGGCCCGCCTTGCGCGCATGGGCGATCTCGGCGGGGCTTTTGACCAGCCGCAGGGTGCTGACCAAATAGGAAGCGTCGCTCATCTGGCAAAAGCTGGCGAGCTGGTTGTCCAGCAGCCGGGCGACGCGGCCGGTCATGCCGTGTGTGTCGTATTCGACGCCGATCTTTGCACCCAAAAGGTCAAGATCGCTCAGCAGGTTCTTGAGGTCGAGCGTCGGGTCGGCATTGGGCCGGTCGGCCCAGATCTGGATATTCTCGATGATGGAGGTATTGCGCGCCTGCCGCAGATCCGCCGAGCGGGTCAGAAGCGTCATGGAGCCGTCCGATTTCACCACCAGCGTCTGGAAGAAGCAGTAGCCGAACGTGTCGTAGCCGGTCAGCCAATACATGCTCTCCTGCGCAAAAAGCAGCAGGGCGTCCAGCTTCTCCTCGGCCATTTTCGCGAGCAGACGCTCGCGGCGGGCATCGAATTCCGAAAGCTCGAAATGCAGGGCCATGTCAGTCCTCCAGAATTGCGATTGCGGAAATCTGCCGGCCGTAGTCGGGTTCGGCGCGGTGGGTGGTGCGGCGGTAGGAATAGAAGCGATGTTCGTCGGGATAGGTGCAGAGGCCGAGGTTTTCCGTCTTCACGCCGGCTTTCGTCAGCCGGTCGACGGTGAATTGCTTGAGGTCGAACAAGGCGTGGCCTTGCCTTTCCGTCCCAGCGAAATAATCCGCGTAGGCCGGATCGATATCGGTGAAGCGCGCCACATATTCCGGCCCGACCTCATAATTGTCCTGGCTGATAGACGGGCCAAGTGAGGCGGCGATGCGCTCCCGGCTGGCGCCGAGCTTCGTCATGGCCTCAATGGTGTTTTCGAGCACGCCGAAGAGCGCGCCCTTCCAGCCGGCATGGGCCGCACCCACGACGCCTGCTTCCGCATCCGCAAACAGGATGGGCCCGCAATCGGCGCTCAGCACGCCCAGCACGAAACCGGGGGTTGCCGTGACCATCGCGTCGGCCTGCGGACGGCTGCCGTCGTAATTGTCATCGACAACGACGACGTCGGGGGAGTGGACCTGATGCACGGTGGCGAGGCGCCCCGGCGGCAGGCCGAACCATTGCGTTACGCGCCGGCGGTTTTCCTGCACTTTTTCGGGTTCGTCATGGGAGCCGAGGCCGACATTGAGGCCCTCATAAAGCCCTTCCGAGACGCCGCCCTGCCGGGTGAAGAAGCCGTGGCGGACACGGTTTTCGCCTGACGCGGCGAGCAAGGGGGACTGGAGCGGGAGCGGCAGCGTTGCGTTCTGCATGGTGTGGGAATTCCTTGGAGAATGTCGCTGTTGGCCAGTGGAATAGGGTTAAGCGAGATGTTTCCTGTTGCCGCGGCATTGCGCGGCGATGTGATGCAGTGTGCCTGCTTCGTGTGTCGCGGCGATGTTGGCCCAGAGGCCATTGCGCTGTCAATCCACCGCTCGAAACGGCAAAAGGTGAAGCGCGGGACTTGAAACGGCGATGACCTTGAAAAGTTCCCCCATCTTGCCGGCGCCTTCGCCGGCGAGGCGATTGACCGCTTCGGCAATTTCAAGCGTCTGGTCGGGCGTCGCCTTGGCGGCAAGCGCGCCTGCCCGTTCCTTGAGGCCGAGGCCATATAGGAAATCGCCCTGTCGCAGCGCGCCGTTGACGTGAACGCCGGTCGCTTCCGCTGTTTTCACGAGGCTTTCGAAATCGACATGGCTGGTCAGATCGGCTTCGCCGGGATGCGCAAGCGCCGGGTCGAAGGCATGGTTGCGCATGGCCTGCAGCGTATCGCCATAACCGGCAACCAGATGGCCGTAATCAATGGCGAGCGCCGTGCCGCCATGGGCGGAGAGGCGCTGGCAGATCGCGGTCATCACTGCCTCGCGGGCCGGCGAAATCTCGAATATGGTGCCGAGCGGCTGCCGTTCGGGCTGCGGCGGCAGCAGGGACGGGTCTATGCTGGCAAGGCCCGTTGAGAAGACGAGTTCGTCATTGGCATCGAGGTTGACCACGCGCTCGCGAAAACCCTGCGGTGTTCTGACGAATTGACGGATGGGAATGGCGTCAAAGAGTTCGTTGGCGACAAGCAGCAGGAAACCATCCGGCACATTGTCGAAACTGTCATGCCATGTCAGCCGACCTGAATGTTCGGCCAGCGTTTCCTTCTGGATGGCGGAAAGGCGGGGACTGGTTTCGACCAGATGCACTCGCATCGTCGCATAGAGCGGCGGTGCGATGCGGCGGATGACGCGCAGCATATCCGACATCATGGTGCCGCGGCCGGGGCCGATTTCCACCAGCTGCGTTTGTGCGGGAGCGCCATGCCGTTGCCAGGCATGCACCACGAAGACCCCGAGCATTTCGCCGAAAAGCTGGCTGACTTCTGGCGCGGTGATGAAATCACCCGAACGACCGAAGGGTTCGCGACTCTTGTAATAACCGTGTTCAGGATCGGCGAGGCAGAGCGAAAAATAGTCGGTAACGCTGAGCGGACCGTTGAGCCGGATAAGTGATTTAATACGTTGCGCAAGCGGTGTCGTCATGGGCAATCATACCGTTTAGGCGCTTTTTGTCGCACGGCGAGCCCGCAGGACCGCCCAGAGGCCGAGGGCGAACATCGGGGTGGAGAGCACCATGCCCATGGTCAGCCAGTTGCCGGCGAGATAACCGATCTGGGCGTCCGGTTCGCGGAAAAATTCCACGAAGATGCGTGACAGCGCGTAACCGCAGACGAAAATACCGGTGACGGTGCCGGGCGTCTTCAGCGCCCTGAAGGCATAGATGGCGATTGCAAGAACGATGACGAGCACGAGCCCTTCGAGGCCCGCTTCATAAAGCTGGCTCGGGTGCCGCGCAAAGGGGCCGCCGGTCGGGAAGACGACCGCCCATGGCACATCGGCAATGCGGCCCCACAGTTCGCCATTGATGAAATTGGCGATGCGGCCGAACAGCAGGCCGATGGGGGCTACGGCCGCGACGACGTCGAACATGCTCCAGACCGGAATGCCGTTCTTGCGGGCGAAAAGGATCATGGCGATGGTGGTGCCGATCAGGCCGCCATGGAAAGACATGCCGCCGTTCCAGATCTCGAACGCCCTGACGGGATTGGCAGCGACAGCGGCGAGATCGTAAAACAGGATGTAACCGATGCGGCCGCCGAGCACGATGCCGCCGGCTGCCCAGAGGATGAAATCGTCAAGATGCTGCGCCGAGATCGGCGACGTTTCGTTCGGCCACAGCCGATCCGTACGGGCGAGGCGGCGGGCGTAGAACCAGCCGAGCATGATGCCGGCGACATAGGCGATGCCGTACCAGTGGATCGAGAGCGGGCCGAGGGACAGTGCCACCGGATCGATATTGGGGAAGGGCATGATGGCGAGTTGGGTGGGAGCGGCTATCAATCCGTATATATTCCGTCATCGTTGTTGGGAGGACAACGGAACGAGCCATTGTCTCAAGGGGCCGGGCGATGATGCTCACCGGTCTCCCTGACGCCAAGGAAAATGGCGATTGCGATGGCGGCGGTCAAGGTGATTCTTCAAGCTCCGGCTCAAGATACCGTGGGTCACGCAAGCTCTTGTGATTTTTCGATTTCGCTTGCAAGGCGGCGATGGAGTGCCTACCTGAAGGCTAGCAACAGCGGGCAAGACGATGCCCCTGAACCGACGAAGGATGAGCGCCATGAGCACGACAGGCACCAACCGTTTTCTGGATGAATTCGCCAAGCTGATGACCGATGCGGCAGGTGCCGCGCAGGGTGTGCGCAAGGAAGCCGAAGCGGCGTTTCACGCGCAGGCGGATCGCTGGCTGAACAGCCTGGATGTCGTCCGCCGTGAGGAATTCGACGCGGTCCGCGAGATGGCCATCCAGGCGCGGGATGAAAACGACGCGCTGCGCGCCCGCATCGAGGCTCTCGAAACAAAGCTTTCGGCCGCCAAGGACTGATTTTTCATCACTTTTCTCAGAAGCCCCGGATCGCAGGCGATTCCGGGGCTTTTTGTTTTTCGGCTCCCTTTGGCCGACTTGACCTCCGGTTGCCGAAAGTCGTGCTCGGACGCGAATTTTTTGGGCCTGTGGACACTTCCAAAAAACACAATCGGCAGAGTCGCTTAAGACTCTCGCCTGAGGTGATGGGGGAGGAGATATCCACTGTTCAAAAGGCAAAAATGGCGGGGAAGGGGTGGCAGCAGGACTCGGCCATTATACACTGATTTTAAATGATGATTCGAAAAGACCGGTAAGCTCCAGACAGGGTCAATGCGTAATTCTGGTGGTGTCGGGCAATCGTCTCAAATGTTTATCCCGGTTTGTATGTGCGTTTTGTGCCCGGCGTTCAAAACAGGACATCCCTACCGGCTGAGAAGGTGCCGCATGAGTCTGATAGAATTTGAAATTGAGCGTCAGTCCAATCCAGTCGACATGATCGAGATTGTCGCTGCCTCGAATGACTGGTCTTTCGAGCGGTCGGGCGAAGACGAGATTGCCATGACTGTGGCGGGCCACTGGGCCGACTACCACGTTTCCTTTGCGTGGATGGAGGATTTCGAAGCTCTGCATCTTGCCTGTGCCTTCGACATCAAGGTGCCGGACCAGCGGGTCAACGAAGTCATTCGTCTGCTTTCTCAGGTCAACGGTCAGGTGCTGATGGGGCATTTCGATCTGTGGCGCCAGGAAGATGTGGTGATCTTCCGCCAATCCCTGCTTCTGGCGGGCGGCGCCGAGCCGAACAACCAGCAGGTGGAAGTGCTGCTTTCCAGCGCGCTGGAGGCCTGCGAACAATATTATCAGGCATTCCAGTTCGTCGTCTGGTCTGGGCTGGATGCAAAAAGTGCAATCGAAGCGGTCATGTTCGAGACCGTCGGAGAAGCGTAAGATGGCGTATAAGGCTTCCGGGCCGCTCGTCCTGGTGGGCGCCGGCAATATGGGCGGCGCTCTGCTTTCAGGCTGGCTGAAAAAAGGTGTGCCGGGATCGCAGGTCATGGTCATCGATCCGCGCCCTTCCGATGCCATGCGGACGACGATTGCGGAAGCCGGAGCTGCCCACAGCGAAAGCGTGCCCGAGGGCGTGAAAGCCGGTATTCTTTTCGTGGCGGTGAAGCCGCAGATGATGGAAGCCGTGCTGCCCTCGCTGAAACCCCTGCTCGGCGCGGATACTGTCGTTGTTTCGATCGCGGCGGGTACGACCATCGGGACGTTCGTTTCGCATTTCGGCAGGGTTGCCGCCGTGCGGGCCATGCCCAACACACCGGCCATGGTCGGCCGTGGCGTCACGGGTGCCTATGCCAACGAACTGGTGACGCCGGAGCTTAAAACGGTGGTGGACGGGCTGCTGAAAGTCAGCGGCCCGGTCGAATGGGTGGATGCCGAAAGCGATATCGACGCGGTGACTGCGGTTTCGGGTAGCGGCCCTGCCTATGTCTTTTATCTAGTGGAATGCATGGCCGAAGCCGGCCGCAAGGCCGGTCTGCCAGCGGATGTGGCCATGCGTCTGGCGCGCGAAACCGTGGCCGGCGCTGGCGAGCTGCTGCATCAGTCCTCCGACGAGGCGGCGCGCCTGCGCCAGAATGTGACCTCGCCGGGCGGCACCACGGCTGCGGCGCTCTCCGTGTTGATGGCCGATGACGGCATGCAGCCCCTTTTCGACCGGGCGGTCGCTGCCGCAAAAGCCCGCGCCGAAGAGCTGGCGGGCTGAAGGGGCAAGGTCATGAGCGGTGAAATTTCCTATGCCGATTTCGAGAAGGTCGATATCCGCGTCGGCACCATCATCGAGGCAGAGCCTTTTCCCGAAGCGCGCAAGCCTGCTTTCAAGGTGAAGATCGATTTCGGGCCGGAGATCGGCGTCAAGAAGTCGTCGGCGCAGATCACGGTGCATTATACGCTGGAAAGCCTTGTCGGCCGGCAGGTTCTGGGCGTGGTGAATTTTCCACCGCGCCAGATCGGCCCTTTCCGGTCCGAGGTCCTGACGCTCGGTTTTGCCGATGCCAATGGCGATATCGTGCTTGCGGCCGTTGAGCGCCCGGTGCCGAACGGCGAGAAAATGTGCTGAAGGCCGGTCTGCCGCTAGGCCGGAATTTTGACGATTACCCGCAATCCCCCCATCGGGCTTTCATCCAGCGACACGTCGCCGCCATGGCTGCGAGCGATGTCGCGAACGATGGAGAGGCCAAGGCCGGTGCCCGAAGCATTGAGGTTGCGCGCTTCGTCCAGCCGGAAGAACGGCTTGAACACATCCTCGCGTGAATTCTCCGGTATGCCCGGCCCGTCATCGTCAAATGTCATGATGATGGAACGCGGCGCCTTGCGGATATCGATGTGGAGATTACTGGCGTAGCGCCTTGCATTTTCCGCCAGATTGGCGACAAGCCGGGACAGCGCATTGGGCCGCGCGATGATCCTCTCGATATTATAGAGTTCGTAGCTGAATTTCTTGCCGTGCAGCTCGAAATCATGACCGATTTTTTCAAGAAGGGCTGGAAGCTCCAGCGTGCCGACATCCTCTTCGACATCGGTACGGGCGAAGGTCAGATAGGCCTCCAGCATCGACTGCATGTCCTCGACATCCTTGTCGAGCCCCTCGAGATTGGGATTTTCGCCTGCGAGCGCCAGTTGCAGCTTGAAACGGGTGAGAATGGTGCGCAGATCGTGGCTGACGCCGTTCAGCATGGCGGTGCGCTGCTCCATCTGCCGCTCGATACGCTCGCGCATCAGGATGAAGGCGAGGCCGGCGCGCCGCACCTCGTCCGCGCCGCGTGGGGAATAACCGCTGATCTTCTGGCCCCTGCCAAAGTTTTCGGCCGCCTTGGCAAGGGCTTCGATCGGCTTGATCTGGCCACGCAGGAACAGGATCGAAATGGCGATCAGCACCAGCGATGCGCCGACCATCCAGACAAGGAAGATATGTGTGTTCGAGGCATAGGCCGCGCTGCGGCTGGTAAAGACGCGCAGTGTCTTGTCTTCCAGCTGTACGCGGATTTCCACAAGCGAACCGTTGCCATAAGTGTCGATCCAGAAAGGCCTGCCGATCTGCTGGGTGAGTTGATCTGCCAGGATTCTGTCGAGAATGGAAAACAGCGGTTCCGGTCTTGGAGCAGGCAGATCCGCCTTCGGTTCGATATAGACGCTCAGCCCCAGCTTGTCGCGGGCAATGCGGATGACGCGCTGATAGTCGTCTTCCTCCGGGTCCGTCTGCAAAAGCTCAATGATCGCGGCGATATCGCGCGTCACGGCGGAGGAGAGGCGTTCCGTTACCAGTTGCCAATGCCGCTCCATGAAGACCGCAGCGACCACGCCCTGAAGCAAGATCATCGGCAGGATGATGATGAGCAGAGAGCGTGTGTAAAGGCCGGTGGGCAGCCAATGGCGCAACCACCTGCCGGAAAGGCGCCAGGCCCTGGCCACGCCGCTTTTTTTGACCGTGCTCAGAAAATCGAGGCTCGCCATGACCGTGCGTTCGCCCTTCGTTGGTTGCTCGTCAGTCCACGCTCAGGCGGTAACCGATGCCGCGCACCGTTTGCAGATAGACAGGATTGGCAGGGTCGTCCTCGATCTTGCGGCGAAGACGGTTGATCTGCACGTCGATGGTTCTTTCGCCCACTTCCGATTCCGCTTCCACCAGCTCATGGCGGGGAATGGTATCGCCGGCGCGCAGCGCAAAAAGCAGCATGATCTCCTGCTCGCGATCCGTCAGGCGGATTGTTTCGGGGCCGCGCCGCAATTCCTTCTTGGGGATGGAGAAGCTGTAGGGGCCAAACATGATCTGTTCGATCTTGGGGGTATCGGGCGAGGTATTGCGCCGCAGGATATTGTTGATGCGCAGGACGAGTTCGCGCGGGTCGAAGGGTTTGGCGAGATAATCGTCCGCTCCCGCCTCCAGCCCGGCGATGCGCGAATCCGCCTCCGAACGGGCGGTCAGAAGGATGACCGGCACGGATTTGTTCTCGTTCAGCGAGCGGGTGAGCGAAAGCCCGTTCTCGCCGGGCATCATCACGTCGAGGATGAGCAGGTCGAAACGGATGCCCATCATTTTGCGCCGGGCTTCGGCCGCATCGGCCGCCACGGAAATGCGATAGCCCTTGTCGCCCAGAAAACGCTGCAGGAGATCGCGAATGCGGGCGTCGTCGTCAACGATCAGGAGATGGGCCGCATCGTCATCCGCCGGTGGACGTTTTGTCGGTGCTTGCGCCATCGTCACTCGTCCTCCACGGTCGTCGTCGGGCTGCGCATCTGCGCCAGGAATTTGCGCACGCAGGCGCGGGCGTCCGGCCCGAGACCTTCCAGCGCGCGGTCGATGCGGCGCGATTGCGGCTCGCTCAGCGCCAGCGCCAGTTCGCGGCCCGTCAGCGTGGGGTAAAGCCTGCGCTGACGGCGATCTTCCGGACCTGCCATCTGGCGAATGTAACCGTCGTCGATCAATTGCTTCAGCACACGGGCAAGGCTCTGCTTGGTGATCTGCAGCGTATCGAGCAAATCCGCCACCGTCATGCCCGGCTGCCGGCTGACGAAATAGACCACCCGGTGATGGGCCCGCCCATATTCCAGTTTCGATAAAATGACATCGGGATCGGAGACGAAATCGCGATAGGCGAAAAACAGCGCCTCGATCGTGTCGAAGTCGATCTTGCCGTCGTCAACCTTCGGGAGTGCCGGTGTTTGCCTGGAGGCGGCGGTTTTGAGCGATTGCGGTGGCACTGCGGTTCCTTCATATCCTGCGGCTGTCTGATCATAGGCTGACAGGCGTCGATGCGCCAATATTCTGTAAACATAGCCGAAAATGCGTCCGCTCGGGAGAATGCCGCCGATCATTTTCTGTTGCGGTGGATAATATGGCGCGGGTGCGGGTGCAACTGGAATCCTGAGTGACACTTACCTGAAATAGAAAAGAGCGCGGAAACTCCGCGCTCTCCTTCATTTTTTGTCGTAATGACGATGTTACTGGTAAACGTAGACAATACGACGGGTCGAAGGTTCTACGAGAACAGGCACGTCATTCACCCGGACATAGCGGTACTGATAGTCAGGTACCTCCACAAGGCGGGTATCGGCCGGCAGGACGCTACCTATGGCAATATCGCCATCATAGGTGACGGTATCGGCAGGGTGTTCATCAATATAGGTAATGACCGACTGCGGCGGATCGACTTCACCGACACGACCAAGGTTCGGGTCACCGGGGTTAGGCTCCGCCTGAACGCTTGAGGTCTTTTCATAGGTTACGACCGGCACGCTCAGTTCCGCGCGGCGTTCCTTCAGAATGACGGGCGAACCTTCATACATCACGTTCAGGTAATCCGCATGAGCCCAGCCGCGCAGGCCGTTCACCTCGATGCGGCACCAACTGCTGCCATCCATGCAGCCATCAAGCACGGCGTTGCTGCCACGCGTGGCAAGGCCGATTTCGGGATAATCCTCACCGGGGCCGGAACGAACAGAAATATCCGAGGCGGTTGTTGCGACCATGGCGGCATTTGCATAGCCTGCCATCAAGGCAAAGGCGCCACCAGCGATCAGCATTTTAAGCGTCTTGTCCATGTGTCTCACTCCTTTCAAGACTGGTGCTACAACGTCGCAACCATCCGGGCGTTCCACATTTTTCGACGAGATGATGCCTACAGACAGGGCGTGTTCGTGCTATCTGCCTGTATGGCATAGGGATTTTCTTAACGAATTGGTGGGCTGAAAATGGGCGTCACCTGTCGCCATTGTGCCGTAACCGGTCGCGGGCTATAGGAGGCGGGAGCTTTCAGACAGGAGACGCAGGATATGGGAAAGTTGCAGGCGGGCATTATTCCGGTTACGCCATTCGAGCAGAATTGCACTATCCTGTTCGATCAGGACACCAAGGAGGGCGTCGTTTTCGATCCCGGTGGGGACGTGGACGTCATTCTCCAGGTCGTCGCTGAAAATGGCGTCACGCTGAAGGAGATCTGGCTGACGCATGGGCATCTTGACCATGCCGGCGGTGCTGACGAACTGCGTGAGAAGCTGTCGCTACCGGTCATCGGGCCGCATGAGGACGACCGTCCATTGCTCGAAAGGATTGAGGCGCAGGCCGAAAAATACGGCGTTAGCGGCCTTCGGAATGTCGCGCCCGACAAATGGCTCAAGGACGGCGACAGGGTATCTTTCGGGGACCACGTCTTCGAAGTCTATCATTGTCCGGGCCACGCGCCCGGCCACGTCATCTATTACAACCGCGACCAGAACTTTGCCCATGTCGGCGATGTGCTGTTTTCGGGATCGGTGGGGCGCACGGACCTGCCGGGCGGAAACCACGAGCAATTGATGGCGTCCATTCGCGACAAGCTCCTGCCGCTGGGCGACGATGTCGGTTTCATCTGCGGCCACGGCCCGGGAGGACGGCTGGGTGAGGAACGGCTCACCAACCCCTATCTCAAAGGGCTCTGAGCGCCGGCCTATTAGAACTCTTTGTTTTGGCGCCTTTCCGGACGGAAAACCGAATTCCACTTTTCCTGGAAATGCTCAAAGGCCTGCGGGACCGCACAAAAAAACCCGGCATTCCTGCCGGGCTTCAACTAGAAAAGAAAGCCGTTTTAGGGTCAGCCAGCAATCTGCAGATTGACTGCCTTCGGCCCCTTGCCGCGACGATCCGGTTCCGTGTCGAAGCTCACTTTCTGATTTTCTGAAAGTCCGGACAGGCCGGAAGCCTGTACGGCAGAGATGTGAACAAAGATATCAGCGCCACCATTATCTGGCTTGATGAAGCCAAAGCCTTTGTCTGTATTGAAGAATTTTACGGTGCCAGTTTCGGCCATGCATCAGGTCCTTTTCGCTCTGCCCGCGTTCAGCTACAGGCAGCATTACAGTTTTGCCCCGCGTGGGCGTTGGCAGGCAGTTTTTGACTATTGAGAAAAAGGACCTTCGCAGCGGGAAGTAATGGCGTTCTCATCCAACGTTTTTCGTCCCACCGCCCGAGGTTTATAGCGTCCCCAGTGCGCAAATTTATAGGCCTTCCCATGCTCGCAAATTGCCCGAACCGCGGTAGAGTGATGCGTTTATCGAAAATTGGCAAGCAAAAGTTTTCACGGGCTTTTTGTCAGATAAAAAACCTGCGGTAGAATAACGGCGCGTAATCGCATAATTTTTCCGCAGAAGTGATAATCGATGAAATAAAAGCCGTTCTCCGCAGGATTTTGCGACAAAATTTGAGTGCAACGCCCGGATTTAGGGGCGGGATGAGAAAAATGAGTTCTTTTTACGTCAGGCCGCTCCGGCCATGGATTTTTGCCGTTTTCGCGTCAGTTCCGGCACCAGTTCGACGATCAGGATCGCGACGAATATGATCAGACAGCCGACATAGCCGGCGCCGGAAATGGTTTCCTTCAGGAAAATCGAGGCCAGCAAAGCGCCGAAAAGCGCCTCCGATGACAGGAATATCGCGGCCTGCGGGGCAGTAGTGTAACGTTGGCCGATGACCTGCAGCACGAAGGCGAGGCCGGAGGAGACGAGGCCGACATAGAGGATTTCCGCCAGCGATGCTTCGATGGAGGCCATGCTGATCGGTTCGAACACGACACCGATCATGCAACTAAGAAGGGAGCAAACGGCGAACTGGGTGCAGGAAAGCACGAGCGGCCTTCCGCTTTCGGAGACGAAGCGCCCGGCCAGCGTGATCTGGATCGCCCAGAAGAAGGCGCAGATGATGCTGAGAATATCGCCCGTGGTCAGCGCCTCGAAAGCGCCGCCGGAGAGGAGGAATATGCCGCCCAACATCATCAGTGCGCCCGGCCAGACGATCCAGTGGGGATGGCGGCGGTAAAGCACGACGGCGATCACGGGTACGAAGATGACGTAAAGCCCGGTCAGGAAGCTGGAATTGGTGACGGTCGTGGTCAGAAGCCCGACCTGCTGGGTGGTGGCCCCGCCGAACAGGGCAAGTCCCACGAGGATGAAACTGCCGATTTCGCGCCGGCGCGGCGGCGATTTCAGCGATCGTGTTTCCATGAGCGCGAAGGGCAGCACGGCGATGGCGGCGATGGCGAAACGCAGGCCGACGAACCAGAAAGGGCCGATCGAGGCCATGGCGGAGGATTGCGCGACAAAGCCGCCGCCCCAGATTGCTGCGGCGAGCAGAAGCAGCATATTGGCCTGAATACGCGTCATTATTTGGCACCAGCACAGCAGGGCCGGAAGATCATTCAGTCGCGGCCGTGGCAAACAGGGGAATTTTGAAATATCGATCCGCGAAGCGGACGATTGTTTCCGGCTGCTTTAGCAGCAACATGCCGAGGCCGCAAGTCGAGGGGAGGGCCGCTTATTTATAGCGGCGGGCCTCATCCTTCAGGCTGCGCCGGGTGAGCATCAGGCCGCCGACGCCAAGGCCGATGAAGGCTGCGGCCGAAAGGACAATGAGCAGGATATGAGGCCCGGCCTGCGTGGTCGCGGCTACCTGCGGGATGGCGGACGTATGCAGGGTATCGACCGCCTGCGTGGCGGCGTTCGCCGACGTTGCTATGCCGGCGGCCATGGTGACGATGACGAGAAAAGCCGCAACGGCCATCCAGAGGGAAAACAGCGTTCTCTGCGCCCTTAACCTTTCAACGGAAGTCCGATCGTTGGTAAACATGGCTATCGCCTCTTGTCCCTGTTCTTAAATTATAAGAGAGGCTTCGAAATGGACGGCTTGGAGACGGAATTCTGGCGTTCTGCGGTATTTATTGCGGCAATATTGTGGCTAAGCCTGATATGGAAGCCGTTTGGTCGCCCATGGCGTCAGAGGCGACGTTTTCCGAAGGTTCGGGTCTGGCGCAGCGGATGCGGCTCGGCCGGGCGTTCTTCCCCGAAAAATGCCGGTGGCGCAGGACCCCTCTCCGCCCGGGGCGGGGTGAGATATTCACTGCCGAGTTCCGGGAAACGCGCGTCGAAACTGGTGGGGGCAAGTTCGGGCTTTGCCAGCACGTAGCCCTGCATCAGCAGGACGCCGAGTTCCTCGCACAGATCGACCTGCCATGCTGCTTCCAATCCCTCGAAGACCGGCTCTATGCCATCGGCGCGAAACTGGCTGACGATGACGCGCAGAAGGGCGGCGCCCGCTGAATTCTGCATGAAATCGCGCACCCAGCCGGCTTCGAATTTCACATAGTCCGGCTTGATGAGCTTTACCCGGTCAATGTCGGAATCGCCGGCGCCATAATCATCGAGCGCGACGCGAAAGCCGATATCGTGCATGTGATAGGCGAAGTCAGCGACCATCTGCGTGTCGGAGGCTTTTTTCTCGGAGATTTCGCAGACGATGCGGTCCGCCGTCATGCCCGCCTCGTGAGCGGCAAGACGCATGCGCTCCACTTCCTGGCGCATCTTGGCCGGCGTCTGGAACAGGCCCGGATGGAAATTGACGAAGATGCGGGCGCGGGACCGGTTGAGCCTGCCGGTGTTGAGAATGTGGATCGTGCGCAGGATGCTATCGATATTTTCGATGTCTTCAGACGCCACAAGCGAGAAGAATTCACCTGGCGTCACCGGCTCGCCGTTGCGGTGCGGCCGCACCAGACCTTCGAAGGAATCGATGTCGAGCCTGCCACTTGCCGTGCGGCGGAAAATCGGCTGCAGGGCCGATTTCAGGTTGAAGGTGCGATAGGCCGTGGACCATGTGCCATCGACCTCGCGGACAAGACTGGAAAAGATGCTTTTGGGCGCCATTTTTCAACCAGCTATAGAGACACGACCCCTAGGCTCGCCAATGTAGCGTATCAAGCGTTACTTCCGGGTTAAGGAAGGTTTAAATTCTCCGCTGCGGCACATAAGCCGGCTTTTGACCTTGAAAGAAGGCCTGTCTTTCGACATAGAAAATGCCGCAGATGACAAGTTTTCCAACCTCTGCTGATGTCAACCCCAATAGGACCGATTAAAAATGGCCTTCCTTGCCGACATTCTCTCCCGCGTAAAGCCATCCGCCACCATCGCCGTTACCCAGAAAGCCCGTGAGCTGAAAGCGAAGGGCCGCGATGTGATCAGCCTTGGCGCCGGCGAGCCGGATTTCGATACGCCCGAAAACATCAAGGAAGCGGCCATCGACGCCATCAAGCGCGGCGAAACGAAATACACGCCGGTTTCGGGTATTCCGGAACTGCGCAAGGCCATTGCCGACAAGTTCAAGCGTGAAAACGGCCTGGACTACAAGCCGGAGCAGACGATTGTCGGCACCGGCGGCAAGCAGATTCTCTTCAACGCCTTCATGGCCACGCTGAACCCGGGCGATGAAGTCGTCATCCCGGCGCCCTACTGGGTCAGCTATCCGGAAATGGTGGCGATCTGCGGCGGTACGCCGGTTTTCGTTAACGCCACGCTGGAAGACAATTTCAAGCTGAAGCCGGAAGCGCTAGAAAAGGCGATCACGCCGAAGACCAAGTGGTTCGTGTTCAACTCGCCGTCCAACCCCTCGGGTGCGGCCTATTCGCATGACGAGCTGAAGGCGCTGACGGACGTGCTGGTCAAGCATCCGCATGTCTGGGTGCTGACGGACGACATGTATGAGCACCTGACCTATGGCGATTTCAAATTCGTCACCCCTGTGGAAGTAGAGCCTTCGCTCTATGACCGCACGCTGACCATGAACGGCGTTTCCAAGGCCTATGCCATGACCGGCTGGCGTATCGGCTATGCCGCCGGCCCGCTGCCGCTGATCAAGGCCATGGACATGATCCAGGGTCAGCAGACCTCGGGCGCAAGCTCGATTGCCCAATGGGCCGCTGTCGAAGCGCTGAACGGTACGCAGGATTTCATTCCGGAAAACAAGAAGATCTTCGAAGGCCGTCGCGACCTCGTTGTCTCCATGCTCAACCAGGCCAAGGGCATCAGCTGCCCGGCGCCTGAAGGCGCATTCTACGTTTACCCGTCCTGCGCCGGCCTGATCGGCAAGACCGCGCCGTCGGGCAAGGTCATCGAGACCGATACGGATTTCGTGTCCGAGCTTCTGGAAGCCGAAGGTGTCGCCGTCGTGCAGGGATCGGCTTTCGGCCTCGGCCCGAACTTCCGCATCTCCTACGCCACGTCCGAAGCGCTGCTGGAAGAGGCCTGCAAGCGCATTCAGCGCTTCTGTGCCGATTGCCGCTGATCGGTTATGATCTCAAATGAGGAAGCCCGGCAGCGACGCCGGGCTTTTTTCGTTTTGGTCAAAGCCCCAGAAACAGCAGCATGATGAAGGTGGCGAAGAGAATGAAGTGCGTCATTCCCTCGATCGCGTTGGTTTCGCCGTCATTGAGATTGATGGCGGCGGCGATGAGGGTTATGAAGACCATGACGGTCTGAACCGGTGTCATCGCCATGATGAAGGGCTGACCGGTATAGAGCGCGATGCCCTCCATGACGGGCACGGTGAGGATGACCGTCGACAGGGATGCGCCCATGGCGATATTGACCACGGCCTGCATGCGGTTGCGCAAGGCGGAGCGGAGCGCGGTGAGGATTTCCGGCGATGCCGAGATCGTGGCCACCACCACCGCCATCAGCGCCGGCGGCGCGCTTGTGCCCTCAAGGCTTTCGCTCAGGAAGGTCGACATGAATTCCGCCAATACGCCGATCAACACCACGCCAGCGACGATGAGACCGATGGAAAGGGGCACGCTGCCTTCGTCCTCCTCTTCCGCGTGGCCGTCGGATGTCTGGCCGGCCGGATGTGCCTTCCGGGGATAGGCATAGCTGAAGAAATAGCTGTGCGGGCCAACCTGCATTTTGAGGAAGAGCGCATAAAGCGCGATCATCGCGACGATGGTGAAGGCGGAGTAGACATGCCAGCTTTCCTTGGGAATGAATTCCGGCACGATCATCGAAATACCCATGGCGGTGAGGATCATTACGCCATAGGTCTTGCCGGAATCGTCATTATAGGGCTGCTCGCCGTGGCGAAGACCGCCGAGAAGTGCTGCAAGACCCAGAATGCCGTTGATGTCGATCATCACGGCGGAGTAAATCGTATCCCGCACCAGAGTAGGCGAAGCGGACTCGCTCATGATGATGGCGAGGATCAGCACTTCTACCGCGACGGCCGACAACGTCAGTATCATGGTACCGTAAGGATCGCCGACCTTGGTGGCAAGGATTTCGGCGTGATGGGCAACCCGCATCGAGACGAGGACGATGAGCCCGATCAGCGCTATCGCGGCAATCAGCGCCGCCGTCTTTCCAGCTTCGAATATTGCATGTTCGGCCAGATAGGCGAGGATTGCCGCCGGTATAGCCAGCAAGAGCATCCGCTCCTGTTTCAAAATAGAACCCGCCATTGATTTCCTTTCCCCCTGATCGGCTCAGGCTGTGACGTATCGTCCTTCAGATCAAGCAGGATTTGCGCTTGAATGCTTTTGGTAGGATAGTGGTGTCGCAGGACATGCTGCTCATGCCGCGCTGTCCCATCGGGTGCAATGCTTGAAACGCGGTTGTGGTTGCCATGTCGCCTACCGATACAGGAGGACCATGCATGACCAAAGTGGTGTACGAGATCGTCGAACATGACGGAGGCTTCGCCTACCGCATGAACGGCGCTTATTCCGAGACGTTTCCCACCTATGCCGATGCCCGTGAGGCTGCGCGTATTGTCGCTGCCGAACAGCAGGTGGGCGGCGATGACGAGGAAATCAGCTATCAGGATGAGAGCGGCCATTGGCATGAAGAATACAGCCAGGGCGGCGACCGGCCGGAAGCCGAGGTGGTCGACAAGACGACGCAGCAGGCCAGACCGTTTTGATGCGCGATCCGTGGATTTCCAGCAAAGCCGGGATCACTTCGCCGAGAGTTGTTCGGCATTAGCGCCGTTTGGGCGGAGCACTTGGGTCGGTTTCCTTAAGATGCCCCTTGAGGCCTTCGACGAGGGCGCTGAAGACGGCACGGCATCGCGGCGAGGTCTTGAGGTTTTCGTGCATCGCGACCCAGGTGTGGAGCGGGATATCGATGTTTGGGAGAACCTGAACCAGCCGTGGGTCCTTGCGTGCAAGGCCGATCTGGCAGACGCCAATGCCCGCGCTGGCGCGGATCATGGCAAGCTGGGCGAGATTGCTGTCGGCGCGGATTTCGAAGGAAATTTCTTCAATATCGGGTATTTCGGGGTCAAGCGAGCGCATTCGCTGGATGGCCGCTCGGATAAAGGGCGTCTTGCGGTCGAAACCGACCATCCGGTGGCGGTTCAGATCTTCCATGCTCGCCGGGGCGCCGGCTCTTGCCAGATAGTCGCGCGTCGCGTGAAATCCCAGGCGGAAATTGCCGATGTAACGCATGACGATTGCATCCTGCAGCGGTTCGGTCATGCGAATGGCGATATCCGCCTCGCGCCTTAAAAGGTCTTCCAGCGTATCGGATAGCGAAAGCTCGATTTCAAGCCGCGGGTGAACCTCCTGCATGGCGGTAATGATCGGCGGCAGCATTTCCACACCGATGATATCGGATGCGCTGATGCGCACCGTGCCTTCGATCTTGCCGACTTCGCCGGAGGCGGCGCGCATAAGGGCGGCGGTCGTCGCTGCCAGATTTTCCGCATAGGGACGGAGCGCAAGTGCTGCTTCCGTCGGCATCAACCCGTGGGGCGAGCGGATGAACAGCGGAAAACCAACGGCCTCCTCCAGCGCGCCGATATGGCGTCCCGCCGTCGGTTGGGTGATGCCAAGCTCGCGGGCGGCGGCAGACAATGAACCGTCGCTCAGCACGCTGAGGAAGGTGCGGTAGAAATCCCAGCTGATATCGCGGTTCTTCGTCATAATATTTTGTATAGCCGCTCCACTGATTTCGACAATTTCGTATATCGCACATCGGGTCGATACTCCAGACACACAAAGGAGTATGACAATGTCAATCGAGAACGATGCAAGTGCAGTGCAGGATCGGCGGCCTCTGGCTCTCGTCTTGGGAGTGAACGGCGGCGTCGGTGGTCAGGTTTCGCGAATGCTGCTGCAAAGGGGCTGGCGGCTAAGGGCGATGACTCGCCGAAAGCCAGCGTCTGAAGTCGCTGGCGACATTGAATTCGTGACAGGCGATGCGATGGACCGGCAGGATGTTCTCAAGGCGGCGCAGGGCGCTCAGCTCATCGTCCATGCGGTTAATCCTCCCGGCTATAGCGATTGGGAGAAGCAGGTCGTGCCGATGCTGGACAACACGATCGCCGCCGCCGAAAGCTGCGGCGCCAGGATAGTCTTTCCCGGTACGGTCTATAATTTCGGTTCGGACGCCTTTCCGCTGCTGACCGAAGAGAACCCGCAAACGCCGTTTACGCGCAAGGGCGCGTTGCGTGCGGAGATGGAGCGGCGGCTGAAAATGGCGTCGATGCGTGGCGTGCCGGTGCTGATTGTTCGGGCAGGGGATTTTTTTGGGCCGGATGCCAGAAACAACTGGTTTTCGCAGATGCTGGTGAAGCCCGGAAAGCCGGTTCGCAGCGTCCAGAATCCGGCTGCCCCTCATGCAGGACACCAATGGGCCTATCTGCCTGACGTGGCGGAGACGATCGGTCGGCTGCTGGACCGGGCAGATGAGCTTCCGGCTTTTGCCGTCTATCACATGGAGGGTTTCTGGGATTTCGACGGGCTGCAACTGGTTGAAGCCATCGAGCGGGTTGTCGGTCATCCGGTCAAGAGGCGGAGGCTGTCTTGGGCGGGCATCAAATTGGCCGCGCCCTTCGTTCCCCTGTTCCGTGAAGTACTGGAAATGCAATATCTCTGGCATATGCCGATCCGGATGAGCAATCGCAAGCTTACGGATTTCCTCGGAACGGAGCCCAGAACACCGATCGATGTCGCGATATCGACGACATTGGCGAGCCTCGGCTGCCTCGAGCAAAGGCAGGGTGCGGCGAGCCTTGCTCAACCGGTCGATGCCGGGGGCAGGGTGTGATGGCGACGGTCGGGATTGGGGTGTCGGTTTGGCGTCGCCTGTTTGTCGTGATCTCGGCAAGTGTGCCGTTACTCATTTTCGCGCAGGTGCTGCTGGCCGGGCTATCTATCTATTATGACGGATCGCTGATTTCGCTGCACAAGGGGCTCGGTCTCCTGATTTCGGTTCCGATCCTGTCACTGGTAATCCTCGCTCTGCGATACGACGAGTTGCGGCCCAATCTTGGCCGCGCGCTGGT
Source organism: Agrobacterium salinitolerans (assembly GCF_027498475.1). Lineage (NCBI taxonomy): Bacteria > Pseudomonadati > Pseudomonadota > Alphaproteobacteria > Hyphomicrobiales > Rhizobiaceae > Agrobacterium > Agrobacterium salinitolerans. The sequence continues at coordinate 1,056,155 of NZ_JAPZLN010000001.1, read as the reverse complement.
CCTGCTCGGTCTCTATTGTTTTCAGGTGGCGCTGATGAGCATTGGCAGGGAAACGGGCAATGGTTTTCTGCAGGCGCTGCATGTGCCCAACGCTTTTGTCATGGGCGCGTTTTCCGACTTCGCCGCGCGGCAGGCGCGAAGGCCGTGCTGAGAGAAAAACGCCGCATCGCTTTCAGGCAATGCGGCGTCTTTGTTTTATCCTTTATCAGGCGAGCGCCGGGTAGTCAGTGTAACCCTCGGCCCCGCCGCCATAGAAGGTAGGCTGGTTCGGTTCATTCAAGGGCGCGTTGTCCTTGAAGCGGCGGACCAGATCCGGATTGGCGATGAAGGCCTTGCCGAAGGCGACGGCATCGACCTTGCCGCTCTCCACGGCTTGGATGGCGCTCTCGCGGTCATAACCATTATTGGCAATCCACAAGCCCTTGCCGCCGGCATTGCGATAAGCCGCCTTGAAGGCTGCGTAATCGAAAGGCTTGTCGCCCTGCTTGAAATCGCGCGGGCCGCCGGTTGCGCCTTCAACGACATGGATGAAGGCGAGATTGCGCTTGCCGAGCTGTTCCACCACGTAATTGTAGAGCGGCTGCGGGTCGGCCTCGAAAATATCGTTGGCCGGGGTAACGGGGGAAAGACGGATGCCAGTGCGGCCGGCGCCGATCTCCTCCGCAACCGCATCAACGACTTCCAGCAGGAAGCGGGCGCGGTTTTCAATAGAGCCGCCATAATCATCCGTGCGCTGGTTGGTGCTGGATTTCAGGAACTGCTCGATCAGGTAACCGTTGGCGGCATGGATTTCGACACCATCGAAACCGGCTTCCAGTGCTGCGCGTGCGCCGCTGCGGTAATCCTCGAGGATGAGACCGATATCGTCGATGGTGAGCGCGCGCGGCTCGGAGGTTTCGGCAAAGGCGCCGGTGCCGTCATCATTGATGATATAGGTCTTCGACTTCGCCGGAATGGCGGAAGGAGCAACCGGCTGGCCGCCATGCGGCTGTAGTGAGACGTGGGAAATGCGGCCCACATGCCAGATCTGCGCAACGATCTTGCCGCCGGCAGAATGCACGCCGTCGGTGATCTTCTTCCAGCCGTCGATCGCTTCCCGCTTGTAAAGGCCGGGAACGTCTGCGTAGCCCTGGCCCTGCTGGGAAATCGGCGTGCCTTCGGTGACGATCAGCCCGGCCGTGGCGCGCTGCTCGTAATAGGTAGCGTTGAGATTGTTGGGAATGGCGCCCGGCGAACGGTTGCGGGTGAGGGGAGCCATGACGATACGGTTGGCGAGCACGATATCGCCGGCCTGTGCCGGTTCGAAAAGACTGGTCATGCGACTTCACTTTCTGGTCGGTTGGCGAAATTGCGCGGTGGACGCGCTTTGTTTTTCGGGTGCCGGCGTGAAACCCGCTGCGGTCTCTAGTCCGGCACCCCGGGGCTCAAAGCTTGGGAGGCTCAGAGATTGGCTTGCAGATAATGGCGGAAGGCATCGATGGTTTCTTCGTTCCGCTCGAAAAACACCCATTGCCCAACTTTTTTCGACCGGATGAGGCCGGCTGCCTGCAACACCGCCAGATGCGACGAGACGGTGGATTGCGACAGGCCGCTGATCTGAAACTGGTTGGCGCACACCCCCATGCTGAGCGGATGCTCCTGGCAGAAATGATTTTCAGGGTTTTTCAGCCATTCCAGGAATTTCAGCCGTGCCGGGTGTGAAAGGGCCTTGAGGACTTCCTCCGGGTTCATCGGTGCTTCTTTAATATCTGACATGACCGATATATATATCGATCATTATCGATATACAAGTCACGTCTCTGTGAACGTTGCGGGGACGAAAAGGCTGTTCCAAAAAAGAAGGCCGCTGGATCTCTCCGCGGCCTGACAAGTTTGAAGGTCAAAAACCTCCAGAGGGGAACAGCTGTCGCGTGCCTTGGGCGAACGTGACAGCCAACTAAGATATGGGTGTGGGAACAATGCAAAACAAGGTTGCATCGTGCGATATTTCGCCAATTCGGAGAAAATTCTTGCGGGTAAAAAAAGAGGGCCGCCGGATAGATCCAGGGCCCTTTAAGTGTGAAGGTCAAAAACCTCCAGAGGGGAACAGCTGATGCGGTGGAACTGGGAGGAAAAGCCACCGTGTGCATCAGCTGAGAGCGATATGGTGCTTTTTTGTGCACGAAACAACTCTTTTTTGTGCAGGTCAGACATGCGCGCCGCGCAGCCCTCGATATTTCCGGTATATTTTATGTGCAAAGCTGAAAAGGGGCGCCTGTACGCCCCTCTTGCGTCTGCCTTTGTAAGGCTTTGAATTTGAAAGATTATTCTTTGACGTCGATTATTTTAACGTCAGAAGTTCCAGTTCCGCGCCTTGGCGACGATGAAGTCGCGGAAAGCCTTCAGCTTTGCAGCGTTTTTCATTTCGTCTGGATAGCAGAAATAGGTATCGAATGACGGAATATCTGCCGCGAGCGACAGCTGGATGAGGCCAGGATCGCGACCGACGATATAATCCGGCAAACAAGCGATACCTATCCCCAGCAGACAGGCCCGCTTGATCGAGGTCTGGCTGTTGATCTGCAGATGTGGAATGCGTGTGTTGTCAGAGGAGCGCCCAGCATTCTCCAGCCAGTTGACGTCTAGCAGGTAGTTTGGCGCCGGTTCACCGAAGGAAATGATGCGGTGATTGTCGAGATCCTCGATCGACTGTGGCTCTCCGTGACGGTTGATATACGACGGTGCGGCATAGACGTGCATATGCACCGTGAACAGCTTGCGCTGAATGAGGTCCGACTGCTGCGGCTGGCGCAGGCGGATGGCACAATCGGCGTGGCGCATGTTCACATCCAGCTCCTCATTGTCGAGGATGAGCTGGATCGACATTTCCGGGTAGAGCTGCAGGAACTCCTGTACCTTGTCCGTCAGCCACCCCTGGCCGAGACCGACGGTTGTCGTCACGCGCAGCTTGCCGCTCGGCTTTTCCGTCGTTTCGGTGAGTTGCATCTTCACCGTTTCGAGCTTCAGCAGCACGTCGTGGGCGGTGCGATACAGCAGCTCACCCTGTTCGGTGAGGATGAGGCCGCGAGCGTGGCGATGGAACAGCTTGACGCCGACATCCTGCTCCAGCGCGCTGACCTGACGGCTGATGGCCGACTGGGACAAATGCAGCTTGTCGGCAGCGTGGGTGAAAGACCCAGCTTCGGCTGCGGCATGGAAAATGCGCAGTTTATCCCAGTCCAATGGCATTGCCATGCCTATCCTGCCTTTCGGTTATTCCGCTGCGACCGCGAGCGGTTGTTGCGCGGTGAGATAACGTTCCGCTTCCAGCGCCGCCATGCAGCCCATGCCGGCGGCGGTGATCGCTTGGCGGTAAATGTCGTCGGTAACGTCACCGGCTGCAAAAATGCCTTCCACGTCGGTAGCGGTGGAATCGGGGGCGGTCCACATGTAGCCGTTGTCTTTCAGCTTCACCTTGCCCTTGAACAGCTCGACTGCCGGCGCATGGCCGATGGCGACGAAGACACCGTCGATGGGGAATTCGCTGATCGCGCCGGTCTTGGTATCACGCAGCTTCACGCCGGAGACAGAAGGCGGCATGGGCGGCTTGGCCGGTGCGCCGGTGATTTCGGCGATTTCCGTGTTCCAGAGGATCTTGACGTTTTCCTTGGCGAACAGGCGCTCCTGCAGAATTTTTTCGGAGCGGAAGCTGTCGCGGCGGTGCACCACTGTCACGGATTTGGCGATATGGGCGAGATAGAGCGCTTCTTCCACGGCGGAATTACCGCCGCCGACCACGATCACGTCCTTGTTGCGATAGAAGAAACCGTCGCAGGTAGCGCAGGCGGAAACACCGAAGCCCTGAAATTGCTGTTCGCTTTCGATGCCGAGCCACTTGGCCTTGGCGCCGGTGGCGATGATCAGCGTATCGGCCGTCCAGACCTGACCGGAATCGGTCTTGACCACGAAAGGCCGTACGGTGGTGTCAACTTCGGTGACGAGGTCGCTGACGATTTCCGCCCCCACATGCGTCGCCTGCTTCAGCATCTGGTCCATCAGCCATGGGCCTTGGATCGGATCGGCGAAACCCGGATAGTTTTCCACGTCCGTGGTGATCATCAATTGCCCGCCCTGTTCCATGCCGGCAATCAGCACGGGTTTCAGCATGGCGCGGGCCGCGTAGATCGCTGCCGTATAGCCGGCGGGACCAGAGCCTATGATCAATACCTTCGTATGGCGGGCAGACATGGAAATATTCCTTCTCAATAACGGGGTCTTCGCTCGAGGGCCTTCCAGCCGCAGGACGGCGGACGGGCCGCAACCCCTTCGTTGCCCGGTATTTAAGGTTGTCTAGTGTCTTTATTCAAGGGCAGCCTTGCGTTACCAACAAGGCAGTTGTGGATGCGCGCGCAATTTTGTGACCGGGCGGTGGCATAATGTTGCGAATCCCGCGCCGAATAGTACAAGGAAGTTCTACAGCTTAACGAGGTACTCCTCCGTGACCAGCGTCGAACTCGATGCCATCGATCTGAAAATCCTGCGCGAATTGCAGCGCGACGGGCGCATGACCAATGTGGAGCTGGCCGAAAGGGTCGGTATATCCGCGCCGCCATGCCTCAGGCGCGTCCGCAAGCTGGAAGAGGCGGGTGTGATCGAGGGCTATCACGCCATGTTGAACGCGCCGAAGCTCGGTTTCGATCTCGTCGCCTTCTGCATGATCGGTCTCAAACGCCAGTCGGACAGCAATCTGAAGGCTTTTGCGGCGGCAACCGCTGGCTGGTCGCTGGTGCGGCAGGCGTGGATGGTGTCGGGCGAAAGCGACTTTCTGCTGCATTGCGTGGCCAAAAACCTGACGGAATTTCAGGATTTCGTCATCGAGGTTCTGACGGCGGACGAAAATGTCGATACGGTGCGCACCATGCTCACCATCCGTCAGGTGAAGCGCGTCGGTCTGGTGGAAATCTGATCGGCCGGCTTTTCGTCGACTTCGGAGGGGGCATTACCCCCCGCCGCAACGCCTCGTAGACTTCGCCGAGACTTGTCGCTTCTTTTTCCAGCGGAAAAGTGCTGCGCACGTGCGCAAGTCCGGCACTTGCGTGGGCTTTGGCCAGAGCAGGATCGGCGAGATAAATCTTTATCGCATCTCTCAGCGCGACATAGTTACCCGCATCGACAACCGCCCCGGTCTCGCCCCTGACGATCATTTCCTCATAAGCGCCGGCGTTGCTGGCGACAACGGCCGTCTCCGAGGCCATGGCTTCGAGCGGTGTTAAGCCGAAGCCTTCGTTGCGGGACGGGGCGACATAAAGCGTCAGCCGCCGGTACCAGGGCTTGATGTCGTCAACTTCTCCCTGAAAGACGATTCGGTCGGAAAGGCCGGCTGCGGTCACATCGGCCTTGAGCGCATCACCAAAGGCCTTGTGTTCTGCTGTGATGCGGCCGGAAACTACAGCGGTCCATTGCGGGTAATGGGGCAGAAGCTCGATCATGGCGCGCACGAAGAGATCAGTGCCCTTCTGGTGGCGCACCCGCCCGAAACAGCCGATCAGATATTCCCCCGGCAGGCCGGTTGCCGCGATCGTGTCTTCTGGGCCGGTGGCGGGGTGGAACAGCTCGGTATCGACGCCATGCATGACGACGCGGTGGGGCACTTCCAGAAACGAGCCGGAGCGCGCGTTGGTCGCAACCACGGCGTCCATCTTCGAAATCAGAAAGCGTGTATAGGCGGAATGCCGTCTCTGCGCTGCCGAGGTGAACAGAAGCTTCACCTTCATGCGCAGCACGTCACGCATGAGAAGACCCGGCAACATTTCAAGATTTCGCCGGGCATGCCAGATGCGCGGGCCGCCCTGCGGACCGTCCTGCCAGAGCCGCCACAGATCACGAAAGCGCACATGCGGCAGATGCGGCGGCAGGCCGGGGCCGATGACGGCGACCTGCTGTCCCAGCCGGTTCTGCACCGGTATCAGCTGAACGATGGTTGAGGTGACGCCGGAGAGCCTGCGTTTGAAGTTCGGCGCAAGCACCTGCACATCTTTCAGACTGACGTGGGACAAGATGGGCTTCCGTCTTTGCGGCTAATTTTGGGGATTGAAGACTTCAAGAAAAGCAATGCGCCCGCATGGGGCGCATTGCATGTGGGGGCGTCAGCCCCACTGAACCGCGAGAATCTCGTAGCCCTTGGCGCCGCCCGGAGCGTTAACTTCAATGCTGTCGCCGACTTCCTTGCCGATGAGCGCGCGGGCGATGGGCGAGGAGATGGAGATGCGGCCGGCCTTCACATCGGCTTCTTGGTCGCCGACGATCTGATAGGTCTTTTCCTCATCGCTATCCTCGTCGACCAGCTTGACGGTGGCGCCGAACTTGATCTTCGAACCCGACATCTTGGAGAGATCGATGACTTCCGCGCGCGCGGTCAGGTCTTCGAGTTCGGTGATGCGGCCTTCATTGTGGCTCTGTGCTTCCTTGGCAGCATGGTACTCGGCGTTTTCCGAAAGGTCGCCATGGGCGCGCGCTTCCGCAATCGCCTCGATGATACGGGGGCGTTCCTCCTGCTGGCGCCAGCGCAGCTCCTCCTGAAGCTTGACGAATCCACCCTGAGTCATCGGTACTTTTTCTACCATTTTTTTATCCTTCGCATTCCGGTCGCTATACTTGCAGACACAAAAAGAAACAGGTTCCGGAGAGGAACTCCGGAACCATGCCAAAATCAAAACTGAGCCGACTATATCAGAAGACGGCAGCGAAATGCCAGCAAATTTGAGGTGCGCATATTTCCTCTCGTAATCAATGCCTTAACCAGTTTCATTGACATTCGTCGTCAGAACATATAGTGAACATACCTATGAAGAAGTCGATCAAGCAACGGCTGGCCATTCTCTCCGACGCGGCAAAATACGATGCGTCCTGCGCATCGAGCGGCACGACCAAGCGAAACTCTGCAGCATCAGGCGGTCTGGGCTCCACGGAGGGGTCGGGCATTTGCCACGCTTATGCTCCCGATGGACGCTGCATTTCGCTCTTGAAGATTCTGCTCACCAACTTCTGCATCTATGATTGTGCCTATTGCATCAACCGGTCGTCAAGCAATGTGGAGCGGGCGCGTTTCACGCCGGAAGAGGTGGTGTGGCTGACGCTCGAGTTTTATCGGCGCAACTATATTGAAGGGCTCTTCCTATCGTCGGGCATCATCCGGTCGTCGGATCATACGATGGAAGAGATGGTGCGGGTTGCACGCGAGCTGCGCGTTACGCATGGTTTTCGAGGCTATATCCATCTGAAGTCGATTCCGGAGGCGTCGCCCAGGCTCATCGAGGAGGCGGGGCTTTACGCGGATCGTCTCTCGATCAATATCGAATTGCCGACCGATAGCGGCATTGGTCGTTTCGCGCCGGAAAAGCAGCCCGCCAATATTCGCCGCTCCATGGCCGATATCCGCCTGAAGATTGAGGAGGCGGGGGAGCCGACCGTCAGGACGAAAAAGACCAAGCGCTTTGCGCCGGCCGGGCAGAGCACGCAGATGATCGTGGGGGCGGATGGCGCTGACGATAACACCATTCTCTCCACCAGTGCCCGGCTTTATGGCAGCTACGGTTTACGGCGCGTCTATTATTCGGCCTTCAGCCCCATTCCGGATTCGTCGAAAAACCTGCCGCTGATCAAACCGCCGCTGATGCGGGAGCACCGGCTTTATCAGGCGGATTGGCTTTACCGCTTTTACGGCTTCGACATTGGCGAGATAACGGCGATCGGGGGGGACGGCATGCTCGATCTCGATATCGACCCGAAACTGGCCTGGGCGCTGAAACATCGCGACCGTTTCCCGGTGGACGTTAATGCGGCGGATCGGGAAATGCTGCTGCGGGTGCCCGGTTTCGGCACCAAGACGGTGGCCTCCGTTCTCTCGTCACGGCGGTTCCGGCGGCTGCGGCTGGAGGATATTGCGCGTTTCGGCGTTTCCCTGAAAAAGGTGAAGGCTTTTATCGTCGCAGAGGGCTGGACGCCGGGCAAGCTGACCGAGCGGCCGGATTTGCGGGCGATGTTTGCACCGCAGCCCGAACAATTGTCGCTGTTGTGATGTACTGCCCGGTGCTGGAAGGGCGGGGCGATTTCGGCGAGTGGCGCGATGCCGCGCGTGCGGCCCTTGCCGCCGATATTCGACCGGAGACGATTGACTGGCGGTTGCAGGATTACGGGGCAGGGCTGCTGGATTTCGCCGGTGAGCCATTACCGACGGTCGATGCCGGCAATGGGCAGGTTTCCGTTCCGGCCTCGTTTTTGGCGCTGGCGCAGGCCGTCATCTGCCATGGCGATCCCGGCCGGTTTGCGCTGCTTTACCGGTTGTTGTGGCGGCTGAAGCGGGATCGCGCCCTGTTGCAGTTCAAGTCCGATCCGGATGTTGCAGAGGCCCGTTTGCTCGAGAAATCGGTGCGTCGGGATTGTCACAAGATGACGGCCTTCGTCCGTTTCAAGGAGTTGTGCTTGCCGCAGGGGCAGGGCGGGCGACGGCGGTTCGTGGCCTGGTTCGAGCCGGATCATTTCATCGTCGAGCGAACGGCAGCGTTTTTCCAGCGACGGTTTACCGATATGGACTGGCTGATCGCCACGCCGAAAGGGTCCGCCCGATGGGATGGAAGCGAGCTGCAAACCTCTCGGGAGGCGGCGGCGAAGCTTGATCTGACGGACGAGACGGATGAACTCTGGCGGACCTATTATGCCAATATATTCAATCCGGCGCGCCTCAAGATCAAAGCCATGACGGCGGAGATGCCAAAGAAATACTGGAAGAACCTGCCGGAAGCCGATCTCATTCCCGACCTCATTCTCGGTGCGGAGGCGCGGGTGCTGGAAATGGCCGCCAGAACGGCGAGCCAGCCGCAGCCCTTTCATCATCGCCTGCAGGCTGCGGCCGCTGCACGGGAGATGCCGCAACTGGCGCCAGACGGAACGCTTGCGTCGCTGGCGCGGGAGGCTGGCCACTGTACCCGCTGTCCCCTGCATTGCAGCGCCACGCAAACGGTTTTCGGTTCCGGGCCGGAGGATGCGGAAATCATGATCGTTGGCGAACAGCCGGGCGATCGTGAAGATCTCGCCGGAAAGCCTTTTGTCGGCCCGGCTGGCCAGCTTTTCGACCGGACTCTTGCCGATGTCGGTATTGAGCGCAAAAAGCTCTACGTCACCAATGCCGTCAAACACTTCAAATATGAAACGCGCGGCAAACGACGCATCCATCAACGGCCGAATGCAGGCGAGGTGGAGCAATGCCGCTGGTGGCTCAATCAGGAAATCGCGCTCGTCCGGCCGAAACTGATCGTTGCCATGGGCGCAACTGCGCTTTATGCGCTGACCGGCGGCAAAGAAAGGCTCTCGGAGATCAGGGGTCGTCCTATACCGATGGAGGAGGGCCGAACGCTTTTTGTCACCGTGCACCCCTCCTATCTCCTGCGCCTTGCTGGTGGGCGGGCGAAAGAGGCGGAAATGACGCGGTTCGTTGAGGATATAAAGTTTATTAGAATATTCGAATAGATTTCGATGTGTATATCGGAGATTTATCGAAAACTTGAGCCATAACTTCCGGTATTATCGTTTAACGATTGGTTTTCCGTTATTTTTATTGAAATTTTATAATTGATATTGTATTTGGTTGTTTTAAATTTATTCATTGTATGGACAATTAATTTTGGGTGAGCTCGACCTCGCGACAGTAATACTGATGCAAAAATGTTCTTACATCGTTGGTCTGTTAAGCTTTATCTATCTCAAAATGAGTAGCCGCGGTCTACCGGGGCCCATTCCTCTTGCTGCGGGTTTTGCGGCGATGACGGTCGGTTCGACGCTTGCCGGTTATGGCGAATGGAAAATATTGTCGCCGATCGTTTGGGAGCTTGGCAGCGTTTTGTTCGGTATTGCCGGATATGCGCTTATCTGGCTGGGTCTAAAGACATTGAGCGATGGACGTTTCGTCAATCGCAAAACCATCCTGTTCACCTGTCTTATTGCAGTGCTGGCGATTGGCGTTGCGTTGCAGGTGGCCGGCAACAACGCGTTTCGCGCGGCGCTTTTTAATGGCTGCGCGGCTCTGGCCTATCTTGGCGGGGCGGGTGTGCTTTTTGCCCGGTGGCGGAAAGAGCCGCTTCTTTCGCGGCTGGCGCTTGGTGCGATTACCGGCGTCTCCGGCCTGATATCGCTTGCGGTGATGAAAAGCGTGCTTTTCCCCGCTTATGCCAGCATCAACCTAGTCAATGCGTTCTTCTTCATTATCATGCTGAACTTCGCCATCTCGCTCTTCGTGATGATGCTGGTGGCGGAGCGATCCGAGCGGAAATTGCTGGTTCTGGCGAATACCGATCCGCTGACGGGCGTCAAGAACCGGCGTTTCTTCTTTCAGACGATGCCTGCCGTCCCCGATCCCAACGACGCGGCCATGCTGCTTGATATTGATCACTTCAAGTCGATCAACGACCGCTTCGGCCATGCCGTCGGCGACAGTGTGCTACAGGAAGTGGCAAGGCGCATCGGCGGCAGCATCCGTGGCGGAGACGTGCTGGCGCGTTATGGCGGCGAGGAATTCATCATCTTCCTGCCGGGCGCCGGTGTGGACAAGGCCTGCATGATCGGCGAACGCATTCGTAACGCGGTTGCGATAAATGAGGTCGATTGCGGCGGTCTGCGTGTCGGGGTGACCATCAGCATCGGCGTTGCCGCCACCGGCGACATGCGCTGCGATCTCCAGACGCTCGCAGAAAAGGCAGATCGTGCGCTTTACCGGGCAAAGACCGAGGGGCGCAATTGCGTTCGCGAGGCGCTGGCGGCGTAGGCGGGGCTGCGGGCCGGCGATCTTTCCGCAGGACCGCCTCGCATCTTTGTGTCTTGTAGCGTCGTTGTCACCCTGCGGTCTAAAAGGGCGGCTTGTCTGCTTCATCCGCCGTAGCGCGGCGGGACAGGGCCTCTTTCAGAAGAACCTCGATCTGGGCATTGACGCTGCGCAGTTCGCCGCTCGCGGTGTGCCGGATCATGTTCAATATTGCGGGTTCGATCCGCAACGGAAAAGCCACCCGCTCCGGTCCCGGTGGACGTCCAGCCATGATCAGGTCCTCAAGGCGGTGTTTTGGCCCATCAGGGCCAGGTGTTCCCATCGCTGGGTCCCTGTGGCGGGGCGCTTCAGCATCTTCATGGAGCGTTTGACCTCAGCTTCGGCAACGGCGCGGCGAATGGCTGCGGGCGATCCGTCATTGCGCAATAGGGATATCATGGACCTCGTTCGAACTGATGTTTTGATACCGGCAATGAATTGCAGCAGGATTACGCAATGCAAAACGCCGCGGGCATGGTGACCTGCGGCGCTTTGTTTTCATTCAGCGTTGGAACCTGCGGTTCCCGCAGCTTACTGGAAGTAGCTCTGCAGCGGCTTCACTTCCAGATTGCCGGCCTTCAGCGCCTGGATGGCAAGCGCTGCTGCTTCCGCACCCGCCATCGTCGTGTAGTAAGGCACCTTCTGCATCAGCGTCGCGCGGCGCAAGGACTTCGAGTCCGAAATCGCCTTGTTGCTGTCGGTGGTGTTGATGACGAGCTGGACCTGACGGTTGCGGATGGCGTCTTCGATATGCGGACGGCCTTCCTGCACCTTGTTGATCTTTTCGGCGTTGATGCCCTTTTCGGCGAGGAAACGCTGGGTGCCGCCGGTGGCCAGCACCTTGAAGCCGCTTTCCACGAGAATGCGGATGGCCGGCAGAACGCCTTCCTTGTCCTCGTCACGCACCGAGACGAAGACCGCGCCGGAGCGGGGCAGGTCGACGCCGGCGCCGAGCTGGCTCTTGGCGAAGGCGAGCGCGAAATCCGTGTCGAGGCCGATGACTTCGCCGGTCGAGCGCATTTCCGGTCCGAGCAGAATGTCGACGCCGGGGAAGCGCGCGAAGGGGAAGACAGCTTCCTTGACGGCAATGTGCTTGAGGTTGCGCGGATCGGGCTTCTGGCCATAGGCGGCAATCGCCGGATCGAGCTTCTCGCCGGCCATGACGCGGGCGGCGATCTTGGCGATCGGCGCGCCGATGGTCTTGGCCACGAAAGGCACGGTGCGCGAGGCGCGCGGATTGACTTCGAGAACGTAGATCGTGCCGTCCTTGATGGCGTATTGCACGTTCATCAGGCCGCCGACATTGAGAGCCTTGGCGAGCGCCGTCGTCTGACGCTCCAGCTCGTCGACGATTTCCTTCGACAGCGAACGGACCGGCAGCGAGCAGGCCGAGTCGCCCGAATGGATGCCGGCTTCTTCGATGTGCTCCATGATGCCGGAGACGAAGACGCTTTCGCCGTCGCACAGCGCATCGACGTCCACTTCAACGGCGTTGGTCAGGTAGCTGTCGAACAGCAGCGGGTTCTTGCCGAGCAGGGTGTTGATCTGGCCGGTCTTGTCGTTGGGGTAACGCTGCTTGATGTCCTCGGGTACGAGGCCCGGAACCGTGTCGAGCAGATAGGTCTGGAGCTGGCCTTCCGAATGGATGATCTGCATGGCGCGGCCACCCAGAACGTAGGACGGGCGAACCACCAGCGGGAAGCCGATTTCCGAGGCAACGAGGCGGGCCTGCTCGACCGAATAGGCGATGCCGTTGTTCGGCTGGGCAAGATCGAGCTTCATCAAGAGCTTCTGGAAGCGGTCGCGGTCTTCGGCAAGGTCGATCATGTCAGGCGCGGTGCCGAGGATCGGGATACCGTTCTTTTCCAGCGCTTCGGCAAGCTTCAGCGGGGTCTGGCCGCCGAACTGCACAATGACGCCGACGAGTTCGCCCTTCTCCTGTTCCGCGCGCATGATCTCGATCACGTCTTCGGCGGTCAGCGGCTCGAAATAGAGACGGTCGGAGGTGTCGTAGTCGGTGGAAACGGTTTCCGGGTTGCAGTTGATCATGATCGCTTCAAAGCCGGCATCCTTCAGCGCGAAGGCGGCATGGCAGCAGCAGTAGTCGAACTCGATGCCCTGGCCGATACGGTTCGGGCCACCGCCGAGGATGACGACCTTCTTACGGTCGGAGACCTGCGCTTCCGAGCGGGCTGCGCCGACGAAGGGAATTTCATAGGTCGAATACATGTAAGCGGTCGGCGACGCGAATTCGGCCGCACAGGTGTCGATACGCTTGAAGACCGGGCGGACGTTCAGGCTGTTGCGCAGCTCGGCCACTTCCTTCGGGCGCTTGGAGGTCAGGCTGGCGAGGCGGGCATCGGAGAAGCCCATGGCTTTCAACATGCGCAGGTTTTCGGCATCCTGCGGCAGGCCGTGCTCGCGGATGCGGGCTTCCGTATCCACGATGGCCTTGAACTGGGCGATAAACCACGGGTCGATCTTGGAGTTTTCGTGGACCTCCTCTTCGGTCATGCCCATGCGCAGCGCCTGGGCGACCATGCGCAGGCGGTCTGGCGTCGGTGTGCCGATGGCGGCGCGGATCGCGTTCTTGGAGCCTTCGCCCTCTTCGTAACCGGGGATTTCGATTTCATCGAGACCGGTGAGGCCGGTTTCGAGGCCACGCAGCGCTTTCTGCAGCGATTCCGCAAAGGTGCGGCCGATGGCCATGACTTCACCGACCGACTTCATGGCGGTGGTGAGGATCGGCGACGCGCCCGGGAACTTTTCGAAGGCGAAACGCGGGATCTTGGTGACGACGTAATCGATCGACGGTTCGAACGATGCCGGGGTCGCGCCGCCGGTAATGTCGTTTTCGAGTTCGTCCAGCGTATAGCCGATAGCGAGTTTGGCGGCGATCTTGGCAATCGGGAAGCCGGTTGCCTTCGATGCGAGAGCAGACGAGCGCGAGACGCGTGGGTTCATTTCGATGACGACGAGGCGGCCATCCTTGGGATTGACGGCGAACTGCACGTTCGAGCCGCCGGTCTCAACGCCGATCTCGCGCAGCACCGCAATCGAGGCGTTGCGCATGATCTGGTATTCCTTGTCGGTCAAGGTCAGCGCCGGTGCAACGGTGATCGAGTCACCCGTGTGGACACCCATCGGATCGATGTTTTCGATGGAGCAGATGATGATGCAATTGTCCGCCTTGTCGCGGACGACTTCCATCTCATATTCCTTCCAGCCGAGCACCGATTCTTCGACCAGAACTTCCGTCGTCGGCGAGGCGTCGAGACCGCCCGAGACGATATCGAAGAATTCCGAGCGGTTATAAGCAATGCCGCCGCCGGTGCCGCCGAGCGTGAAGGACGGGCGGATGATGGCGGGCAGGCCGACATGATCGATGGCCTGAGCGGCAATCGCCATGGCGTGGGCCATATAACGCTGCTTGCGGTCGGTTTCGCCGAGGTTCCACTGGTTTTCGAGATCGTCCAGCGCCTTGTCGAGATCGGGGCCTGAAAGCTTGCTCTTCAGCTCGGTGCGGGCGGCCTCGTGCTTTTTGCGGTCGGCATCCTTGATTTCGGTGGCGTTGGCCAGCATCGAGCGCGGGGTTTCAAGGCCGATGCGGGCCATGGCCTCGCGGAAGAGCGCGCGATCTTCCGCCATGTCGATGGCTTCGGGCTTCGCGCCGATCATTTCGACGTTGTAGCGATCGAGAACGCCCATGCGCTTGAGAGAAAGCGCGGTGTTAAGCGCCGTCTGGCCGCCCATCGTCGGCAGAAGCGCGTCCGGACGCTCCTTGGCGATGATCTTGGCGACGACTTCAGGGGTGATCGGCTCGACATAGGTTGCGTCGGCAAGGCCCGGATCGGTCATGATCGTGGCCGGGTTGGAGTTGACCAGAATGACCCGGTAACCTTCTTCCTTAAGCGCCTTGCAGGCCTGCGTGCCGGAATAGTCGAATTCACATGCCTGACCGATGACGATCGGGCCTGCGCCAATGATGAGGATGGACTTGATATCTTGGCGCTTCGGCATGGCTCTCTCGTTCCGCTTTTTGGTTGCGCAAAACACCGGCCAGGGTGGAAGATCACCGGCCGGGGAGCGCAATTCAAATGTTTTCAGGCTAGAAGCGGCTTATAGGCAAATGTTTTTGAGAACGGAACCCCATAAATTCCGGAATCGACAGAAACTCTTAACGGGCAGGGGCATGTGCGGTGAAACGGGCCTGGACCGCTGCACTATAGGAGCGGCTGACGGGGATTTCCGTACCGTCTTTCGTGATCACGTGCAGGCGACCGGCTCGTTTGCGCAGCAAGGTAACGTCGGCATCGGCAATCCAGTGCGACCGGTGCACCTGCAAGCCTTCCGTATGGCCTATTTCCTTCAGCGCGTCGGAGAAACGCAGCAGAACGAGATGACGCCCGCGCGTGGTGACGATTTCAGTATAGTGGTCCTGCACTGACAGTCGCAGCAATTCGCCGCGCTTTTGCGGCGGCAGTCGCTCCAGCAGCGGCGCGGTGCTTTTCACCTCGCATCCGGTGTTTTTGCCTGTGCCCATTATGGCGATTGGCGCTGTTGCAAGCGACTGGCTGGCGGTGAGATAGCTTAGCAGGCAGAAGATGGCGCAAAGAGGCAGGGATGACAGGCTGCTTTGTAGAAATGGGCCGAAACCCATTTCCGTGCCCGAAAAGATCCGGTTGGTGATGGTAAGCAGGAGCCCTATCGGCAGGGCGGCCGTCAGCGAGCCGATCATCATGCGCGCCAGCATATTCCTGATATTATCGGCGAAGACGCGGTTGGCGACGATGGAAAAGGATATGGCAAGTATCCAGGCGCCGGCCTGTACGATTGTCCAGTAAAGCAGCCGCTCGGCGAAGCTCATGGTTTCGCTCGTGCCGAAAGGTCCGGTCACGATGAAGATCGCCAGCACCGCGAGAAATGTCAGCCATAGCCTGGACGATTGCAGGATGGCGTGCATTTCACGAAGCGTGGACTGCAGATACGGGTGATCCACGAAGTTTTCCTGCGGTTGGCGTCAATCCGTTTTTCCTGAGCGCATGTTTTGCCGAAATTGCCGGTGATTTCAACCGAGCCGAAACAGCGCCCATGTCACTTCAGCCATTGTTAGACGCACCGCTTGCCGTGCAATTCCATGTCGCCACTGTCGTTCCTGCGGCCATTCTCGGCGCCTTCATTTTCCTGCGTCCCAAGGGCGACGCCGTTCACCGGCTGCTCGGCAAGATCTGGGTGATGCTGATGGTGACGACTTCCATTTCAACCTTCTTCATCCATGAGCTGAAGATGTTTTATGGTTTCAGCCCCATCCACCTGCTCTCCGCCTTCACCCTTTATGGATGTCTGCAATCGGTCCATTTTGCGCGCCGCGGCGCTATCGCCCGTCACATGCGGATCATGCAGAGCGTTTATCTCGGCGGCATCGTGATTGCCGGAGGCTTCACCTTCGTTCCGGGACGCATCATGCACGAGGTTGCTTTTGGTGATGGCAGAGCCGGATTTGTGGCGCTTTTGGCTGGCGCTGTCCTGTTTACCTTCCTGTTTGTGATCGTGCTGAAACAAAGACGCAGGACTGCGTGAGAGACTCCGTTTGCCGCCTCTGCTTTCTTCCGGAACAAGATGTATTATAGTGCCGTTATAAGGCAGCTTGTTGAGGCGGAACCGCCGGGAGAAGAGCATGGAATGGAGAGGGCGCCGCCAGTCGGACAATATCGAGGACCGGCGCGGCATGTCGGCGGGATCGGGCGATCCTTTTTCCCGTGGCGGGATGCGCATACCTGTCGGGCGTCGCGGCGGCGGTATAGGGATCGGCGGTCTTCTGGTCATTCTGTTGATCAGCTGGGTGCTTGGGATCAACCCGCTGACGCTGCTGACCGGCGGCGATTTGTCGATGGACGGCGGCGGCACGACGCAACAGCAGTCCGGCACGCGTCCGCAGGGCCAGTCGTCCGACGAGACGACCGCCTTCGTACGCACCGTGCTGGCGGAGACCGAGGATACCTGGAGCGGTATCTTCCAGTCTGCCGGTGAAACCTATCAAAAACCGACACTGGTGCTGTTCTCCGGCCAGGTGTCTTCCGCCTGCGGCAATGCTTCCGCTGCCAGCGGCCCGTTTTATTGCCCTGGTGACCGCAAGGTCTATCTCGATACCAACTTCTTTAAGGAACTGGATCAGCGTTTCGGAGCCGCCGGCGATTTCGCGCAGGCTTACGTCATTGCGCATGAGGTCGGCCACCACGTACAGAATCTCACCGGTGTCCTGCCGGAGTTCAACCGTCGCCGCCAGTCGATGAGCCAGGTGGATGCCAACAGGATGTCGGTGCGTGTCGAGCTTCAGGCGGATTGTTATGCCGGCATCTGGGGCAAGTTTACCGAGCAGAAGGGCATTCTCGAGGCCGGCGATCTTGAGGAAGCGTTGAACGCGGCTCACCAGATCGGTGACGATACGCTGCAAAAGCAGACGCAAGGTTATGTGGTGCCTGACAGCTTCAACCACGGCACGTCGGCTCAGCGCATGGAGTGGTTCAAGCGCGGTTTCCAGAGCGGCCGTGTCGAGGATTGCGATACGTTTTCGGCGAATATCTGAGAATCAACAGGAGAGGGGGCTTTTCAGCCCCCTTTTCATTTAGCGCATCAAAAGCGCCACGACATACATGCCAAGGGCGAAAACCGTATGGGCCACAAGGTTGAGGAAGCGGACCTTGTTCGGGTTGGGGGTCTTCGACGCCGCCCAGCCAATACCGAGTCCCGGCTGCAACAGGAACCAGCCCGCGCCGACCGTTATGATGCCGACGACCCACGGCGCAATGAAGGAAGGATTGGCAAACCACGCGGCCGGGACCACCAGAGCAAGAACGATGCCATAAAGAATGCCGACGGCGTAATGCGAAATCCAACCGAGTGCCAGTTCGTGCTCATAGGGTTCAGCCGTGGCGATGCTGTGGTGAAATATCCGGCCCTTCGGCACGTGCCAGAACCAGCGGCCGACCGGCGCCCAGTTCGGCGCGGACTGGCCGAAGAACCGGTGCAGCACGATTGCCCATATATCCATAAACACGGTGCCGCCAATGCCCATGGCAATGCCGCGCCAAATCAGTTCCAGCATGAATCCCTCCGCATGATCATGATCGATCAAGCTCTAGCGGATCGCGCCGGTGGCGGAAACCGGCTATTGCCGGGGCGGACAAGAAAATGGCCGGATCGCTCCGGCCATTTTCTTTTTTGCCATCACGCAGCCCGCCCATATTCCGCTTGCCGCTGGGTTGCCGTAGCAAGCTGGAATTGTGCGAGCAGCTCGTTGAGCGCTGCCGCTTCAGAGGCGAGCCCATGGCTTGCGGCCGTCTGTTCCTCGACCATGGCGGCATTCTGCTGCGTACCCTGATCGATGGTGTTGATGGCTGTGTTGATTTCCTGAAGGCCGGTCGACTGTTCGCGCGATGAGGTCACGATAGCGTCGATGTGGCGATTGATCTCCTGCACTTCGCGGACGATGGTTTCCAGCGCCTTGCCGGCATTGCCGACGAGATCGACGCCGGACTGCACCTGCGATGTCGAGGCGTTGATCAGCGTCTTGATCTCCTTGGCCGCATTGGCGGAGCGCTGAGCCAACTCGCGTACTTCCTGCGCGACGACGGCAAAACCCTTGCCGGCCTCACCGGCACGGGCGGCCTCTACACCGGCGTTGAGCGCGAGCAGGTTCGTCTGGAAGGCAATTTCGTCGATCACGCCGATGATGTTGCTGATCTCGGACGATGATTTTTCGATGCCCTCCATGGCGCGAACCGCATCTTCGACAATGACGCCGGACTGTTCGGCGTTGCTGCGGGCGCGGTCGACCAGACGGCCGACTTCTTCGGCACGGCGGGCGGAATCCTTGACGGTGGTGGTGATTTCCTCAAGCGCCGCCGCAGTCTCTTCCACGGACGCCGCCTGCTGTTCGGTGCGCCGTGCGAGATCGTCGGCGGACTGGCGGATTTCGCCGGCGCCGGCGTCGATGGCGCGGGCGTTCTGGCCGACGGTGCTGAGCGCTGCATTCAGCTTGGCAACGGAATTGTTGAAGTCGTTGCGCAGGCGATCGATGCGGGAGACGAAAGGCGTATCGATGCGATAGTTGAGATCACCGTCGGAAAGATGCGCCAGACCTTTGGCAAGCGAGTCGACCGCGAACTGGATGTCCGCCGCATCTTTTGCCGCCAGTCTCTCGCGGTCGCTGCGCTCCTGTTCGGAAAGCGTGCGGTTCTGCTCGGCGTCGTCTTCGAGGCGCAGGCGTTCCATGGCGTTCGAGCGGAACACGGCAACGGCTGCGGCCATCGAGCCGATCTGGTCGGTGCGTTCCTGACCGGGAATGGCGACATCGAGATTGCCGGCGGCAAGCCCTTCCATGGCCGACGTCATCTGCGTGACGGGGCGGACGATGAAGCGGGAAAGGACGGTTGCGAGAAGTCCGATCATGATCGTGGCTGCGAGGATCGTGGCGATGGTTGCCGCCAGCCGGAACTGGCCGATTGCGCTGTAGGCGACGTCGGAATCGACCACGAAACCGAGATACCAGTCGACCGAAGGCAGGCCGGCTACGGGAATGAAGCTGGTGATCTTGCCCTTGCCGTCGATCTCGGTCTTTGAAATCGCGGAGGAAATCGCCGGCGTGTCGACCTTGAAGAGATCGGCCAGCGGCTTGTCGACGAATTTTGGGTCGGGATGGATGAGGATCTTGCCGTCCTTGCTAACGAGGAAGGCGTATCCATCCGTGCCGGCATCCACCGACTTGATCATCTTCACCAGCGAATCCAGCGAGAAGTCACTGCCTGTCACACCAGCAAGCTTGCCGTCGATGGAAACGGGAATGGCGGCGGTGATGATGAGGCCGCCGGTGGAGGCGTCGTTGTAGGGTTCGGTCAGAACCGTCTTGCCGGCTTTCACGGCATCCAGATACCACGGACGCTTTCGCGGATCGTAGCCTTCCGGCAGCGGTGTCTTCGGGAAGGTTGTAAAGGTGCCTGTCTCGGCATTGCCGAAATAGGTCGACATGAACTGTGCCGTCAGCACGTCGTTTTCCAGAAACCGCAGCTTCGCGTCGTCCTCCGGGAGCTTGGCCAAGGTCGCTGCCACCGTTTCCGTCAGCATGATGCGGCCATTCAGCCAGTTGGCGATGCTTTGCGCAGCCTGCTTGCCGGAGGAATCAATGTTTTCCGCGACTGCTTCGGTCGTAACCCGATGCTGTAGGCTGTCGATGTAATAGGAAAAGCCTGCAAAGGCTGCGACGACGAGAGATGACGCGGCAACAAGAATGCGCGTCATGAGATTTGTTTTCTTCGGCAAGCTACAGATCCTTGAAGCCGGATGTACCGTCGAGGTCATCTTCAACATTGATGGGGGAAACATGCCTCAAAGGCGGGAATATTCTGCGTCATGCAGCTTATGATTTTAAAGAACTATCCGATGTTCTAATAAATAGAGGCGAATGGTAAAATTGGACTAAATTTGTCTTTCGTCAGGGCGCAATACGGTCGGATTTCGCCTGGCTGCCGATCTGCGTAATTTTTAACCATGCACTGCTGCCGGTTGCATGCAGACAGCGATTATTTTATTCATCCCTGTGCTGCCGTTGCGCAATTCGCGGGCAACGGCCAAAGTTCAGGTGAATTACAATGTCTTCGTCGGTTGTTGCAGGAACCGTTCCTTCCGGATCGGGGTCGTGGTTTTCGCATTTTAAGGCTACGCTTGCGCTCGGAATTCCGCTCATCGGTGCGCAGCTCGCACAGCTTGGCATCCATACAACGGATATGGTCATCGTCGGCCAGCTTGGAGCCGAGAAGCTGGCGGCGATGGTGTTGGCCGGGCAGTTCTTTTTCGTCGTCTTCATTTTCGGCTCCGGCTTTTCCGTCGCCGTCGTGCCGATGGTAGCGCAGGCTTACGGGCAGGGCGATGCAACGTCCGCGCGCCGATCGCTGCGCATGGGCATGTGGGTGGCGATCGCCTATTGGCTGCTGGCTCTCCCGATCTTCATGAATGCCGAGCGCATTTTGCTCGCGCTTGGGCAAAACCCTGACGTGGCCGCATTGACAGGTCATTATCTTGCCATCGCCAAATTCGGCCTGCTACCGGCATTGCTGTTTTATGTGCTGCGCGGGCTTGTCAGCGCTATCGGCCGAGCTGGCGTCATTCTTTATGTAACCATCATCATGCTCGTCATGAATGGTATATTGGCTTACGCGCTCGTGTTCGGCCATTTCGGCCTGTCGGCCATGGGCATGAATGGCGCAGCCGTCGTTGCCGTCATCGTCAACGCTTTCAGCTTCATCTTCATCGTCGCTTATGTGCAGACGCGTGACGAAACGAAGAAATACGAGCTCTTCGTGCGCTTCTGGCGACCGGATTGGCATGCGCTTTTCGAAGTGCTGCGCCTTGGTTTGCCGATCAGCATCACCATTCTTGCCGAAGTGACGCTGTTTGCTGCAGCCTCCATTTTGATGGGGCAGATCGGCACCGTGCAGCTTGCGGCGCATGGTATTGCCCTGCAGCTCGCCTCCATCGCCTTCATGATACCGCTCGGTCTTTCCCAGGCGGCAACGGTTCGTGTAGGCGTGGCGCGGGGGCAGGGGGATTTCAAGAACCTCATCCGTGCCTCGATCATGATTTACGCCATTGCCTGCGGCATCGCCATTTGCGGCGGCATCCTGTTTGCGGCCGTGCCGGAATTCCTGGCGAAATGGTTCCTGGATGCGAAATTGCCCGAGGCGGCGGAAGTGCTTGCCTATGCCAGCAGTCTGGTGGTGATTGCCGGCATCTTCCAGCTGGTGGATGGTATTCAGGCGGTCACGGCGGGCCTGCTGCGCGGGTTGAAGGATGCACGCATACCGGCGATGCTGGCACTGATTTCCTATTGGCCGATCGGCCTGGCGCTTGCCTGGACCATGGCTTTTCCGCTCGGCTTTGGCGGACGCGGTGTCTGGTTCGGCTTCGTGATCGGTCTTTCGACGGCTGCCGTTCTTCTCACCATCCGCTTCGTGTTGCTTGTGAAGCGTGAAATGAAAACGGCCCGCTGAGAAGCGGGCCGTATGTAACTTCCGGATTGGAAAAGTATCAGCGCTCGGCGAGCGCTGCCTCACCCTTCTTTTCACGCAGCAGGTTGACGAAGCGGCGGAAGAGATAGTGGCTGTCCTGCGGGCCCGGCGATGCTTCCGGATGGTGCTGGACGGAGAAGACCGGCTTGCCGGTGATGCGCAGGCCGCAATTGGTGCCATCGAACAGCGAGATATGGGTTTCCTCGACGCCCTCGGGCAGCGACTTGGTATCGACCGCAAAGCCGTGGTTCATCGAAACGATTTCAACCTTGCCGGTCGTGAAGTCCTTCACCGGGTGGTTCGCGCCGTGATGGCCCTGATGCATCTTCTCGGTCTTTGCGCCCACGGCAAGACCGAGCATTTGGTGACCGAGGCAAATGCCGAAGATCGGCAGGTCGGTCTTGATGAGGTTCTGGATGACGGGAACGGCATATTCGCCCGTCGCAGCCGGGTCTCCCGGACCGTTGGAGAGGAACACGCCATCCGGCTTCAGCGCCATGATGTCTTCCGCAGACGTCTGCGCCGGAACGACCGTAACCTTGCAGTCCAAACCGGCAAAGAGGCGCAGGATGTTGCGCTTGACGCCGAAATCGACGCAGACGACGTGGTACTTCGCATCGGCTTCGCCGAGCGTGCCGTAACCCTTGTTCCATACCCATGGCGTTTCCGTCCAGGTGGAGGACTGGCCGGATGTCGCTTCGATCGCGAGATCGAGGCCGACGAGACCGCTCCATGCCTTGGCTTCCGCCTTCAGCGCCTCGATGTCGAAAACGCCGTTCGGATCATGGGCGATGACCGCGTTCGGCGCACCGTTTTCGCGGATCCAGGCCGTCAGCGCGCGGGTGTCGATGCCGCAGAGGCCGATGACGCCGCGGGCCTTCAGCCAGGCATCCAGATGCTTGACGGCGCGGAAATTCGAAGGGTCGGTGATATCGGCCTTGAAGATGACGCCGACGGCGCCGCGGCGGGCGGCGGGTGTGAGGTCTTCAATGTCTTCGTCATTGGCGCCGACATTGCCGATATGCGGGAAGGTGAAGGTAACGATCTGGCCAAGATAGGAAGGGTCGGTGAGGATTTCCTCGTAACCCGTCAGCGCCGTATTGAAGCAGACCTCGGCCTGAACCTTGCCGGTTGCGCCGATGCCCGTTCCTTCAATCACCGTGCCATCGGCAAGAACAAGCATTGCGGTCGGTTTGCGGGTAGTCCAGGGCGCTGTCTCGGTCATCTCGTTCCGTTTCTGCCGCTTCGCACCCCGCCTCTTGAAAGGCAGGGGGTAAGGGGCCATTTTTGTCGCAGGCTTCGTGACATAAAGGGGCGCGCGATAAAGCTCGCGTTCCGACCCTTCGTTAAAATCTCGTGCAGGTGCCGGAAAATAACGAAAGCAGCCCAAGCGGTCAACCGCAGGGCCAAGATTTACGCGGAATTAAACCACCGTATTTTCAAGGTCTTATGCATTTGATTTGCTTGAGCGTGTCTGCTCGTTTATGTCGTTTCGCAAAATGAGGTGGAAAGTTTCCGTATCAAGACGCTGCGGAAAGCGCTTTCCCAAGGAGAAGAAAAATGATGCGCGACACGTTCGCAACCGCTTTGAAGGACGCATTGAAGGGTCGTGATGCACGCCGCACCTCGACCGTGCGTCTCATCCAGACTGCCATCAAGGATCGGGATATCGCCAATCGCGGCGTGGGCAAGGACCCCGTCAGCGACGAAGATATCATGCAGATTCTGACCAAGATGGTGAAGCAGCGGGAAGAATCCGCAAATATCTATGAAGGCGCCGGCCGTCCCGAGCTTGCCGCTCAGGAGCGCGAGGAAATCGTCATCATCAAGGAATTCATGCCGGAGGAAATCCCGGCCGAGAAGGTGCGCGAACTCTGCCAAGCCGTCATAGCCGAGACCGGCGCCGCCGGCCTGCGTGACATGGGCAAGTGCATGAACGCGCTGAAGGAGCGTTATCCCGGCCAGATCGACTTCGCGAAGGCTTCCGGCGTCGTCAAGGATTTGCTGAAGTAAGTTCGGGGATCCAAGCACTTCCAGGAAAAGTGGAACCCGGTTTTCCGTCCGGAAATGCGCCAAAACAAAGAGTAAGAGTATTTTTGCGATTCGAAGATAAGCGAAAAACACTCTAAAAAGTAAAGGCAGGGCAGATGTGGGCTGCCCTGCCTTTTTTCTGTCGACAAAAACGCATTCCGGCGGATCAGAATGCTCTCAAACGCAGGCGTTTTTCGGGGGACGTGCCTGCGGGCGTCGGCAGATTTCTGCGATTTCGTTTCTTTGACTGTGGCTATGTTTTTACATCGCGCGGAGAGACTGCTCAAATTACAAAAACATAATTTTTAGTGATGATGCAGTGCCACAAATTTGCCCAAAGCAGGCGAAAGGGCTTTGCCGCCCTTAGCCTTGCCGCTTTTTTTGCTCGTGCACATAGTGGCGCAGGACGGCATTCATGCGGGTTTGATAACCCTTTCCTGTGGCCTTGAAGAAATCCACGACATCCTGATCGACGCGAATGGAAATTGACTGTTTGGGAGTAGGGAAAACCACTTCGGCCTTCGACCAATCGATATCTTCAAAGCCGGCCCAATCGGGATCATCGCGCGTGGCGCGGTCGATATCCTCGTCGGTCAGGGCGTCGACGCGCGCCCAGTCGGTCGCGCTCTTCTCGCCGCGAGCGCGCTTAGCGCGAATTTCTTCCAGGGTAGTTCGCATTATAGAGTTGTTGCTCATTTTTTCTCGCCGCGCGCGCCGATATGATCCGACATGTCTCGCCCCGCATCGTATAAACGACAGCTATGAGGCGCCCCGTGAATGGGCAAATAGCGCGTATGCGAACCTCTCCATTTTGGTCAGAAGGTAATTCGATATGAGGCTCGAACAGTGCCTCGACAGCGTCCTCGAAATCGATTCCATGCGCTGCCTACAACTGATGTCAGTTCATAGGCACGCATGCGTCGAATATGTATATACACCCGTATGTTCTTCTGTATATACACCATGTCAATGCCGCCTGTGAATAGTGGGTATTGTTTATCTCTCCATTTTGTATTGCGGCTCTTATGCGCTTATATGAAAGACTGGCCTCGAACAGGTAACCCATGCGCTTTTCCAATTCTTTCCTCGATGAGATACGCGACCGCGTGAGCATCTCCGATGTGATCGGCCGACGTGTGTCCTGGGATAAGAAGAAGACCAATACGTCGCGCGGGGATTATTGGGCCTGCTGCCCGTTCCATGGCGAGAAAAGCCCGAGCTTCCATTGCGAGGATCGCAAGGGGCGCTACCATTGCTTCGGTTGCGGCGTTTCCGGCGATCACTTCCGCTTTCTGACCGAGCTTGAGGGCTTAAGTTTTCCGGAGGCCGTGCAGCAGATCGCCGATATGGCCGGCATTTCCATGCCGCAGCCCGATCCGCAGGCGGAAAAGCGGGAACGCGAGCGGACCTCGCTGCAGGACGTCATGGAAATGGCGACGCTGTTCTTTCAGGATCAGCTGCAAACGGCGCTTGGCGCTCGGGCGCGGGCTTACTTGCGTGATCGTGGGCTGACCGGGCGCACCATCGAGACGTTCCGGCTGGGTTATGCGCCCGATAGCCGCAATGCGCTGAAGGAGCATCTGGCGAGCAAGGGTGTGACGAAGGAGCAGATGGAAGCCTGCGGGCTGGTGGTGCATGAGAATGTGCCCGTCTCCTATGACCGGTTCCGCGACCGGATCATGTTCCCGATCCTGTCGTCACGGGAAAAGGTGATTGCTTTCGGCGGCCGCGCCATGGCGGCGGATGCGGTGGCGAAATATCTCAATTCCAACGAGACCGAGCTCTTTCACAAGGGCAATGTTCTCTATAATTTCGCCCGCGCACGGCGCGCCTCGCAGGCGGCAGGCGGTTCGGTCATTGCCGTCGAAGGTTACATGGATGTTATCGCGCTCTATCAGGCGGGTGTGGAAAATGCCGTCGCGCCGCTCGGCACGGCGCTGACCGAAAGCCAGCTCGACCTTCTCTGGAAAATGTCACCGCAGCCGGTCCTCTGCTTCGATGGCGATGGCGCTGGCATTCGCGCCGCAAACCGTGCGGCCGATCTCGCCTTACCGCATATCAAGCCGGATCGTTCCGTCAGCTTCGCGCTTCTGCCCGATGGCAAGGACCCGGACGATCTCGTGCGGCTGGAGGGGCGTGCGCCCTTCGACCGGGTGCTTTCGGAAGCCAAGCCGCTTGCCGCGATGATCTGGAGCCGTGAGACCTCCGGCGTCACTTTCGATACGCCGGAAAAGCGCGCCCAGCTCGAAAGCCGGCTGCGGCAGATCGTGGCCGTGATCGGCGACGAGACGGTGCGCCGCTTTTACCAACAGGATATGCGCGAGAGGCTGAACGGCTTTTTCCAGCCGCGTTTTCAGCAGGGCGGAGCACAGGGCGGCAATTTCCGTCGCAATGGCGCTCAGCCGGCGGGACGCGGTTTCCAGCGCAATGCGCCGGGGCGGGGCGGGGCGATGGCCGCACCGGCCAGCAGCATTTCAGACCGGCTGGCGCAATCGGGTCTCGTCAGGGGTTACCAGACCAAGCCTTCGCTCCGGGAAAGCGTTCTCGCCATCACCATCGTCAATCATCCCGAATTGCTGCTCGAGGAATATGACGAGATCGCCGCCATCGATTACGAGAACCGCGATCTGCAGCGCCTGTGGTCGACGGTGCTGACATATGCGGCGGAAAGTGCGGCGGATATTTCGCGGGCCGGGTTGATCGAGCGCCTGTCGCAACAGGGTTTCGAGGTGCTTCTGAAGGCGATGGATCAGCAGGTTCGCAATGCCCGCCTGTGGACGGCGACGGAGCAGGCGGCGATGGAGGATGCGCGCGAGGGATACGTGCAGGCTCTTTCCCTGCATAAGAGGACGAAATCCCTGCTCTGGCAAAAAAAGGAACTGGAGCGCGAAATCGCCGAAGCGACAGACGACGAGCGCGGCACACTTCTGGTGCGGGCGCTGGCCGAAGTTCAGCTTGAAATCGGTCGTATGGAAAATCAGGAGGCTATCATCGATGGTTTCGGGGTCATGTCCGGCCGGGTGAAGGGGCCGGCCTTCGGCCATGGCTGAGAGGCCTGGCCAAGAATTGAAAGGCGGGTGGGGTTGCCTTTTGCGGCAGGCGTCCTAAATAGGGGTTAGTCTGGTGATAACCCGCAAAATGCGGCTCTTTTTAAGAATTTCCTTGGCTGTCTCGCCCTTAAAGGCTTGACGGGGGGGGAAATAGCGGGAATCACCATTTCATGAATAGTAAAGTGGAATGAGCCTTGGCGGATAGAAATTGCATGAGCAAGCATTTCCGGGTGCACTGTCTTTGCATTCTGCCTGAGGCTGCCGTGGTTAATCGGCAATTAAAGATCACTCCGTTAGGTGTCTGACAGTGATTCGCGGCAAACGCTGGATGCTCAAGGGGCGGACGGCGATGCTGCGGAACAGGTGTTAGCGTCAGGGAAAGCGACGAGATAGATGGCAACCAAAGTCAAAGAAAACGAAGAAGCAGAAAACGAACGCGACGGTGCGACGGACGGCCCGCTTCTCGACCTTTCGGATGACGCGGTCAAGAAAATGATCAAGGCCGCCAAGAAGCGCGGCTATGTAACGATGGACGAGTTGAATTCCGTCCTGCCGTCCGAAGAGGTGACCTCCGAGCAGATCGAGGACACGATGGCGATGCTGTCCGACATGGGCATCAACGTCATCGAGGACGAGGACGCCGAGGAAGCTGCCGGCAGTGACGACGACGGCGATTCCGATGGTGAGGAATCCGAGGGCGGCGAACTCGCTCCTTCCGGCGGCACCGCGCTTGCGACCGCAAAGAAGAAAGAACCGACCGACCGCACTGACGACCCCGTGCGCATGTATCTGCGTGAGATGGGTTCCGTCGAGCTTCTGTCGCGCGAAGGCGAAATCGCCATTGCCAAGCGCATCGAGGCCGGCCGTGAAACTATGATTTCCGGCCTGTGCGAAAGCCCGCTGACGTTTCAGGCGCTGATTATCTGGCGCGACGAACTCAACGAAGGTACGACGCTGCTGCGTGAGATCATCGATCTCGAAACCACCTATTCCGGTCCGGAAGCCAAGGCGGCTCCCCAGTTCCAGAGTCCGGAAAAGATCGAGGCCGACCGCAAGGCCGCCGAAGAGAAGGAAAAGACCCGCAAGCTGCGTGCACCTTCCGGTGACGATGACGTGACGGATGTGGGTGGTGACGGCCTTCCGCCAGAAGAGGAAGAAGAGGACGACGACGAGTCCAATCTTTCGCTTGCCGCGATGGAAGCCGAACTGCGCCCGCAGGTCATGGAAACGCTCGACACCATCGCCGACACCTACAAGAAGCTGCGCAAGCTTCAGGATCAGCAGGTGGAAGCGCGTCTCGCCTGCACCGGCACCCTGTCTTCCGGCCAGGAGCGTCGGTACAAGGAACTGAAGGATCAGCTGATCACGGCCGTCAAGTCGCTGTCGCTGAACCAGAACCGTATCGACAGCCTTGTCGAGCAGCTCTACGATATTTCCAAGCGCCTGATGCAGAATGAAGGCCGGCTGCTGCGCCTTGCCGAATCCTATGGCGTCAAGCGTGACAGCTTCCTTGAGCAGTATCACGGTGCGGAACTCGATCCGAACTGGATGAAGTCGATTGCCAATCTGGCCGCCCGCGGCTGGAAGGAATTCGCTCGCGAGGAAAGCAACACGATCCGGGAAATCCGTCAGGAAATCCAGAACCTCTCCACGGAAACCGGCATTTCCATCGCCGAATTCCGCCGCATCGTTTCGATGGTGCAGAAGGGCGAGCGCGAAGCGCGGATCGCCAAGAAGGAGATGGTCGAGGCCAACCTGCGTCTGGTGATCTCGATTGCGAAGAAATACACCAATCGCGGTCTGCAGTTCCTCGATCTCATTCAGGAAGGCAATATCGGCCTGATGAAGGCGGTTGATAAGTTCGAATATCGCCGTGGTTACAAGTTCTCGACCTATGCGACCTGGTGGATCAGGCAGGCGATCACCCGTTCGATTGCCGACCAGGCCCGCACGATCCGTATTCCGGTGCATATGATCGAAACGATCAACAAGATCGTTCGCACGTCGCGCCAGATGCTGCACGAGATCGGCCGCGAACCGACCCCGGAAGAGCTGGCCGAGAAGCTCGCCATGCCGCTTGAAAAGGTGCGCAAGGTTCTGAAGATCGCCAAGGAGCCGATTTCGCTCGAAACCCCCGTGGGTGACGAAGAGGATTCGCATCTCGGTGACTTCATCGAGGATAAGAACGCGCTGCTGCCGATCGACGCCGCCATTCAGGCGAACCTGCGCGAGACGACCACCCGCGTTCTCGCTTCGCTGACGCCGCGTGAAGAACGTGTTCTGCGCATGCGTTTCGGCATCGGCATGAACACCGACCATACGTTGGAAGAAGTCGGCCAGCAGTTCTCGGTGACGCGCGAACGTATCCGCCAGATCGAGGCGAAGGCGCTGCGCAAGCTGAAGCATCCGAGCCGTTCGCGAAAGCTCCGGAGCTTCCTCGACAGCTAAGCTGTTTATTTCTTTTAAAATTGAACCCGGTCAGTCACCTCTGGCCGGGTTTTTTGTTTCCCGCACTGGCGAACTCTGCGACAAGCCCTATGTGTGAAACATATCGCTTTCCGCTTTGCCGGAAATGCTCGGTTTCGATTTGGTTCGATTGATGCAACAGGTTTCGGCAAGCAGGTGGAAAGGGAAGGGATGGGCAGTGCCCATCTCCGTGCTGCTGCATCTGGCCGTTGTCGCACTGTTCTTTTTTGAATTGCCGGAGCGGATAGCCGAACCGCAGGAGCCGGAGAGCGTCAGCGTCGAACTCGTGCCGCCGCCCGAGGAAAAAAAGGCGGAAGAGGCCCCTTCGCCGGGTGAAGAGAAGGCTAAAGAGGAAAAGCCAGAACCTCCGCCACCTCCGCCGCCAGCTCCTCCGGCAGAAGACGCGAAAACTTTGCCGCCGCCACAGGCGACGCTACCGGCCATCGCCATGCGGCCTGAGGAAACGCGGGCGGATCCCGAGGACAAGCCGGGCAAGACGGAGGAAGCGGAAAAGACCGAGCCTTCCGAAGAGCCTGCAAGCCAGCCTGAAAAAACGGCTGAGGAAAAGCCCGCAGCTCCTGCCGCCAACAGCGATCTTGAGGCTTCCGCCGCACAGGGGGAAATCGCGGTTTCACCCGTGAAGGAAGAAACGCAGCCCGATCAACCGCCTGTACCGCAGGCCAAGCCAACTGAAGAAAAGCCGGCGGAAGTGACGGAAAAGAAACCCGTAAAACTTCCGGCGGCCAAAAACCTCCTGTCTTCGTCCATGCTGTCACCGGCCCAGAGACGTCAGATGTTTGGCGATCTGCCACCACGTCGCCGCGTCGTTCAGCTTTGCAGCACCGAAGCCCTGGCCCAGATTCAGAGCGCAGGATTTGCCGCCAGGGGCATGATCCCCTATTCGGACACGGGCGGCAGGATTTCCGGTAACTCAATCGATGCTTCCGGCGGCGCGTTCAACACGGGCAATGGCTGGCATGACGTTTCGTTCCAGTGTGAAGTCGATCTGGAAAATTACACGGTGACGGAATTCCGGTTTAAAATTGGGAATGAGGTCAGCCCGGAAGACGCGAAAAAGCGCGGCTTTACAAGATTTCAGTAGGGCTGGTTCGTATCAATCTCCTACACCCGCTCCGCATCCCCCACCAGCAGCCCAATGCCCGCCATCAGCGCATCCTCGTCATAGGGCTTGCGGATCACCGGGACGGCGCCGAATTCATCCGGCACCATGCTGCCATCCGCATAACCGGTGGCGAACATGAACGGAATGCCACGGCGGTGCAGTTCGCGGGCGACGGGAATTGAGGTGTCCGAGCCGAGATTGATGTCGAGAATAGCCACATCAGGCACATAGCTCTTCAGCTTTTCAATTGCCATCGCCGACGAGGTTGCGGTTTCGATTGCCTTGATGCCATTATCTTCCAGCATGTTCTCGACATCCATGGCGATCAGCATCTGGTCTTCGACGAGTAAGACTTTCAATGGCTCCTCCCGGTTATAGCGTCTGGGCTGCGGCGCAATTTCAAGTTCGGTTCGCGTGTCGGTACTTGCCGTGGCCGACGAGACGTGACGGGAGGGCAGGAAAATTTCCGCCTCCAGCCCATCCGGCAGATAGCGCATGGTGCTGCGCCCACCGAGGTCATAAGGAATACTGCGGCTGATGAGTGCCGTACCGAAACCGGCGCGCGATGGCGTCGGCAGTTTGGTCGGCAGGATTTCACGCCACTCGATCTCGCAATCGCGGTTCTCGTTGATGTCCCAGCGCACATGCAATTGCCCGCCATTTTGCGAAAGCGCGCCGTATTTGGCGGCATTCGTCGCCAGTTCGTGCAGAACCAGCGCCATCACCGAGAAAGCGCGGGAATCGAGTGTGACCTGGGGGCCTTCAAGCTTCACCGTCGTTTCCGGAGAGCGATGCGGCGACAGTTCGGCATCCAGAAGATCGCGCAGCGCGCCGCCGCCTTCGCCGCGAATGATCTGGTCATGGGCAAAGGACAATGCCTGAATGCGGCCCTTCAGGGCGGTCACATATTCCTGCAAGGTCTTGCCCTCCTGCGAGGGATTGCCGACCAGCGATTTGATGATGGCCAGAACATTCTTGACGCGGTGGTTGAGCTCCTCGTTCAGCATGCGCTGACGCACTTCCGCGCGTTCCCTCTCGCCCGCCATCAGCTCGCTGTGATGGAATGCGACCTCGACCAGCGCAATTCTCGCCGCTTCCGCGATCTCCCGGTCGGCTTCCGACCAGGGCTGCGCCTGCAAGCGGACCGTCTCTTTCCAGATCGCAAAGCTCTTGCGCGGGGTAAGGCGGTCGCCCATCGGGCCGGTCTCATAGGATTTTTCAGGATTGCCGGCCCAGTTCAGATTTTGCACGATCTCCTTGCGGAAAAACAGGAGATAGTCGTTCTTGACCTGCGACAGCGGGATAGCGAGCATTCCCGCCGCGGTGCCGGCGTAGATTTCCGCTTCCGGTATGGCCTGCGAGAGGGCGTGCGTCGCCCAGACCTTGCCTTCCGAAGCCGAAGCGACAAAACGCGCCAGCCTTGGAATGGCATTATGCGGCGGCGTTGCGCCATGGCCGTGCCAGTTGTTATCGACCCAGAGCCCAACGCCGTCGCAGGGCATCAGATCGGCAAAATCCTGAAAGCTGTCGACCAGCAGTTCTTCAATGTTGGCGTGATGGGCGGCAAGCTGAAGGAAGCGGTCAAGAGCGGCATGGGCATGGTTGACGGTATCGAGCCTGCGCTTCTGCTTTAGAACCTGCAAATGCATGGAGAAAAATTCCCCGAACATTTCCGCAGCGATCCGGACTGGCATCGTCAGCACGCGCGGCGAATAATGGTGGCAGGCGATCAAGCCCCACAGCGCACCGTCGACAATCACGGAAATCGACATGGAAGCAGCAACACCCATGTTGCGAAGATATTCGCAATGGATGGGCGAGACGCTGCGCAGATGCGCGAAGGACATATCGAGCGGCTCGCCGGAGGCATCGACAACCGGCAGGACGGGAACACGGGCGCCGCTGGCATCCGAGATAATGCGCAGCGTATTCTTGAGATAAAGCGCGCGGGCCTGCTGCGGAATGTCGCTGGCGGGGAAATATTGCCCGAGAAAGCTTTCCAGCTCCGGCTGCTTCGCTTCCGACAAGACCTTGCCTGCGCCATCCTCCTCGAAGCGGTAGATCATCACCCGGTCATAGCCGAGCGTCGCCTTTATCAGCCGCGTCGTTCTGGAGATCAGGCTTTCGACGCTGTCCGCTTCGCGGATGCGGTCCACCATCTTGCGCGCGGTGCCGAGCGGCTGCGTCTCGTTGCGGGAGGGTTCGAATTCGATGATCGTGGTGGATTTGTAGCGGTGGAGCGAAATGTCGAAGCCGCGACCGTCGCTCATTTCCACGGCGGGCAGCATGGCGGGACGCGTGGTTCTGCCGGTGACGGTGAGCGCATTGCGGAGATCGTGGACAAGTTTTTTGCCGAGCACCTCCTCGGCGGTTTTGCCGTTGATGTCGCCTTCGACGCCCAGCATTTCGCGGCAGTTTTCAGAATGCCGCAGCACCATGCGCATGGCGTTATCGCAGGCGATGAGGCAGCCATGCGGTTGAATATAGCCTGGGATGTGGATGGGTTCGCGGTCGCAATTGGTCAGATCGACATGATAATCACTGGGTGCCATGAATCAGTCTTTCGCACCCTGTGTCTGTCTTGGACGAGGACCATTGTGTTCGTAAAGAAAAGGGTAAGCCTGGATAATTCATTCTGACAGTGCCAACCCTTCCCCGTTTTTTGCAACTGTGACACCGGTGTTCCGTTCTGCTTTATGGGCCGTCGTCACGCTATTGTCGTATCCCTTACGTCATCGGATACAAATTGACATGCTGAAACGTTGGCATCGCCAATTTTGTTCCAGCTCAGTGAAGGAAAAAATGTGCCGCAGAGAAAAATCATCGTCGCCACCCGGGGGCAGGGACTTTATGAATTCACATCCGAGGCCAAGGCGTTCGTCAGCCACGCCGGCGTGGAAGAAGGCTTGCTGACGATCTTCGTCCGGCACACATCCTGCTCGCTGCTCATTCAGGAAAATGCCGATCCCGATGTGCGGCGCGATCTCACGGCGTTTTTCTCCCGCCTCGTCCCGCCTTCCGACGATCCCTCCATGCGCTGGATCATCCATACGCTCGAAGGTCCCGACGATATGCCCGCCCATATCAAATCAGCGCTCACCACGGTTTCCATTGGCGTACCGATCAGCGACGGCAGGCTCGTGCTCGGCACTTGGCAGGGCCTTTATCTTTTTGAACATCGTGACCAGCCGCATCGCCGCGAAATCGTGCTGCATATCTCGTCCTGAGATACGGATCCAGAGCGCCATGCTTCGCGTTAAGCACCCTGAACGCCTGCTGAACATTCGGTTCTGTTAATATTCAGGCGGGCGGGTCTAGGGTCTCGTCAATCGCCGGGGGATGTTCCCCTGTCGGCAAAGAAACAAACGGAGTGAGTTCATGTTCAGCACCTTCGCAAAAGCCGGCCTGGCTGCCCTCATCGCCCTCGGTGGAATTTCCGTTACTGCGCCAGCGGCTTCCGCAGGCTCGGACGTTCAGTTCAGGGTTCAGGTTCAGGATGGTTATGGCCATCGCCCCGGCTGGGGTCGTCCGGATCGCCCGCGCCGTGGCTGCTCGCCCTGGCTTGCGGAAGAAAAGGCAGGCCGCATGGGTCTTCGCCGCGCCCGCGTGGTTGATGTGTCGCCGCGCCGTGTCGTGGTGGCAGGCTTCGACCGTCGCGGCCGTGATCGCATCGTTTTCGCCAATGAGCGCGGTTGCCCGGTGATCCGGCGCTAACGGCGTATAGCCTTATCGATCTGCTGATACCCCCGTCCGGCGGAACGATTAAAAAATGCCCCTCGCTTGTCCAAAAAGGCAGGCGAGGGGCATTTCGTTTTGTATCATGCCAATGGCCAAACTTCGGATGGCGAAGAGCGGCACAGGAGTGCCGCCCGCCGCCGATCTTACTGCTCGAGAGCGAAAGTGACGTTGACCACCACGCTGTAGCTGTTCTCGCCCGAAGCGATCGGCACGCTGTCGGCTTCCTTCATCATCGAAGCACGCATCATGCCCGCCGGTACCGGCATCGGGCGCTGCGAGTTCTCGCTGATCTGAATGACGCGGCCAAGCTTCACGCCCGCCGCTTCCGTCAGCGTCTTCGCCTTGGCGAGAGCATCGGCGACGGCCTGCTTGCGGGCCTCGGTCACCGTCGCTTCCGGCTTGTCATTGGTGAAGGTGATGTCGCCGCCCTGGTTGATGCCGAGCTTGACGGAGGTATCGAGGATCGCGCCGAGCTTTTTCAGGTCGCGCACCCGCACGGTCAGGCCGTTGGACACCTGATAGCCGGTGATCTCGGGCGCGACATAGACGCCGTCCTTGGGTTCATAGTGCTTATAGAGCGGTTGCACCGAAAAGTTGCTGGTCTGCAGGTCGCGGTCCTCGATGGCGGCCTCTTTCAGCGCCTTTAGAACATCGGCAAGCGCCTTGGAGTTTTCGGTCAGCGCCGCAGCCGCGGTCTCCGCCTGCTTGATGACACTGAAGGACAGGATCGCCATGTCGGGGACAATGGCCGACTGGCCTTCACCGGAAACACTGATGGTGGCTTCGCGCGGGGAAGCTTCCTGCGCAGAAACCTGGGCGGCGAGCGGCATCATGGCTGCTGCGGTCATTGCGGTGAGTGCGAAAAGGCGAGCCGTTTTTGTCTTCATGGTGTTTCCTCGTTGATTGTGTCCCTTTGAAGGGTATTGCCCTAGATTGTGTAGCTAATACGGCGGCGCTGCTTTGCGAAAGCATCATTGGCTTGTCGGGCTCAAAAAATTACGTTAGAGCGTGACCCACCGGATTCGAGCCATTGCGAACCGGTGCTTCGGACTGATTTTCCGAAAGGGGCCTGTAGCTCAATGGTTAGAGCCGGCGGCTCATAACCGCTTGGTTGGGGGTTCGAGTCCCTCCGGGCCCACCATTTTCTTTCAACATCAATTGCTTGGGATGTTTCGCTGCTCTTCGAGCGCGCGCGTCTGTCACGTCTGAGGCGTGATCTCTGCTATGCTGGTGGCAAATTCCGGAAGTGGAATGAATGCATCTGCGTCGATCCGGCGTGCCGATGGGGCAAGCCGGATCGAGAAAAGCTTCAATGTCAGTTACAAACCCGCATACTTTCCGTATGCCAGCCACCATCATAGGAATTGGGCACGCGGCGGTCTTCGAACCAGCAGCGGGGGCGGGGCGGCGGTGGCGGTTCGTAGTAGCGCGGGCCGTTATTGCTGTTGGCGATGGCGCCGCCGATCAGGCCGCCGATGACGCCTGCGGCAAGGCCGCCGGCAATCGCTGCGCCGTCATTGTGGCGGCGGTGTTCGCGGTAGGGCGGTGGGGGTGGGCCGCCGCGGTCATAGCGCGGGCGATAGGGATAGTCCTGCGCGGCGGCAGTGCCATAGGATGCAAAAATGCTGCCCGTGGCGATCAGCGCGGCAACAGTGGAAAGAATTATCTTTTTCATCGGGGCTACTCCATAAGCCTGCCTGCGGAGATAGAGGCTCATTATGCCCGGATGATGGCACGGGACGGGTGAACGGCCTGTGAACATTTCATTTCTGCACGGTTCATATTTCCCTGAACCCAGGCGGCGAAGATCGCGGCCGATGCAGGCTTTCAGCAACAAATAAGCCCGGCGGATGGCCGGGCCTTTTAGCGAAATCGACCGGTCGCGATTAGAACTTCACGCCGAGACCGACCTTGACAGTGTGCTGGTCGACATCGGTATTGATGCCGAAGATGTCCTTGTCGCTATAGTCGTTGTAGCGATATTCCAGCCTGCCGAACACATTGTCCGTGAAGGCATAGTCCAGGCCCGCGCCGACGGTGTAGCCGTTGAAGGTGGTGCTGTCCTTGCCGGCTCCGGGCGTTTCGATGAAACCGCGTGTCGCGGTCCAGCCGGCGGTGGCATAAAGCAGGGCATGGTCGAAGGCATAACCGACACGGCCGCGAACGGAACCCTGCCAGTCGGTGCCGATCTTGACGCCAACATAGTCATTGTCGTTCCAGTTATAATCGACATCACCTTCGATGCCGAGGACCAGATTATTGTCGAACTGGTAGTTGTAACCAACGAAGGCGCCCAGAATGCCGCCGTTGAAATCATCCGAGGCGACCGGGCCGCCCGCCGAAAAATCACCATTTGCCCAGCCCGCGCCGCCTTGAATACCAAGATAGGGGCCAGACCAGGTGAAGACCGGCAGGGTTTCCTGCGCCACCGGAGGTGCGGGCGTCTCGTAGACGGCATCCGCGGCCATTGCGGTGCTGGCCGACAGGGCCATGAGTGACGTTACGATCAGCGTTTTCATCGTTTTTCTCCCTGAGCTGACAGACATCCTTAGCATAGATTAGCTGCTTTTAATATGGGCCGCGGTTCAGTGGTTCCAGGAGGCGCTCGTGTCCCCCGGCGTTGCTGCCCGTACGGCCGTGGATCGCGGCTTTTTATCGCCCCGCCATGCTGTTCTGATGCGGCGAACGTCTTCAGCCGAGTTTGGTTCCCTTCGCCGTTTGGGCAAAGGTCCGGTACGGTGGACGGTCGATGTCACGCTTGGTTGTCTTGACAGCGGGGGGAGCGACCATAGAGTTGTGGAAGACGATGCCGGCGCTTTGCGTTGGATTGCCGGCGGCATAAGCTGCGGTTGATACTGCATCATTGCGGCCTCCCGGTGAGGGGGATTGATGCGGATGGGAAGGGCATGGGAGGATGAGATCGCATGAGGCTTTATTTTAGCGGAGGAGGGGCGACGTGATTGTCGGAGCCGTTCTCAGCGCCATTCTTCTTCTCACCCTCATTGCGTTTCCGCGGCATCTCAAATCCGTTGTCATCTGCCTGCTGCTGATCTGGACGGCCACAGCCGCTTTTGTGATTTATGACTGGCGGCGCGGCAACCAGCGGCTCGACCATATCGTCGCGAGCGCGGCATTCGATTCGGTCTGCCCGGATGCGGCATTGCCGATCCGCCTCAGCTTCCGCAATGACAATGACGTCGCGGTCCAGCGGCTCACCTATACGCTTGAAGGGTTTGAACCGGCCTTCCGCGCCTCCGTTTCCTTCGATCCCTATCAGGTGAGCGAAAGGCGCATCGAGGCCGGGGAGACTTTTTCGGCCTGCCGGGCGTTCCGTATGCGCAACAATGAAAGCGTAGAGCCGCAACGGCTGGAGTGGCGCGTTACCGTCATTTCCGCAGAATTCGAATGAGCGGCTCACGCGGCTGCGGTTATCACGGCATTTTGAAAATTGTCTCGCCGAGGAGCGAAGGCGGAAAGTCCGGGCATCACGGCAGATCCGGGCGGATAGGCGAATTCTCCTCCTCCGCAACGAAACCGGCTGGAACAGCCGCCGACTTGTTTTCGTCCATTTGCGATGCCATCTCCCCTCCATTCGATGAATGTCGCGGGTTGATGTTTTGCGTATTGTTCTGAAGTTTCTGAAAATAACCGCCATTGGCCTTGTCGCCCTGCCGGTTCTGGCGGGCGCACATATGGGCATCGGCCAGCTCACCGGAAATTTTCACGAAGTCATTCCTGGAGAGCTTTACCGTTCGGCCCAGCCGAGCGGCAAGGACATCGCGGCCTATGCCAAGGCTTATGGCATCAAGACGATCATCAACCTGCGCGATGAAAAGCGTGAGGGATGGTACGAGGCCGAAAGCCTTGCGGCGAAAAACAACAGTATCCGGCTTGTCGATTATCCGCTGAGTTCAAGCGAAAAGGTGTCGGTGGAGGATTCAGAAACGCTGGCGGCGGTGCTGCGCAATGCGGAAAAGCCCGTTCTCATCCATTGCGAACACGGCGCGAACCGCACCGGGCTTGCCTCCGCCATCTACGTGGCGGCCGTCGCCGGCAAGAGCGAGGCGGCCGCCGAGTTTCAGCTTTCACCCTATTACGGGCATGTGCCGATCCCCGGTGTCGGTCGCTATGAAATGTACCAGTCCTGGGATGATTTCGAGGAAACCATCGGGTTTTGAGATGCCGCTGTAGATCGAGAAAGACTCTTTTACGGCGCAGAGGCACCGTGGCTGGATGCCGGCTTAAGGCCGGCACGACGGACGGTTGGGCAACGCCTTAATAATCCCCGCCGCTTTCCCTGATCACCTTCGTCAGGCTTCCCGTCGCCGGGAAAAGCGGGATGAGGCAGGCCTGCAGCGCGTGGTAGATATCGCCCTTGCCGGGGAACAGCGTGTGGGCGGGAACCAGATCTTCCGTCAGTTCCTCATGCCAGCCGCCATTCTCATGGTCGATGAAGTTGTTGGCGATCGTGCTCCAGATGCGGCGGTAGCTGTCTTCATAGAAGTCGTCCGCCGGCAGGTTCTCGTTGAGGAAGTGGGCAGCGCCCGCCGCCTCGGACATGGGCCACCAGAGCTTTGCCCGCTTGTCGGGATTGTCGTTCCAGTCGAGCGTATAAAAAAAGCCACCCTTTTCCCGATCCCAGCCGAGCGCCATGGATTGCACGAACAGCGATTTTGCGGCCACCGGCATCCAGTCATGGCGGCGTTCTCCCAGCACCCATAATTGCAGGATGAGACGCGCCCATTCCAGCCAGTGGCCGGGGGTGGAGCCGGAGGGGCGGAACATTTCGTTGCCGCGATATTCCTTATCGAGCGTCCAGTTCTCATCGAAATGCTCCGGCACGCGGAAATCCAGCTCGCCGGCGCGGCGGCGGATAACGAGATCGGCGATGCGCTCCGCCTTGCTGAGGTAGCTATTGTCGCCGGTCACCTCATAGGCGGCCATCAGCGCTTCGGTCAGGTGCATGTTGGAGTTCTGGCCGCGGTAATTCTCGATGGGCGACCAGTCGCGATGGAATTCCTCGGCGATGGCGCCGTGTTTTTCCTCCCAGAACCGGGTTTCGAGCACCTCGGTAATGTCGGCCAGCATCTTGTCTGCGAGAGGGTGGCCGACGGTTTTCGCGGAAGAGGCGGCCAGAAGCACAAAGGCATGGCCATAACCCTGCTTGGTGGCGTCCACTGGGCCGGCATCGTTCACCTGCCAGAAATAACCGCCATGTTCGCCGTCGCGATGCCTGTTCCAGAGATAGGTCATGCCGTGATCGACGATATCGCCGCAGCCTGGACGCCCGAGCAGATGGCCGATGGAGAAACAATGCACCATGCGGGCGGATGCGTGAATGCCGCGCACGGGGTCGTTTGGCTGCAGCGGCGCACCCTTCGCGTCGAGATCGAAGAAGCCGCCGGCAGGATTGAGGGCACGATACTGGAAGAAATCGAAAAGTCCCTCAGCCTGTTTTGCCAGCCATTGGCGATGCCAGGGCAGTGTGTTCCAGTTGCGGCTGTTGTGATCGTCCTCGGGCATTCTCGTCCTCCATGCGGTTTGCTGCTTCGGCTTATATCCTTGCCGTATAAACCTGTCATCTGTCAGCGATATTTCGTAACGTGCTGCTACTGCGCAAAGCCATGCCTGTCCCTTGAAGATATATTGACATAAACATATCTTTATGTGACTTGACGACTTGCGATCTTGCAAATCGAAATGAGGAGTGTGCCCGTGTTTGACGATCTGTTCGGCCCTGAAGGGGCAAAGCGTGACGGCGCGGAAATTTTCAAGGCGTTGCGCGATGCCGCCAGCGAACGCATCCTCATTCTCGATGGTGCCATGGGCACGCAGATCCAGGGGCTGGGTTTTGACGAGGATCATTTTCGTGGCGATCGTTTTATCGGCTGTGCCTGTCACCAGAAGGGCAATAACGACCTTCTGATCCTGACCCAGCCGGATGCCATCGAAGACATCCACTATCGCTACGCCATGGCGGGCGCGGATATTCTCGAAACCAACACGTTTTCGTCAACGCGCATCGCCCAGGCCGATTACGAGATGGAGAATGCCGTCTACGACCTCAACCGCGAGGGCGCAGCGATTGTCCGCCGCGCCGCCCAGCGCGCCGAGCGGGAAGATGGCCGCCGCCGTTTCGTGGCGGGCGCCATCGGCCCCACCAACCGCACGGCCTCCATTTCGCCTGACGTCAACAATCCCGGTTACCGCGCCGTCAGTTTCGACGATCTGCGTATCGCCTATGGCGAGCAGATCGACGGTCTGATCGATGGCGGTGCCGACATCATCCTCATCGAGACGATCTTCGATACGTTGAACGCCAAGGCAGCGATCTTCGCCTGCGAGGAGCGTTTCGAGGCCAAGGGCATCCGCCTGCCGGTGATGATCTCAGGCACGATTACCGACCTTTCCGGCCGCACGCTGTCCGGCCAGACGCCGTCTGCCTTCTGGAATTCGGTGCGCCATGCCAATCCCTTCACCATCGGGCTGAACTGCGCGCTGGGTGCGGATGCCATGCGTCCGCATCTGCAGGAATTGTCTGACGTGGCCGATACCTTCGTCTGCGCCTATCCCAATGCAGGCCTGCCGAATGAATTCGGCCAATATGACGAAACGCCTGAGATGATGGCGCGCCAAGTGCAGGGTTTTGCCCGCGACGGCCTCGTCAACATCGTCGGCGGTTGCTGCGGTTCGACGCCCGAGCATATCCGGGCGATTGCCGAAGCCGTCAAGGATTACAAGCCGCGCCCCATTCCCGAGCACAAGCCTTTCATGTCGCTTTCGGGTCTCGAGCCCTTCGTGCTGACCAAGGACATTCCCTTCGTCAACGTGGGCGAGCGCACCAACGTCACCGGCTCTGCCCGCTTTCGCAAGCTCATCACCGCCGGCGATTACACGGCGGCGCTCGCTGTTGCCCGCGATCAGGTGGAAAACGGTGCGCAAATCATCGACATCAACATGGATGAGGGCCTGATTGACTCGCAAAAGGCGATGGTGGAGTTCCTGAACCTCATCGCCGCCGAGCCGGATATCGCCCGCGTGCCTGTGATGATCGATAGTTCGAAGTTCGAGATCATCGAGGCCGGCCTGAAATGCGTTCAGGGCAAGTCGATCGTCAATTCGATTTCGCTGAAGGAAGGCGAGGAGAAGTTTCTCCAGCAGGCGCGGCTTGTCCACAATTACGGTGCGGCGGTCGTGGTCATGGCTTTCGATGAGGTCGGGCAGGCGGATACCTATCAGCGCAAGGTGGAAATCTGCGCGCGCGCCTACAAGCTCCTGACCGAAAAGGCGGGCCTTTCGCCGGAAGACATCATCTTCGATCCGAACGTGTTTGCGGTTGCGACCGGTATCGAAGAGCACAATAATTACGGCGTGGACTTCATCGAGGCCACCAAGACTATCCGCGAAACCATGCCGCTCACGCATATTTCCGGCGGTGTTTCCAACCTCTCCTTCTCCTTCCGTGGCAATGAACCGGTGCGTGAGGCGATGCATGCCGTGTTCCTCTACCACGCCATCCAGGTCGGCATGGATATGGGCATCGTCAATGCCGGCCAGCTTGCGGTTTACGACAACATCGACGCGGAACTGCGCGAGGCCTGCGAAGACGTGGTGCTGAACCGCCGCGACGACGCGACCGAGCGGCTGCTTGAAGTGGCCGAGCGTTTTCGAGGTACTGGTGAAAAACAAGCCAAGGTGCAGGATCTCTCCTGGCGTGAACTCCCCGTCGAGAAGCGGCTGGAACATGCGCTGGTCAACGGCATCACCGACTATATCGAGGCCGATACGGAAGAGGCGCGCCAGAAGGCGGAGCGTCCGCTGCATGTCATCGAGGGGCCGCTGATGGCCGGCATGAATGTGGTCGGTGACCTGTTCGGGTCCGGCAAGATGTTCCTGCCGCAGGTGGTGAAATCCGCGCGCGTGATGAAGCAGGCGGTGGCCGTGCTGCTGCCTTACATGGAAGAGGAAAAGCGCCTGAATGGCGGTGCCGAGCGCAGTGCCGCCGGCAAGGTGCTGATGGCGACCGTGAAGGGTGACGTGCACGATATCGGCAAAAACATTGTCGGCGTCGTGCTGGCCTGCAACAATTACGAGATCATCGATCTCGGCGTCATGGTGCCGACGACGAAAATCCTCGAGACGGCGATTGCCGAAAAGGTGGATGTGATCGGCCTTTCCGGCCTCATAACCCCGTCGCTAGACGAGATGGTGCATGTGGCGGCCGAAATGGAGCGGCAGGGTTTCGACATCCCGCTCCTGATCGGCGGCGCAACAACCAGCCGCGTGCATACCGCGGTAAAAATCCATCCGCGCTACGAGCAGGGGCAGGCGATCTATGTCACCGACGCCTCGCGTGCGGTGGGCGTCGTGTCGGCGCTTCTTTCCGCAGAGCAGAAGCCGGCTTATATCGACGGTATTCGCAGCGAATATGCCAAGGTGGCGGAAGCGCACGCCCGCAATGAGCGCGAAAAGCAGCGTCTGCCGCTTTCCCGCGCCCGCGAGAACGCGCACAAGATTGACTGGTCGGCCTATAGCGCCGTCAAGCCGCAATTTTTCGGCACCAGGGTGTTCGAGACTTACGACCTTGAAGAGCTTTCCCGTTACATCGACTGGACGCCGTTCTTCCAGACCTGGGAGCTGAAGGGCCGCTTCCCGGCCATTCTCAATGACGAAAAACAGGGCGAGGCGGCGCGGCAGCTTTACAGCGATGCGCAGGCGATGCTGAAGAAGATCATTGAGGAGAACTGGTTCCGGCCGCGGGCGGTGATCGGCTTCTGGCCGGCCAACGCCGTGGGCGACGATATCCGCCTGTTCACGGATGAAAGCCGCGGCGAAGAGTTGGCGACCTTCTTCACGCTGCGCCAGCAGCTTTCCAAGCGCGATGGCCGCCCCAATGTGGCGCTGTCCGATTTCGTCGCGCCTGTCGATAGCGGCGTTGCCGATTATGTCGGCGGTTTCGTGGTGACGGCGGGTATCGAGGAAGTGGCGATTGCCGAGCGTTTCGAGCGGGCGAATGACGATTATTCGTCCATCCTCGTCAAGGCGCTGGCCGACCGTTTTGCGGAAGCCTTTGCCGAGCGTATGCATGAGCGGGTGCGCAAGGAATTCTGGGGTTATGCCCCGCAGGAAAACTTCAACGGCGATGAGCTGATTGGCGAGGCCTATGCCGGTATTCGCCCGGCGCCCGGCTATCCGGCCCAGCCTGACCATACCGAAAAGAAGACACTGTTTGCCCTGCTCGACGCCACCAATGCGGCGGGTGTGGAACTGACGGAAAGCTACGCCATGTGGCCCGGCTCCTCCGTCTCGGGTATATATATCGGCCATCCCGAGAGCTATTATTTCGGCGTTGCCAAGGTGGAGCGCGATCAGGTTCTCGATTATGCGCGCCGCAAGGATATGCCGGTGGAAGAGGTGGAGCGCTGGCTCGGTCCTGTCCTCAACTACGTGCCGACGAACGGCGCGGAGGAAATCGACAGCGCGGCCTGATGTTCCGGTGTGCTGCCATTCAATAAAAAAGCGCGGGTCTTGCCCGCGCTTTTTGCATTCAGTCGGTGTTTAAGACCGTAACGCCGCCAGTTCCTCTATACCGACATGGCTCTCGACCTCGCTGCCGCGCAGGTAAAGATAGAGCCCGATCGCGAAGGCGAGGACGGCGATGAAGACCAGATACCAGGCATGGGCCATCGGGTTGATCGCAAGCGCGGTCGTCACGCCAATCGGCGTCAGCCCGCCGAAGACGGCATAGGAGACGTTATA
Source organism: Agrobacterium salinitolerans (assembly GCF_027498475.1). Taxonomy (NCBI): domain Bacteria; kingdom Pseudomonadati; phylum Pseudomonadota; class Alphaproteobacteria; order Hyphomicrobiales; family Rhizobiaceae; genus Agrobacterium; species Agrobacterium salinitolerans. Next base: position 1,012,094 of record NZ_JAPZLN010000001.1, on the reverse strand, counting down.
GGCGAAGGAGAGGCCGGAGAAGCGGACCGAGGCCGGGAAGGCGCGGACCATGACATAGGGCACCGCACCCGCCATGCCGACCGACAGGCCCATGACGCCATACAGCACGAACATGGTTTGAAGCGATGTGCCGGCATAGCTGTAGAAGGTGAAGGTGGCGATGCCGAAGAAAATACTGGCGCCCATGAAGAAGAGGCCGGAGCCGAGCCGGTCGATCAGCGCGCCTGCGATGATGACGCCGAAGATCAGGAACAGCGTGCCGAAGCTGGTGCCGGCCAGCGCCTGCGTCGGGGTGTAACCGTAAAGCTTCTGCAGGAAGGTGGCGGTCATCAGCGTGGTGACGACGATGGCCGCTGACAGAACCCAGGTCAGCAGGGCGGAGATGATGACGCCGCGCATATGGTGCTTCAGTACCAGCCCGAGCGGCAGCTTGTCCGTCAGCGATTTCGACTTTTTCATTTCCATGAAGATCGGCGTTTCTTCCAGCCAGCGACGCAGATAAACTGCGATCAGGCCGAAAATGCCGCCGAGCAGAAATGGTATGCGCCAGGCGTAACCGGCCACGTCTTCCGGTGTGAAGAGCGAGTTGATGGCAAAGGCGATCAGCGATCCCAGCATGATGCCGAAGGAGAGGCCGGATGTCAGAAAACCGCAGGCGAGCCCGACGCGGCGGAAGGGCACGTGTTCGGCAACGAAGGTCCATGCGCCCGGCACTTCGCCACCGATGGCAGCACCCTGCAGCATGCGCAGGATGATGAGCAGGATGGGAGCCGCCACGCCGATGGTTGCATAGGTCGGCATCAGCGCCATGCCCAGCGTCGAGAGCGCCATCAGCAGGATGGAGAAGGCAAAGACGCGCTTGCGGCCGTAACGGTCGCCATAATGCGCCAGCACGATGCCGCCCAGCGGACGGACCAGATAACCGGCGGCAAAGATGCCGAAAGTCTGGATCATCACCAGCCAGTCCGGCATTTCCGGCGGGAAGAACAGGTGGCCGATGACGGTGGCGAAAAATACGAAAATGATGAAGTCGTAAAATTCCAGCGCGCCGCCGAGGGCCGAAAGGCCAAGAGTTTTGTAATCCTGACCGTTGAGGGGCCGGGCTGCCGCCGGTGTGGTGGTGGGAGACATGAGGCTGCTTCTTTTCTAAATTACGTATTACTTATGGGCATGCGGCAAGCGGGGCGCGATTTCAAGCCTAATCGACGCTCAATCGCTCAGGTATTTCGCGGGTCGATCAAGAAAGCGGCGCAGGAAACTGATGTTTTCCAGCTCGTCATAAAGGCGCTCGGTGATGCCGTCTGCGTCGAAATAGTAAATCGTGGCCTCTGGAATGGCCAATAGCACGGGTGAATGGGTGGCGATGATTAATTGTCCGCCGCTATCGGCCGCGTTGCGGATGATCGCCGCCAGCTCTAGCTGCTTTTGCGGCGAAAGCGGGCTTTCCGGTTCGTCGAGAAAATAGAGGCCGGCGCCATGCAGCCGCTGTTGCATGATATCGAGAAATCCTTCGCCATGCGAACGCCGGTCGATGACATTGTTCCTGACGATCCTGCGAAACGTATCCGGGGTTTCTTCAGGAAAGTCTTCGCCCTTCTTGAGAGCCTTTTCCCGCTCCCAGCGAAAATCGTCCAGTGCGTCCTCGTTCTGCCGGCGGATATAACCAAGCACGTCTTCCGCGCGCATGAACATGCGGATTTTCGGATATTTCTTGCGGGCGAAATAGAAGGACTTCGCCACGGTCTCGGCATGCTGAAGGTAGAGGTCGCCGGCAACCTGGCCGTGATTGCCGATGGCATAGGCCGTCATTCCCGCTGCCAGCCCTTCCAGCAGCGTCGATTTGCCAGAGCCGTTGTTGCCGGCAAAAAAGGTGATCGGCGTCTTGAATTCGAGGCGTTCCAGATGGCGCAGCGCTGGAACGGAGAAGGGATAGTCGTCTCTTCCGTCCGGGGTCTCTTTCATGGTTACGCTATCGAGAAACAGCATGTCGCGTTCCTTGTATCTAATCCGTCATGTTCGCCGACGTTGCGCTGTGTCGCATCATCGCGGCGTTATGCTCAAAGCAATTGCGTGTGATTGCGGCTTAACGTGGGGCGCTGTTCGCGCCAATGGTTTGCGGCGTCGGCGGAGATACGTCATGCCGCATCGTTAGAAGTTCAGTTTATTATAAATTAGTGCAATTTATTCTTGGTGAAATAATCGATCAATATTAGATATAAACAATATATATCTTAAATTTAAGATGTTATAGTAAGTATAAACTTCAAATTAATTCAGTAATGCCAATTGTTGTCATTCTCGTTGTTATTGGAGAGAATGAATGAAGCATATTGTGCTTTTTTCGGTCGGGTTTCTATTTTCCGCGATATTCGTAAGCGAAACTGAGGCGCGGAAGTCCCGGTTTTTTGCCGTCCCCGGATTCGGAGGCGGCGAGACAATCGATCTCGTTTATGATCTGCCGGATAACGAGCCTTTTCTTCGCGATGGGGAAGCATTCGACATCGGTTATCTCAACAGCGGGGATAGGAGCGGTTATGTGCTGTATCGTGGCGAGCGGTACAGCAGGCTTAGCGATGCGGATATAGCCAGGCTGAAGGCGACGCTTGGTTTTGATCCGACGACAAAAGACCGCATGGAGCGGGCGGCGAGGGGCGGCGAAACGCCTTGGAACCTCGTGATTATCATAGCGGTCGCAATTGTTGGTATCTTTGTGCTTGTCCACAAGAGCATGCAGCTAGTGCGATGGATTTCGCGACTGGCGACGATCTCCGCAGTTGCGGGAAGTACGCGGGAGGAGGAGGAGACCCCCGACCCGCTGGAGGTCCGCAAGAAACAGCTGGTAAACCGCCAATGGAGCGATAGCCAGACGGATCACGCAGCGCGTATCCCGGCAGTATCGCCGGCCCATGCGTCTACCCGAGGAACCACTGCGGTCCGGACATTCGGACGCAGGAGCGCCTGAGCGGTGCAAAACCCCTAAACCTCAGGCGGTCTCAGGAGCCTGCGCTATTCGAACCGGTCGATGATGCTGATGCCGCTTTCCCTGAAATTGTCCATGGCGGGCAGGGCGGTTGCGGCCTCGGAAAGCGTGATGTGGCGGCCGATCAGTTTTTCCGGCGCGAGCCTGCCGTTTTCGATCATCGCCAGCATGTCCTCATAACGCCACGCCTGCATGCCGTGGCTGCCATAGATCTCCAGCTCATGCGCAATCACCCGGGCCATGGGGATCGCGGGCATGGCGTGATCGGCCAGCATCAGCCCCACCTGCACGTGACGGCCGCGCCGACGCAGGTTGCTGATGGAGTTGCAGCAGGTCTGCGGGTGGCCAAGCGCATCGACAGAGACATGTGCACCGCCGCCCGTCACCTCGCGAACCGCCTCGGCAACATCGGCAACCGCGCGGCTGTTGATGGTGGCGGTCGCGCCCAGCTGCCGGGCAAGTTCGAGTTTGTCTTCGGCAATATCGATGGCGACAACCTGTGCGCCGAGGCCAGCACCGATCATGATGGCGGAAAGGCCGACACCGCCGCAGCCGTGCACCGCCAGCCACTCACCACCCTTCAAGCGTCCCTGATCGGTCACGGCGCGGAACGAGGTGGCGAAACGACAGCCAAGGCCCGCGGCAGTGGCGTAACTCATCGATTCCGGGAGGTGGACGAGGTTCTGATCGGCAAAGTCGATGGCGACATATTCGGCGAAGGAACCCCAATGGGTGAAGCCCGGCTGGAACTGCGCTTCGCAGACCTGCTGGTTGCCGGAGCGGCACTCATGGCAATGGCCGCAGCCGGAGACGAAGGGCACGGTGACGCGGTCGCCGGTCTTGAAGCGGGTGACGTGTCTGCCGACGGCGGCGATCACACCTGCGAATTCGTGGCCGGGAACATGCGGCAGGTGGATATCCGGGTCATGCCCCATCCAGCCGTGCCAGTCGCTGCGGCAGAGGCCGGTCGCCTTCACGGCGATGACAACGCCGTTTTCTGTCGGCTCGGGATCGGGAAGCGAGGCAACAACAGGGGTTTCGCCAAAACGTTCATAGAACAGCGCACGCATAGCAGCCTCACATCTTCATTTCCGATCGATATGGGGCCTGCTTAACGTTTTCCCCTGGCGGAGGAAAGCGATTTAATCTTTGATCACCATCAGATCATTGGCCGCAAATTTCAGCGTTACTTGCTCGCCAATCGCCGGGGGCGCCGTGCTGGGATCGTTGAACATGTCGAAAGACAGGGTTGAGCCCCCGAGATCGAGACGGGTACGGATGACGGAGCCGAGGAACTGGCTGGAGGTGACGTTGCCTGATATCGCGACATCACCCTTGGCGTTCGCGCCGAGCGCCCCGGCTTCGGGGCGCAATGCCAGCGTGATCTTTTCGCCATTGGTCGCTTCCACCGGCTGGGGCAGGGTGATCTGCTGATCACCGACGCGGATGACGTTGGCAGAGGCATCCACGACGGTGGCGTCGATGAGGTTCAACGTGCCGACGAAAGAGGCGACGAAGCGGGTCGCGGGCTTGTTGTAGATATCGAAGGGGGAGCCGATCTGGTCGGCGCGGCCGCCATTCATGACGACGATGCGGTCGGAAATCGACAGGGCCTCTTCCTGATCGTGGGTGACGAAAATGGTGGTGATGCCGAGTTTCTGGTGGATCTGGCGGATTTCCTCGCGCAGCGACACGCGAATCTTGGCGTCGAGCGCGGAGAGCGGTTCGTCCAGCAGAAGCACTTCCGGCTTCGGGGCGAGCGCGCGTGCGAGCGCCACGCGCTGCTGCTGGCCGCCCGACATCTGATAGGGATAACGGTCCGCCAGATGCTCCAGATGGATGAGCTGGAGCATTTCCTTCACGCGCGCATCGATCTCGGCTTTCGGTTTGCCAGCGACTTTGAGCCCGAAGGCGACGTTTTCGAAGACATTCATGTTCGGGAACAGCGCATAGGCCTGGAACACCATGCCGATATTACGCTGATTGGGGCGCAACGCCGTCTGGTCCTTGCCGTTGATGACGATCGATCCGCCACTCGGCGTTTCGAAACCGGCGATCATGCGCAAAACGGTTGTCTTGCCGCAGCCCGATGGCCCGAGGAAGGAGACGAACTCGCCCTTTTCGATGGCCATGTTGAAATCATGCACGACCTGTACGGAGCCGAAGGATTTCTTGATGTTGCTAAGTGTCAAAAAGCTCATGAAATAGTGTCCTCAGGCCTTGGGAGGCGCGCCCTTCTGATAGCGTGAAACGAGTTGGATCAGGCCCAGGCAACCCCAGGTGATGCCGAAGGAAATCACGGCAAGTGCGGCCGGTTCATAGGCGCGGTTGGCGCCGAGCAGCTGCATGTAGGGGCCGAAGGCCGGGCGGTTCAAAAGGGCCGCCATGGTGAATTCACCGATGACGATGGCGAAGGTCAGGAAGGCGCCCGACAGCACGGCGACCAGTACATTGGGCAGAATGATGCGCGACAGGATGGTGGTCCATCCCGCGCCGAGGCTCTGCGCCGCTTCGGTCAGCGTCGCCACATCGATGGTCCTGAGACCGGTATCGACGGCGCGGTACATATAGGGCAGGGCAAGCGTCGCATAACCGAACATCAAAAGCAGGTTGGTGCCGAAACTTGTTCCCGTCAGCGGCAGCCAGCTGGAGGTGTTGTAAAGCCGGATGTAACCAAAGACGATGACGATTGCCGGGATGACCAGCGGCAGAAGCGTGATGAATTCGATATAGGGCCGCAGGCCTGGCAGTTTCAGACGCACCCAATAGGCGGTGGGCACCACCAGCAGAACCCCGAAGACGATGGTGAACAGCGCCATCACCACCGAATAGCTGAAAGTCTCCTGAAAGCGCGGATCGCCCAGCACTTTTGCATAGGCGTCGAAGGAATATTCGGCGCGCCGCATTTTTAGCGAGAAGTTGGTCATGCCGATCAGCGGCAGGGCGAAATAGAGCAGGCCGAAGACTAGCGCGCCCCAGGCGAAGAAACGCTTCATTTCAGCCACCTTTCACTGCGGGCGCGCAGCCAGATATAAAGTGCATTGGCGATGCCGGTCACGACGATCATGCCAAAGGCGAGCGCGTAACCAAGATGCGGATTGCCAAGAACGTCGCCGCGGATCTGTGCGAAAAGCAGGATCGGCACGATATTGAGCGAGGAGCCGGTCAGCGCAATAGCGGTTGCGACGGCGCCGAAGGCGTTGGCGAAAAGCAGCGACATGGTCCCAAGCAGTGACGGCAAAAGGATGGGGAAAGCCACCATGCGCCAATATTGCAGGCCTGTTGCGCCGAGGATTTCCGCAGCCTCGCGCCATTCGCGTTTCAGTCCGTCCAACGCAGGTGTGATGATGAGGATCATCAGCGGTATCTGGAAAAACAGATAGGTGACGGTGAGGCCCCAGAAGGACAGGATGTTGAAACCGAGGAGCCTCAGATCGATGCCGATCTGCGTCTTGAGGAAAACGGTAAGGAGACCGACCGGCCCGAGCGTGGCGATGAAGGCGAAGGCGAGCGGCACGCCGGCGAATTGCGAGGCAACGCCGGAAAAGGTCAGAAGCGGTCCGCGAATGCCTTGCGGCAGGCCGCCCAGCACCACGGCGGCGGCGACGGCAAAACCGATCAGGCAACCCAGTGCCGCCGAAGCGAGGCTGATCTTGATCGAAATCCAGTAGGCCGCCAGAATGGAGGAGGTGAAAAGCCCACCGATATTGTCCAGCGTGAAGCTGCCATCTGCATGCTGGAATGCGCCAATGACGATCTTCATCGTCGGGAGGATCAAAAACAGCAGAACAAAAACGGCAAAAGGAAGAACGCCAATCCAGTGCAGCGGCAGCTTTCTGCCCGCGTCGGATGGTCCGCCGGTGTTGGTTGATGGCATGCTTGTCCCCAAACGCCGTTTTCAAACGGTCTGTATATAAAAGTCTACATCATAAAAGAAGCACCCCGGCTTTTGGTCGGCCGGGGTGCATTTTCAACAGTTTACTTCACGTTCGCGCCGACAACGCTGTCCCAGCCGCCGGTCACGGCAGCCTTGTTGGCGTCGACTTCCTCGAGTGTCGGGAAGATGGCCTTTTCATAGGCTGCTGCCGGCGGCAGGCTGTCGATCAGTTCCTGCGGAACCTTGCCGGCCTTGACCATGGCGTTGAAGCGGATCGGGTGGCAATAACCCTTCAGCCAGCCGAGCTGACCGTCGTCGGAATAGAGATGCTCCATCCACAGCTTTGCAGCGTTCGGATGCGGCGCGTAAGCGGAAATGCCCTGAACGTAGACGCCGGCCAGAACACCCTTCTCAGGAACGACAACTTCCGTTGGCGGGTTGTCATTCAGCGTCTTCTTCCAGGAAAGGGCGTTATAATCCCAAGCGACGATGATCGGGGTCGCGCCCTGCGCCAGCGTGCCAGCCTTGCCGATGACCGGAAGGAAGTTGCCTGCCTTGTTGAGGTCGGCGAAATACTTCAGGCCGGCTTCACCGGCTTCCTTGCCAGACTTTGCGCCGGTGGAAAGACCGGCGGCCAGAACGCCGAGGATGGCCTGGTTGGAAGCGCGCGGATCGCCCGCGAGCGCTACCTGCCCGGAATATTCCGGCTTCTGCAGGTCGGCCCAGTCCTTCGGAGCGTTATTGACGAGGTCCTTGTTCACGAAGAAGGACATCACGCCGTAATAGTCGCCGTACCAATAGCCTTCAGGATCCTTGACGTTGTCGGGAATTTCGTCCCAGGTGGAGACCTTGTAGGGCTGCAGCAGGCCTTCGGCCTTCATCTGCGGGCCGAAGGCGAGGCCGACATCGATGACGTCAGGCGCCTGCGGGCCCTTATTGTCCTTGTTGGCCTTCACCGCTTCCACTTCATCGGCGGAGCCGGCGTCGGGGTTCAGTTCGTTGACGGTGATTTCCGGATATTTCGCCTTGAAGGCGGCAATCACGTCGCCGTAACCGCACCAGTCGTGCGGCAGCGCGATCGTTGTCAGCATGCCTTCCTTCTTGGCGGCGGCGATCAATTCGGCGCTCGGCTCAGCGGCGGCGATGGCGGTGGACGCGATGACCAGCGCAGTGGTCGTAGCAAGCAGTCGGCGGCAGTGAGAGATCACTTTTTTCTCCTCTTCGTGTTCTCATATTGCGGACGCTGATACGGATTCTCGATGAAGCTAATGTGACGGCTGGATTGCAATCTATTTATCCGGATTCCGTCACTTTACGCCCCTTTTCCGCCATCGTCAGGCTTTTTTTCCTGCAATTGCGGGAGTATCCTTTCATTATCCGTGGTGGCCAAATGTGTTCCCCAGCGTGGTTTTTATCCTGTTTTATCGTGCTGGCAGCGATGACAGGTATCCAATCAGCGTGCGGCATCCGCGTCAAGCAAGTTGCCGGCTATGTAGTTTCATGTTTTGTCCGGCCTGCGGAACAACCGGGTCTGTTCGAACAGGCCTTCCAGTGCATTCATGCGTTCCCTGGTTTCATCCCAGGCGCGGTTCTGGACCGCTTCGATCAGCGCTTCGACCACAAACAGCGTGACGACCGAGGAATCCCATGCTGAGGGCGCTTCGATCCTGACGCGGAAAATGTGCAACGCGTGGCGCGCCACCGGCGATGTCCATTGATCGGTGAAGAGAATGATCTGCACACCGTTCGCCTTGGCCACTTCGGCCAGCGTCGTCATGTCGTGCTCGTAGCGGCGGATGTCGAAAATAACCAGCACGTCGCCGGCGCTCATGTTCAACATATATTGCGGCCAGGCGCTGGAATTGGACGACATCAGCGTCGTTTTCGGCCGGATCACCTGCATGTGGGTGAAGAAATATTCGGCGATCGCACCGGTAATGCGCCCGCCGACGAAATAGATGCTGCGCTTGCGGTCGGAGAGCAGCGCTGCGGCATTGTCGAAGACGGCGGTGTCGAGATCGCTCAGCGTGTCGCGCAGATTGCCGGTGATGGCATCGGCGAAACGGTTGAGAATGTGCAGGCCCGGCGCATTGGTTGCCCAGCGGTCATGTTTGGCGACGGGGCCGGAGATCGTCGCCTCCAGCTCCTGATGCAGATGCGCCTGAAATTCGGGATAGCCCTTATATCCGAGCTTCTGCACCATGCGCGCCACCGTCGGTGTGGAAACACCGGCATTTTCCGCAATGGTGGTGATGCTGCCGAGGCCGGAAACGGGGTAGTTGCCGAGCAGGCTCTCTGCCAGCCGTTTTTCCGAACGGGTCAGTGCGTCGTAATGGGCATGGATGACATCCGACACGGTCGCCGTCGTGCTGCGCAAATTTTTCCCCTTCCGGTCTTCTGCCGGTACATGGCTAAAATAAACATCCGCGCCCGCTATCGAGTCAATGGGAAAATGAAGAGAAAATTTCAAAATTCCATTTGACACTCGCGATAATGTGAAGAATTCTTTTCGACATTGACGGAGCGACGGGGTTTCCGGGCGGGGTTCGTGCATGACGGTGCGGTCACGGTTTTTCACAGAAGCGGAAGGGCAGGCCGTCGGCATCGAGAATGCGGCGGCGAAGGGCGACGTCCTCCTCGTCTGCGAACATGCGTCCGCTGCCATGCCACAAAAATACGGAACATTGGGCCTTTCGCCGGAGGTGCTTTCGAGCCATGTGGCCTGGGATCCGGGCGCTCTGGCAGTTGCCCGGCTGCTTTCGGAAAAGTTTGACGCCACGCTTGTCTACCAGCGGTTTTCGCGCCTCGTCTATGATTGCAACCGGCCGCCCGAATCGCCTTCCGCCATGCCGGTGAAAAGCGAGATTTACGATATTCCCGGCAATTTCGATCTCAGCGAAGCGGAGCGGTTCGCCCGCACCTCCGCGCTTTATGTGCCGTTTCATGACCGGGTGAGCGAGATCATCGCCGCGCGGCAGGCGGCCGGCCGTAAAGTGGTGGTGGTGACCATCCACAGTTTCACGCCGGTTTATCACGGCCGGTTCCGAAAGGTTGAGATCGGCATCCTGCACGATGCCGACAGCCGTCTTGCGGATGCGATGCTGGCGGGCGCGGAAGGCTGCTCGCTCACGGTCAATCGCAACGATCCCTATGGCCCGGAAGACGGCGTGACGCATACGCTGCGACTGCATGCGCTGCCGGACGGGCTTTTGAACGTCATGATCGAGATCCGCAACGATCTCATCAGCAGTGAAGGAGAACAGGCGGAAATCGCCGGGTTTCTCCATGAGCTTATGGGGAAGGCGCTCTCATCAATCGATGAGTGAGGGAGCTATGGCCGGCCGATGGTGAAAACACCGGGGCCGGCCGATAGATAAGACTGCCGCCATTTTATAAAAACCGGCCATGCAGCCGAAAAAACAAAGCGGCAAGGGAACAGCAAGTGCGTGCGGCCAATCGCGGGAGACACCCGGGTGAAGCCGGAAACTGGGGCACAATCGGCCAATAATGGCTGACTGGCTTGTTTTTTTCTTATTCAGGAGAGAAGGGCATGGACAGTTCATCGTCAGGCGTCAGCTACAAGAAGGCTGATGCATCCTATTTCGAAAAACGCGGACTATCCCGCTATGCGGGCGTATGGTCGCTCTGGGCGCTTGGCGTCGGCGCGGTCATTTCCGGGCATTTTTCCGGATGGAATTTCGGCTTTTCCACCGGCGGCTGGGGCGGCATGCTGGTGGCAGGCATCATCATCGCCATCATGTATCTCGGGCTGACATTTTCGATTGCCGAAATGAGCCCGGCCCTGCCGCATACGGGTGCGGCCTATTCCTTCGCCCGCACGGCCATGGGGCCATGGGGCGGCTTCATCACCGGGCTTTGCGAAAATGTCGAATATGTGCTGACGCCGGCGGTCGTCGTCACCTTCATCACGGCCTATGTGAACTCCATTCTCGGCCTCGATCCGGCCTATTCACCTTTCGTGTGGATCGTTTTTTATGCGATTTTCCTCGGGCTCAACGTCTTCGGACTTGAGCTTTCCTTCAAGGTGACACTGGTCATCACGCTGATTTCGCTTGCCGTTCTGGTGTTCTTCTGGATCAGCGCCATTCCCAACATCGATTTTTCGCGTTTTGCGCTCAACATCGGTGTCGGACCTGACGGCAAGGCGGTGGAACTGCCGGAGGGTGGCGGTTCCTTCTTCCCCTTCGGTTTTTCAGGCGTTCTCGCCACTTTGCCTTTCGCGGTCTGGCTGTTTCTCGCCATCGAGCAGTTGCCGCTGGCGGCTGAGGAATCCGTCGATCCGAAACGCGACATGCCGAAGGGAATCATCCTTGGTATGGTTACGCTGATGGTTTCGGCCTTCATGATCGTGCTGCTCAACCCGTCGCTGCCGGGCGTCGGCGCCTTCCATCTCAGTTCGTCGCTTGAGCCGCTTTTGGACGGTTTCAAGGCGATCTATGGCGATGGCGGCGTGGTGGTGCTCGGTCTCGTGGCTCTGACGGGCCTTATCGCCAGCTTCCATACGATCCTTTATGCGCAGGGCCGCCAGATTTATTCGTTGTCGCGTGCGGGTTATTTCCCGACCGTGCTGTCCATCACCCACTCGAAATACCGCACGCCATACGTGGCCAATATCACCGGCGCCATAGTCGGACTCGCGGTCATGCTGGTCATCTGGTTCTCGCTGGGTGCGGAGCAGGGCGGCAGCATCATCGGCAGCGTGCTTCTGAACATGGCCGTGTTTGGCGCGATGTTCTCCTATATCATGCAGGCGATTTCCTTCATTCTTCTGCGCAAGAACCTGCCGCATATCGAGCGGCCGTTCCGGTCGCCCTTCGGTATTCCGGGTGCGGTGCTGACGATCATCATCGCCATCGTCACGCTGCTTTACCAGATCCAGGATCCGAACTTCACGAAGGGCGTGCTCTGGGTTGCCGTCTGGTTTGCTGTGGCGATTGCCTATTTCGGCCTCGTCGGTCGTCATCGCCTCATCCTGTCGCCGGAGGAGGAATTCGCGCTGGAGCACAAGCAGGCTGCCATGGCAGCGGCGGCTGCAAAGGCCTGATGCTCAAACAAACGGGCGGCCTTATACGGCCGCCCGGTCACGACAATAAAGGGAACGGATAAAATGACGAGCTATACATTCGACGCGCTTAAGATGGATGTCGCTGAGGGGCGCATCGACACGGTTCTGGCCTGCCTTGTCGACATGCAGGGGCGTCTGATGGGCAAGCGGTTTCAGGCCGAGTTCTTCGTCGAAAGCGCCTTTGAGGAAACCCATAGCTGTAATTACGTGCTTGCCACCGACATGGAGATGGAAACCGTTCCCGGCTATAAATCCTCCAGCTGGGAAAAGGGTTACGGCGACTACGTTCTGAAACCCGATCTCTCGACGTTGCGGCGTGTGCCATGGCTGGAAGGCACGGCGCTGGTGCTGTGCGACGTGCTCGATCATCACACCCATGAAGAAGTGCCGCATTCGCCGCGCGCGCTGTTGAAAAAGCAGGTGGCGCGGCTTGAGGCGATGGGGCTGAAGGCCTTTATGGCGACGGAACTGGAATTCTTCTTGTTCGACCAGACTTTCGACGCGGCGCGCGCCAGCGGTTATAAAGACCTGAACCTCGCCAGCGGTTATAATGAGGACTACCATATCTTCCAGACGACCAAGGAAGAAGACGTCATGCGGGCGTTGCGCAAGGGCCTGCAGGGTGCGGGAATTCCGGTCGAGAATTCCAAGGGTGAGGCCTCTGCCGGCCAGGCGGAAATCAATGTGCGTTATGCCGAGGCGCTGACTATGGCCGACCGGCACGCCATCATCAAGAACGCCACCAAGGAGATCGCCTGGTCGAAGGGCAAGGCGGTGACGTTCCTTGCCAAGTGGAACTACAATGCTGCCGGAAGTTCTTCTCACATCCACCAGTCGCTGTGGAGCCTGGATGGCAAACCCGCTTTCCTCGACAAGGACGCCGAGCATGGCATGTCGCAGTTGATGCGGCACTATGTTGCCGGGCTTCTCGCCCATGCCAGCGAGATCACCTATTTCCTGGCGCCCTACATCAATTCCTACAAACGTTTCATGGCCGGCACCTTTGCGCCCACCAAGGCGATCTGGAGCCTCGACAACCGTACCGCCGGATATCGTCTCTGCGGCGAGGGAACGAAGGGCATCCGCATCGAATGCCGCGTCGGCGGTTCCGATCTCAATCCCTATCTCGCCATGGCGGCTTTGCTTGCGGCGGGCATTGACGGCATCGAAAATAAACTCGAACTTGAGCCCGCTTTTGTCGGCGACGCCTATGGCGGCAAGGACGTGCGCGAGATACCCAAGACATTGCGTGACGCCACCGCCTTTTTGGACGGATCGACAATGCTGCGCAACGCCTTTGGCGACGATGTGATCGATCATTACGTCCGCGCCGGGGCGTGGGAACAGGAAGAATACGACCGCCGCGTGACCGACTGGGAAGTGGCGCGCGGTTTCGAACGAGCCTAATCATTACGGGAAAACATCATGACCATGATCCAGAATATCTCGCCCATCGACGGCTCGGTTTATGCCGAACGGAAGGCGATGTCGCTGGAGGCGGCGCGGGCCGCCGTTTCGAAAGCGCGCAAGGCGCAGAAAGACTGGGCTCGACGCCCGCTTGAGGACCGCGTTCAGCTGGTTCTGAAGGGTGTCGCGCGACTCAACGAAATGGTTGATGACGTCGTGCCGGAACTGGCGCATATGATGGGCCGTCCGGTTCGTTATGGCGGCGAATTCAAGGGCTTTAACGAGCGCTCCAACTATGTCGCCTCTATTGCCGCCGATGCGCTGGCGCCGCTCGTCATAGAGGAAAGCGGCAATTTCGAACGCCGCATCGAGCGTGAGGCGCATGGCGTCGTCTTCGTCATCGCGCCGTGGAACTATCCCTACATGACGGCGATCAACACCGTCGCGCCTGCCCTGATGGCTGGCAATACGGTTGTCATCAAGCACGCGGCGCAGACGTTGCTGGTGGGCGAGCGCATGGTGCGGGCCTTTGTGGAGGCCGGTGTGCCTGACGATGTCTTCATCAATGTCTTCCTCGACCACGGTACGACCTCGGCGCTGATTTCCGAGGGCCTGTTCAACTTCGTCAATTTCACCGGTTCGGTGGAAGGCGGCCGTGCCATCGAACGCGCCGCTGCCGGCACCTTCACCGGTCTCGGGCTTGAACTCGGCGGCAAGGATCCCAGCTACGTGATGGAGGATGCCGACCTCGATGCCGCCGTCGATACGTTGATGGATGGTGCGACCTATAATTCCGGTCAATGCTGCTGCGGTATCGAGCGTATCTACGTCAACGAAAACCTCTATGACGCCTTTGTCGAGAAGTCCGTGGCGTGGGTGTCCAACTACAAGCTCGGCAATCCGCTGGAGCAAGAAACCACGCTGGGGCCGATGGCCAACAAGCGTTTTGCCAAGGTGGTGCGGGCGCAGATTGCCGACGCCATTGCCAAGGGCGCCAAGGCGCTGGTCGATCCGAAGCTTTTCCCGGCCGATGACGGCGAGAGCGCTTATGTCGCGCCGCAAGTGCTCGTCAATGTCGATCATTCCATGGAATTCATGACCGAAGAAACTTTCGGCCCGGCCGTTGGGATCATGAAGGTGAAGAATGACGACGAAGCCATCGCGCTGATGAATGACAGCAAATACGGGTTGACCGCCTCGCTCTGGACGCAGGATGCCGCCCGCGCGGGACGCATCGGCCGCGAGATCGAAACCGGCACCGTGTTCATGAACCGCGCGGATTATCTCGATCCCGCCCTTTGCTGGACCGGCGTCAAGGAAACCGGCCGTGGCGGTTCACTTTCCGTCCTCGGTTTCCAGAACCTGACCCGTCCGAAATCCTACCATCTGAAGAAAGTCACGAAATGAATATCGTCGCCAACTGGAGCTACCCCACCGCCGTCAAGCTTGGCCGTGGCCGGATCAAGGAACTGGCGGAAGCCTGCAAGACGCTCGGCATCAGGAAGCCGCTTCTCGTGACGGATCGCGGCCTTGCCAATATGGCGATCACCGCGCATGCGCTCGACGTGCTGGAAGAGGCGGGTCTCGGCCGGGCGATCTTTGCCGAGGTCGATCCAAACCCGAACGAAATCAACATGGAAGCCGGCGTGAAGGCCTATCGGGATGGCGGTCACGACGGTGTCGTGGCTTTCGGTGGCGGCTCGGGCCTCGATCTCGGCAAGACCATCGCCTTCATGGCCGGGCAGACGCGCCCGGTCTGGGATTTCGAGGATATCGGTGACTGGTGGACCCGGGCGGACGCTTCCAAGATTGCGCCTATCGTTGCCGTTCCGACGACGGCGGGCACGGGTTCGGAAGTCGGCCGCGCCAGCGTCATCACCAATTCGCAGACCCATGTAAAAAAGATCATCTTCCATCCGAAGCTCTTGCCGGGTGTCGTCATCTGCGATCCGGAACTGACGGTCGGCATGCCGAAGGTCATCACGGCGGGCACCGGCATGGATGCCTTCGCCCATTGCCTGGAAGCCTATTCCTCGCCGTTCTATCATCCGATGAGCGCCGGCGTGGCGCTGGAGGGGCTGCGGCTCGTCAAGGAATTCCTGCCGCGCGCCTATAAGGACGGCACGGATATCGAGGCGCGCACCAATATGATGGCGGCGGCGGCGATGGGGGCGGTTGCCTTCCAGAAGGGCCTCGGCGCCATCCACTCGCTCTCGCACCCGATCGGCGCTGTCTACAACACTCATCACGGCATGACCAATGCCGTCGTCATGCCGGCGGTGCTGCGGTTCAACCGCCCGGCCATCGAAGACAAGATTGCCCGCGCGGCCGCCTATCTCGGCATTTCCGGCGGCTTCGACGGCTTCTATGATTATGTGCTGGAGCTTCGCAGGGAACTCGGCGTGCCGGAAAACTTGACCGCCATGGGCATCAAGCCGGATCGCATCGACGAACTGGCGGCGGAAGCGATCAAGGATCCGAGCTGCGGTGGCAATCCGGTGCCGATGACGCTCGAGAATACGAAGAAGTTGTTCGAGGACTGCTTCTGAATAAAGACTTAGCATTCGCCGGGCTTTTAAGGGTCGAGCGGGTGCCGCGTGTTTCTTCTCCCCGCCGGGAGAAGGTCGCGGCAGCGGGACGAGGGGGCGAGGGTAGAGATTACGAAGAGCCGTCCCCCTCATCCGACCCTTCGGGCCACCTTCTCCCCGGCGGGGAGAAGAAATGAGCGGCAATGTCGTGTCCTGCATTAGGACAGCCAAGATACTGCCTGTAATTCATGAAGCCCGCGATAGCAACCGCGGGCTTTTTGTTGCGCCGGATAACCGTTCTTAGCCTTTTATTAACCCTGTTCGTTAAGATTATGGAAAGCACCATGAAGACGTCGGTGCGTGAATGAGCATGAAACGGCTCTGACCAACAGGGGGTATCATGTCAGTCATCACTTTTGCCAATACCAAGGGCGGTGCCGGGAAAACCACGGCCGTGCTGCTTCTGGCAACCGAACTGGCCCGCAGCGGCCATCGCGTGACGGTTCTGGATGCCGATCCGCAATTGTGGATTTCCCGGTGGTACGATCTGTCCGGTTCCGTAGAAAATCTGGCGGTGATCTCGCATGTGACGATGGCTTCGCTTGAGGCGCACATTCGCGAGAACCGGGCCAATACCGACTGTTTCATCATCGATTTGCCAGGCGCGAAAACGCCGCTTCTGACCATGGCGCTTGGTATCTCCGATCATGTGCTGATCCCGGTTCAGGGCTCGGCCATGGATGCCCGGGGTGCTGCGGAAGTGCTCGATCACATCGAATTCCTGAACCGCAGGATGGGCAAGGAGATCGCCCATTCCATCGTGCTGACGCGGGTCAATGCCATGGTTGCGACCCGTTCGCTGCTGCTCGTCAAGATGCTGCTTTCGAAGAAGAACGTGTCCATGCTCAATACGGCGATCGTCGAGCGGGCGGCCTATCGTGATATTTTCGATTATGGCGGCACGCTTCTCTGTCTGGATGGCAAGAAGGTCAGCAACATCGACAAGGCGGTCGAAAATGCGGCGGCCTTTGCCGAGGAAGTCATCAGCCTCCTGCCGAAAAGACTTCCAAGGCGCGTTGCGCATCTGGCGCGTTTGGTGACCCGCAGGGCTGCCTGACTCGGTTTTGCGATTCCCCGCTCGTTGCAGGGAGAATGCGACTTTGGATGAAATTGGCTTCCCGCAAAATGCGGAGGAGAGGCGCCGTTAAGAGGCGCTTCCTATGGCCTCCTCACGGCGCGAAATTTTTCGCTTGATTTGGAAATGATCGTTTCCTATATTTCGCTCATGAGCAATTTCAGCCAGTCCAATTCCCCGGAACAGCGCCACCGCGGCAGGCCGCGCGAGTTCGATCTCGATCGTGCGCTTGACGGCGCGATCCGGGTCTTCTCGCGGCGCGGCTATCACGCGACCTCGGTCGGTGATCTCACCGATGCGATGGAACTGGCGCAGGGCAGTCTCTACAAGGCATTCAAGGACAAGAAGGCTGTCTTCATCGCCACGATGGAGCGCTACAGGATCGTGCAGACCGAGCGTTTCGAAGCGGCAGTGGCCGGCTTCGAGACCGGTTATGAGCGTTTGAGGGCGGGGCTGATGTTTTATGCCGAACGATCCCATGGCGGTGTAGGTTCGGACGGGTGTCTGGTGGTTGGTGCCGCTGCCGATCTGGCCGCCCTGGATGACGACATTGCCGTCGTGGTCGAGCGGGCCGTGAAGGCGAGGGAACGGATCGTCGCCCGCATCATCACCGAAGGGCAGAAGGATGGTTCAGTGCAGTCGAAGGCCGACCCGGATGATCTCGCCCGGGCGATGCTATGCATAATGTACGGCATGCGCGTGGTGGGAAAAACCGGGCGCAGCCTCAAAGACATGGTGGCCGTGGTGGATATAGCCATGAAGCTTGCCGATTGATTTTGTGACTATTTAGGAAACATTCGTTTCCATATTGGAGAAAATGATGACGACGCGTGTAATCGATGGGGATGATGTTGAGGCAACATCCATTTCCCCGGCTCTGACGTTTTTGCTGGCGACAGCCTGCGGGCTGATTGCAGCCAATCTTTATTATGGACAGCCGCTAGCAGGCATCATCGGAGCGGAGCTTGGTCTTTCCGCCGGTGCTACTGGCCTGATCGTGACGCTGACGCAGATCGGTTATGGTATCGGCCTGCTGTTCGTCGTGCCGCTCGGTGATCTCATCGAAAATCGCAAGCTGGTGGTCAGTTCCGTCTCGATGGCCGTGCTGTCGCTCGCTGCCGCGGCGTTTGCCCCGCATGCGGCGCCGTTTCTGATTGCCGCCTTTCTGGTTGGCGTCAGTTCCGTGGCGGTGCAGGTCATCGTTCCCTATGCCGCTCACATGGCGCCGCATGCCATTCGCGGCCGGGTGGTCGGCAATGTCATGAGCGGGCTGATGGCCGGCATCATGCTGGCGCGGCCGGTCTCCAGCCTGCTGTCGGAAGTGGTGTCCTGGCGTGGCGTCTTTCTGACCTCGGCGGCCGTCATGGCGCTTCTTGCTGTGGTGCTTTTCCGGCTTCTGCCCGCCCGTGTGCCCGATGCGCGCCTGAGCTACGGCGCATTGATGGCTTCGATGGGCAGGCTGGCGCTTCACACGCCGATCCTGCGGCGGCGGGCGATCTATCACGCCTTTCTGTTTGCCGCCTTCAGCCTGTTCTGGACCACGACGCCGCTTTATCTGAGCGGACCGCACTTCAATCTCAGCCAGGGTGAGATTGCGCTCTTCGCACTGGCCGGTGCGGCGGGCACCGTGGCCGCGCCGATCGCCGGGCGGATGGCGGATCGTGGCTGGACGCGTGCGGCCACCTTCTTTGCCTTGGCGGCGGTGGCGCTCTCCTTCGCCGTCACGCATCTTGCACCCGAAGCCTCGCATCTGGCGCTCGCCATTCTGGTCGTCGCAGCCATCGTTCTCGATTTCGGTGTCACCACCAATCTGGTGCTTGGCCAGCGGGCGATCTTCACGCTGGGGGCGGAATTCCGCAGCCGCCTGAACGGCATCTATATGGCGACGTTCTTCATGGGTGGTGCCATCGGCTCCGCCGTGGGTGGCTGGGCCTATGCCGTCGGTGAATGGCAGGCCGCCTCGTGGATCGGCTTCGCCTTGCCGGTAGCGGCGCTCCTGTATTTCCTGACGGAAAAGCGCGACTGAAACACCCATAACGAGAAAAGCCCGGCGGATCACACCGCCGGGCTTTCTGTTTTCTTGCGCTCGATTATTCGGCGAATTCGACCACGACGCCGGGGCGGACCATTTTCGCCAGTTCGGTCGCATCCCAGTTGGTCAGGCGGATACAGCCGTGGCTGTTGGTCTTGCCGATCTTGGACGGTTCCGGGGTGCCGTGAATACCGTAGGTCGGCTTAGACAGGGCAATCCAGACCGTACCGACCGGGCCGTTCGGACCCGGCGGGATCTGCAGGATCTTGTCGTTCTGGCCCTGTTTGAAGTTGATCTTCGGATTATAGGTGTAGCCCGGATTGAGCGCGACGCGCTCGACCGTGTGAGTGCCGCTCGGTGAAGGCGTATCCGTGGAGCCGATGGTGGCGGGATAGGCGGCAATCAGATTACCGTCCTGACCATAGGCGAAGACCTGCTTGATGCCCTTATGGGCAACGATGCGGGCAACCTGCCCCTTTTTCGTCTCGCCCGGATTGACGACCTTGATAATGGTGCCGGGTACGGAGAAATCGATGCCGGGGTTCAGCTCCTTCAGGTAGTTCTCATCCATGTGGAAGCGTTCGGCGAGCGCTTCCGAAGTCGAGGTGAAGGAGAGGGCAGGCAGCTGCGATTTCTCGGCATAGTCGTCCGGGATGGAGGCGACATAGGGGCCGGCGGCGTCGGCGGCGGTGATGGTGTAGTCGACAATAGGCATACCGCCGGAAGCGCGCAGGCGCTCCAGAATATCGTCGGAATTGTTCGGATCGAGCTTTTCGCCGGTCATGTCCTGCCAGGCGGCAATCGCCTTGTTGACGTTGTCGCCCATCTTACCGTCGATAACGCCGGGCGAGATGCCTTCACGGTCGAGGAAGGTCTGGAGCGCGACGATTTCCTGGCGCGAGCGATTGACTGGCGTTGTCACCGGCGTGTGGCGCTCGATCAGGTGCTCCGGCTGCGGAACCGCGGCCGTGGTGCTTTCGCCCGGCATCGGCTGGCCGAGCGGGCCGCTTTCAACCGCACCGGGTGCGGGAACGGAGCCGGTGTAGAAATTCTCGTCGGAGCCGTCGCCGCGATATTCGCGGTAATCGCGCACGCTGCCATTGTCCTGATAGCCGTAGTCGCGTTGCGGCTCACGATACCGTCCGCCGGGGGCGGGCGGATAATAGGTGGTGTCGCGCTGGCGCGCCTGTTGCCGCTGCTGGTAGCCGGAGGGCATTTCGGTGGCGAGGAGATTGCCATACTGGTCGTAAAACACCGTGCGTCCCATCGCGTCGCGGCTGATGACGATATCGCCGCGTTCGGGAACGAAATCGAGCACGCGACCGTCCGGCGTCACCAGAACCGGCTGCTCATAACCATAACGCTGCTGCGCGCCAGCCTGTAGCGGGGTGAAAACCGACGCCACGGCGACCGTCAAACCCAGAGCTGCGTTAAGAAACTGTTTCACGATTCTGCTATCCCTTGCTTGTTCACCGATAAACACACCGCAATCTTGACCCTATTGTGAAAAAGGTGAATTCGCGGTTAATGCAATCTTAATTTCCGTCACGGTTAGTAGCGTTTCCGTGAACCATGCGTTTTTGCTGCCACAGGGAGGTTGTCTTGCGTTCATTTCAGGCCGGCAAATCGCCACGCATTTTCCTCGATGAAACCTCCGTTTTCGATATCGGCGCTTGCGTCGTTGACGGCATCGACATAGCACCGGGCCGCGCCATTCCCGACGATGGCGATGCGCGCATCGATCATTCGCTCGAAGGGTTTCTCTTCACCTGCGGTCCTGATCATATCCGCCATCCCGAGCCTATCGAGGGTGACGTCGAAGGACGCCGGTATCCATTGCATGGCTCCTTGTCCTCGCATCCCGCGACCATCATCGCCTTCGACGTTCATGAGACCAATGCGCTGGCGCGTGTCGAGGTTCCCGTGAAGCTTGCCGATGGTTGCACTGCGCTCTTGGAGCGGACGTGGCGCATCGATGGTGAGAGCGGTGAAGTCAGTCTCGACGACCGGATCGTCAACACTTCCGGGCGGCCGATCCCGGTGTTCCTGATGTATCACATGAATATCGGCGCGCGGCTGTTCGACGATGCCGTGCGGCTTGAGGGCGCGATGCTGCATGGCGGGGGCCATGGCTGGCGTTTCGGCGAAGAGCCGGGCAGCGTTTTCTGCGTTTCTGCCGGCAATGATGACTGGGCGGAACTGAAGCTCGGTCCGGTCGCGGCCATCGGCGGGAAGACGCTGACCGTGCGTTTCCGTACGGAAACGCTGCCCTATCTGCAGATGTGGCGCAATCAGCAGGCGCCGGCCAATGTGCTCGGCATCGAGCCGGTTTCGCATCGCTGGGTCGGGCGGAGCGAGCTTGAGGCTGCCGGCGAGTTCAATATTCTCCAGCCGGGCGAAAGCCGTTCCTTCGGCCTGCACTTTTCCATCCTCTGAGCCGTACCGAATGAAGATCGCCCGTCATTGACGCCGCGGTTTTGACCGCTTACATCGGATGCGGATTTCAAGGGTGACGGCCAGCGGAGGCATGACATGGATATCAGGCGCATTGACGACGAATATTCGGTAACGGGACAGATCAGCGTCGCTGATCTTGACGAGGTCAAGGCGCTCGGCTTCAAGTCGATCGTCTGCCATCGCCCTGACGGCGAAGAAGACGGCCAGCCGCTTTTTGCCGATATTGCCGAGCGTGCCGAGCAGCTTGGCCTCACCATCATGCATGTGCCGGTCGGCCGCTATGGCGTCGACGCCGATGCCGTTGCCGGCATGGTGGATGCGCTGGACGAATTGCAGCGCCCGATGCTCGGCTATTGCCGCTCTGGCGCGCGCTCGACGGCGATTTACGAAAAGACCCATCACCTGCGCGGCTGATTTTCCGCGCATCTTCGATTTTTAATGCCAATCAACAGGAGTTTTCCATGACCATCAAGCGTATCGAACCGGGCAAGCGCATGAGCGGCGCCGTCGTTCACGGCAACACCGTTTATCTGGCCGGCCAGGTTGGCGAAGGCACGAGCGTTACGGAACAGAGCAAGTCCGCTCTCGCTGAAGTCGACCGCCTGCTGGCCGCTGCCGGTTCCGACAAGTCGAAGATCCTGCAGACCATCATCTACCTCTCCGACATGTCCACCTTCGGCGAAATGAACGCTGTCTGGGAAGGCTGGATCGACCCGGCAAACCCTCCGGCCCGCGCCACTAGCGGCGCACCATTGGCGACGCCGGACTACAAGGTTGAGTTCATCGTGACCGCTGCTCTCTGAGCAATGGTTTGATTTTTTAAGGAAAGGCCGGGTCGCGGAATGCGGCCCGGCCTTTTTGTCGAGGCGATGCTGTCGGAAGCAAAGTCATTTGATGCCGGAACCGGGTGGTCGTCTACGCTTGGGCTGAAGGAGTGAATTGCGCTGCAAGCGCCTTTTCGCAGCCATGCTGTTTTATTGCAGCATCCAGTGCTGTTTTATAAAAGGTGCGGGCGCTATCGATGCGCGTACGCCCACTATCGGTCAAAACGGTATACACACCGCGCTTGTCGTCCGGACAAAGATCCCGGACCGTGAGGCCTGTCCGTTCCAGACGTTCCACGAGCCTGGAAACCGAACTCTGGTTGAGGCAAAGATGCGAGGCAAGATCCTGCATCCGCAATTCACCGGTGGGTGAGCGGGAAAGCGCCTCCAGCGCACGATATTCCGATAAGCCAAGTCCGCAGGCGGTTTGCATCGTTTTTCCGAGGTCGACTTCGACGTTGCCGACGGCTTGGGCAAGTTTCAGCCACGCATCGTGTTTGGAGGACATATGGGCAAGCTCCTGGAGGAAGGAAATACTAACCCATATGTATGCTCATACAATAACATCTTCAAGCGGACGGCGCTATGACAGCCCGGTCTCTCCCTTGGGGAGTTTGACGCTGTCGGCGAGCTTCAGCCACACGACCCCGGCGATGATAATCGCCAGCCAGAACGACTGGGTGAGAGTCAACGGCTGATCCAGTAGGAGACTACCGCAGACGGCCGCCCCGACCGCGCCAATGCCTGCCCAAACCGCGTAGCCAAGCCCGACGTCGATGGTCTTGAGGGACACGCTGAGAAAATAAAGTGTCAGCAGGAAGAAGATTGCGGCGGCGATGGACCAACTCGGTATCGTGAAAGCCCTGCTCCCGCTCACGCTGAGCGCGTAACCGATTTCGAAGAGACCGGCGAGCAGCAGCATGAACCACGCGCGCCCCGTATTCGCGTTCGTTGTCATATCCATATCCTTTCTGATCTGGTGTTCTGACGTCAGATGTTGTCGCTCTATTTTTATGCCGCGCCGCTGAGCCGAAGTCCGATGACCCCGCCGATTACCAGGGCGATCCCAGCGATTTTCCTCCAGTCCAATCTTTGTTCGAAAAAAATCGCGCCCAGAACGACAATGCCGACGCCTGCTGTAGAGGTCCAAATGGCGTAGCCAACACCAACGTCGAAAGTGAGAAGCGCAAAACTAAGGAAAACTGTCGCGATTGCGCCGCTGACCAACGTCGCGGCAGTCCACCAGGGATGAGAGAAACCCTTGGCATTTCCTGCCGATATTGCGACCGCGATTTCAAAGATCACTGCGATTGCCAGATACATCCAATGCATTGTCGTTCTCCGTTAGGATGATTGTTTGAAGGATTGGCCCTGTCTCCCAACCGATGAGTGGTCGATTGAGCATGCCAGGGTCACAAATGATCGTCTCGACGTGCCGACTATTTATTTGCATGTGCATGCATATTATTTATGAAAGAAGAGGTCAACATGTTTGTCGTTTTCTTCCGCATGGAAACGATGGCGCGGTGACAGGGCCGTTCGAGACACCATGTATATGATGCCGGTCGAGGCTGAACCTGCGACGAGTCGCCTGTATTCGTTTGTTTTGAAGCCCTTGGTGGGTTCAGCTTGCGGGTTGAGTCAATTGTTTCTCAAACTGCTTCAACGTTGTCACCCGCTCCGCAAACCAAAGCCGGGCCAGATCGCTGGCCGAAGCCAGATCGATGCCGTCAGGATCGATGGAGGTGATTTTCCATCGTCCGGTTTTGGCACCAGCGAGAACGGCAAGCCGAGCCGCTTCGCCCTTGATTGCGTTGAGGCGGATCGCTTCGCTTTCCGCTACAGCCATCAGTTCTTCTGCTCCTGACAGATCGGTGCGCAGATCGCCGGGTGTGATGGTGCTGGCATTTCGCGCCGGGCCGCCATTGATCTGCACGCCTTCCGTCCGCAGCCGGTAGAGCCTTGTGTCGGGAAGGGACAGATAAAGTTTCGCCTTGGGGTAACGGGTAATATAGCGCTGTCTCGCAAGCGGCACTTCATCCGGGCTGATTTGCTCCGCCCTGCCCACCAGTGTCAGCCGCGGCAATGTCAGCGCATCGCCCTTGCCGAAGGGAGCGAGCGTCAGTGAGATGCGTGGGTCGGCCTCCATGTTGCGGGCGTGCAGCGTCAGGCCCGCCGCGAAGAAGAATGGCGTGCCATCCGGCTCGACGCCGATATTGGTGGCGGTTGTATAGGGATAACCGCTGACCGGATCGAGGGTCGCAAGTGCTGCCGTGCGGGAAGTGTGCAGCACATCCCGGGCCACGCGCACGGCCTCGAAAGGTGCGCCGGCCGAGGGCTCGATTTTTGCGCCGCGCGGGGTGATGACGGGAGGGGCAACATCCGGCATGTCGTTTCCTGATCCAAAGGGCTGCTGAAAGAAGTGTGAGACCCCTCCTTCGTCATGCTCGGGCCTGTCCCGAGCATCTGCAACCGATGAACTTTACGATACGTGATTGGATCCTCGGGACAGGCCCGAGGATGACGTCGTGCGAGCGTCAGGATTTACACCATGCCGGAGCCGTGTCCATGCGTAATATCAGCTTCCGGTCCGGATCTGCGTCAGGGTACGCGTCGGCGTGATCGCTTCCGCATCCAGCTTCACCTCGATGATGGCCGGTTTGCCGCTGGCCCGCGCCCGCTCGAAGGCGGCGGCGAAGTCTTGCGTTCTTTCCACCGTTTCGCCGTGGCCGCCATAGGCCTTGGCAAAAGCGTTGAAATCCGGATTGACGAGATCGGTGCCGCTGACACGGCCGGGATATTCCCGCTCCTGATGCATGCGGATCGTGCCATAGGTGCCATTGTTGACGAGCACGGTGATGATCGGCAGGCCATAGCGTACGGCAGTGATGAATTCCTGCCCGTGCATCATGAAGCAGCCGTCGCCGGCAAAGCAGATTACCTCGCGCTCCGGGAACAGATGCTTGGCGGCCACCGCCGCCGGCAGGCCGTAACCCATGGAGCCTGATGTCGGGGCCGATTGCGTGTTGTAGCGGCGAAAGCGGTGGAAGCGATGGACCCATGTGGCATAGTTGCCGGCACCATTGGTGAAGATTGCGTCCTCAGCCACGTTGGCCTCGATCCAGTCCATGATCAGGCCCATCTGCACCGGACCGGGCCCGGTCTGCGGTGGTGTCGACCAGGTGAGATAAGCTGCGTGCATGGCGGTAGTGCGCTCGGCCCATGCGGCGTTGCCGGAAAGGGTGAGCGAGGCGAGGGCGGCGGCGAAATCATCTGGGGCGGCGCAGATCGCCAGATCGGGGCGGTAGACGCGGCCAAGTTCTTCGGCTTCGGGATAAATATGGATCAGCTTCTGCGACGGGTAGGGGATGTCGATGAGCGTATAACCGGAGGAGGGCATTTCCGAGAGGCGACCGCCGAGCAGCACCACCAGATCGGATTCCTTGATCTCCTTCGCCAGGGCGGGATTGATGCCGATGCCGACATCGCCGGCATAGGATGGGCTCAGATGATCGAAC
Source organism: Agrobacterium salinitolerans (assembly GCF_027498475.1). NCBI lineage: Bacteria > Pseudomonadati > Pseudomonadota > Alphaproteobacteria > Hyphomicrobiales > Rhizobiaceae > Agrobacterium > Agrobacterium salinitolerans. The sequence continues at coordinate 986,250 of NZ_JAPZLN010000001.1, read as the reverse complement.
AGCATCTGGCGGCGGAAGGAACAGCCGACCGGCAGTTTGTGGTTTTCGGCAAATGCCCTGAAGCTCGCCACGCTCTCCTCGGACCAACGGGTGCCGCCGATAATGAAGATGGGCCGCTTTGCCTCGCCGAGCATTTTCGCGAAGGTCGCGATCTGCGACGCGCCCGGGTGCGCTTCCACGGGCGTATAGGGCTTTGCCTGCGGTGCCTCGACCTCTTCCACCAGCATGTCTTCCGGCAGCGTCAGCACCACGGGGCCGGGGCGGCCGGAGGTGGCGACGGCAAAGGCGCGGGTGACGAATTCAGGGATGCGGCGGGCATCGTCGATCTCGCCGACCCATTTTGCAAATTCTGTAAAGGCGCGGCGATATTCCACTTCCTGAAAGGCCTCGCGCTCGCGCGCTTCGCGCTGGACCTGGCCGATGAACAGGATCATCGGAATGGAATCCTGCCTTGCGATGTGCAGGCCGGCCGAGGCATTGGTTGCACCCGGACCGCGCGTCACCATGCAGATGCCGGGTTCGCCGGTCAGCCGGCCCCAGGTGTCGGCCATCATGGCGGCGCCGCCTTCCTGGCGGCAGACCACGGTTTCAATGCCGCTTTCATAAAGCGCATCCAGCACTGCCAGATAGCTTTCGCCCGGAACGCAGGACACGCGGGAGACGCCATTGGCCTTCAGCGCTTCGACGATCAGTTCTCCGCCGGTTCTTTTCATGGCGTGGTGGTCCTTTCGATGTTTTCCAGTTCGGCCAGCACCTGCGCCTGATGTTCGCCTAGCTTCGGGCTCGGGCGTTCGTAACGCAGCGGCGTCTGTGACATTATAATCGGTGTGCGTACCCCTGGGATGACGGTGCCGTCTTCCGCTTCCAGATCGACGCGGAGGCCGCGTGCCTGAACTTGCGGATCGGCGAACATCTCCTCGATGGAGTTGATCGGCCCGGCCGGCACGGCGTTTTTCTCGCAGGCGCTCAGAAGATCGCGCTTATTCCATTTCAGCGTTTCGGTGGAAACGATCCGCCGGACTTCCGCTTTGTGCGCCACGCGGGCCTTGTTTGTCGCATAACGTTCGTCATCGGCAATCGCGCCAATGCCGAGAATGGTGCAGAGGCGGCGGAACTGGCCGTCATTGCCGACTGCGAGGATCAGGAAACCATCGGCCGTCGGCACCACCTCATAGGGGGAAATATTCGGATGGGCGTTGCCGAGCCGGACGGGCGGCTTGCCGGAGATCAGATAATTCATGTTCTGGTTGGCCAGCACGGCCGATTGCACATCGAGAAGCGCCATGTCGATATGCTGGCCTTCGCCTGAGCGCATGGCGTGGATGAGGGCGGCCTGAATGGCTGACACGGAATAGATGCCCGTGAATATATCGGCAACAGCCACGCCGGCCTTCATCGGCTGGCCATCGGGCTCGCCCGTTATCGACATGAAACCGGACATGCCCTGCACGATATAGTCGTATCCGGCAAAATCGGCATAGGGTCCGGTCTGGCCGAAGCCGGTGATGGAGCAATAGATCAGCTTCGGATTGAGCACCTTCAGGCTCTCGTAATCGAGGCCGTATTTGGCAAGCCCGCCGCGCTTGAAGTTTTCGATGACGACATCGGCGGTGCGGACCAGCCGGCGCACCAGTTCGCAGCCCTCTGGGGTCTTCAGATCGGCGACGATGGAGCGTTTGCCGCGATTGGTGGCGTGGTAGTAGGCCGCAGAGAGGTTCTCTCCGTCAGCACCCTCAACGAAGGGTGGTCCCCATGCGCGGGTATCGTCGCCACCCTCGGGGTTCTCGACCTTGATGACGTCAGCGCCCATGTCGGCCAGCATCTGCCCCGCCCAGGGACCTGCCAGAACACGCGCGAGTTCAATGACACGGATGCCTGCGAGCGGCGGTTTCCTGTTCGGCATGTCGGTCATCTGTCCCCCGGGATTTTCTGCTTGCCGGTTTATAGACCGCTGCCTGCCGCGCCGCATGTGATTTTATCTCATGGACTTATTCCGTTTCGGCAAAGGCGCCTTCAGTCTTTAACGACCCGTCCGCACCAGGCGGCGAAATCCGCCGCCGCGGCCTGCCAGCCGATCTCGTTCAGCGTCTCGTGCCGCATGCCCTTGTAGATTGTGTGTTCGACATGACTGAAGCCCGCCTGGCGGAAACGCTCGGCTAGCCACACAATTTCCCTGCCATCATTCGTGGCGGCATCCTGATCGCCGCTTACCAGTAACAGCGGCAGCGTTTTTGGCAGGCGCTCGATGAGTTTTGGTGCGCGATAGGAGAGTTCGAAGACATCCTGCCAGAGCGAAACGCTGGCCTCGAACTGGCAGAGCGGGTCCTCCACATAGGCATTGACAGCCGCCTTGTCGTGGCTCAGCCAGTCGGCATGGGTGCGCCTTTCCGGCATTTTTGCATTCCAGGCGCGGAAGGTCGCCTTCGGCAGGATGGCGCTCGGCACGTCCGATCCCTTCAGCATCTTTTCAAGCCGGAGCACGACCTGCGCGATGCGGCCCATGACGCCGGGATTGAGATTGGAGTTCCAGATCGACAGGCCATCGAAGGCATCGGGGTGGCTAACGGCAGCGTTGAGCGCCACAAGGCCGCCCATGGAGTGGCCGAACAGGATGGTTGCCAGGCCGGGATGTCTTTCCCCGATCATCATGCGCATCGCCATGACATCGGCAACCACCTTTTCCGCACCGTCCTTCCAGGCGAAGCGACCGAGAGGCGCATCCGCCGCTCTCGTGCGGCCATGGCCGCGATGGTCATGGGCATAGACCTCGAAACCCTGTTTCGCCATGACATCGGCAAAACGGCGGTAGCGGCCGGCGTGCTCGACAAGGCCGTGGCAGATCATCAGCACGCCACGGGCGGGGGATAGAGCGGAAGGTTGATGACGGAAGGCGATCGATGCGCCGGAAGGGGCTTCCAGCCTCTCAATCTGGCTGAAGGCGAAGTTATCGGTCGTCTCATTCATGGCAGCACCCATCGCCTCATCGCGCAGCTTGTCATAATCATGGGGTCATAATCGTGCCAGAGGTTGCCCCAAGGTCCTATTTACCCTACATAGCGGCAAATTTCCCGATACGTACTCTTAAAAATCCGATGTGGAGCATTCGCTACAATGGCACGTCAATTCATCTATCACATGGCTGGGCTGAACAAGTCCTATGGCGCGAAGAAGGTTCTGGAGAACGTCCATCTCTCCTTCTACCCCGATGCCAAGATCGGTATCCTCGGCCCGAACGGTGCCGGTAAGTCGACCGTTCTGAAAATCATGGCCGGCCTCGACAAGGAATATACCGGTGAAGCCTGGCTCGCCGAAGGTGCGACCCTCGGTTATCTCGAGCAGGAGCCGAAGCTCGACGAAAACAAGACCGTGATGGAAAACGTCATGGAAGGCGTGGCGCACAAGACGGCGATCGTCGACCGCTACAACGAATTGATGATGAACTATTCCGACGAAACGGCGGATGAGGGCGCAAAGCTTCAGGACATGATCGACAGCCAGAACCTCTGGGATCTGGAAAATCAGGTCGAAATGGCCATGGATGCCCTGCGTTGCCCGCCCGGCGATTCGCCCGTGACCGGCCTTTCCGGTGGTGAGCGTCGCCGTGTGGCACTGTGCCGTCTGCTGCTGTCGCAGCCGGACCTGCTGCTGCTCGACGAACCGACGAACCATCTGGACGCTGAAACCATCGCCTGGCTCGAAAAGCACCTGCGCGACTATCCCGGCGCCGTGATGATGATCACCCACGACCGCTACTTCCTCGACAATGTCACGGGCTGGATTCTCGAGCTCGATCGTGGTCGCGGCATTCCTTACGAAGGCAACTACTCCGCTTACCTGCAGGCGAAAGCCAAGCGCATGCAGCAGGAAGCCCGCGAAGATGCATCGCGTCAGAAGGCCATCAGCCGCGAGCAGGAATGGATCGCATCCAGCCCCAAGGCCCGCCAGACGAAATCCAAGGCGCGTATCAAGGCCTATGACGAACTGGTGGAAGCAGCGGAAAACCGCCGTCCCGGCGATGCGCAGATCGTCATTCCGGTTGCAGAGCGTCTCGGTCGCGTCGTCATCGAAGCCGACAACCTCACCAAGTCCTATGGCGACCGCGTGCTGATTGAAAACCTGTCCTTCAAGCTGCCGCCCGGTGGCATCGTCGGCGTCATCGGTCCGAACGGTGCGGGTAAGACGACGCTGTTCAAGATGATCACCGGTCAGGAAAAGCCTGATAGCGGTTCCGTGACCGTTGGTGACACCGTTCAGCTCGGTTACGTCGACCAGAGCCGCGACGCGCTGGCGGGTGACAAGACCGTGTGGGAAGAAATCTCCGGCGGCAACGACATCATCAAGCTCGGCAAGTTCGAAGTGAATTCGCGCGCCTATTGCGGCGCCTTCAACTTCAAGGGCGGCGATCAGCAGCAGAAGGTCGGCAATCTTTCGGGCGGTCAGCGTAACCGCGTTCACCTCGCCAAGATGCTGAAGGCCGGCGGCAACGTGCTGCTGCTCGACGAACCGACCAACGACCTTGACACCGAAACGCTGGCGGCGCTTGAAGAAGCGCTGGAAGCCTTCGCCGGCTGCGCCGTTATCATCAGCCACGACCGCATGTTCCTCGACCGCCTTGCCACCCACATCCTCGCTTTCGAGGGTGACAGCCATGTGGAATGGTTCGAAGGCAACTTCGAAGACTACGAAAAGGACAAGGTCCGCCGTCTCGGCCCGGAAAGCATCAAGCCCGGCCGCGTGAGCTACAAGCGCCTGACGCGCTGATCCTTTTCAGCATCGCTCCAGAAAGGCCCGCCGTAAAGCGGGCCTTTTTTCGTGTAATAAGTGGACATGATCGCGTCCCGAGACACTTTACGCTTGCATCGAACGTCACATCGACATAAAGATATCTTTATATCTTGATTAGCTTGCGAGGCGCGGCAGAGTGGCGTTCGGTCTGGACAAATTGGTGGATCTCCTGAAGGCGGCGGGTGAGACGACGCGTTTTCGCTTGCTGGCGCTTCTTTCGGCCGGCGATCTGACGGTTACCGACCTTACCGAAATCCTCGGCCAGTCGCAGCCGCGCATCTCCCGTCACCTCAAACTTTTGACGGAAGAGGGGCTGATCGAGCGTTATCAGGAAGGCGCATGGGCCTATTTCCGTCTGCGGCAGGATGGTGAGCCTGCGGGCGTCGTTCGGCAGCTGCTTGGCGCCGCGTCGCCGTCTGACGCGGTTCTCCAGCGCGACAGCGAACGGCTTGCCACCGTCAAGCGGGTGCGGGCGGAGCGGGCGCAGGACTATTTCAGCCGCAACGCTTCCGCATGGGACGAGCTGCGCCGTCTGCATGTCAGCGACGAGGCCGTGGAAGGCGCGCTCCTGAAGCTGGTGGGCACCACGCCGATCGATTCGCTTCTCGATCTTGGCACCGGCACCGGCCGTATCCTGCAGCTTCTGAGCGGGATCTATCGCCGCGCGATCGGTGTGGATGCCAGCCGCGACATGCTGTCGGTGGCGCGCGCCAATCTCGACAAGGCGGGCGTGGTCAATGCCTCCGTTCGTCATGGCGACATTCTCAATCTGCCGCTCGAGGGACAGGATTTCGATCTGATCGTTATCCATCAGGTCCTGCATTTCCTCGACCAGCCGGAAATCGCGCTTTCGGAAGCTGCACGCATGCTGCGTCCCGGCGGTCGGCTGATCGTCATCGACCTTGCGCCGCATTCCTTCGAATATCTGCGTGATGAACACGCGCATGTGCGGCTCGGTTTCTCGCATCCGCTGATGGAAGAATGGTTGAAGAAGGCCGGGCTTTCGTTGGAGCGCGCCGTCGATCTTCATTCTGAAAAAGCGTCCGACGAGGCTTTGGACGTCACGATATGGGTTGCCCGCGACCAGCGGCTGCTGATGGCAGACGATGTGGCGCAAGAGGCGGTTTTACTTCGCTCCGGGAGGGCATGATATGTTGAGGTCAGAAACCGCACGCCGTGATGGCGACATCCGGTTGTCTTTCGAATTTTTTCCTCCCAAGAACGCCGAGATGGAATCCCAGCTTTGGGAAACGGTCGACGAGCTGAAGAAGTGGAATCCGGATTTCGTTTCCGTCACCTATGGTGCCGGCGGCTCCACAAAAGCGCCGACGCTGGACGCGGTACGCCGTATGATCGCCGACGGCCATCTGCCGACTGCCGCGCATCTGACGTGCGTGGATGCGAGCCGGGATGAGGTGCATCAGGTCGTAGAAGAGTTCCGCAATGCTGGCGTTCGCCATTTCGTGGCGCTTCGCGGCGATCCCTCCACCGGCATCGGCACGGCTTACCAGCCGCATCCGGAAGGGTATGAGAATGCTGCCGCTCTGGTGAAGGGGCTGCGTGAAATTGCCGATTTCGAGATTTCCGTTTCGGCCTATCCGGAAAAACATCCGGAAAGCGCAAGCGAGGCTATCGATATCGACATGTTGAAGCGCAAGGCCGACAATGGTGCGACGCGGGCGCTGACGCAGTTCTTCTTCGATAATGACGTGTTCGAACGTTACATGGAGCGGGTCACGGCGGCGGGCATCACCATTCCGGTGGTTCCGGGCATTATGCCGATCCAGAATCTCACCCAACTCAAGCGTTTCGCCGGCCGCTGCGGCACCAGCATTCCCGGTTTTCTGGATGAGCGTTTCGAAGGCTATGACGACGATCTGGAAGGTCGCGCCCGCGTGGCCGCGGAGGTTGCCGCCGAACAGATTGCCGATCTTCAGCGTCGTGGCGTCAATGAGTTCCATCTCTACACCATGAACCGCGCGCCGCTGGTTGACGCGGTGCTTGAAAATCTCGGGCTGGAGCGTCTGCGCCGCAGCGCCGCGTGATTTTACACAGCAGATTACCGAAATGAAAAAAGCGCAGGTCCCTTAGGGCCTGCGCTTTTTAAACTCGTGTCATCTACGGTTTTTATCTGCGTTTGGTCTTCACGTCTCGTCAGATGAAAAGCATCATCGCTACGAACAAAAACGCCAAACCGACTGCCAAGGCATTGAGAGATTTTGTAAGTCCCATGGGTGCCTCCTGTTGTTGACAGGTTTGATAATATGACCGTTTTGTGGCGGTTGGAAAGCGGTTTTTGTGATGCAGTGCAGCAAGGCCTGGCATGCCGTAAAAAAGCGTTTTCTGTAATTTATTGAAAATAAAAGATTATTTCTCTATCACGCAGTGCTTCATAAGTTTAAAAAAAGTAAATGACCGGGGTGTTATCCCCAGTCATCAGGTCGAGATTAATGATTTCTGCCTTGATTCCGTCCGACAGATGAAGGGCCGGAAGGCGTCGTTAAGATTGATTAAAGCGCCTGCAGAAGTGCGGCAGAAGGCCAGCCATCGGCGGGCAGTCCGAGACGCTGCTGCTCTTTCTGGATGGCGACGCGGGTGCCGGAACCGAGAATGCCGTCCACCTTGCCGACATTATGTCCGCGCGCTTCGAGCTTGGTCTGAAGCTGCTTCATGGTCGCATCATCGAAACCGGGCTCCGGGTTGCCCTTGTTATAGACGGGGGAGCCCATCAAGCGTGTGGCGAAATAGGCGGCCGAGGTCGTGTAGATGAACGACTGGTTCCATTCCAGATAGACGTTGAAATTAGGATAGGTAATGAAAGTCGGACCCTTGCGCCCCTGCGGCATGATGAGCGCGGCGGGAAGGGAAGCGAAGTTCTTGTTGCCGTCACGCGGGGTGACGCCGAGCGCGAACCACTCACCGGCGGTCAGCGTGCCGCCGAGGCCGGATTTTTCCCAGGGCAGGTTTTCAGGCAGGGAAACTTCCTGAATCCAGGGTTCGCCCTTCTTGAAACCGAGATGCTGGATGAATTTGGCCGCAGTCAGGATGGCGTCGGGCGCGCTGCTCTTGACGTTGATGTGGCCGTCGCCATCACCATCGACGCCGAAAGCGATGATGTCCTTGGGCAGCATCTGTACCTGGCCGATTTCACCGGCCCATGCGCCCGTATTGGTGGCTGGGTCGAGATCGCCGTGCTGGACCATTTCGATCAGCGCCAGCAATTGCGGGCGGAAAAGTTCCGGGCGGCGGCAATCATGCGACAGGGTTACCAGCGCGTTGCGGGTGTTGAAATCGCCCTGGACGGCGCCGAAATCGGTTTCCATCGCCCAGAAGGCGGCGATGACACCTGCCGGTACACCGTATTCACTGTCGGCGCGGGCGAAGGTGGAGGAGAGTTCCTGCAGTTTCTTGCGGCCAATATCGAGGCGCGCCTGGCTGACGGTGCGCTGGGAAAACTCCAGGAAAGTCTGGCGGAAGACGCCCTGTGCACGGTCACGCGAGAGCACCTTCGGGTCGATCTGCGCGCCGGCGAGCGCCTTCTGGATTGCGTCGGCCGGGATGCCCTTGGCAAGCGCATCGGCTTTAACGCCTTCGAGAAATGCACCGAGATCGCCGCCGCAGGCAACCTGCTTGGGATCGTCAGGCGAGGCGACAGGCGGCGTTGCGAGTGCGGAGCCGGTAGAAAGAAGCGACAAAGCGGCGGCAAAAACGATGCTGCGCGACCGGAACGTGGGCATGGGAATTTCCTCGATAGGTTGTTAGCCCGCTTTACCCATATGTTTGCGACAAAAAAACGGATCGGGCGATCTGACGTGGCTGAACAACGCCGATTTTTCAAAAGTGTTGCTTCTTGGCCGTGTTATTTGGCGGAAGCAATCCATTTTCGCCAGTTTTTCTCACTTCCGGCGAAGACATTGATGTCAGTGGGACCGTTCACGCCGGGCACGACGCCGGTTGCGGTATATTGCCAGAAGGCCCATTTGCGATCTTCGTAAATCTTGGCCGGATGGGCGGCAACGGAACGCACCCAGAAATGGTAGTCCTTGAACTGGCCGACGAGATTGTCGCGGTGAAAGTCGACTGAGGTATAGATGATCGGGCGCTTGCCGTAGTGGGCTTCGATGCGGTCGAGGAAACGTTGCATTTCGGCGCGCACGATACCCGGGGCAGGGCGGGTCTTGCAGGTGGGGGAGGAAGGATTCCACTCCACGTCGAGAACCGGGGGCAGGGTGACGGCGTCCTTCGGAACGTTGCGAATGAACCAGTCGGCCTGGGCGTCCGCTGTGGAGCAGAAATAATAGAAATGGTAGGGCGCGTGCAGAATATCGGCCGCCGCCGCGCTGCGCCAATGGTCGCCGAATTTCGGATCGATACGGTCCGACCCTTCCGTCGCCTTGATGAAGACGAAGGAGACGCCGGATTTGCGCACGGTTTGCCAGTCAACGTCGCCATTCCATTTGGACACGTCGATGCCGTGTACCTCGTGGCGGTGCGGGTTGTTGACGCCGAAATCCTGCGGGTCGGTATCGGAAAATTTCGGCCTGGAAACGGATGCGGTTTCCAGCAGGTCGTAACTGGTGGAGGTGCAGCCGCCGATCAACAGCAAAGCCGACAATAGTGCCGATAAACGCAGCCGCATTGAAACCCTGATGAAAGTGTTGCCCATCCCGCGGCCGCAAAACGGCGCGCCATATCTCTCAATTTACGCATAACATGGTAAACAAGCGGTTATGGCAAGGGGCTAGGTGCTTTTTGCATCTCGCAAGCCGCTGGATTTGCAGCGATTTGCGATTTTTACTGCTGAAACCTCGCCCGGCGAAACCTTGAAGGCGACGTCGCATGCGCGCATGCGGGTTTTGCAATCCGTCGGGAATCAGGCGTCGGCCAAGATGCGGTGGTTTTTCGGCTGCTGCGCTTCGGCAACCGGGAGCGTGATGACAGCCCGCCAGGCATAACCCCGGGCGATTTCCTCGAATTCGAGATTGCCGTCAAAACGGCCGGCCATATTGGCCAGAAAATAGCGAAGATTGGCGCGGGGCGTGACGTGGAAACGGGTGAGCCAGGCTTGCAGAAGGGTGCGGAACCACTTCGGCAATTGTTCCTGCTGGCCGAAATCGACAATATGCAGTGAGCCGCCGGGCTTCAGCGCCGTGAGCGCCTGTTCGATCGCCTTTTCCCAATCCGGTATCATCGACAGCGCATAGGGGATCATGACGCGGTCGAAGCCGTCGGGTTGGCCGAATTCCGAGGCGCGGAAGGCAGTGGCATCTGCCACGCGCAGAATGGGGCGTTCCGCCTTGCCGGCGAAATTTTCGGCTGCGGTCAGCAGCATTTCGGCGGAAATGTCGAGGCCGAACAGTTTCGCCTGCGGAAATTTGCGGCTGGCCAGCAGCAGGTTGCGGCCGGTGCCGCAGCCAACTTCCAGCAAGGTGCCACCTTTCGGCACGTCGAGGCCGGAAATGGTTCTGTCGCGGCCGAGAAGGTAATATTTGCGGGTGATATCGTAGATATGCCGCTGGTGGCGATACATGCGGTCCATCAGGCCCGCATGTGCGCTGTCTGCAAGGCCCACATTCTCGCCGATGGTTTTCATGCCATAACCCTCTGGTAGATGTGGAAGCCGCCATAAATGGCCGAGCGGTCCATGGCGTTGAGCGCGTTGGAGCGCTCTTCGAGATAGACCCACTGGTTGCGGATGTCAGGCGAAAGCCGGCCTTCGATGACGCTCTTTTCGGCAGCGGTGCGGAAGATGACGCGCGCGCCGGATGCCGCGGTGCGGCTGATCTGCGACCATAATTCGTTGAGCTGCGTGTCCGTCATCCAGTCCTGCGCATCGAGGAGGATATAGCGGTCGACGGCGCATGCCGGCTTTTTGGAGAGAAGCTCGGTATAGGTGGCGTGGTGCACGGCAACGCGTGCGGTGTTGTTGCGGATCGTTTCGTAATATTCCGACTTGAGATAGGCGGGCAGGGCACCCTCATGCGGTTCGGGATAACGGCGCGCGAAGGCCTGCCAGGCGAAATAATTGTCGCTGAGCGGGAAGTTGCAGGCGAGCTTTTCCAGCCGCTCCTTGAGCACGGACGCAACCGTGCCATCGGCGGAAAGGCTGGCCAGCTCGTCATATTGGCGCGGCGGAATGCCGAGGCCGAAGAGCGAGCTTTTGCGCTTCGTCAGCCAGCGCACCACCGGCTTGTCGAAAAGGGGTGCGACCTTGCTGTCGAAAAACTGGCGCTGTTCGTCCAGCGTTCGGGTCTTGGCCATTTCGGTGAGCTTCACGCCGTGCAGCCGGGCCATGAAATGACCGGCGCCGATGAAGCGGCCGAGCAGGCCGGTGCGATAGATATTCCTGTCGAAGACAGAGATGCGGCGGCGGCCGGAAAGGGTGCGCTTCGACCAGTATGCCTTGGTCGTGGCGTCGAGATGCTCGGCGATGAAGCGGTCATAACCGATGCTGTTGCTGCGGTGGTTGGCGCGGCCGAAGTGGCGCACCACGTCCTGATGGGCGGGCAGATGGCGGAAGGCGGCGAGCTTCAGCTTGTTCAGCGCAATGTGGTGCGGGTTGAGGTCCACGACATCGATGCTGGCCGGATTGCGGGAGAGGTAGGCCAGCATGTTGCAGCCGCCCGAGCCGATGGTGACGATGCGGTGGCCTTCGCCAAGCTCCATGGCCTCCATGTCGATTTCCGGGTCTTCCCATATCTGCGGATAGACGAGGCCGGAAAAGAGGACGCCGAAGAACCGCTCGGACAGACCGCTTTTGGAGAGTGCCTTGTGCTGGAGCAATGCAGACTTCAGTTTCGTGTTCTTGCTGAAGCCGGTCTTGGGTGCCGCACTCGTCATATGTTCACCTCTCAGTCGATTGAGAGGCGTCTACAGCCGTCACACTACAGTTTGATGACAGGGGCTGTGGGTGAAAACAATGAGACGAAAAGACGCTGTGAAACGATCGGCGTCTAAGTTGCCACGAATCCAGACTGCATTCCCAATGCAGCCGGAGGCCATCACTTGCGCAGAACGTGCAGCATGCCCTTGCGCTTGGCGTCGTAGTAATAACCGCGCGCGTAAAGCCGGACCGCGTTATCGCGGTCGTTACCCGCCACAACCCATGCGCCGCGCAGATATTTGACGGCGTATTTGAGGTTGGTTTCGGCATCGAGCAGGCCGGAAGCGGGACCATCGAAGCCCATGGAGCGGGCCGTGGCATGCCTGATCTGCATCAGGCCGAAATTGCCGCTGCTATAGGCGCCGGGATTATACATGCTTTCACGCCGCACCACTCGGTGAACCAGATCTTCCGGCACATCGTACATGGTGGCGTATTTGGTAATAAGGCCGCTGAGCTTTTCGCGTCCGACCGGGGCCGCCATCGATTCGTTCTGGCGGATAGCGGCAAGCGCGGCGTTGGTCGGGCCGGCGGCATAGGCCAGAACCGTGCTGTCCGGCTTTGGCAGCGGAATGACTTTGCGTTCGGCCGTCAGTTCAGTGCCGATGGAGGGCGAACCGGGCGGCGGCGGCGCGGGCGGGAAGCTGCCCTTGACGGCAACCACCTGCGGCAGATCGGCAGCGGCATTGTGGGCAGCCGGCTTGGCCGCCATGTCGGCCGTTTCGATGGCTGCGGCCGCCGGAGTGGCGCTTGTCGGTGCGAGTGCCGTGGCCGTGGTCGGCGCAGATGTCGTCACACTCGCTTGGGCGACTTCGTTCTGCTGCGGTTGCATCTGGGCGGCGATGGCTGCGGCCGCAGCAATTTCAGAAGCCGGCGGCAGCGCCACGCGTCCGCCCTTGACGGCGACGGCGGTGGGAAGTGCCGCAGGCTGGGAAGAGGTTGCGGTTTCGGCGGTCTTAACCGTTGCTGCTGCTGCCGGGGTCACGCCCGTTGCTGCTTCGGCCGTCGCCGGCTGCGGCGATGTTTCCGCGGGATTGACTGTCGCGATCGTCGGGCCGTTCGGCCCTTCCTTTGCGGTATATTCGACGCTGGTACATGCGCTCAATGCCAGTGCCAGACCCACGGTGGAAGACAGAAGAAGTGCACTTCTTCCGCGGAATTTGCCGGAATTTCGCATGTTGCCGCCTTCGTTATGCCTGTCTTTCGATACCCCCGCGTCGAGCGAAGCAGGCAGTGTCCCGTCGAGCCTTCATTAACCTATTGTAAGGATAGCGGCAAGCCGGTGCGTTTCTCCCCGGCTTTCGGGCGGTTTTTCAGGCCGCGATGCGCCTGTATCCGGCACTGACGGCGCGGCCGGAAATAAAGTGGGTGCGGTATTTCGGCCGGATTTTCTTATCGCCCGACATGCGGCGCACCATCGCCAGAGTAGGCCCGGCAAACAGCGCCTGCGCGGTCAGAATCACCAACGCCTGAAGAAGAATGGCGGCCTGCGCCATGGCGAACGTTTCAATTGCATTGCCGGAAGTGGACACGAATTGCGGCAACAGCGCCAGAAATAAAGCGAAGTAGCGCGGGCGCAGGGCGGCAATGGCGTAACAATCGCGGAAAATGCCGCTCCAGGATTTGCCGGGCAGATTGTCATTATCGGCATTGGCGGCCTGGGCGGCAGGCGTGGCGAAGGTCCACAGGAGAAACAGCATCAGCCAGCCGATGCCGGCCCATTGCACGATTTCCACGAAGGATTGCGGCAGATAGACGAGACCGGCCACCGGAATGGCGGAAATCGTCATGGCCGTGACGATGCCGAGCGCGCCGCCGCTGACGGACGCGAAGATCGTCTTTTTGCCGCGAATGGCGGCATAGGAGGCGACAGAGAATACAAGGGGAGAGGGGAGTGCGAACACAACGGCACATGCTGCACAAAAAATCAGCCAGGCCTGTCCAGACATTCTCTTCCTCCTTGCCCTCCCTGTCGCCGTATTATTTTAGCCTATCGTAAAATCAGGCCGCTGTGAACGGCTGACCGACGTGTTCCATCACTTCGGTAAACCATTTTGCAGAGAGGTCGAAATGCTTTCCGCCCTTGATACGCGGAAACTCGATGGTCCGCAATTTGCCATTCTGGTCTTCGTCATGGCCGGTGACGCCGGAGACCTTGTTGAGCGCGCTTTCGACGGCGAGATCGACCATGCCCTGAATGAGGCGCAGGTCGTCGCCATTGGCGGCGGCGGAGCGGGCGAAATAGCCCGATTTCTGCACCATGGAGCGTTCCGCACCGATGAGGCTGGCGAACTGCTTCTGGAACCAGCCGCCAACATTGATGGTGTCGATCTTCACATGGCCGAAAGCGTCGCGCTTGACAGCCTCGCCGGAGGCTTCGCGTTCGGCGACGATGGAATCGAGGCCCGCACCTTCGGAAACGAACAGCGTGACATAGCCGTTTTTGTCCATGATTTCCTTCAGGCGCTTGGCCTCCGCCTCGATGTCGAAGGCCATTTCAGGCAGGTAGATGCCGTCGATGTTCTTCATCTGCGTGTTCATCATCAGGCCTTCGACATATTCATTGCCGCTGGTCTTCTGGATATAGGCGCGCGCGGTGGCGGCCGTCAGCCAGCCGCAATGGCGGCCCATGACTTCATGGATGACGAAGGTCTTGGGTGCAGCGCTCTGCTCGTTGCTGACATTGTCGAAGAAGGAAGCGCCGACTTCAGCGGCCGTCCAGGCGCCGAGCGACTGCTTGATCGGCACCACGTCGTTATCCACCGTCTTCGGCAGGCCGACAACGGTGAGGTCATAGCCGTTAGCGCCGAGATAGGCGGCAAGATCGGCCGCTGTCGTATTGGTGTCGTCGCCACCGATCGTGTGGAGAATGGTGACGCCGTCAGCCGCCAGCCGGTCAGCGGCGACGCGCAGCGGATTGTCGCCTTCCTTGACCAGACCGCGCTTGGCGCAATCGGCGGCATTGGTGAGCTTCACACGGCTGTTGCCGATCGGCGAGCCGCCGTAGCGGTGGAGCAGATGTGCCTTTTCCCGCATATCCTTGGTGATCTCGATGCGGTCACCCAGAAGCACGCCCTGGTAACCGGAGCGGTAAGCGATGATGTCGATCTCGGGCGCGATGTCGCTGTAACGCTCGATCAGGCCGCCCACGGCCGAAGAGAGACAGGGCGCAAGGCCACCCGCGGTCAGCATTGCGACTTTCTGTTTGGCCATCATGGCTCTCCTTTTCACATATACCCAAAGACATGTCTGGCAAATGGATGCGACAGCCGCGTGTTGGTGTAAAGTGAATTTATGAAGAAGAACGCCGATTTCTCGCGGTTTTTCAGCGGCTTGAGCAAAGTGGCGTAATATAATCGTTTCAATCGGCATCGCCGGCGGCCGGCTTTCCGCCCTCTGTGGAAAACCATGGTTCCGTCGTCTGCCGTACTCTTGTTCCTGAAGCAAAACTGTCGCAAAGATGAATAAAAGTTAATGCCGCCGGCCCGCTAGGCATATTGCATTCGCGGCAATATCCCGTCATGCTTGTTGCATGATGTTCGATTTCGCCTGTCTGCAAATTTCATCCCTGTGGGAACGGCTGCTCGGCGCAATCGGCGACGCGGCAAGCGGTGCGCTCGGGCGCGTGGTGGAAGCCATCCGCACCCTTTTCGAAGGTGACCCGGAAACCCGCCGCAAGGTTTCCTTTTCCGTGGCCATCATCGCGCTCTCCGCCAAAATGGCGAAGGCCGACGGTGTCGTCAACGACGCGGAAGTGCGCGCCTTCCGGCAAATCTTCGATTTTCCGGAAGAAGAAGCCAAGAACGTCGCCCGTCTTTATAATCTCGCCCGCCAGGACGTTGCCGGTTACGAGGCCTATGCGGAGCGGCTTGCTGGTCTTTGCGGCTCCGGGCACGCCAATTGCGAGATGCTGGAAAGCGTCATCGACGGCCTGTTCCACATCGCCAAGGCCGATGGGCTGATCCACGAGCGGGAACTCGCCTTCCTGGGTCGGATCGCGGAAATCTTCCGTATCACCGAAGATCACTTCGAAACGATCATGGCGCGGCATGTCCATATGGACGGGCGCGACCCTTATCGCGTGCTCGGCGTTTCGCCTTCGGACGATTTTCTGGATATCCGCAAGCGGTACCGAACGCTGGTTGCCGAACACCATCCTGACAAGCTCATTGCCCGCGGCGTTCCCATGGAATTGCATGCGGCCGCGAATGAGCGTATGGCGGCTCTCAACGCCGCTTATGCGGCCATCGAGAAAGAACGCCGCGTCGCATGAGTGAATGTCTGCCGGATTTTATCCCGGATTTCGGGGGCGCAACCGTTGCGCCTTCGCCTAACCATGGTGAAAGGCTTGATGTAGCCGGCCCCGATATTATCCTGTTGCATTATACCGGCATGACGACGGCCGACGGCGCACTGTCGTGGCTCTGCAATCTCGAAAGCCAGGTCTCAAGCCATTATTTCGTCTTCGAGGACGGGCGCGTCATCCAGCTCGTGCCGGAAACCCGCCGTGCCTGGCATGCGGGCAAAAGCATATGGGCGGGGGATCAGGACATCAATTCCCGCTCCATTGGTATCGAGATCGCCAATCAGGGCCATCCCGGCGGCCTGCCGGAATTTCCGAAAGAGCAGGTGGCTGCCGTCATCGAATTGTGTCGCGATTGCGGCCAGCGCTGGTCTATCGCCCCAGAAAGGGTGCTGGCGCATTCGGATGTTGCACCGATCCGCAAGGTCGATCCGGGTGAAAAATTTCCGTGGGACATCCTGTCGCAGCACGGTGTCGGCCATTGGGTGGAGCCTGCTCCGATCCGTGGCGGCCGCTTTTTTCAGCGCGGCGATCATGGCCAGCCGGTCGAAGCGCTGCAGTCGATGCTGTCTATTTATGGTTATGGCGTTGAAATTACAGGCGCTTATTGCGAAAAAACCGAAGGCGCCGTGGCTGCTTTCCAGCGGCATTTCCGCCCTGCTTTGGTGGATGGTATCGCGGATTTCTCCACCATCGATACGCTGCACCGGCTGATCGCCAGCCTGCCGAGATTTTCGGGCGCTTAATCGCCAATTCTGGAAAAGCATTCCCGCTTTTTCCGCGAGTTCAAGTCGCTTTTTTTCTTGTGCCACAGTTAATCCGCATTGAGGAAGTTTAAGAACGTCACTGCATGCGGTGTCGTTCTTCAGGGGAGCCTGCCGTCAATATCAATCAAGGAGACCGGACAGCGGAAGGTCGAGATCGACTTTCCGGGCGCAGACTATTTGTGTCGCTTCATTGTTCCGGTCATCCGATCTGGAGACTTTTTCTACATATGAACAGGGTTGTTGTTGCTGTCGTGGCGAGTGTTGTTATGCTCGCTTCGCAGGCGGGGATTGCTTTTGCCAAAGACGAGGACGTCAAGACCAAAACCGTGACGCTGGAGACCTTCTTCCGCAAGCCCGGTTATCCCATTCCGGAAAAAAACCTGCCTTCCACTCTCAAGAACGGCTATTCCGATCTGATCGTCAAATATGCCAAGCGTTACGGCGTTCCCACCAACCTGGCGCATGCCGTCGTTTCGGTGGAAAGCAAGTTCAACCCCAAGGCCCGCGGCAGCGCGGGCGAGGTCGGGCTGATGCAGATCAAGCCGGCTACGGCGCGGATGATGGGCTATCGCGGCACGACCAAGGCGCTTTACGATCCCGAGACCAATATCCGCTGGGGCATGCAATATCTGGCGACGGCGCATCAGCTGGGCGGCGGTCAAGTGTGCGGCACGATCCTGCGTTACAATGCCGGCCATGGCGCCACCCGCATGAACCCAGTCTCCAAGCGCTATTGTGGCAAGGTGCAGGCGTTGCTGGCCGGCTGAGGCCGGTTTGCATTGCTTGTTAAATTGCGAAAAGCGATTCCGGTTCGGCCCGGCATGCTGTAGTCAGAGGCAAAGCTGATACGGAGCATGACATGCCGGATTTCAAATATATCGTGGTCGGGGCCGGAATGATGGGAGCGGCCGCGGCGCGGCATCTCTCCGTGCAAACGGATGGCGTGGCGCTGATCGGGCCGGACGAACCTGCCGACCGCAAGACGCATCAGGGTGTATTTTCAAGTCATTACGATGAGGCGCGCATCACCCGCGGGTTTGACGGCGATCCGGTCTGGGCGGAGCTGGCGCAACGCTCCATCCGCCGTTATGCGGAGATCGAGGCCAAAAGCGGCATTCGCTTTTTTACCGAAGCAGGCTGTCTGTTCACCGGCAACGGTAAGGGTCTTGCGGGAGATTATGTCTCGCGCGCCCTTTCCTCGGCGGACCGTCTCGGTCTTGGTGTGAAGACACTCGGCACTGATGAGCTGGCTGGCCGGTTTCCGATGTTCTCCCTGCCGGCGGATCACGACGGTTATTTCGAGGCGCAGAATGCCGGCCACGTCAATCCACGCGCCCTGGTGAAGGCGCAGTGCGCCATTGCCGAGATGCAGGGTGCGAAACTGCTGCGCCAGACGGCAGCGCATATTCGCGACACCTCTCATGGCGTAGAGGTTTCGACCCGCGACGGGGCCGTCCATACCGCTGAAAAGGTCATCGTGGCGGCCGGCGGTTTCACCAACATGGCGGAACTTCTGCCTTCTCCCGTCGATATGGCGGCCACGGGCCGCACCATCGTCTTTTTCGAGCTGGATGAGGCGCATCAGGCGTTGTTTGGGGCGATGCCTTCCACCATCGTGCTCGCGGAAACAGAGGACGACATCGTCTATATCCTGCCGCCGGTGCGTTATCCCGATGGCAAGGTCTATCTGAAGATTGGCGGGGAGAGCGAGAAGGGCAGGCTTGAAACGCTCACTGACGCGATGGACTGGTTCCATTCGGACGGGACGCCTGATGAGGTGGAGTTTCTGAGAAAGCGGGCTTTATCCTTGATGCCGGAACTTGCCGGTTGCCCGGTCACGTCAGGCTCCTGTGTCGCCTCCATCACCCGTAGCGGCTACCCCTATATCGGCTATACGCAGTCCTCCAATATCGCGGTTCTGACCGGCGGCAATTTCGTCTCCGCCAAGTCTTCGGACGAGATCGGGCGACTGGGCGCGCAGCTGGTTCTCAATGGCCAGCTCACCGAGGATGAATTCGCTGCCGAAATGTCGCCGATTTTCGTCTGACATTCCCCGGGCAAACAGCTACAAGAATGCGGCTGAACGGAAAGGGAAAAGAGGGCGGCATGTCGGGACATTTCAATTATATCGTCGTCGGTCGAGGCATGATGGGGGCCGCCGCTGCCCGCCATCTGGCGGAAACGGCGGAGGGTGTGGCGCTGATCGGTCCCGTTGAGCCTGCCGATATCAAAACCCATCAAGGCGTCTTCGCCAGCCACTACGATGAAGCGCGGATTACCCGCACCATCGATGGCGATGCCGACTGGGCCTTGCTCGCCAACCGTTCCATTGCGCGTTATGCCGATATTGCCGCACGCAGCGGTGTCGAGTTTTACGCGCCGGTCGGCTGCCTGATGGTGGGGCCGGAGCGGGGCGGTGACAATCCCTTTGTTGACGATGTCTGCAAGGCGGCGGCGCGGCTCGACGTTTCTACGGAACTGCTGGACGGTCAAAGCCTTGAAAACCGATTTCCCTATTTCACCTTCGAGCCGGGTTGCGAGGGAGTGTTCGAGAGGAACAATGCCGGATACGTCAATCCACGGGCGTTGGTGAAGGCGCAAACTATTCTTGCTGAAAAGGCAGGTATCACGCTTATCGACGATATCGTCGTTTCGACGCGGGAAGAGGGTGGCCGGGCATCGGTTCAGACGGCTTCGGGCGCGGTTTATACCGCAGACCGGGTGCTGGTGGCGACTGGCGGCTTCTCGATCATGGAAGATCTGCTGCCGCAGTCGGTGGCACTTAATGTCTATGCACGTACCGTCGCTTTCTTCGAGATAGACGAGGGTGACCTTGCGCAATATGCGGACATGCCATCGCTGATCTATGAGCCGCGTGATACCACGAAACATATCTATCTTCTGCCGCCGGTGCGTTATCCCGATGGCAAATTCTACCTGAAGATCGGCGGCGATCCCGACGACAAGAGGCTCGGCAGCGACCCGGAAATCCGGGAATGGTTCCGCTCCGGCGGACGTGAAAGCGTGCGGGATCATCTCTCTGACATCGTCGGATCGCTGGTGCCTTCCATCGATCTCTCGCGCATCTCGATGGCCGCCTGCGTCGTCTCCAAAACGCAGAGCGGCTATCCGGCCATCGGCTTCACGGCGTCACCGCACATTGCGGTTCTGACCGGCGGTAACGGCACGGCGGCCAAGAGTTCCGATGAGATCGGGCGGCTAGGTGCCCTGCTGCTGCGGGACGGGCAAATCGCCGACGGCGCCTTCTCGACGGATTTCAAACCCGCATTTCTTTGATCTTGGCCGTCGCTTTTCGGTGGCTTTCGCTGCAGAACATGGTTATGCAGCCCAAGCCAGTTGGCCGGGCAGCCGCGCTTTACCAATGTCGAAAGACGGTAAGGTGAGGAAAGTCCGGGCTCCACGGAAATACGGTGCCGGATAACGTCCGGCGGGGGCGACCCCAGGGAAAGTGCCACAGAGAGCAAACCGCCATGCACCCGCATGGTAAGGGTGAAAGGGTGGGGTAAGAGCCCACCGCGCTTCTGGTAACAGCGGCGGCAAGGTAAACCCCACCGGGAGCAAGACCGAATAGGGATGACACGGGATGGGCGAAAGCCCGTTCACAGCCGGTTTCCAGGCCCGTCATCCGGGTGGGTTGCGCGAGGCGGCATGCAAATGCCGTCCCAGATGAATGGCTGCCACGTTCCGGGTCAAACCGGAGCCATACAGAACCCGGCTTACAGGCCAACTGGCGAATTTTCCTTTTCCGTCTTCGACGTGAAACTTCTAGAAAATCTCATCATCATATTGTTTTTAAACCGGAAAATTATCGGTTTAAGACAATTTTTGTGCCGGTAAACCGCCGTCTTCGCGCACAAAGTAAACCATTCGTTAAACTTAACGGCTTATGAATTTCCGATGCGAAGTCGGTATCGTGCCGGCTTCATCCCATTGACGCCCATAGTGTCCCATGGTATCCCAAATGCACACCACATTGGGTCGTGTTTTTGACCCGCAATCGCTGAAACGTTCGAGGAGCCTGCAAGGGGCTGCTGCAGGGCATGTCGCCCTGGCGCTTGGCGATGTGTCGTGCGTACCGGTGTCGGCTGCGGAGCGGATGAATCGCTTTGGGGCATGCGGTTTTGGCGAGTTGAGTAATGGACCGCTTTTTATCGAACGTGACGAACAGGATCGACGCCAAGGGGCGCGTTTCGGTTCCGTCTCCGTTTCGTTCGGTGCTGGTGAAGCGCGGCATTCAGGAGCTTTATTGTCTCCAGGATTTTGCGTTTCCGGCAATCAGCGTCGGCGGTCCGGATCTGCTGGAGCGCTACGAGCGGCAGATTGCGTCCATGGATGCCTTCTCGCCGCAGGCAAACGCAATGTCGCTGCTGGTTCACGGCGGCGGTGTTTTCATGAAGCTCGACCAGGAAGGTCGATTGATGGTGACGGATTTTGTGCGGGAATTTACCGGCATCTCCACCGAGGTCACCTTCGTCGGGCGGGCGGATCATTTTCAGCTTTGGCAACCGGATGCGTTTTTGGCGGCGCAGGCGGAAGCAAGAGCGGGGCGCGGTTTTTCGGCTGCTCGCCCCGCCTAGGACGGGGACAGTCAATGGCGGCGAATTCTGGCGGACGATCTTCTGATGCCGATGGCGGACCTCAGCGCCATATTCCTGTGCTGCTTCGCGAAGTCATCACCGCGCTTGAACCCGCCCCCGGCAAGGTCATTCTGGATGGCACTTTCGGTGCCGGTGGCTACACCCAGGCCATTCTCGATCAGGGCGCAAATGTCATCGCGCTGGACCGTGATCCCACCGCGATCGCCGGTGGCCAGGCGATGGTCGCGGCCAATGGCGGCAGGCTTTCGCTTATTCAATCGCAATTTTCCGATCTCGCAAAACATGCGCCCGAAAGCGGCCTCGATGGCGTCGTTCTCGATATTGGCGTGTCCTCCATGCAGATCGATGAGGCCGAACGCGGTTTCTCCTTTCAGAAGAACGGCCCTCTCGACATGCGCATGTCGGGTTCCGGCGTTTCGGCCGCCGATGTCGTCAATCGTGCGAAGGTCGGCGATCTCATTCGCATTTTCGGTTTTCTCGGTGAAGAAAAGCAGCCGGGTCGCATCGCCCGCGCCATCGAGAAGAAGCGGGCGGAAGAGCCCTTCCGCACCACCCGCGACCTGGCGGGCCTGATCGAGATCGTCACGCCGCGGAAAGCCAAAGACAAGATTCATCCGGCAACGCGGGTGTTCCAGGCGCTGCGTGTTTTCGTCAATGACGAGCTGGGCGAACTGGCGCAGGCCTTGTTTGCCGCCGAGCAGGTTCTGAAGCCCGGCGGCCGGCTGGTCGTCGTTACCTTCCATTCTTTGGAAGACCGTATCGTCAAAAAATTCTTCTCCGACCGTTCGGGCAAGGCCGCCGGTTCGAGGCATCTGCCGATGGTGGAGGACAAGCCCGCCATTTTCGAGAATATCGGCAAGCCGATGATCGCCGCCAGCGACGAGGAGGCGGAGCTTAATCCGCGGGCCCGTTCGGCCAAGCTTCGTGCGGGCCTGCGCACCACGGCACCGGCGCGTGCTGCAGATTTCTCGATTTTCGAGCTTCCCGATCTCGCCAGCCTTGAAAAGATGGGAGGCTGATATGCTGCGCACTTTCGATGTCATCTTGATGGGGGTCATGGTCGCTGCGGCGGTCGTGACCTATTCGATCAAGCACAAGGCCGATCTGAAGCTTGAAGAGGTCCGCAAGCTGGAGGCCGAGATCAAGCTTGAGAAAGATACGATCGATCTCCTGCGGGCCGACTGGGCGCTGCTGACGCAGCCGAACCGTTTGCACCGGCTCGTGAATGCCTATCAGGACGAACTTGGTCTTTCGCCGACCCTGCCGACGCAATTGGCACAGCCGCGTGAACTGCCGATGCTGCGCTCGCAATTGCCGCAGCCGCCCGAGCCTGAAGGAATGAGCGTCGAGGATGTCATCGCCGCCGCTGTCAACGGCTCGAAGCCGGGGGCCACGCTGGGTAGCGCTTCCAAGCCCAAATCGCCGCCCGCAGGCCAGATTGCCGTAAACGGCGTTCCAGTGCCCACGCCCCGTGCGCGCGTTTCACGTCCGGCGCCGGCGCCTGTGCCGGTCGCTTCCGCCGCCGGCGATGAATCCGGCGATATGGATGAAACCATAACAGGATCGGTGAACCGCTGATGTCTTTTCTCTCCCGCGTCATGGTTTTGAAGAGCAAGGCTCATTTTTCAGCCAGCACCACCGGTATCCATACCGACCATGCGGCGTTTGAAGGCGCGCGCAAGAAGCGCGCGGCGCAGGCAAAAAGCCGCGTCGGCCTTCTCATTTTTGGTTTCGTCGCATTTTACGCCGTCGTCGGCGGCCGTCTCGTGCAATATGGCATGGCGGAACAGGAAACGGTATCGAGCATCGCGCCCGCAGACCGGCTGATGGCGTCGCGTCCCGATCTTCTCGACCGCAACGGCGAGGTGCTGGCCACCGATATTCGCACCGTCTCGCTGTTTGCCGAGCCGCATCGCATTGTCGATATCGACGAGGCCATCGAGAAGCTGCGCACCGTCCTGCCGGATCTCGACCAGCGCAGCACCTATCAGAAGCTTACCTCCAACTCGCGTTTCCAGTGGCTGCGCCGCCAACTGACGCCGAAGCAGCAGAGCCAGATCCTTGCGCTCGGCATTCCCGGCATCGGCTTCCGCCCGGAAAAGCGCCGTTTTTATCCCGGCGGGCCGACCGCCGCCCATGTCGTCGGCCACGTCAATATCGACAATCGCGGCGTTGCCGGCATGGAACGTTACGTCGATAGCCAGGGCCTGGCCGATCTGACGGCGCTCGGCATGACCAGCGACCAGCCGCTGGAGCCGGTGAAGCTTTCGATAGATCTGCGCGTGCAGTCCATCGTGCGTGAAGTTGTAACCGCCGCCATTGCCAAATTTCGTGCGATCGGCGCAGGCGCTGTGGTTCTGGATGTGCATACTGGCGAGGTTCTCGCCATGGCCTCCGTGCCGGACTACGATCCGAACAACCCGGCCGAAGGCGCCAAGGAAGGCTGGCTCAACCGCATGTCGAACGGCACGTTCGAGATGGGTTCCACCTTCAAGTCCTTCACCATTGCCATGGGCCTCGATTCGGGCCGTGTCCATCTCGGTGACACTTTCGATGCGCGTTATCCGATCCGCATCGGCGGCTTCACCATCAAGGACTTCCACGGCAAGGGCCGCATGCTCTCGGTGCCGGAAATCTTTCAGTATTCATCCAACATCGGTACGGCGAAAATCGCCGACACTGTTGGCACCGAAGGTCACAAGGAATTCCTGACGCGGCTTGGTCTTCTCACCCGCATGCACACCGAACTGCCAGAAGTGGCGATGCCATCGCAGCCGCGCGAATGGAAGAAGATCAATTCCATCACCATTTCCTTCGGCCATGGCGTTTCCACGACGCCGTTGCAGACGGCGGTTGCCGGTGCGGCACTCGTCAATGGCGGTAAACTGATC
This sequence comes from Agrobacterium salinitolerans, assembly GCF_027498475.1. NCBI lineage: Bacteria > Pseudomonadati > Pseudomonadota > Alphaproteobacteria > Hyphomicrobiales > Rhizobiaceae > Agrobacterium > Agrobacterium salinitolerans. The sequence continues at coordinate 962,002 of NZ_JAPZLN010000001.1, read as the reverse complement.
GAACCGACCTTCCTGCCGCGCACCCGTGAACAGGCGGATCAGGTGGCAAAGCAGGTGTTGAAGCCTGGCGCCAGCAAGGATATGCGCTTCCTCTTCGAATGGAACGGCGTCAACGGTTCCGGCCGCAATGCGCGTGTCGATGGTTTCAACGTCGGCGGCAAGACCGGTACGGCCGACAAGGTCGTCAACGGCCGCTACGTGCACGACAAGAACTTCAACGCCTTCCTGTCGGCCTTTCCAATGGACGATCCGCAATATGTCGTGCTGTCGTTCATCGACGAGCCGAAGACGGACAAGGGCAATGGCGCGGCGCTCGCCGGCACGTCTGCAGCCCCGATGGTGCACGATATCATCAGTCGCACGGCGGCCGTACTGGGCGTGAAGCCGAAGTTCGGCAAGGATGGCTCGGCCTTGCTCGTGTCTTATTGATTGTTAGCTTATGATGTTCCGGCGATTCGCGCCGGGGGGACAAGACGGACACAGTCGATGAATTTGCGAGATATATCCGGAAATGCGTTTCCGGAATTGAAGGAATTGCTCCTGTCTAAGATCGGGGCGATTGAAATCGGGGGGATCACCGCAGACAGCCGCAAGGCTGCGCCGGGCAGCCTGTTCGTTGCGGTTTCTGGCACCAAGGCCGATGGTACGACCTATGTGAAGGACGCGGTTGCCAAGGGGGTCGTTGCCGTTGTTTCCGGGCACGCGGTGGAAGCCGACGTGCCGGTTCTGATCGTAACCGACCCACGCCTTTATCTCTCCCATGCCGCTTCCCGCTTTTATGGAAAACAACCGGAAATAATGGTCGCCGTTACCGGTACCGCAGGAAAGACCTCGGTTGCTTCCTTTGTACGGCAAATCTGGGCTTTCGCCGGCCATGCCGCAGCCCAGATCGGCACGACCGGCGTCATTGCTCCTGGCCGCGAGGATTACGGCGCGCTGACGACGCCCGATCCGGTGACGCTGCATGCGCTTCTGGCCGAGCTTGCGGACGAGGGCGTCACCCATGCTGCGATGGAAGCGTCCAGCCACGGTCTTGACCAGCGCCGCCTTGATGGCGTCCACCTATTTGCCGCCGGCTTCACCAATCTTGGCCGCGATCACATGGATTACCATCCGACCGTCGAGGATTACATGGCCGCGAAGATGCGGCTTTTCGATACGCTGATGGAAAAAGGGGCTCCCGCCGTGATCTTCGCCGACGACCCATGGTCGGACAAGGCGATCCGGGCAGCGCAGGAAGCAGGTCTCGATGTCCGCACCGTCGGTCGCAACGGCCAGTATCTCACTTTGAAGCGGGTCGAGCATTTCCGCCACAAGCAGATGGTCGAAGTGCATCATGACGGTGTGATCCATGAAGTCGACATCCCGCTCGCGGGTGATTTCCAGGTGGCCAACGCGCTGGTCGCCGCCGGTCTCGCCATGTCCACGGGTGTTCCCGCGGCAACGGCGCTGAAGGCGCTTGAAAAGCTGATCGGCGCCGCCGGTCGTTTGGAACTCGTGGGCCAGACGAAGAACGGCGCGCTTGCCTATGTGGATTACGCTCATAAGCCCGATGCGCTGGAGAACGTGCTGACCTCGGTGCGGCCCTTCACCTCCGGCCGCATCATCACCGTTTTCGGCTGCGGCGGTGACCGCGACAAGGGCAAGCGACCGATCATGGGCGAGGTGGCGACGCGGCTTTCCGACATCGTCATTGTCACCGACGACAATCCGCGTTCGGAAGATGCTGCAACGATCCGTTCCGAAGTCATGGCGGCAGCACCCGGCGCATTGGAAATCGGCGACAGGGCGGACGCTATCCGCCATGCGGTGTCGCTGCTTTCGCATGGCGATACGCTGATCGTCGCAGGCAAGGGGCATGAAGAGGGGCAGATCGTCGGTTCCGTAACGCTGCCTTTTTCCGATCATGAACAGGTGCGCGCTGCACTGGCAGGGCTGGAAGGATCGAAGATTTGAGCTGGTTATGGACAGTCGCCGACATGATCGCCATCACGGCAGGACGCCCCGTGGGCAACCTGCCGACCGGAATCACCGGCATTTCCATCGACAGCCGGACGGTCAAATCGGGCGAAGCGTTCTTCGCCATCAAGGGTGATCGGGTGGACGGTCACGACTATACGAGTTTCGCGGTTGCGAATGGGGCAGGACTTCTGGTCGTTGCCGAAGCCAAGCTGCCGGCGCTCGGTCGTCTGACCGTGCCGATGATCGTGGTGGAAGATGTGCTCGCAGCCCTTGGCAAGCTTGCCCTTGCCGCGCGCGAAAGAACGTCGGCGCGCATCATCGCGGTGACCGGTTCGGTGGGCAAGACAACGACCAAGGAAATGCTGCGGCAGGCTCTGGCCCCTTCGGGGCGGGTGCATGCGGCGGTGGCGTCCTTCAACAACCATTGGGGCGTGCCGCTGACGCTCGCACGCATGCCTGCCGATACGGAATTCGGCGTGTTCGAAATCGGCATGAACCATTCCGGCGAAATCCGGCCGCTGGTGAAGATGGTGCGCCCGCATGTGGCGATCATCACCACCATCGCGGCAGCCCATCTCGGCAATTTCAAGAATATCGAAGAGATCGCCGCCGCCAAGGCGGAGATTTTCGAAGGCGTGGAAGAAGGTGGTTCGGTCATCCTCAACCGCGATAACGCCCAGTTCGAACAGCTGGAAGAGGCGGCGCAGGAACAGGGTATCGAACATATCCTCACCTTCGGCCAGCACGCCAAGGCCGATTTCCGCCTTGCAGACTTCGAGAGCACGACAACGGGCTCGACGATCTGGGCGATCCTCAATGGTGAAACCAGCGAGCTGCATCTCAACATTCCCGGCCGGCATATTGCAGACAATGCGATGGCGGTGCTCGGCGCCGTGGCGATCACGGGCGCCAATCTTGATCGCGCCTTCGAGGTGCTTGGATCGCTTGAGGCCGTGAAGGGGCGCGGCCAGCGTCACCACCTTCAGATCAACGGCGGCTCCTTCCTGCTGATCGATGAAAGCTATAACGCCAATCCCGCCTCCATGCGGGCGTCGATTGCCGTGCTGGCGGAAACGCCGACGCAGGGCCATGGTCGTCGCGTTGCTGTTTTAGGCGACATGCTGGAGATGGGCGAGTTTTCGGCGCAGCTGCATGAGGAACTGGCCGGACCATTGCTCGCGGCCGGCATCGAACATGTCTGGCTTGCGGGAGAGGCGATGGCCGCATTGCGCGACGCGTTGCCGGACAGCGTCACCGTCATCTGGTTCCCGACGACGGCCGAGCTCACCGATTTCGCCCTGCAATGGGTGCAACCGGGAGACGCGCTGATGGTAAAATCGTCACTTGGGCTCGGTTTCGGCAAGATTGTCGCCGCTCTGCTTGACAAGTATCCGGCATTCCCCGAGACGGAACGCCAAGTCTGAAATAGCCTTTTGAAAGGGCAATTATGCTGATCTGGCTCGTCGAACTGTCGGATAAAATTCAAATCTTCAACCTGTTCCGGTACATCACCTTCCGGGCGGGTGCTGCAATGTTCACCTCTGCGTTGATCGTCTTCCTGTTCGGACCGGCGATCATCAACTCGCTGCGCGTGCGCCAGGGCAAGGGCCAGCCGATCCGCGCCGACGGACCGCAGACGCATTTCAAGAAGGCCGGCACGCCGACCATGGGTGGCTTGATGATCCTCGCCGGCATTCTCGGCGGTTCGCTGCTCTGGGGTGACCTGTCGAATGTCTATGTCGTTGCCGTTCTGATGGTGACGCTCGGGTTCGGCGCCATCGGCTTTTACGACGATTATCTGAAAGTGACGAAGCAGAGCGACAAGGGTTTCTCCGGCAAGGCCCGTCTCGGCATCGAATTCCTGATCGCGGCGATTGCCGTGTTCTTCATGATGAAGATGGCGCTTGCCTCCGCACCGCATGGCGGCACGCTCGGCAGCTCCATCGCCTTTCCCTTCTTCAAGGAATTCGTGATCAATCTCGGTTATTTCTTCGTGCTGTTCGGTGCTTTCGTCATCGTCGGCGCGGGCAATGCGGTGAACCTCACCGATGGTCTCGATGGTCTCGCCATCGTGCCGGTCATGATCGCTGCCGCCACCTTCGGCGTGATCGCCTATCTCGCCGGTAACGCGGTTTTTGCCAATTACCTGCAGATCAATTTCGTGCCCGGCACGGGTGAACTCGCCGTCATCGTCGGTGCCGTCATCGGCGCGGGCCTCGGCTTCCTCTGGTTCAATGCGCCGCCCGCCGCCATTTTCATGGGTGATACGGGTTCTTTGGCGCTTGGCGGTCTCATCGGCTCCATCGCCGTCGCCACCAAGCACGAGATCGTCATGATCATCGTCGGTGGTCTGTTCGTCATGGAAACGCTGTCGGTCATCATCCAGGTCTTCTGGTTCAAGCGCACCGGCAGACGCGTTTTCCTGATGGCGCCGATCCATCACCATTTCGAGAAAAAAGGCTGGACGGAAAGCCAGGTGGTCATCCGTTTCTGGATCATCTCCGTGGGCCTTGCGCTGCTCGGCCTCGCCACCCTGAAGCTGAGGTGAGCGATGATCCCGGTCACGTCGTTTAGGGGTAAGAAGGTCGCTCTCTTCGGGCTTGGCGGTTCGGGCCTCGTCACCGCGCGGGCGCTGGTAGCCGGCGGTGCTGATGTCGTGGCTTTCGACGACAATCCCGACAGCGTCGCCAAGGCGCAGGCCGAGGGCATCAAGACGGCGGATCTTCGAACGATAGACTGGTCGAGTTTCTCCTCCTTCGTGCTGGCACCGGGCGTGCCGCTCACTCATCCGAAGCCACACTGGTCAGTGGATATTGCGAAAGCTGCCGGCGTCGAGATCATCGGTGATATCGAGCTATTCGTCCGTGAGCGTCGCGCTCATGCGCCGGATTGTCCCTTCATCGCGATTACCGGCACCAACGGCAAGTCGACCACCACGGCGCTGATCGCACATATTCTGAAATCGGCCGGTCGCGATACGCAGCTCGGCGGCAATATCGGTACGGCGGTGCTGAGCCTCGATCCGCCAAAGGCACAACGTTTCTACGTGGTGGAATGCTCGTCCTATCAGATCGATCTGGCGCCGACGATCAATCCGACCGCCGGTATCCTGCTCAATCTGACGCCTGATCATCTCGACCGGCACGGTACGATGCAGCACTATGCCGACGTCAAGGAACGGCTGGTTGCCGGCAGCGGCACTGCCATCGTCGGTGTTGACGACAGCTATTCGACGCTGATTGCCGACCGTATCGAGCGTGCTGGTGTGAAGGTCGAGCGCATTTCCAAGCGCAATGTCGTTTCCGAAGGTCTTTATGCCGAAGGCAGCCGCATCTTACGTGCTCATGGCGGCACGTCTTCGTTGCTGGTCTATCTTGATGGTATCCAGACCCTGCGCGGCAGCCACAATGCGCAGAATGCGGCGGCGGCAATTGCGGCCTGCCTTGCAGTCGGTGTTTCCGAAGATGAGGTTCGTGCCGGTCTCAAGTCCTTCCCCGGCCTAAAACATCGCATGCAGCCGGTGGGCCGGCGCGGCAATGTCACTTTCGTCAATGACAGCAAGGCCACCAATGCCGATGCGGCAGCACCGGCCTTGTCGAGCTATGAACGCATCTACTGGATTGCGGGCGGTCTGCCGAAGGCCGGCGGTATTGCCAGCCTTGCGCCCCTGTTTCCGCGCATCGCCAAGGCCTATCTGATCGGCGAGGCGGCGGCGGAATTTGCAGCGACGCTCGGCGAAGCGGTGCCGTACGAAATATCCGGCACGCTGGACAAGGCGGTGCAGCATGCGGCGGCGGATGCGGAAAAAGACGCGACAGCCGGCAATATCGTGATGTTATCTCCGGCTTGCGCAAGCTTCGATCAATATAAGAACTTTGAAATCAGAGGTGATTCGTTTGTCGCGCAGGTTGCGGCGCTCGATGGCATGACGATGCTCGTTCACTCTGGAAAAGGGGGCTGAGGCCATGGTAAGCCGAGTTGATCGCGGTCCGGTCGCGGAATGGTTCTGGACCATCGACCGTTTCTTTCTGGCGGCGTTCATCGCGCTGATGGGCATCGGGCTGATGCTATCCTTTGCGGCGTCGCCGGCGGTTGCCGAGCGCATCGGTCTCAACAGCTTCTTCTTCGTTGAGCGTCAGGCGATGTTTATGGTGCCGTCGCTGGCGATCATGGTCGGCCTTTCCTTCCTGTCACCGCGCCAGGTGCGCCGTGTGGCGGTCATCATGCTGATCGCGTCGCTGCTGATGATGATCTTCGCGCTGTTCTTCGGCATCGAGGTCAAGGGCGCGAGGCGCTGGATTTCCATCGGCAGCTTCTCGATCCAGCCTTCGGAATTCATGAAGCCGGCCTTCGTCATCGTCTGCGCCTGGCTCTTTGCGGAGCGGGCGCGCCATCCGGAAATTCCCGGCAATCTCTTCGCCATCATCACTTTCGGCATCGTAGCTGCACTTCTGATCGCCCAGCCGGACTTCGGTCAGACGATCCTGACATCGGTGGTCTGGGGCGGCATGTTCTTCATGGCGGGCGTGCCGTGGTTCTGGATCATCATGCTCGGCGGCCTCGGTGTCGGCGGCATTATTACAGCCTATCTCATGTTGCCGCACGTCGCGGGCCGTATCGACCGATTCTGGACGGGAGAGGGCGACACGTTCCAGGTGGACACGGCGCGCGAAGCGATCATCCGCGGTGACTGGTTCGGGCGCGGACCGGGCGAGGGCATCGTCAAGCGCATCATTCCCGATAGCCATACCGACTTCATCTTCTCGGTGGCGGCGGAAGAATTCGGCATCGTTTTCTGCATGTTTCTCGTCGCCATCTTTGCCTTCATCGTGCTGCGTGGCCTGTCGCACGCCTTCAAGGAGAAGGACGATTTCTGCCGCTTTGCCGTGGCCGGCCTTGTGCTGCAGATCGGCATGCAATCGATGATCAATATCGGCGTCAATCTGGAGCTGATGCCCGCCAAGGGTATGACTTTGCCGCTGATTTCCTATGGTGGTTCGTCGATGATGGCGATCTGCGTGACCGCCGGTTTCCTTCTGGCGCTGACACGCCACAGACCTGAAAAGCGGGCGCAGGAGCGCAGCTTCTTCCGTGTCGGTTCCGGCGTTCCTGCGGAGTAAACGATCATGAGCAAGGGTATTGTTCTGCTTGCCGCCGGGGGAACCGGCGGCCATGTGTTTCCGGCAGAGGCCTTGGCGCATACGCTGAAGGCGCGCGGTTATCAGGTGCATCTCGTCACCGACAGCCGCGCAGAACGTTATGCCGGCAAGTTTCCGGCGGATGAAATTCATGTGGTGCCATCGGCCACCATCGGGTCGAAGAACCCGATTTCGGTCGTGCGTTCGCTCTGGAAGCTATGGGTGGGCCTGCGTGCCGCCCGCCGGCTGGTGACGAAACTGAAGCCGGTCGCGGTTGTCGGTTTCGGCGGTTATCCGACCGTGCCGCCGCTTCTGGCCTCCACCGGACTTGGCGTTCCCTCGATCATTCACGAGCAGAATGCGGTGATGGGCCGCGCCAACAAGGCGCTCGCCGGACGCGTGAAGGCGATTGCCGGCGGTTTCCTGCCGCCCGCCAACGGCCAATATTCCGACAAGACGGTGGCAACAGGCAATCCGGTGCGCCCGGCGGTGCTGGCGGCATCGGAGATACCCTATACGCCCTCACAGACGGACGAGACTTTCCAGCTTGTGGTTTTCGGCGGCAGCCAGGGCGCGCAGTTCTTTTCCAGCGCCGTTCCGGCGGCGATCTGCCTGATGAAGGATGAGCAGCGCAAACGTATCGTCGTGACCCAGCAGGCGCGCCCCGAAGACAAGGACAGCGTCATCGCCTCCTATCAGAAGCTCGGTGTGAAGGCTGACGTTTCGCCCTTCTTCGGCGACATGGCCTCGCGCATCGGTGAGGCCGATCTCGTCATCAGTCGCTCGGGCGCCTCGACGGTATCGGAGCTTTCGGTGATCGGCCGACCATCGATTCTAGTGCCCTATCCCCATGCGCTGGACCATGATCAGGCGGCCAATGCGGCCGCACTTTCGGCGGCGGGCGGGGCAAGCGTCATCAAGCAGGCGGACCTGTCGCCGCAGAAGCTTTCCAGCCTGCTGTCGTCGGCGCTTGCCGAGCCGGATCGTCTTTCGGCAACGGCAGCAGCGGCCAAGGCGACCGGCAAGCCCCACGCGGCGGATGTGCTGGCCGATCTGGTGGAGGCGATTGCCGAAGGCCGGTCCGTACAGGAATTCAAGAAGAAGAATGAAGGAGTTGGGGCATGAAGATGCCGAAAGCCATAGGCCTTGTGCATTTCATCGGCATAGGCGGGATCGGCATGAGCGGCATTGCCGAAGTGCTTCACAATCTCGGCCATCGCGTGCAAGGGTCGGATCAGGCCGAAAGCGCCAATGTGCAGCGCCTGCGCGACAAGGGCATCGAGGTTTTTGTCGGTCACACGGCTGACAATATCGGCGATGCCGAGGTGGTGGTCGTTTCCACCGCCATCAAGAAGAACAATCCGGAACTGATCGCGGCGCGTGAAAAGCATCTGCCGATCGTTCGCCGGGCCGAAATGCTGGCCGAACTGATGCGTTTCCGTAATGCCATCGCCATTGGCGGCACCCATGGCAAGACCACGACCACCTCCATGGTCGCGACGCTGCTGGAAGCTGGCAATCTCGATCCGACCGTTATCAATGGCGGTATCATCAATGCCTATGGCACCAATGCCCGCATGGGCGAGGGTGAGTGGATGGTGGTGGAAGCGGACGAATCCGACGGCACCTTCCTGAAACTCCCCGCCGATGTGGCCGTCATCACCAATATCGATCCCGAGCATCTGGATCATTATGGAAATTTCGATGCCGTGCGCGCGGCTTTCCGACAGTTCGTCGAGAACGTGCCGTTCTACGGTTTCGGTGTCATGTGCCTCGATCATCCCGAAGTGCAGGCGCTGGTCGGCCGGATCGAGGACCGCAAAGTCATCACCTACGGCGAAAACCCGCAGGCCGACGTGCGTTTTTCGAATGTGCGCATCGACGGCACGCGCTCGGTGTTCGACGTGGAAATCCGCCGTCGCCGCACCGGTAAGATTTTCTCCTTCAAGGACCTCGTCCTGCCGATGCCCGGCCGCCATAATGTGTCGAATGCGACGGCGGCGATTGCCGTTGCCAATCGTCTCGGCATTTCGGAAGCCGACATCAAGAAGGGCCTTGCCTCCTTCGGCGGCGTCAAGCGGCGCTTCACGCTGACGGGCGAAGCCAATGGGGTGCAGGTTTTTGACGACTACGGTCACCATCCGGTGGAGATCAAAGCTGTGCTGAAGGCGGCGCGGGAGGCGTGCAAGGGCCGTATCATCGCCGTGCACCAGCCGCACCGATACAGCCGCCTTTCCAGCCTGTTCGACGATTTCGCGCATTGTTTTAACGATGCCGACACGATTATCCTTGCTCCGGTCTATGCCGCGGGCGAAGATCCGATCGAGGGCGCAAGCTCGGAAGCGCTGGTTTCGGCCATCAAGGCCGCCGGCCACCGGGACGCCCGTTTTCTCGAGAAACGGGAAGATCTCGCCTCAGTGGTGACAGGCATTGCGAATCCGGGTGATTTCGTGGTTCTCTTGGGGGCTGGAAATATCACGCAATGGGCAGCAGTACTGCCTTCGGAATTGAAGAGCATATCAGGAAAGTCTGAATGAGACAGGTCGATGGGGTTAAATTGCTGGGGAGGCTCGGCGACGGGGTAAAGGAATTGCGGGGACGTCTGACACCGGATGCGCCCATGGACCGCGTGACGTGGTTCAGAGCCGGCGGTCTTGCTGAAGTCATGTTCCAGCCGCACGATACGGACGATCTGATCGCCTTCCTGAAAATTCTGCCGGAAGACGTGCCCTTGACCGTGGTCGGCGTCGGCTCGAACCTTCTGGTGCGTGATGGCGGCATTCCGGGCGTTGTCGTCCGTCTGTCGGCCAAGGGGTTCGGCCAGGTGGAGCTTGCCGGTGAAAACCGCATCAAGGCGGGCGCGATCTGCCCGGACAAGCATATTGCGGCCATGGCCATGGACAATGGCATTGGCGGCTTCCATTTCTATTATGGCATTCCCGGCTCCATCGGTGGTGCGCTGCGCATGAATGCCGGCGCCAATGGCGGCGAGACGCGCGAACGTGTTGTGGAGGTCTATGCGGTCGACCGTCAGGGCAACCAGCATGTGCTTTCCAACGCGGATATGGGCTATAGCTATCGCCATTCCGACGCCGACAAGGACCTGATCTTTACCGGCGCGTTGTTTGAGGGTTATCCGGAAGACAAGGCGAAAATCCGCGCCGATATGGATGCTGTGCGCCACCACCGCGAAACAGTGCAGCCGATCCGCGAACAGACCGGTGGTTCCACCTTCAAGAATCCCGAAGGTCATTCCGCGTGGGAACTGATCGATGAGGCGGGCGGTCGCGGTCTGGTTATTGGCGGCGCGCAGATGTCGTCGCTGCATTGCAATTTCATGATCAATACCGGCCATGCGACCGGTTACGATCTGGAATATCTCGGCGAAACCATCCGCAAGCGCGTGTTCGAGAAGTCGGGCATCCGGCTGGAATGGGAAATCAAGCGCCTCGGCCTCTTCATGCCGGGTCGTGAAGTGGAGCCGTTCCTCGGGGCATAAACCTCGGTGAATACTGCATATTACAAGAAAATTTGCTTTTGATCGACTGTTGCGTGTATCGTAACGGTCGATCAATGTTTTTTACTATATCTTTTAGGTTAAATACTTGATCGGCCTGGGCGAGGTCTCGGTTTTTGAATTTTATATTGTTTTTTATTAGGTAGTGCTAACAGAAATATGTGATCTAGGTGCCCTTGAGCATGATGTTGGGTCTTTGGAAAAAAACGATCGAGATGATGAGTTTTTCGGTCGCGACGCTCGAGGGTCGGCGGCGGCTCCAGCCGATGGAATTCTCCATTCGTGTTGCGTGTCTCGTCACGCTCATTGTTATTCTGATGTGCACGGGTGGCCTGACGCTTCTTGCGCAGTTCGGGCTCGTGACCGATCTCTTCAACGGGATCATGTTGGCTGTGACACTTGGCGGGGCTGTGGCGTTTACGGTGACATTGCTGGTCTGCTGGCTGAATGCGAGGGAAGTGCAAATTCTCGTGCAATCCCACGAGCGCTTTCTGCATCTGAGCCATACGGACGCCCTGACTGGCCTCAGCAACCGGCTCGGCCTTTATGCGGCATGTGATAAACTCGGCAGCGACTACTGCGTCGCCTTTCTCGATATCGATCATTTCAAATCGGTGAATGACAGGCACAGCCATCTCGTCGGCGATCTCGTCATTTCAAGTGTTGCGCGCCGGATAAGGGAGCATTTCGATCCTCCAGCGCATGTCGCGCGCCTGGGCGGCGAGGAATTTGTGGTCGTCCAGGAGACCAACCGGCTGGCCTTCCTGCAGATGTGCGAGAGGGTGCGCGCAGCCGTCGCGGCGACGCCGGTGGAGCATCAAGGCCTTCGGATCACGGTGACGATTTCGATTGGTGTCGCTTTTCGCGGCGACGCCGAAATTTTCGACAAGGTCATGCACAATGCCGATCTTGCGCTTTATCGGGCAAAGGATGGCGGACGCAATCGCGTCTGCATGGTGGGCCATGTCGAGCGGCGTCAGTCGGTGGCTTAAGCAGAAATTGACAGACAAAAGCCCGCGAAACGAAGGTTTCGCGGGCTTTTGTCGTTGAGCATCTCAGATCAGACTTCGTCCTTGCGGGACATAAGGATGCAGGCGAGCGTGATGAGCGCCGATACACAGAGATAGTAACCGACATAACCCATGCCGTAATTCACCTGCAGCCATGTGGCGATGTAAGGCGCCAGCGATGCGCCGAAAATGCCGGCCATGTTGAAGGTGATGGACGAGCCGGTGTAGCGCACCCGGGTCGGGAAGGGCGCGGCAAGCGCTGTTCCAATCAGGCCGTAGGTCATGCCCATCAGCATCATCGCCAGAGCAGCAAAGACGAAGATCGAGCCTTCGCCACCGGACATCAGGCCGGGCAGCAGGAAGGAGAACAGGCCGATCAGCACCGTCGTGATGATCAGGATTTCACGACGACCGAATTTTTCGGCGAGCTTGCCGGCGATCGGAATGAAGATGCCGAAAACGATGGAACCGAGGATCTGCACTTCCAGCGCGTCGAGGAACGGGATTTTCAGAACCTTGACGTTGTAGGACAGCAGATAGGCGGTGCCGATGTAGAAGAGCACGAAGGTGGCCAGCGCCACGAAGGTGCCGAGCACGAGGCTGCGCTTGTGGTTGCGGAACAGTTCCGCAACCGGCACGGCCACGCGCTCTTCCTTTTCGATTGCCTTCTGGAAGTCGGGCGTTTCGGTGATCGACAGGCGAACCCACATGCCGACCGCGATCAGGATGATCGAGGCGACGAAGGGAATGCGCCAGCCCCAGCTCAAAAGCGCTTCCTGAGACATGAAGTGCAGCAGGATCCAGAACACGCCGGACGAAAGGAACAGGCCAACGGGTGCGCCGAGCTGCGGGAACATGCCGTACCAGCTACGCTTACCCGGAGGTGCGTTTTCCGTGGCGAGCAGGACGGCGCCGCCCCATTCGCCACCGAGGCCGAAACCCTGGCCGAAGCGGCAAAGCGCGAGCAGCAGCGGGGCCAGAACGCCGGCGGTCTCATAGGATGGCAGGAGGCCGATCACGACGGTGGAGACGCCCATCGTGAGTAGAGCGGCGACAAGGGTGGTCTTGCGGCCGACACGGTCGCCATAGTGGCCGAAGACCACAGCGCCCAGCGGGCGGGCGAAAAAGGCGATGGAGAAGGTGGCGAAGGACGCCAGAAGCGCCGTCATCGGGTCACTGTTCGGGAAGAACAAGGTGGGGAACACGAGCACTGCGGCCGTGGCGTAAACGTAGAAGTCGAAAAACTCGATGGTCGTGCCGACCAGACTGGCAGTGAGAACTCGTGCAGGCGAATTTGTCTTTACAACGTTCGAATTGTCAGCCGTCGGCGATACCGTAGATATCGCGTCGGTCATGGTATTGGTTCCATTTTGAATGATTTCAATGTCATGCCTTGGGAGGCGATGACTGCGTTAACGTAATTTTTGTGCTCAGGGAATGCTAAAAAAGAAATAATGCAGATATTGTGATCTATCAGCGCGACACGTGTGGTTATACCTCTCGAGGATGCTTTGGCGATTGAGAGACTGATTCAGGCCGCGGTTTTAAAACGCTGAAACGCCAGATAATTTTCCCTGGGGAATAATCCCGTCTGTTAACGTTTCGACCTTGCCTTTATCGCGGAGCAGGAGCCGTGCGGCTGCCGTTTTATTTTCGATCATTGAAAACCTGTATGTTGCAATCCGTGCAACTCTCTGATTCCAAGGAGGGAATCCGGATCGGTGCTGATTCTTTAACGAAACTCGGCACGTTGGACGCGGCGGTTAACGAAAGTAAACGATTCATTAACCTTAATGGCGTTTAACTGATCTCAAGGATCATGTGCCAGAATCACCGTTCGTCAAATCCGGTCGGTTCGGGGCGTGGTTCGTAACGGAGAGTTGGTGTCAGAGGGTTCGATGAGCGGCAAGCACGTAGCTGTTCTTTTGGGTGGATTTTCGTCGGAGCGGCCGGTCAGCCTGTCGTCGGGCAACGCTTGCGCGCAGGCTCTGGAAGACGAGGGCTACAAGGTCACCCGGGTCGATGTGGGGCGCGATATCGCCGCCGTACTCGACGAGCTGCGCCCGGACGTCGCCTTCAATGCACTGCACGGTCCCTTCGGCGAAGACGGCACCATTCAGGGTATCCTCGAATATCTCGCGATTCCCTATACGCATTCCGGCGTGCTGGCTTCCGCGCTCGCCATGGACAAGGCGCAGGCCAAGAAAGTTGCCGCGGCTGCCGGCATCCCGGTGGCTGCCGAGCGCGTCATGAACCGCTTCGATTTCACCAGCGAACATCCGCTTGCGCCGCCCTACGTCGTGAAGCCGGTGCGCGAAGGTTCGAGCTTCGGTGTCGTGATCGTCAAGGAAGACCAGTCGCATCCGCCGCAAATCCTCACCTCGTCGGAATGGCGTTACGGCGATCAGGTCATGGTCGAGCGCTATATTCACGGCCGGGAATTGACCTGCGGTGTACTCGACGGCGAGGCGCTGGGCGTCACCGAAGTGGTGCCGCTCGGTCACAATTTCTATGATTATGATGCGAAATATGCGGCTGGTGGCTCGAAACATGTCATTCCCGCAGAAATTTCACCGAAAATTTACCAAAAAATTCAAACACTGGCGGTTATGGCGCATCGGGCGATCGGATGCCGTGGCGTAAGCCGTTCAGACTTTCGTTACGACGACCGTTTCTCAGAAGATGGCGAAGTTATCTGGCTTGAAGTGAATACGCAGCCGGGCATGACGCCGACCTCCCTGGTGCCGGAAATGGCGGCCCATGCTGGCCGCTCCTTTGGTAACCTTGTCAGCTGGATGGTGGAGGACGCTTCGTGTTTGCGGTGACCGGCAAAAAGTCGACGGCAAAACAGCGCGAGCAATATGCGGCGGCGGCCAATGCCGACGATCGCAGGGTGCTGCCGCGTCCGCTGCGCCGCTTCGTGCGTTTCGGTGTCAGCCTTGCGACCGGACGCATTCACATTCCCGCCCATACCGGCACGATTTCGGCTTTCGCCTTTTACGCGGTGATCGGGCTTTACGGCATGTCGCTCGGTGGCCACACCAATATCGTCACCCAGACGACGACCTCGGCTGCCGGTTTCGCAGTCGAGGATGTGAAGGTCTCCGGCAACCGGCAGACCTCCGAAATCGATGTATTCCAGCTTCTCGGCCTCGACGGCAGCACCTCGCTGATTGCGCTTGATATCGATGCGGCGCGCCGCAAGCTGGTGCAGCTTCCCTGGGTGGAAGATGTCGATATCCGCAAGGTGTATCCCAAGACCGTGGAAGTCCGGCTGAAGGAGCGTCAGGCCTTCGGCATCTGGCAGCACGGAACAGAACTGTCGTTGATCGAAAAAAATGGCAGCGTGATTGCGCCGTTGCGGGACAATAAATTCGCCTCCCTGCCGCTCTTCGTCGGCCGCGACGCGGAAACGGGTGCTGCCGGTTTTGTCGCGCAACTGGCCGACTGGCCGGAAATCCGCAACCGCGTTCGCGCCTATGTCCGCATTGCCGGCCGCCGCTGGGATCTGCATCTCGATAACGGCATCGTCGTTAAGCTGCCGGAAGAAAACCTGCCGCAGGCGCTGCAATTGCTGGCGCGGCTCGATCTCGAGGAAAAGGTGCTGTCGCGCGATGTCGCCGCCGTCGATCTGCGGCTGTCGGACCGCACCACGATCCAGCTGACCGAGGGCGCTGCCGAGCGCCGCCAGGCCGCTGTCGACGCGCGCACCAAGGCTCTCAAGAAGGCGGAGAAGAACACATGAGCTTTTTCGGTTCTTCCCATTTCGGCCTGCCTCGCCTGAAGCCATTGTCTTCCAAGCGCAGCCACATCGTTTCGGTGCTCGACATCGGCTCGACCAAGGTCGTGTGCATGATCGGCCGGCTTACGCCGCGCCAGGAAAGCGAAATCCTGCCGGGTCGCACCCATAAGGTCGAAATCATCGGTATCGGCCATCAGCGCTCGCGCGGCGTAAAGTCCGGCGTGATCGCCGATCTTGACGCGCTCGAAGGCGTCATCCGTCTTTCGGTCGACGCGGCCGAGCGCATGGCGGGTCTGACCGTCGACAGCCTGATCGTCAATGTTTCCGCAGGCCGGCTGGCGAGCGACATCTATACGGCGAGCATCGATCTCGGCGGCCAGGAAGTGGAGGCAAGCGATCTGCGCAAGGTTCTGGTGGCGGCAAGCCAGCAATCCATGCGTCAGGACCGGGCGATCCTGCATTCGCTGCCAACAGGTTATTCGCTGGATGGCGAGCGCGGCATTCGTGATCCGCTCTCCATGTATGGCGATCTTCTCGGTGTCGACATGCATGTGGTGACTGTCGAACGCACGGCGCTGAAGAACCTCGAGCTTTGCGTCAATCGCGCGCATCTTTCGGTCGAGGGCATGGTGGCGACACCCTATGCCAGCGGTCTTGCGGCACTGGTGGATGACGAAGTTGAACTCGGCTGTGCGGCCATCGACATGGGCGGCGGCACTACGACGATCTCGGTTTTCGCCGAAGGCCGGCTCATTCATACCGACGCAATCGGGCTTGGCGGCCATCACGTTACGACAGATCTTGCACGAGGCCTCTCGACACGAATCGAAGATGCGGAGAGACTGAAGGTGGTGCATGGTTCGGCTTTGCTGAATGGCGCGGATGAGCGCGACATGATTTCGATCCCGCCGATTGGCGAAGATGATCGCGATCAACCATCGCAAGTTTCAAGAGCACTTGTTACCCGCATCGTGCGGGCGCGTATCGAAGAGACGCTGGAATTGATCCGTGATCGTATCCAGAAGTCCGGCTTCAGCCCGATTGTCGGCAAGCGCGTCGTCCTGACCGGCGGCGCAAGCCAGCTGACGGGTCTGCCGGAAACGGCGCGGCGCATCCTTGCCCGCAACGTTCGTATCGGCCGCCCCATGGGTGTGGCCGGTCTTCCGGTCGCGGCAAAGGGCCCTGCCTTTTCGACGGCGTGCGGACTGATGATCTATCCGCAGGTGGCGGATATCGAAATTCATGCGGCGCAAGGCGGAATGTTCTCGCCGTTCGGCAACGGTAGCGGCCGGATAGCCCGGGTGGGGCAATGGCTGAAAGAGAGTTTTTGAGTGGCCTCGTGGCGCAAGCCGGAGGTTTCAGAGTTGAGTTTCAAGAATCGGCCAGCGGGGCGATGCGGCCAGAGAAAGAAGGAATGTTAAAATGACGATACAGCTGCAGAAGCCTGATATCACAGAGCTGAAGCCACGCATCACCGTCTTCGGTGTCGGCGGTGGCGGTGGTAACGCTGTCAACAACATGATCACGGCCGGCCTCCAGGGCGTCGACTTCGTCGTCGCCAACACGGATGCGCAGGCGCTGACCATGACGAAGGCAGATCGGGTCATTCAGCTCGGCGTCAACGTCACCGAGGGTCTCGGCGCCGGTTCGCAGCCGGAAGTCGGTCGCGCTGCCGCTGAAGAATGCATCGACGAGATCATCGATCACCTGAACGGCACCCATATGTGCTTCGTCACCGCCGGTATGGGCGGCGGCACCGGCACGGGCGCTGCTCCCGTCGTCGCACAGGCTGCCCGCAACAAGGGCATCCTGACGGTCGGCGTCGTCACCAAGCCTTTCCACTTCGAAGGCGGCCGCCGCATGCGTCTTGCCGAACAGGGCATCGAGGAACTGCAGAAGTCCGTCGATACGCTGATCGTCATTCCGAACCAGAACCTCTTCCGTATTGCCAATGACAAGACGACCTTTGCGGACGCCTTCGCCATGGCCGACCAGGTTCTCTATTCCGGCGTTGCCTGCATTACTGACCTGATGGTGAAGGAAGGTCTCATCAACCTCGACTTCGCCGACGTCCGTTCGGTCATGCGCGAGATGGGCCGCGCGATGATGGGCACCGGCGAGGCTTCCGGTCCGGGCCGTGCGATGCAGGCTGCGGAAGCGGCGATCGCCAACCCGCTGCTCGACGAAACCTCGATGAAGGGCGCACAGGGCCTCTTGATCTCCATCACCGGTGGTCGCGATCTTACCCTGTTCGAAGTCGACGAAGCGGCGACCCGTATCCGCGAAGAAGTCGATCCGGATGCGAACATCATCCTCGGCGCAACATTCGACGAAGCGCTGGAAGGTCTCATCCGCGTCTCCGTCGTCGCAACCGGCATTGACCGCGTTGCAGGCGTCGGCGAGCAGAACGTTGCCGAAATGCGCGCCGCAGCCGCCGCTGCAAAGCCGCTTATCCGTCCTTCCGCGGCCGTTGCTCCCGCTCCGGCCGCAGTCCAGCCTGCCGCAGTCTCGCAGGCACCGAAGGCCGTAGACCCGATCGCGCAGACCATCCGTTCGGCAGAAGCCGAAATGGAACGTGAACTCGGTTTCGCCGCACACCAGCAGCCGGCACAGGACTTCCGTCCGCAGAGCAAGCTGTTTGCATCTTCTCCGGCTGAAGCGCCGGCGGCTCTCCGTCCGGTTCAGCAGGCGGCTCCGGCTCCGGTAGCCCAGGCTCCGGCCTATCATGCTCCGGAACAGGTTTCCGCTCCGGCGCCGCGCATGCAGCAGCCGCAGGTGCCCGTCTATCAGGAGCCCGCACCGGTTGCGCGCCAGCCCGAGCCGGTTCGCATGCCGAAGGTCGAAGACTTCCCGCCGGTCGTCAAGGCCGAGATGGAACATCGCACCCATGCCGCTCCTGCCGCCCAGGAAGAGCGTGGCCCGATGGGTCTTCTGAAGCGCATCACCAACTCGCTTGGTCGCCGCGAAGAAGAAGAAGTTCCCTCCGACATGATGGACGCACCGAGCATGGCTCCGCAGCAGCGCCGCGCGCCGCTTTCGCCGGAAGCAAGCCTCTACGCACCGCGTCGTGGCCAGCTTGACGACCACGGCCGCACAACGCCTGCCTCCTCCAGTCATCACGATGATGACCAGCTGGAAATCCCGGCCTTCCTGCGTCGCCAGTCCAACTAAAGGCGATTCCATAATCCCCTTGAAACGCCCGGATCACACGATCCGGGCGTTTTGTTTATTTCACGTTGTTAACACTAAATTAATTCGTATTTTCAACGGCTTGTGCATGTAACAATCCGAAACGAACAGTGATTTGTCGTGGCACCTACATGTGCGTATGTATGAGGCTGGGTAAAGGAACAGATTGACTTTGCCGGTCGTTAAAAGCCGGCTTGAAAACTTTGAACGGCGCTGGCCCAAGCGGCGCGGTTTGCAAAACAAGGCATATTCGCATGACCATCGGACTGCTCGGATTTCAGACAACTATCGCACATGCTGTTCAGCTTAAAGGCATTGGCGTGCATTCCGGCAATCCGGTCTCGATGACGTTCCAGCCCGCAGAAGCTGGAACGGGCATCGTTTTCAATCGCCTTCATGACAATGGCAACGTTACAGAACTGAAGGCGGTGTCCGCCAATGTCGGTAACACCGATCTTTGCACGGTGCTCGGCCGCTCGCTGACGCAGTCTGTCGCGACGATCGAGCATGTCATGGCCGCCATTTACGCCATGGGCCTCGACAACCTCATCATCGAGGTCGACGGTCCGGAAGTTCCGATCATGGACGGCAGCTCGGCGCCTTTCATCGAGGCGATCGAATCCGTCGGCATCAAGAACCTCGGCGTGAAGCGCCGCTACATCCGCGTCACGAAGCCGGTACGTATCGATTCGGGCGCCTCCTGGGCGGAATTCCGTCCTTACGACGGTACGCGCTTCGAGGTGGATATCGATTTCGACACGCCGCTGATCGGCAAGCAGTCCTGGAAGGGCGACCTGACGGCGGAAACGTTCAAGAACGAACTGTCGCGTGCCCGTACCTTCGGTTTCATGCGTGACGTGGAGCGCCTGTGGGCCGCCGGTTATGCGCTCGGCTCTTCGCTTGAGAACTCGGTCGTCATTTCCGATGACAACAGCGTCATCAACATGGAAGGCCTGCGTTACGCCAAGGACGAATTCGTCCGTCACAAGACGCTGGACGCCGTGGGCGATCTGGCGCTTGCCGGTGCGCAGTTCATCGGCTGCTACCGCTCCTACCGCGGCGGCCACAAGGTCAATGCGAATGCGCTGAAGGCGCTTTTGAGCGACCGCACGGCCTATGAAATCGTCGAAGCGCCGGCAGCCCGCAACCAGATGGTTCGCGCCCGCGAATTCGTTGCTGTCAACATGCCGGAATTCGCACCCTGGTCTGCTTGAGTTCCTTCGCAGGCTATCAATTGACAGAAAAAGCCGCTCCCTTTGGGGCGGCTTTTTCGTGATGCGAACAAGAAGTTGCGTTATATCGTCTGATATTCATGCGATTGCATGGGTGGATGCCATAAAAATGCGTTAATGCGTCATCATTGCGTTGCCCTGCGGATGCTTTTATGGCTAGAACGCCATTGCAAAGCCGATGCTTATGTATTTGCGCGGGAAGTGGGAACTGTCGAATGAAGCATGTAGGGTCTGGTGCAATGAAGGGTACGATGCGGGGGATCGCCGTTTCGTTGATGTTGGTCGGCGCGAGTGTCGCCATCACGGCCTGCCAGTCCGATCCGGATATCGACATCACCAAGCTCGGCGTCGAGACCGATCCGCCTGACGTTCTGTACAAGCAGGGGCTTGCCAACATGAACGCTGGCAACATGACAGAAGCCTCACGCAAGTTCGAGGCGATCGACAAGCAATATCCGTTCACCGAATGGGGCCAGAAGGCGCTGGTGATGCAGACTTTTATCGCCACACGCACCAACAAGAACGATGTGGCGATTACCACTGGCAGCCGGTTCCTGCGGCAATATCCGCGCGCGAAAGATGCCGCTTATGTTCAGTACATGATCGGCCTTGCCTATTCGAAGCAGATTTCCGATGTCACACAGGACCAGCGCGCAGCACAGCGCACCGTCGAGGCGATGAACAAGGTCGTCAATGACTATCCCGATTCGGAATATGTCGCCGACGCACAGGCCAAGATCCGTTTTGCCCGCGACCAGCTCGCCGGCCGCGAAATGCAGGTCGGCCGTTATTATCTTGAGCGCAAGGAATATCTCGCCGCCGTTTCGCGTTTCCGCATCGTCGTCGAGCAGTACCAGAACACCAACCAGATCGAGGAAGCGCTGGCGCGTCTGACCGAAGCCTATTACGCCATGGGCCTGGTGGACGAAGCGCAGACCGCGGCTGCCGTTCTCGGTAACAATTATCCCGACAGCCAATGGTATGCGGATTCCTACAAGCTGCTGAAGGGTCAGGGGCTGGAGCCGCGTGAAAACAAGGGGTCCTGGATTTCGCGCGCCGGCAAGAAGCTCATCGGCGCTTGAGACGGGGCATAGGCCATGCTGGTCCAGCTCTCGATTCGCGATATCGTTCTCATCGAAAGGCTCGACCTCGGTTTCGAGGCGGGCCTTTCCGTGTTGACGGGCGAGACGGGTGCGGGCAAATCCATTCTTCTCGATAGTCTTTCGCTGGCGCTTGGTGGCCGCGGCGATGGCGGCCTTGTGCGGCACGGCGAGGACAAGGGGCAGGTGACGGCCACCTTCGAAGTCCCGAACGATCATCCCACCCGGCTTCTCCTGCGCGAAAACGGCCTTGATGACGATGGCGACCTTATTTTTCGTCGTGTGCAATCTGCCGACGGGCGAACCAAGGCCTATGTCAACGATCAGGCCGTGAGCGTGCAAATGATGCGCCAGCTCGGGCAATTGCTGGTGGAAATTCATGGTCAGCATGATGATCGCGCGCTTGTCGATACCGATGCGCACCGAACGCTGCTGGACGCCTTTGCTGGGCTGAGCGATGAGGCTCGCGCTGTTCAGGGCCTATACCGCACCTTTAAGGACGCCGAACGTGCGCTGAAGACGCACCGCGCCAAGGTGGAGGCGGCGGCGCGCGAGGCGGATTACCTTCGCTCGTCCGTCGAGGAACTGGAGACGCTCTCGCCGCGCGACGGCGAAGAGGAGGAGTTGGCCGAGCGCCGGGCGGTGATGCAGAAATCCGAACGCATTGCCGGCGACATCGCGGAGGCCAGCGAGTTCCTGAACGGCAATGCGTCGCCTGTGCCTGTCATCGCGTCGATGATGCGGCGTCTGGAGCGCAAGAGCCACGAAGCGCCGGGATTGCTGGAAGACACCGTACAATTGCTGGATGCCGCGCTGGACAGTCTCTCCAACGCACAGATGGAAGTGGAGGCGGCCCTGCGCCGCACCGAATTCGATCCGCGTGAGCTGGAGCGGGTGGAGGAGCGGCTGTTCGCGCTGCGTGCCGCCGGGCGCAAATACAATGTCGCCGTACCCGATCTGCCGGCTCTCGCCGAAAAAATGGTGGCCGATCTCGCCGATCTCGATGCCGGCGAAGAAAAGCTCGGCAAGCTTGAGGCCAATCTCGGCGTGGTGAAGGCCGATTTCGACCGTGCCGCACAATCGCTTTCCGACAAACGCCGCAACGCGGCGGAAGCGCTTTCCAACGCGGTGATGGCAGAACTGCCGGCGCTGAAGCTGGAACGGGCGCGGTTTACCGTCGAGGTGACCTCCGATCCCGAACAAGCGACGGCGGACGGTATAGACACGGTGGAATTCCACGTCCAGACCAATCCGGGCACACGCCCCGGCCCGATTATGAAAGTGGCCTCGGGCGGCGAATTGTCCCGCTTCCTGCTGGCGCTGAAAGTGGCGCTGGCGGATCGTGGTTCGGCGCCGACCCTGGTGTTCGACGAAATCGATACGGGCGTTGGCGGTGCGGTGGCGGATGCCATCGGCCAGCGGCTGCGCCGCCTGTCGAAAACCGTGCAGGTCCTGTCCGTCACCCATGCGCCGCAGGTGGCGGCGCGGGCGGCCACTCATCTTCTCATTTCCAAGGGTCCATCCGGCGACGGCAGCGAGCGTATCGCGACGCGCGTGGCCACCATGGAGCCGAAGCACCGCACCGAGGAGATCGCCCGCATGCTGGCCGGCGCATCGGTGACGGACGAGGCTAGGGCTGCGGCGGCTCGCCTGCTGGCGGCCAAGGACTGACGGCGACCCGTTGCCTTGCGCAAGCGGATGCGGCCTGTGAGTCCAACGGCAAAACTGTTTTTAATGTTTGTTATTTCGGCTAAAAGCGTTCGGTAATTCCGAAAAGAGGCCGTCATGTCGCAAGACCAGAAATCCGTCGAAAACCTCACCGAGCTTGAAGCCTCTTCCGAGCTTGCATTTCTGGCGGCTGAGCTTGCGCGGCATGATGCGCTTTACCACGGCAAGGATGCGCCGGAGATTACGGACGCCGAATATGATGCGCTGAAGCGTCGTAATGACGCCATCGAAGCGGCTTTCCCGGCGCTGGTGCGGGCCGACAGCCCGTCGAGAAAAGTCGGCTTCGCGCCGCTTCCGACCTTTGCGCCCATCGTGCATGCGCGGCCGATGCTGTCGCTCGACAATACCTTTTCGGAAGAGGATCTGCGGGATTTCGTCAGTTCCGTCTATCGCTTCCTCGGGCATCTGCCGGACGATTCCATCGCCTTTACCGCCGAGCCGAAGATCGACGGGCTTTCCATGTCGATCCGCTACGAGAACCGCAGGCTGAAGACCGCGGCGACGCGAGGAGACGGCACGACCGGTGAAAATGTCACCGCCAATATCAGGACCATCAAGGAAATTCCGGACGAACTGCCCGCCGATGCGCCCGATGTGGTGGAAGTACGCGGCGAGGTCTATATGGCCAAGAGCGACTTTCTGGCGCTCAATGCCCAGATGGAGGCCGAAGGCAAGCAGACCTATGTGAACCCGCGCAACACGGCATCCGGTTCGCTGCGCCAGCTCGACGCCAATGTCACGGCGAAACGCAAGCTGCGGTTCTTCGCCTATGCGCTGGGCGAGGTTTCGAATGGCGGCCAGCCGGCGCGGCTCGCCGATACGCAATACGGCATTGTTGAGAAGTTCCGCGAGTGGGGTTTCCCGGTCAATCCGTTGATGAAGCGATTCACCTCGGCCCAGCAATTGCTTGAACATTATAACGAAATCGGCGTTGCGCGGCCCGATCTGGATTACGATATCGACGGCGTCGTCTATAAGGTCGACCGACTCGATCTGCAGGAACGGCTTGGTTTCCGCTCGCGCAGCCCGCGCTGGGCCACCGCGCATAAGTTCCCGGCCGAGCAGGCCTTCACCACCGTTGAGAATATCGAGATACAGGTGGGGCGCACTGGCGCCTTGACGCCGGTGGCGCGGCTCACACCGATCACCGTTGGCGGTGTCGTCGTTACCAATGCGACGTTGCACAATGCCGATTATATCGAAGGTATCGGCAATAGCGGCGAGCGCATCCGCCCGGAAGACCACGATATCCGCATCGGCGACACGGTCATTGTGCAGCGCGCCGGCGATGTCATTCCGCAGGTGCTGGATGTGCTTCTGGAAAAGCGTCCGACTGAGTCGGTGAAATATGCCTTCCCGGAGAAATGCCCCGTCTGTGGCAGCCATGCGGTACGGGAGCGCAATGAAAAGACCGGCAAGCTCGATTCGGTCACGCGCTGCACCGGCGGTTTCGTCTGCCGGGCGCAGGCGGTGGAGCATCTCAAACATTTCGTTTCGCGCAATGCCTTCGACATTGAGGGGCTCGGCACGAAGCAGATCGATTTCTTCTTCGAAAGCGACGATCCTGCACTCTCGATCAAGACAGCGCCTGACATTTTCACGCTGAAGGCGCGACAGGAGGCGTCTCATCTGACCAAGCTCGAAAATATCGACGGCTTCGGCAAGGTCAGCGTCAAGAAGCTGTTCGACGCCATCGATGCCCGCCGCGAGATCGATCTGCACCGGCTGATTTTCGCTCTTGGCATCCGTCATGTGGGCGAGACCACGGCGAAGCTTCTGGCGCGCTCTTACAGCACTTATGAGCATTTCGAGGAGGCGATGAAGGCGGCGGCTGATCCTGCAAGTGACGCCTGGGCTGAACTCAACAGCATCGATGGCATCGGCGAGGTGGTGGCGCGCGCCATCATCGAGTTCTACAAAGAGCCGCGCAATCTCGATGTCATCGACCGGCTGATACGGGAGCTTCGCCCGAAGGAGGCCGAAAAGCCCTCGACCGATGGCAGCCCGGTAGCGGGCAAGACTGTGGTCTTCACCGGCTCGCTCGAAAAATTCACCCGTGACGAGGCGAAGGCCCGCGCTGAAAGTCTTGGTGCGAAAGTCGCGGGGTCGGTGTCGAAAAAGACCGATATTCTGGTGGCGGGGCCGGGGGCCGGTTCCAAGCTTGCCAAGGCGACGGAACTGGGCGTGCAGACCATGGACGAGGATGAGTGGCTGGCATTGATCGGCGGTTGAGGTTCCGTCATCGCAATGTTGTTCTCTGCCGCTAGAGCTTTGCACCTGACACGGAGAGCGCAGCATGGATGACCGTATTGTCGTCAGCACAGAACAGGTCCGGGCGCTGATCGCCTGCCAGTTTCCGCACTGGGCGGGGTTAAATATCCGGCCGGTGGAACTGAGCGGCTGGGACAATCGCAGCTTCCGTCTTGGCGATGAGATGCTGATCCGCATGCCAAGTGCCGCCCGGTATGTTGCGCAGGTCGAGAAGGAGCACCGGTGGCTGCCGGCGCTTGCGCCGCTCCTACCCTTTTCGATCCCTGCGCCATTGGCGCTCGGGCAGCCGGGACAGGGTTATCCGTTCCACTGGTCCGTCTATCGCTGGCTTGAGGGCGAACCGCTCGCCAGGTATCTGGATCGTGTTGATCTTTCTACCATCGCCATCGATGTTGCCGCGTTTATAAGGGCATTGCACGGGGTGGATGCTTCGGATGGCCCACCCGCAGGCGCGCATAATTTCCATCGCGGCGGCTCGCTTTCGGTCTATGACGGGGAGGCGAAGGCTTCGGCGGCGCGGCTTGCGGACGAGGTGGATCAGGCGCTGGCCATGGAGATATGGCAGCTTGCACTTTCGAGCCACTGGCGGAAGCAGGGAGTGTGGGTGCATGGAGACATTGCCGGGGGCAATCTGCTGGTGAAGGACGGCCGGCTTTCAGCCGTCATCGATTTCGGCAGTTCCGGCGTCGGCGATCCGTCTTCCGATCTCATCCTCGCGTGGAATGTGCTCGATGCGGAAAGCCGCGCCGTTTTTCGTAAGGCGCTGGAGTTGGATGAGGCCACATGGCAGCGCGGGCGCGGCTGGGCGCTGTGGAAGGCTTTGATCGTGCTGGATGCGGAGCGCGGATGTAACGACAAAATGGCCGAATGGTCGCGGCGGACCATTCGGGAGGTGTTTTCGGATCACCTGGACAACTGACCGGAACTATCGAAGACGCGCCATCACGTGAGCATCGACATATTTTCCGTCACGATAGGCGTCGTTGCGAAGGGTGCCTTCGCGTTCGAAGCCGAATTTCTCGTAAAGCCTGATTGCCGGGAGATTGTCGGTGAAAACATTGAGTTCGATCCGCTTGATGTCGTGCCAATTGTCGGCGGTATCTATCAGCGCTGCGAGAAGGTGTGATCCCACTCCTTTACCGGCAAAATCGTCGTGAACACTGATCACAAGATCGGCAATGTGGGACTGCCTTCCCGCCCTGCGAAACAGTCCAGCATTGGCAACGATCTTTCCTCGCCATTCGGCAACGATGGCGATATCGTTCGGGCCACGGTTCTCCATCGCTTTCCGTGTCTTTTCAACGGACTGAAACGGTTGTCGAAGCGTGCCGTGACGGACGCCAGGCAGGTTGAACATTTCGGTCAAGGCTTCGGCATCGTCCAGGCGCGCCGCACGCAGGATGACTTCGTTCAAGCTGAATTGCGAATCTTCATTATCGGCAAATTTCAAGTTCTGCATGCCTGTCTCCTTGGGCGTATTGGGGCGTGTGGGGAGCAGGTTTGCGAACCCTGCTCTCTTGGCAGGGTAAAAATGGATCGCTTAACGCGACGACACACCTTTCCCTGCCGAATGGCCGGTGATGGTATGGCGAGGGGTGGTATTCTGCTTCGTTGCGATCATGCGTGCAGAATGCTTTTGCCCCGTGTTCCTGTCAAGCGGGCGCGTTGCGCAACAGTCTTCGGAGTTTTGCCGGCAGCCTGCCGTCGATCGCCGCAAGACCGGCGGCGATCATCGCCATGCCAACGAAGTGCTTTATTTCCAGTTGCTCGCCGAGGAGGAGCGAGCCGAGCAGGATGGCGCTGACGGGAATGAGGAAGGTGACGAGAGCGAGGTTGGTGGCGCCGGCGCTGGCGAGGATGCGGAAGAAGATCAGGTAGGCGAGCGCTGTCGACAGGAGGGCGATGCCGACAAGCGCGCCCCACGTTCCGAGGCCCGGCATGGCCAGCATCCATGGTTTATCGATAAGGAGGGCGGCCGGGATGAGCATCAGTGTTGAGGAGGAGATCTGGCCAGTGGCGGTCATCAGCGGCGGTACGCCCATGGCCTTGAAACGGCGACCGAAGATGCCCGCGAAGGAATAGGAAACGGCGGCGCCGAGAATGGCGATCTGGCCCCAGAGGCCGGATGAGCCGGTGAAGGCGGCCGGGCCGATCATGGTCGCCACGCCGGCAAAGCCGATCACGACCCCGGTCAGCTTGTTGCCGGTCATCTTCTCGTCGGCGGTCAAAAAATGGGCGACGATGACGGTGAAGAGCGGCGTCGTGGCGTTGAGGATCGAGGCAAGCCCGCTGGCGATCTGGGTCTGGCCCCAGACGATCAGGCAGAAGGGGATGATGTTGTTGAGCAGGCCCATGCCGAAAAAGGCACGCCACACCGCCCATTCACGCGGCAGGTGAAGGCCCATGATGCGGCAGACGATCAGAAGCGCGATCGCCGCCAGGCTGACACGCAGCGTGACGATGGTGACGGGCGGCAATTCCTTGACCGCAACACCGATGAAAAAGAACGATCCGCCCCACAGAAGCGAAAGCGCGACAAGCATCGCCCATTCACCGGCATCCATCTGTTTCTGTATCGCCATCGTCGTCTCCCAAAGCTTGAATATGGACATGATCGCAGGCGGGATGGCCGCCATCCACCCGATATTGATTGAGTTTACCTCAAGTCGAAGATGAGTGGTTTTTAATGCGTTTCAGGTCTTATTGCGTCTATCTACTCCTTGTTTTATGGTTTTTTCAAACGATTGTTTCTCGTGCGATAATTGAGGTGACCTAAATCATGGTAGCCGAACTTCCTTCGTTGAAAGGGTTGCAGGCCTTCGAGGCCGCAGCGCGGTATCGCAGTGTCACGCTCGCCTCCAACGAGCTGAACGTCACGCCCGGCGCGGTCAGCCTGCAAATCCGGGAGCTGGAGGCGCGGCTTGGCGTGCAATTGTTTTTCCGCAAGCCGCGCAGCATTCAGCTGACGCGTGAGGGGGAGCGTTATTACGGCGCGCTTCGCACCGCCTTCCGGATGATGCGCGAGGCGACGGCGGAACTGACGGCGCGTTCCGAAATCACGGTGCTCACGCTGAGCTGCACGCCGACTTTCGCCGTGCAGTGGCTGATGCCGCGACTGCCCGCTTTTCAGCAGCAATACCCGCAGGTGGATGTCCGCATCAGCGTGACGAACCGATTGGTGGATTTTTCGAGGGACGATGTCGATCTTGCGGTACGGCACGGGTTCGGTCGGTATGAAGGGCTGGAGAGCATCCGCTTCATTGATGACAGCACCCTGCCGGTGTGTGCGCCGCAACTCCTGGAAAAATATGGACCGCTTCAGGAAGCGGGGGACCTGAAATCCATTCCGCTCCTGCACGATGAGAACCGCAATGAATGGCGGCGCTGGCTGGAGGCGGCGGGAGCATCGGACGTGGATGCCTCCGGCGGCACCGTCTTCATCGACAGCAACGGCGCGCTGGATGCGGCCAAGGCCGGGCATGGTATTGCACTGACCCGGCGCTCGCTGGTTTCCCGCGAGCTTGCGGAAGGTGCATTGATCGCGCCCTTCGGCAAGGATATGGCCAGTACGCTTGCCTATTTCCTCGTTTATCCCAGGCGTATGCTCGATAATCCCGATCTGGTGACGCTCATCGACTGGATGCTTTTGGAAGCGCGGTCAGCCGAGGCCGGTTCTCTTTGACGTCAATCCGGTTTATGCCGGAATGAAACAACGGGAATCACTCTTGAAAACAATCGCCATCGATTTCGAGACCGCCAATGAGGAACGGGGCAGCGCCTGCTCCGTCGGGCTTGCGTGGATAGAGGACGGCGAGATCGTTCGCGTCGAGGAGCGTCTCATCCGGCCGAAGGACATGCGGTTTTCGTCCTTCAACATTGCCGTACACGGGATTCGCCCTGCCGATGTCGAGGACGCGCCGGAATTCCCTGAGGTGATGGAGGAGTTCATCGACGACTTCTACGGCGCCACCATGATCGCCCATAATGCCGCCTTCGATTTCAGCGTCATGCGGGCGTCCTTCGATAAATACCGGCAGTCCTATCCCGATCTTTCTTATCTATGCAGCGTCAAGATCGCCCGGCATGTCTGGCCCAATCTGGCGTCGCACAAGCTGAATGTCATCGCCCACCATCTCCAGCTGCGTTTCGTGCATCACAATGCCGCCGAAGACGCCGTCGTCTGCGCGGCCGCGTCTATTGCCGCCGCCAAGGCGCTTCGCGTTGCCCATGTTCGCGATCTTCCGGAAAAGATCGGCATGGTCGCGGGGCGTCTCACCGCCACCGGCTACCAGCCCTGCAGCATGAAAAAACGCACCGTCTCCCGGGTTGCGTAACGGCGGCTTCCACCTATGTTTGAAGCAGCGTAACGGAGAAGATGCGATGACGAAGAAAACTCTGTCGGGTTTGTTTGCGGGCTTTCTGGCGTTGCTTCCAGTGACAGCGGCGCATTCGCAGGTGGTCGGTGAGGTCGGTGTCGACTGGATTGGCAACGACATCGTCATCGAGGCGATTGCCGATCCGAAGATCAAGGGTGTGACCTGCCACGTTACCTATTTCGACCGCGGTGTGATCGACCGGTTGAAGAACGGAAACTGGTTCGAAGACCCTTCCAACAACGCCATTTCCTGCAGCCAGACGGGACCGGTTGAGATCGGCGACATCGATCTGTCGAAGGGCGGAGAAGAGGTGTTCCGGCAGGGCATGTCGCTGGTTTGGAAGAAGCTCGTCGTCAGCCGCGTCTATGACAAGGGGAATGACACACTGATCTATCTGGTGCATGCGCGGGAGCTGACCGACGGTTCGGCCAAGATGGCGATTTCCACGGTGCCGCTCTATAACCAGCAGGTCACATGGCAAAAGGGCAAGCCGTAAGGCTCGCCCTCGCAATTGCGCTATAGATGCCTGGATCAGGCTGCTTCGCGTGCCAACTCGTCCGCAATCACGGTGTCGAGGTTGAGGAAGCAGACCATGCTCTTTTCCAGCGCCACGATGCCGCGGCAGAAGCTGCGCTGCTCTTCCGGAATGATATCGGGCGCGGGCTGCAGGTCTTCGGAGCGGATGGTCATCATGTCGGAGACCTGTTCCACCAGAAGGCCGACCAGCTTGCCGCCGATATCGGTGACGATGATAGCGGAGCGCTCGGACGGTTCGGTCATTTTCATGCCGAGGCGGCCGGCCATGTCGATGACGGGAATGACGGCGCCGCGCAGGTTGATGAGGCCGAGAACATAGGGCGGGGTGTGCGGCATCGGGGTAACCGGCGCCCAGCCGCGGATTTCGCGGATCGCCATGATGTCGATGCAGAATTCCTGATCGCTCAGGTGGAAGGAAACGATTTCGAGATATGCGCCGGATTGCTTTATGGCGTTGGACATGACGGCAGGTTTCCTCTGATGGCTCTCTAACAGGCCCGCGCAGGATTGAGCTTTATGCGGTGGCCGGAGAATTGACCGGGAGACATCATGTCGAGGCTTGAAAACCGCTACGGTCATAATGCACAGCAAGATTTTAAACTTTCCCTAACAATTGCGGCTGCCCCGCCGGCAAAACCCAGTATTTTGGCGGTTTTCGCGCCCACGAAAACAGGTTATGATCGGCATATGAACGCGCTCGTTTCCCAGCCGCTGAAGTTTATTCTGGCTAGTCTTGCCGCTTTGGCCTCGCTTGCCGTCGTGCTTCTTGCCTTTGACGGCTGGGTGCGGCACGGCACGGATATTTTCCTTTCCACGGTGCAGAGCGGCATCGCCTGGTGTCTGTGACGTGCTTTCCGGCTGCGGATTTGTGACAAATCAGCGCGGTTCCCGCAAATACGCCCAGTTGATTTGCCGTCCCGGTCGCCTTTCGTTATCTGTCTGTCAGGGCCAGCGACATGCCGCCGGCTTTCGGGGTAGGATTGGACAATGAGAAATATTCGCATCGTATTGTGGGCCGTCGTGCTCGTTCTCGCCGGCGTCGTCAGCTGGTTGACGATCGAAATGACGAAAACCCGGGAGCAGATGGTCGAGACGGCCTATGGCGTGCCCTTCCAACTCACGGCGCAAAATGGCCAGCCGATCACCGAAAAGGCGTTCCAGGGAAAGCCGACAGCGCTGTTCTTCGGCTTCACCCATTGCCCGGAAGTCTGCCCGACAACCCTTTTCGAACTGAACGGCTGGATGGAGAAGGTGGACCCGGCCGGCGACAGGCTGCAGGCCTATTTCGTCTCCGTCGATCCCGAGCGCGATACACCTGAGATCATGCAGCAATATGTCTCCAATGTCTCGAAGCGGATCACCGGCATCACTGGCCCGGCCGACAAGATTGCCGAGACTCTGAAGGGCTACCGCATCTATGCCAAGAAGGTGCCGGTGGACGAGAAGGATCCGAATGGCGATTACACCATGGATCACACGGCGTCCGTCATTCTGCTCGATGCCAATGGCCGGTTTGCCGGGACGATCGCTTATGGCGAAAACCCCGACGTCGCCGAGCAGAAACTTCAGAATCTTCTGAAGGGTACGAAGGTTTAATTACGCGCAGCTTATTGGACTGACTGCGGTTTTGTGGCAAAGGCAGACGCAGAACTATTAGCCAGAGAAAGCAGCCCGCCGTGAGCGAAATCCGACTTTACGTCACCACGACCGAAATCCAGGCGGGTGAAATCCTCGATCTCATGTCGGACTATTTCGGCGAGGAGGATGTCGCGATCGCCACCACCGAGGTGGATGAGAAGCGCGATATCTGGGAAGCTTCGGTTTATCTGATGGCCGATCAGGAAGAGGAGTTCCGCGAGCGCGTCAGCGCGCTGCTTGCTCCCGCATTTCCCGGTCTCGTCATCGAGAAGGAGACCGTTCCCGATGTCGACTGGATCGCCAAGTCTCTCGAGGGGCTGAAGCCGGTTCGGGCGGGGCGCTTCATCGTGCATGGCGCGCATGATCGCGACAAGGTGCAGGCGAACGATCTGGCGATTGAAATAGAGGCGGGCCAGGCTTTTGGCACAGGCCACCACGGCACGACGGCAGGTTGCCTTGAGATGATTGAGGAGGTTCTGCGGGCGCGGACCGTGCGCAATGCGCTGGATCTCGGCACTGGCAGCGGCGTTCTGGCAATTGCTGTGCGCAAGATGCGTCCCATTCCCGTGCTTGCGACGGATATAGACCCCATCGCCGTCAAGGTGGCGAAGGAAAATGTGCGGCTGAACGGCATCGTGTCCGGGATGGCGCTGGAGACCGCACCGGGTTTCCACTCGGATGCCTTCCGCAAGCATGGTCCGTTCGATCTCATCATCGCCAATATTCTGGCGCGGCCGCTCATCAAGATGGCGCCGCAGCTCGTCACGCATCTGGCGCCAGGCGGCACCGTCATCCTGTCGGGCATTCTCGCATCGCAGCGCTGGAAGGTGCTTTCCGCATACAATGGCGCAAGGCTTTCCCATGTCCGTACCATCTGGCGCAATGGCTGGGTGACGCTGCATCTGCGCAAGGACTGAAGCTTCAGCAGCATCCTTTCGGGCAAAAGAAAAGGCGGCGCTTTCGCGCCGCCTGGAAACCCGCGAGCATGGGAGGAGCTTGCTCAAGCGGGTCGACGTATTCCTGTTCGGCGCGGTGGAGGGAGGATCGCCGCGCCTGATGTCATCAGAATACGTAGCTGGACTTTGCCTTGCGACGCAGATCGGCGCGGTTCATGCCGAGCGCTTCCAGCGACTTGTCGTCGAGGTTCAGAAGGGCGGCGTTGACATGGCGGCTGACCTGACGCTCGCGTGCTTCAACAACGCGATCGAAGGCGGTGCGGAGGAAAGATTTTGCCATTGCTTCAAATCCTTGTTTGCCAGGAGAGTGTCTCTCTCGCTGTGTTGATCTGAAGATAAGCGATGTGTTTTTGTTTAGTTAGAGGGGATATGTCAGGTTAGATATGCGTTTGATGCATGTCGCTTCGCCTAGAGTATTACTTATTTCGCGAAATATGCACAATTTGTCGCCGCAATCCGATCTGTCATATATGGCTTGAAACCGGCTTTGTCCGCGTGGCATTGTCGTTGCGCGCCAATGATTTGACGGCGCAACCTTGCTGCTTTTCTCATGACAGTTCCCGAAAGACGCCCATGTTCCAGACCTTCGAAAACAAATCCGCGCCGCAATTTGGCAAGGCCCGCGTCGAGGCGCTGCGCGCCGGTTTCGATGCCCTTGGCATCGACGGTGTTCTGGTGCCGCGCGCCGATGAATATCAGGGGGAATATGTGCCGGAGTGTGCCGAGCGCCTGTCCTGGCTTACCGGCTTTACTGGTTCCGCCGGCATTGCGCTGGTGACGCGCACGGAGGCGGTGGTTTTTGTCGATGGCCGTTATACGACGCAGCTCAAGTCGCAGGTCGATCAATCGATCTTCAGCGGCGGCGATCTGGTTGGCGCGCCGCCCTCCGTCTGGCTCGCCGAACATGCTCCACAAGGTTTCCGGCTCGGCATCGATCCGTGGCTGCACACCGGCGCGGAGTTGAAGCGGCTGGAAAAGGCGCTTGCCGGCAGGGGCGGTTCGGTCGTTCTCCTGGAAAAGAATCCGCTCGATGCCCTTTGGCAGGACCGTCCCTCCGAGCCGCTGGAGCCCGTCGTTGTCCAGCCAGAGGCCTTTACTGGCAGGCTGGCGAAAGAAAAGATCGCCTCGCTGGCGGAGACGGTCTCGGCAAAGGGCGCGGACGCCCTGCTGGTTACCGATCCATCCTCCATCGCCTGGATTTTCAATCTTCGCGGCAACGACGTGCCGCACACGCCGCATCCGCTCGCCCGCGCCATCATCTATGCCGACGGCAGGGCGGATATTTTTCTCGACAAGCGCAAGACGGGCATCGAGACCGAGGCCTATCTGGCGCAACTGGCGACACAATTGCCGCCGTCGAAGATCGCTGACCGTCTGCATGCCATTGCAAGCGCCAAGGGCCGCGTCATGGTGGATGCGGACCTGACCCCGGTGGCGCTGACCGGCGCAATCACGGCGGCGGGCGGCTCTCTGATCGAGGAGGCCGATCCCGTTCGCCTGCCGCGCGCGCGCAAGAACAAGGCGGAGCTGGCCGGCTCGGCAGCCGCCCACGTGCAGGACGGCGCGGCCATGGTCGAATATCTCTGCTGGCTGGACCGCCAGCAGCCGGGCAGCGTCACCGAAATCGCCGCCGTCAAGGCGCTGGAAGCCGCTCGGGTCAAGGTGGGGCAGGGGCTGCAAAACCCGCTGAAGGACGTGTCTTTCGATACGATTTCAGGCGCCGGCGAACATGCCGCCATCATCCATTACCGCGTCACCACCGATACCGACCGCACACTTGCGGAGGGGGAGATGTTCCTCGTCGATTCTGGCGCCCAATATGTCAACGGCACCACTGATATCACCCGTACCATTGCAATCGGCGCCGTCCCGGAAGAGCAGAAGCGATTCTTCACACTGGTGCTGAAGGGCATGATCGGTATCAGCACCGCACGGTTTCCGAAGGGAACGCGCGGCTGCGACCTCGATCCGCTGGCGCGCATCGCGCTCTGGAAGGCGGGGGTAGATTATGCCCACGGCACCGGCCACGGTGTCGGCTCCTATCTCTCCGTGCATGAGGGGCCGCAGCGCATTGCAAGGCTTTCGACGCAGGAGCTGCTGCCCGGCATGATCCTGTCCAACGAGCCGGGTTACTACCGTCCCGGCGCTTTCGGCATCCGCATCGAGAACCTCGTCTATGTGCGTGAGGCGGAAGAGGTGGCCGGCGGTGACCAGCCGATGTTCTCCTTCGAGACGCTGACCTGGTGCCCTATCGACAACAGGCTTGTCGTCGTGTCCCTACTGACTGACGAGGAACTCGGCTGGCTGAACGCCTACCACGCCGAGGTTCTGGAGAAGCTCTCGCCGCTCATCACCGATGAAGAGGTGAAGGCGTGGCTCGTTGCCGCGACGAAGCCGTTGGAGCGGGTCGGTTAAAACAGCGAGAAGTGCCTGATGGCGATGACGATGGCCCAGCCGATGGCGAGCATCGTCAGACCGGGAAAGCGCAGGCAGACCAGAAGCGCTGCCACCATGCCGATCTTCACCTCGTATCCGCCTTCGAAAAAGGCGGGTGCGACGAGCGTGGTCAAAACCGCCACGGGAACTGCGTTCAATCCCGCCTCCATGCGCGGCGGGATGGATTTCATCCGTGTCATCAGCACATAACCGCCGATGCGGGTGAGATAGGTGGCGATG
The DNA here is from genome assembly GCF_027498475.1 of Agrobacterium salinitolerans. Taxonomy (NCBI): domain Bacteria; kingdom Pseudomonadati; phylum Pseudomonadota; class Alphaproteobacteria; order Hyphomicrobiales; family Rhizobiaceae; genus Agrobacterium; species Agrobacterium salinitolerans. Next base: position 926,930 of record NZ_JAPZLN010000001.1, on the reverse strand, counting down.
GCGGCGAGCGCGATCAGGATCAGCGTATCTGTGTGCAGCATGTCGCTCATGGCGTTTCCACCCCGCTTTCAGAATTCGCCGCGCTGTTCGGTTTCGGCGGATAAAGGACCGCGACGAGAATTCCGGCGACCGCGCCGAGGCTCACATGCCACGGCGAGCCGACGATGTGAAAGGCAACCGTTGCGCCAACAGCGCTTGCCAGCATGACAGGGTAGAAATTCTCCCGCTGGCGGAAGCTCAAGACCATGCCCATGAAATAGATCGGCAGCAGCACATCGAGACCGATGGCTTTCGGATCGCCGACCATATTGCCGAGCGATGCGCCGAGAATGGTCATGGCCAGCCACAGCACATAGACCGGCGCTGCAAAGCCCATGTACCAGGAAAAGCCGACCGTGCCGGTATTTTCGTATTTTCTGACCGATTCGGCGAATTGCGGATCGACCAGCACGAAGAAGCCCGCAGCTTTTTGCAGGAAAGACCAGTTCGAGATCATCCGGGCAATGGCGGCGGAATAGAGGATATGGCGGAAATTGACGGCGAAGACAGATAGAACGATCAGCCAGGGGGCAACCTTCTGGCCGAACAATTCGATACCGACGAGCTGGCTCGCGCCCGCATAGACGGTGCCGCTCATGATCGTGGCTTCGGTGACGCTGAGCCCGTTATCGACTGCGACCGCGCCAAACAGCGCACCGAAAGGGGCGGCGGAGAGGGCGATCGGGAAACCGCTCTTCAATCCCTCCCGAAAATCTGCATTGAACATGTCTGGAAACTCCTTGTCGCCGCTCTATCGCCGTCCCGTCCGGCTGGCAAACGAATTGCATGAATGGATCGATTGATTAACTTGAAGCTTCCGTTACGGTAACGCCCGATATGGCCGGTGCCGGACGGACGGATTCACCGCCTTCCTGCCGTATCCCTCAATAGTCAGACGATGGAAGATCGATGCTGGAAAAGCAGGACAAGGCCGATCTGGCCGCACGCATCAGGGCTTATCTCGCCCGGGAGACCGAAGCCGAGATCGGCCAGCTGCAGGCGGAAATCTTTGTGGATTTTCTGGCCGAGGAGCTGGGGCATGTTTTTTATAATGAGGGGCTTAGGGATGCACATGCCGCGATCCTGAGACGCCTTGAGGATGCGGCAGGCGATATCGACGTGCTGGAGAAGCCGAAGCCGCGCTAATGGCGCTCTCCTTCCTCATCCCTGTGCTCGTCACAGGCGGGAGGGGGAGTAAGGGATCCGCCCTGTCCGGTAGCGTTCGGTTTTTGAACCCGACGGGCCCTAGTCCCGCAAAATGTCGCGGCTTTTGAGAATGGCCGCGCCTTTTTCCCGCATCGTCGAAATCGCGGCCTTGATGCCCTGCGGATCGATGCCGCGGCTGGCATCTTCTATAAAACGGACATTCACACCAGGCAGCATGTCGAGGGCATCGAGCACCGAAAAACTGACGCAATAATCGGTGGCAAGGCCGCAGACGTCGAGTTGTGTGACACCCTGACGGCTCAGATAATCGGCCAGTCCCGTCGTCGCCCCCTGATCATTGTCGCGAAAGGCGGAATAGCTGTCGACGGCGGGGTTTTCGCCCTTCTGCTGAATATAATCGAAGGCGTCCGTTTTGAGGTCAGGGTGGAATTCTGCATCCGGCGTGCCCTGCACGCAATGGTCCGGCCACATCATCTGCGGTTTGCCGGAGAGTTCACCCATGTCGAAGGGTTTCTTGCCGGGATGCTGAGACGCGAAGCTGCCGTGATTTTCCGGGTGCCAGTCCTGTGAGGCGACGATGAGATCGTAGCCGCCATTGTCGATCAGGGCATTGGCGATGGGTACGACCCTGTCGCCATCGGCAACGGCCAGATTTCCGCCCGGGCAAAAACCGTTCTGGATATCGATGAGCAGCAGCGCCTTCATGATGTGCCTCCCTTTTCAGGGCAGGATGCCAAGCCGGCTTTGACGGATCAAGTCCCTTTCGACCCATCCGGCCGGCACAAGTGCGTCGGCCAGCTGTTTGCCTTGTCGCAGTCCTGCCGCATTTGCAGCAAATTTCTGGCCAAGTCGGAACTTACCTGACAATGCGGCGGCGGAAATTTTTTGGGCCGATGACGCCCCTTTTGAGGGGCATTTTCCGGGACGATGCCGTGCGGATGCACGTAGTACCCGCGCAAGTCATTGTTTTGCCTTCGCCTTCCAATGTGCAGACCTTAACGAAATATTTTTGCAGGGACTCGTAAACACTTTGGTTACCATAATTCGTCATGCTTCGAACCAGTCAGTTCCGAAACCGGCGTGGTGTTTGCCCGCCCTTCGGATGTCCAAAAATCCCTCCGGCGTCGGCCGGGTGTGCGTGAACGGTTCGAGTAACGAGTATCATGGCGTTTTCTGCTGCGGCCTATAATGGCGCCGGTCTTGCCGGTTCGTATTCCGTCAAAAGAGGCAAATCCTTTTCGTTCGGCCGAATGTCCGCTCTTCTCGGCGGCGGCGCCTTTGCCAGCCTTTTCGCCTTTGCCGCCTTCGCCTCGCTGCACAGCATGGCTGCCGCTTCGCATGGTGTCGGGCAGTTTGAAAAGACGCTGGTGACGCGATTCGCTTCCACTGAGACGGCAATTGCCCACGCGGCCGGGCGGGATATTCACGTGCGCAAGTTTTCCCGTTTGAGCGACCACAGCCATGGCCAGCAGAAGGCGGTTCGCCTCGCCGGCATCCTGCCCGAGATCGGTGCGAAGGAATTCGGCGAGCGCTTTGGCGCGGCTGCCAATGCAAAAGGGCAGGCGACGGTGACGCAGCTTGCCGCGCTCAAGCCGTCGGCGATCGTCGATTCGGCGCTGGGTCGCACCTCCGAGGTTGCCTATCAGGGCGCCGTTCCGCAGCATCCGGCATTTGAAGTGGCGCTGGCGCGGCCGCAGATCGAGGAAGAGGCAAGCAGCCTGCTGCCCGATGATGTGCCGCTGCCGAGCTTCCGTCCCGAGGTTGCGACGGCTCAGACCGTTGAACCGTCACCGCGTCCCGCGGCACCGTCCAAGACCGATGAACATGGTCCGGCCGTTGCTTCGGCACCGGCTTTCGATGCGCCGGTTCCCCTGAGGGCACCTGCGCCGCCGAAGCAGAGCACCGGCGCCATGCTCGCTTTTGCGAAGCCTGACAATCCGATACGTGAACCGAGCAAGATGGATGCGGTTCCGTGGCCGGATCGCGGCAACGGCACGGCGATCTACGATATTTCCTCCGGTATCGTGCATATGCCGAATGGCGAGAAGCTCGAAGCGCATTCCGGCATTGGCAAGATGCGCGACAATCCCGATTACGTGCATGTGAAGATGCGCGGCTCGACGCCGCCTTCCAGCTATCGTCTGACGATGCGCGAGGCGCGGTTCCACGGCGTTGAAGCCATTCGCCTGACGCCCGAAAACGGTGTTAACCCGCATGGCCGTGACGGTCTTCTGGCGCATACCTACATGCTGGCGAAACGCGGCGAATCGAATGGCTGCGTGGTATTTCGCGATTACCCGCGCTTTCTGGCGGCCTTCAAGCGTGGCGAAGTCAAGCGCATGGTCGTGGTGCCGAAGTTGAACGGCAACCGCCCGACACTTGCGAGCAGCGGCGGTAAAAGCGGCGGCAAGACATTGCTCGGCATGTTCTCGCGCGACAGCGATTCCTGAGCTTTCCTGATTCTGTGCATTCTCCGGGCGTAGAGCCGTTGCGACTTCTGTTGGAAATGCTCTAGCGGCCGCGCCGCTGTGTCAGCACCATACCGGCGATGATGAGCAGGATGCCGAGTGCGCTTGCCCAGAGTTTCGGCGGATGGTCGCCGAAAAGATCGAGAACCACGCCTGAAACCATCTGGCCGCTGATGACCAGAAGGGCGGTATTGACCGCACCGATGCGCGGAATGAGCCAGCTTCCCGAAGCGATGAAGACGACGCCGATAGGCCCGCCGATAAAGGCAAGCCAGGGCGCATCGGCCGCGCCCGGCGGAATGAGGCCGCCGACGACGAGGCCGATGACCGTCAGCACGGCGAAACCGACGATATGGTTCCAGAACGACGCGATGAGCGGCGAGTTTGACAGGCTGAGGCGGCCGTTGATCTGGCGGCTCAGCGCCACGAAGACGCCTCCGGTAAAAGCCATGGCGATCCAGGCGATCATGTCGTTCTCCCGACAAGGATGATAAGCGCGCTGCCGCAGAGAATGAGCGCCACCGCCGCCATGTCCCGCAGGTCCGGCTTTCTTTTGGGCAGGCCGAACAGGCCGAAGAGATCAGCCAGCAGGCTGAAAATCACCTGTCCGCCAAGCCCGAGCGCAATGGTGCCGGAGAGCGCCAAAGGCGAATTGACGGCGGTGGAGGTGAGAATGACGATGGCCGCACCCACGACCCCGCCGCAATAGGCCCATAACGGCGCTTTCGGTTTTTCTGCCACGCCGGCGTCTTTCTTCGGACGCATGATGGCGAGATAGATCAGCGCTGCCACCGTGCCGGTGCCATGCGCTGTCCAGGACGAAAACAGCGCATTGCCGTAATGGGCAAGCTGACCGTTGAAATGCACCATCAATGTCAAAAGACAGCCGCTTGCGAAGGCGGCGGTGAGATGTAGCGGGTTGAGGCGAGGATGCGTCGTGTTTGTCATGGCCGGCCGAATTTTGTTCACGCTCGGAAGCGTTATCGCATCGGCGCCGCAAGCGAAATCGAATTCTCCATGTTTCCTGAATTCATACGGAGAGCGTCAGCTCCCTCGAGCGGATGCCTCAACGCTGCGAACCGGGATGGCGTCTGTCATCACTTCGGCGAGGAACTCTGTAATCAATGTGGAAACACATTTCGGGTCTTCCCAATGTGGATTGTGGCCATGGCCCGGTAGCGTCACGCTTTGCGCGGTGGGAAACGCCTCGGTGAGTTGCCGCTGATGGGTTTCGTCGAACAGAGGGTCTTCAGAACCGGAAAGGCAAAGTATCGGTGCATTTATTTTGGATGCGCTGTGGTGCAGGTTCGTTTCTCCGAAGGCCTTCAAAACGCCATGCCATGTCGATGCGGGCATATTTGCCGCGTCCCGCTTCATGAAGGAGAGGAATTCGTCGCTGACGGGATGGCAGCAGGAATACCAGTCACTTAGGAAACCGTCGGCCGGCTTGATTGGATCGCGCAGCGCAAGAATATCCCTGGAAAGCCTGCTTTCGGCACCGAAGTCGGGTTCCAGCGTGCCCGAGATCAGAGTGAGCGCGCGGACGGAATGGGGCCGCCGGGAGGCCAGTTCGATTGACGTCATCGCACCCATGGAATGGCCAAGCAGAAAGAAGCGCGAGATGCCCATGAGCGTCAGGAAGTGATCTATCGTTTCCGCGAAGTCCGAGACGTGAAAACCGTGACCCAAGGAGGATGCACCGTGGCCGGGTAGGTCAGGAGCAATCAGCCGGTATTCCTGGAAATACGGTTCGAGGACAGAAAAGCTGCGGCTGGTGTCGGAAAACCCGTGCAGCATCAACAGCACCGGGCCGGGGCCGCCGGTGTCTATAAAGGACAGTCGGCGCTTGCGCGGCAACTCTATGTAACGTTTGCGCTTTTCCCAATCGTCAAGATAAACCGACGTCATAGGCCGAGACCCCCCTTGACGGCTGCAAGACCGTTCTGACCGTCAAAGGTAGACACGTCTTTCAACCATGTCTCAAGCCGTTGCGGTTCCGCCTTGAGCGCCTGTGCCGCCGCGTCCTCCGGCGACAGGCCGCCGTTCATGATCAGGTCCATGCCCTTATTTTCGTATTCGACATCAAATTCCAGGTTTTGGAGCAGCTTGGCTACGTTGGTGCATTCCTGCGTATACCCTTTGCGGACCTGGGTATCGACGGTGGCCGCACCAAAGTTGGGTCCATAGAATTTGTCGCCGCCCGTCAGATATTTCATGTCGAATTTGCTGTTCATCGGGTGCGGCGCCCAGCCCTGGAAGACGATGAAAGACTTGTTGCGGCTAAAGCGCGCTACCTGGGAAAGCATGCCCTGTTCGCTGGATTCAACGACCTCCCAGTCTTTGAGGCCGAGCGACGGATCGTTGACGGCGTCCAGCATCAACTGGTTCGAACCGGGTTCGATGCCGTAGAGTTTTCTGTCGAACTTGTCGGCAAATTTCTGCAGGTCGGTGAAGTCCCTGACGCCGGCCTCCCAGGCATAGGCCGGCACGGCGAAGGTGTACTTGGCGCCCACGAGGTTGGTGCGGACTTTTTCGACCGATCCATCTTCCTTGTAGGGCTTGTAATAATTGACCATCGCCGGATCCCAGTAACCGAGGAAAACGTCGAGGTCCCTGGTCTTCAGACTGGTGTAGATGACGTCAATTCCGAGCAACTGGCTTTGCGGCTCGTAACCCAAAGCCTTCAAAAGCGTAGTGGCTATACCGGTCGTGAAGGCGAGGTCATTCCACCCTGGTTCGGCCATGCGCACGATTTTGCAGGCTTGCGGATCAGCCGCGAAAGCGGCGCTTTGTCCCGCCGCAATAAATGCCGCCGCCGAAAAAAACTCCACCCATCTTCTCATGAGGCAACCTTTTATCTTAGCGGTTACTAAATTGACCGGTGGGACAATAATTGATCTTTCCGGAAAATTTGTCAATGTGCTTTTGCAAGGAGATCGAAATGCGACTCACTAAAATAAGCGATATTCGCCGCGCCGAACTGAGACGCGCGGCGTTTGAAGTGCTGCAGAAAGAGGGGATGGCGGGGGCGACGCTCGAGAGGGTCGCGGCACAAGCCGGCGCCTCCAAAGGAATCGTGCTGCATTATTTCGCCAGCAAGCAGGAACTGTTCGAACATGCGATGCGGGAGGCCAATTTGAAGTTGGCGGAGGTCGTCGTTGCACGCCTCAAACGCGCCTCCAGTCCTCGTGAAAGACTTGACGCGATTATCGAAGGCAATTTCGACGAGAGCTTTTTCCAGCCATCGATCTGCCATGCCTGGCTTTCACTGTGCGCTGAGATTCCCCGCGAGCCGCAGCTTGCGCGCATCCAGAAGGTGATCCATGCGCGCATGCGCTCGAATCTGCTCTCCGCACTAAGGCATCTCTTGCCGCAAGAGGACTGTGAGCCCGTCGCGCTGGGCATCACCACGCTGATCGACGGGCTATGGCTGCGGTCTGGTCTGCAATCTGGAGGGCTGTCGAGAGAGGAGGCGATGGCCCAAATGCATGACTACCTGTCACACAGATTACCAAACCCGGAATCGGCCGTCTAAGGCTCGCCGTGCCAAAGGCAAGAGCTGTGATGGAACCAGCCTTCGTCTTCCGCATTATTCCGGCATGAAGAAAACGACACGCAAACCATTGAACAGGATGACGATTTTCGTCATTTCGCTTTTTATTCTCGCAGCCGTGGTCGCGGCGGTTTATCTCATCGGCTTCACGCCCGGAGAGGCCTGATCCGGCGGGTCAATGGCCGGCGGGTAAGGTCTTTCGCTTTCTGCCTTCAAGTGCAACGCGCGCCTTGGCGACGGCGAAGCGAATGCCGCGCAACAGGAATCGGCTGGTTTCCAGATAGGCGCGATAGGGCAAAACGGTGAAATAGCGCCAGCGCGGCAGGCGGTAGATGCGCAGATTATTCTGGATTTGGCTCTCCCCGTCCGCATCCTGCGTCGCGCAGAGCGGGTAGAGGAAGGCCGCCTTCAGCCCCGCTAGATATTCCAGATCGAATGCGATGTCATAGGCGAGCCGCATGGGGATCAGCTTCGATATCCATTTTCCGGCGCGGCGGTTGACGAGATAGGCTCCCGATCCTTTTTCCCGTGTGAGCGCAATGGCGAGAGAGCGACCGTTGGAAAGCGGGCGGAACGGAAATTTCCGGCCATTGCTGACCGTCGTGAGCCGTAGCAAATCCCACTCACCGCCGTTCAACACCGCCTCGTCGATGGCGTTGAGAAAATCATCGTCGAAGACCACGTCATCCTCAAGGATGAGCGCGATATCGGCATCGCCCGCCATGAATTTATTGGCGCAGGCGACATGGCTGAGATAACAGCCGATTTCCGGCGGCGAGGTGCGGCGGCCATGCATCAGCATGTAGGAGAGCTCACTGAATTCCGGGATGGGGTAATTCAGTTCCCTGCCATTGACGCCGGGCACACGCTCCGCTTTCAGCCCCATGGCGTCGAGGCGGGCGTTCATGTCGGCAAGGCGCTTTGTGGCGCTGTCCATATTGATCAGGAAAACCGCAAGCGTGCGCTGGCTTTTTGGTAATATATGCAAAGCAGTCCTCGCCCGGTTTTCATGTCTCCATCGCAACTCCTTTATTGCAACAGAATGATGTGGGCTATGGAAAAAGCGGTCCGCGGGCATTCATGGTTGTCGAATCAAACCTTTTCCACAAATCCATCCAGCACGCGCTTCTGGCCGGCGCGGTCGAAGTCGATGGTCAGCTTGTTGCCCTCGATGGCGGAAATATTGCCATTGCCGAACTTGATGTGGAAAACGCGGTCGCCGACGAAGAATTTCGAGGGCTTGTCAGCCACGGATTTGGCCACCAGTTCGCCATCTATAGTGCGGGTGCGCGGGCCGCTTTCGCCGTAACCGATGCGTTCCACCGCATGGCCGGAGCGTGTGCCCCAATTGTCGCGGGTGGCGTCGCTGCGGTTCTGCTGCGCGCGCTTCCAGCCGGGGGTGGAGTAGTTGTTAGTGAAGGGATCGGCCTTGTCGAAGCGCGACTGGCCGTAGCCGCCACGTCCGCCATAACCGCCGTAATTGCTATCGGATGCCGCGACATCCACATGGGCGGGCGGCAATTCATCGAGGAAACGTGAGGGCAGGGTGGATTGCCACAGCCCGTGAATGCGCCGGTTCGACACGAACCAGATATGGCAGAGTTTCTTGGCACGGGTGATACCGACATAGGCAAGACGACGTTCTTCCTCAAGACCGGAGCGCCCGCCTTCGTCCAGCGCCCGCTGGTGCGGGAACAGGCCTTCTTCCCAGCCGGGCAGGAAGACGGTGTCGAATTCCAGACCCTTGGCGGAGTGCAGCGTCATGATGGAGACGGCATCGAGATTTTCGTTTTGCTCGGCATCCATCACGAGTGCGACATGCTCGAGGAATCCGCGCATGCTTTCAAAGGCTTCCATCGAGCGGATGAGTTCCTTCAGGTTCTCAAGGCGTCCGGGGGCTTCTGCCGTCTTGTCGGCCTGCCACATGGCGGTATAGCCGCTTTCGTCGAGAATCTGCTCGGCAAGCGTGGTGTGTTCGGTGTTTTCCAAGAGGCCCTGCCAGCGGCGGAAATCCTGCACCACATCGAACAGCGCCTTGCGCGCCTTCGGCTTCAGCTCGTCGGTTTCGATGATATCGGCCGCGGCCGCCAGCATCGGAATATCGCGGGCGCGGGCATAGTCGTGCAGGTTGCGGATGGTCGTGTCACCAAGGCCGCGTTTCGGCGTGTTGACGATCCGCTCGAAGGCCAGATCGTCGGCCGGCTGGCAGACGAGGCGGAAATAGGCCATGGCATCGCGGATTTCGAGACGCTCATAAAAGCGCGGGCCGCCGATGACGCGGTAATTGAGGCCGAGCGTGACGAAACGGTCTTCGAATTCGCGCATCTGGAAGGAAGCGCGAACGAGGATGGCCATGTCGTTCAGCTTGTGGTTCTTGCGCTGTAGCTGTTCGATTTCCTCGCCCACCGCGCGGGCTTCCTCTTCGGAATCCCAGGCTGCGTGCACCACGACCTTTTCATCGTCAGGGCTGCTGCGCTCAGTAAACAGCGTCTTGCCGAGACGGCCCTCGTTGTGGGCGATCAGATGGCCGGCAGCGCCGAGAATATGCTCGGTGGAACGGTAGTTGCGCTCGAGCTTGATCACCTTGGCGCCGGGAAAATCCTTGTCGAAACGCAGGATATTGTCCACTTCCGCACCGCGCCAGCCATAGATCGACTGGTCGTCGTCACCCACGCAGCAGACATTCTGCGGCTCGCCCTTGGCGCGCTGGGCGAGAAGCCTGAGCCACATATATTGCGCCGTATTGGTGTCCTGATATTCGTCCACCAGAATGTAACGGAATTTCTGGTGATACTCCTTCAGAATATCGGTGTGGCGGCGGAAGATACTGATCGGGTGCATCAGGAGATCGCCGAAGTCGCAGGCGTTCAGTGTTTTCAACCGGTTCTGATAGGCGGTGTAAAGTTCACGACCTTTGCCATTTGCGAAGGCGCGGCTGTCCCCTTCAGGAATATCCGGCGGCGTCAGGCCCTTGTTCTTCCAGCCGTCGATCATGCCGGCAAACTGTTTTGCCGGCCAGCGCTTGTCATCAAGACCTTCGGCCTGAATGAGCTGCTTGATCAGCCGCACCACGTCGTCCGTATCGAGGATGGTGAAATCCGATTTCAGGCCGACGAGTTCGGCGTGACGCCGCAACAGCTTGACGCCGATGGAGTGGAACGTGCCGAGCCAGGGCATGCCCTCGACCGCGCCACCGACGAGAACGCCGATACGTTCCTTCATCTCGCGGGCAGCCTTGTTGGTAAAGGTCACGGCAAGAATCTGGCTCGGATAGGCCCGGCCGGTCGCGAGAATATGGGCGATGCGGGTGGTTAGAACGCGGGTCTTGCCGGTGCCGGCGCCGGCGAGGACGAGAACGGGTCCGTCCAGCGTTTCCACGGCATCGCGCTGTTCCGGGTTGAGGCCGGAAAGATAGTCGGGTGCAGCACGCGTCTGATCGCGCGCCGCCATGGCGCGGGCGGCAATGCCAAGCCCGCCGCCGCTTTCCGCACCGGCGTTGTTCGTTGCCCTGCGCGGTGCGGCGGGTTCCTCATCGAAGAACGGCATATCGTCAAAACTGTTGCTCATGCGGCCCAATGTAGTGATTCGGGATATAAAGGCCAGAACCGTGTTCTGCTTTTATTCCGGTATCATCAGTCAAAACGCCCATTCCAAGGCATTTTTTCGCATCACGCCTGTCTGTCGGCGTCGAAAGCGGCGTCAACGGGCACTTGCAGCGCGACCGCAAGCTGGTTGGTCTTGGCGGCAAGCGCGATGACGCGCAGTAAATCGGCATGCTGATCTGTCGTCATGCCCCTGGCTTTGGCGGCTGCCGTGTGGGAATGGGCGCAATAGGAACAGCCATTGGTGACGGAAACTGCAATGTAAAGCATTTCCTTCACGACGGGATCGAGCGCCGAAGGTGTCGCCATCACCGCCTTGACCTCACCCCATGTCTTTTCAAGCAGATCGGCATCGAAGGCGAGGTAGAGCCACATATTGTTGATGAAATCCGATTTGCGGGTGGCGCGGATGTCATCGAACACCGCTTTGACGCGAGGATCGGTTTCCGGGTTTTCGGTCTTCGTTACGGTGCTCATCGCTTACTCCGGTTATGGCGTCTCGGAGGCAGATTAGCCCAATGGCGGATATTTGCGACAGGAATGCACGGATGGATTGCGGATTGGCTGCTCCGGGCGGCATTTGCGCCCAAATTACAATTACGTAAGGAACGGATTTGTGCGTTGCCTTGCCTTAGCCAAGCGGGAATAGTGTTTCTGTCCCGGAACGAGTGTTCGCGGGAATGCTTTATGCTGCGTGGATCAACCGGAGAAGTATATGCGGGTGTGGAAACAGGTGGGTGTCAGTGTTGCCGTGGTCGGAGCGGGGCTCTGTCTCTGGGGCTTCTATTCGCCCGAAGCCCGCAATCTGCTCGCCAGCATGGGGCTTGGCAAAACGCCTGCCGGGGCGATTGAAGTCGCCGCAACCGGCGGCCCGGCGGCCGGTGCGTCCACAGGGCAGAATGCCGGCGGTGCGCGCCGCAACGGCAACGCCACACTGGTGGTGACGGCCCCGGTGAAGAAAGGCACGGTCAATGACCGTTTGAACGCCATCGGCAATGGCGAGGCGATCCAGTCGGTTGTCGTCATGCCGCAGGCTTCCGGCACGCTTTCCGAAATTCGCACATCGTCCGGCGCGCGTGTCGTGAAAGGGCAGGTGCTGGCAAGGCTCGACGATGAAGAGCAGGTGATCGAGCGCGACAAGGCGCAGGTGGCGCTGCGCAGCGCCGTTGAAAAATCCAATTCCTACAAGAACCTGAAATCCGTTTCCCGCCTCGATGTGCTGGATGCGCAGATTGCCGAGGAAGCCGCCAAGCTTGCCTTGAGCACTGCCGAACTCAATCTCAAGCGCCGCGACATCGTTGCGCCGATAGAGGGTGTGGCGGGTATCGTCGCCGCCAATATAGGCGATAACGTCACCACGCAGTCAACCATCGTCAGCATCGACGACCGGTCCGAAATTCTCGTCAATTTCTGGGCTCCCGAGCGGTTCGCAACCGCGATCGAGGTCGGCATGCCGGTAGAGGCGACGTCGATTTCCCGGCCGGGTGAGACCTTCAAGGGTGAGGTCGAGGCCGTCGACAACCGCGTCGACGAGGCGAGCCGCACAATCCGCATCCGGGCGAAGTTCGGCAATGAGAAGGACGAGCTGAGGGCAGGCATGTCCTTCGGCGTCACCATGCGGTTTGCCGGGGAAACCTATGCCTCGGTCGACCCGCTGGCCGTGCAGTGGGATGCGCAAGGCTCCTATGTCTGGCGTGTGGCCGATAATAAATCGAACAAGGTGCGGGTGCAGATCGTGCAGCGCAATCCTGATGCCGTTCTGGTCAAGGCGGAGCTGGCGGATGGCGAGCCTGTCGTGATTGAGGGCCTGCAGCGCGTGCGCGAAGGGGGCGCGGTCCGCGTCGGTAATCAGCCCAAGCCCGAGGAGGTTGCCAGCCAATGACGACCCAGCCGCCCCCGGTTAAGGATTCCAAGCTCACCTTCACGGCATTGTTTGTGCGCCGGCCGATCCTGGCAGCGGTTCTCAACACGCTGCTGGTCGTTGCCGGTCTCGCAGCTCTGGTTGGCGTCGAAGTCCGCGAATTGCCGGATGTCGACCGGCCAATCATCAGTGTCAGGACCACCTATGAGGGGGCGGCGCCCGAGACTATCGATCAGGAAGTGACGCAGACCATTGAAGGTGCTGTGGCGCGGGTCAGCGGCGTGAAGTCCATCTCCTCCAATTCGCAATTCGGCACCAGCCGGGTGACGATGGAATTCGGCGACAATGTCGATCTGGCCGTCGCCGCCAACGATGTGCGCGACGCCATCGGCCGCGTCACCAACCAGTTGCCAGACGATGCCGACGAACCGCAGATCATCAAGGCCGATTCCGACAGCCAGCCGATCATGCGTCTCGCCGTCACCTCGTCCACGCTCAGCATGGAAGACCTGACCAAGCTGGTGGATGACGAGATCATCGACCGTCTGGCCGCTGTCGATGGCGTGGCGGATGTGGAGCTTTACGGCGATCAGGAAAAGGTTTTCCGGGTGGATCTCAATCAGGCGGCATTGGCGAGCCGGGGTCTGACTGTGACGGATGTTTCCAACGCGCTTGCCAACGCCGCCCTCGATGTGCCGGCGGGATCGCTGAAAAGCACGACGCAGGACATCGTCGTGCGCGCCACGGCCAGCCTGACGACGCCTGAAGACTTCTCCAATCTTCTCATCAAGAACAATATCCGCCTCAGGGATGTCGCAACCGTTATGCTGGGGGCGGACGACCAGTCCACCTCTTTGCGTTCCAACGGCGTGCAGGGCGTCGGCCTCGGCGTCATCCGCCAGGCGCAGTCCAACACGCTCAATATTTCATCCGGTGTCAAGGCGGCCGTCGACGCCATGACGCCTAACCTGCCTGAAGGCACGCGCATCGTCGTCACCAGCGATGACGCCGTTTTCATCCAGGGCGCCTTGCATGAAGTCGAGCTGGCGCTTGGGCTCTCGGCGATCATTGTCGTGGTGGTGCTTTATCTCTTCCTGCGTGACTGGCGCGCAACGCTCATTCCCGCGATCACCATGCCGGTGGCGCTGATCGGCACTATCGTCGCCATCTATATGGTTGGTTTCTCGGTCAATATCCTGACGCTTCTCGCCATCGTTCTGGCGACGGGTCTGGTGGTGGACGACGCCATTGTGGTGCTGGAAAATATCGTGCGCCGCCGGACGGAAGGCATGGGGCCGCGTGCCGCCGCCGTTCTGGGCACGCAGGAGGTGTTCTTTGCCGTTCTGGCAACGACGGCGACGCTTGCCGCCGTCTTCATTCCGCTGTCGTTTCTGCCCGGTCAGCTTGGCGGCCTTTTCCGCGAATTCGGTTTCGTCCTGGCCTTCGCCGTCGGCCTTTCCTCCATCGTGGCGCTGACGCTCTGTCCGATGCTCGCCTCACGCATGCTGAAAGAGGGGTTGAAGGAACCGACGGGGCCTTTGGCATGGTTCGGCAATGTCTTTGCCTCCACCTACCGGATGACCCTTGCGGCCTGCCTCAACAATCCGCTGATCGTCATCGTCGTGGCACTCGGTTTTTCCGCCCTGTCGTGGATCGCCTTCGGCATGATCCAGAACGAATTGACGCCGCGCGAGGACCGCTCTTCGATCATGATGCGGGTCACGGCGCCGCAGGGCGTCAGTCTCGAATATACACGCGACCAGTTGCAGCGGATCGAGGAAAATCTGCAGCCGCTGCGCGATAGTGGGGAAATCCGCAATATCTATTCGATCACCGGCATGAACGGTTCCTCCAATACCGGTTTCATGGTGCTGACGCTGGCGCCCTGGGCCGATCGTGAGCGTACGCAGAACCAGATTGCCGCTGACGTGACCTCCGCCGCCAACAGGGTTCCGGCTTTGCGCGGCAATGCCATGCAGCCGAACAGCCTGCGCATTCGTGGTGCCGGCAACGGCCTGCAGATGGCGATGGTCGGCAGCAATTACGCAGCGCTGACAGAGGCGACGCAGAAGCTGTTGCTTTCGATGGAAGAGAGCGGCCTTTTCGTAACGCCGCGTTTCGACAATGAGCCCAATCAGGCGCAGATATCCGTCTCCATCGACCGCGAGCGCGCGTCCGATCTCGGCATCGACATCACCGGCCTGTCACGGGCGATGCAATCTCTGCTGGAAGGCCGTTCGATTGTGGATGTCTTCGTGGATGGCGACGCGATCCCCGTGCGCCTCCTGTCTTCCACGCGGCCGATCAACGACCCTACCGATCTCGAAAACGTCTTTCTGAAAACCGGCGACGGCAAGATCGTGCCGATGTCGGTGATCGCCACGCTGAAGGAAAATGCGGTTGCGCCGCAGCTCAACCGCGAGCAGCAGCTTCCTTCCGTCGGCTTTACCGCCAACCTGAAGGACGGCGTTTCGCTTGGCGAGGCGCTGCAAAAAGTCAACGAACTTGCGCAATCCGTGATGCCGCCAGGCGCGCGTCTGCTGCCGCTCGGCGAGGCGGCGACGCTTGAGGAAAATTCGAGCGGCATGCTGCTGACCTTCGGTTTCGCTATCGCCATCATCTTCCTCGTACTGGCCGCGCAGTTCGAAAGTGTGCTGAGTTCGATCATCATCATGTCCACGGTGCCGCTGGGTCTTGCCTGCGCTGTCATCGCGCTGCTGGTCACCGGATCGAGCCTCAACGTCTATAGTCAGATCGGTCTCGTGCTGCTCGTCGGCGTCATGGCCAAGAACGGCATTCTCATCGTCGAATTCGCCAACCATCTGCGTGACCAGGGCGCCACCGTGCGCGAAGCCATCGAAAAAGCCACCAGCATCCGCCTGCGCCCGGTCATGATGACAATGATCGCGACCATTTTGGGTGGCGTGCCGCTGGTGCTGGCGCAGGGTGCGGGGGCGGAAGCGCGCATCGCACTCGGCTGGGTCATCGTCGGCGGTCTGGGTTTTGCGACGCTGGTGACGCTTTACATCACCCCGGTATCCTACCTGCTGATTGCCCGTTTCGCCAAGCCGCAGGCGGATGAGGAAATCCGCCTCCACCGCGAACTGGAACTTGCAGCACGTCGGAAGGCGCTGGAAGAGGACAAGCCGCTGCTTGCTGCGGAGTAAATGGGTGCCGCCAATTACCGTCCGGCGCAATTGCGATGCTGGACAAAGCCTTAACCTTATCCCATACCACCTGACGAAATTTCGTAACGGATCGAATCCGTTACGGGCAGATGTTGCGGTGGAGACGGACGATGGCGCTGAAAGATGTGGTGGCGGGAAAACGCAACGACGAGGGCATTGCCCTGGCACTGGCGGTACTGAAGCAGCAACTGGGTGACAAGCTCCAGACCGGGCAGGCGTTTCGCGAGCAGCATGGCCATACCACCACCTATCTGACCTTGCAGGCGCCTGATGGTGTCGTTTTTGCCGAGAACGCCGATGACGTGAAGGCCGTGGTGAAAGCCTGCGCGCACTATAAGGTGCCGGTCATTCCTTTCGGAACTGGCTCTTCGCTGGAAGGGCAGGTCAATGCGCCTGACGGCGGAATATGCATCGATTTCAGCCGGATGAATCGCATCATTGAGGTAAACGCCGAAGATCTTGACGTGACGGTGGAACCGGGCGTGACGCGCGAGGACCTCAATGTCTATCTGCGTGATACCGGCCTGTTTTTTCCGATCGATCCGGGTGCCAATGCTTCTATCGGCGGCATGGCCTCGACGCGGGCGTCGGGCACCAATGCGGTGCGTTACGGCACGATGAAGGACAATGTGCTGGCCGTTACCGCCGTTGTTGCCAATGGCGAGGAAATCCGCACGGCACGGCGCGCCCGCAAGTCGTCTGCGGGTTACGATCTGACGCGGCTTTTCGTCGGCGCCGAGGGCACGCTTGGGGTTCTGACCTCGGTTACGCTGCGGTTGCAGGGCATCCCGGAAAAGATCGCCGGTGGCGTCTGCACCTTCGACAGTATTCAGGCGGCCTGTGACGCCGTTATCATGACGATCCAGATGGGTGTTCCGGTTGCGCGCATCGAATTGCTGGACGAAGTGCAGGTGCGGGCCTGCAACGCCTATTCCGGCCTGAACTACGCGGAAAAACCGACGCTGTTCGTGGAGTTCCACGGCACCGAAGAGACGGCGGCCCTGCAATCGCAGCAATTTGCAGAGATCGCGGCGGAATGCGGTAGCGTCGATTTCCGCTGGACCAGCGATGCGGCCGAGCGCAACAAGCTGTGGAAGGCCCGGCATGATGCCTATTGGGCTTCGCGGGCGCTCGCGCCACATCTCGACGGTTTGTCCACCGATGTCTGCGTGCCGATTTCGCGGCTGGCGGACTGCGTGGTGGAAACGCAGCAGGATATCAAGGAAAACGGCTTTCTCGCACCCATCGTCGGCCATGCGGGCGACGGGAACTTCCACGTCCTCATCCTCTTTGATGGCAAGGACGCGGAAAGCGTGGCGAAAACCGAGGCCTTTGTCGCCCGCCTCAACCGCCGGGCTATCGCCATGGACGGCACCTGCACCGGAGAACACGGCATCGGCCAGGGCAAGATGAGTTTTCTGGCCGAAGAAGCGGGAAATGCACTGGATCTGATGCGTGCCATCAAAACGTCGCTCGATCCCGATAATATCTTCAATCCGGGCAAGTTGTTCCGTCTTGTCTGATCATTCTCATATTTGATTGGTACAAATGGCTGCTTGCCGTTAAGGCAAAAAAGGATAGGTTTGCAGCGTTCGCGAAGGGAGATGCAGGTCAGTGCTCGGACGTATTCTGGTTTTTCTGGGCGGACTGCTGGCCGTGGTGCTTTTTTCGGCGCTGCTTATTCCCTATTTCGTCGACTGGACGGATTTCCGCCGCGATTTCGAGGACCAGGCAAGCCGTATTCTCGGCAAGAAGGTGGTGGTCCATGGGCGCGTCGAAGCCCGTATCCTGCCTTTCCCTTCGGTAACATTGCATGATGTGCGCGCCGGAACGGATGCGGATGGATCGCCGCTCATTCAGGTGGCCCGTTTTTCCATGGATGCGGAGCTTGCGCCTTTCCTTTCCGGCGAGGCGCGTATCTTCGATATGCGGATCGAGGAACCCAAGGCCAAGATAAGGCTGCTGAAAGACGGCACGCTGGACTGGATGCGTGGCAGCCGGGCGGAAATTCCCGCCCGCACCGTGGTTCTGGAAAGCGTACAGATCGAAGGCGGGCAGATAGAATTCATCGACGAGCAATCCGGCCGCAACCGTGTCGTGACCGGCCTCAACGCCGATATGTCCGCCAATTCGCTGGCCGGGCCGTGGAAGGCGGAGGGACGCGCCGCCGTCGACGGGCATCCGGGTTCTTTCTCGCTCTCCAGCAGCGAGCCGGATTATGCCGCCGGCCGAATGGGGCTCAGGGTAAGGCTGTCGCCAGACGAACATCCGGTCGAGGTCGATCTCGACGGCGCGATTGCCGCAACGGCGGGAAAACCAGCCTATAGCGGCTCTTTCTCCTTCAGTTTCCGCGAGGACGAAAAGCAGAAGCAGCAGGCCGGACAATCGCTGTTTTCCTCGCCGCGCACCCGCGGCAATTTCGAACTGACCAATGAAAGCGTGCGCATACCGAGCTACCGTATGGAACTCGGCGGCAGCGAGAATCCCTATGTGGTGACCGGTGAGGCGATGCTCGATACCGGCGCCAAGCCGGAATTCCTGCTGACGGCCGATGGCCAGCAGATCGATGTCGCCCGTTTCGCGCCGCCGGTCTTGCAGACGGGCAAGACCTCACGCCAGCCCACCGTCTCGGTGCGACAGCGCATCGAGGCCTTTGCGGCCATGGTGGCCCGCATTCCGGTGCCGCCGGTGCCGGGCAAGGCCAGCATCAGCCTTCCGGCGCTGGTTTCCGATGACACAACCATTCGCGACATCAGGCTGGATGTGCGCCCGGACGGCAGCGGCTGGCAGGTTGTGAATGCCGTGGCAACCCTGCCGGGCCGGACGCAGCTCGAGGCCAAGGGATCGTTGACGCTTCTCGGCGGCCCCGCTTTCAACGGCAATCTGCTGCTTGCCTCCAACCAGCCTTCGGGTCTGGCGAACTGGCTTTCCGGTTCCGTCGATCCGGCGATCCGCCAGCTCAATGCCGCCGGCTTTTCCGCCGATGTCTCGCTGACCACGCTCAACCAGCGTTTCGACAATCTGGAGCTTGCAGTCGGCGATGCGTCGCTGAGGGGCGCGCTGGAGCGCCGCTCCGACGGCAAGACCTCCAATCTTTCCATTGATCTTGCCGGCAACGAAATCGATCTCGATGCGCTGAAGGCGCTCGGCAGTCTGGCGCTTGGCGACCAGGTTGGCAGTTCCGTTCTCGACCACCGCATTACGGCGAAATTCAAGGCTGACCGGTTCAACATGGCTGGTGTAACCGCCAATCATGTCGAGACCGCCTTCACCATGGCGGGGGGCGTTCTCTCGCTGGAAAACATGACGGCCGGAGACATCGCCGGTGCGGAGGTCAGGGCAAAGGGCGAGCTGCAGGGCTCGCTGCTGAAATATGCGGGCAAGGGCACGGTGAACCTGCATGCGGCGGATATGCAGCCGTTCTTCACCATGCTGCAGCAGAAATTGCCGAACCATCCATTCCTCAGCCGTCTGGCGGCGAGCGCGCCTTGGTACGCCAATTCCGATCTCTCAATGGATGTTTCGGTCAATAGCGAAAAAGGCGGCGCCAATGTCGCCGTTTCCGGCACCGTCAATGGCAGCCGGCTGTCGGCTGTGGCCAAGATGCCGGATTTTCTGTCGATCACCGATGATACCGCCATGTCGCTGGAAGCGGTTCTGAAGAACCAGTCGACGGCTATCCTGTTCGGCCAGGCGGGGCTCGATCCGCTGCCCTTCGATGCGGATGGCGAGGGCCTTCTATCCATCAAGCTCAACGGTACGCTCGGCTCGCCCGCCCAGACGGAACTGCGCTTCTCGACGGAGCGCACGCATTTTTCGATGAACGGTTCATTTGCCGTTTCGTCCGCCAATTTCGGTGAGGGCACCGCCGACGTGGCGCTCGAAAGCGCTGACATCGAGCCCTATCTCATCATGAACGCCGTCGGTCTGCCGCAGCTTGGTGGCGGCTTGGCGTTGAAGGCAAATGCCAAAGTGGCGGTGGATGGGCAAAAGATCGTGCTTTCCTCTATAGGCGGGCAGGCAGGCGGAAATCCGTTCTCGGGCAACCTCTCTTTCCAGCGCGCCGCGCCCTATCCCGTCACCGGCGATCTTGCGGTCAGAACGGCCGATCTCGCCTGGCTGGGTGACGCGATCTATGGGCCGGTGATCGATCCGGAAACCGGGGCGCTCAACGCCAAGCCGCTGGCCATGGCCGCTTTCCCGCAGCTCAAGGCTTCGCTTGCCTTGAAAGCGGAAAGCTTCGAGGCCGGCCCTTTCGGCACGATCACGGGTGTTTCGGCCAAGGTCACGCATGATGCGGGCAGCCTCTCGCTCGACGATGTTGCCGGCACCTTCATGGGCGGCAAACTTACGGGACGGCTTGCCATGTCGACGGGCGAGGGTGCGGGCATTTTCCGCACGAAGATCGCGGTGACCGACGCCAATCCGGAGCCGATCCTGTGGACCAATGCCAACGGTCCTGTTGCGACAGGCCGGGTTGCTATTGATCTCACAGCCGAATCGACCGGCAAAAGCGTTGGTGAAATGCTGAGATCGGCGGGTGGCTCGGGTGAAATCAGGGCCAGCGGGCTCGTGTTGAAGGGGCTTAATCCCGGAGCCTTGCCGCCGATCCTGCAGGCGGCCGATGGTTTGCAGCAGCCGATCGACGCGCCCAAGGTGCGGCCGCTGGTGGACCAAAACCTGTGGCAGGGTGAAATCGGGCTTGGCGATGTGGCCTTGCCGTTCTCGCTGAATGGCGGCGCGCTTCATTTCAAGAATTTGCGTGCGGGGATCGATCCGGTAACGCTGACGGCCGATGCGACCGTCGATCTTGCGGCTTCGACGGTGAACGGCGACCTCGATCTCCTGTTCAATCCCGGTACAGAAACGGTTGCGGGGGCCGAGCCTTCGGTGCGCTTGAATTATAACGGTCCGCTTGCAGCCCCTGCTTTGACGACCGATGTTGCGGCGCTCAGCAATTATCTTTCTCTCCGGGCTTTCGAAAAGGAGCGCCGCCGGGTTGAGGCCATGCAGGCCAGCGTTCTCGAAAAGCAGCGCCTGCGCCGCGAAGTGGCGCTTTATCGCTCTCAGGCGGCCGAGCGGCAGGCCGAGAAAGAACGGGCCGAGGCGGAGGCCAGGGCCAAGGCCGAAGAAGAGGCACGTTTGAAGGCTGCGGCCGAAGAACGTCTGCGTCAGGAAAAGGAACAGCAGGAGCGGTTGCAACAGCAGCAGCAGGAACAGGAACAGGAGCCACAGCCGACGCCCGAGCGGCAATCCGCGCCGGTTCTGGTGGTGCCTCCGACGGAAAACGCGATCCGGCAACTGGCGCCTGAAAACGCTCCCGCCACGCCGTAAGCTTGTGGGCAGGGGAAGGCTATCTGCCTTCACATTGAGAAAGTGGGGAAACCGATCCCGGAACGTTGCATCATCCTCGAGCATGAGTCGAGAATTTCTCGGCAAACTCGCTCCCTTACGGCGGGAACCCGGGAAGGCTTCGTGGTGGATGAGAAAAGTCTGGAAAAACGGTATTTGAATGCAAGGCTACGCAATACGGGAAATGCCTTGCAGCGCACACTAGGCCGCCAATGTTTAATGAATGCTTTCACGGCGTTACGAGTTTTTGGCAGTAATTTTTGTAGTCCGGGGGACAAATCCGGATAGAGGCATCCACAGGTCGTGATCGATTGCGTGTCTTTACTCACGCCGGAAAACCTCAGCGGGTTTTTAGCCAGTTCAGCACATAAACCCGCAGTGACGAGGACAAATTGCTGTCGGCGGAGCGGTTGTCGTCTATTTCGGCGAGCAGCGCCGCGAAACTGATCTTGCGTCTTTCCGCAATGGTTTTCAGCTCGTCCCAGAAGGCGTCCTCGAGTGAAATGCTGGTGCGGTGACCGTGCAACGTCGCGGAGTGCTTGCGGATCATCAGATCGGTCTCCGGTGAAACCGGTTGGAGGTCTCAATCATGTCTCCCCGGCAAGTCCCTGTTTTTCGATTCTTGTCCGATAGTCCCGAAATCCGCGACGGTCGGCCGACCTGTCAGTCTTTGCCGGTCCCGTCATCGTTTTTTTCGAGCCGCCCCTGATCGAGCGCCCTTTCGGCCTTTTCGTTCAGGGCCGAGGTGAGATTTTTTTCGGTCTTGGTGCGGCCGAAGGACAGGCGGTTCTGTTCCGCCTGCTTTTCTTTTTCGCTACGGGCTTTCTGTTTCCGAAACTGTCGCAGATTGACGATATCGGCCGCCATGGGGATATGTCTCCTCGGGTTTCGTAAGCTCGGCGTAAAAGCCGTTATTGCTTTTTGCGGAAGGCATCCAGCGAAACGACCGAGCCTTCCTTCTTTTCCTCGCCGGATTTGGGCGTCTCGGAAGCGGCAGCGGGCTTTGCTTCATGGGAAACGGGATAAGCGGTGATCTCCGCGTCTTCGATTTCCGCCTCTTCGGCCAGAGGCACGTCGAATTCTAGCTCGAAATTGACGGAAGGATCGTAGAAACCGCGAATGGCGTTATAGGGAACGACCAGTTTTTCCGGCGTATCCGAGAAGGACAGGCCGATTTCGAAGCCGGTTTCGGTGACTTTCAGGTCCCAGAACTGATGCTGGATAACGATAGTCATCTGCTCGGCATATTTCGCCTTGAGGTGCTGGGAAATCCGCACGCCCGGCGCACCGGTCAGGAAGGTGATGAAGAAGTGGTGGTCGCCGGGCAGACGGCCGGTTGCGGCCACTTCACCCAAAACCTTACGAATAACGCCGCGAAGGGCATCCTGTGCGAGAATGTCGTAACGGATATGATCCTGCCCCATGCGGTCCTGTCTTTCCCTTATTCGAACGTCTTTTCATGTGCGGCGCGGCCTGCGCGCCAAGGACGCTGTAACACTTTGAATCTTCGCGTAATCATTGAGTCGGGACCATTTCCGATCCTGACGCTTACGCGTTGCCCAAGTATACGCAATGTCCCGAACGGCAGCAACGGAAAAGCCGACGCCGTTCGCAAGTCAGCTATCATATAACCAATTCAGGCAAAATGGAGAAGGTGGAGGTTTCTGTTGCCAGGTACCTCCGAACCCCGCCTTACGGGGCTAACCGTAAGGACTTTAGAGCGGAATTCCCGCACCGCCATTAGGCAGCGAGAGCATATTCCTTAGCGTTGTTGTCGTTTGCAACTACACTTGTGACCCGATAACGGCGGTATCATGCCGAGCAAAAGTTCGATCTTTACGCCCTTGTCGATCCTATTTCGCCCCCATCAAAAGCCGGCCTTCATTTCATGAAAGTCCGCCGGTTTTTGGTGGAGGCGCCGGGTACCGCCCCCGGGTCCAATAGGTTTATTACACCGACCGTTTATCGCCATAGCCGGGTTGCCCCGGCAAGGCTCATATAGGCGTTTCGACCGCCTGAGAAAAGGGGGGTGATGACAATTCCATGAAAAGGTTTCGTGATTGCCGCCCGCACTTTAGACAATTCTTGACGACGAGAGATTGCTGTCCCATTCTCCATGCAACCGGTCAGCAGAAGCAACGTGGCGCCGGGGACACACGAAGGAGTGGACATGACTGACTATCTCGCAGATGTGAAGAAATACGACGCAGCAGCCGACGAAGCCGTGGTCGGCAAGATCGTCAAGCATCTCGGTATTGCCCTGCGCAATCGGGATTCCTCGCTGGTGTCCGCTTCCGATCCGGAAGAGCTTGCACGGGTGAAGGCGAGCTGGTGCGGCAAGAAGCTCGGCGTGACCGACGGTACGGCCGATCAGGCAATCGATGCTGTCGCCAAGGCCATGGCTGCGGACCGCTCCAAGTCGCGCGTGACCTTTTATTATCTGGTCGCCAAGGAACTCGGGAAACTGCAATCCCTCTGATTTTTCCTGAAAGGCGGGGATAAGCGTTTCCCCGATGATTGGTTCTGCCGCCCTGTGCTATTATATTCCCTCGATATCAGGGAATCGGCGGCAGAACGTATGAAACAATATCTCGATCTTCTCCGGCATGTGATGGAAACCGGCTCCGACCGTGGAGACCGCACCGGCACGGGCACGCGCTCGGTGTTCGGTTACCAGATGCGTTTTGATCTTGCGCAAGGTTTTCCGGTTCTCACCACCAAGAAACTGCATCTGCGCTCCATCATTCATGAACTGCTGTGGTTTTTGAAGGGCGACACCAATATCGCCTATCTCAAGGAAAACGGCGTTTCCATCTGGGATGAATGGGCTGACGAAAACGGCGATCTCGGTCCGGTCTATGGCGCGCAGTGGCGCTCCTGGCCGGCGCCTGACGGGCGCCATATCGACCAGATCGCGCTTCTGATCGAGGCTCTGAAAACCAATCCGAACTCCCGCCGTCACATCGTTTCGGCCTGGAACCCGGCGTTGGTGGACGACATGGCGCTGCCGCCCTGCCATTGCCTGTTCCAGTTCTATGTTTCCGATGGAAAGCTGTCCTGCCAGCTTTATCAGCGTTCGGCCGACATTTTCCTCGGCGTGCCGTTCAACATCGCGTCCTATGCGCTGCTGACGCTGATGGTGGCGCAGGTCACCGGCCTGAAGCCGGGCGATTTCGTCCATACGCTCGGCGATGCGCATATCTATGCCAATCATTTCGAACAGGCGAGGCTGCAGATGACGCGTACGCCCAAGGCGTTGCCGACGATGCGACTCAATCCGGATGTGAAGGACCTTTTCGCCTTTAAGTTCGAGGACTTTACGCTGGAAAACTACGAGGCCGATTCAAGCATCAAGGCGCCGATCGCGGTATGAGCGAGCCGCGCGTCACCATCATCGTCGCGGTATCCGAAAACGGCGTCATTGGCCGCGACCTCGACATGCCATGGAAACTCTCCACCGACCTCAAGCGCTTCAAGGCGACGACGATGGGCAAGCCGCTCATCATGGGGCGCAAGACGTTTTTATCCGTCGGCGAGCGTCCATTGCCGGGCCGCCCGCATATCATCGTCAGCCGCAATGCCGATTACCGACCACAAGGTGTCGATGTCGTCTCGTCGCTGGATGAGGCCGTCAGGCTTGCAAAGACGAAGGCTTCGGAACTGGGCGTGGACGAGGTTTTTGTCGCCGGCGGCGGTGAGATTTACCGTCAGGCCATGCCCTTTGCCGATCAACTTTCCGTCACCCATGTGGCGGTAAAACTCGATGGCGACACTTTTTTTCCGGAAATCGATCCCGCCGTTTTTGAGAAAACCGAGGAAATCCCCGCTCCTGCGGGGGAAAAGGACAATTATCCGGTTCTGTTTACCACTTATGTGCGAAGAGCCGCGGCAAAGTGAACTATTTACCCGGATCGGGTATTTAGTTACCACCTCTGCGTTGAAACGGACGCTTCTCCTTCCTATAACGGGTCCATATTCCCGCCGCACGCGAGCAATCGCTTTCGAACGGAACCGGGAGAGGCTTTTATAAAGAGGTATTGATGCCCTGGAGCAATCAGAATGGCGGCGGCGGCCCTTGGGGCGGCGGCGGTGGAGGAAACAACCAGGGCGGCGGCGGCGGCCCTTGGGGGCAGGGGCCTAACCGGCCTCGCGGCGGCGGCGGCGGCAATGGCGGCCCGCCCGATCTCGAAGAGATCATCCGGCGCAGCCAAGACCGTTTCAAGAATGTGTTGCCCGGCGGCTTCAACGGCGGCGCAATCGCCATTGTGGTTCTCGTCGTGCTGGTTTTTCTCGGCATCCAGTCCATCTATACCGTCCAGCCGGATGAGCGCGGTGTGGAACTGCGTTTTGGACGTCCCAAGGACGAAATCTCGATGCCCGGCCTGCATTTCCATCTGTGGCCGATCGAGACGGTGGAAATCGTCAAGGTCACGGAACAGCAGCAGAATATCGGCTCGCGCGCCTCGTCGTCTTCGTCGAGCGGCGTGATGCTGACGGGCGACCAGAACATCGTCAACGTGCAGTTCTCAGTGCTCTATACGGTTTCAGATCCGAAATCCTATCTCTTCAACGTCGACAGCCCGGCCGAAACGCTGCAGCAGGTTTCCGAGAGCGCCATGCGCGAAGTCGTCGGTCGTCGTCCGGCACAGGACATTTTCCGCGACAACCGCCAGGCAATCGCTTCTGACGTGCGCAGCATCATCCAGTCCACCATGGACGGTTATGGTGCCGGCATCTCCATCAATGCCGTTGCCATTGAAGATGCGGCGCCGCCGCGCGAAGTGGCCGATGCCTTCGACGAAGTGCAGCGTGCCGAACAGGACGAAGACCGTTTCGTTCAGGAAGCCAACCAATACGCCAACCAGAAGCTCGGTGCCGCCCGCGGTCAGGCCGCGCAGATCCTCGAAGAGGCGAACGCTTACAAATCGCGCGTCGTCAACGAGGCACAGGGTGAGGCGCAGCGCTTCATTTCCATCTATGACCAGTATCGCACGGCGCCTGACGTGACCCGTCAGCGTATGTTCCTGGAAACGATGGAGCAGGTTCTGAAGGGCTCCAACAAGATCATCATCGACGAGAAACAGGGCGTGGTGCCTTATCTGCCTCTGAACGAGATCATGCGCAACAATCCGGGCGCAGCACAGCAGGGAGGCAACTGATATGGGTAACCGTCTTACGGCCGTTCTTGTCGGTCTCGCCGTCCTGCTTTTCCTCGGTTATTCGTCGATCTTCGTGGTCAACGAGCGCCAGCAGGCCATCGTCGTCCGCTTCGGTCAAATCCAGGACGTGAAAACGTCACCTGGCCTGTATTTCAAGCTGCCCTTCGCCTTCATGGATGCCGACCGGGTGCAATATGTCGAGAACCGGGCGCTGCGCTTCGATCACGACAATATCCGTGTTCAGGTTTCCGGCGGCAAATTCTACGAGGTTGACGCCTTTGTGGTCTATCGCATCACGGATGCACGCCGCTTCCGGCAGACGGTCTCGGGTGACCAGATGTCGGCGGAATCGCGCCTGCGCACCCGTCTCGATGCGTCGCTGCGCCGGGTCTACGGTCTGCGCGGCTTCGAATCGGCGCTTTCGGATGCGCGTGCATCGATGATGCAGGAAGTGCGTGACGATCTGCGCCCCGATGCGGAATCGCTCGGCATCAGCATCGTCGATGTCCGCATCCGTCGCACGGACCTCACGCAGGAAGTCTCGCAGCAGACCTTCGAGCGCATGAAATCGGAACGTTTGGCTGAAGCCGAACTGATCCGCGCCCGCGGTAACGAAGAAGCACAGCGCCGCCGTGCCATCGCCGACCGTCAGGTCGTCGAATTCGAGTCGGACGCCCGCCGTCAGTCCGAAGTGCTGCGCGGTGAAGGCGATGCCGAACGCAACAAGGTGTTCGGCGAGGCTTTCCAGCGCGATCCTAGCTTCTTCGAGTTCTATCGCTCCATGTCTGCCTACGCCAATGCGTTGAACGGCACCGGCACGACGCTGGTCCTGTCCCCGGATTCGACCTTCTTCCGTTATTTCAACAATATCGACGGTGCGGCACCTGCCGCTCCCGCCGCCCCTGCGCCAGCGCCGGCGAACTGATAACGGATCAATTGATTTTGGAGGGGCCGGTTTTTACCGGCCCTTTCTTTTTGGTCCGTTTTCGTGCCAATGCTGTGGCTAAGGGCAAGGCGTTCCCGCCTGTTCACGAAAAGGTATTTTTACACTTCATCATTCCGCCTTATGCTTTGACGATATAAGCAGGGCATGACGATTTGAAACGCGAGGACGCTTATGGCCGTGACCCTTCTTTCGCCTTTTCGCAGCAGCATCGCCGCCGTTGCGGGCATCGCGCTTGTGGCGGGCAGCCTTTCGGCGCCGGTTGCGGCAAGAGCGCAGAGCCACGGGCCGGAATCGGTGGCCGATCTCGCCGAGCCGCTGCTCGATGCGGTGGTGAATATTTCCACATCGCAGAACGTCAAGACCACGGGCAAAGGCCCGGTTCCGCCGCGTCTGCCGGAGGGCTCGCCCTTCCAGGAATTCTTCAAGGACTATTTCGACAGCCAGAAGCCCGAGGGCGGTGAAAAGGTGAGTTCGCTGGGTTCGGGTTTCGTCATCGATCCGGCGGGCTACGTTGTCACCAACAACCACGTCATCGAGGGTGCCGACGCCATCGAGGTGATTTTCCCGAATGGTTCGAAACTCAAGGCGACGCTTGTTGGCACAGACACCAAGACCGACCTTTCCGTCTTGAAAGTGGAGCCGAAAGCGCCTTTGAAAGCCGTCAAGTTCGGTGATTCGCGCAGCATGCGCATCGGCGACTGGGTGATGGCCGTCGGCAACCCCTTCGGCCTCGGTGGTTCGCTGACCGTGGGCGTCATTTCCGCACGCGGCCGCAACATCAATGCCGGCCCCTATGACAATTTCATCCAGACGGATGCGGCGATCAACAAGGGTAACTCCGGCGGTCCGCTTTTCAACATGAAGGGCGAGGTCATCGGCATCAATACGGCGATCATTTCACCGAGCGGCGGTTCGATCGGTATCGGTTTTGCCGTGCCGACGGAGCTTGCGCAGAATATCGTGCAGCAGCTCATCGAATTCGGCGAGACCCGCCGCGGCTGGCTCGGCGTTCGCGTTCAGCCGGTCACTGATGATGTGGCCGCGAGCCTTGGCATGGATAGCGCCAAGGGTGCGCTTATTTCAGGCGTAGCCAAGGGCGGACCGGTGGAGAACGGCCCAATCCAGGCTGGCGATGTCGTCCTGAAATTCGACGGCAAGGACATCAATGAGATGCGTGATCTCCTGCGCATCGTGGCAGAAAGCCCGGTTGGCAAGGAAGTCGATGTTGTTGTCTATCGCGACGGCAAGGAAGAGACCGTGAAGGTCAAGCTTGGTCAATTGCAGGATACGGCCGACGAAAAGGCCTCGACCGACGAGCAGCAGAGCGAAGACGGCGACGGTGGCATGGTTGTGCCCGAAGACAATGACGGTGGCGACGATCAGGCACAGGACCAGACGCCGGAAGTGCGTGAAGCACCGCAGAGCGTGCTCGGCATGAACCTCGTGGTGCTGAGCAACGAGTTGCGTACCGAAAAGGGCATTGCCGAAAGCGTGGAAGGCGTGCTGGTGGCCAGCGTCGATCCCGGTTCCCCGGCCGAACAGAAGGGCATGAAGGCCGGCGATGTGATCGTTGAAGTCGGTCAGGATTTCATGGAAGTTCCGGGCGATGTGCTGGTCCGTGTCAATGGGCTGAAATCCGAAGGCCGCAAAAATGCGCATATGATGGTGGCGGATGCGCAGGGCAATCTGCGTGTCGTGGCGCTGCCGCTGGAATAAGCCGCTTTTTCACCCGCTCCGGCAGGAATCGGGTGGCTGCAACCTCGTCATCTCCCTATCCCTTGGCCTCCATTCAACGGAGGCCAAGGATATGAAACTACTCGACAATAAAGTTGCCATCATCATCGGCGCGTCATCCGGCATCGGTCGCGCGACGGCGACGCTGTTTGCCGCTCACGGCGCTGCCGTCGTCATCAATGCGCGTGGCGAGAAGGCGCTGGAGGAGGTTGCTGGCGAGATCAGTGGAGCCGGTGGCCGTGTACACGCAGTTGCCGGTGACGCCGGTGTTGCGGAAACCCATGCGCGGCTGACAGATGCGGCTACAAGCGTGTTCGGCGGGGTCGATATCGCCGTCAACAATGCGGGCGGCGTTGGTGCGGCGAAGCCGATGGCGGAGATTTCGCCTGACGAATGGGCCTATGTCCTCAACGTCAACCTGACGTCCGCCTTTCTGGGGGCGCGCTATCAACTTCCCGCGATGTTGCAGCGAGGCGGCGGATCCATCGTCTTCACCTCAAGCTTCGTCGGCACTAGCGTCGGCATCCCCGGCATGTCCGCCTATGGCGCTGCGAAGGCGGGTCTGATGGGTCTGGTGAAAGGCATTACCGCCGATTATGCCGTGAGCGGCATTCGCGCCAATGCGCTGTTGCCCGGCGGTGTCGACACGCCCATGGCCGGTGATCAGGCGCAAAAGGACTGGGCCGCCGGGCTGCATGCGATGAAACGCATTGCCGAGCCGGAGGAAATCGCGCAGGCCGCTCTTTTCCTCGCAAGCCCGATGGCAAGCTTCGTCGCCGGAGCGGCGCTGTTTGCCGATGGCGGCAATGCGGCGGTGAAGTGACCTTCGGAACTGGCGGGCAGGCGTCCTATCGCGCCCGCCATTCCTCCAGCGTCAGCGCGTAGGTGACGTGCGGTCGCAGATGTGGGTGGGTATCTTCCGGCACGCGCGGATGGTCGAAATCGCGGGACGGGTCACGTTTGAGGCCGATGCGCTCCATCACTGCCGTCGAACGGTGGTTATCGTGGACGGCAAAGGAGACGATTTCCGGCGTTTCCTTTTCGTCGAAGGCCATGACGAGCAGCGATTGCGCGGCTTCGGTGACATAACCATTCCCCCAGAAGCGGGTGGCGAGCCGCCAGCCGATTTCCATGGTGCCGAGCGGGAAGGGCGGATCGAGGTTCATGACGGGCGATATGCCACAGAAGCCCATGACCTCTCCGGTTTCGCGCAGTTCCATCGCATAAAAACCATAGCCGCTGCCGCGGATCATGCCGTTGATGGTTTCCAGCACCGCGTCGGCTTCCGCATGGCTGCGGCGGAAGGGGAAAAATTCCATGACCTTTTCATCCGCATTGATTTCGCGGAACAGGTCGCGGTCGCTCTCCTTCCACTCGCGCAGAATGAGCCTTTGTGTCTCACGAATGATCATGGAATGACAAAATCCGTCTTGCGATAGCCCTGGATGTAGAGGAGCGCTGTCAGGTCGCCATGGTCGATACGCATCTGCGCTTCGGCGGCGACGGCCGGCTTGGCGTGGAGGGCAACGCCTGAACCCGCCACATGCAGCATGCCGAGATCGTTGGCGCCATCGCCGACCGCCATCGCCTCATCAGGGGAAATGCCAAGCTTTGCGGCAATGTCGTTCAGCGCATCCACCTTGGCCTGTTTGCCGAGAATGGGTTCGGCAACAGTGCCATCAAGCTCGCCATTGGCTTCGCCGAGCAGATTGGCGCGGTTCTCGTCAAAACCGAGCATGGCGGCGACGCGACCGGTGAAAACGGTGAAGCCGCCGGAAACGAGGGCGGTATAATAACCTTTCGCCTTCATGGTGGCGATCAGTTCCCTGCCGCCCGGTGTCAGCGTGATGCGCTTTTCGATGACGTCATCGATGACGGAGACCGGCAGGCCCCTCAGCAGCGCCACGCGCTCACGCAGAGCCGGCTCAAAAGCGATCTCGCCGTTCATGGCGCGGGCGGTGATGGCGGAGACCTTGTCCTTCAGACCGACTTCGGCCGCCAGTTCGTCGATGCATTCCTGGCCGATCATGGTCGAATCCATGTCGGCGATCAAAAGCTTCTTGCGCCGCTGATCCTGTTCCTGGATGGCGACATCGATCGGTTTTCCGGCAAGCGCGGCGGCAAGAGCGCTGCGTGCCTGTTCGGCGGCGGTGCCGGAGGGCAGGGCGATATCGCAGGCAATGCCATCGGCTAGCCAGTAGAGGCCCGATGCGTTGACGGCCTTCGCGGCCGCTTCGCCGAGGGCCGGTGTCAGAACGGGATTTGACGGATTGGCGATAAGCGTGGCAACGAGAGCCATGATGAAAAACCTTGATGAGAATTTTGATGCGATCCTGATAACCGGCCCAACGGCAAGCGGCAAGTCCGCGCTTGCGCTTCGTTTGGCGCGGGAGCGGGACGGCGTTGTCATCAATGCCGACAGCATGCAGGTTTACGACACGTTGCGGGTGCTGACGGCACGACCGTCCGAAGAGGAGATGGAAGGCATACCGCATCTTCTCTACGGCCACGTGCCAGCGAGCTGCCTCTACTCAACCGGCGAATGGCTGCGGGAGATTTCCTGCCTGCTTGCAGATTTGCGCGAGCAGGGGCGTTTGCCCGTCATCGTCGGCGGTACGGGGCTTTATTTCAAGGCGCTGACGGGTGGGCTTTCCGACATGCCCGCCATTCCCGATGATATCCGCGATGGCTTGCGTGCCCGGCTGATCGGGGAGGGGGCGGCTGCGCTCCATGCCGAACTCGCACGGCACGATCCGGCCATGGCGGATTTGCTGCAGCCGGGAGATGGCCAGCGTATCGTCCGAGCGCTGGAGGTTATCAAGGCGACCGGAAAGTCGATCCGGGATTTTCAACGCGCCAGCGGCCCGATGATCGTCGATCCCGACCGGGCGCAGAAATTCGTCGTCCTGCCGGAGAGGCCGGTGCTGCATGACCGCATCAACCGCCGTTTCGAGATGATGGTGGACAGCGGTGCGGTGGAAGAGGTGCAGGCGCTTCTCGCGCTTGATCTTGCACCGGATGCAACGGCGATGAAGGCGATCGGCGTTTCTCAGATAGCCGATATGCTGGCGGGACGCATGAGCCAGGCGGAGGTGATCGAAAAATCGGCGGCCGCGACCCGGCAATATGCCAAACGGCAGATGACCTGGTTCCGTAACCAGATGGGCGACGACTGGACGCGAATCCAGCCCTGAAACGGGCCTAGTCCTTGCGGTAGAGGCTGCCGAGCGGCTTCTTCAACAGGCTTTCGCGCAGCGAAGGGCGCGTCTCGCCGGGCGACGGGCCATTCTGGGCCTGCATCTGGAAACCGGCCTTGCGCAACTCGTTGACTGCGCCGGAAGTGGGGTCCGTCGAAGCGTTGGAGGGTGGCGCAGACAGCGCCCGCCCGGGCAGCATGTCCGGGCGATAGGGCTCATACCCCTCAGCTGCGGGCGTTCCCAGTTCACGCTTCCAGCTGTCGATCTCGTCCGTTGCCCGGCTTGGCGGGGCCGGTTCGGGGAGATCGGAGAAAGCCGCTTCGACGCTTTGCTGGAAACCGGTGATGACGGGTTTCGGCGTGGCGCGCATGCGGGTGACGATATTGTTCAGATCGACCGTGTCAGGGGTTTCATGGTTCGTATGGTTGATGGTGCCGCTCGCTTTCGGCAATTTCGCGGTGGCCACGCGGTCGAAACGCATGCGCATCGGCACATTCACGGCCTCGCCGAAGGCGATGGCTTCGCCATTGCCGATGGAAGACAGAAAGCTGGTGGTCGAGGTCGATGCGTTCGGTACGGCGGAGAGAATGATCTTCTGGTCGATCTCGTTCGACAGCCGCATGGCGAAAACGGTCGAACATTGCGACAGGATGGTCTGGTCCAGCTCGCTTGGCCGCTGGCTGATGACGCCGAGCGAAATGCCGTATTTGCGGCCTTCCTTGGCGATCTGAGCGATGGATTGCCGGGTAGGGAAAAAGCCGCGCTCGGGGTCGGCGGGCACATAACGGTGCGCTTCCTCGCAGACGACAAGCATATGCAGCGAGCCGCGCGCCAGCACCGCCAGTTCGAAGGACATGCGGCAGAGGACGGAGACCACCGAATTCACCACTTCGGAGGGGATGCCGGAAAGCTGGAATACTGAAATCGGCTTGCCTTCCCCGGGAATACGGAAAATATGCGCCACCGTCTCCAGAATGGTGTCGCTGATCGTATTGCTGGAGAACATGAAATTATAGCGTGTGTCGTTGATGGCCGAGAGGATACGGCCTTTCAGAGAGCGCAGCGCGGGTTTTTCGCTGCGCCCTTCCAGTCGACCGATACGCTCGTCGATGAGGGCGAGAAGATCGGCGATGCGGTAGGGCACCGGCGTATCCGGTGTGATCGCGCTCTTGTCAGATGTGCGGCGCACGGCGGAACCCTCGGTGCCGCGAAACGCTTTTTTCGCTTCCGGAACGAGGTCGCGAAGGACATCCATTTCTTCCGGCATGGGTTTACGTCCGCGGAAAATCACTTCCGCAAATTCTTCAAGGCGCATCAGCCAGAAGGGAAGGTCCAGCGTGTCGGTATCGATGACGACGGCATGATCGGGAAAAGCGGCCGCGAATTCATTATGCGGATCGAGAATGAGGACGCGTAATTTCGGGTCGGTCTCGATTGCCTTGTTCAGAAGCAGCGAAACGGCGGTGGTCTTGCCCACGCCCGTCGATCCGACGACGGCGAAATGTTTGGCGAGCATCTGCGGAATGCTGATGGTGGCGTTGATCGTATCGTCCTGAGTCAGCCTGCCGATGACGCAGCCATCACGCTTGCCGCTGTCGTAAATCTTGGCAAGATCGCTGGTGCGGATGCGATGCGCCACCGCGCCGAGATAAGGGTAACGGGAGATGCCGGTGGAAAAGCGCTCGCTGCCGTCCTCGGTGCGATAGACCTCGCCCACCAGCTCAACGTCGATCAGCAGCCTGTTCGGCCTGTCCGCCGCCCAGTATTCTTCACCGGTGCGCATGGCAAAGACGAGGGCCGCGACACGGCTCGTTCCCATTTCGATGGATATCAGGCGGCCGACAGACCAGAGCTGCGACGCATCGGTGGTGCCCGGTTCGGTTTCGGCCGCAATTGTGGCGTGCGCACCGTTGCAGGCGATGACGCGGCCGAGCATGCGGTTTGCCGGCTGCTCGCCGGATCGCCGTTCGTTTTCGTCCATGCGGGACGCGTTATGAGACGTGTCGTTATTCACATTTTTTCCCGGTACATGCGGATGATCGCGTTGGTTCGGGCAGCATCTGCGCTCTCGAGACTAAAAGATTATGCTTAACAACAGGTGTATTGGCCGCGTTCGAAAATTTCGCCAAAGTCCGCTTTCGGGCAATAAAAGAAGGCGGCGGTGATTTTTTCCTGCAATATGCGTTGACGGCTGGGGCGTTTGTGGCTAACACTCCGGCCCATGAAAAATCTTAACGTACTTATCGTGGTGGGACGGCGCATGGGCAGGATGGTGTAACCATCCGGCGAAAGCACCCATGCGCTGAACGAGGCTCCTCTAGGGGCCTTTTTTTATGTCTTCAAACAGGCCCTCGGGCTCCTCGATATCCAAAGCCAAAGCGGGATGGAAACAGGCAATGACGGATAAGGACAATACGGAAAACAGCAATCGCATGACCGGTGCGGAGATCGTTCTGCAGGCGCTGAAGGATAACGGCGTCGAGCACATCTTCGGTTATCCCGGCGGTGCCGTTCTTCCGATTTATGACGAGATTTTCCAGCAGGAAGACATTCAGCACATTCTCGTGCGTCATGAGCAGGGTGCCGGCCACGCGGCCGAAGGGTATGCCCGCTCCACCGGCAAGGTCGGCGTCATGCTCGTTACCTCCGGCCCTGGCGCCACCAATGCGGTCACCCCGCTGCAGGATGCGCTGATGGATTCCATCCCGCTCGTCTGCCTGTCCGGCCAGGTTCCCACCACGCTCATAGGCTCGGACGCGTTCCAGGAATGCGACACCGTCGGCATCACGCGCCCCTGCACCAAGCACAACTGGCTGGTCAAGGACGTCAACGAGCTGGCCGGCATCATTCACGAGGCCTTCCGCATTGCGCAGACTGGCCGCCCGGGTCCTGTCGTTGTCGATATTCCGAAGGACATCCAGTTCGCCACCGGCACCTATACGCCGCCTTCCGCCGCCGTTCAGCAGAAGAGCTACAAGCCGAAGGTTCAGGGCGACCTCAACGCCATCCATGCCGCCATCGAGTTGATGTCCAAGGCAAAGAAGCCGGTTTTCTATACCGGCGGTGGCGTCATCAATTCCGGTCCGGAGGCAACCCGCCTGCTGCGCGAACTGGTCGAGCTGACCGGTTTCCCGATCACGTCGACGCTGATGGGCCTTGGCGCCTATCCGGCGTCCGGCAAGAACTGGCTCGGCATGCTGGGCATGCACGGTTCCTACGAAGCCAATATGACGATGCATGATTGCGATGTCATGGTCTGCATCGGCGCGCGTTTCGACGACCGTATTACCGGACGCATCAATGCGTTTTCGCCGAATTCCAAGAAGATCCATATCGATATCGATCCGTCTTCGATCAACAAGACCGTTCGTGTCGATGTGCCTGTTATCGGCGATGTCGGCCATGTCCTGGAAGATATGGTGCGCCTGTGGCGTGCTCTGCCGAAGAAGCCGGAGAAGACGCAGACCGCAGAGTGGTGGTCACAGATCGAGCGCTGGCGTGCCCGCAACTCCTTCGCCTATAAGAATTCCAACGATGTCATCATGCCGCAATATGCCTTGCAGCGGCTTTACGAAGCGTCGAAGGGTCGCGACACCTACATCACGACAGAAGTTGGCCAGCACCAGATGTGGGCCGCGCAGTTCTTCGGCTTCGAGGAGCCGAACCACTGGATGACTTCGGGCGGCCTCGGCACGATGGGTTATGGCCTGCCGGCGGCCATCGGCGTGCAGGTCGCGCATTCCGAAGCATTGGTCATCGACATTGCCGGTGACGCCTCGATCCAGATGTGCATTCAGGAAATGTCCTGCGCCATCCAGTATGGTCTGCCGGTGAAGATCTTCATTCTCAACAACCAGTATATGGGCATGGTGCGGCAATGGCAGCAGCTGCTGCACGGCAACCGCCTGTCCAACTCCTATACCGAAGCCATGCCTGACTTCGTCAAGCTGGCGGAAGCCTATGGCGCGGTTGGCATGTATTGCGACGATCCGAAGGAACTGGACGACAAGATTGCCGAGATGATTGCGGTCAACAAGCCTGTCATCTTCGATTGCCGCGTCGCCAATCTTGCCAATTGCTTCCCGATGATCCCGTCTGGTAAAGCCCATAACGAGATGCTGTTGCCGGATGAGGCGACGGATGAAGCCGTTGCCAACGCCATTGATGCCAAGGGCCGTCAGCTAGTCTGAGCCGGGAGAGGAAAAGGACATGAACGCACACCTACAACCCACCGGCTCGGCCTATTTCATCCAGAAGGAAACGGCCGCCGTCGAAAATCACACGCTGTCGGTTCTCGTCAGCAACGAGCCGGGCGTCCTCGCCCGGGTCATCGGCCTGTTTTCAGGCCGCGGCTACAATATCGAAAGCCTGACGGTTTCGGAAACGGAACATGAGGCACATCTGTCGCGCAT
This sequence comes from Agrobacterium salinitolerans, assembly GCF_027498475.1. Taxonomy (NCBI): domain Bacteria; kingdom Pseudomonadati; phylum Pseudomonadota; class Alphaproteobacteria; order Hyphomicrobiales; family Rhizobiaceae; genus Agrobacterium; species Agrobacterium salinitolerans. Next base: position 890,252 of record NZ_JAPZLN010000001.1, on the reverse strand, counting down.
CACCATCGTCACGCGCGGCACGCCCATCGTGCTGGAGCAGATCAAGGCGCAGCTGGAACGCATCGTTCCGGTGCACCGGGTTCTCGATCTCACCGTCCGTGCCCGCGAACTCGGGCAGGAACGGCCGATCGAGCGCGAAGTGGCGCTGATCAAGGTTGCCGGCACGGGCGAAGTCCGCGCCGAAGCGCTGCGGCTTGCCGATGCGTTTCAGGCCAAGGTGGTGGATGCGACGGTGGAGCATTTCATCTTCGAGATCACCGGCAAGTCTTCGAAGATCGATCAGTTCGTGGCCATCATCAAGCCGCTCGGCCTGATCGAGATTTGCCGCACGGGTATTGCCGCGATGAACCGCGGTTCGCAGGGGATGTGAGCGACGCAATCTTGCGACAGGCTTCTCGCTAAACCGACGTCATCCTCGGGCTTGACCCGAGGATCCATGCCTTCAACGGCTGTGGATCCTCGCCTCAAGGGCGAGGATGACGGATGAGAGATATTTAACCTTTGTCAGCAGTCTGACCCGCGGTTTGCCGCGGGTTTTTTTATGGAATTCGTTTCGCGGATTGATATTCAACCATATGGTTGACTTTCTCGGCTAAGGCACTATATTCAACAACATGGTTGAATTATCCGCTTCACATCTCGACACTGTCTTTCACGCCCTTGGCGACGCAACGCGACGCACGATGTTGCGCGATCTTTCGCGTGGCGAGCGAACGGTGAGCCAGTTGGCTCAGCCGTTCGAGATATCGCTCGCTGCGGCTTCAAAGCACATCAAGGCGCTGGAAAACGCGGGTCTCATCCGCCGCGAGGTGAGGGGGCGTATCCATGTCTGCCGCCTTGCGCCGGAACGGCTGGAAGAAGCGTATGAATGGCTGGATTTCTACCGGCAGTTCTGGGGCAGCCGCCTCGATATTCTTGAGCAGATGCTCAGGGAGGAAGATCAGGGAAAAATCCCTGCAGATGGAGGAAATGACAATGGCTGATATTGCAATGCCTGAAACCTATGGCCGTCTCGTCGAGCCGACCACCTTAAAGATCGAACGGCTGCTACCGGGGCCGATCGAGCGGGTATGGGCCTATCTGACACAAAGCGAGCTTCGCCGCCGCTGGCTGGCTTCCGGTGAAATGCGGCTTGCGCCAGATGCGCCGTTCGAACTCGTCTGGCGTAACGATGAGCTTTCCGACCCGCCGGGCCATCGCCCGGAAGGCTTTTCCGAAGAGGAAAAGATGGCGTCCCGCATCATTACCGTCGTTCCACCGCATCGCCTTGTCTTCAGTTGGGGCGAGGGCGGAGAGGTGTCAATCGAGCTTCAGGCTCTGGGCAAGGATGTGCTTCTGACGCTTACTCATCGCCGGCTGGTTGGCAGGAAGACCAAGCTCGATGTCAGCGCCGGCTGGCATGTGCATCTCGATATTCTCGCCGCCCGTCTTCAGGAAAAGGAACCGGCACCTTTCTGGGATACGTGGCTGGCGTTGAAAGAGGAATACGAACCCCGCATACCGTCATAAAGCCCCGGGTACTATTTGACCGACGGCGCGGCTTGCCGCGCCGTTATTGCGGTTTCGAAAGCTGGCGGTTCCCGGTTCTCACATTCCGATTCAACCGCTTCAGAGCCTGATTCCGAAATGCCTGCTAACGCCCTGTTGCGTCACAGCATTTCCAGCGCCGTCTTGCGCGTCGGCGGCGGGAAGGCGGCGTCGAGGGCGGTCCAGTCTTCCTCGGTTATTTCAAGATCGGTGGCGCCGCGATTTTCCGTGATACGGGACACGCTGGCGGATTTGGGAATGGCGATGACACCGTCCCTGTCCAAAAGAAAGGCCAGAGCCAATTGCGCCGGTGTCGCCTGATAGGCTTTGGCGATGCGGATGAGTTCGTGGTTCTTCAGGATACGACCCTGCTCGATGGGGGAATAGGCCATTAGCGGCACGCCGTGCTGCTGGCACCAGGGCAGAAGGGAAAATTCCGGCCCGCGCCGGGAGAGGTTGTAGAGCACCTCATTGGCGGCGCAGTTTTTGCCCTCGGGAACCGCGAAAAGCTCTTCCATATCGTCGGTGTCGAAATTGGAAACCCCCCAATTGCCGATCTTGCCATCGCTTTTCAGCCTTTCGAAAGCCGCCACGGTTTCTGCAAGCGGGTGTTCGCCGCGCCAGTGCAGCAGGTAGAGGTCGATGTGATCGGTGCCGAGCCTTGTGAGGCTGCGCTCGCAGGCTTCCGCAGTGCCTCTGGCGCTGGCGTTCCACGGATAGACCTTGCTGACCAGAAACACCTCGTCGCGGCGGCCGGCGATTGCCGTTCCGACCACTTCTTCCGACCGGCCGTCCGCATACATTTCCGCGGTATCGACCAGCGTCATGCCGAGATCAAGTGCTTTGCGGATGCTTTTAACCTCGTCGTCTGCCGATGACCTCGTCTCGCCCATGTTCCAGGTGCCGAGGCCGAGGGCTGGAACCTCTTTTCCGGAGGGCAGGGTGACGGCAGGAATATCTTCATGCATGGTTTTGCTCCAGCGGTTGTCGATTGGACAATAGTCCCTTGTGTCGACTTCTCAAACCCATGGCCAACATGATCGATCCATCAAAAAATTTGACTTCGTCCATCGATCCGGCGGGGTGGCCTGACGATGGCCTGGCAGATAGGATTTGGCTCAAGGAGAGGTCATGACTGTCGAAACTTTCATCGCGCTGGTGCTGTTTGCCTTCACCACCTCCATCACGCCCGGCCCGAACAATATGATGCTGTTTGCGTCAGGCGTGAATTTCGGTTTCCGCCGCACCATCCCGCATATGCTGGGCATTGGCGCAGGGTTTCTGTCGCTGCTGATCGGGGTCGGCTTCGGTCTCGGCGCGTTGCTGCATTCCGTGCCCGCGTTGTACACGGGGCTGAAATTCGCGGGCGGGCTCTATCTCGTCTGGATTGCGTGGAAGATCGGCACCTCCCGCAGCCTCAGCGAAGGTTCATCCGCATCCGAGCCGATGAGTTTTCTCGCCGCGGCCGCCTTTCAGTGGGTCAATCCCAAGGCCTGGGTGATGGCGGTTGCGGCGATGGCGACCTATACGGATGAGCGGCAATATTTCCTTACCGTGCTTCTAGTTGGCGTGGCTTTCGCCGCAGTCAATCTTCCCAGCGTATCCATCTGGGCCGGTTTCGGCTCTGTGCTGCGCGACTGGCTGTCGGTTCCGGTTCGGCTTAAATGGTTCAACATCACCATGGCTGTCCTGCTCGTCATCAGCCTCTGGCCAATGCTGAAATAACAGACCTCACGTCGGAAACTGCCGGTAACATTCCTCGGCGATTGCCTGCACCTCGTCGCGCGACAGTTCGGCGGAAACGGCATAACCCAGCTCATTGTCGATCCAGTAGAAGGTCTCGACGCCATCGGCGCTGGCCATGCGGAAGCTGGTGGTGCGGTTTTCCTCGTTGTGGCCGATCAGCACGGTCACCCGGCGGCCGGTCTTGTCCTGATACATCAGCATCGCGCCCGGCTTGCCGCTGACGGGGATGAGACGCCCGCCGACGAGGTCGTATCCGATCTTCGACAGGTCGGGGATGGCAAAGGGATAACCGAGCCGTTTGCCGAGCCATGTTGCAAGATGCTGGCGTTCTCCGGCGCCGACTTCGACGGGGTGACGCACCTCGCTTGCATAGATGAGATAAGCGGATTTCGCCTGTGCCGGAATATCTGTCCTCAGCGACGCCAGGGTCACGTCCTGTGGCGTCGAAAAAGATGGGGGCAGCAGTCTGCCGGCTGCAGCGCCCGCCAGGAAGATCAGCAAGGCCGCAGCCGTCTGGAGGAGGGCCGGTTTCAGCCGCCATGCGCGATCCTTCTTTTGCGGGCTGAGTAGCGATGCGTCATGCGGATGTGCGGCGGCATAGGAAGCGAAGGCATTGCGCAAAATGTCGGCCTGTTTTTTCCATGCCTCCACGCGGGCCTGCTCCTCCGGTCTTTCAGCCAGCCAGGCCTCGACAGCCGCGCGTTCGTCGTCGGAAAGAAGTCCGTCGACATAGGCGTGCAGATCGTCTTCGGTTATGGCGTCCGGCCGTTTCATCGTGGTCTCCGCAGGGGTATGATATTATCCGCCGCAAGATGCTGGCGAAGGGTTTCGCGGGCGCGGGACAGTCTGGACATGACGGTGCCGAGCGGGATCGACAATGTCTCTGCCGCCTCCTGATAGCTGTAGCCCTCCACCGTCACCAGCATCAGCACGGCGCGCATGTCCGGCGAAAGAAGGGCGAGTGCGCTGTGCAGCCGGTCGTTCTCCAGCGTGTCGGAGAACGTCTCCGCGCCAGCGATGCTCTCATGGCCGTCCAGGCTTTCGGACGGGTGGCGTTTCTCTGCGCGGTGGCGGTTGCGATAAAGATTCGTCATTATCGTGTAAGCCCATGTTTTCAAAGCCGTTCCACGCCATTGCCTTTTATTGGCCAGCGCCTTTTCCACGCAGTCCTGCAAGAGGTCCTCACCATCGGCATCGGAACGGGAAAGGCTGCGGGAATAACGGCGCAGCATGGGTATCAGCGCCAGCATCTCCGTTTCGAAGCTGCCGGCTGCGGGGGAATTACTCCCCCGCTTTTCGTCCTTCATGCCGTCAGGGTTTTGCGGCATCCCATACACCGTTCACACCGTCGCCGGTGGCGTCGCCTTTTTTCATGTCCTTGACCCAGTAATAAAGCGGCATGCCATCCTTCGCCCATTGCATTTTGCCGTCCTTGCGCTTCACGAGGGAATAGGCGCCCTCGGCCTTGTCGCTGGCGGCTGCGAAAAATGGCGGCCAGTTCACCGCGCATTTGTCATAACAATTGGATACGCCCTTCTTGTCGTTCTTGAAAGTGTAGAGCGTCATGCCTTTTTCGCCCGCCAGCACATCGCCCTTGGCGGTCTTGACGGTTTCGACCATAGGGGCGGCATAGGCCGTTCCGGCAAAAGCCAGAACGAGGGCGGGAACGATAAAGCGGATCTTCATGGGTATATCCTCCTTGGTTCGGGCGGGCTCAAGCCGCCAGCACATCAAGAGACACCGCAGCCCCACGGATTATTCCCTGCGGCAACGAATTTTTGCGATTTTTAAACTTATCCATTGAGCTAACTATTTTGATATGATAGTTAGCCTTATGGAAAACTATTCAGGCGCGCTCGACGACATCTTCCAATCTCTTGCCGATCCGACCCGCAGAGCAGTGATCCTGAGGCTGGGCGGCGGGGAGGCGAGCGTCGGAACGCTGGCCGAGCCCTTCGACATGGCTCTGCCTTCCTTCATGAAACATATTCGCCAGCTGGAGGAGGCGGGGCTGATCGTGACGCGCAAGCAGGGGCGTGTCCGGTTCTGCGCGCTGGAGAAACAGAGGTTTTCCATGCTCGATGGCTGGTTGTCGCAACAACGCGCCATCTGGGAAGGCCGCACCGACCGGCTCGAACAATTCGTCATGGCGCAACAGGACAGGGTGTCCAGCAAAGGGGAGAATGAGCAATGACCGAGACTTTCAATCCCGATCTTGACCTGAAGATTTCACGCATCATCAGGGCGCCGCGCCGGCTCGTCTGGAATGCCTGGACGGACAAGGCCAGCCTCGAACAATGGTGGGTGCCGCATCCCGGCCAATGCCGTGTCGACCGTATGGAGCTTTATCCCGGCGGCGCTTTCGAGACGCGCTACAGCGAAGACGGCAAGGAATTTGGCCAGCATGTCAGCGGCTGTTTTCTGGCGGTGGATCATGAGCAGCGTCTCATCTTCACCGATGCGCTGACCGCAGGTTTTCGCCCCTCCGCCCAGCCGTTCCTCACCGCCGTGATGACATTTCGCGATCATCCTGATGGCATGGAATATGTGGCCTATGCCATGCACAATAACCCTGGGGATCGTGACAGGCACGCGGAGATGGGCTTCTTCGACGGATGGAACACGGTTGCGGAGCAGCTGGCGCAGCTTGTCGAGCGACAGGCGATCAATTGAGCCTTCATATTGGCGAGATGATTCATCTTTCGTTCTTTTTCTGTTGCGCATGACGCTCGAATCCTGCGATGAGGGCGCATGTTATTTTCACCGCAACAGGACGAAGCGCTGAAGGCTGTTTCCCGCTGGCTGAAGGAAGGCCGGACGCCGGTTTTCCGGCTGTTCGGTTATGCCGGGACGGGCAAGACGACGCTTGCCAAGCATTTTGCGGAAAATGTCGATGGCGAGGTGCTGTTTGCGGCCTTCACTGGCAAAGCCGCGCAGGTGCTGCGTTCGCGTGGCGCCACCAACGCCCGCACCATCCATTCGCTGATCTACCGCCCGCGCGGCGAAGAAACTGTCGAAGACGAGGAAACCGGCAAGACCTCGATTGCGCCGATGTTCTCCATCAACCGGCAAAGCCCGCTCGCCAAGGCGGCGCTGATCATCATCGATGAATGTTCGATGGTGGACGAGCAGCTCGGCAGGGATCTGATGAGTTTCGGCACCCCGATCCTCGTGCTCGGCGATCCCGGCCAGTTGCCGCCGGTTTCGGGCGGCGGCTTCTTTACCGAACAGGAGCCGGATTATCTGCTGTCGGAAATCCACCGCCAGGCCAAGGACAATCCCATCATCCATCTTGCCATGGATGTGCGGGAAGGCCGGGAGATCATGCGCGGTGACTATGGTTCCGCGCAGGTGATCTCCAAGTCAGAGGTGACGCAGTCGCTGGTGCTCGATGCCGATCAGGTGCTGGTCGGAACCAACCGCACCCGCCGTCGCTACAATCAGCGGCTTCGCGAGCTGAAGGGCTTTACCGCCGATTATCCGCAATCCGGCGACAAGCTGGTCTGCCTCCGGAACGATCCCGCCAAGGGGCTGCTCAACGGCTCGCTATGGCAGGTAATGAGCTCTTCGCGCGAGACGGTGAAACCCGGCATCAACCTGATGATCCGGCCCGAAGACGACGATATGGATCGTGGTGCTGCCAAGATCAAATTGCTGAAGGCGGCCTTCGAGGATGTGGAGACCGAAATTCCGTGGTCCACGCGCAAGCGTTATGATGAATTCGATTTCGGCTATGCGCTGACCGTGCACAAGGCGCAGGGTTCGCAGTGGAACAATGTGGTTCTCTTCGACGAGAGCTATGCGTTCCGGGACTCGCGCGAAAGGTGGCTCTATACCGCCATTACCCGCGCGGCGGAGACCCTGACGATCGTGCGTTGATCAGGCGCGGATGACGCCGAGCAGAACCGCCTTGGCGACCGCCTGAAAGCGGTTGCTGGCATTGAACTTGCCGATGATCGTCGCCTCGAGAACATGGAGATCGCTGCCCGAAAGACCAAGAGCGCGGGCGAGCCTCACCGGGGCGTAACCCTCCGCCATTAGTTCCAGGCATTTTCGTTCGGTGTCGGTGAGTGCGATGTCCTTTGCCGGCGCCCGTTCCGCGCCGTCCATGCCGTCCGCGTCCGTGTCGGCGACCAGCAGTTCCTCGATCTGCTGGGCCTGGCGCTGAAGGGTGGAAAGCTCGGCGGTCAATTCCCTCTTCCGCTGCCGCAACGCGGCGTGAAATATGTCGTCGGCCTCTTCCTGCGAGAGCGAACGGGCGAGTTTTTCCATGATCTCGGTAATCGCTGCGACGGATATGCCGACTTCGCGACAGACGTTAATGACGGCCATGCGCTGGACGTTGCGGTGGGTATAGACCCGCATCTGGCCGATGCGCTTCGAGGTCAGCAGCGCCTTTTCTTCGTAAAAATGCAGCGTTCGGTGGGTCACCCCGAAGATGTTGGCCATGTCGGCGATGGGCACGGGTTCTGCGGGCAGGGAGGAGGGCAGGCTTATATCCGGTAGAAAGCTGCTGATCCTTAGATTGGGTTTGTCCTCGTCGCCGTGACTTTCGAACGGCATCCGGCCATCCTGCATTGTCTCCCCCTTCGCGCTCTTTGACAGCGTGCCTGCCTTTTTAAGGTGCCCGTTACTTGTTCCCCCAAGACGGGCATGTTTTTCGATCAAAACCTCATGCCAAACGCTACATCAGAACCGTAACGTGTATTGTCTGTTTTCGTTCCCGCAGTAATAAAAATTTTGCCGGCCTCCTTGCGATCGGCCTCAACCTGCGTGAAACAGGATGTCAATTCCGAACCGGAGCCTCGATGCCATGCCCGCAAAACTTTCTGTCAATCTGAACGCAATTGCGATGTTACGCAACCGTCGCGATCTTCCATGGCCGGATGTCGCGCATTTCGGGCATATTGCACTGGCGGCGGGGGCAAGCGGGCTGACTGTACACCCGCGACCGGATCAGCGCCATATCCGCTTTTCCGATCTGCCGGTGCTGCGCGCCCTGATCGACGACAGTTTTCCCGGCGCGGAATTCAACATCGAAGGTTATCCGACCGAGGATTTCCTCGTTCTTTGCGAGGAAACCCAGCCGGAACAGGTGACGCTTGTGCCTGACGACCCGTCGCAGGCGACGTCCGACCACGGCTGGGATTTCCGCAAGCGCGGCGTTTTCCTGAAAGACGTGGTGGGACGCCTGAAGTCCGGCGGCATGCGCGTCTCGCTTTTTGCCGATGGCGATGGTGAGCGCGAGCCGGTGGAACTGGCGGCCGAGACGGGGGCCTCCCGCATCGAGCTATACACCGGTCCTTATGGCGGCTGTTTTGACGATCCGCAAAAGGCTGATGTGCTCGTCGAGAAGCTCGGGCAGACGGCGGATCATGCCGCAGCACTCGGGCTAGCCGTCAATGCCGGCCATGATCTGACGGTTGCGAACCTGCCCAAGCTGATGAAACGCATTCCCAATCTCGCCGAGGTTTCCATCGGCCACGGGCTGACGGCAGATGCCATGGAATATGGCATGGCTGAAACTGTCCGGCGTTTTTGTCAGGCCTGCGGTCAGCCTAATTCATAACCAAAGTCAATTTTTTCGCCTATGCTTTGCCTTGCGCATGCTCCGTGCGCAGATTTTGGAAGGCAGAGACATATGCAAGAACATCATGTTGTCGTCGTGGGTGGAGGCTTCGGCGGTTTACAACTGGTGCACGGGCTGGAGGGGCTCCCTGTCCGCATCACATTGATCGACCGTCGCAATCACCACCTGTTCCAGCCCCTGCTGTATCAGGTTGCGACGACGGCGCTGGCGACATCGGAAATCGCCTGGCCGATCCGCCATCTTTACCGCGACCGCAAGGAGGTGACGACCCTGCTTGCGGAGGTGACCGGCGTGGACCGGGCGGCGCGGACCGTGCAATTGAATTCCGGCCAGGTAATCGGCTTCGATACGCTGGTGTTGGCCACCGGCGCACGTCACGCCTATTTCGGCCGTGACGAGTGGGAACGTTCGGCCCCCGGCCTCAAGACGCTGGAAGACGCAACCACGATCCGCCGCCGACTGCTTCTGGCCTTCGAAAGGGCCGAACTTGCCACCAGTGAAGAGGAGCGGCAGGCGCTTCTGACCTTCGTCATCATCGGGGCCGGCCCGACCGGCGTGGAAATGGCGGGCATGATCGCCGAACTCGCCCACAGGGCGCTGCCGGCGGAATTCCGCAATGTCGATACGACAAAGGCCCGTGTTCTGCTTGTGGAGGCGGGACCGCGCGTTCTGCCGGTCTTTACGGAGGATCTTTCGACCTATGCGAGGCAAGCGCTTGAGAAGCTCGGCGTCGAGGTTCTGCTCGGCACGCCGGTGACGGCCTGCACGGATGAGGGCGTGACGGTGGGCGAGACCTATTATCCGTGCCGCACCGTCGTCTGGGCCGCCGGTGTGCAGGCATCTCCGGCCGCCAAGTGGCTGAATGCCGCCGGCGACAGGGCAGGGCGTGTCATGGTCGGGCCGCAGCTTCATCTCGAAGACGATGCTGATATCTTCGTCATCGGCGATACCGCCGCCGTCAATCAGGAAAACGGCAAGCCGGTGCCGGGCATTGCGCCCGCGGCAAAGCAGCAGGGCGCCTATGTGGCAAAGGTCATCAAGGCACGGCTGGAGGGCAAGCCGTCACCATCGCCCTTCCGCTACAGCCATCAGGGTAATCTCGCCACCATCGGCAAACGCGCGGCGGTGATCGATTTTGGCCGGTTCAAGCTGAAGGGCGTGCTGGCCTGGTGGATATGGGGGCTTGCCCACATCTACTTCCTGATCGGAACGCGCTCGCGGCTGGCCGTGGCCTGGAGCTGGCTGTGGATTTACCTGAGCGGCCAACACAGTGCGCGGCTGATTACCCAGAAAGAGACGCTGAAGGACGAGGCCTGACGCCTAAAAACAACAAGGGCGGGAAGCATGACTTCCCGCCCTTGTTCATTTGGTCGTCTCTAGGCGTATCACGCGTCGAGCGAGGCCATATCGATGACGAAGCGGTAACGCACGTCGCTCTTCAGCACGCGCTCATAGGCTTCATTGACGTCCTTGATGTCGATCTTTTCGATCTCGGAGACGATGTTGTGCTTGCCGCAGAAATCCAGCATCTCCTGGGTTTCCTTGATCGAGCCGATCATCGAGCCGGCGAGCGAACGACGGCCGGGAATGACCGAGAATGCGTGGACCGGGATCGCATGTTCCGGCACGCCGAGCAGAACCATCGTGCCGTTGACCTTCAGCAGGTTGAGGTAGGCGTTCCAGTCGATTTCGGCGGAAACGGTGCAGAGAATCAGGTCGAAGGTGCCGGCGAGCTTCTCGAAGGTCGAGGCATCGCTGGTGGCGTAATATTCCTTCGCGCCGAGCTTCAGACCGTCTTCCTTCTTCGACAGGGACTGGGAGAGAACGGTGATATCCGCGCCCATAGCCGAACCGATCTTCACGCCCATATGGCCGAGACCACCCATGCCGACGATGGCGACCTTTTTGCCGGGGCCGGCATTCCAGTGATGCAGCGGCGAATAGAGCGTGATGCCGGCGCAGAGAAGCGGCGCAGAGGCATCCAGCGGAAGGTTTTCCGGGATGGAAAGGACGTAGTCTTCCCGGACGACGATATGGTCGGAATAGCCGCCCTGGGTCGCGGTCTTGCCGTCTCTATCGACGGAGTTATAGGTTCCGACGAGACCGGGCATATATTGCTCGTTGTCGAGATCGCGCGTGGCGCAGCCGACGCAGGAATCGACGAAACATCCGACGCCGACATGGTCGCCGACCTTGAACTTCGTGACCTTGGAGCCGACGGCGCGGACGACGCCGGCGATTTCGTGGCCGGGAACGATCGGATAGACGGCGTTTTTCCATTCGTTGCGGACGGTGTGGATGTCCGAGTGGCAGATGCCGGCATATTTGATATCGATGACGACGTCGTCATCGTTTGGCTCGCGGCGTTCGAAGGTGAACGGGGTAAGCGGCTTCGACGCATCGGTCGCAGCATAACCTCTAGCAATGGCCATCTGAATATCCTTATCGAGGGGTTGGGGACGGCGGAATATGCGATGGAAGCGTGAGGCGGCGTTAGAGCGATCCTCCGAGCTTTTTGCACGATCCTGCAAAAAATGCCCCGTGTGCTCTTTGCGGATGTCGGGTGGCTTTCTAGATAAGCAACATCCAATATATCTCTTCCTTCAGTTAAGGGATTTTCCCATGTCTTTGCCGTTCAATGTCTATCGGGAGATCGCCTCCATCGCCGCGCGGCACGTCACGGAGGACGGCGAGGTGCGCACGGCGATAGAATCGCTGGGCATCAGCCGGCGCACGACGCCGAGCGCTCCCTGCCACGGCAGCTATCGTCCCTGTCTCGCCATGGTGATCCAGGGGTCGAAAAGCGTTCAACTCGGAACGGACACCATCAACTACGGCGCGGGGGATTATCTTCTGACCTCGCTTGATCTGCCCGTTGCATGGCGCGTGGTGGAGGCGAGCAGGGAAGTGCCGCATTTCTGCATCTCGCTTGCCGTCGATAGTGAGAAGCTGGTCGATCTCATGCGGCGTGTACCGATCGATCCTGCGGTGGAGCCGACGAATGCGCAGCGCGGCATCGTCGTCAACAGGGCAACACCCGAGCTTCTCGATGCCGCCATACGGCTCCTGCGTTTGCTTGATCGTCCGGCCGACATCGCCGCCATGGCGCCGCTGATCGAACAGGAGATACTTTATCGCATCCTGACCGGACCGGCCGGCGGGCAGCTGATGAACGTCATCGCGTCCGGCAGCCATGGCAATCGCATCGCCCGCGCCATCGCCTGGCTGCGCGAGAATTTCGCGCGACAGTTACGGATCGAAGAACTGGCCGAACAGGTCGGCATGAGCGTCTCGTCCTTCCACCATCACTTCAAGACGATCACGGCCATGACGCCGGTTCAGTATCAGAAGCAGCTTCGCCTGCATGAGGCGCGGCGGCTGATGCTGCTGGAGCGGCTGGATGCCGGCACCGCCGGCCATCGCGTCGGCTACCAGAGCCCTTCGCAGTTCAGTCGTGAATATAGCCGTTTCTACGGATTGTCGCCGTCGCGGGATATTGATGCATCGCGGGAGATCAGCGCGGCCGGGTAGATTGGTTCTTTGGGAAGGTTTTCCATTGCCTACGGAGCGCGGCGTTACCCCCCCTCTGCCCTGCCGGGCATCTCCCCCTCAAGGGGGGAGATCGATCTGCGGCAAGGTCTCGCCCATCTCGAAGCTTGGGAATGAAGCGACAAAAGGGACCCTTGCCGATCTCCCCCCTTGAGGGGGAGATGCCCGGCAGGGCAGAGGGGGTAAAGCTCCACGCGCCGTCTATTTGCTAGCCAACGTATAACCCCCTGAAGTTCCCCGCAAGCTCCCTTTCACACTCCGCCGCACCGCGTCAATTCTCGTCCTCCCCTGAAGAATCCGCTTGACCCCAACGCAGCCTCCGCTTAAATGGCGCTCGAACCGTACCGTACGGTACATTAATTGAGCCCCTGGAGATGAAAAGACTTGGCTTCCGACCCGATCACAGCGCAGGAATTTTCGCCGCGCCAGAACGCCGTTCTGGACCAGGCATTGCGTCTATTGGTCGAGGGCGGCGAGAAAGCGCTCACCACATCCGGGCTGGCGCGTGCGGCCAACTGTTCCAAGGAAAGCCTCTACAAGTGGTTCGGCGATCGCGATGGCCTGCTGGCAGCGATGATCACCTTCCAGCAGAGCAAGGTTCGTACCTTCGAGAAGGCGGGCGACCGCGTCTCCGCGCCGCAGCTTGCCGATCACCTCGAGGTATTCGCGCATGATCTGCTCGACGTTCTGGCGGGCGACGTGTCGCTGGCGCTGAACCGCCTCGCCGTTGGCCAGGCGAGCCGTGACGGCTCCAAGCTCGGCGATCTGCTGCTCGAACGCGGCCGTCGCCAGATCGACCGGCGGGCGCGTGGACTGATCGAAGCGGGTCGCCGTTCCGGCTATCTGCGTTTTGATGATGCCGAGGAGGCATATCGCAGTTTTTACGGCCTCATCGTCTCGGATCTGCATGTGCGCATGCTTCTGGGCGAGGCGCCGGACAAGGATTTTTCCGCCCGGGCAAAAAAGGCGGTCGTCGCCTTTCTGACGCTTTACGGGACGGAAAAGGTACATTCGGAACTCAGCGGCAAACTCGCCTGAGGTTCCGGTTCAGACAACTGAGAGACAAGCATTAGGGAAGGACCATCAAATGCGCGTTTATTATGATCGTGATGCCGATCTCAATCTCATCAAGTCCAAGAATGTCGTCATCGTCGGTTACGGCTCCCAGGGCCGTGCACATGCGCTGAACCTCAAGGATTCCGGCGCCAAGAACGTCGTCATCGCTCTGAAGGCCGGTTCGCCGACCGTCAAGAAGGCCGAAGCCGACGGCTTCAAGGTCATGACCGTCGCCGAAGCCGCCAAGTGGGGCGACCTCCTGATGATGGCGACGCCTGACGAATTGCAGGCCGACATCTACAAGGCCGACATTGCCGGCAACATCCGTGACGGTGCGGCGATTGCTTTCGCACACGGCCTTAACGTTCACTTTGGCCTCATCGAGCCGAAGGCATCGCTCGACGTCGTCATGATCGCACCGAAGGGCCCCGGCCACACGGTTCGCGGCGAATACCAGAAGGGCGGCGGCGTTCCCTGCCTCGTTGCCGTTCATCAGAACGCTTCCGGCAACGCGCTTGAACTCGCGCTCTCCTACGCCTGCGGCGTTGGCGGTGGCCGTTCGGGCATCATCGAAACCAACTTCAAGGAAGAGTGCGAAACCGACCTCTTTGGCGAACAGGTCGTTCTGTGCGGCGGTCTCGTAGAGCTCATCCGCGCCGGTTTCGAAACCCTGGTCGAAGCCGGTTACGCACCGGAAATGGCCTATTTCGAGTGCCTGCACGAAGTGAAGCTGATCGTCGACCTGATCTATGAAGGCGGCATCGCCAACATGAACTACTCGATCTCCAACACGGCCGAGTGGGGCGAATACGTCACCGGTCCGCGCATCATCACCGCTGAAACCAAGGCTGAAATGAAGCGCGTCCTGCACGACATCCAGACCGGCAAGTTCACCTCGGACTGGATGCAGGAATACCGCTCGGGTGCGGCCCGCTTCAAGGGTATCCGCCGCATGAACGACGTTCACCAGATCGAAGAAGTCGGCGCAAAGCTGCGCGGCATGATGCCCTGGATCGGCAAGAACAAGCTGGTGGACAAGGCCGTCAACTAAGCTCCATCGCTTGGTGGAAACTTTGGAGGCCGGGGCGAAAGCTCCGGCCTTTTGTTTTCGATGTGCTCTCACATGATGGCGTCGTCTTCCTCGACGATAACGGAAGCGGGAAAGTGATCGGAAAATCCGCCGAGATTGACGTTTTTGACCGCATCGCCCTTCGACAGGCCGAAGCGGATAGGCCCCTCGTTCTTGCTATGGCTGACCATGGCGGCGATGGCTTCGACTTTCGCGGTTTCCTCACGCACGCTGAAGCCGCTGCTGCCGCTCAGAAGTGATCGGGAAACGAGGATCTGGTCGAAGATATTGGCGTCGCCATTGAAATAGAGCGTGCCATAGATCGTCCTTGCCGTGCCGACTGAATCCACCACGGGCTGGCGCAAATAATTCCAGGCAAGATTGTAGAACATGGCCGATTGCGAATTTTCGACATCGTCGCGCTCGCGGGTGGAATTGGCGTGATAGCGCAGCGAGGCATCGGACGGGTCGTCGTTGAAGTCGCCGAAAGCGATAACGGCGATGTCGTTTCCTTTTTCCTCGCGAATACGCTGGTGCCAGTAGCCGAGCGTTTCGCCGGCGGTCATTCGAAAACCGGCGCTTTCGACCGCGCCACCCGAGCGCGACGGCCAGTGATTGGAAAGCGCAATGAGCTGGCGTCCGCCCTTGGTGATGAAGGTGCATTGGGTAATGTCGCGCGTGCCGGTGCGGCGCATCACGAAATGGCTGAAAATCTCGTTTTCGTTGATCAGCAGCTTTTTGCTGTCATAGATGAAGGCGGTGTCGATGCCGCGCTGGTCTTTGCTGGAATCTGCGTGCACGACGCGATAGGCGCGCTCAGGCATGAGATCGTTCAGATGTTCTGCCAGCGTCTCTAGGACGAAACGGTTCTCGACCTCGCAGACGCCGAGCAGATCTGGCCCGGCACCGCCGATCTGCCGGATGATGATGCCGAGCTGTTTGACCTTGGTCTTGAACAGATCCTCGGTCCAGCCTTTCAGATCGTTCTTCAGCCGCTCGGCAATCCACGGCTCGCGCGCCGGATAACCCTCCGGCGCAAACAGGTTTTCGACATTCCAGAACGCCAGGACATATTGGGTCATGATCCGCACACCTCCGGTTGGGTTTTCAAGCCTAGTGGAAGTTTTTGCCACAACAACTTGAAATTGTCATGAAGGTCGGCGGCTAGCGAAATTTCCTGCCTCCGGCTTATTTTGCCGGCGGGATGACACCCTTCGTCAGCAGGAAGCAGCCGTAGAACCGGGTCTCGCCAGTGGTAATGACGCAATAGGCCTGCTTGGCTTTTTCGTAGAAGGCAAAACGTTCGATTCCGTACATGGGGGCGGGTTTTCCTTCCGCCGCGTCGATTTCCTTCTGCACTTCGGCCTGTACCGGTTCCAGCTGATCGGGCGCGCCCATCACTTCCATGCGGCCGACCGAGGGCTGCAGCGGCGTGTCGAGCGGTAGAACGGACAGGATAGCCTTCATGGCGCGGGCGGCCGAGACGTTGTCGATATGCAGCACCTTGCCGACGGTGGTCTGGCGGGCCACCGAATCGGAAGGGAAATTAGTGTCCGAGATCACCAGCGTATCGCCATGGCCCATGGCGCGCAGCGCGTGCAGAACATCGGCGTTCAGCGCCGGGTCGATATTTTTCAGCATGTCGTTAAACTCCCATGATGCTCTCGCCGGGTTGCGGCGCGCGCGCAATCCAACCGGAAAACCATGCCGCGTCAATCGCAAAGGTGTGATTGTGAAGCTTTGCGCAAGGGTGTATTTGGCTTTGTCCGCAAATCTGGGCGTCGATGCAGGTCGGTTGCGGGCAATGTGCAGGGAGGCAGAAATAATTCGAAAAACTGATAAGTCAGTATTGCTGACATATCGACATTTCTGTAAAGATGCACGCATAAAAACGACACAAGAGGAAACGTACCCATGCTTGATTGGGAACAAATTTTCGCCACGCGCTCTTCGCGCATGAAAGCGTCTGAAATCCGTGAGCTGCTGAAGCTGCTCGAACAGCCTGATATCATCTCCTTTGCCGGCGGCATTCCGGACCCGGCCCTTTTCCCCGCAGAGGAGTTTCAGCAGGCTTACGCGGAAATTTTTTCCGGTTCGCAGGTCAACTCGGCGCTGCAATATTCGGTAAGCGAGGGTTACAAGCCGCTGCGCGAGTGGCTGGCGGGCGAGATGGACAAGATCGGCATCGAATGCACCGCCGACAACGTCTTTATCGTTTCCGGTTCGCAGCAGGGTCTCGATTATCTCGGCAAGTTGTTCCTGTCGCCGAAGGATACGGCGCTGGTGACCTGGCCGACCTATCTCGGCGCGCTTTCCGCCTTCAACGCCTATGAGCCTAATTACGACCAGCTGAACCCCGGCGGTAACCGTACGCCTGAGGCTTACCGCGAAACGGCGGCCAAGCTCGGCGGCGCGGTGAAATTCGCCTATCTCTCGGCCGATTTCTCCAATCCGACCGGCGAAACCGTCGATCTCGCGGGCCGCGAAAAGGTTCTGGCACTGGCTGACGAGTTGGATATCGCCGTCATCGAAGACGCCGCCTATCAGTCGCTGCGTTACGATGGTGAAGCTGTTCCGCCGATCATGGCGCTTGATATCGCCCGCTCTGGCGGCATCGAGAACACCCGCACCATCTATTGCGGCAGCTTTTCGAAGACGCTCGCACCTGGCCTTCGCGTCGGTTACATCGTCGCTTCCGCGCCTGTCATCCGCAAGCTGGTGCTGATGAAGCAGGCCGCCGACCTGCATTCCTCGACCATCAACCAGATCGCCATCGAACGCGTCGCCTCGCGCGGCTTCGACAAGCAGGTGGCCAAGATCAAGGCTGCTTACAGCGCACGACGTGATGCGATGCTGGCAGCACTCGAGAAGTACATGCCGAAGACCACCAGCTGGACGAAGCCGGAAGGCGGCATGTTCATCTGGGTGACGTTACCGGAAGGGATGGATGGCGCGGCGCTGCTGGCCAAATCCATTGCCACGGAAAAGGTCGCCTTCGTTCCCGGTCGCGCCTTCTTTGCGGATGGCTCCGGCACGAACACGCTTCGCATCAGCTTCTCCTGCGCCAATGAGGCGATGATCGAGGAAGGCATGAAGCGGCTCGGGCGGTTGATCGCGACGGCTCAGGCGGAGACGGGTGAGGCGGTTCCGGTGATTTGAGGGGGCTGGCGATGAGGCCTTGAAAGGTGGAGGGTGTGGCTTACCCCCCTCTGCCCTGCCGGGCATCTCCCCCTCAAGGGGGGAGATCAGCAAGACGCTCTACCGTTACTCCCCTCTCAAGCGTCGAGATGGGCGAGGCCTAGCCACAGATCGATCTCCCCCCTTGAGGGGGAGATGCCCGGCAGGGCAGAGGGGGGTAAACCGCGAGTGTTGAGGGGCAATGTTACTCTCAATCCTGACGGCCCCAAGAGATCACACCCCAAAAATCCTGCCTGTCACATACATGTTATGCAATCATGTTTTAGCGGTCCCACGAAACAACAGGGACTGGACCCATGAAAACGCTGCTTTCCGCTTTCACCGCCATCGTATCGCTCGGCTTCATCGCCACCGCCGCCAATGCCGCCGATCTGGTGCTCTACACCAGCCAGCCCAACGAGGACGCGCAGGCGACCGTTGATGGTTTCAAGGCTGCCAACCCCGGTCTCGACGTCGAATGGGTGCGTGACGGAACGCCGAAGATCATGGCCAAGCTGATGGCCGAGATCAATGCCGGCAATCCGGTTGCCGACGTGCTTCTGATCGCCGACACCGTGACGCTGGAGCGCATGAAGCAGGCCGGCCAGCTTCTGGCCCACAAGTCTCCCGAAGCCAAGAATATCGATGCTTCGCTGTATGATGCGGACGGCTTCTATTATTCCACCAAGCTTATTACGACCGGCATCATGTACAACACCGCCGCCGCGATGAAACCGACGAGCTGGAAGGATCTGGCCAAGGCGGAAGCCAAGGGTCTCGTCACCATGCCGAGCCCGCTTACCTCGGGTGCAGCGCTGATCCATGCGCAGACGCTTGCCGCCGCAAACGGTCTCGGCTGGGATTATTACAAGCAGCTTAAGGCCAATGAAGCCATCGCCGGCGGCGGCAATGGCGCGGTTCTGAAGTCCGTTGCGTCAGGCGAAAAGGCCTATGGCGTGGTGGTCGATTACATGCCGATCCGCGAAAAGGCCAAGGGCGCGCCGGTCGAGTTCGTCTTCCCGGAAGAGGGCGTTTCGGCTGTCACCGAGCCGGTCGCGATCATCAAGGGCACCAAGCACGAAGAAGCGGCCAAGAAATTCGTTGATTACGTGCTGTCCGAAAAGGGCCAGCAGGGCTTCGTCAAGCTCGGCTATATCCCGGTGCGCGCCGATGCCGGCATGCCGGAAGGCTTTCCGGCTCGCGACAAGATCAAGGTTCTGCCGCTCAACGCCGCTGACGCGCTGAAGAACTCCGAACAGGACCTGAAGACTTTCTCCGACATTTTCGGCTCCAAGGGCTGATATAGCGGAATGACCCGTTCCAATGCCTATGGAAGCAGCCAGCCGCGCTGGCTGTTTCCTTTTGTAGTGAGTGTCGTTTTCGCGCTGAGCGCCCTGCCGCTCGGGCGGCTCGCCTATACCGGCGTTATCTCGTCGCTGAATGGTGATATATGGCGGCTTCTGGCCGATCCCGCTCTTTGGGGCGCGTCGCTGAATACGCTCTCCACCTCGGTTTTCGGCATGCTGATTTCGCTCGCCATCGGCGGCGCCTTTGCGCTTGCGCTGACGCTCTGCGACATCCGCGGCAAGTCGATCTTAAGTTTCCTGTTCATGCTGCCGATGATGATCCCGCCGCAGGTGACGGCGCTGTCGTGGATCGGCATGACCGGCCCGTCGAGCACGCTGTTGAAGGCCATCGGCCTTGCGCCGGCACTGGGTTCGCCGCAGCCGCTTTATTCGGTTACGGGCATCGCGCTTCTGCTCGGTGTGCAGCATGCGCCGCTCGTCTATCTGTCGCTGCGCGCCGGTCTGCTGGCTTTGCCGCAGGACGGCATCGAGGCTGCCAAGCTCTCCGGCGCTTCGCCGCACCGGGTGCTGTTCGATATTATCCTGCCGCTGTCGACGCCGGGATTGATCGCCGGGGCGGCGATCTCCTTCGTCTCCAATGTCGGCAATTTCGGCATTCCGGCGATCCTTGGCATCCCCGCCTCGATCTTCACTTTGCCGACCTTGATTTACAGCCGTTTTGCCAGTTTCGGCACCAGCACATTCGGCGATATCGCCATTCTCTCCACCATGATCGCCATCATCTCCGTCGCCGGGCTTGCGCTTCAGGAACGGGCGATGAAGGGCAGGGACTATCGCATCATCGGTCTTTCCGGCAAGGCGGCGACATTCCGGCTTGGGCTGTGGCGGGTGCCAGCGGAGCTTGCCCTGTGGCTTGTGCTGTTCTTCATGCTGGTGGCGCCGCTGACGGCGTTGGTGGCAAGCTCGCTTGCGCCCGCCTATGGCGTGCCGCTCAGCCTCAAGACGGCGACGCTGCATGCCTATGAGGAGTTGCTCTATCGGCAGAGCGTGACCCGCACGGCGTTCCGCAATTCGCTGTTTCTGGCGACGGCGACATCCTTATGTCTCCTTGCGGTGACGGTGCTGACGGCTTATTTCCTGGTGCGCGGCAAAAGCCGTTTCATGTTCCTGCTTTCGGCGCTGGTGGATATTCCCTATGCGTTGCCGGGGGTGGTGATTTCCGTCTCCTTCGTGCTGCTTTTCGCCGCTCCCATCCCGCTTGTCGGCATCACGCTCTACGGCACGATCTGGATCATTCTGCTCGCCTATTTCTCCTCCTTCTTCGCCGTCAGCCTGAAACCCATGGTCAGCGCCTTCCTGCAATTCGATCCGTCGCTGGAAGAGGCAGCAAGGCTCTCCGGCGCCGGTTTCTGGCGGCGGCTGAAGGATATCATCCTGCCGCTGGTCGGGCCTGCGGCGGGGGCATCGGTCATCCTTGTTTTCCTGATCGCCTGCAATGAGCTGACGGTTTCGGCGCTGCTGTGGTCGGCCGGTACCCAGACGCTCGGCGTGCTCATTTACAATCTCGATGACAGCGGCAGCTTCGATCTTGCCTCGGCACTTTCGGTGCTTGTCGTCATCATGGTGATTTTCCTCATGGCTCTGCTGGAAATTCTGGGGCGCTATCTGCCGAAAGGAGTCGTCCCTTGGCGAAACTGATCCTCAACCGCCTGTCGAAAAACTTTGGGGCAGGCGCCAAGCCCGCCGTGGACGATGTGTCGCTGACGGTGCGTGACGGCGGCTTCCTGGCGCTGCTCGGGCCTTCCGGCTGCGGCAAGACGACCGTGCTGCGCATGATCGCCGGTTTCGAACAACCGACCGACGGTTCCATCCTGCTCGGCGAGCGGGTGCTGGCCGATGCCGGCAGCATGGTACCGCCGGAGCGTCGCAATATGGCGATGGTGTTCCAGTCCTATGCGCTGTGGCCGCATATGTCGGTTGCCGACAATGCCGGTTATCCCCTGAAGGTGCGTGGTATTTCGGGCGAGAAATATCGTGAGAAGGTGCGCCAGGCGCTGGCCGCTGTCCGCCTCGAGAGTTTTGCGGAGCGCCGTCCCGCCGAATTGTCCGGCGGCCAGCGGCAGCGTGTGGCGCTCGCCCGTTGCCTCGTTACCGAGCCTGACGTGGTGCTGCTCGATGAGCCGCTCGCCAATCTCGACCGGCATCTGCGGCAGGAGATGGAGGAGACATTCCGCGAGTTTCACATCCGTTCCGGCGCGACGATGATCTATGTCACCCATGATCAGGCGGAAGCCATGGCGCTGGCGACCGATGTCGCCGTCATGTCGCAGGGCAAGCTGCTGCAGATTGCGCCGCCGGCGGAGCTTTATGCGCGGCCTGAAGGCAGGCTCGTCGGCTCGCTGGTGGGGCAGGGTGCTATCCTCCGCCTGCCGGTGCCGGACGGAGCATCGCGCGATCTCGACTGGGCCGGGCTTCGGGCCGCGATGGAGAGCGGCGCGCAATTACCGCTGGCGGATATTCTCGTGCGGCCGCAGGATGTGTTGCGGGATGCCGAGGGTATCGATTGCACCGTCACCTCGGTTCTCTACGAGGGGGAGCGGTATGCCCTTCGTCTCGATCTGCCGGATGGGCAGGCGCTCCGGGCCTATTCGCGCGAGGCGGTTGCTGTCGGTGATAGCCTTCCGGTTGCCATTCGTGTGGGCTGGCGGCTTTAACTAAAAAGGATGCCTTCCTCATCCCTGTGCTTGTCACAGGGATCCAGCCAGCCCAAGTCCTTGTGCTGAAAAGAGTCCTCCCCGCCGCGCAGACGCGCGTCGACTGGATTCCTGTGACAAGCACAGGAATGACGTGGGGGAGCATCGGCACGCGGCTCACCAAAACCGACGTCGCGCTTTGGCTAATCCGGTACAGCGCGCCATGCCCCAAATCACTGGCGAGGTCGAACGGGAGCGGCTAAGCTTTCCGTCCAGCAATAGGAATGAAACATGTCGCTTCGGCTTGCCACTTTCAACATCGAAAATCTCCTCACCCGTTTCGATTTCACCGGTTTTCGCAACCAGACGCGGCGCGACAGGGCGATCCAGCTCTTCGATATCAGGGATGAGGCGACCTATCAGGCGCTGGAAAGCGCGCGGATGGTGGCTTCCACCGACGATACGCGCCAGCTTTCGGCGCTCGCCATTGCGGATGCGGATGCGGATATTCTCTGTCTGCAGGAAGTGGACAACATGGCCGCGTTGCAGGCCTTCGAATATGGTTATCTCTATCGTATGGTCGGCAATGGCTACCTGCAGAAATATCTGGTTGAGGGCAATGACGGCCGCGGCATCGATGTGGCCGTCGTCATGCGCGAAGAGACGCGCGACGGTGACAAGATCGAGGTGGTCGACATCAAGAGCCATGCCGCGCTCACCTATCGCAATCTCGATCTCTTCAATCCTGCGCTCGCCGCGACCAACCAGATCGATGACAAGATTTTCAAACGGGATTGCCTGGAAATTGACCTCCGGATCGGCGGCAAACCGCTGACGCTCTACGTCACGCATTTCAAATCCATGACCAATGCCCGCGACGCAGTGGACGCGCGGATCGCCACCATGCCGATCCGCGAGGCGGAGGCCATGGCCGTTCGCCGCATCATCGAAAACCGCTGGGGTGTGGGCAATACCCGCAACAAGAATTTCGCGATCTGCGGCGATATGAATGATTATCAAGAGCGTGTCGCGATTTCCGGCGACAGGCGCAGCGGCTACAGCTTCGAGCCCGTCGAGGAGGAGCGCAGCGCGCTCGATATCTTCACCGCCGATGGTTTCGTGGTCAATCCGATGACGCGCCGTGACGTCATGGATCGCTGGACGCTCTACCATTCACGCGGGCCGCAGGAACAGCATCTGTGCCAGCTCGACTATATCTGGCTGTCGCCACGCCTGGCGGAAACGAACGCCACCCATGTTCCCGACATCATTCGCAATGGACAGCCTTTCCGGACGATATTCCCGCCGGGACAAGAGGTCGAACGTTATCCCCGCACCGGCTGGGATCGCCCGAAGGCTTCCGATCATTGCCCCGTGGTCATGACGCTGGATTTGATCTAGGCGATGCTCCTAGCCGTTCGCGACCTTTGGAAAATAGGTTGCCCAGACCCGGTTGCGGCCCGCGCGCTTGGCTTCGTAAAGCCGGTCGTCGGCGATGGCGATCAACTCGTCCCAACTGTTGATCGCGCGTGCTTCCTGCCAGACCACGCCGAAACTTGCCGTCAGTGACAGGCCGCTTTGCGCGTCGATGGTCTGGGATTCGATCAGGCGGCGAAGACGGTCGGCCGTCGCCGTCGCCGTGGCGTGGCTGACATTCTGCAACACGACGACGAATTCCTCGCCGCCATATCGGGCGAGAATATCATCATTGCGCAAGGCGCTGCGCAACAGGCTCGCGGTCTTCTGAAGCGCGATGTCACCCATGGCATGGCCGTAACGGTCGTTGATCGATTTGAAATGGTCGATATCGACAATCATCACGCCGAGCGACTGACATTGCTCCTCGCCCGTCAATATGGAGCGAACCGCCTTTTCGAGTGCGCGGCGGTTAAAAACGCCCGTCAGCGCATCGGTTTCGGAAAGGGTGCGCAACTGTTCGGCCAGCGCACGCTGCTGGTTTTCCATTTCGCCCTTCTGGCGAAGCTGTTCGCGCAGGAAATCCAGTTCCTCGAACATCTTCTTCACTTCCGGAGCAACCCTGTCCTCATGATTGCCCTCGGAAAGATCACCGCCGGCGATGGCGGCGATCTGCGCCTGAACGGATTGCATCGGCCGGAACAGCGCGGTTTTGTAAACCGATGTCAGCCGCAACAGCACCAGCACAGCAATGCCGGCGAGAAAGAGCGACGTTCCGCCGTAGATCAGGGCCTCGTGCTTTTTCCTTTCGATCCGCGCGCGCGTTTCGGACAGAATGAGGTCGCGCAACGTGTCGGACGACCGCATGCCTGCAATATAGTTTCTGGAGAATTCAAGAGCGCTTGGCTGGGCGGATGGCACGGCCATCACGATCGTATTCTGCGCGTAAAGCAAAGCCTGACTGAAATATTGGGTTTCAAGATCGCGCAATGCCGCGTCCAGTCGCGGCGTCGACAGATAGGCGGCGGTATAATTGGTCAGCGATGCTTTCAGCGACAGCAGGCTCTGCATCTCGGTGTCGAACTTGGCGCGATAACGGAGCTTTTCCTGCCTGTTCGCCTTGAGACTCATGATGACATAAGAGCCGAGGCGACCGATCCGGTCCCGCATCACGCCCGCCGTACCCGTCAGTGCGATGTCGATCGCCACGTCGGGCGTTGCCTTGATGATGGCGCGTGCGGCCCTGCCGCGCAGCAGGTTGACGCTGTCCGCCGCCCTGAACATCGATGAAATCGCGTTGGACATCGCGCCGTGGTTGCGTATGTCAGGGGAGAGCGCGGCGACCTGATCGACCAGTTCTCGCGATTGTTTGAGAGCCTGGCGGGTTTCAGCAAGTGACTTCGCCAGTTCGGGCTGCGTTCTGATATCTTCGGTGAAGGATTTCTCCAGCTCCGACAGCTTGTCGTCCGTTGCCTTGCGCGCGGTCGCAAGCCCTTCGATCAGCCCCTCATCCGGCACGGATGCGCCCATCAGATTATTGGCGGGGCCTCGCTCTGCCGATACCAGCCATGCGGACTGGAGAGCGGTTTCAAAGCGGGTGAGCTGCGCGGCATTGGTGCGATAACGTATATAATTGTAGACGCTGGGCAGCGCGGCAAGGGTTGCCAGCAGGATTGAGCTTACGGCGATGATGATCGTGCCTGTCAGCTGGATTTTCTGTATGCTCGCGCGCATATGATGCGTTGTTCTCACTGGAATGGTCATGTTTCATCGCCATTCTAGTAGCGCTGCGTAAATACTTCGCTTATTTTCCGGGCCCTTTGCTACAATCGCGATCATGCACACAGACCGGCTGGCAACGGTGTGGAAAAGCGGTCTGTCGATGCCATGGCGTCAGTTTTTGCTTTACACCAAGTCAGAATCTGATAGTTGGCAAGGCACTGGCTTGCCCTTGTAGCTCAGTTGGTAGAGCACCTGATTTGTAATCAGGGGGTCGCGGGTTCGAACCCTGCCGGGGGCACCAGTTTTTCGCTTTTGAATCAAGTATTTACGCGAAATCTCAACAACATCCATTTTACAGCCTGCCGCGCGTTTTACATTTTGTTGCTAGCGCGTTCCCTTGCTGATGGCGTCAATGACCTCCTGTCCGGCAAGATAATGACGCCGAATAATCCCTTCAGCCTCCTCCCGAGAATGGCCCGAGATCTCCGCAATTAGCTGTACCTTATCCTCATGCGAGCGGTTCAAGTGCGCGTATGCGTAGGTAATGGCCGTGCCCCGCAGGTCGTGGAACGTGACGCCCTTGATCTTCAGTCGCGCCATCTCTTTGCGCCAGGATGACTTGAAACCGCTGGCCGTCCAGTTCTGGCCGAAGGAGTTTACCAGCACGCGCTGGCGGCCGCTGTCTTTGGCGTCCTGCAATATCGGCAGGATTGCAGGGGCGGCTGTAATGCGCACGCGCGCACCCGTCTTTCCCTGCTTGATCGAGACGCGTTGTCCATCGAACGCGATCATGGGCATCGTGAGGATGTCAGCCTGCCTCTGCATGGTCCACAGGGCGATGCACGCCACGTTTCTGATGTGTGGCGCCGCTTTAGTCAGCACCGTGTTGATCTGGTCCATGGTCCAAACACAATCGCGCCTGGTGCCCTCGTGAAGATGCTCGACGCGTTCAAGAGGATTGCGAAGGATGATTTCATTATCCTTGGCCCATGCGAATACGCGCGCCAGCAGCCCCAGATGCATGTCAGCAGAGCGAGGGGCGTCCTTCATGGTGCTCGCCACTCGATGAAGCGTTTCCTGCTTCATGCGTTCATAGTCTTTCCGGGTAGTGACCGCGAGTTTTTTGTATTTCGCGGTCGCGCGGAAGTCGGCGATCAAGGATCCGACTGTACCCTGATAGGTGAACTTTTCCCTATGTTTTGTCAGCCGGATAAACTCGGCAGTGAAAGCCTTCGTGCCGGGCTTCGAAGTCATGCGCGGCGCGCCTTTTCCGCGCCATGCGTAGTAGTACGTGACCGTCGAGCCATCAGCGAGTTTGGCTTTAACCTCGTGCACGCCCACCAGCTTTCCTTCCATTTTCCCAGTCCCTCTAAGCCTTCTCACCGGCATCATCTTCACGATCGACAACAGCGAAACTCTTGGGGGCGAACTCGATCTCGCCTGACGGGTGCATGATGACCCGGACATTGTGCGCTGCTGCAGCTGACGCAGCATCCGCAATTTCGGATTTTGTGTAAGTGCGGGCTCTGCTCATGGAAGGTTGTCCACATTGTTTCCACAGGGCGCGATCATCGCGTCAATTGCGTCGATCTCGTCGGCAGCAGCGCGCAGACGTTGGGCAAGTGGCTTGTGGCCATAGCCTGTCACATTGCATTCGCTGAGCGCTTTAGCAGCCCTACCAAGCCGAGTGAAATCATCCCGCCATGCGTTGGTCGGATCGACACCAAAGGCAGCGGCGAAAAGTTCGATATTTTTCGATGCAGCCTCAGCGTGGCGGTTCTATTCTGAACCGCCCGTTCCAGCTCGTCGCTATAGCGCTCACGGTTTCTCGCGATTTCTTCTTCAACCCGCGCCCGCGCCTCTTTCGTCGCCTCGTTGACAAGAAGTCGCATCGCGCCATCGGCTCGACGCAAAATGCTTGCAAGGAAGCCGCGCGATATCGGAGCTGGGCTGTTCTTCTCTGCCTCGCGGATCGTTTTCCATGACCGGCCATCGAATTCGCGCAACCCCCACTGGGGCGGTAGATCGGACAGATCATCCACGACGCCAGGCGCGGTGTGTATCAACCAGCGATCGCAGTATTGCGCGACCGATTCCGCTTTTCTCGGATCTGCGGCCTCACGCTTCCAATCGGAACGGGTGACTTTGATCTCTACGCCGTGCAACTCCAGACCGCGAGACGGCCAAAGCGACATGATGACGGCGTCCGCATAACGGCGAGATCCCGATCCAGTCGCGTCGGCAACTTCCCACATGATGGCATATTCAGGTTCCGCCCAGCGCTTTGACATCCCGTTTCGGATGTCCATCGATGTTAGCTTGATGGGCTTCGTTTTTGCGACAAGGTCAGTCATGCGACACCTTCAATGAGCAGTGGGATCTGGATAGCGTCGAGACGATCTCTGCCGGCCGGGTTAACCCAAAGAACCTCTGTGCGAGTGCGGGCGCCGTCCGCCAGCGTTGTGCGTGTCACCCGCTTCCAGTCAGAAAGCGCGTCGTCATAAAGCTCGGAGGCATAGCCGGAGAGAACCACCATACCCTCTACTGCGCGCAACTGCTCAAGCAGCCGAACGTGGTCATGATCGGTCATCTCAAATTCGTACGTGTGTCGAGGTAGTTTGCCGTTCCCGCCCAGGTCACGGCTGCTGTGGACATAGGGTGGATCGACGTAAAAAAGCGTCTCAGGACCGTCGAATTTCCCGATGACGTATTCGGCTGGCCTGCTCTCGATGACGACGCCACGCAACCGCTCGATCAGCGCAGGCAGACAATCGGGATAATTCTCCCAGTCTTTCGCCGGCGGCCCACCACTTCGGTTGCTATCGTTGCGAAAGCCCGTGGTCCTGTTTTTGACGGCATCACCACCGAAGCCAAGGAATGACCTCGTCACCAGGCGACGAGCCCGTTCTACCGGATCGTCGTGCTTTTCATACGCAAGCGCGAACTCTGTGCGAGCGAATGGAGTAAGCCGAAGCGCTTCAACGAGTTCGCCTGCGCGGTCGGATCGCATAACGCGAAACAGGTTTACGGCCTCGTCATCGAGGTCGTTGTATACTTCGGCATATGATTTGTGTTTTCGCAGCAGCACTGATGCGGCGCCGCCAAAAGGCTCGACATATGTGCGGTGATCAGGAAAATGACTGATGATCCATGGAGCAAGCAGCCACTTGCCGCCGTGCCACCGCATTGCTGGTCGCGTTGGGCTCATGCCGCACCACCTGCCTGACGGCGCTGGGCGGACTTCAATTTCACATATTCGATAAAGGACATGCTCCCGTCGCAGTCGAGCCAATCCCGGTATCGCTGCTGCCCGCGCGTGAGCTTTGGTGGCGTCGGGCTATGCTCGCGAACCGCGCGCTTCCCGGCTTCCGTGACCCAGAAAGCGTCATCGCCACCAGCAAGGGGATGGCGCTTCCGAACGCCCATATAGCCGGCCTCAACCAGCGCCACGCAGTTGGAATGATCCGCGCTGCCCTCACCGGTCACGAAGTGGTTGCGATAGAACGTGCCTCGCCCATATTCGTCGAGGCCGAGAGAATGCTGAAGAATGTGGAGTTGGTCAGCGTTCATCGCTGTGGCCCTCCTTTGCGGGAGGATGATTAGTTCCAAATTCATCGTCGTAGGACGCGCCCGCCTGGTGAACGGCGACCTTCGCATCGGCTATGATCTTATCCAGCTCCTTCAGGCCGGCGTAACCGTTTCAGCAGTTGACGGGAAAATCCGTGTCCCATTTGATGAGGCGTTGAGAGATATCCAAAAGCTTACTGCCGGCTTCAACGCGGGGCTGACGTTCCGCCACGTCCTGCACCTGTGCGGAAAGGGCGATATAGTTGCCCATGTCCTCGTAGTCGGTCGTGTCCCAAACCGCGCCAATGCCGCCGCATTCAAAACAGCCACCGCCGAGATGGCATTTCAGCGTGTCGCTAAACGGGCCCGTCGGATATCCTTCGTTGCTCTCATGGCAACCTGTGCATGTCCGCCATACACCTTTGCCGTAGGCGAGAGCATCGGGCACACCATTCAGCTCCAAAGCCTTCACGGTCACGGACGGTTCGGTCTCATCGCAATCACGGCAAATCTGGTGGCGAGCTTCCTTGCCTGTACCGTTGCAGATTTCGCAGCCCGCGTCCTGCACCTGTGCGGAGAGGGCCGCGATGGAGAAGTCGAGCGCCCATTGCTCATGCGGTCCAAGCATCTTTTCTTCGCGCTTAAACCGTTCGAGGAAATAGATAGCCCTGCCGGGTGTCATCTCTCCCACGGTTCCTTCCGGCTGTTCCGCCTTCACGGCCACGGATGGTGCGGGTTCCTGTGGGCGGTCATAAACGGGGAACGCGCGAGGATCATCCTTATCGCTGATCCACATCGCGCCGAACGGCACATTCTGGACAAAGGTCTGTTCCCCATGTCGAAGATAGGCGACGGGGTCGCAGGAAGCCGTGGCCGCTGCCAGACCGGCCTCGTATCCTCGCCTGTAGGTGGCGATGAACGTCTGCGACACGATTAAAGCCGGAAAGCCGACATATGAGTGCGGCGTCTGGGTCAGTGGTGCTGATGATCACACAGAGGTTCTGAAAGAGTTCGAAGATGCGATGGCAGGCTATGGCCTGAACCGTCGCGGCTTGTCCGGTGTCATAGCTGGCACACCGCAAATCCCGGTTCTTGGGATCACCAAGGATGATCTCGATATAGGCCGCGACAGTGAATACCAGTTCCGCAAATCTGCTTTCGAGCGCTACAACCACCTATCAGGTCAGTTCCTTTCTATCGAGGATCAGTGGAACCCGCAGAGTCTGAAGCCGGTCTATTCGAATGCAGATGTGGCCGCCGACGGTCGTAATAGGCAGACCAACAATGACTTCCTTCAGGTCACCGACCCCGATATCGCTCAATACCTTCTGACGATCCGGTATCGGCAGAACCGCATGGGCGGCACGGCTTCCTTGCCTGTCAGCCTGCGCGTCAGCCTGAAGGTGCAGGAGGGCGAATGGATCGTCTGGAACGGTCGCACATGGATGATCTCGGAATGGCAGTGTGACGAGAGTTTCAATATCACGCTGAGGCTCTCAGAGGTCAGTGCCGAAATCTACGACGATGGCAGGATTGATCCCGGGCCGGTGGTTATCCCGCCGACGCCTCCTGTCAATCCATCGATCCTGACCACGGTCCAGAACTTCGGCATCGAAACGGGCATGATCGAGGGCGCCGAAGGGTTCCAGACGCCAGTTCTCCGGTTCGCCTGGGATCCGTCGGAAGACCCTTCGATTATAGAAGTCATCTTCGAATATCGCATCAGCGGTCAAACAACCGTCTACACTGACGTCTGCAAAGACCCGGAGGCTGGCGTATACCAGACGTCCAAAGATGTGATCTCGGGTGTTTTCTATAACGCTCGGGTGAACCGCCCCGGGTTTGCCGGAGGCTCCAACTTCTGAGAGAGTGGAGCCGATATGAGCAAGACAACGAACAAGTTTTCACCTGAAGTCCGCCAACGCGCCATCCGTATGGTGCTTGATCGCGAGGCAGAGCACCCGTCGCGGTGGGCAGCCGTTTCATCTATTGCGGGCAAGATCGGTTGCTCGCCAGCCACTCTGCATGAATGGGTGAAGAA
The DNA here is from genome assembly GCF_027498475.1 of Agrobacterium salinitolerans. Taxonomy (NCBI): domain Bacteria; kingdom Pseudomonadati; phylum Pseudomonadota; class Alphaproteobacteria; order Hyphomicrobiales; family Rhizobiaceae; genus Agrobacterium; species Agrobacterium salinitolerans. The sequence goes on along the minus strand of NZ_JAPZLN010000001.1, from coordinate 859,792 downwards.
GACCGAGGTCGACAGCGGCAAACGAGCAGGCTTGCCGAGCGACGCGGCCGAGAAGATGAAGGCTCTTGAGCGGGAGAACCGCGAGCTTCGTCAGGCCAATGAGATTTTGCGCAAGGCGTCTGCTTATTTCGCGATGGCGGAGCTCGACCGCCCCTTCAAACGATGATCTCGTTCATTGACGAACACCGTAGCGTGTTCGGGGTCGAGCCGATCTGCAAGCTTTTGCCGATTGCCCCATCAACCTACTACGAGAACGTCGCCAAGCGCCTGGATGTGGACCGCCTGTCGGTTCGCGCCCGCAGCGATATCGGCATGAAGATCGAGATACGCCGGGTGTTCAATGAGAACTTCCAGGTCTACGGCGTGCGTAAAGTCTGGCGGCAATTGCAGCGAGAAGGCTACGACATCGCCCGCTGCACGGTCGCTCGGCTTATGAGGTCGATGAGCCTACAGGGGATCATTCGAGGAAAGCCGGTCCGCACGACATTCTCGGACAAGGCAGCCCCGAGCCCGCTTGACCGGGTAAACCGCCAGTTCAAAGCCCCAGCACCAAACAGGCTGTGGGTTTCGGACTTCACCTATGTCGCGACCTAGCAGGGTTTCGTCTACGTGGCCTTTGTGATCGACGTCTTTGCCCGGCGCATCGTTGGCTGGCGGGCGAGTCGGACGGCACATGCGAGCTTTGTCCTCGATGCCCTTGAACAGGCACTTCATGATCGGCGTCCCGTTCATGGCGGTGGGCTCGTGCACCATTCGGACAGGGGCGTTCAATACGTGTCCATCCGGTACTCCGAGCGGCTGGCAGAAGCTGGCATCGAGCCTTCTGTCGGGAGTGTCGGCGACAGTTATGATAATGCCCTCGCCGAAACGATCAACGGTCTCTACAAGGCCGAGGTCATTCATCGGCGCGGACCATGGAGGAACTTCGAAGCGGTGGAATTCGCAACTCTGGAATGGGTCGACTGGTTCAACCACCGACGACTTCTGGAGCCCATCGGAAACATACCGCCAGCCGAGGCTGAAGAACGCTACTACGCCATGCTGGACGAACCAGCCATGGCCGCATAACTCAAACCAAATGGCCTCCGGCAAACCCGGTGCGGTGCATCGTGCTACTAGCTATTCAGTTTGTCGAATGCCGCTTTCCAAAAGGCATCTTGTCTTGCGCGAGCCAATCTACGTTTCGATTTGCGTGTTTTATCGTCCTGTCTGGCGGCGAGTGTCAGCCGTGAAGACGTAGCGCCCGCCGTGTCCGAATGAGATAAACCAGCTAATAGCCTCATTTCATCTGGCGAAGGATCTGTCACCAACCTTTCGAACGGTGAAACCCATGCCGTCGACGACAGTATCTCTGGGCTGAAGATCTCCAACAGATAGGCGTGGTCAGAGACGAATTTCCGCACGCCTTCCTGGACCTTCATCGCCTTTTCGCGGTAGTCTGCTTCTTCATCCAACAGCGGCTCTAGTACTGGCACGATTGTGCCGTCTTCATCCTCACGATATCCAAGAGTGGTCCCGTGGTCGGCAGTTAACGCGAACTCAAGCAGCTCGACGCCGCCAGACTGAAGGTACTGTTCGACAAATTGGTTCGTGCCGTAGTTCGACATCCAGCCGGACATATTGAGGCCGATGTCTCGATTTGGCGTCGCAGATGAATGCAGGCCAATATAGAGACCAATCACCTCTTCCTTCGATATCTCTGGGGCGATCGTTGACACTATGTAGCGCTGAATGTTTCCATTCCACCCTATGTCAACAATGCCGGTCTTCTTGCTCTTTTGGAAATGGCTCTCAAAGTATTTCTTAAACTGACGCCTGTTTGCACACGACCTGCTCAAACCGTGCTGGAATGTAGTAGTCACTAGCGAATGAGCTGCCACTCTTTTCGGTTCGTCAACGACTGTGGTTTCGTCGAACCCGAAGCGCTCGAGCGTTGGGGCTAGAGCTTTTGCATCGTAGCCTATGGTTTCCAAGCACTCGCCCATTGGTTTCGACACTTTTCCTGTGAAGGCTGCCCAGGCTTGGCTGATATCCCATTCTCGGAGGCCAATCTGGTACCCGGCCCTACGCGAGAAGTGGATATACGACGTCGTTGTGTGATTGAGGCCAGCAGTCTGCTTCAAGTCGTCGAACAACTGTCGAGGGAGCCATCCATCTCGGGCCACAAACACTAAATGATCGAGCTTGGCTTCCCTCACTTTGGACATCAGCCATACGATGTAGCCGAAAATTAGCGGGCCAAAACTCTTATAGCCAATCCCTTCGTACTCGCCCTCGGGAACCAAGTGGCTAAGTTGAGAAAGATTAATTGAATCGATAATGCTACGGGCCAGATACTCGCGCTGCGGAAACGCCGATACCTGTCGACGGTTGTCAATTCTCGCCCAATCTGCGTGCGTGGTGCTCAGGCCGTGCTCTTTAGCTTTGGTGATGTCAGCGTGGACATTGTCTCCGACATGCATCCACCTCTCCGAGAAAGGAACGCCAAGAGCCAGCGCGACTTCCTTGTAGAGCGCACCGCTATGCTTACTCTTGCGGTGTTCGCCCGAAACAAATGTCGGTATCGAGGCTGCGCCATCGAAACCTTTTTCCTCTAAGGTCTGAGTGAGCCACGCACTTGGCAAATACATATCCGATATGAAAGCAATTTTTTCGGATTTTTGTCTTAGATCATTGAATGCCGCCATCCCTCTCGGACTCGAAAAAAGGAACCTTTTTTCAAGGGCGAGCTCTGTCGATTGCAGCATTTGCCGAACGTCGGCAGAGCAGCCGGTTATCTCCTGGTATCTGTCGTAGATTTCATCGAAGCTAATCTCGCCTTCGCCCGAAGTTTTTGATGCGATGATCTCTCTCGCCTCGGCTTCTGCCCTGATCCGATGATGGGTAAACGAGGAGATGATGTCGTGATTCAGCAGCGCAATCCGCGTCTGAAGCGCGGACTGCCGCACCGCTTCAAAGACGTCCACGGGGGCTCGTAATCTCCGGTGCACCAGAGTGTCAAAAATGTCGAATGTAACAATGTCATAGGTCATTTCAGTTGCCCCGTCTCAGTACGAAATTTCTGACTTTCCTGAATGTCGAAGACAGCTTCTTGCGCCATTTCGGGCGTGAAGCTTTCTGGGAAACCATCGATTCCAGCGTGTGAAGACGACTTAATACGCCACCGTATTGATCTTGTGACTGCTCTTGCAGTTCCATCGGGATTGTAAGCAAGAACCGGTTTGAGCCGTCGGGTCCGGCTGATTTTCTGATCAGCTCATTTCGAATTTTTTGCGAATACAGTCGGTGACGGCTAGCTCCAGCGTGCACCGTATTTCCCATCGCACCTGTGGCGGACACGCGGTGATGGTAAAAACTGAGATACTCGGGTAAAATCCAGACATCGTGCTTGAGAACAAAACGAGAGTGAAAGTCCCAGTCTCCCAGTACAGGCAAGCTTTCATCAAATAGGCCAAGTTCGCGGGCCGCCGCCAGCTCGAACATAAACGCGATCGGAGGGAATTGATTTCTGACCATCATTTTCTGAACGCTTAGAAAGCCCTCATCAAGACCGTCAGAATGCCATGACTTAAACGGCTCTATGCGCTCGATTGTTATTTCGTGGCCAGTTACTGTCTCATAGACCGTATTGAGCCTGCACACTACGCCCTTGATCGAAGGGAATATCGCTTTTTTTGCGACAATAGTGGCACTCATGGAAGACATAAATTCAGGAGCCAGACTGTCATCGTCGTCGTGGATAAGAACATAATCGGTGCTCAGGGTCGCGATGCCAGCATTAGATGCGGCCTCCATCCCTTTGGATCTATCGTGATGAACCACCGTGACTCTGTCGTCGCCGGCGAATATCTTTTCGACAAGCCAATCAACGTCAGTTGTTTCACCTCCATCATTCACGATGACCAGCCGCCAGTTCTGATATGTCTGATTTTTTACGCTCTCTAAAGCTCTGCGCAACAAGACCGCCCTATCCTTTGTTCTCATGACCACACCTATAGATGGGGTCAGTGAGGAAGATGAGTTGCGGGATGTAATCTGGGCAGCTTCTGTGTTGTTTGGCTTTGAGAAAATTCTGGCCTTATCAACAAATACAAGGTTGACGTTCGTTTTAGCGAGCAGCGTATAGCCAACGCTAATCATGAATTCTGTGATCTGCGCCGCATTATCGGTGATGAAGTGTTCGGACGGCTCAGCCTGCACAACGGCTGGACGCCATCTATGCCAGTCGAGCGCCTGCAGCAATTCCAAGTCCATGCCCTCAACATCGATAGACATGTATAGCGGCAGGACCTCAGAGAAATAATTCTCAAAGATCTGATTTATTTGAATGGCTGGGATGCTGACTACTTCCTTGAGCCCAACCCTTCCTTCTTGCCAATCTTCCACAAAGTCTTTCGACAGCGATGACAACTCGCTTTGATTGGAAATGAAAAGCTTGACCTCTGACTCATATCTCGCCGTCACAGCGCGATTAACGACAACATCGCCGCTCCTAGCCCTCTCCAGCTCGGCAATCAAAGACGGATTGCCTTCGATGAGGACGCCACTCATGGACGCTTCTTTTCGGAGTAAATAGGTCGCGCTAGTTGCTACCGGGTGATTGGCCCCGATCTCCAAGTATCGTTGAGAGCTAAGATCGAACGATTCGCGCTGCGCAAGTGCGCGCAATATTGAAAGGACGATGACGTCCTCGGCGCACTGCGCAAAGTGAGGGGTTGCTGCGACTTCAATATCTGGACGAGAAAGCGATAAAGCGTCGATTTCATTGTACACGAACTGGTTAATCAATTCTCGGACTCCAAATATTCTGCACTGGCAGCCTCGGTACGAGGATGCTGGCAGGTGATGTTTGGAGCCCATTAAATCAATTTCTTTTTTAGTTCCAGATTGGACGCATCAACAACGTGCAATTTATATTCGAAAGTTGTAAATGAGCCTCACGGCGGATAGTTCTTGAGTGAAATGGAAGCTAATTCCCCTTAGACGTGTTCCGCCTGGGATAGTTTTCCAAGCAATATCAGGATGAATTGCCGGCCTTAGGAAGACTGAAGCCAAAGCCTCTCCACTTCATGCAGCCCGGATGATCGCATCAGTGGTTTTCATGAATGCCGTGGCCGACCTTATTGGTCTGGTCATCATAACCGTATCTCTCCATAAGCTCGACCTTCCGGCGCTCCATCTCGGCAATCACCTCCGGGTCTTCAAAAGGCCTGCTCATGTTGGTGTAGGGCGGGCTGAGTTTGGAATCTCCTCGTCTCCCACATCGATTACAGACGAATCTGCGGTTCAAATAACTCTCATTCGGATTGATCTTTGATAGGTCCACTTCGGCGCTGCGATTACACGGCGTGCAATAAGGCCGTGATCGAGTAGGCTTGAATGTAGAGATATCCAAAGGTTCCGGTGCGCACGGGCTTTCCCTCCGGTGACAGAGTTTCGTTTTGCCGCATGACATGGAGCGCACCGCCCAGCGCTGGTGCTGATTATGGGATCGGCGGGGAGGGAGTCAACGGCTTATCCACAGATGCCGTTTTCTGTGAATTTCATTTCACAATTCGATGTTGACGTAACTGGAAATATTGGGCGTTTATGGGCTGCATTTTACAGCCAACATGGTGCCGCCCGCCTGAAATCCTTGATTATGCGATGGGATTTGTAATCAAGGGGTCGCGGGTTCGAACCCTGCCGGGGGCACCAGTAAAATCAATCCCTTTATCTTGAAATCTATTTGCTTGAACGCGCCGCGTGACGGGCGGGCTTTGCGGCTTCCGTCCTGCCAGTCCCGCGGGACTTTCGCTTCAGGAGGCCGCTCCTTCCCACTATAAGGCGAGATCGGCAAGGGTGGGGCGTCCGCCAGAGTTGTAAAGCCCGAAGGTTTAAGCATATTGTTCGGCGGATAAGTTGAGCAACAGCGGGCGCTTTCAATGGATGCATATGGTCATTTGCGGATATTGGTAAGCCTCATCCTCGGTCTGGCCATTACCAGGGTGTTGTCCGGACTTTCCAGAAGGCTGCAAGAGCCGCAGAAAACCGACCGTATGCATGCGCAGATCGTATGGTCGATTGCCCTTCTTCTTGGAGCTGTCCATTTCTGGTGGTGGGAGTTTGCGCTGCGGCTCATCCAGAACTGGAATTTCTGGATATACATCTTCGTTCTGGTCTACACGTCGCTTTTCTTTTTGATGTCGACGCTGCTTTATCCCGATCACATTCAGGAATTGTCCGAACGGGAAAGTTTTTTCGTGCGCAGGCGACATGCGTTCTTTGCCCTGTTTGCCGCCTCGTTCGTCTTCGATCTGGTGGACACCTACATCAAGGGCAGGGAGCATTTCGAACAGCTTGGGCCATGGTATCTGGCAAGGATAGTCGGCGGTCTGCTGATTGCTGTCGTGGCGATGAGAACCGATAGCAGCCGCAAAATCATGTGGCTCGGTGTTATCTGGCTCTTCTTTAACGCCCTCTGGATAACGGCGATCTACAGCGACCTGTTCTAGTTCATTCAGCGGCAGAATAACCGGATCGCGAGCCGCGGCTGCAAGTAGAATGCGCAAGCGCACAATGCGGGGTGGCGGTTTCGACGAGGCCTACGGCTTTATGTGATAGAGCTTGTGTACGATAAACCAGTTGCCGTCGCGTTCCAGCAGGGAGAGATATTCGTAAAAATCCATACCGTCGAAACGGGTCGTCAGCTTCACAGAAGCGCTGTCGCCTTCCTTGTCGATGCCCATGATTTCAAAAGCGGGATCGTGATCGGGCAGGCCGCGTTCGCTTTTGTGCAACTGGTCGACAAAATCCTCCAGGGACAACCATTCGATTTCGCCTTCGAAGGTTCCGACGATGCTGGCGCGCGGATCGAAAACGTCGCGCATCAGGCTCTCATCCGCATAGGCCATGGCATGGACATAGTCCGTGACGGTCTGGGTAATCGTTTGCGGCATCGGATCGTCCTCCCTCCCAATCCAAAAGCCAAGCTTACACCCGTTGGCGTCTTTCCACCATAACCCCCTGAAAACGCGCCTGTTACGCTTCTCCCGGTGGTGTTTTCCGGCCGGTTGCGGCAGGCGCTGTGCAAAACCGTGTGGCATGTTTTGCACGGCTTTCCACAATTTTGTCCCGCCTGTCATTATAGTCGCCTTGGGTCGGACAAATTTCGGCATCAAGGGCTTTTCCGTCCGTTGCGATGCGGCGTGCCGCGAGGCTTTGTGTAGGCTTTGCCGGTTTAACCGCAGGGGCGGGGTGCCGCGCCGGGCGGAATTGGCCTATGATCCGCCCGCGTGCCAGACGGGAGCGGTGTTGGCGTGCGGGTAACAGTTTGCGTTTGAAGGTGTTTTTGTGATTGATCCCTATGTTTTGCTTGGCGTGGAGCGCGATGCCGACGAGGCGGCGATCAAGTCGGCCTACCGCAAGGTGGCCAAGGCCGCCCATCCCGACAGCGGTGGCGATGGCGAGCAATTCGCGCGCCTGCAGACGGCCTATGAGCTGCTGAAGGATCCGGTGCGCCGCAAGGTATTCGACGATACTGGCTACGATCCGCAGCTTGCCGACGCCAAGGACCTCAAGGGCCTGCTGATGCTGGAAACGCTGGTGAATGAATTCATTCTGGATGAGCGCGAACCCGGCAGTTTCGACCCCGTGGCCGCCATGCGCCGCAAGCTGACCGACGATATTCTGAAAAGCCGTTTCCATATTCTCGAGCTGGAACGGCATCGTACCCGGGTTCGCAAACATATGGACCGTCTGGGCCGCAAGCCGGAAACCGATGTGCTGAGTTCCATGCTGCGCGCCCGCAGCCAGTCCATCGCCGAAGCCATCCGCAATGCCGAAATCCAGATCGAGGCGATCGAGCAAGCCTATACGATGCTTGAAGGTTATTCCTACGAGCTGGAAAGCGTGACGCTGGCCGAGCCCTTGCTGAAAGGCGAGGCGGCCGAATAGACGACCGTTCAGGGGCCGTTCAGGGGCCGTTGACGAGGGTGAGGATGAGTTGATGCACCCGCCCGCCGGGAGAAAGCTCGTCCCGGTCGAAATCGCGGCCGCGCTGGCGCTGCTCGTTGGAAAGCTCACCCAGGCGTTGTTGCAGAACGGCGCGCACCTTCTGGCATTTTGGATCGTTCTCCGCCCGCAGCCCTATGCTGAAGGCTTCGATCTTTTTCACCATGTCGAGAATGTGGTCACCATGGACGCGCTCGTGGGTCTCCACGCCGGAAATGAAGCTCCTCCAGCTGGCGGCGACGGCGGGCGGCAGATTGGCGGGCGCTTTCGGCCAGGTGTAGATGATGGTGAGATTGGGCCTCGCGGTGGCCAGCACGCAGGCGCCATCCGGCTGCGGACGATAGTCCCGCCGCCATGTCAGCTTGAAAGTGGTGTGGGCAATGGCCTGCACGCCGGCGGTCGGACCGCGCTCGCCGATCGACTGATAAAGCGCACCGCCCGTATTGCCGCTGATGGCATAGGTTTTTATCTGCTCGGCCGGTTTCCAGTCGGCCGCCTGCGCTGACAGCGGCAGGGCGCAGAGCGCGATGGTGGTGCTGATGGCAAAGGAAAAGAGGCTATTGGCGGGCACGCAACGATCCTTGGTGATTTGCGCGCCGAAGATAGGCGAGAGGCGCGCCGTCAGGCAAGTGCCGTCCGGCGGCGAGCGCCGGGTTTTCCGATAACTCGCCACATATGAAAACCCCCGCGACAGTGCGCGGGGGGACAAGCTTGCGGACTGCAGGGGTAATCAGTCGTCCAGCTTGTCGTAATCGAGCTTCGGAGCGTTCTGAAGCGATTCCTTTGTGGTGTCGACATAGGCCTTCCAGGTACCGTTGTCGTTGTGAACAGCGACGGAAGCCGGGTCGAGGACCACATAGCTCTTGTCGATGCCGAGGAAGCCGCCGACGCTGGCGACCAGACCGATCACCGACTTGCCGTCGCCGATGACGACATCTTCGATTTCACCGATGTTTTCGTTCTGGGCGTTATAGATGTCCATGCCATCGAGCTGGGAGGCGGTAAGGTCGGTCTTCTGAACGTTGACGAACTTCAGCGGGGCGCTGGCCTTGGTGCCCATGGTAATACCGGGGCCGGACAAAGCGGCGTCCGCGCCGGCAGCAGGAGCAGTCGTGGCCGTCTGGGCAAAAGCCACGGAAGAGGAGAGCGCTGCTGCCGCAGCGAGAGCGATGACATTGATTTTCATGATGTTTCTTCCCTTTGTATGCTGAACGTTGCGTTCGGGGAGGAAACGATGGGTGGCGGATTTGGTTCCTCATGGGAGGACAGGAAAATTTCGTCTATGTTGAAAGCCGGAACAGAGGCACAGCAGGTCGGGAGTGGCCTCGCGGCGAAATCAGGAGGGCATCATGGCAAAAAAGGTTACGGAAAAAGACGCGGAGGAGATCGCGGCCTCCGACCTCATCGACCGAAAAATTGCGGAACTGGCCGACTGGCGCGGCGATACACTCTCACGCATCCGTGCGGTGATCCTGAAGGCCGATCCAGGGGTGATTGAGGAAGTGAAATGGCGCGGCGTGCCGGTCTGGTCACATGCCGGAATCCTCTGCACGGGTGAAACTTACAAGAGCGCCGTGAAGATGACATTTATGAAGGGCGCTTCGCTTGAAGACCCGGCCAGCCTGTTCAATTCCAGCCTGGAAGGCAATACGCGGCGGGCGATTGATTTTCACGACGGGGATGTCGTGAATGAGGAGGCGTTGGCGGGGTTGATACGGGCTGCGGTGGCGTTGAACCTTGCGGAAAAGAGCGGGAAGAAGCGGCCCATGAGATGATCGATCTGTCTCGTTTGAGAGGGTGGGTCGCACCTCAATCCCCGGCGATATCCGCAGTCTTGTCCCACTCCCCATCGATAAACTTCAGTGCATCGATGATCGAAACCTTCCACACCGACCAGACGTGATCGCCGTCGGTCACCCGCAGCTCGGATTTGCGCTTGTCGGCCTGCAGCGTCTCGTGCAGGGCGATGGCGCCGCGCCAGAGGAAGAAGCCGTCATCATCGCCGACGGTCAAATAGGTGGCGGGCAGATCCTCGTTTTCGGCGACATGCTGGGCGACGAGGGTGAAGACGTTTTTCTCGTTAAAGAGCCTCGCATCGAAAGGCGTGCCGAAGGCCCCGGAGAAATGGTCGCCGGTGGACGGCAGCACGATGCCGCTGGTGATTGTGGTGCGGTCGACCTGATGGAAAAAGGCGCTGTCCTGAATGAGCTTCAATTCGGCGGGCGTCTTGTCGAGATCGGAGACGGGGACGTTCTGCCAGATGGCGCCGGACAGGCTGGCGACGGCGCCATAGAGGTCCTCATGGCCATAGGCCAGATGCAGGGCGCCGAAACCGCCCATGGAAAGGCCGGCAATGGCACGGCCTTGAGGATCCTTGCGCACCGGCAGGGTTTTTTCGATCTGGTGGCGCAGGTCGCCGGTCAGGGCGGTTTCGTAGTCGCCGGGGCCGCCAACAGCGGCGGAATCCACATACCAGCTGTTCTTGACACCGGGCATGACGACAACCAGCGGCCGGATGGTGCCGGCTGCGATGAGGGTGTCGAGCGTTTTTTCGATATTGCCGAGATCGCGCCAGCTGTTCTGGTCGCCATCATGACCGTGCAGGAGATAAAGCACCGGCCAGCCGTTTTCGGGCGGTACACCATCCGGGCGGTAGATATTGACGGGAAGCGGCGCGTTCAGGGCCGCGCTGTGGAAGGTGGCGTCTTCGATCTGGCCGGCAAGCGCTGAGTTACCGAACAGGAGAAGGAACGATGCGGCAAGGTAATGTCGATGCATATTCCTTCCCACCTCCAGCGTCGTTAACTGCATCCTTGCAACCTTCGCATACACCTTACCGCCCCGGCCGGCCCGTCTTGCCCTTGGTTCGGCTCTTGCGCTTCTGCTCCCCGGCATCCTCATAGGAACCCGCACCGATCTTGCCGCGGACCAGCGGTCTTGGATCGTCCGTGGTCCGTTCCGGCTGGCCCTCCATAAGCGGTGAGAAGCGTTTTCCGGCCTCGGTTTCGGGCTTGTCGGGCACCGCGCCGCGTACGGGCTTTTCGGTTCTTCCCACCGTCATCTCGTCCAGCGTGTTCCTGCGGAACAGCGGCTTTCCGGCGTCCGAGCCGGGGCCCATTTCGTCCAGAGAGGGCTTGGCGAAGAGGGAGTTGCTGCTTTCGTTCGCGGCGTTACCCCCCTCTGTCCTGCCGGACATCTCCCCCTCAAGGGGGGAGATCGACTCGTGGCGGGCGCTCGTTCCGTTTTTCTGGGACTTGCCGCCACCCTCGAGCGATTTGGCCTCTTCCTTGGCCATGGGATCGTCCATGGTGGCGAGTTCGGCGGCCTTGAGGCGTTTGATTTCGTCGCGCAGGCGGGCGGCTTTTTCGAAGTCGAGATCGGCGGCGGCGTCGCGCATGGATTTTTCCAGCGCGTTGAGATGGGCCTGCAGATTGTTGCCGACCAGATGGCCGCCATCGGCGAAGCCCTTGCCCGAAGTTCCGGAAATATCGGCCCTTACGTGGTCGCGCTCATAAACTGAATCAAGAATATCGGAAATCTTCGCCTTCACCGATTCCGGCGTGATGCCGTGTTCGGCATTATAGGCCATCTGCTTCTCGCGGCGGCGGGCGGTTTCCTCCATCGCCCGCTTCATCGAGCCGGTGATGTTGTCGGCATAAAGGATGACCTTGCCGTCGACGTTGCGGGCGGCGCGGCCGATGGTCTGGATCAGCGAGGTTTCCGAGCGCAGGAAACCCTCCTTGTCGGCATCGAGGATGGCCACGAAACCGCATTCCGGGATATCGAGACCCTCGCGCAAGAGGTTGATACCGACAAGCACGTCGAAAGCGCCAAGGCGCAGGTCGCGGATGATCTCGATGCGCTCCAGCGTGTCGATATCAGAGTGCATGTAACGGACGCGGACGCCCTGTTCGTGCAGATATTCGGTCAAATCCTCGGCCATGCGTTTGGTCAGCACGGTGCAGAGCGTGCGGTAGCCCTTGGCGGCGGTCTCGCGGATTTCGCCGAGAACATCGTCCACCTGGCTGCGGGCGGAGCGCACCTCCACCGGCGGGTCGATCAGGCCGGTCGGGCGGATGACCTGTTCGGCGAAGACGCCGCCGGACTGTTCCATCTCCCATGAGCCGGGGGTAGCAGAAACCGCGACGGTGAGCGGACGCATCGCGTCCCATTCCTCGAAACGTAGCGGGCGGTTGTCCATGCAGGAGGGCAGGCGGAAGCCATATTCGGCCAGCGTCGCCTTGCGTCTGAAGTCGCCGCGATACATGCCGCCGATCTGGCTGACGGAGACATGGCTTTCGTCGATGAACAGCAGGGCGTTGTCAGGGATATATTCGAACAGCGTCGGCGGCGGCTCTCCGGGGTTGCGGCCGGTGAGATAACGCGAATAGTTTTCGATGCCGGCGCAGGAGCCGGTGGCTTCCAGCATTTCGATATCGTAGCGGGTGCGCTGCTCCAGCCGCTGGGCTTCCAGCAGGCGTCCGGCTTTCTCAAGCTCGGCGAGGCGGCCCTTCAACTCTTCCTTGATCGACTTGATCGCGCCATTCAGCGTCGGGCGGGGCGTGACATAGTGCGAATTGGCGTAAATCTTGACCGATTGCAGGTCGCCGGTCTTCTGGCCGGTCAGCGGGTCGAATTCGGTGATGGAATCGATCTCGTCGCCAAACATCGAGATGCGCCATGCGGCATCCTCTAGGTGGGCGGGAAAGATTTCGATGGTATCGCCGCGCACGCGGAAGGAGCCGCGCTGAAAATCCATGTCGCGGCGCTTGTATTGCTGGGCCACAAGGTCGGCCAGTAGCTGGCGCTGGTCCAGCCGGTCGCCCACCTGCATCTGGAAGGTCATGGCGGTGTAGGTTTCCACCGAGCCGATACCGTAGATGCAGGAAACGGAAGCGACGATGATGCAGTCATCGCGCTCCAGCAGCGAGCGGGTGGCGGAGTGGCGCATCCGGTCGATCTGTTCGTTGATCGAGGATTCCTTCTCGATGAAGGTGTCGGAGCGCGGCACATAGGCTTCCGGCTGGTAATAATCATAATAGGAGACGAAATATTCCACCGCATTGTCGGGGAAGAAATTCTTGAACTCCGAATAGAGCTGTGCGGCCAGCGTCTTGTTGGGGGCAAGGATGACAGCCGGGCGCTGTGTGGCCTCGATCACCTTGGCCATGGTGAAGGTCTTGCCCGAGCCCGTAACGCCGAGCAGGACCTGGCTGCGCTCACCGGAATTGATGCCTTCCACGAGGTCGGCAATGGCGGTCGGCTGGTCGCCGGCGGGCTGGTAGTCCGAGGCCATGCGGATGGCGACGCCGCCTTCGGATTTCGGCGGACGGGCCGGCCGATGCGGCGTCCACAGCTTGCCGTCCTTGAACAGCGGATTGCCGCTCTCGATCAGCTTCGACAATGCATCCACGGTTGCGGTGACGGCGCCCGGCGCGAGGTTGGCGGCCTCCTCCAGAGAGACATCCATGCCTGCTACCGGGTTAAGACCTGCCGCAGCGCGGGTTTTCGGGTCGCTCGACGCGCCGATGGAAACGCCGCGCGCTGTCTTGGAAGCCGTGGTGTTTTTAGCCGTTTTGCTGGCCGCTTTTTCCGCTTCCTTGCGCGCTTCGATCTCGATCTTCTTGCGGTGCTTGCCGGCTTTCGAGGCGATTTCTCGCTGGGTTTCCACCGAGCCCGCTTCGGCTTCCGCCTCGAGCTGCTTTACCCAATCGGCGACGCTGCCGCTGAGCGGCGCGCCTTCGAACGACGATTGTGGAGCTTCCTCGAAGCCTTGACGCGAGGAGGTGGTGTTTTTCGGTGATCTGGCCATCGGCGAAATATGGAGGGAGTCACGCGCAAAGAAAAGGGGAGGCGGTGAAAAAATGAGTACAAAAAGGAAACGAAGCGGCGGAACGAAATTCGAATGGATGCGTTGCGTGGCGGCTGGAGACGTGCCTCAGCCGCGATTGTCGCTTTCCGAATATTCCAAACGCGCCTTGCAGATGCGGACATGGTTCTCATCGGCCCATTGCACCAGCAATTGCATCGGCACCAGAAACGAGCGGCCGAGATTGGTCAGCTCATATTCCACGCGCGGCGGTACCTGCGCATAGAGCGTGCGGCGAATGAAGCCGTCTTCCTCCAGCCGCTTCAGCGTGCGTGACAGCATCTGCTTGGAAATATCATCGATCCTCCGGTTCAGCTCGTTGAAGCGCAGAACGCCGCCCTGGAGGGCTTCGAGAACCAGCAGGCTCCATTGATCGCCGATGCGGTCCAGCACGTCGCGGATGGGGCAGGGCTGTTCGAAAGCGAAGATTTCCCTGGTCTGCGTATCCGGCATTGTCCTTACCCCCTTGCCCGTTTTTGGGTACCTTCAAGGTCATCGCCGTGTGACCAGATCACCGGCCCCTGACTTCTTGCGGCAAACCTCGCGATACCATAGCTTTGCTCTACGGTCTATTATTTAGACTAATGACGATAACAGCAGAGGAAACAAGCCATGGCTAAAATCGCACTCATCGGCGCTTCCGGCAATGCCGGATCCCGTATCCTGAAGGAACTTTCCGACCGTGGACACCAGGTCACGGCGATCGCCCGTAACCCCGAAAAGATCGCCGCCCTGCCAAATGTGGTGGCAAAAAAGGGCGATGTCTTCGATCAGGCAGCGCTTTCGGAGCTGCTGAGGGGTCACGATGCCGTGATCAGTTCGGTACACTTTACCGCCAGCGATCCCGCGACGCTGATCGAGGCCGTCCGCGCCTCTGGCGTTTCCCGTTATCTCGTGGTCGGTGGCGCCGGAAGCCTTGAAATAGCTCCCGGCCAGCGAGTGGTCGACCTGCCGGATTTCCCGGCCGCCTACAAGGCCGAGGCAACGAAGGGCGCGGAATTCCTGGATCGGCTGAAACAGGAAAAGCAGCTCGACTGGACCTTCCTGTCGCCTCCGGCCGAATTCGTGCCGGGCGAAAGAACCGGCAAATTCCGGATCGGCAAGGATACGCTTCTGAGCAACGAGCAGGGCAGCCGCATTTCCTTCGAAGACTACGCCATCGCGCTTGTCGATGAAATCGAGAAGCCGCAGCATTCCCGCCAGCGTTTCACCGTCGGTTATTGAGAGGTATCGCCCATGAATTTTGTGACACGTCGTCTTGCCGTCGCCACCCTTGCCCTTGCACCCGCGCTGCTGGCCGCACCGGTTCTGGCGCAAACCGCAACGCGGGATTTCGCGCAGGAAGAGGCCAACCGCAAGCTGGTGATCGAGTTTTACGACACGGTCTTCAACAAGCATGAAGTGGAGAAGGGAGCTGCCGTCCTTGTCGACAGCTACAAGCAGCACAACCCGATGGTGCCGGATGGCAAGGCGCCGTTTGTTAATTATTTTACCGGCTTCTTCAAGGAAAACCCGCAGTCGAAAGCGCGGATCGTGCGTAGCGCCACGGATGGCGATCTGGTCTATCTGCACATCCATTCGACGGAAAATGAAGGCGATCGCGGCAGGGCCATCGTCGATATCTTCCGCGTCACCGATGGCAAGATCACCGAGCATTGGGACGTGATCCAGCGTGTTCCGGAAACAGCGGCGAACAATAATACAATGTTCTGAGGGCCTTCGCGGTCGCATTGCCAATAGCAGGGGAACAGCCGGGATTTTCGCCCGGCTGTTTTCATTTTCAGATTGCACGTCGTTTCTGGCGCGACTGTACGATCAAATCCAGCACCAGCATGGTCAGCAGGCTCGCGCCCACCAGCGGGAAAATGACGCCGCCGATGGCGAGTATGGCGAGCAGACCGTACAGGACGCGTTTTTCCTGCGGCAAAGGCGGCACGCCGAGTGACCCTTTCGGACGGCGTTTCCACCACATGACGCCGGCAGACACGGCAAGCAGCACAATGCCGATACAGGCCGCCAGAAGTACGATCTGGTTGGCAAGGCCATATTGCTGGCCCAGATGCACGTTGATGCCCCATTCCAGCGCCTTGCCGAGCGGGCCGTAATCGGCGTAGCTCATATCGATCAGCGGTTTGGCGCTATATTGATCGAGATGGATGACACGTTGCTGCGCCAGATCGTCGGGATAGACGGAGCCGCTATAGACGCCCGTCGGTTTTCCCGGCAGGGCGACAGCGTAACCGGCGGCAAGGCCGAGCGCGTCGAAACGTGCTATCGCCTCGTCGATCCCGATTGGCTGGCCTGCGGCGGAATGGGTGGATTCCGGTATTTTCGCCTGCTCCAGCGACCAGCTCGTCTTCGCGACGTGGTCGAGATGGTCTCCCGACATCGGAACATCGGTGCGAATGCCCGCCGGATATCCGAAGTTGCTACCATTCGCCCATTCATTGACCTTGGCGCCCCAGACGCCCGACCAGGGCATGCCGGTGACCGCAAGGAAAACGATGAAAAAACCGACGAAAATGCCGGTGACGGCATGGGTATCGCGCCAGAATACCCGTTTTTTCGGTGTGCCGCGCACGGTCACGACACCGCCGGTCTGCTTTCGCGGCCACCAGAGATAGATGCCGGTAGCGACAAGAAGGATGGACCAGCCGGCGGCGATTTCGATCAGATAGCGGGCATAGGTACCGAAATATTTGAGGCTGTGGAGATAGCGGATTGTCCACATGACGGTGCCACGATCCGGGAGGGAACCGGCCACCTCTCCGGTATAGGTGTTGACATAGACGGCCCGCTTTCCATCCGCCGTATTGACGGTGATTTCCGTCGACGCGCCCGGATCGGCGGGGGTGGTATATTTGACGGCTGTGCCGGGAACGACCGCAAGCGCTGCGGCCACGATCTCGGAAGGCAGGGCTTTCGGCGCGTTTTGCACCACCTCCATACGCTTCAGGTCCGCATGGATGAGATTATCGAACTCATCCCGGAAGAGATAAAGCGCACCGGTGACGGCGAGCGATATCATGAAGGGCAGGACGAGAAGACCGGCATAAAAATGCCAGCGCCATACGGCGCGGTAAAGATTTATGGACGAGGAATGCGCAGGCGCACGCTCGCCTTCGAAAGAGGTCGTAACGGACATGGATGTCTCCGCAAGAGAATTGATTTTCCGGCAGGCCGGACAGTGTTCTAGCGCTGCGGAGCGGAGGGAGGTGCGCGTGGGCGCGATTCCAGATTGGGCGGCGATGGCGGCAACGCCGCGTCGACGTTCAGGAAGGCGACTTCGACCGCGGGGAGAATATTGTCCGCGCGCTCGATGGGAATAACCGGAAGAGCGGCGGCCGTGGCCGAAGCCAGACGGCAGAGCGTGCCGCAGCAATCGTCGCCTATCTTGCCGGCCGGGTTCTGTTTGCCGGAGCCGCCTTCCGGCATATGGCTGGAGCAGATGACTTCATCCGCTGCGAGCGCGGCCATCGCCATGTTGCCGCTGGTCAGACCGTTGGCGAGACCCTGCAAAAGGAAAAGCAAAACCGCCAGCATGGCGATGGCGCCAGCCGAACTTCTGTCTTGCATGATCCTGCGAATGAATCCCATGCAGTCGCAATGTCACATTTGCGGAGAAATGTCACCGCGACACAATGACGGCAGGCTGCTGGCGCGCTTGCCGAGCATGCGGAGCGGCGCTGGACCCAGCGCCGCTCCGCCAATCATTCCGCTGCCGGAATGGGAGTGGGTTGTCCGTTCTCGTCCATCGCCACCATGATGAAGGTTCCGGCGGTGACTTTTTCCAGCTTGTCATAACGCGACCGCTGCGCCCAGGCTTCCACCGTCAGCGTGATGGAGGTGCGGCCAACGCGGGCGATATCGGTATAGATCGACAGGGTATCGCCGATCTTCACCGGCAGCTCGAAGGCCATTTCCTTGACCGCCGCTGTGACCACGCGACAGCGGGAACGCTCCGCGGCGCGGATGCCGCTCGCCAAGTCCATCTGCGACATGACCCAGCCGCCGAAAATATCGCCGGCCGGATTGGCGTCGGCCGGCATGGCAAGCGTTCTGAGCGTCAGCTCGCCGGTCGGTTTGATGGTCTGGTCGGTCATGTTGAGATGTGCTCCATGCGAATGACAAAGGCGCAGCATGCGTTGCGCTTTGCGATTTCGCAAGGAAGGGAAAGCGTCAGGACGACGCTTTGCCCAGAAATTGCTGCGTTGCATAAAGGGCGATGGCTGCCGCATTCGAAACGTTGAGCGATTTGATCTCGCCGGGCATATCGAGCCGGGCGAGCGCCAAGACGGTTTCGCGCGTTTTCTGGCGCAGGCCCTTGCCCTCGGCGCCCAGTACCAGCGCGATTTTATCACCGCTGAAGGTCTGTTCGATAGGGGCGGGGCCTTCGGAGTCCAGGCCGACGGAGAAGAAGCCGAGCTT
Organism: Agrobacterium salinitolerans; assembly: GCF_027498475.1. Taxonomy (NCBI): domain Bacteria; kingdom Pseudomonadati; phylum Pseudomonadota; class Alphaproteobacteria; order Hyphomicrobiales; family Rhizobiaceae; genus Agrobacterium; species Agrobacterium salinitolerans. Next base: position 841,503 of record NZ_JAPZLN010000001.1, on the reverse strand, counting down.
GTGAAGTTCGCCCAGCGCATCGGCCAGATTGGTGATCTGGATATAGGGAATGAGTTCCAGCGCGCCGGAGGCCGATTTCGCCAGCACGCCCGACTCGGTCGGGCTGTGGCGCATGGTAGTGATGACGGCGCCGGCGTTGAAGGCGACCGCCGAGCGCATGATGGCGCCGACATTGTGCGGATCGGTGACCTGATCGAGCACGAGGATGAGCGGGCTGTCCTTCAGCGCGCCGAGACGCTTGACCGGCAGCGGCCGGGTTTCCAGCATCACGCCCTGGTGGATGGCCTCGGGGCCGAGCACACGGTCGATATCCTGAGGGGAGACCATCTCGACCGGGAAGGGCTGGGCATCCGCCTCGCCGATATCCAGCCGCGCAAAGGCGTTCTGGGTGACGGAGAGCTTGACGATCTGCCGTTCGGGATTGGCGAGTGCCGCACGCACGGTATGCAGGCCGTAAAGATGCACCTGGTCGGGCGCAAGCTGCGGCGGCTTCCAGTCGTCTGCGCCGCGGTTCTTGCGCTTCGGCTGCTGCGGGGTGGGAATCTCGCCGCGCTCGCGCTTGGCGTCGCGCACGGCGCGGCGCAGGTTGGCATAGTGCGTGTCGCGGGTGGATTTGTTCTTGGGATCGTCTTTGCTCATGGCGCCTTATATCTCCGGGACGAGGCGCGCACCAGCCCCCGCGATAATCCACAGGGCGGTAAAGAGGTTTGAATTTTTTCCCGAAAATTCGTGAATGGGCGTGTTGACAGAAACGAACGAGGCCGTCATATACGCGCCACAGACGACGCAACGGCGCTTCGCCGCAGCGAAATCTGAAGAGCTTGGTCGCTCGATCCTAGCAGAAAGCTGGAGGGATGCCCGAGTGGTTAAAGGGGACGGACTGTAAATCCGTTGGCTACGCCTACGTTGGTTCAAATCCAACTCCCTCCACCATTCTGCACGGATCGAAATCACCACCGCGGGTATAGCTCAATGGTAGAGCAGCAGCCTTCCAAGCTGAATACGCGGGTTCGATTCCCGCTACCCGCTCCAGCGCTCTTCCCATCATCACTCGATCTTCTTTTCCGCTTATTTCGTCGCCCTGTTTTTTTCGGCGGAAACATGCGCCCGTCTTTGGGCACTTTTCGACTGTTGACACTTTTCAACTGTGGGATGGCGTTCCGCCTGCGCTTTGCGATGGGGTCTGACTGCATCTGTGGGTTTTGGCCATGCTCAATCGTCTTCAGTATGCCTCAAGGGCAGACTGGATTCGCAGTTTTTCCGCGTCCAGCTCGCTCAACCGTCCCATATGGGCCGTAATTTCCTCAAAGACCGAGGTCCGGTCCGTTTGCGACAGACGCTCAACACGGCGCAGGGCGGAAATCACCTCGATCAGGTCAAGTCGCTCCTGCTCCAGCTTTTCCAGATTCCATAACATCGCGTTTTCCCCGTTGGCAGCTGCATGAACGGCTTGCAGGGATAAAGGTTCAGATCAATAGAATTTAAGGTAAATTTTATCTTCCCCGCATCGGCCCGGCTGGAGATCCAGCCCAGGCCTCGGTCTTTTCAATAGGGCGAGCGGCATTGCGTTCGTGTCCCGGCAGGCGCCATATAGCTGTTATCCGTGGGGTGATAGGACGTGTAACGCGCCGCACACCATTTTATATGGTTGATCTCGGCTGGCGACAAGGCGTAGCCGTTGGACACGGCCTCTTCACCTTTGCCCGCTGCAAAGGCAGAGGCGGGATAGCCTCGCTCATCTGAAGCCTGTGCCTGAACTTTGTAGGCCGGCGGTATGAGGCTCAGCGCGTTGGCGGGAACGACCGCAGCGGCAGATATCGCGACGCCAAGAGCGAGCGCGGAGATGGTCTTCGGCATCCTCAACATCGATAAATCCTCGTTATTCGTTCGGTATGCTAACGAAAACTTAGGAAATTCGTTCCGCTGGAGGCTTGACGTCACACGAAGACGTGATTCTGCGACGTCGGCTTCATCGGGAAAACGCTGTCCGCGATGAGCGCGTTTTATGCCGGTTCAACCGGACTTTGTATCCGTGCCGCACGGCTCGTTGACAAGCGCAAAATCCGGTCGGATAGTCGCCCGGCAATCATGCAAACGGGAGCCTTCAATGTTTAACAGGGTTGTCATTCTCTCATCCTTTGCGCTGCTGACATCGGCGGCGTTTGTCTCCCCCGCAGCCGCACTCACCATGAAGGAGTGCAGCGCGAAATATCAGGCGGCGAAAGCCGACGGGTCTGCCAAGGACGTCAAGTGGAACGACTATCGCGCCAAGTTCTGCGGCAGCGAGGCGGCAGCCGAGGATGCGGCCGACGACAAGCAGGTCGCGGCCACGACAGAAAAAGAGCCCGAAAAAGCGACGATAAAAGCTCCCAGGGGCGTCGCTTTTCCGCGTGCGGTCGATAAGAAATATTCAAGCGAGACGCCCGCAAAGGCACGCCTGAAAACCTGTGCCGACTCTTACCACAAGAACAAGAATGACGGCACGCTCGGCGATCTGAAATGGATCCAGAAGGGCGGCGGCTACTGGAGCCTGTGCAACACGGCCCTGAAGAGCTGAGACAGGCGGGCGGCTGGCCAAGTACCGCCGGCATTGGCGCGTTATCCGACACGGCTTCGGATAACGCGTTAGTCGTTGGGTCGCGATCGTTTCCCTTGGGCCTTTTTCCCTGCCGCCATTGGCCGGCAGATGCGGATATCGCATCTTGTCCGCGATCAAGACTTGTCGCGGATCAGTCCGTCCTTGACGGTGGGAAATCCGTGGCTGGGAGCAACCCCGTTTTCGGGCGGGTAAAATCTGCGAATGGCTTGCGATTCAGTCTCTTGATAGAAAGATCTGATGCTGCGGGTCGATCCGCAGCCAGCAATTCAACGGCTGCGGCTGTCCGATGACGGTTCGCTGGCAATGTGGGCTGATGACCAGACGATTTCGAAACTATCTCACCGTGCTGGCCATATCGCTGTTGATGTGGACGGTGATCCTTGGCGTGGTTTATTGGCTGTTTCGATAGTTTCTACCAGGCTTACCGGCCTGAATGAAGCCGCCGCAAGGCTTGTTTGGTGAGAAGCCCCAGGTTCGCCTATGAGGCCGATATTCCCAAAAAATTTGAGGTGTTGAGAGACGGCCGCCCCATTTCGGCTTTGCTGGCGTGACCCTATGGTTCGGTGAAATCAGGAAAGGGTCATCATGAAAAAATCCGTTGCCGCGACATGCCTTGCAGTTTTCTCCACGTCGATTGCGACCGGCGCCATGGCTGAAGACCTGGTGATTCCGCTTCCGAAAGACACGACGGTCGAAAAGGTTGAGACCGTCTACCAATGCGCTGCCGACAAGGTGGAGGCCGTCTATTTCAATGCCGGTGAGATCAGCCTCGTTCGGCTGGGGCTGAAGGATGGCGTCACCGTTGCCGCAAATGTCATTTCCGGCTCGGGAGCGAAATATCAGGGCGGCATGTATGTCTGGTGGTCGAAGGGTGATGAGGCGGATCTTTACGATCTGATGGCCGATCCGCAGATGAAGCAGCCGGTTCATTGCATCGAGACCAAAAAACCCTAAACGTTTGCTCGTTTCCGCAAAGGAGCGGCGGCAGGGCGGTTTGTGACAACCTTGCCATGCCGCCGGTCAGCGTGGAAGTGCGCGCGCGGCGCGTTCAGCCAAGAACGAGCGACGCAAGAAGCGCCAGCAGGATGAGAGAACTGGCGACAACGCCGAGCCTCACCCTGCGAAGGCGGCGGGTACGTCCGCCGCTCCAGTCATAAGCCATTGGCAGCTTTACCTTTCTTTTTATTATTATGACTTATTGATTAGCTCCCTAGGCTTGCCCGTGCCTGACCTCAATTGCCAGAATCCATCGGCGAAAATTCACGATTTTCCTGTTCTCTCCCGATGTTGCAGCAAGTGCTTCGATTGATTCTTCCTGTCCCGCGACAGTGAGGCGGCTTCATGGGCGCAAGTCATGGAAAAGGCCCGGAAACGGGTGTTTCCGGGCCTTCTGTAGAAGCGTTTCTGGTGGCTGTTTCAACTCAGATAGGTCTGGAGATGGGGCAGAACCTCGAGCGTACCGTGATACAGCATGTTAAGGGCCACATAGATGATGACCATTAGGCCGAGATAGGAAATCCAGCGATAGCGGTGCAGCAGCTTGGCGACGAAGTTGGCGGCAAGGCCCATGAGCGCAATTGAAACGACGAGGCCGATGATAAGCACCGTCACATGTTCCTGCGCAGCGCCGGCGACGGCAAGGACATTGTCCAGCGACATGGAAACATCGGCGATGACGATCTGGGTCGCGGCCTGGAGAAAAGTCTTATGACCCTTGGTCAGGTCGGCCTCTTCGTCCGTCACCTCGTCTTCGATGGAACCTGCGGCCTCACGCAGTTCGACCCACATCTTCCAGCACACCCAGGCAAGCAGCAGGCCACCGAACAATTGCAGGCCGACAATGGCGAGAAGCTGCACGGTGACGGCGGCAAAACCGATGCGAAGAACCGTGGCGGCGATGATGCCCACCAGGATCGCCTTGCGGCGAAGGTGAGCGGGCAGACCGGCTGCGGCAAGGCCGATGACGATGGCGTTGTCGCCCGCCAGCACGAGGTCGATTGCGATAACCTGTAGGAATGCCGTGAAGCCGGCGGCTGTGAAGATTTCCATGGGATGGTCCTGAGGCGGTGCAGAGGTCGCGAAGGAGGCGACGGATCGAGGTATGGCGTTGATGGCGCGCCCGCGACGGATTCCAGTCGCCCGTCTCTCCCCGGCGATGACATGTCCTTAAGCCATCATGCCGGTGCAGGTAAAGAAGTTGTGATGGAAATATCTTATTTAGTGATCGACTATTCCGTAGAAGGGAGCCGCCGGGTCGGCACTGGCTTCGTCCTCGCGACGGTTTGAATGTCGCAGATCAGATACCATATACGGGCCTCAAGGCACGCTTTGGGCGCGCGCGAAGACGCTTTCACAATTAAGTCTTGCGCATTCGCTTACAAAGCCTTAAACGGCGACACCAAACCGGTGCGCCGGGGAAACTACTTCACGTTCACAGGAAGCAATTCACATGGCAAAGAGCAAGTTTGAGCGGACGAAGCCGCACGTCAACATTGGCACGATCGGTCACGTTGACCATGGCAAGACGTCGCTGACGGCGGCAATCACGAAGTTCTTCGGCGAGTTCAAGGCGTATGACCAGATCGACGCCGCTCCTGAAGAAAAGGCGCGTGGTATCACGATTTCGACGGCGCACGTTGAGTATGAGACGCCGAACCGTCACTACGCTCACGTTGACTGCCCCGGCCACGCCGACTACGTGAAGAACATGATCACGGGTGCAGCGCAGATGGACGGCGCGATCCTGGTTTGCTCGGCTGCTGACGGCCCGATGCCGCAGACCCGCGAGCACATCCTGCTTGCCCGTCAGGTTGGCGTTCCTGCGATCGTCGTGTTCCTGAACAAGGTCGACCAGGTTGACGACGCCGAGCTTCTGGAGCTCGTCGAGCTTGAAGTTCGTGAACTTCTGTCGTCCTACGACTTCCCGGGCGACGATATCCCGATCATCAAGGGTTCGGCGCTTGCTGCTCTTGAAGACAGCGACAAGAAGATCGGTGAAGACGCGATCCGCGAGCTGATGGCAGCGGTTGACGCCTACATCCCGACGCCTGAGCGTCCGATCGACCAGCCGTTCCTGATGCCGATCGAAGACGTGTTCTCGATCTCGGGTCGTGGTACGGTTGTGACGGGTCGCGTTGAGCGCGGTATCGTCAAGGTTGGTGAAGAAGTCGAAATCGTCGGCATCCGTCCGACGTCGAAGACGACGGTTACCGGCGTTGAAATGTTCCGCAAGCTGCTCGACCAGGGCCAGGCCGGCGACAACATCGGCGCACTGGTTCGCGGTGTTAACCGTGACGGCGTCGAGCGTGGTCAGATCCTGTGCAAGCCGGGTTCGGTCAAGCCGCACAAGAAGTTCAAGGCTGAAGCCTACATCCTGACGAAGGAAGAGGGCGGCCGTCATACGCCGTTCTTCACGAACTACCGTCCGCAGTTCTACTTCCGCACGACGGACGTGACGGGCATCGTTACGCTTCCTGAAGGCACGGAAATGGTTATGCCTGGCGACAACGTCACCGTTGACGTCGAGCTGATCGTTCCGATCGCGATGGAAGAAAAGCTGCGCTTCGCTATCCGCGAAGGCGGCCGTACCGTCGGCGCCGGCATCGTTGCCTCGATCGTTGAATAACGATCGCTAACGATGCCGTAAGCCTGCCGACGGCAATTAAGATGTGCAAATGGCGCGCAAGCGCGATTTGCGCGCGGCGCCGGCATCGTGGCTTCGATCGTCGAGTAATCTTTTCCCGTAAGGGATTTGAGAAAACCCCGCTGGAGACAGCGGGGTTTTTTGTTTTGTGCCGCACGGCTCAGAGGAGAGAATAGCTTTCGTTCTTCTCTCCGGGCTGCTACGTCATTGCCGGGGAGACAATGAGGAGTATCATGAAAAAGCGCATTCTATTTACCGGCGGTTCCGGCAAGGCGGGAAGGCATGTAATTCCTTGGCTTATCGACAAAGGGTATGAGGTTCACAACATCGATCTCGTGCCCCTCGACAGGCCGGGCGTGACCAATCTCATCGTCGATATCAGCGACAGCGGGCAGGTCTTTAATGCCTTGTCGATGCATAGCAACTTTGCCGAGCTTGAAGGCGGGAAGGGCGTTCTGCCCTATGACGCGGTGATCCATTTTGCCGCCGTTCCCCGCATTTTGATAAAGCCTGATAACGAGACGTTCCGCATCAATACGATGGGAACCTACAATGTTATCGAAGCCGCGGTGAAGCTTGGTATTCGCAAGATCGTCATCGCATCGAGCGAGACCACCTATGGCGTCTGCTTTGCCGAAGGCGATAAGGATTTCCATCATTTCCCGCTTGAGGAGGACTACGACGTCGATCCGATGGATTCATACGGACTGTCGAAAGTGGTGAATGAAAAGACCGCGCGGGCCTTTGCAGAGCGAAGCGGATACGACATTTACGCGCTGCGAATCGGTAATGTCATCGAACCCCATGAATATGAGAAATTTCCCGACTTCTTTGCCCGTCCTGAGACGCGTAAACGCAATGCCTGGGGTTACATCGACGCGCGTGATCTCGGTCAGATCTGTCATTTGTGCGTCGAGAAGGACGGTCTCGGCTATCAGGTCTTCAACGCCGTCAATGATAGTGCGACGGCGACGGTTCCCACGCGAGAGCTTGCGCGGACATATTTCCCTGGCGTGCAATTTCGTCGCGATATCGGGGACCATGAGGGATTGATCTCCAACCGCAAGATTCGCGAAGTTCTGGGTTTCAGGGAAGAACATGACTGGCGGAAATACGTCAAACCCTGACGGGTGCACGATTTTCGGGGGCGGAGTGGAAAAAACAAAAAACACACTTGCCATTCTTTCCCCTGCACCTTAAAGGAGCGCATACCGAATTGGCCAAGCGATTTCGCGGCCGGTTCAGGTGATGAAGGGGTATAGCTCAGTTGGTAGAGCGGCGGTCTCCAAAACCGCAGGTCGGGGGTTCGAGCCCCTCTGCCCCTGCCACTTTCCATTCGCAAGCGCGGTTTTCGCTGCATGGCAGATGGGGCCGGTTTACCGGCGAATTTCGCCGAATGTCGATTTCCTCTTGTTAAAAGTGGAATCGGTGTTTATGTAGGGTCAAAACAGACACGCGGTGCGTGGGGCTGATTAGTATCGGCTTTACGCGCCGTAATTGCGTGGGCAGTCAATGGCATCCAAAACCAATCCGTTTACGTTTCTGCAGCAGGTTCGCGCCGAAGCGTCAAAGATCACTTGGCCGTCGCGCCGCGAGACCATGATTTCGACGGCTATGGTGCTGGTGATGGTCATTTTTGCGGCTCTGTTCTTCTTTGCTGCGGACCAGCTCATCGGCTGGCTGCTCAGCCTGGTGCTGAGTGTGGGCCGGTAACGGCACGCTCAAGGGCCCGGTAGAAGGATCGAACGGAGAATAAAAATGGCAGCGCGCTGGTATATCGTTCACGCATATTCGAATTTTGAAAAGAAGGTCGCGGAGTCGATCGAGGAAAAAGCCCGTCAGAAGGGTCTGGATCATCTTTTCGAGAAAATCCTCGTGCCGACCGAAAAGGTGGTCGAGGTGCGTCGCGGCCGCAAAGTCGATAGCGAGCGCAAGTTTTTTCCAGGTTACGTGCTTGTGCGCGCCAACCTGACGGATGAGGCCTATCACCTCATCAAGAACACGCCGAAGGTTACCGGTTTCCTCGGTTCGGACAGCAAGCCTGTTCCGATTCCCGATTATGAAGCCGAGCGTATCCTCGGTCAGGTTCAGGAAGGTGTCGAGCGTCCGAAGTCTTCGGTTTCGTTCGAGATCGGCGAGCAGGTTCGCGTTTCCGACGGTCCTTTCGCGTCGTTCAACGGCGTGGTGCAGGATGTCGACGAAGAGCGTTCGCGCCTGAAGGTGGAAGTTTCGATTTTCGGCCGCGCGACACCGGTCGAGCTGGAATACAATCAGGTCGAAAAGGTCTGATTGGCGGGGTGAAGCCCCAAGCGCGTGGAAGGCTAACTGGCTCTTTAAGCCGGGGCAGGGCGCCGCACCACGCAACCGCAGCCGCCGGAGCAATCCGGCTTGAGAGAAGCCGGGTAACCGGTTTGAATTGAAAGGCAGAGAGATATGGCTAAGAAAGTTGCAGGCCAGCTCAAGTTGCAGGTAAAGGCCGGGGCGGCCAATCCGTCCCCGCCGATCGGTCCGGCACTTGGTCAGCGTGGCATTAACATCATGGAATTCTGCAAGGCGTTCAATGCCGCCACGCAGGAAATGGAAAAGGGTATGCCGATTCCGGTCGTCATCACCTACTACCAGGACAAGTCCTTCACCTTCGTTATGAAGCAGCCGCCGATGACGTATTGGCTGAAGAAGGAAGCTAAGATCACCTCCGGTTCCAAGACGCCCGGCAAGGGCGCCAAGGTCGGCTCCATCACCAAGGCTCAGGTCAAGACGATCGCTGAAGCCAAGATGAAGGATCTGAACGCAGCCGACATCGAAGGCGCAATGGCGATGGTTGAGGGCTCTGCCCGCGCCATGGGCCTGGAAGTGGTAGGTTGATCATGGCCAAGGTAGCAAAGCGCATTCAGAAGATCCGCGAAGGCGTGGATTCCAACAAGCTCTACGTTCTCACCGACGCCATTTCGATGGTCAAGGAACGTGCAGTCGCCAAGTTCGACGAAACCGTTGAAGTTTCGATGAACCTCGGCGTTGACCCGCGCCATGCGGACCAGATGGTTCGTGGCGTTGTCAACCTGCCGAACGGCACCGGCCGTGACGTTCGCGTCGCCGTCTTCGCACGTGGCGCCAAGGCCGATGAAGCTACGGCTGCTGGTGCTGACGTTGTTGGTGCAGAAGAGCTGGTTGAAATCGTTCAGGGCGGCAAGATCGACTTCGATCGCTGCATCGCGACCCCGGACATGATGCCGCTCGTCGGCCGTCTCGGCAAGGTACTCGGCCCGCGTGGCATGATGCCGAACCCGAAGGTCGGAACCGTGACCATGGACGTTGCCGGTGCCGTCAAGGCATCCAAGGGCGGCGCTGTCGAATTCCGCGTAGAAAAGGCCGGTATCGTACACGCTGGCGTTGGCAAGGCTTCGTTCGACGCCAAGGCTCTTGAAGAAAACATCAAGGCTTTTGCCGATGCCGTCATCAAGGCAAAGCCGGCTGGTGCCAAGGGTAACTACGTCAAGCGCGTGGCGATTTCCTCGACCATGGGTCCGGGCGTCAAGATCGACCCTTCGTCGGTCACCGCTTAATAAATTCTCGCGCTCCCCAGGGGAGTGTGAATAAAAGAATTTCCGGCTCCCAGGGAGCCGGAGATTTCCGGGGAAACCCGGAACTCCTGTCCGAGATTGCGGGTGGCCTTGTCTTTCGGGATTTGGCCTTAATCATTTAGCCTGCATGAGACGGGTGAGGCTGGATTTGAGGCATCTTTCGATGCCTGACTGTCCGGTTCGAACCTGGTGTGCCTGTGCCTGAAGCCGTTTGCGGCGACAGAGCGGGGGACAGGATCCTCGAGCGTCGCTCGGGATCTTTGTAAAAAGGTCCCTTGGGGCAAAGGCAAACCCGACGGGTTCACAATCATGTGGTCCCGTCTACTGGAGACAGACAGTGGAAAGAGCGGAAAAACGCGAATTCGTCACGGAGCTGAACGAAGTCTTCAAGGCTTCCGGTTCGGTTGTCGTGGCCCACTATGCTGGTGTCACCGTTGCGCAGATGAACGACTTCCGTTCGAAGATGCGCGCTGCCGGAGGCACCGTCAAGGTCGCGAAGAACCGCCTGGCCAAGATCGCTCTTCAGGGTACGGAGTCGGAAGGGATGACCAATCTCTTCAAGGGACAGACGCTGATTGCATACAGCACTGACCCGATGATCGCTCCGAAAGTCGTCATGGATTTCGCCAAGACCAACGACAAGGTCGTTGTTTTGGGCGGCGCCATGGGCGCAACCACGCTCAACGCCGAAGCAGTCAAGTCGCTTGCGACCCTGCCTTCGCTCGACGAGCTGCGTGCAAAGCTGCTGGGCCTTCTCAATGCCCCGGCAACTCGCGTCGCAACGGTTGTTGCAGCACCGGCAAGCCAGCTTGCCCGCGTGTTCTCGGCTTACGCCAAGAAGGACGAAGCCGCTTAAGGCGGTTTTTCGCTGTAAATATTCAAACTGGTTCGAACTGAACAAAAGGAACTATCAAAATGGCTGATCTCGCAAAGATCGTAGAAGACCTCTCCTCGCTGACCGTTCTGGAAGCTGCAGAACTGTCGAAGCTTCTTGAAGAAAAGTGGGGCGTTTCCGCTGCTGCTCCGGTAGCTGTTGCTGCTGCTGGCGGTGCTGGCGTTGCTGCTGCTGTTGAAGAAGAAAAGACCGAGTTCGACGTTATCCTGGTTGACGCTGGCGCCAACAAGATCAACGTCATCAAGGAAGTTCGCGGCATCACCGGCCTCGGCCTCAAGGAAGCCAAGGACCTCGTCGAAGGCGCTCCGAAGCCGGTCAAGGAAGCTGTTTCCAAGGCTGAAGCTGCTGATCTCAAGAAGAAGCTTGAGGACGCAGGCGCCAAGGTTGACGTTAAGTAATCTTGCGATTGCTGGCGGGAAGGGGCTTTATGTCCCTTTCCGTCGTCATCGTTTTTAAAACTCATTACCCAAAAGCCGCGTGAAAATGGCTTTTGGGTAATGGGTTCTTCAAGAGAATGGTTCCGAACCGGCTCATCTAGGCAATCCGGCCTGATCGATCCGGGATGTGGAACGAGATTGATGATACCCATTGCTTGACGGGATCGACTGGCCATCGGTTCCCGTCCGTTGCAGGCCCGGATGCAATTTTAAAGGAGCGACGATGGCTCAGACCCTTTCGTTTAACGGTCGCAGGCGCGTACGCAAGTTTTTCGGCAAAATTCCAGAAGTAGCGGAAATGCCGAACCTCATCGAGGTTCAGAAGGCTTCGTATGACCAGTTTCTCATGGTTGACGAGCCCAAGGGTGGCCGTCCCGACGAGGGATTGAATGCCGTATTCAAATCCGTATTCCCGATCACCGATTTCTCGGGCGCGTCCATGCTTGAATTCGTGTCCTACGAATTCGAAGCGCCGAAGTTCGACGTCGAGGAATGCCGTCAGCGCGATCTGACCTATGCAGCGCCGCTCAAGGTGACGCTGCGTCTCATCGTGTTCGATATCGATGAAGATACGGGCGCGAAGTCCATCAAGGACATCAAGGAACAGTCCGTCTACATGGGCGATATGCCGCTCATGACCAATAACGGTACGTTCATCGTCAACGGCACCGAGCGCGTCATCGTTTCGCAGATGCACCGTTCGCCGGGCGTGTTCTTCGATCACGACAAGGGCAAGAGCCATTCTTCCGGCAAGCTGCTGTTTGCTGCCCGCGTCATCCCGTATCGCGGTTCCTGGCTCGACATCGAGTTCGACGCCAAGGACATCGTCTATGCGCGTATCGACCGCCGCCGCAAGATCCCCGCGACCTCGCTGCTGATGGCGCTTGGCATGGACGGCGAAGACATTCTGTCGACCTTCTACACCAAGGCTTCCTATGAGCGCGACGGCGACGGCTGGCGCATTCCCTTCCAGCCCGAGACGCTGAAGAACGCCAAGGTCATTACCGACATGATCGACGCCGATACCGGCGAAGTCGTGGTCGAAGGCGGCAAGAAGCTGACCCCGCGCCTGATCCGCCAGCTGACGGAGAAGGGCCTCAAGGCGCTGAAGGCGACCGACGAAGACCTTTATGGCAACTATCTGGCCGAAGACATCGTCAACTACGAGACGGGTGAAATCTATCTCGAAGCCGGCGACGAAATCGACGAGAAGACCCTCGGTCTCATCCTGCAGTCGGGCTTCGACGAGATTCCAGTCCTCAACATCGACCACGTCAATGTTGGTGCCTATATCCGCAACACGCTGTCTGCCGACAAGAACGAGAACCGTCAGGAAGCCCTGTTCGACATCTACCGCGTCATGCGTCCGGGTGAGCCGCCGACCATGGAATCGGCCGAAGCGATGTTCAACTCGCTGTTCTTCGATGCTGAACGTTACGATCTGTCGGCCGTTGGCCGCGTCAAGATGAACATGCGCCTCGACCTCGATGCGGAAGACACCGTGCGCACGCTGCGCAAGGAAGACATCCTCGCGGTTGTCAAGATGCTGGTCGAACTGCGCGACGGCAAGGGCGAAATCGACGACATCGACAACCTCGGCAACCGCCGTGTTCGCTCTGTCGGCGAACTGATGGAAAACCAGTATCGTCTGGGCCTTCTGCGCATGGAACGTGCGATCAAGGAACGTATGTCCTCGATCGAAATCGACACCGTGATGCCGCAGGACCTGATCAACGCGAAGCCGGCTGCCGCCGCTGTTCGCGAATTCTTCGGTTCCTCGCAGCTTTCGCAGTTCATGGACCAGGTGAACCCGCTTTCGGAAATCACCCACAAGCGCCGTCTTTCGGCTCTTGGACCGGGTGGTCTGACCCGCGAGCGCGCTGGCTTCGAAGTCCGCGACGTTCACCCGACCCATTACGGCCGTATTTGCCCGATCGAAACGCCGGAAGGCCCGAACATCGGTCTGATCAACTCGCTTGCAACCTTCGCCCGCGTCAACAAGTACGGCTTCATCGAAAGCCCGTACCGCAAGATCGTCGAAGGTAAGGTGACCAATGACGTGATCTACCTCTCCGCGATGGAAGAGGCCAAGTATTACGTCGCGCAGGCCAACGCGCCGCTCAATGAAGACGGTTCGTTCTCGGAAGAGTTCGTCGTCTGCCGTCACTCGGGCGAAGTTATGCTCGCACCGCGTGACAACATCAACCTGATGGACGTTTCGCCGAAGCAGCTCGTTTCGGTCGCAGCGGCGCTCATTCCGTTCCTGGAAAACGACGACGCCAACCGCGCTCTCATGGGCTCGAACATGCAGCGTCAGGCCGTTCCGCTTCTGCGCGCCGAGGCGCCGTTCGTCGGTACCGGCATGGAGCCGATCGTCGCCCGTGACTCCGGCGCTGCCATTGCGTCCCGTCGCGGCGGTGTCGTCGATCAGGTGGATGCGACCCGTATCGTTATCCGCGCCACGGAAGACCTCGATGCCGGCAAGTCCGGTGTTGACATCTATCGTCTGCAGAAGTTCCAGCGTTCGAACCAGAACACCTGCGTCAACCAGCGTCCGCTGGTTTCCGTCGGCGACATCATCTCCAAGGGCGATATCATCGCGGACGGTCCGTCGACCGACCTCGGCGATCTGGCTCTCGGCCGCAACGCGCTCGTCGCGTTCATGCCCTGGAACGGCTACAACTACGAAGACTCGATCCTGATGTCGGAGCGTATCGTTTCCGACGACGTGTTCACCTCCATCCACATCGAAGAATTCGAAGTGATGGCGCGCGACACGAAGCTTGGTCCGGAAGAAATCACGCGCGACATTCCGAACGTTTCGGAAGAAGCGCTGAAGAACCTCGACGAAGCCGGTATCGTGTACATCGGTGCGGAAGTTCAGCCGGGCGACATCCTCGTCGGCAAGATCACGCCGAAGGGCGAAAGCCCGATGACGCCGGAAGAAAAGCTTCTGCGCGCCATCTTCGGTGAAAAGGCTTCCGACGTTCGCGACACCTCCATGCGCATGCCTCCGGGCACGTTCGGTACGGTCGTGGAAGTCCGCGTCTTCAACCGTCACGGTGTGGAGAAGGACGAGCGCGCGATGGCTATCGAGCGCGAAGAGATCGAGCGTCTGGCGAAGGACCGCGACGACGAGCAGGCGATCCTCGACCGTAACGTCTATGGCCGTCTGATCGACATGCTGCGTGGTCAGGTTTCGATTGCCGGTCCGAAGGGCTTCAAGAAGGGCGTCGAGCTCTCCAACGCCGTCGTCTCCGAATATCCCCGCTCGCAGTGGTGGATGTTCGCTGTCGAAGACGAGAAGGCTCAGTCCGAGCTGGAAGCGCTTCGCGGCCAGTACGACGAATCCAAGTCGCGCCTTGAACAGCGCTTCATGGACAAGGTCGAAAAGGTCCAGCGTGGCGATGAAATGCCTCCGGGCGTCATGAAGATGGTCAAGGTCTTCGTTGCCGTTAAGCGCAAGATCCAGCCGGGCGACAAGATGGCCGGCCGTCACGGCAACAAGGGCGTTGTCTCGCGCATCGTTCCGGTCGAGGACATGCCGTTCCTCGAAGACGGCACGCATGTCGACATCTGCTTGAACCCGCTCGGCGTGCCTTCGCGCATGAACGTCGGCCAGATCCTCGAAACCCATCTCGCATGGGCATGCGCAGGCATGGGCAAGAAGATCGGCGAGATGCTCGAAGAGTATCGCAAGACGATGGACATCAGCGAGCTTCGCAGCGAGCTGACGGAAATCTACGCGTCTGAAGCCAATGACGAGGTTCAGAGTTTCGATGACGACTCGCTTGTCAAGCTTGCCGAAGAAGCCAAGCGCGGTGTTTCCATCGCGACCCCGGTCTTCGACGGTGCGCATGAGCCTGACGTCGCCGCGATGCTGAAGAAGGCAGGTCTGCATGAATCCGGTCAGTCCGTTCTTTATGACGGTCGTACCGGTGAGCCGTTCGACCGTAAGGTCACCGTCGGCTACATGTACATGATCAAGCTGAACCACCTTGTTGACGACAAGATCCACGCTCGTTCGATCGGTCCTTACTCGCTCGTTACCCAGCAGCCGCTGGGCGGAAAGGCGCAGTTCGGCGGTCAGCGCTTCGGGGAAATGGAAGTCTGGGCTCTGGAAGCATACGGCGCGGCTTACACGCTGCAGGAAATGCTCACCGTCAAGTCGGACGACGTGGCGGGCCGCACCAAGGTCTACGAAGCGATCGTCCGTGGCGACGACACCTTCGAGGCCGGTATTCCGGAGAGCTTCAACGTTCTCGTCAAGGAAATGCGGTCGCTGGGTCTTTCGGTCGAACTGGAAAACTCGAAGATCGAGAACCAGCCCGAAGACCAGCTGCCCGACGCGGCGGAATAAGACGATAGAGGCGGGCGCCTGCAAGGGCGCCTGCCGGTTTCCCGGACGGTATTGGCCGGTTCGGGACACTTTCGCCGCATTATGCGGTTAATCCGTATTTAAAGCTCTGGACGGCGACCCGGGAAGAAGCCGGTCCGGATGCAAACAGGGGCAGCAGCTAGCCTCTCAAGGAGACAAGGCATGAACCAAGAGGTCATGAATCTTTTCAATCCTCAGGTGCCTGCGCAGCATTTCGATTCCATCCGGATTTCGATCGCTTCGCCGGAAAAAATCCTGTCGTGGTCCTACGGCGAGATCAAGAAGCCGGAAACCATCAACTACCGTACGTTCAAGCCTGAGCGTGACGGTCTTTTCTGTGCGCGTATCTTCGGACCGATCAAGGACTATGAGTGCCTGTGCGGCAAGTACAAGCGCATGAAGTACAAGGGCATCATCTGCGAAAAGTGCGGCGTCGAAGTGACGCTGTCGCGCGTTCGCCGTGAGCGCATGGGCCATATCGAGCTCGCAGCGCCGGTTGCCCACATCTGGTTTCTGAAGTCGCTTCCTTCGCGTATCTCGACCCTGCTCGACATGACGCTGAAGGATGTCGAACGCGTTCTCTATTTCGAGAACTACATCGTCACCGAACCCGGTCTTACCTCGCTCAAGCAGAACCAGCTTCTGTCTGAAGAAGAGTACATGATTGCCGTCGACGAGTTCGGCGAAGACCAGTTCACCGCCATGATCGGCGCTGAAGCCATCTACGAGATGCTGGCTTCGATGAATCTGGAAAAGATCGCCGGCGACCTGCGTGCCGAACTTGCTGAGACCACGTCCGATCTCAAGCAGAAGAAGCTGATGAAGCGCCTGAAGATCGTCGAGAACTTCATGGAATCCGGCAACCGCCCGGAATGGATGATCATGAAGGTCGTTCCCGTGATCCCGCCGGACCTGCGTCCGCTGGTTCCGCTGGATGGCGGCCGTTTCGCGACGTCCGACCTCAACGATCTCTATCGCCGCGTCATCAACCGTAACAACCGTCTGAAGCGCCTGATCGAGCTTCGTGCGCCTGGCATCATCATCCGCAACGAAAAGCGTATGTTGCAGGAATCCGTCGATGCGTTGTTCGATAACGGCCGTCGCGGTCGCGTCATCACGGGTGCCAACAAGCGTCCGCTGAAGTCGCTCTCCGACATGCTCAAGGGCAAGCAGGGCCGCTTCCGCCAGAACCTTCTCGGCAAGCGCGTCGACTATTCCGGCCGTTCGGTCATCGTGACCGGTCCGGAACTGAAGCTGCACCAGTGCGGCCTGCCGAAGAAGATGGCGCTCGAACTGTTCAAGCCGTTCATCTACGCCCGCCTCGACGCCAAGGGTTACTCCTCGACCGTCAAGCAGGCCAAGAAGCTGGTTGAAAAGGAAAAGCCCGAGGTCTGGGATATCCTCGACGAGGTGATCCGCGAACATCCGGTTCTGCTGAACCGCGCACCGACGCTGCACCGTCTGGGCATCCAGGCTTTCGAACCGATGCTGGTCGAAGGCAAGGCCATCCAGCTGCACCCGCTCGTCTGCACGGCCTTCAACGCCGACTTCGACGGTGACCAGATGGCTGTTCACGTTCCGCTTTCGCTGGAAGCCCAGCTGGAAGCGCGCGTGCTGATGATGTCGACCAACAACATCCTGCATCCGGCAAACGGCCACCCGATCATCGTTCCTTCGCAGGACATGGTTCTCGGCCTGTACTACCTGTCGATCATGAACCAGAACGAGCCGGGCGAAGGCATGGCCTTCTCCGACATCGGTGAGCTGCATCACGCGCTTGAAAACAAGGTCGTGACGTTGCATGCCAAGATTCGTGGACGCTTCAAGACCGTGGATGCCGATGGCAAGCCGGTTTCGAAGATCCATGAGACGACCCCTGGCCGTATGCTCATCGGCGAACTTCTGCCGAAGAACGTCAACGTGCCTTTCGACGTCTGCAACCAGGAAATGACCAAGAAGAACATCTCCAAGATGATCGACACGGTCTACCGTCATTGCGGCCAGAAAGACACGGTCATCTTCTGCGACCGCATCATGCAGCTCGGCTTCAGCCACGCCTGCCGCGCCGGCATTTCGTTCGGCAAGGACGACATGGTCATTCCGGACAGCAAGGTGAAGATCGTCGGTGACACCGAAGCTCTCGTGAAGGAATACGAACAGCAGTACAATGATGGTCTCATCACCCAGGGCGAAAAGTACAACAAGGTTGTCGACGCCTGGGGCAAGGCGACCGAAAAGGTCGCTGAAGAAATGATGGCGCGCATCAAGGCTGTCGAGTTCGATCCGGAAACGGGCCGCCAGAAGCCGATGAACTCCATCTACATGATGTCCCACTCGGGTGCTCGTGGTTCTCCGAACCAGATGCGTCAGCTGGGCGGCATGCGCGGCCTGATGGCCAAGCCCTCGGGTGAAATCATCGAGACGCCGATCATCTCGAACTTTAAGGAAGGTCTGACCGTTAACGAGTACTTCAACTCGACCCACGGTGCCCGTAAGGGTCTCGCAGACACCGCCTTGAAGACGGCGAACTCGGGTTACCTTACCCGTCGTCTCGTCGATGTCGCGCAGGATTGCATCGTCAACTCCAGGGATTGCGGCACCGACAAGGGCCTCACCATGACGGCCATCGTCGATGCCGGTCAGGTCGTTGCTTCGCTCGGCGCACGTATCCTCGGTCGTACGGCTCTGGACGATATCGACAACCCGGTCACCGGCGAAAACATCGTCAAGGCTGGGACTCTGATCGACGAAGCGGACGTTGCGACCATCGAAAAGGCCGGCATCCAGTCCGTCCGCATCCGCTCTGCGCTTACCTGCGAAGTGCAGATCGGCGTCTGCGGCGTCTGCTACGGTCGTGACCTTGCACGCGGTACGCCTGTCAACATGGGCGAAGCCGTTGGCGTCATCGCCGCGCAGTCGATCGGTGAACCGGGCACGCAGCTCACCATGCGTACCTTCCACCTTGGCGGTACGGCAAACGTGGTCGACCAGTCGTTCCTCGAAGCGTCGTATGAAGGCACGATCCAGATCAAGAACCGCAACATCCTGCGGAACTCCGAAGGCGTTCTCATCGCCATGGGCCGTAACATGTCCGTTACGATCCTTGACGAGCGCGGCGCGGAACGGTCCACGCAGCGTGTCGCTTACGGTTCGAAGATCTTCGTGGACGATGGCGACAAGGTAAAGCGTGGCCAGCGTCTTGCAGAGTGGGACCCCTATACCCGTCCGATGATGACGGAAGTGGAAGGTACCGTTCACTTCGAAGACCTCGTCGACGGCCTCTCCGTTCTGGAAGCGACCGACGAATCCACCGGCATCACCAAGCGTCAGGTCATTGACTGGCGTTCGACGCCGCGCGGTTCGGATCTCAAGCCTGCGATCGTCATCAAGGACGCGTCCGGTGCTGTTGCGAAGCTTGCCCGTGGTGGCGAAGCCCGCTTCCAGCTTTCGGTTGACGCCATCCTGTCGGTCGAGCCGGGTGCGAAGGTCTCCCAGGGCGACGTGCTTGCACGTTCGCCGCTGGAAAGCGCCAAGACGAAGGACATCACCGGTGGTCTGCCGCGCGTTGCCGAACTGTTCGAAGCCCGTCGTCCGAAGGACCACGCCATCATCGCAGAGATCGATGGTACGATCCGCCTCGGCCGCGACTACAAGAACAAGCGTCGCGTGATGATCGAACCTGCGGAAGACGGCGTCGAGCCAGTCGAATACCTGATCCCGAAGGGCAAGCCCTTCCACCTTCAGGAAGGCGACTATATCGAAAAGGGTGAATACATCCTCGACGGTAACCCGGCACCGCACGACATTCTGGCGATCAAGGGTGTGGAGGCTCTGGCTTCCTACCTCGTGAACGAAATCCAGGAAGTCTACCGACTGCAGGGCGTTGTGATCAACGACAAGCACATCGAGGTGATCGTTCGCCAGATGCTGCAGAAGGTTGAGATCACCGATGCTGGTGACAGCCAGTATATCGTTGGCGACAATGTCGACCGTATCGAGATGGAAGACATGAACGACCGTCTGATCGAAGAGGGCAAGAAGCCTGCGTATGGCGAGCCGGTTCTGCTCGGCATCACCAAGGCTTCGCTGCAGACGCCGTCCTTCATCTCGGCCGCATCCTTCCAGGAGACCACCAAGGTTCTCACGGAAGCTGCGATTGCCGGCAAGACGGACACGCTGCAGGGCCTCAAGGAAAACGTCATCGTCGGCCGTCTCATCCCGGCCGGTACCGGCGGCACCATGACGCAGATCCGCCGCATCGCCACCTCGCGCGACGACCTCATTCTCGAGGAACGCCGCAAGGGTACGGGCGCAGGCTCTGCGAACCAGATGCTGCAGGACATGACGGACCAGGCTCCGGCCGCCGAATAAGGCGGGAAGGGCAGGGGCTTTGCGAAGCCCCTCCGAAATTCAGAGCAAGACGCCCGGAGCAATCCGGGCGTTTTTTGTTTTGCGGAATTCGGGGTTGGTCATCCCTCGTCAGTGAACTCGGATATTCATCCCGGCGCGATGGGTTAGCCCTGCCCGGGGATGTTATAGCGGGTGAGAACGGAAAGCCGGCGAACGAGATCGGTCTTGCCGGTGCTGCCGGTCTTTGCATAGATCGACTTGGCGTTGCTTCGAACGGTTTCGTGGGAGACTTTCAGTTGCTTCGCCACGGCTGGAAGCGAAAGCCCCTTCATGATTTCCAGCGCTACCCGCGCTTCGCCATTGGTGAGATCGTAGAGACCCTTCAGCAATGTGTTAGCATCGGCAATGGCACCCGTCGGTTGCGATACGAGCACGATGGCGTTGCCGTTGGGTGAAAAATCCAGTGCGCTCTTGCGCAGCGGTATGAGGTGAAGAATGCAGGCGCCGTCAGCGCTGGCGGGGAGAGGGAAGGAGCCGGCGTCTTGCCCGGAGAGTGCCTTGTAGAGCAGTCGGTTCACTCCCTCATCGGCAATGGAGATCCTCTCGCGCGTGCGGGCGGAAAAGCATTTCTGTAATGACAGGAACAGATCGTTGGCCGAGAGGATGCGGCCGCTCGTCTGCAGCACGGCGGCCGGCGCGCCAATGGCGTTGAGACCAAAGGTCATCGCATCAGCCTTCTGACGCTGCAACTGTGTTGCGAGGGTGAGGCTGCGGGCGATATGCGGCCTCAGTCCGCCGAGTGCAGCCATGGTCTCAGGCGTGATGACGCCTGCGTCGAGCCTGCGTTCAAACAGCACTGTCATTTCCGGATGGCCGGGTGGAGCGACCTGCGTTGCTGCGCCGTAGCCCAGACCGCGGGGCACGAGAAAGTCACGAACGATCGGCAACTCGGCCCATTCCTCATGGTTGAAGACGTCCAAATCCTGCGCGAAAGAGAATTGGCCTTCCCGCGCGATGCGGCTGAGGCGATCATTGCGATGGTTCCAGCCGCCCGCCACGAAGTCCTTCATCAGTTCCTGAAAGCTGGGCGTGTAAAGCCAGACCTGGTCTTCTCCCTTGCCCCAGGTAATCGCGCCGCCCCAGAAATTCAGATGGCGGCAAACAGCTACCAGAACCTGCATCCAGCGGTCAGGAAAAAGCGCCGCTTCATAAATGTTATCGATGATGTCTGCCGACGATATAGTATCCAACCCGCCACCGAAAATTTGCGTCGGAACTATTCTAGGCTGATGCGGGCCAGATGTTCAATGTATAAAGAATTAATACTATTGTATCCAAAGTATATAATCTATGAGTGACTTAATATATTGATGAGCTTGCCGAAGGGATCGCGCACGAACAGGCGCCGTACACCCCACGCCTCGACTGCGGGGCCGTATTCGATCGGCAACTCGGCCGTCAGGATTCGGGCGTGGACCTCGTCGAAATCGTCGACCTCGATGGAGAGGTCCGGCACATCCGTGCCGGAGCCACCTTCGCGTGCGAAACTCACCTGAGCCCGCGCTTCGAGTGGGCTCGTATGGGTGACGATCCAGCCATGATCCATGGCGACGGGCATGCCGAGAATGTCACCGTAGAACGCCTGAGCCCGCGCGGGCTCTGGCGTTGCTATATTGGCGACGATACGTCTAACCGCCATGGCTTGAACCTCAGGCGAAGCGGATGATGGCGACTTCGCCTTCGAGAGCTCCCTGATAGGCGGAGGCGTGCGGCTCTTCATCCGGGATATCGGTCAGCATGCCGATCTGGTCGAGATCGGCTTCGATGAAGCCTTCCTCGGAAAGCGCGTTCAGCGTTTCGCGCACGGCGGTATCGTCGTCCGGCGCCCTGAGGATGACGTGAATGTCGATACCCTCGGAGTTGTCGGTCTCATATGCCTTGCCGATGACGATGAAGACCATCGGCTCGTCGCGTCCGTTGTCGTTGTCGGGGAGGGTGCTCATGACGCGTTCCTTGATCTATCGTTGCTGTCATGCGGGCCGATGGAATCGGTCCCGCGGGTGGCGAGACCGATCCGGCCCGCCCTGAGGGAATCAATAGACGGATTTTATGAAAAGCCAAAGCGCGGAGGTTAAAATCGCTGCCTTCTGCGCAGACTTATGTTAAAGCGCGTTGGAAATGCCCCGGGCGTGGGCTTTGCGGCCAGGGGTGGCGGCGCAAAATGTGGATTCACCCTTGACGAAAGCTGGCTAAAACAGTAGTACGCCCGCCATCGGAGCCTCTGTGGGTGCTGGCCGTTCGGTAAGCTTTTTCCCGAACATCATCTCAAACGGGTCTCCATTGCACGTAGAAGACACGAATGTTGCACGCAAGACGCCTCATCCGGTGTCCTCTGCTCTTGGTGGTCCATCCGTGAAAACGGATCGGGCCACGTTTTGCGCATGAGGATATATGCGTGCATCGTCGCCGGCAACGGCATAGCCGCCACCCGTGAGGGTGGCTAAAGTAGTTTTTGCAAGGGATGGTTATATGCCTACCGTAAACCAGCTGATCCGCAAGCCTCGCCAGGCACAGGTAAAGCGCAACAAGGTTCCTGCTCTTCAGGAAAACCCGCAGAAGCGTGGTGTTTGCACCCGCGTTTACACGACGACCCCGAAGAAGCCGAACTCGGCTCTGCGTAAGGTTGCCAAGATCCGTCTCACCAACGGCTTTGAAGTTATCGGCTACATTCCGGGCGAAGGTCACAACCTTCAGGAACACTCCGTGGTCATGATCCGCGGCGGCCGCGTAAAGGACTTGCCGGGTGTGCGTTACCACATCATCCGCGGTGTTCTCGATACCCAGGGCGTCAAGAACCGCAAGCAGCGCCGCTCCAAGTACGGTGCGAAGCGTCCGAAGTAATTCGGTTTAAACAAATTCCGGCGCTGCGCGAGGTTCTCCGCGTGGTTTAGCGTCAATAACATTGAGAGACAAAGAATATGTCCCGTCGCCACAGTGCAGAAAAGCGTGAGATCAACCCGGACCCGAAGTTCGGCGATCTGGTCGTCACCAAGTTCATGAACGCCATCATGCTTCACGGCAAGAAGTCGGTCGCAGAAAGCATCGTTTACGGCGCATTCGACGTCGTTCAGGGCAAGACGAAGCAGGAGCCGCTCGGCGTGTTCCACTCCGCCCTCGACAACGTCGCTCCGCACGTTGAAGTGCGTTCGCGCCGCGTTGGTGGTGCAACCTACCAGGTCCCGGTCGACGTTCGCCCCGAGCGCCGTCAGGCCCTCGCTATCCGCTGGCTGATCACGGCTGCCCGCAAGCGCAACGAAACGACCATGGTCGATCGCCTTTCCGGCGAACTCATGGACGCTGCGAACAACCGCGGTTCCGCTGTCAAGAAGCGCGAAGACACGCACAAGATGGCCGACGCCAACCGCGCATTCTCGCATTACCGCTGGTAATCTTAACCGGTCGCATATCGAAAGGCAGTCCATTATGGCTCGCGAATATAAAATCGAAGACTACCGCAATTTCGGTATCATGGCGCATATCGACGCCGGCAAGACGACGACCACCGAGCGTATTCTTTATTACACCGGTAAGTCGCACAAGATCGGCGAAGTTCACGATGGCGCAGCCACGATGGACTGGATGGAGCAGGAGCAGGAGCGTGGTATCACCATCACGTCTGCTGCGACCACGACCTTCTGGAAGGGCCGTGACGGCAAGACCCGCCGCTTCAACATCATCGACACCCCCGGCCACGTTGACTTCACCATCGAAGTCGAGCGTTCGCTGCGCGTTCTCGACGGCGCGATCGCTCTGCTCGACGCCAACGCCGGTGTTGAGCCGCAGACGGAAACCGTCTGGCGTCAGGCTGAGAAGTATCATGTTCCGCGCATGATCTTCTGCAACAAGATGGACAAGACCGGTGCTGACTTCTACCGCTCGGTAGAAATGATCAAGACCCGTCTCGGCGCTACCGCCGTCGTCATGCAGCTGCCGATCGGCGCTGAGACCGAGTTCAAGGGCGTCATCGACCTGGTCGAAATGAATGCTCTCGTATGGCGCGACGAATCGCTCGGCGCTCAGTGGGACGTCGTCGAAATCCCCGAGGACATGAAGGCCAAGGCGGAAGAATATCGCGAAAAGCTGATCGAAACTGTTGTTGAGATCGACGAAGAAGCGATGGAAGCCTACCTCGAAGGTAACTATCCGGATAACGACAAGATTCGTGAACTGGTTCGCCGCGGCACCATCGACGTGAAGTTCCACCCGATGTTCTGCGGTACCGCGTTCAAGAACAAGGGCGTTCAGCCGCTGCTCGACGCCGTCGTCGACTACCTGCCTTCGCCGCTGGATATTCCGGCGATCAAGGGCATCGACGCCAAGACGGAAGCCGAAATCGAGCGTCACGCTGACGATTCCGAGCCGCTGTCCATGCTGGCCTTCAAGATCATGAACGACCCCTTCGTCGGTTCGCTCACCTTCGCACGCATCTACTCCGGCAAGCTCGAAAAGGGCACGTCGGTCATGAACACGGTCAAGGACAAGCGCGAGCGCGTCGGCCGTATGCTGCAGATGCACTCCAACAGCCGTGAAGACATCGAAGAAGCCTATGCAGGCGACATCGTTGCTCTGGCCGGTCTGAAGGAAACCACCACGGGTGACACGCTCTGCGATCCGCTGAAGCCGGTTATCCTCGAGCGCATGGAATTCCCCGAGCCGGTCATCCAGATCGCGATCGAGCCGAAGACCAAGGGCGACCAGGAAAAGATGGGCCTCGCGCTCAACCGTCTGGCTGCAGAAGATCCGTCCTTCCGCGTCAAGACCGACGACGAATCCGGCCAGACCATCATTGCCGGCATGGGCGAGCTTCACCTCGACATCATCGTCGACCGTATGCGTCGCGAGTTCAAGGTTGAAGCTACCGTCGGTGCGCCGCAGGTTGCCTACCGCGAAACGATCACCCGTCAGCACGAAGAAGACTACACGCACAAGAAGCAGTCCGGTGGTACCGGCCAGTTCGCCCGCGTGAAGATCATCTTCGAACCGAACCCCGAAGGCGAAGACTTCAAGTTCGAGTCGAAGATCGTCGGCGGTGCTGTTCCGAAGGAATACATCCCGGGCGTTCAGAAGGGTATCGAAAGCGTTCTGTCTTCCGGTCCGCTGGCTGGCTTCCCGATGCTCGGCGTCAAGGCGACGCTGGTTGACGGTGCATTCCACGATGTCGACTCGTCGGTTCTCGCCTTCGAAATCGCATCGCGCGCCTGCTTCCGTGAAGCAGCGAAGAAGGCTGGCGCACAGCTTCTCGAGCCGATGATGAAGGTCGAAGTCGTAACGCCGGAAGACTATGTCGGCGACGTTATCGGCGACCTGAACTCCCGTCGTGGTCAGATCCAGGGCCAGGAAAGCCGTGGTATCGCCGTCGTCATCAACGCGCATGTTCCGCTCGCGAACATGTTCAAGTACGTCGACAACCTGCGCTCCATGTCGCAGGGTCGCGCGCAGTACTCGATGACGTTCGACCACTATTCGCCGGTTCCGTCGAACGTGGCGCAGGAAATCCAGGCTAAGTACTCCGGTCAGAAGTGATCGGGGTACGCCCCACCGAATTTTGAAGATTATTCCCGTCAAGGGACAAGAATGGAGAGCCACTAATGGCAAAGAGCAAGTTTGAGCGGACGAAGCCGCACGTCAACATTGGCACGATCGGTCACGTTGACCATGGCAAGACGTCGCTGACGGCGGCAATCACGAAGTTCTTCGGCGAGTTCAAGGCGTATGACCAGATCGACGCCGCTCCTGAAGAAAAGGCGCGTGGTATCACGATTTCGACGGCGCACGTTGAGTATGAGACGCCGAACCGTCACTACGCTCACGTTGACTGCCCCGGCCACGCCGACTACGTGAAGAACATGATCACGGGTGCAGCGCAGATGGACGGCGCGATCCTGGTTTGCTCGGCTGCTGACGGCCCGATGCCGCAGACCCGCGAGCACATCCTGCTTGCCCGTCAGGTTGGCGTTCCTGCGATCGTCGTGTTCCTGAACAAGGTCGACCAGGTTGACGACGCCGAGCTTCTGGAGCTCGTCGAGCTTGAAGTTCGTGAACTTCTGTCGTCCTACGACTTCCCGGGCGACGATATCCCGATCATCAAGGGTTCGGCGCTTGCTGCTCTTGAAGACAGCGACAAGAAGATCGGTGAAGACGCGATCCGCGAGCTGATGGCAGCGGTTGACGCCTACATCCCGACGCCTGAGCGTCCGATCGACCAGCCGTTCCTGATGCCGATCGAAGACGTGTTCTCGATCTCGGGTCGTGGTACGGTTGTGACGGGTCGCGTTGAGCGCGGTATCGTCAAGGTTGGTGAAGAAGTCGAAATCGTCGGCATCCGTCCGACGTCGAAGACGACGGTTACCGGCGTTGAAATGTTCCGCAA
Organism: Agrobacterium salinitolerans; assembly: GCF_027498475.1. Classification (NCBI taxonomy): domain Bacteria; kingdom Pseudomonadati; phylum Pseudomonadota; class Alphaproteobacteria; order Hyphomicrobiales; family Rhizobiaceae; genus Agrobacterium; species Agrobacterium salinitolerans. Next base: position 815,190 of record NZ_JAPZLN010000001.1, on the reverse strand, counting down.
GCTGCTCGACCAGGGCCAGGCCGGCGACAACATCGGCGCACTGGTTCGCGGTGTTAACCGTGACGGCGTCGAGCGTGGTCAGATCCTGTGCAAGCCGGGTTCGGTCAAGCCGCACAAGAAGTTCAAGGCTGAAGCCTACATCCTGACGAAGGAAGAGGGCGGCCGTCATACGCCGTTCTTCACGAACTACCGTCCGCAGTTCTACTTCCGCACGACGGACGTGACGGGCATCGTTACGCTTCCTGAAGGCACGGAAATGGTTATGCCTGGCGACAACGTCACCGTTGACGTCGAGCTGATCGTTCCGATCGCGATGGAAGAAAAGCTGCGCTTCGCTATCCGCGAAGGCGGCCGTACCGTTGGCGCCGGCATCGTTGCCTCGATCGTCGAGTAATTTCGACCTTTGAAATTCTGACTGGCGGCGGTGTGAACAACACCGCCGCCGGACTTTTGGTAAAAAGCCTGGCGGCGTTGCATTTTTAGTGCTTGAAAAATTCGGTGAAAGCGCGTAAACGCGCACTCACAATCACCGCTGGATTCGTAAGCGATTGCGAAACGCGGTTTTTTTAGCAATACAGACTACCGAAATGATTGGGGTGTGACGCGCATCCCTCTCGATTTTTGAAAATCTGCGGCGCCACGATCAATAGAAGTTCATGTGTTTCCGCGTGCGGAAACGAATAACAAAGAACAAGGACAAGACGAATGAACGGCCAGAATATCCGTATCCGCCTCAAGGCGTTCGATCACCGGATCCTCGATGCCTCTACCCGTGAAATCGTGTCGACCGCAAAGCGCACCGGCGCCAGCGTTCGCGGCCCGGTTCCGCTCCCCACCCGCATCGAAAAGTTTACCGTCAACCGCTCTCCTCACGTTGACAAGAAGAGCCGTGAACAGTTCGAAATGCGGACGCACAAGCGTCTTCTCGATATCGTTGATCCCACCCCGCAGACTGTCGATGCTCTGATGAAGCTCGACCTCGCTGCTGGCGTTGACGTGGAAATCAAGCTCTAAGACCCGGCCCGAACCGTCTAAGGTGAGGGCTGAAATAACAAGGCCGGACCTCACTCTTGGGTGAGGGCCAATAACAAGGAAGGTACGTGGAGCAATCCAACGACTTCCAAACCGGAGACCGGAAACATCGTGAGATGTCGAAGGGCACTCCTTAACAAAGGCCAGAGAGGGTTTTCCCTTCAAGGCTCGCAAGAGGATGAACCAATGCGTTCAGGTGTGATTGCACAGAAAGTGGGTATGACACGCGTCTATAACGACGCAGGTGAACATATCCCTGTAACAGTATTGCGACTGGATAACGTACAAGTCGTTGCCCAGCGCACGGAAGACAAGAATGGCTACACCGCAGTTCAGCTCGGTGCCGGCCAGTCCAAGGTCAAGAACACGACGAAGGCTCTTCGCGGTCACTTTGCCGCTGCCAATGTCGAACCGAAAGCAAAGCTCGTCGAGTTCCGGGTTTCCCCCGAGAACCTGATCGACATCGGTGCAACACTGACCGCAAATCATTTTCAGTCCGGCCAGTTGGTCGATGTCACCGGAACCACGATCGGTAAGGGTTTCGCCGGTGCTATGAAGCGTCACAACTTCGGTGGTGGTCGCGCTTCGCACGGTAACTCGATCTCGCACCGTGCACACGGTTCGACCGGTTCCAACCAGGATCCGGGCCGCGTCTGGAAGGGCAAGCGCATGGCTGGTCATATGGGCCAGACCCGCGTTACGACCCAGAACCTCGAAGTCGTTTCGACTGATGAAGACCGTGGCCTCATCCTCGTGAAGGGTGCAGTTCCCGGCTCGAAGGGTTCCTGGATCATCGTCCGCGACGCCGTCAAGTCGGCTGCGAAGTAAGGGAGCCTTATCATGGAATTGAACGTCAAGACCCTCGAGGGAAAAGACGCCGGCAAGGTTTCTCTGTCGGATGAGATCTTCGGCCTCGACCCCCGCCAGGACATCCTGGCCCGCATGGTTCGCTGGCAGCTTGCAAAGAAGCAGCAGGGAACGCACAAATCCAAGAACCGGTCGGAAGTTTCCCGCACCGGCGCGAAGATGTACAAGCAGAAGGGTACGGGCCGCGCTCGTCACCATTCGGCTCGCGCACCGCAGTTCCGCGGCGGCGGCAAGGCCCACGGCCCGGTCGTTCGCAGCCACGCACATGACCTTCCCAAGAAGGTTCGTGCGCTCGCCCTGCGTCACGCCCTGTCTGCAAAGCTGAAGGCTGAAGAACTGATCATCGTCGATCAGCTCGTCGCGTCCGAAGCAAAGACCAAGGCTCTGCTGGGCAGCTTCGCTTCGCTTGGCCTGACCAACGCTCTCGTAATCGGCGGCGCCGAACTTGATGGCAACTTCAAGCTCGCTGCTCAGAACATCCCGAATGTGGACGTTCTGCCGGTGCAGGGCATCAATGTTTACGACATCCTGCGCCGTGGCAAGCTGGTGCTTTCCAAGGCTGCTGTAGAGGCTCTGGAGGAGCGGTTCAAATGACGGATCTTCGCCACTACGATGTGATCGTATCTCCTTCGATCACGGAAAAGTCGACGCTGGTATCCGAACAGAACCAGGTCGTATTCAACGTCGCCAAGGATGCTTCCAAGCCTGAAATCAAGGCTGCCGTGGAAGCTCTCTTCGGCGTCAAAGTCACGGCTGTGAACACGCTTATCCGCAAGGGTAAGACCCGTCGTTTCCGTGGGTTCGCCGGTAAGCTGAAGGACGTCAAGAAAGCCGTCGTTACGCTCGCCGAAGGTCAATCCATCGACGTGTCCACCGGACTCTAAAGGTTAGGCCCAAGCGGGCAAAGACCCAAAAGGGAACAAGAATATGGCATTGAAAAGTTTCAATCCGACCACGCCGAGCCAGCGTCAGCTGGTTATCGTGGACCGCGCTTCGCTCTACAAGGGCAAGCCGGTAAAGGCTCTCACCCAGGGCCTCAGCTCCAAGGGTGGCCGTAACAACCAGGGCCGGATCACCGTCCGTTTCCAGGGTGGCGGTCACAAGCGGACCTACCGTCTGGTTGACTTCAAGCGTCGCAAGTTTGACGTTGAAGGCACCGTTGAACGTTTGGAATACGACCCCAACCGCACCGCGTTCATCGCGCTGGTTACGTATACCGACGGCGAACAGGCTTACATTCTCGCGCCACAGCGTCTTGCTGCTGGTGACAAGGTGATCGCCTCCGACAAGGCAGTGGACGTGAAGCCCGGCAACACCATGCCGCTTCAGTACATTCCGGTCGGTTCGATCATCCACAACGTCGAGATGAAGCCGGGCAAGGGCGGTCAGATCGCCCGCTCCGCCGGTACGTATGTCCAGCTCGTCGGCCGCGATGCCGGTATGGCCATCCTGCGTCTCAACTCGGGCGAACAGCGCCTGGTGCACGGCTCCTGCCTCGCATCGATCGGTGCTGTTTCGAACGCAGACCACGGCAACATCAACGACGGCAAGGCCGGTCGTTCGCGTTGGCGCGGCAAGCGTCCGCACGTTCGCGGCGTCGTTATGAACCCGGTCGACCACCCGCACGGTGGTGGTGAAGGTCGCACGTCGGGTGGTCGCCACCCGGTTACTCCGTGGGGCAAGCCCACGAAGGGCAAGCGCACCCGTTCGAACAAGTCGACCGACAAGTTCATCATGCGCTCGCGCCATCAGCGTAAGAAGTAAGAGAGGTAGTCACTCATGGCTCGTTCAGTATGGAAAGGTCCGTTTGTTGACGGCTATCTTCTCACCAAGGCTGAGAAGGTGCGCGAGAGCGGACGTAATGAAGTAATCAAGATCTGGAGCCGTCGCTCCACGATCCTGCCGCAGTTCGTCGGTCTGACGTTTGGCGTCTACAACGGCAGCAAGCATGTGCCCGTCTCGGTCAACGAAGACATGGTCGGACACAAGTTCGGTGAATTCTCTCCGACCCGTACCTATTACGGTCACGGCGCGGACAAGAAGGCAAAGAGGAAGTAATCATGGCGAAGGCTAAGACCGAACGCCGGCTGAAGGACAACGAGGCTCAGGCCGTTGCCCGTACGCTCCGCGTCAGCCCCCAGAAACTGAACCTGGTTGCCGCTCTTATCCGTGGCAAGAAGGTTGATCGCGCTCTCGCCGAGCTCGAATTCTCCCGCAAGCGCATTGCAGGCACCGTCAAGAAGACGCTGGAATCTGCAATTGCCAATGCGGAAAACAACCACGACCTCGACGTCGACGCTCTCGTCGTCGCCGAGGCCTATGTTGGCAAGTCCATCACCATGAAGCGTTTCCACGCTCGTGGCCGTGGTCGTGCTTCCCGCATCGAAAAGCCGTTCTCTCACCTCACGATCGTTGTTCGTGAAGTCGAGGAAAAAGGGGAGGCCGCATAATGGGTCAGAAAATCAATCCGATCGGCTTCCGCCTCGGCATCAACCGTACCTGGGATAGCCGCTGGTACGCTGACACCGCAGAATACGGCAAGCTGCTGCATGAAGACCTCAAGATCCGGGCTTACCTGATCAAGGAACTCAAGCAGGCCGGTATCGCAAAGGTCGTCATCGAGCGTCCGCACAAGAAGTGCCGCGTCACGATCCACTCGGCTCGTCCGGGTCTGATCATCGGCAAGAAGGGTGCAGACATCGAGAAGCTTCGCAAGAAGCTTTCCGAGATGACCAACTCCGAAACGCACCTCAACATCGTTGAAGTGCGCAAGCCGGAAATCGATGCGACGCTGGTTGCCCAGTCGATCGCTCAGCAGCTCGAGCGCCGCGTGGCTTTCCGCCGTGCGATGAAGCGTGCTGTTCAGTCCGCAATGCGTCTTGGCGCCGAAGGCATCAAGATCACCTGCGGCGGCCGTCTCGGCGGTGCTGAAATCGCTCGTACCGAATGGTACCGCGAAGGTCGCGTTCCGCTGCACACGCTGCGTGCAGACATCGACTACGGCACGGCTGAAGCTGAAACCGCATTCGGCATTTGCGGCATCAAGGTCTGGATCTTCAAGGGCGAAATCCTTGAGCACGATCCGATGGCTTCTGAGCGTCGCGGTCTCGAAGGCGACGCACAGGGCCCTGCAAGCCGTGAGCGTGGCGATCGTGGCGATCGTCGTCGCGAAAACGCTTGATTGACGCTGGCGAAAGATAAGCTCGGAGAAGTAAGAAAATGTTGCAGCCAAAGCGTACTAAGTACCGTAAGCAGTTCAAGGGACGCATCAAGGGCGTCGCCAAGGGCGGCTTTGACCTGGCATTCGGTGAATTCGGCTTGAAGTCGCAGGAACCGAACCGCGTGAATGCACGCGAGATCGAAGCGGCCCGCCGCGCGATCACGCGTTACATGAAGCGCGCAGGTCGCGTGTGGATCCGCGTATTCCCCGACGTTCCGGTTACGGCAAAGCCGACCGAAGTTCGTATGGGTAAGGGCAAGGGTTCGGTCGATTACTGGGCATGCAAGGTCAAGCCCGGTCGTATGATGTTCGAGATCGACGGTGTTACCGAGGAGATCGCCCGCGAGGCGCTTCGTCTCGGCGCTGCCAAGCTCTCGGTCAAGACGCGCTTCGTACAGCGCATCGCAGAGTAAGGAGCAAGGCACATGAAAGCCGATGAAGTTCGCGGCCTCAGCGCCGACCAGCTCAAGGACAAGCTCGCCGATCTGAAGAAGGAGCAGTTCAACCTGCGCTTCCAGAAGGCGACTGGCCAGCTGGAGAAGTCCTCGCGCATCAACGAAGTCCGCAAGGACATCGCCCGCGTCAAAACCATTGCCCGCCAGAAGGCGGCAGAAGCCAAGGCCTAAGGAAGAATAATATGCCGAAACGCATTCTGCAGGGCGTCGTTGTGTCCGACAAGAACGAGAAGACTGTCGTGGTCCGGGTTGAGCGTCGATTCGCTCACCCGCTCATGCAAAAGACCGTTCGTCGTTCGAAGAAGTACAAGGCACACGACGAAAACAATCAGTATAAGGTCGGCGATGTCGTTTCCATCGAGGAATGCGCACCGATCTCCAAGGACAAGCGCTGGACGGTCGTTTCCGCCCAGGCTTAATTTCATCAGAATCGCGCCTTGTGTCTTGCACTTGGCGCGAATTCCTGTATGAAGCAGCGCAAGGACGCTCGTGACCCGGGCGTCTTTTGCTTTGATGCGCACGGAAGGTCCTTCGGGAAACCACCCTGTCACGATTTTTCCGCGCAAAAAAAGAGACATTCATAAGCTGGGGCAGGGGGCTCGCTCGGGAGAGTTTGCCCAACCGTTCCGGTAACAACAAGAAGGCGACCTGACATGATTCAGATGCAAACAAACCTCGACGTGGCGGATAATTCCGGCGCACGTCGTGTCATGTGCATCAAGGTGCTGGGCGGCTCGAAGCGCAAATATGCTTCTGTTGGCGACATTATTGTCGTTTCCATCAAGGAAGCTATTCCGCGCGGCCGCGTCAAGAAGGGCGACGTGATGAAGGCGGTTGTCGTGCGCACCGCCAAGGACATCCGCCGCGCTGACGGCAGCGTCATCCGTTTCGATAACAACGCAGCCGTTCTTATCGACAACAAGAAAGAGCCCATCGGCACCCGTATCTTCGGACCGGTTCCGCGCGAACTTCGCGCCAAGAACCACATGAAGATCATCTCGCTGGCTCCGGAAGTACTGTAAGGAGCGTATGCGATGCAGAAAATTCGTAAAGGCGACAAGGTTGTCGTATTGACCGGTAAGGACAAGGGCCGTACCGGCGAAGTAATCCAGGTAATGCCGAAAGAAGACCGTGCCGTTGTGCGTGGCGTGAACATGGTGAAGCGTCACCAGCGCCAGACCCAGGCTCAGGAAGCCGGCATCATCAACAAGGAAGCATCCTTGCACATCTCCAACATCGCCATCGTCGACAAGGATGGCAAGCCGACCCGCGTTGGCTTCTCTGTTGTGGATGGCAAGAAGGTCCGCGTGGCCAAGCGTTCGGGAGAAGTGATCGATGGCTGATAAGTACGAGCCGCGTCTCAAGACGGAATACGTTTCCCGTATCCGTGGCGCCATGCAGGAGAAGTTCTCCTACGCAAACGTCATGATGATCCCGAAGCTTGAAAAGATCGTGATCAACATGGGCGTTGGCGAAGCGACTGCCGATTCCAAGAAGCCCACGATCGCTGCCGGTGATCTGGCTGCGATTGCCGGCCAGAAGCCGGTCGTTACCCGCGCTCGCAACTCGATCGCTGGTTTCAAGGTTCGCGAAGGCATGCCGATCGGTGCGAAGGTTACCCTTCGTGGCGCCCGCATGTACGAATTCCTTGATCGTCTGGTCAACATCGCGCTGCCGCGCGTTCGCGACTTCCGGGGTCTGAACCCGAAGAGCTTTGACGGCCGTGGCAACTTCGCCATGGGCATCAAGGAACACATTGTGTTCCCTGAGATCAACTACGATAAGGTTGATCAGATGTGGGGCATGGACATCATCGTTTGCACGACGGCGACGTCGGACGACGAAGCTCGGGCTCTGCTGACAGAGTTCAACTTCCCGTTCCGTCACTAACCGTAACGACGAGCGTAGAAAAGGAACTCCGATATGGCGAAAACAAGCGCAGTTGAAAAGAACAAGCGCCGCCGCAAGTCGGTCGCCCAGCAGGCTGCCAAGCGCGCTGCTCTCAAGGCGATCGTGATGAACCAGTCCCTTCCGATCGAAGACCGGTTCAAGGCCACTCTGAAGCTCGCTTCGCTGCCGCGTGACGGCTCGAAGACGCGTATCCGCAACCGCTGCGAAGTAACGGGCCGTCCGCGCGCGTTCTATCGCAAGCTCAAGATGTCGCGTATCGCGCTTCGTGAGCTGGGCAATTCCGGCAAGGTGCCGGGCATTGTCAAGTCGAGCTGGTAAGGAGACGGGCACATGACCATGACTGATCCTTTGGGTGATATGCTCACCCGCATCCGCAATGGTGCTGCTCGCCGTAAGTCTTCGGTAAGCACGCCTGCTTCCAGCCTGCGCGCACGCGTTCTCGACGTGCTGCAGTCTGAAGGCTACATTCGCGGTTATTCCAAGGTCGATTTTGAAAACGGCAAGTCCGAGTTCACCATCGAGCTGAAGTACTACGAAGGTGCGTCGGTGATCCGTGAGATCGGCCGCGTTTCCAAGCCGGGCCGCCGGGTTTATGTCTCGGTAAAGTCCATTCCGCAGGTCGCGAACGGCCTCGGCATCACCATCCTTTCGACCCCGAAGGGCGTGATGGCCGATCACCAGGCTCGCGAACAGAACGTTGGTGGCGAGGTTCTTTGCTCGGTCTTCTAAGACCCGAGCAGGATCTCCATAACGAACAGACAGGATTGAATAATGTCTCGTATCGGTAAAAAGCCCGTTCCGGTTCCAGCAGGTGTGACGGCCAATGTCGACGGCCAGAAGGTTACTGCTAAGGGCCCGAAGGGTGAACTGTTTTTCGTCGCTAACGACGACATTCAGCTGAAGCTCGAAGATAACGGCGTTTCCGTAACGCCGGCTAACGGCACCAAGGAAGCTCGTTCGAAGTGGGGCATGTCCCGCACGATGATCGAGAACATCTTCAAGGGTGTTAAGGACGGCTATGAGCGCAAGCTCGAAATCAACGGCGTTGGTTACCGTGCCGCCATGCAGGGCAAGAACCTGCAGCTGGCTCTCGGCTTTTCCCATGACGTTGTTTACGAGCCTCCGGTCGGCATCACCATTGCCGTCCCGAAGCCGACGGAAATCATCGTTTCCGGCATCAACAAGCAGCAGGTTGGCCAGGTAGCCGCGGAAATCCGTGAATACCGCGGTCCCGAGCCCTACAAGGGCAAGGGCGTGAAGTACGCTGAAGAGCGTATTGTCCGCAAAGAAGGCAAGAAGAAGTAAGGATCACGCGAAATGGCTAGCAGGAAAGAAGCACTTGCACGTCGCGCGAGCCGTGTGCGCCGCCAGATCAAGGCGGTTGCCAACGGCCGTCCGCGCCTGTCGGTTCATCGCTCGTCGAAGAACATCTATGCCCAGATCATCGATGACGTTGCTGGCAAGACGCTTGCGTCTGCCTCCACGCTCGAAGCTGATCTGCGCGGTTCGCTCAAGACCGGCGCCGACGTTGCAGCAGCGGCTGTTGTCGGCAAGCTGGTTGCCGAGCGTGGCGTCAAGGCTGGCGTCAAGGATGTCGTATTCGACCGTGGCGCGTTCATCTATCATGGCCGCATCAAGGCCGTGGCTGAAGCTGCCCGCGAAGGCGGTCTGAACTTCTAAGTTTTTTCCGCCCGGGCATCGATCCGGGCGGAATTTCACCGGACCATGCGGATCTCGTTCTCGAGGCCGCTGGTCTTTTCGTTTGCCGTTCCACCCGTAAAAGAAAAAGGACAAGGACAATGGCACAGGAAAAAAGAGGTTCTCGCGACGACCGCCAGAACCGTGAAGAGCGCGATAGCGAATTCGTCGACAAGCTGGTCGCGATCAACCGCGTTGCAAAGGTTGTTAAGGGTGGCCGTCGCTTCGGCTTCGCCGCTCTCGTCGTCGTTGGCGACCAGAAGGGCCGCGTTGGCTTCGGTCACGGCAAGGCTCGTGAAGTTCCGGAAGCGATCCGCAAGGCAACGGAAAGCGCAAAGCGCGATCTGATCTTCGTTCCGCTGCGGGATGGCCGCACGCTGCATCACGACGTCAATGGCCGTCACGGCGCAGGCAAGGTTCTGCTGCGTTCGGCCAAGGCCGGTACCGGTATCATCGCCGGTGGTCCGATGCGCGCCGTTTTCGAAACGCTCGGCGTTCATGACGTTGTTGCAAAGTCGACCGGTTCGTCGAACCCGTACAACATGGTTCGCGCTACGTTCGACGCTCTGAAGCATCAGGTTCATCCGAAGGACATCGCTGCACAGCGCGGTCTGAAGTATGCGACCCTTCAGGCTCGCCGTGCCGCTTCCGGCAACGCTTCTGAAGAATAAGGAGCTGGATCATGGCCAAGAAGACTACTGAAGCCAAGAAGACTGTTACGGTCGAACAGATCGGCAGCCCTATTCGCCGCCCGGCAATCCAGCGTCAGACGCTGGTCGGTCTGGGTCTCAACAAGATGCATCGTCAGCGCACCCTGGAAGACACTCCTGCGGTTCGCGGCATGATCCGTGCGGTCCAGCATCTCGTTCGCGTCGTTGACGAGAAGTGAGACGGAGTAACCTATCATGAAACTCAATGAAATCAGAGACAACGAAGGCGCCTCCAAGGATCGTATCCGCGTAGGTCGCGGTATCGGTTCCGGCAAGGGCAAGACCGGTGGTCGCGGTGTGAAGGGTCAGAAGGCTCGTTCGGGCGTCGCGATCAACGGCTTCGAAGGCGGTCAGATGCCCATCTACCGTCGTCTGCCGAAGCGCGGCTTTAACAACATTTTCGGTTCCGAATATGCTGTTGTGTCGCTCGGCCGCATTCAGACCGCCATCGACGCCAAGAAGCTTGACGCTTCCGCAACGATCGATGCCGCTGCTCTCAAGGCTGCTGGCGTTATCCGCCGCGCCAAGGACGGCGTACGCATTCTCGCCGACGGCGAGCTGAAGGCAAAGGTCGCTTTCGAAGTTGCCGGCGCTTCCAAGCCTGCGATCGAAAAGATCGAAAAGGCTGGCGGCTCGATCAAGCTTCTCGCTGTTGCAGCGGAAGCCGCCGAGTAATATATAAACTTCAGACGCCCGGTGCGCATGTCGCTCCGGGCGTTTGCGCTCCCTGGCCGCTGTTGCTTTCGATCTAAATCGATTTATAGAGCATCAGGGCAATCTCTCGCGGTGTGCTTTCTAGGCCCCGCTTGCGGCAGAAAGTGCCGCAGGGAGAGCCTCACAGTTCTTGAACTTCCGTAGGGGAGGGGATAGGACATAAAAAACAGGGTGAGGCATGATGGCGGCCAAGAGCTGCATTCGTCCGAAGCCCGGTTTTGACCAGTATCTTTTAGACCTTTCCGCATTGGCCGGTATTGCTGGCTGGCAAGGGTCATTCGGAGAAATTTATGGCTTCAGCAGCGGAACAACTGGCTTCGAACCTGAATTTTTCGACCTTCGCTAAGGCGGAGGATCTGAAAAAGCGTCTCTGGTTTACTCTTGCCGCACTTCTCGTCTACCGTCTCGGCACCCATATTCCGCTTCCGGGCCTGAACCCCGAAGCCTATGCGCAGGCCTTCCGTGGCCAAGCCAACGGTATTCTCGGTCTTTTCAACATGTTTGCGGGTGGCGCTGTCGAGCGCATGGCGATTTTCGCCCTCGGCATCATGCCTTACATCTCCGCTTCGATCATCGTGCAGCTCATGACCTCGGTCGTGCCCTCGCTCGAAGCGTTGAAGAAGGAAGGCGAAGCCGGCCGCAAGATCATCAACCAGTATACCCGCTACGGCACGGTGCTGCTCGGTACGCTGCAGGCCTATGGCATTGCGGTCGGCCTTGAAAGCGGCAATGGCCTCGTGGTCGATCCGGGCATGTTCTTCCGCATTTCCACCGTCATCACGCTGCTCGGCGGCACGATGTTCCTGATGTGGCTTGGCGAGCAGATCACGTCGCGCGGTATCGGCAACGGTATTTCGCTGATCATCTTCGCGGGTATTGCCGCGGGTCTGCCCAAGGCGCTTGCCGGCACGCTTGAACTTGGCCGTACCGGTGCGCTGTCGACGCCGCTCATTCTCATGGTCGTCATCGTCGCCATCGGCGTCATCGCGCTGATCGTCTTCGTGGAGCGCGCCCAGCGTCGCCTGCTGATACAATATCCGAAGCGCCAGGTCGGCAACCGGATGTTCCAGGGCGATACCTCGCATCTGCCGCTGAAGCTCAACACCGCCGGCGTCATTCCCGCGATCTTCGCATCGTCGCTGCTGCTCCTGCCGGCGACGGCTGCAGGCTTTGCCGGTAACACCAACCTACCGACCTGGGCGACCGCGATCATCGCGTCGCTGCAGCATGGCCAGCCGCTGTTCATGGCGCTCTATGGCTTGCTGATTGCTTTCTTCGCCTTCTTCTACACGGCGATCGTGTTCAATCCGAAGGATACGGCTGACAATCTCAAGAAGCATGGCGGCTTCATTCCGGGCATCCGTCCGGGCGAGCGCACCGCGGAGTACATTGATTACGTTCTGACCCGCATCACTGTGGTCGGCGCGATTTATCTGGTCTTCGTCTGTATCCTTCCTGAGACACTTATAGCACGTACGGGCATTCCATTAGCCCTTGGTGGTACTTCGCTTTTGATCGTTGTCAGTGTAACTCTGGATACTGTTGCGCAGATTCAGGGTCACCTGATCGCCCAGCAGTATGAAGGTCTGATCAAGAAGTCGAAGTTGCGTGGAGGAAAGAGGGGACGATGAGACTGATATTTTTGGGTCCGCCGGGTGCGGGCAAGGGAACCCAGGCCAAGCGGCTGACTGACAAGTACGGGATCCCGCAGCTTTCAACCGGTGACATGCTGCGCGCTGCGGTCAGCGCGGGCACCGAAATCGGTAAGCGCGCCAAGGCCGTTATGGACGCCGGCGGGCTGGTATCCGACGATATCGTCAATCAGATCGTTTCCGAACGTATCGAAGCTGCTGACTGTGCCAAGGGTTTCATTCTCGACGGTTATCCGCGCACCGTTCCGCAGGCGAAGGCGCTTGCCGACAACATGCGCAAGAAGAACCTGGTTCTCGACGCCGTCATCGAACTCAAGGTGGACGAAGAGGCGTTGATTCGCCGAATCGAAAACCGCGTCGCTGAGACCATCGCGGCTGGCGGCACTGTCCGTTCGGATGACAATCCGGAAGCTTTCCGCAAGCGTCTTACGGAATATCGCGAGAAGACCGCGCCGCTGTCTGCCTATTACAGCGAGCAGGGCGAGCTTGTGGCGCTGGATGGGATGGCTGATGTCGATGCCGTCACTGAGGCCATCGAGCGCGTTCTCGAGAAAGCCTCTGCCTGATCGAGAGAATGAATGGGTGAGGGCCGTTACGTTCTTGCCCATCTTCCATTTCCGAAAGGCGGCTGATCCTCTGGATCGTAAAAGAATCTTGGCGGAGCCGGTTGCTTTTTTGCGCTGATTCCGTTAAACACCGCGCCAACTCGCGACATCCCAAGCGACTGGCGCGGATTTCCCTTAGGGAAGGGAGATCCGGGTTCAGTCGTTTTGACTTGTCACGGACACCAATTTGAACTGGCGGTCTTTCGGCCGCTCAAATGGAATCACCACTTGCCGGATGGCAACTGGAACCAAGGAGAAGAGACGTGGCACGTATCGCTGGCGTCAACATCCCGACTGCGAAGCGCGTTGTTATTGCGCTGACCTACATTCACGGGATCGGTCCGAAATTCGCGCAGGAAATCATGGACAAGGTCGGTCTTCCGGCTGAGAAGCGCGTTCATCAGCTGACGGATGCTGAAGTTCTTCAGATCCGTGAAGCCATCGACCGCGACTACCAGGTCGAAGGCGACCTGCGTCGTGAGACCTCGATGAACATCAAGCGTCTGATGGACCTCGGTTGCTACCGCGGCCTGCGTCACCGTCGTGGCCTTCCGGTCCGCGGTCAGCGCACGCACACCAACGCCCGCACCCGCAAGGGTCCGGCGAAGGCTATCGCTGGTAAGAAGAAGTAATTTTCCGGTTCTCCGGAAAGGGGAGGCTGGTGCAGTCCGCGCCAGCCTTTCTGAGTTTGGCGTAAGGCTCCAGAAGGGCTGATCGCCGGTGTAGCCGCTGGTGTTACGGCGGTGAAGAGATCAATGAAAGGTATAAAATGGCCAAGGAAGCCGCACGCGTCCGTCGTCGCGAACGCAAAAATATCACGTCTGGCGTCGCGCACGTCAACTCGACCTTCAACAACACGATGATCACCATCACCGACGCACAGGGCAATGCTATTGCCTGGTCGTCCGCTGGTGCCAAGGGCTTCAAGGGTTCGCGCAAGTCGACCCCGTTCGCTGCCCAGATCGCTGCTGAAGATTGCGCGAAGAAGGCTCAGGAACACGGCATGAAGTCGCTTGAAGTTGAAGTTTGCGGTCCGGGTTCCGGCCGTGAATCGGCACTTCGCGCTCTGCAGGCTGCCGGTTTCATGATCACCTCCATTCGCGACGTGACGCCGATCCCGCACAACGGTTGCCGTCCGCGCAAGAAGCGCCGCGTCTGACGCGACCGTGGTTCGGAAATTCCGCCTTTCCTTCGGTCTGGCGGAATTTTCGTGTATCTGGCGTGTGCGCGTCGATTTCGATCGACGGACTTGCGCTCAAGAACCCACCGATGAACCCCTGAATTTGGTTCCTCTCGGTGTTTTCATGCTCGGTCCGTCACGATTGGATGGTGGCGGCGAACGGAAGGTTTAAAGATGATTCAGAAGAACTGGCAGGAACTTATCAAGCCGAACAAGGTCGAGTTCACCTCGTCCAGCCGCACCAAGGCAACGCTGGTTGCCGAGCCGCTGGAGCGTGGTTTCGGTCTTACCCTCGGCAACGCGCTGCGTCGCGTTCTGTTGTCTTCTCTGCGTGGCGCCGCTGTAACGGCCGTGCAGATCGACGGTGTCCTGCACGAATTCTCCTCCATCCCCGGTGTTCGGGAAGATGTGACGGATATCGTGCTCAACATCAAGGAAATCGCCATCAAGATGGACGGCGATGATTCCAAGCGCATGGTCGTGCGCAAGCAGGGTCCGGGTGCCGTTACCGCTGGTGACATCCAGACGGTTGGCGACATCGAAATCCTGAACCCCGACCACGTGATCTGCACGCTGGACGATGGCGCTGAAATCCGCATGGAATTCACCGTCAACAACGGCAAAGGTTACGTACCGGCTGAGCGCAACCGCGCGGAAGATGCCCCTATCGGCCTCATTCCGGTGGACAGCCTCTATTCTCCGGTCAAGAAAGTGTCCTACAAGGTGGAAAACACCCGTGAAGGTCAGGTTCTCGACTACGACAAGCTGATCATGACGATCGAGACCAACGGTTCGGTTTCCGGCGAAGACGCCGTTGCCTTCGCCGCTCGCATTCTTCAGGACCAGCTGGGCGTCTTCGTCAACTTCGACGAGCCGCAGAAGGAAGCAGAAGAAGAATCGGTTACCGAACTTGCGTTCAACCCGGCGCTTCTCAAGAAGGTCGACGAGCTCGAGCTGTCGGTTCGTTCGGCAAATTGCCTGAAGAACGACAACATCGTTTATATCGGCGACCTGATCCAGAAGACCGAGGCCGAAATGCTTCGCACGCCGAACTTCGGTCGCAAGTCGCTTAACGAAATCAAGGAAGTTCTCGCTTCCATGGGTCTGCACCTCGGTATGGAAGTGCCGGCATGGCCGCCTGAGAACATCGAAGATCTCGCAAAGCGTTACGAAGACCAGTACTAACAAACAAGAAGGCAGACCTCAAAGACTGCCTTTCCCCGTCAAACAGCAGATAAGTCATCTGCATGTGCCAGGAAACGGCAGGCCTTAGAGAAGGAACCTGCGTAGAAGGAGAATAGCAATGCGCCACGGTAATTCAGGCCGCAAGCTCAATAGAACCGCCAGCCACCGCAAGGCAATGTTTGCCAACATGGCTGCTTCGCTCATCACCCATGAGCAGATCGTCACCACGCTTCCGAAGGCGAAGGAAATTCGCCCGATCGTTGAGAAGCTCGTCACTCTCGGCAAGCGCGGCGACCTGCACGCTCGTCGTCAGGCGATCTCGCAGATCAAGGATCAGGACGCTGTTCGCAAGCTGTTCGACGCGATCGCAGCTCGCTACGCAAACCGCAATGGCGGCTACCTGCGTATCATGAAAGCCGGCTTCCGCCAGGGCGACAATGCCGCTCTCGCCGTCATCGAATTCGTCGAGCGCGACGTTGACGCCAAGGGCGCAGCCGACAAGGCTCGCGTTGCTGCAGAAGCTGCTGCTGCCGAAGCTGCATAATATCTGACGCCTTTCCGGCGTCGCGAGTTAAAAAGCCGGGCGAGAGATCGCCCGGCTTTTTTTGTTTTGCGGTTTTTTGCATTGAGGGCGGTGCGTGCGGCTGACCCCCCTCTGCCCTGCCGGGCATCTCCCCCTCAAGGGGGAGATCGAGACACCGCAAAGTCTCTAGTATCTCAACCGTTACGGATGAAGTGGCGGTAGAGCGTCTTGCGGATCTCCCCCCTTGAGGGGGAGATGCCCGGCAGGGCAGAGGGGGGCAGGCCCCACGCAACTCCATTCGCCATGAGCCCCCTTAAATTTTGGACTATTGATGCACGGGCCTACCAGCGGCCTTCCTGCTGCGTTTCCGAGCCATGATCGTCGGCCGCACCAGCCGATACCCCAACAGCACCACCATCGTCGTGATATAAAACACCGGCTCCAGCGTGATCGATTTTCGCGCCAGCACGAAATGCAGCACGCCGACGATGAGGACGAGGTAGACAAGCTTGTGCAGCGTGTTCCAGCGGCTGCCGAGTTTGCGGATCGACCAGCGGTTGGAGGTGAGCGCCAGAGGAATGAGCATGAGAAGGCCGGCCATGCCGAGCATGATATAGGGGCGTTTCAGGATATCGCCTGCGATGGAGCTGAGGATCAAGCCGCGATCCAGCACCAGATAGACGGTGAAATGGGCGAGCACATAATAAAAGGCGATCAGCCCCAGAGCGCGACGATAGGCGATGAGGTTGATGTTGAAGAGATCGCGCATCGGCGTCACCAGTAAGCCGATACACAGGAAGCGCAGCGCCCAGATGCCGAGCAGGTGCTCGAATTCCTTGACCGGATTAAAGCCGAGGCCGCCGGTTGCGGCGAGATAGAAATACCAGACACCGGGAGAAAGGCCGGCGATATACAGCGCCCAGATGGCTGCCGGTTGGTAACGCTTCGGCAGCGAGGGAAGAGGCAGCGCTAAGGCCATGGTCAGTAATTCGCTTTCAGGTCCATGCCGGCATAGAGGCTTGCCACCTCGTCGTAACCGTTGAACATCAGGGTCGGGCGGTTCTGCGTGCCGAAAAAGCCGCCTTCGCCGATGCGTTGTTCCGTCGCCTGGCTCCAGCGGGGATGGTCCACATGCGGATTGACGTTGGAATAGAAGCCATATTCGCGGGCATTGGAGTTTTTCCACGTCGTTTCCGGCTGTTTCTCGACAAGCGAAATACGGACGATGGATTTGATGCCCTTGAAACCATATTTCCACGGGACCACGAGGCGGATCGGCGCGCCGTTCTGGTTCGGCAGGGTTTCGCCATAAAGCCCAACGGCGAGGATGGTGAGCGGATGGCGCGCTTCATCGAGACGCAGGCCCTCGACATAGGGCCATGAAAGAGGCTGGAACAAGCCGCTCTGGCCGGGCATTTCCTCCGGCCGCACAACCGTCTCGAAGGACACGTATTTCGCGCTGCCAAGCGGCTCCACCTTGTCGAGAAGGGCGGCGAGCGGGAAGCCGATCCACGGAATGACCATCGACCAGCCCTCGACACAGCGCATGCGATAGGTGCGCTCTTCGAGAGGATATTTCATGAGGTCTTCAATGCCGAATTCCTGCGGTTTGGAAACGAGGCCATCCACCTTCACAGTCCAGGGGGTCGGCTTGAACTTGCCGGAATTTTCCTTCGGGTCGGATTTTCCGACGCCGAACTCGTAGAAATTATTATAGCTGGTGACGGCGTCGAGCGGGGTGAGCTTCTCATCGAGCTTGTAGGCGCCGGGTTTTGCGGAAAGCGGCGCGGCAACAGCCTCACGCCCGGCCAGCCCGATTGCCGCCAGCCCCGCCGCCGTGCCGAGGAAGCCACGTCTGGACAGGTAGATATTCTTCGGCGTGATTTCATTTGCCGAGATGATGGGCGGACGATAGGCGGGCATTGGAACCTCCACAAAAGCCGGGTGCATCGGCGATAAATCGACTATGATAGCCAATACGGCCGCTGCACAGTTATGTTTCAGCGATCTGCGGAAAAACAACGGTGGAGCGGCGAAAATCGCGCATTTGTGATGAAAGGCGCGGCCCGATAGCACGCTGAAGAGAAGGCGTACCGTACCGAACCGTACTGTTTTGCCTCAAGGTGACAGTGACAGGGCTCACGGTTTGCGCTAGAAAAACCGCAAATTAGGGCAGAGGCCGTTTTGACCGCGCTGCGGAAGACGCGTCTTTGCCCAAGAGATCGAGGAAAACACCATGCCAGCCTATCGCTCCAGAACGACAACCCACGGCCGCAACATGGCGGGCGCGCGCGGCCTTTGGCGCGCCACCGGCATGAAGGACAGCGATTTCGGCAAGCCGATCATTGCTGTCGTCAATTCCTTCACGCAGTTCGTGCCGGGCCATGTGCATCTGAAGGATCTCGGCCAGCTCGTCGCCCGCGAAATCGAGGCGGCGGGCGGTGTCGCCAAGGAATTCAACACCATCGCGGTCGATGACGGTATCGCCATGGGCCATGACGGCATGCTCTACTCGCTGCCGTCGCGCGAGATCATCGCCGACTCGGTGGAATATATGGTCAATGCCCATTGCGCCGATGCGATGGTGTGCATTTCCAACTGCGACAAGATCACCCCCGGCATGCTGAATGCTGCCATGCGCCTCAACATCCCCGCCGTTTTCGTGTCCGGCGGCCCGATGGAAGCGGGCAAGGTCGTTCTGCACGGCAAGACGGTCGCGCTCGATCTGGTCGATGCGATGGTGGCGGCTGCCGACGACAAGATTTCCGATGAGGACGTCAAGGTCATCGAGCGCTCTGCCTGCCCGACCTGTGGTTCCTGCTCCGGCATGTTCACCGCCAACTCGATGAACTGTCTGACCGAGGCGCTCGGCCTGTCATTGCCAGGCAACGGTTCGACGCTTGCCACTCACTCGGATCGCAAGCGCCTGTTCGTCGAAGCCGGCCATCTGATCGTCGATCTGGCGCGCCGTTACTACGAGCAGGAGGACGAGACCGTTCTGCCGCGCACCATCGCCAACAAGGCGGCGTTTGAGAACGCCATGTCGCTTGATATCGCCATGGGCGGCTCCACCAATACGGTTCTGCATATTCTGGCGGCTGCCCATGAAGGCGGCGTCGATTTCGGCATGGAAGACATCGACCGTCTTTCCCGCAAGGTTCCCTGCCTTTCCAAGGTCGCGCCCGCCAAGCAGGACGTGCACATGGAAGACGTACACCGCGCCGGCGGCATCATGCGTATTCTCGGTGAGCTGGAGCGCGGCGGTCTCATCAATCGCGATACCTATACGGTGCACGAAGCGACGCTGGGCGACGCCATCGACCGCTGGGACATTACCCGCACCAACAGCGAGACGGTGCGTGAATTCTTCAAGGCTGCCCCCGGCGGCGTACCGACGCAGGTTGCCTTCAGCCAGTCCTCTCGCTGGGACGATCTGGATACCGACAGCGACAACGGCGTCATCCGCTCGGTCGAGAAGCCCTTCTCCAAGGATGGCGGCCTTGCCGTGCTTTACGGCAACATCGCGCTCGACGGCTGCATCGTAAAGACGGCGGGTGTGGACGAATCCATTCTGAAATTCACCGGTCCGGCGGTCGTTTACGAGAGCCAGGACGCGGCCGTGAAGGGCATTCTCGGCAACGAGGTCAAGGCGGGCGACGTCGTTGTCATCCGCTATGAAGGGCCGAAGGGCGGGCCGGGCATGCAGGAAATGCTCTATCCGACCAGCTACCTGAAATCCAAAGGCCTCGGCAAAGCCTGCGCGCTCATCACCGACGGTCGTTTCTCCGGCGGTACTTCGGGCCTCTCCATCGGCCATGCCTCGCCGGAAGCGGCACAGGGCGGCGCCATCGGCCTCGTGCGTCAGGGCGACCTGATCGAGATCGACATTCCGAACCGCACGATCAACCTCAGCGTACCGGATGCCGAACTGGCATCGCGCCGTGCCGAGCAGGAAGAAAAGGGCTGGAAGCCGGAAGCACCACGCAAGCGCAATGTCACGACTGCACTGAAGGCCTATGCGGCCTTTGCGTCGAGCGCGGACAAAGGTGCAGTGCGGATTCTGCCGGAGTAACAGACTGATTGTGAAGGAAACAAAACCGTCCGGTGATGCCGGGCGGTTTTCTATTTTGCACGAAGTGCCGATACGTTCGCTACCCGCAATTCAAATTCGCTTCGTTTCATCACCATCGAGAAAATACAAGATCTCGTTCTCGTCGTTCGCAAGATGCCAGATGAGTTCGATCAATTCTGCTTTACGCATTCGGTTTAGCCGCCGCTCAACAGCGTCGAGTTCAGCGGTTTGCGCCTGATAGATCGGGCTTGGTGCATAACTTTTGCTCCCCCGTTGAACCGCCAATGCCACAGCGGCCATGTGCTTGCAGGGACCGAATTCTGCAAAGGCCGGGCACCAGCACTTGCCGGAGAGACGCGTTCCGTCGAACCACAATTCCACCTTGTAGCGCCGCGTTCCCATGCAGCGGGCTATGATCTCATCATGTTTGATCGAGACGAATTCGACCATCCCGGCTTCAAAATACTGATTTCCGCGTTCGATATATCGCTCATCGAAAAGGGAAGAGATGTGGTGTTGCGTAATTTTCATGGCGGAGCAAATTCGCGTTTGATTTTGCGTCAACCTAGCACCCATGGAGGCGGATATGTCACATCATGAAAAACGCCGGGAAACAAAAAGGATAGGTGTTGCATCCGCCGATAGCGTCTCTGTCTCACATATCGATTCAAGTCTTTGCCAGACCGATTCCGGAAAGATGGCCAAGTCGATGACAATCAAAAGAATTATCGTGTTGACGCCATGGCGCGGTAACGCTGCGCGGCAGTCCGGGTCACAATGTGGTGACAGGTCTGGTCGACCTTTCCGCAGACCTTAAATCAGACCTATGAAAAGACGAACCGCACTCACCCTTATTGCTTCTCTTCCTTTTGCCCGGCTTACCCGCGCGCAAACCTCTGGCAATGCCGGCCGATTCGACCCATTGCTACGGGATGCGGGTGCGCTTTCCAGCCTCAAGGCGGTCATCGTCAGCATCGATGGCGAGGAGGTGGCAAGCCGTGCCTATCACGGCGCCAGCCTCAACGGCTCCACCAATATCAAGTCGGCCTCGAAATCGGTGATCTCGGCGCTGGTCGGCATGGCGATCGACCGCAAGATTCTGTCGGGCGCCGATCAGCCGGTCGCGACCATACTGCGCGGAGATTTTCCTCCTAACCCCGATCCACGGCTGGAGCGGATCACCATTGGTCATCTCCTGTCCATGCAATCCGGTCTGGAGCGCATGTCCGGTCCGAATTACGGCCGCTGGGTCGCCAGCCGCAACTGGGTGAGGATGGCGCTGGGTTCCGGTTTTGCCGGGGAGCCCGGCGGCGGCATGCTCTATTCCACGGCATCAACACATCTGCTCTCGGCGATATTGACCAAGGCTTCCGGCCGCTCGACGCTTTCTCTCGCCCGAGACTGGTTCCGGCCACTTGAGGGGTTCGCGATCGGCGGGTGGGAGCGCGATCCGCAGGGCATCTATCTCGGTGGCAACCAGATGGCGATGACGGCGCGTTCCCTGCTGGCCTTTGGCGAGCTTTATCGTCTTGGCGGCGTGACGCCTGATGGTGAGCGGCTCATCTCACACGAATGGATCAGCCAGTCCTGGCAGCAGCGCACCAATTCCGTCTTCAATGGCGATGGTTATGGGTATTGCTGGTTCATCAAGGAGATGGCGGGGGAGATTGTCTATTACGCCTGGGGTTATGGCGGGCAGATGCTCTATATCGTGCCCGCCAGACGACTTTCCGTGGTCATGACCTCGCGGGAGGACGCGCCTTCCGCCAGAACCGGCTATCGCGACCAGCTGCATGGCCTCCTGGAAAACATCATTCGTGCGGTCTGAAGGCAGGCTAACGGTTAGAGCGGTCGATTGATGCTCTGGAAGGCTTCCCCGAGGCGCTTCATACGTTCCTCGTAAGAACGCGTCAGGCAGGCCACATCGGCTGCGCATTCCTGGCGTTTCTTCAGCCATTGGCTCTGCTCGTCGCGCAAAGTGTCGCGCGCGCCCATCGCCATCAACTGGGTCAGAATGTCGAAGGTGGTGGCCATCTTCACATCCTGGTCGTTCAGCGCGCGGTTGTCACAGATCGCTTTTTCATCCGCCGCCAGATCGGGCTTGGCGCAATCGAAGCTTGCCGCGCTGGCCGGTGAAACGAGGGAGGAAGTGAAAAGGATGCCGCAGGCAAGGAGGATCGGTTTCAGATGCATGGGTCGTCTCTTTTAAAGGGCAGTCAGGTGCCGGTGAAACCGAAAAGGGGCGCTGTTGGTTCCAATGTCGCCCGCCGATACCATGCCTGAAAAGGGACGGCCATCATCTTGCCGCTCTTTGCTTTACAGGCTTTGACGTTATAACTCCATCATACTGATGACGATGAGGAATCACATGCGAAGCGTGTTGAAGTATCTGTCCACCGGCTTTCTCGCCGCGCTCATTCTCCTGCCCGTGGGTGCTGCGGCGCAGGATAACAGGACCGTGCCGTCGAGCCACACGGAAATGCAGCTTTCTTTCGCGCCGCTGGTCAAGCGCACCGCAGGCGCGGTGGTGAATGTTTATGCCGAACGCGTCGTGCAACGGCGTCTGTCGCCGTTTGCTGGTGATCCTTTCTTCGAACAGTTCTTCGGCCAGCAGATGCCGAACCGTACGGAGAAGCAGTCATCGCTCGGCTCCGGCGTCATCGTGACCGCCAGCGGCCTCGTGGTGACCAACAATCACGTCATCGACGGCGCCGATGACATCAAGGTGGCGCTGGCGGATGGGCGTGAATTTTCGTCAAAGGTGCTGCTAAAGGATGATCGCGTCGATCTCGCCGTTCTGCAGATCGATGCGAAGGAGCAGTTCCCGGTACTGTCGCTCGGAAATTCTGACAAGATCGAGGTCGGTGATCTGGTGCTCGCCATCGGCAATCCCTTCGGTGTCGGCCAGACGGTGACGAGCGGCATCGTTTCCGGCCTTGCGCGTAACCAGGTGACGCAGGGCGATTTCGGTTTCTTCATTCAGACCGACGCCTCCATCAACCCCGGCAACTCCGGCGGTGCGTTGATGAACATGGCGGGTGAGCTGATTGGCATCAACACGGCCATCTTCTCCAAGGGCGGCGGCTCGAACGGCATCGGTTTCGCCATTCCCGCCAATCTTGTCCGAGTTTTCGTCGCTGCCGCCGAGCGTGGCGATGCAAGCTTCCAGCGGCCCTATATCGGCGCAACTTTCGATCCGGTGACATCGGATGTCGCCGAGGCGCTTGGTCTGCATCGCGCCCGTGGCGCGCTGGTCGTCAGCGTCATCAAGGGTGGGCCGGCGGAGAAGGCGGGCATTGAGCCGGGGCAGGTGGTTACCGCCGTCAACGGCTTCGAGGTGGAGCATCCGGATGCGCTGGGTTATCGCCTGACGACCGCCGGCATCGGCAAATCCGCCGAACTGACCGTCATGGACAAGGGGAAAGAGAAGAAGGTGACCATCGCGCTCGATACCGCGCCGGAAACCGCACCGCGCGATGAACGGCTGATTGAGGGGCGCAATCCCTTCGCCGGCGCGACTGTCGCCAATCTTTCGCCAAAGCTTGCCGATGAATTGCGTATGCCGTCGCAGGTGACCGGCGTTGTCATTACCGATGTGAAGCGCGGTTCCCCGGCTTATCGTGTCGGTTTCCAGCCGAAAGACGTGATCCTGTCGCTGAACGGCGCGGATATCGGCACCACCGCCGCTGTCGAGAAGGCGCTGGACGACAATCCCGGCTTCTGGCGGGTGGAAATCCTGCGTGACGGGCAGCGCATCCGGCAGTTCCTGCGATGAGCGACGATCTCTTCGCCCCGCAAGTGCCCGTCGAGGTCGCCAACCGGCGGCCTCTTGCCGATCGTCTGCGTCCCAAGACGCTGGCGGAGGTGAGCGGGCAGCCGCATCTGACGGGTGAGGAGGGCGTGCTGCGCCGCATGATCGATAGCGGCTCACTGGGGTCGATGATCTTCTGGGGGCCGCCCGGCACCGGCAAGACCACGGTTGCCCGGTTGCTTTCCGGCGAAGCGGGGCTGGCTTTCGAGCAAATCTCGGCGATCTTTTCCGGTGTCGCCGATCTCAAGAAGGTTTTCGAGGCGGCGCGCACACGGCGGATGAATGGCCGGCAGACGCTGCTTTTCGTAGACGAGATTCATCGCTTCAACCGCGCCCAGCAGGACAGTTTTCTGCCTGTCATGGAGGACGGTACCATTATTCTGGTGGGCGCCACCACCGAAAACCCGTCTTTCGAACTCAATGCCGCTCTGTTGTCGCGGGCGCGTGTGTTGACATTCCGCTCGCATGACGAGGATAGCCTGAGCGAGCTTCTCAAGCGCGCCGAGGAGGCGGAGGGCAAGTCCCTGCCGTTGACGGAAGAGGCACGGGCCAGCCTGATCCGCATGGCCGACGGCGATGGCCGCGCCGTGCTGACGCTTGCCGAGGAGGTCTGGCGCGCGGCGCGCAAGGACGAGACCTTCGATACCGAAGGGCTGACGCGCATCGTGCAGCGCCGTGCGCCCGTTTACGACAAGAGCCAGGACGGCCATTACAATCTCATCTCCGCGCTGCATAAGTCGGTGCGCGGTTCGGATCCGGATGCGGCACTTTATTATCTCGCGCGCATGTTCGATGCCGGCGAGGACCCGCTTTATCTTGGGCGGCGGCTGGTCCGTATGGCCGTTGAGGATATCGGCCTTGCCGATCCGCAGGCTTTGACCGTCTGCAACGCCGCCAAGGACGCCTATGACTATCTCGGCTCACCCGAGGGTGAGTTGGCGCTGGCGCAGGCTTGCGTCTATCTCGCGACCGCGCCGAAATCGAACGCCGTTTATACCGCCTTCAAGTCGGCCATGCGGGCGGCCAAGGAAAACGGCTCGCTGGTGCCGCCGAAACATATTCTGAACGCGCCAACCAAGCTCATGAAGGGCGAGGGTTATGGCGATGGTTACCGTTACGACCATGATGAGCCGGATGCTTTTTCGGGGCAGGATTACTTCCCGGAGAAGATGGGGCGCACGACCTTTTACGATCCGCCGGATCGAGGCTTCGAAAGGGAAATCCGCAAGCGCCTCGACTGGTGGGCGAAGCTGCGTCGCGAGCGCGCGACGCGCTAGGGTTTGCGGCGTCCCGGCCGGAAAGTGCGCCGCGGGCGATCTTGAGAAAGAGATTCAAGTCGCTGGTAGATTGAGTCGGAAAATGGACGTAACTGATTGTTTGTAAATGCGATCAGGACGCCTTGCGATGTGGCGCCGCCTGGGGCTGCGCGGGCAGCATCTTGACCGAGGATTCCGCCAGGCCGCTATGGCCTTCGGCATCGATCACCAGATGCCAGTGCAATGTCTCGGGAACGGCGATGCGGATCGGCGATTTTTTCGCGACGCCGCCGAGATATTTGAAATCGAGCAATTCGGTGAAACGCTGAAAATTGGCGCCCGTCATCAGCCGGACATTGTTGACGGCGGACAGGGATATTTCAAGGATGGTGCCTGCCCGCAATTCCTTCAGGTCATAATGCGTATAGCGAAAATTCGGCCGGGCCATCGCGCGCCTCTCTGTAAAGTAATTTCGGTCAAAGAGGATAGGAGTTACACGGTTAACGGTGTCTTTAAATGCCGCCAGCTGGTTTGAAAATTCACGCTTGCTGTGCCTGTCCGGCATGATGGCGCCAAGGATTATGTGACTATAAGAATAATACCGACGTATAATGTGTGTGTTTAATAATAATAAATTTTTCGCCTTTAACATCGACTGGTCGAAGTGCATCAGCGACGTTGAGGGGGAACATGAAAAACGTAACAATATCTGCGCGCCTTTATGCGCTCGTCGCATTGTTTCTGGCAATATTGGCTACGGCCCTGACATTCAGCCTGTTTGAAAGCTACCACAAAATGGAGGGCGAACGGAAAGCTGGGCTTGCGGCGATGAACGAAACCGCTGTTGCCATTCTCGATCAATATTATCGGCTGGAGCAGGCCGGAAGCCTGACGCGGGAGGCGGCGCAACAGCAGGCCAAGACGACCATTGCAGCGATGCGCTATGGCAATGGCAGCGGCTATTTCTGGATCAACGACATGCATCCCAAAATGGTGATGCATCCGATCAAACCCGAGATGAACGGCACGGACCTTACCGCCAACAAGGACCCGAACGGCAAGGCGCTGTTTGTCGAGTTCGTGAACACGGTCAAGGCGGGCGGCAAGGGCTTTGTCGATTATTACTGGCCGAAGCCCGGTGCGCCGGAGCCGGTCGAGAAATTTTCCCATGTCGCCGGTTTTGCTCCCTGGGGCTGGATTGTCGGCACCGGTGTTTATGTTGATGATCTTGAAGCGGTGTTCTGGCGCGACCTCTATTTTAATGGCGGTCTTTGTGTCGTGGCCGGCCTTCTGGTTGTCGGCGTGGCCGCAGCCGTCGTGCGGAGCGTAATGCGGCCGATCGACCTCATCCGCCAAAGCATGCGGCGGATTGCCGACGGTGACGGCGCGGCGGATATCCAGTTCGCCGACCGTCGCAATGAAATCGGCGCGATTGCCAAGACGCTGCTGGTACTGCGCGACAGCGTCAATGAGCGCAGCGCGCTGCAGGCGCGGGAGGCGGATCAGCAGCGGGCGCTGGAGGAGGAGCGGCATGGTAACGAGATGGTTCTGCGCTCCGCATCCGAACGGCAGGCGCATGCCATGGAGCAATTGGGCAATGCGCTCGAAGCGCTTGCCAATGGCGATCTGACCGTCTCACTCAGAGATATTGGCGAGGATTACGAAAAGCTGCGCATGGACTTCAATCGTGCCGTCGGTGCGTTGCACGGTGCGATCGAGGCGATCGCCAGAACCGGGCATGTGGTCAATGACAGCGCCTCCGACATCAGCGGTGCGACCGGCAATCTTTCCCGCCGGACCGAACAGCAGGCGGCGGCGCTGGAGGAGACAGCGGCGGCTCTGGACGAGATCACCGCCACGGTGCGCACCGCTTCCGAGCGTGCCAACGAGGCCCGGCAAATGGTGCAGGACACGAAAACCAGCGCCGGCCGCTCGGGCGAGATCGTGCGCAATGCCGTCGACGCCATGGGCCGTATCGAGGAATCTTCGAAACGCATCGGCCAGATCATCTCGGTCATCGACGAAATAGCCTTTCAGACCAATCTTCTGGCGCTGAATGCCGGTGTGGAGGCGGCGCGTGCCGGCGAGGCCGGGCGTGGTTTTGCCGTGGTGGCGCAGGAGGTTCGCGAACTGGCGCAACGCTCCGCCAATGCGGCGAAGGAAATCAAGACCCTTATCAACCGTTCGGCCGAAGAAGTCGGCGGCGGTGTCGCACTCGTGCGCTCGACGGGCGATGCGCTAGAGGAGATCGTGGCGCTGGTCAACCGTGTCGACGGCCATGTGAACTCCATAGCCACGGCCGCGCGCGAGCAGGCAACGGGCCTGCAGGAGATCAACACCTCCGTCAACCACATGGACCAGATGACACAGCAGAATGCCGCCATGGTGGAAGAAACGACGGCGGCCAGCCAGACGCTCGCCGAGGAAAGCCGCCAGCTGCGCTCGCTGCTTTCGCGTTTCGAACTTGGACATGGTGCGGGGCGGGAGGTTTCGCGGGCCGCGTAATGTCAGGCATCTAGATCTGATTGAAAGGCGCGGTCCTGGCCGCGCCTTTTTGTTTTGAGCCTTCAGAACCAGCCATTCGTTATTTCCGGCAACCAATAAGGTTTCGTTTACCTCATTTCTTTAAAATTTGTCCTGTATTGCCGCGAATTGCGGCCGCTGAAGGTACAGGTTCTCGTATGGCGTATGTTTCCCTTCCGCGTCGTCTTGTGACGTTGCTGATGATTTCCACGGTCATGGTGTCGTGTTCGGCGGAGGGCCTCGTGCCGCCGGCGGAGGTGGACGGTACCACGCGCGTCAGCGCCATCCGTTCCTCGCGGCAGCAAGGTTACAGCGCGCCGGCTGGTGCGGTGTATCAGGCCCAGCGGGCCGGGCAGGGTACCGATTATCCTGCCGCCGTCTCACAGCCGATGCCGGAGCCTTACGCTTCGCAGGATCCCCTGCTGCAATCGCCGCAGGGTGGGCAGGGTTATTCCACACTCGATTCCCAGCATCAGGCGCGCATGGCGGCCAGCGGCCATACAACTGCGCCGGCGCAGACCATGCAGGACCAGGCGATGCCGGCGCAGCAGATGGCCAGCAACCAGATCGCCGAAGGTGAAGGCGGCGTGAATATGGATTCCATGCTGGGCGTGGAGCCGGTTCGCGGACTTGCCGAAGAACAGGATGCGGATATCGCCGAAGGCGCTTCAGCGCAGCCGGTGGTGGATGGTATCGGTACGGATAATCCCGTGGCCGTCTCTCCGGCCCGCCAGACGCAACGGGCCAGCCAATCGCGGCTCGTCCCACCGCCGCCGCTCGGCTCCTCTTCCCGTCGCCAGCCGGTGGAAGAAGTGGCCATGCTGATGCCTGATAATCCGATGGCGGGCGGCGGGCTGCAAAGCAACCGGTCCATGCCGCCCGGCGTCATGCCGCCTTCCGAAGTTGCCTGCCGCTCCGAACTTCGCCGTCTCGGCGTCGCTTTCCGTGATGTCGCGCGTATTGCTGACGGTCCGACCTGCGGTATCGACTATCCGATCGAACTCAGTGGCCTCGCCAGTGGTGTCGCCGTCCGGCCGGCAGTAAAGCTCAATTGCCAGGTCACGCTTGCCTTTGCGAAATGGGTGAAGTTCGAGCTCGTGCCGTCCTCGCGCTTCCGTTACCTCTCCGGTGTCGGCCGCATCACGCCGATGGGCGGTTATTCCTGCCGCAAGATGAATTCGCGCTCCAGCAACCCGTGGTCAGAACATGCACGCGGTAATGCCATCGATATCGGCACCATCACGCTGAAGAACGGCAAGGAAATCGATGTTCGCAAGAAAAGCTTCTTCGCCTTCCGCGAAAAAGCGCTGCTGAAGGCGGTGAGGTCCGATAGCTGCAAATATTTCTCCACCGTTCTCGGACCGGGCAGCGATCCCAACCACTGGAACCATTTTCATTTCGACTTGCGCACGCGCAAGTCAGGTTACAGGCATTGCGATTAGGCCGCGCTGGTGGACGTTAACGGCTGAGTTTGAAAGCGTCTCCGCCGTCATGCTCGGGCCTGTACCGAGTAACTGCAACGTCGTTATTGGCGATATGTTGGCAGATCCTTGGCACAAGGCCGAGGATGACGTCGAATACGGAATGCGGCTTGTTATCGGGCTGCCGCCGATGACATAGGCGGCGGATTTTTGGATAAGGCCGTAATGACGACGGTTGAGGATGCTTCTCTGCCCGCTAACTCGATAATCGCCCGTCACACCCCAAAAAAAGACCGGCCCGAAGGCCGGTTGAAAAAGACAGCCTTATCGGGGGGGGGATATCGGCGTCTTTGCAAAGGCATGCAATGGGAAAACGATCCCATAGAGTGGTCCATCCGGCGCGGATAGCGGCAAAAGACATCGCACCGTACTGACCTGCGGCCAACATGGCTTGCCGCACCTTTCAGATACGCTATGAGGGTCACATGTTTGTGACAATGGCCTTCGGGAGCCTGCCTTTATGCCCCCTGTTTCAGAGCTGATGGTCTTTGCTGCGGCGCTTGCGGCAGCGGGTGTGGTCGCCGGTCTTCTGGCGGGGCTATTCGGCATTGGTGGCGGCGCGGTGCTGGTGCCCGTCTTCTACCAGGTCTTTGGGCTGCTGGATGTGCCGGAGGCGGTGCGCATGCATCTGTCGCTTGGCACGTCGCTTGCCATCATCGTGCCCACTTCCATTCGTTCGTTCCTGGCGCATCGTCAAAAGGGCGCGGTCGATGTCGATCTGCTGAAGGGCTGGATTGTCGCCGTGCCGCTCGGCGCCATCCTCGCATCCGTGGTTGCTGCCCATGCCTCGAGCGTCGCGCTGCGGCTGATCTTCGCCTTCATCGCGCTGGTGCTCGCCTTCCGGATGATCTTCAACCGGGCGAGCTGGCATCTCGGCTCCGACCTGCCGAAAAATCCGGGCCGTTTTCTTGTTGGAACCGGCATCGGGCTCTTTTCCGGCCTGATGGGCGTGGGCGGCGGGGTGATGAACAATACCTTCATGACGCTTTACGGACGCACGATCCATCAGGCGGTCGCCACCTCTTCCGGTGTCGGCGTGCTGATTTCGCTGCCGGGGCTTCTGGGTTACATCTGGGCTGGCTGGGGTGATGCGGGCCTGCCGCCGTTTTCCACCGGTTTCATCAACTGGATCGCCGTGGTGCTGCTGATCCCCATCACGCTTGTCGTTGCGCCCTATGGCGCTAGGCTCGCCCATGCGCTCAGCAAAAAGCAGCTGGAGCGGGCCTTCGGGGTATTTCTGGTCTTCGTCGCAGCGCAGTTTTTCTATAGCATCTACAGCTGATTTTCCGTCTCTGCCGAACGCAGTGTTCGGTCCGCTGGGGTGGCATTTGCAACCTCTGCGGTCTATATGGCGATCATCTTACTCGGTTTTTCGAAAGAATTCGCCATGAATGCCATTGTTTCGATACGGAATCTGACAAAATCCTACGCAAACGGCTTTCAGGCGCTCAAAGGTGTCAGCCTCGATATCAAACAGGGGGAAATCCTCGCTCTTCTCGGTCCGAACGGTGCTGGCAAGACGACATTGATCTCGATTGTCTGCGGTCTCGTCAATCCGGGTGAAGGTTCGGTGCTTGTCGGCGGGCACGATGTGGTGAAGGATTTTCGCCAGACTCGCGCCCTGATCGGCCTCGTGCCGCAGGAGCTGACCACAGACCAGTTCGAGACGGTGTGGAACACCGTCAGCTTCTCGCGCGGCCTGCACGGGCAGAAGAAGAACCCGGAGCTGATCGAGCGTATCCTGAAATCCTTGTCGCTCTGGAACAAGAAGGACAATATGCTGCGGGAGCTTTCCGGCGGTATGAAACGGCGCGTGCTGATCGCCAAGGCGCTGGCGCATGAGCCGAAGGTTCTGTTCCTTGACGAGCCGACGGCCGGTGTGGATGTGGCGCTGCGCCGCGACATGTGGAATGTGGTTTCCGAGCTGCGCGCCAAAGGCGTCACCATCATCCTCACCACACATTACATCGAAGAGGCGGAAGAAATCGCCGACCGGGTGGGCGTCATCAATGGCGGCGAATTGCTGCTGGTGGAAGAAAAGACGGCGCTGATGAAAAAGCTCGGCCGCAAGCAGCTTTTCCTGGAGCTTGCCCAGCCCGTGGAGCAATTGCCTGACAGTCTTGCGCCCTTCGGTCTGACGCTTTCCGATGACCGCTCCACCATCACCTATGAAATCGAGGATAATGGCGAGCAGGTCCGCATCGCGGATGTTCTGAATGCCCTTTTCGCCGCCAACATCCATTTCAGGGATATTTCCACGCGGCAGAGTTCGCTTGAGGATATTTTCGTTTCGCTGGTGGGAGGCCAGAAATGAATTTCGAAGCCATCAAGGCCATCTATCTGTTCGAAATGGCGCGCACGCGTCGCACCCTGCTGCAAAGCGTGGTCTCGCCCGTCATTTCCACCTCCCTTTATTTCATCGTCTTCGGAACCGCGATCGGTTCGCGGATTCAGGAAGTTGGCGGAGTTTCCTATGGCGCCTTCATAACGCCCGGTCTCATCATGCTGACGTTGCTGACGCAATGTATCGGCAACGGGTCCTTCGGCATTTATTTCCCGAAATTCACCGGCACGGTCTATGAGATATTGTCCGCGCCCGTATCGATGACGGAAATTGTCGCCGGCTATGTCGGGGCGGCGGCGACCAAGGGCCTGATGATCGGGACGATCATTCTGATAACAGCCACCTTCTTCGTGGATATCACGATTGCTCATCCGTTCATGATGGTGCTGTTTTTCGTGCTGACGGCTGTCAGTTTCAGCCTGTTCGGCTTCATCATCGGCATCTGGGCGACGAATTTCGAGCAGCTGAACCTTATTCCCATGCTGGTGGTGCCGCCTTTGACTTTCCTTGGCGGCAGCTTCTATTCCATCGACATGCTGCCGCCCTTCTGGCAGACGGTCAGCCATTTCAATCCGGTGCTTTATCTCATCAGCGGTTTCCGCTGGAGTTTTTATGAGATCGCCGACGTCAATCCCGCCATCAGCCTTGCGATGATCACGCTGTTTCTGGCGCTGTGCCTCGGTGTTGTTAGCTGGATGTTCAAGACGGGGTATAGGCTGCGCAACTGACGGCTCAATCGTTAGAGATAGCGGAAAGCTTCCCCTCACACGCTACGTCATCCTCGGGCTTGTCCCGAGGATCTGCAACCGATTGATTTTATTGGACGTGATTAGATCCTCGGGACAAGCCCGAGGATGACGGAGGAGAGGCTTTAGCAAGCCCCTTTACGACATAATCAACCCACCATCGACATTGATCGTCTGGCCGGTGATATAAGCCGCATCGTCGGAAGCCAGAAACGCCACCAGTGCGGCCACTTCGGCGGGCGTTCCAGCGCGGCGCATGGGGATGTTGCGCACCCATTCGGCCATCAGTTCGCCGGGCTTGTACTCACCCAGCATCTGGCCCCAGACGCGGTCGTTATAGTCCCACATTTCGGTGTGGATGATGCCGGGGCAGATGGCGTTGACGGTAATGCCCTCAGGCGCGAGCTCCTTGGCAAGACTTTGCGTCAGGCCCACAACGCCGAATTTTGAGGCGGCATAGTGCGGTGTATAGATGAATCCCTGACGCGCCTGGCCCGAGGCGGTGTTGACGAGGCGGCCTTTGGTGCCGCTTGCGCGGAAGCGGCGGATCGCTTCCTGGCAGCAGAGGAACGCGCCCTTGGTGTTGACGTCAAGATTGAAGTCCCACTGTTCCTGCGTCAGCTCTTCGATTTTCGAAATGGTGATGACGCCGGCATTCTGGACGGAAATGGAAAGCGGGCCGATCGCCTCTTCGGCGGCGCCATAGGCCTCGCGCACCGCTGCCGCGTCGCGCACATCGAGGATGACGCCATGGGTAACGGTGCCGGTTTCGTCCGCCAGTTTTCTGGCGGCGTCATGCGTGTCCTTGTCGACTGAGGCGATGGCGACTTTTGCGCCTTCATCGGCAAAACGGCGGGCTATGCCGTAACCGATGCCCTTGTTGCCTCCGGTCACGAATACGGATTGACCTTCAAAGCGCCTCATGTCTCCTCCTTTATGGGAACTTGGCTATGTTTCCTGACCGACCAGTCGTTCGGCAGTGAATTTGTCGGTGACGAGCACATCGATCACACCGGTTCTGAGCGCCCCGGCAATGGCCTCTGTCTTCTTCGAGCCGCCGGCGAGCGCAATGACACGGTCGACGTTCGAGAGGTTTTCCAGCGGCAGGCCGATGACCCGGTCATCGAGCGGCGTCTTTACCGGTTTGCCTTGCCTGTCGAAGAATCGTAGAGATATGTCGCCCACGGCGCCTGCCTGGGCGAGATCGGCCAGTTCCTTGGCGGAAAAGATGTTGCCGGAGCGGGCGAGAAGTTCCGATGGCTCCACCGCGCCGACGCCGACGATGGCGAGAGTGATGGACCCGAAGAGATCGATGGTTTCGCGCACGAAGGGGTCTGCGAGCATCAGAAGCTTGGCTTCCCGCGAAGTGGCGACGCCGGGTACTGGCAGCAGCTTTGGTTCGGCCTCCGTCAGCCGCGCCAGCCGGGTGGTGATCTGGGTCGCATGAGTCTGGACCGAGGGATCGCCCATGCCGCCCAGCGTCTGGACGATATAACGCGCCTTGGCGCCTTTAAGCGGGTGGATGTTTTCCACCATCTTGAAGATCGTCTGGCTCCAGCTGGAAACGCCGATGATCTCGTTCTGCGACAGCGTCACTTCGAGAAAGTGCGCGGCCGCTTCACCGATGCGGGCCATGATGGCGCCGTCACGATCCTCGCTGCAATCGACAACGATGGCCTCCGGCAGGTCGAAACGTTCGCGCAGCTGCGCCTCCAGATCGCTATAGGTGCCGGGTGGGGGAATGATGCTGGTGCGGACGATGCCTTCCGCCTCCGCACGCTTCAGCATGCGCGAGACGGTGGCTTGGGAAAGGTTGAGATGCTGGGCGATTTCCGCCTGACGTTTATGCTCGCTGAAATACATCTGCGCCACGCGGGAAATCATTCGAAGTTCGTTTAGCCTGCCCATAAGCCCTCCAGGGTGAATTTTTATTCACCATTACCCGAGGTTACAGGCAAGGTCGAGCGGGCAATCGCATCGCGCCAGATACCAAGCCGCTGCCGGCTTTCGCCGTTTGCCGGCGCGAGCGTGTTGCCTTGGCTGGCAAGGGCGGCGATGGCCGTAAGATCGCTCCAGAAACCGAGGGCGAGGCCGGCGAGATAGGCCGCACCCAGCGCGGAGGCTTCCGGCGCATCGCGCTGGATGACCGGGTGTTCCAGCATATTGGCGACGCACTGCATCAGGAAACGGTTCTGGCTCGGCCCGCCATCCACGAACAGCCGTCCAAAGCCCGAAGGCGATTGCGCGCGCATGGCGGCGAATACGTCGTGGACCTGAAAGGCGATGGAATCGGTGACGGCGCGGGCCATCTGGGCGCGGGTGGTGCTGAAATTGATCTGAGAGAAAAGCCCACGTGCATTCGTATCCCAATAGGGCGCACCGAGACCCACGAAGGCCGGCACGAAACCGGGGCCGTTTGGCTCGGCAGTGGCGGCAAGCTCGACAAGGGCCGCGACATCGGGCAGGCCGAGGATATCCGTCATCCAGGGCAAGGAGGCGGCCGAGACGAGAATATTGCCTTCGAAGGCGAAGGTTGGTTTGCCGCCAAGCCGCCATGCGACGGTCGTGGTGATGCCGCGTTCGGGCGCGATGAAATGCGGAAGCGTCGTCATGACGGAGGAGCCGGTGCCGAAGGTCACCTTGCCGTCGCCGGGGTTAAACGCGCCATGGCCGAAGAGGGCGGCGTGGCTGTCACCGATGGCGGCGAGGATCGGCGTACCGTCCTTGATGCCGGGAACGCCTGATGTGACGCCAAAATCGCCGCTGCTGTCGCGCAGGTCTGGCAGTGTGTTGATGTCGATGCCAAAGAGCTCGCAAAGCTCCTCGCTCCAGACCTGGCGGTTGAGATCGAGCACCTGGCTGCGGGCGGCGTTGGAGGCATCGCAGGCATGGACCTTGCCGCCTGTGAAGCGATGGATGAGCCAGCTATCGATGGTGCCGAGGCGGAGCTGGCGGCCTTGCGGCGCGCGCTCCAGCAGCCAGCGCATTTTTGCGCCCGGAAACATCGGGTCAATCGGCAGGCCGGTCAGCGCCATCACACGCTTGGAATGGCCCTTTTCGATCAGTTCGGCGCAGTCCTGCGCCGTGCGGCGGCATTGCCAGCTGAGCACTGGTCCGAGCGGCTCGCCGGTTTCGCCGTCCCAGATGGTCACGGATTCGCGCTGGTTGGAAATGGCGATGGCTACGACATCGACGCCAGAGTGTGCGGCGGCAAGGCAGGCGGAGATCGCTTCACAGACCGAGGCCCAGATGCGCTGCGGTTCCTGTTCCACCCAGCCGGGCTGCGGATAGGTGATGCCGACGGGCGATGAGCCGCGCGCCAGCAATTCGCCGGTTTCTGAAACAAGAATGGCCTTGGAATTGGTGGTGCCCTGATCGATGGACAAAATAGCGCGCATGATGGGTCTTTCGTCGGCAGTTTTTCGTTTCTGCCTTGCGGCGATTCAACGACGATATTGCAGAAAGGGCGTCGCCGCGCATCCGAAGACACGCGACGACTCTGGGAGGAGACCTTATTTTCTCTTGATCAGCGCTTCAGCGGCATCGGCAATGGCGGACGGTGCCATGCCGAATTCATCGAGCAGCCATTCGGCTGAACCGGTATGGGCGAAGACGCCGGGAACGCCGAGACGCTTCATCGGCACAGGTGCATGATCGACCACGACTTCGGCGACGGCTGAACCGAGGCCGCCGAAGATCGAATGTTCCTCGGCCGTCAGGATCGCGCCGGTTTCCTTTGCTGCTGCTACGATGGCCGCCTCATCAATGGGACGCACCGTTGCCATGTTCAGTACGCGCACCTTGACACCGCGGCTGGCCAGAATGTCGGCGGCCTTGACGATACGGTGCGTCAGCGTGCCGTTGGCAATCAGCGTCAGGTCGGAACCCTCGCGCAACAGGTTGGCGCGGCCGAGTTCGAAGACGTGACCTTCCGGCAGCAGGTCCGGCACGCCGACACGCGACAGGCGCAGGAAGCAGGGGCCGGCATAGTCCGCCGCCCATTTGACGGCGGCTGCCGTTTCGATACGGTCGCAGGGGGCGATTACCGGCAGGTTCGGCAGAACGCGGGTCCAGGCGAAGTCCTCGATGGAATGATGCGTCGGGCCGAGTTCGCCATAGGCCATGCCGGAGGAGATGCCGACCAGCTTCACATTAGCGTTCGAATAGGCAAGGTCCGCCTTGATTTGCTCCAGCGCGCGGCCGGTGAGGAAGCAGGATGCGCCGCAGACGAAGGGCAGCTGGCCGCCATTGGCGAGGCCGGCGCCAACGCCGACCATATTCTGTTCGGCAATGCCGACATTGACGAGGCGTTCGGGGAATTTCGACTTGAAGCCGCCGAGCTTCGAAGAGCCGACCGAATCGTTGCAAACGGCGACGACCTTGTCATTGTTGGTAGCCAGCGCTTCCAGTGTCTCGGCGAAAGCGTCGCGGCAGTCATAAAGCTTGGCGGCGGTTACGGGCGCGTTCATCACAATGTCTCCGAAAGTTCTTTGACGGCGATTTCATATTGTTCCCTGCTCGGAACCTTATGGTGCCAGTCGACGCGGTCCTGCATGAAGGAAATGCCGTGACCCTTGTTGGTGTGGGCGACGATGCAATGCGGGCGGTCGCCGCGATGCTCCAGCGCCGGCACGACGTCCGCCATGGCGTTGCCGTTGATTTCGCTCACTTCCCAGCCGAAAGCCTCGAGCTTCGGGCGGAGCGGCGCGACATCATTGGTTTCCGAGAGCGCCGCACCCTGCTGGAAGCGGTTGTGGTCGACGATCAGCGTCAGATTGTTCAGGCCGAACTGCGCTGCGGACATGATGGCTTCCCAGTTGGAGCCTTCCTGCATCTCGCCGTCGCCGGTCATGACATAGGTGTGATAGTCCGCACCGGAAAGCTTGGCCGCCTTGGCCATGCCGACGGCAACAGGCAATCCATGGCCGAGCGGGCCGGTATTGGTTTCCACACCCGGCACCTTGTTGCAGTTCGGATGGCCGTTGAGGCGCGAATTCGGCTGCAGGAAGGTCGAAATTTCCTCTTCCGGAATGAAGCCGCGCTTGGCCAGTGTCACATAAAGCGCACAGGCCGTATGGCCCTTGGAAAGCACGAAACGGTCGCGGGTAGGGTTCTTCGGATCATCCGGCCAGATGCGCAGGACGCGGAAATAAAGGGCTGTCATGATGTCGATAGCCGACATTTCGCCGCCGACATGGCCCGCACCCGCTTCAAAAACAGCCTGTACGTCGCGAAGGCGAATCTGGCGCGCAATGCGCTCTAGCTCCTGGGGCTGCATGGAATCCTCTTCAAAACATGCGTGTGAATATTTATACAGATGTTTATATAATTGCAGAGATGACGTTTCTGTCAAGCCGGAATTGTGGATTGTCTTGTTTCGGTCGAGCCGTTCTGTTCCGGTGTCGCAGAATTTTTCTTACGGAAGGATATTCGCGGCGTCCTCATCCCCGTATTTGTAACAGGGATTCCGCCAGCCAAAGTCCTGGGGTCGAAAGGACTCCTTCCGCCGCGTAGACGCGCGTCGGCTGGTTTCCTGTGACAGGCACAGGAATGAGGACAGGAACGTAAGTCGACCGCCTTGCCATCCTCCGCAGGGTCCCTTCTGCCATTAACACCCTATTGACAAGCTTCGCGGAACTGGCTTATGCATGTTTCACCGGTCATGAATAATTATTCTAATCGGTTTAAAAAGTGCAAGGCAGTCACCGGGAGGAGCCATGTCCGCGATTGAACGCAACGAGGGGGTCACGCATACTAGGAGCCCGCTTGCCTGGCTGAGCGGCGCGACCGGACCTCTTTTGGGCCTGCTGCTGCTCTGCGTGTTTCTGACCTTCGCCAGCGAGAATTTCCTCTCGCTCAGAAATGGTCTCAACATTCTCGACCAGATCACCGTTCTCGGCATCATGGCCGTTGGCATGACCTTCGTGATCCTGCTCGGCGGCATCGATC
Organism: Agrobacterium salinitolerans; assembly: GCF_027498475.1. Lineage (NCBI taxonomy): Bacteria > Pseudomonadati > Pseudomonadota > Alphaproteobacteria > Hyphomicrobiales > Rhizobiaceae > Agrobacterium > Agrobacterium salinitolerans. The sequence continues at coordinate 777,256 of NZ_JAPZLN010000001.1, read as the reverse complement.
TGTCCGTCGGCTCGGTGCTGGCGCTGTCGATGATGATCATGGGCTGGACGGCCAATGTCGCGGGCATGCCGATGGGCATGGCCATCGTGCTGGCGCTGATCGCCTCTGCCGCCTGCGGCCTTGTTGTCGGTATTCTGGTTACGGCCTTTCGGGTGCCGGCGTTCATTGCCACGCTGGCCATGATGTCTGTGGCGCGCGGTCTCGCCAACATGATCACGGACGGACAGCAGATCGTCGGGTTTCCCGACTGGTTCATGATGCTGGCGATTGAGCGCCATTTCGGCGTGCTGACCGCGACCGTGCTACTGATGCTGATCGTGGTGCTGGTTTCCTGGGCTTTCCTGCGTTTTCGCTCCGAGGGCCGTACCGTCTATGCGGTGGGCGGTAATCCGGAAGTGGCGCGTCTTGCCGGCATCAACGTGCCGCTAGTGACGATCTGCGTTTATGTCGCCTGCGCGGTTCTTGCCGGTCTTGCCGGCATCGTTCTTGCCGCACGTCTCGACTCGGTTCAGCCCTCCAGCGGCTTCGGTTACGAGCTGGATACGATTGCGGCCGTTGTCATCGGTGGAACCTCGCTTTCGGGCGGTGCGGGCGGCATCGGCGGAACTCTGATCGGCGTGCTGATCATCGGCGTGCTGCGCAACGGCCTCAACCTGCTCAACGTCTCTCCCTTTCTCCAGCAGGTCATCATCGGTGTGGTCATCGTGCTGGCCGTGGGTGCTGAAACATTGCGTCGCCGCAGAAGCTGAATTTGCCTGCGGACGGTGCTGAGCCGTCCGCGCAATAAACGACCCTCCCGGCATGGGAGGCGTGAAAAAACGGCCGGAGGGGAGGAGGTTTGATCTGCCCGAAGGTCAAAAATCAACAAATGGAGGAATAATCATGAAATTTTCACGCATTCTGCTGACATCCGCCGCACTTCTCGCCCTGTCGCTCGGCTCTGCCAATGCCGCAGAAGTCAAGAAGATCGGCCTTGCCGTCGCCAATCTGCAGGCGAACTTCTTCAACCAGATCAAGCAGGCCGTCGAAGCCGAAGCCAAGACGCGCGGCATTGCCGTCGTTACCGTCGACGCCAAGGGCGACGGCCCGACGCAGGTCAACCAGATCCAGGATCTGCTGACCCAGAATATCGACGCGCTGATCTATATCCCGGCCGGTGCCGCCGCCGCGACCGTTCCGGTGAAGCTTGCCAAAGCCGCCGGCGTTCCGGTCATCAATATCGACCGCAATGCCGATGGCGCGCCGGGCGATACCTTCCTCGCCACCGATTCCGTCGCTTCCGCCAAGGCGGTTTGCGATTACATCATCAAGCAGGCTGGCGGTTCGGGCAAGATGGTCATCATTCACGGCCAGAAGGGCACGACACCGGAAGTCGACCGCACCAAGGGCTGCATGGAATCGGTAAAGGCCAATTCCGGCGTGAAGATCGTTGCCGAACAGTGGTCCAACATGTGGAGCCAGGACGAAGGCTTCCAGATCATGCAGAACATGCTGCAGGCCAATCCTGATGTCTCGATCGTCTTTGCGCAGGCGGACGGTCTGGCGCTCGGCGCGGCACAGGCGATCAAGGTCGCCAACCCTTCGCAGAAGATCGTCGTCGGTGGCTTCGATGGTGACACGGCCGCGCTTGAGGCGCTGAAGAACGGTGTGTTCGACGTGACCGCGACACAGCAGACCCAGAAGATGGGCCGCATGGCTGTTGACATGGCGGTCAAGATCGTCGGCGGCGAGAAGGTTCCGGCGGTGCAGCTCTCCGATGCGACGCTGACCACCAAGGAAAATGTCGAAGGCTTCATCGCCAACCATCCTTGATCCCTATGCCCCGCGCGTCCGACTGGATGCGCGGGGCATTCATTGGTTTGTCTTTACGCAATTTCGGACACGGAGCCGTGGTGTATCGCCACTGCGATTATGTCCTGGGAGGTCCCGTCATGCGCGAGCCGGTTCTTTCGCTCCGTGGCATCAGCAAACGTTACGGTCCGCTCGAGGTTCTGAAAGCCGTCGATCTCGACGTCTATCCGGGCGAGGTGGTCGCGTTGCTGGGTGAAAACGGTGCGGGCAAGTCCACGCTGTCCGGCATCATCGCCGGTTCGCGCGAGCCGTCCGAGGGCAAGATGACGTGGCTCGGTGAGCCCTTTGCGCCGTCGTCGCCACGCGAGGCGATCGACAAGGGTGTCGTCCTCATTCATCAGGAATTGAAGCTTCTGCCGGAGCTTTCCATCGCCGAAAACGTCTTCATTGGCCGCTGGCCGATGAAAAACGGGGTTGTCGACCGCGCCGAGATGGTGCGCAGAGCCCAGCAGCAGCTGGCGCGCCTCAACCTCCACATTCCCGCAACCCGCAAGGTGGCGGGTCTCTCGACCGCGAACCAGCAACTGATCGAAATCGCCAAGGCGCTGGCGCTGGATGCTAAACTCCTGATCCTCGACGAGCCGACGGCCGCACTTGGCGGTGCGGAAACGCAGGCGCTGTTCGAGCAGGTGCGCAAGCTGCGCGCCGAGGGCGTGGGCATCATCTATATTTCCCACCGCATGGAAGAGATCAAACAGATTACCGACCGTATCGTCGTGTTGCGCGACGGCGAGCGGGTGCATGAATTTGCCGACAGCGCGACGCCGGTGCGCACCATTGTTGAAAGCATGGTCGGCCGCTCGCTGGAACGCCTGTTCCCGGCGCTGCCGGAGCCGCAGGACAAGACGGTGCTGGAAGTGAAACGGTTGACTGGCGCGGACAATGCTTTCCGCGACATCAGCTTCAGCGTCCGCGCCGGTGAAATCCTTGGTATTGCCGGTTTGATCGGCGCGGGACGCACCGAGTTGGTGCGGGCCATTTCCGGTGCCGATCCGACTTTTGCAGGTGAGGTCCTGCTTGACGGAAAGGTGCTGACGCTGAAAAGCCCGGCAGACGCTATCGCCAAGGGCATCGTCATGGTGCCCGAAGACCGCAAGTTGCAGGGGCTGGTGGTGGAGCACGAGATCGGTGAAAACCTGATCTATGCCAATCTCGACCGTGTCGGCACCGGCTGGATCACGCCGCGCATCAAGCGCGCCTTTACAAAAGAGGCCATCGCCAGATTTGGGGTCAAGGGCCGTAGCGAACAGCCTGCCTCCGATCTTTCCGGCGGCAACCAGCAGAAGGTGGTCATCGCCAAATGGCTTGCCCGAAATCCGCGCGTGGTGGTGCTGGACGAGCCGACGCGCGGGATCGATGTCGGCGCGCGCGCGGGAATCTACGATATCATTGTCGGTCTGGCGAAAGACGGCGTGGCCGTCATCGTCGTCAGCTCCGATCTGGAAGAGGTGCTGGGCGTTTCGAACCGCATTCTCGTGCTCGCGCAGGGAAAACAGGCCGGCATCCTCAACCGCGACGAAGCAAACGATGTCTCGGTCATGGAACTGGCGACGATCTGAAGAAGGAAATAAAAATGTCCACCATCACCCTCAACGCGCCGAAATTGTTCGATCTTTCCGGTCAGGTGGCGCTTGTCACCGGCGCCGGCTCGGGCATCGGCCAGCGTATTGCCATGGGGCTTGCCCAGTCGGGCGCCAATGTCGCGCTGCTCGATCGCCGTACCGATGACGGTCTGGCGCAGACGGCTGATTTCATCGCCAAGGCCGGGCGCAAGTCGATCCAGATTGCTGCCGATGTCACCAGCAAGCAGGCGCTGACTGAAGCGGTTGCCCGCACGGAGGCAGAACTCGGCGCACTTTCGCTCGCCGTCAATGCGGCCGGCATCGCCAATGCCAATCCGGCCGAGGAGATGGAAGAAAGCCAGTTCCAGACGATGATGGATATCAACCTGAAGGGCGTTTTCCTCTCCTGCCAGGCGGAAGCCAATGCCATGCTGAAAAACGGCCGCGGCGCAATCGTCAACATTGCCTCCATGTCGGGCGTCATCGTCAATCGCGGGCTGATGCAGTGCCATTACAATGCCTCGAAGGCAGGCGTCATCCACATGTCGAAATCAATGGCGATGGAGTGGGTGGGGCGCGGCATCCGCGTCAACACCATCTCGCCGGGCTACACGGCGACGCCGATGAACACGCGGCCGGAAATGGTGCACCAGACCAAGCTGTTCGAAGAGCAAACGCCAATGCAGCGCATGGCGGGCGTGGATGAGATGGTCGGTCCGGCGATCTTCCTGCTGTCAGATGCGGCTAGTTTCGTGACGGGCGTGGATCTGCTGGTGGATGGCGGTTTCTGCTGCTGGTAGGGTTTTCGACGCGGAAGTATTGAGCTTCCTGGTCTGATAAACATTGACGTCCGTGCCAACCGACGGTTCACCACACTCCACGTCATCCTCGGGTCAAGCCCGAGGATGACGGAGCTGGGAGGTTTCAGCACTTCAGTTACCCATTTCACGCCCGGCTTGCGCCGGGCGTTTTCGTACCCACAACACGAGCAGCAGCTCACGCAACCTGCTTCTGCGCCACTTCCTCGACAACCTCGCCCTTGAGGTAAGAGACAAGGTCCTTGATGGTCACGACGAGCAGGCCGTGGCGTTCGGCGAAAACCTTGAGCTGGGGGAGGCGGGCCATCGTTCCGTCGTCATTGGCGACTTCGCAGATGGTGCCGGAGGGGTATTTTCCGGCGAGGCGGCAGAGGTCCACGGCGGCTTCGGTATGACCGGTGCGGCCAAGGACGCCCTGAGGGTTGGCACGCAGCGGGAAGATGTGGCCGGGACGGGCGAAATCTTCCGGGCGCGATTCCTCGGAGACCAGCGCGCGAACAGTCTTTGCCCGGTCGGCGGCGGAAATGCCGGTCGTGGTGCCTGGAATATAGTCCACCGAGACGGTGAAGGCCGTCTTGAGGGATTCGGTATTGCGCGACACCATCAGCGGAATGTCGAGCGCATCGAGACGCTCGCCCGGCATGGCGACGCAGATCAACCCGCGCGCATGGTTCATCATGAAGGCGATCTGTTGTGGGGTGATGCTGTCGGAGGCGGCGATGATATCGCCTTCATTTTCGCGGTCTTCGTCGTCAACGACAATCACCATCTCGCCACGGGAAATGGCTTCGATGGCGTCTTCAATTCTAGCAATGGTCATTTTCTTTCAAGCCTTTCAAGGGTTATGCCGTTTTGCGGCATTTTCGCGCTTCGAGAAGCGCCAAATATCCCTTGGGCGAACAATGCAATGCGAAGCCCGCTCACGCGCGTGCGTCCTATGCCTTGTCCTCTTCCATCCGGACTATACCGTCGGCTCCGGCCTCTCACCGGATCTGCTGACCTTCCGGCTTTGGAGACCGGAAGCGCTCGCGGGCTCCGGGAAAAATCCCGATACCGCCGGTGGGGAATTGCACCCCGCCCTGAGAACGGAACCAACATAATTTATCCAATGGGGAAGAATCAAGGGGCGATGGTTCGTCGAACAAGAATCGCACAGAAAGAAATCTCTCGGAAAATGGTTCCTGCGAGCATTTTATTTCAGCGTGGTTCAGGTCGAGTTCCTGGCCAATATTTCCGTCGAAACAGGCCCGATATTGGTTTAAAAAATCGTTGCCCGCCATTTGAATTGTTATATTTATATTGTTAATTTTGATGTTTGTGATTTTTATATTTCGTTTATTAAAAGTAAATATAATTTATATTTAAAAGGATTGTTGCATGTCAGCAACGCAGCAAATATCTGAAAGTCCGCAATTGCTCGCCGCGGTGGTCGCGGCGTCCACTGCTTTTACACTGTGGATACTTGGACAGTTTGTAGCGGTGGGGGTAGGATTCTGGAAAAAGTTCCGAGAAAAAGAGAAATTTATTAGGTCTCTCTATGCTGAGCTCGACTTTAATACAGCCGATATGGCGATCTTCCTTGCCGCGCCTATTTCCTATGTGACTTTCAGGGAGCGTATCATGGAAAACAAAGATTTCGTTCCGCACATTACAGATGCACGACACACCCATTTCTATCTGAAGAATATCGATTCAATATCGGCCACTGGAAGAGAGTATATTGGCGATGTCGTCTATTTCTATGGTGTTCTGGATAAAATTCGCGCCAAGATAGATGGAATATACCGGAAGAGTTTCACCAATATTTCACTCGAAGGTCGAGAAAGTGCCATTCGCAGCCTCTACGAACACGCGGAAGAGGCAAAGAAAACCGGCGAGAATCTTTTGCAGACGATGGAAGGAAAATACAGGGGATACAAACTAAAGCGAAAAATCCGTTCGCCGGGCATCTCAAAAAAACAAAAAGCGCCGAAACCATAGTTCGACGCTTCGCTTCTTACAGTGGAAGCACGCTTAGATCAAAGTAGGATAGGATCTGGACCGATCATGTTGAGAACTCCCGCGTTGAATATGTAATCTTGTCTCATGATCAGTGTGGCATGTCAATAATTTGCCGAAGTGACAAAATTTGCGAGTAAGCCGCCGGTTTCAGCGGGTCAGTGTCGGCCAACCTTTTCCTCGTTACTTCACATATATTGTGATGAAAGCGTTTGATCGCAAGATAAGAGCCTTCTCCGAGAGAAGCTTACCGATCCCGCAAACGCAATTCATCGGTCTGCATCTGCAGTGAGCCGAGCGTCGACAGGAAGCTCATGCCGAGCAGGCTCTGGCCCAATTGGCCATCCTGCGCGACGAGGGCGGGGATGTTGCGTCTGGCTATGGGGCCTATGCCGATTTCGGAGAGCGTAACGGGGGCAGCCGCCGTGCGGCCATTCGCGGTCATGACAGGTACGGTATAGCGGAGGTTTGTGGTGTCGATGCCGATTGCTGCCGCATCCGCATTGGCGAGGACCACCGAGCTTGCGCCGGTATCGACCAGCATATGGATCGTCTTGCCCTCGACGGTGACATTCGCCTCGAAATGGCCGCTCATCGATTTATGCAGCACGATCTCCTGTTCACCGCCTGATGTCGTCACCACCACGGCACGACCGGGCATCAGGCCGCCGAGCAGCCGGTCGCCGAAGGATTGCAGATCGTAGCGATAGAGATAGAGCGAGACGAGGCCGAGAATGATGACGAGCCAGACAGCGAGCTGGCGGATGACGGTACTGAGGCTGCCGCGTCTTCCCGCCAGAATGCCGGCGGATAACAGGCCGGCAATCGGCAGAAGATAAAGCACGTGGGCGAATTGATCATTGTCGATGCCGAGTGTCCGGCCGCCGTCGTGATTGATGAGAAGCAGGCCAAGGCCGACGGCCAGCAGAATGAGAACGATGGTCAGCCTGTTCATGCGGTATGTGTCTCCTTGGCGGTCTTGGGCAGGTTTGCCAGTCTTTGCGGCAGCAACGCCATGATTTCGCGCCTCTTCTCATCGCTATATCCCGCCCAGCCGCCGATTTCATCCAGCGTACGGCCGCAGCCGATGCAGAGGCTCACGGTTTCATCGAGGCGGCAGATATGAATGCAGGGTGTTTCCATGATGATTTATATCAGGCCGTCACGCTGCAAGGGCAAGGGCGACGAGAATCACGATCTCCGTGATCTGCTGGCAGGCGCCGATGGTGTCGCCGGTATGGCCGCCGATCTTGCTGTCGCAGAGCCTGCCGAAAAACGCCGCCGCCAGAAAGGCTGCCGCCAGCACAAGGGCAATCGACAGAAGAGGCAGGGCGTGCAGCGTGAAGAGTGTGAAAAGCAGCAGCCCGATCACAAGCGCAATGTTGCGCTCGTTTGTTCCCGGCTGGCCGGCACCGACGGCGATGCCGGAGGTTTTGGCAGCGGGCAGGGACTGCCAGTGCCACACCATCGGGGCGCGGCTGAGGACGAGTGCGGCAATCAGGCAGGCGGCGGCGGTTTTTCCCGGCAGGGTCTCGACCAGCGATGCGAGTGCCGTGGCGCGCAGCGCGAAGGACAGGACCATGGCGATGGTGCCATAGCTGCCAATGCGGCTGTCTTTCATGATCTCAAGTGTGCGGGCCTTGTCCTTGCCGCTGCCGAAACCGTCAGCCGTGTCGGCCAGCCCGTCCTCATGCAATGCGCCTGTGATGAGCGCTGTCAGGCCGATGGCAAGCCAGCCCGTGAGCTGCGGTGACGCGTCGAAACCGGCGAAAACCACCACCAGGAAAGCGGCGGGCAGGGCGATCAGCAGGCCGGCGGCGGGAAAGGCGCGGGCGGTGCGGCGCATCGACACGCCGTCGGCATTGTCGAAAAACCGCGAGGGAACCGGCAGGCGGCTGAGAAAGGCAACGGAATGCATGACATCTGTTATAAAATCCCCGGCCTTCATGCTCTCTCCGTTGCAGTCGCGCTGCATTTCCGGTTGTTCCGCGGCGCATCCGCGATTATGAGAGGCGCAACAAAGACCGATTTGCCGGAAAACACAAGTTCCGGACGCATGAGCCGATGCGAAAGCCAACCCGGCGATGAGAGAGACAGATATCATGAGCATGAGCGGATTGCCCTTCGACGATTTTCGCGCGCTGCTGCGCGAGCTTCCCGGCCCGGATACCCATGCGCTTGTGGCGGCCAAGGAGCGCAATGCGCAGCTGACCAAGCCTGCCGGTTCGCTCGGACGTCTGGAAGAAATCGCCATGTGGCTCGCGGCATGGTCCGGCCGTTCGCCAGCCGTCACCCGTCCGCTGGTGGCGATTTTCGCCGGCAATCATGGCGTGACCCGGCACGGCGTTACGCCCTATCCGACATCCGTCACCCAGCAGATGGTGGAGAATTTTGCGGCAGGCGGTGCGGCAATCAACCAGATCTGCGTTGCAAACGATCTTGGCCTGAAGATTTTCGATCTGGCGCTGGATTATCCGACCGGCGACATTACCTGCGAGCCGGCGCTTTCGGAGCGCGACTGTGCCGCCACCATGGCCTTTGGCATGGAGGCGATTGCCGGCGGCACCGATCTTCTCTGCGTCGGCGAAATGGGTATCGGCAACACGACGATTGCCGCCGCCATCAATCTGGCGCTCTACGGCGGCACGGCGGAAGAATGGACCGGCCCCGGCACCGGCTCGGAAGGCGAAGTCATGGCCCGCAAGATCGCGGCGGTGAAGGCAGCGGTGGAGTTCCACAAGGACCATCTGTCCGATCCGCTCGAAATCATGCGCCGCCTCGGCGGGCGTGAGATTGCGGCGATTGCCGGCGCGATCCTTGCCGCCCGCGTGCAGCGCATTCCCGTGCTGATCGACGGTTATGTGGCGACGGCCGCTGCCGCTCTCCTGAAGGCGGCCAATTCTTCGGCGCTCGACCATTGCCTGATCGGCCATGTCTCGGGCGAGCCCGGCCATCTGGCCGCCGTCGAAAAGCTCGGCAAGACGCCGCTCCTGGCGCTTGGTATGCGTCTCGGTGAAGGCACGGGGGCAGCGCTTGCCGCCGGTATCGTCAAGGCCGCCGCCGCCTGCCATTCCGGCATGGCGACGTTCGAAGCGGCGGGTGTGGACACCCGTATCAGCTCCCGCACCGACCACTGAGGCCGAAGATGGACGCGACGCCGCAAAGCCCGAAACCGGAACCCGTCTTTCGCAAGGAAAAAGGCTGGCGGCATCTTTTTGCCGCCGCGCGTTATTCCGTGCAGGGGCTTGGCCGTCTGTGGCAGGAGGCAGCGTTTCGCCATGAGGTTCTCGCCTTCGGCGTCGGGCTTGCCCTGCTTCTTGCGGTCGGCTCACCCTTTGCGCATCTTCTTGTTTTCACGGTGCTGATGCTGCTGCTGTTTTCGGTGGAGGCGTTGAATACGGCGATCGAGGAGCTGGTGGACCGCATTTCGCCGGAAATCTCCTCCGTTGGACGGCATGCCAAGGACCTTGGCTCCTTTGCCGTCTTCTGCCTGTTGATGGCGAACGGATTTTTCGTGCTGTATTCGCTGGTGACGACGCTGTTCTTCTAAGGTCTCTTCAGCCTTATGCGAAGGACCGGCGGCGCGGCTGGATGGCGTGGGTTTCTTCCACGGCCGGCAGGCTCTGCAACACACGTTTTGCCGGCAGGATGGCGATCCCTTCGGTGCCTTCGCGCAACTTCGATTTCAGGATGAACTGGCCATCATGCTTGGCGAGGATGGCCTGGACGATGGGCAGGCCAAGGCCGGTTCCCTGTTCCGCGCTCTTGATCGCAATCGATCCTTGACCGAAGGCGGACAGCACCACCGGAATTTCATCTTCGGGAATGCCGGGGCCGTTATCCCTGATCGAAACATATTGCCCGCCGCCCGCCGTCCAGCCGGCCTTCACCAGAATCTCGCCGCCCTGCGGGGTGAATTTCACCGCATTGGAGAGCAGGTTGAGAATGACCTGACGGATGGATTTCTCGTCGGCCCAGACCTGCGGCAGGCTGCTTTCGAACTGCTGGGAAATCCGGATATTCTTGGCGCGGGCGCGCAGCTGGATCATGCCGATGCAGTCCTCGGCGATTTCCAGCATGGAGATGGACTCTTCGTTGAGATCGTAACGGCCGGCCTCTATGCGCGACAGGTCGAGGATTTCGTTGATGAGGTCGAGCAGATGCTGGCCGGAGCGGTGGATATCGCCGGAATATTCCTTGTAGAGCGGATTGTTGAGCGGACCGAGCACCTCTGAAGACATGACCTCGGAGAAGCCGAGAATGGCGTTGAGCGGGGTTCTGAGCTCATGCGACATGGAGGCGAGAAAGCGCGATTTCGCCAGATTGGCTTCTTCCGCACGTCGTCGCGCCTCGTCGGACATCGAATTGGCGACTTCGAGTTCGGCGATCAGGTCGTCTTTCTCCGTCTGAGACGACAGGAGCTTGATGCTGGTCTGGTAAAGCCGGCTGGTGATGCGATGACAGAAGAGGATGGCCATGCCGAACATCAGCGCGAGACCGACATCGAAAGGATTGCGCGAGATTGCCGAAGTCATGCAGAGAGCCGCAAGCACCGGCAAAAAGGTCATGAAGGTCGCCCGCCGCAGCATGAAATTGGCCATGGCGGTGAGCGAAAGCGCGATCAGCAGCGTCGAGCCCTTGAAGAAAAGGACGAGCGTCGGGTCGTTGCGAACCGGTTCGGTCAGCGCAAACATCGCCCAGGCGCAGCCGATGAGGATCTGCATGCCGAGGAAGAGGCTTTTCCAGCGCTTAAGATTGTCGGCCGTGATTTCCTGTTTTGCCGCACGCTTGGCCAAGAGTAGAGAGAAAGCGTGGAAGCTCAGCGCCATCAACGACCAGATGATCAGACTGATGTCGCGGGTGATGTAAAGGCCGATGATGGAGGCGAGCACGATGAAAAGCGGCATGATCATCGCGCCCTGCAGGGTTTCGGCGATGTGCATGGTCAGCATTTCGCGTTCATAGGCGTCGCTTGCGCCGGCCCCTTGTTGCAGGCGTTCACGCGTCGTCTTCACCGTGTCGAAAACCGCCTTGTTGCGGTGTTTTTTCGACCGGTCGACGATGATCTTGTCGGTGGACGTGCTGACGCTTTTACTCATTGTTACAACGCAGGGTGACATGAACCCTTGCAGACTACGCGCAAAATCTTAAGAAGATGCTGCTGGGAAAGGATTTGTTTGCCATTTCTGACAAGGGTTTGTTGTTACATGAGACGAAATGGAGGCAAGAGCAGGCGTTTTTCTGCATTTCGCGATGGCGGACTTTTTGTCGCCACGGTTTTTCTCGGCATTCTGATTGCCGCCAAGCTCGACCAGATCAACAGCGAGACCTATAACGGCCGCTTCTTCGTGATCGACGGCGATACGCTCTCGATGGGTGAGGAACGTTTCCGGCTGCTTGGCATCGATGCGCCCGAGCTTGCGCAGACATGCCTGCGTGGCAGCGAAAGCTGGCCGTGCGGCGAGGAGGCGCGTCGTGTCCTGCAAAGGCTGGCCGGGGTGGCCGACTTTTCCTGTTCCGGCAGTTCCAGGGACAGTTACGGGCGGCGGCTGGTTTATTGTTCCGCCGGCGGCAGGGATGTCTCGTCGGAAATGGTGTCGGCGGGTTTTGCCGTCGCATCCGGTTATTTCCAGTTCTCCAGCGAGCAGGCGGCGGCGCGCAGGCGGGAACGCGGAATCTGGGCGGGAGAATTCGAAAAACCGTCGCAATGGCGACGGGAGCATCGCGGCGCGGATCTGGAAACGCCGCCTTGGGGTTTTCTCACAATTGTCCGTCATCTTCTGGGGTGGGATCATGGTTGAGCTGGCGCCGGTGCGTGATGACGGGCTGGACGGATTACGCGGCGAAATCGCGCGCTGTCGGCTCTGTCGCGACAAGCCGCTCAAGGGAATGGCCGATCGCCTGCCGCACGAACCCAGGCCGGTGGTCGTCATGTCGACCAAGGCGCGCATCCTGATTGCAGGGCAGGCGCCGGGGCTTCGCGTACATGAAACAGGGCTGCCGTTCAACGACGCCTCGGGCGACAGGCTGCGCCTGTGGCTGAACGTCGATCGGCAGACGTTCTACGATCCGGATCGTTTCGCCATCGTGCCCATGGGCTTTTGTTTTCCCGGTTATGACGAGAAGGGCAGCGACCTGCCGCCCCGGCGCGAATGTGCGCCGCAATGGCGTGAGCGGGTAATGGCGGCGATGCCGCAGGTGGAGCTGATCCTCGCTGTCGGCCAATATGCGCAGGCGTTTCACCTGGGGGAAAGGCGGCGCAAGACCATGACGGAAACGGTGCAGGACTGGCGCAGCTATCTCCACGCGAATTCCGGTCCCGGAATTCTTCCCTTGCCGCATCCAAGCTGGCGCAATACCGGCTGGCTGAAGAAGAACCCGTGGTTCACGTCGGAACTGCTGCCAGTTCTGCGGCAATATGTGGAAATGCGGCTTTAGTGAAACAATTTTCTGTTTTTTTGCGAAAATTAGTGTATTGAAAGGAAATTAATTCAGGAGGATAGACGCATTGGATCGCCTTGACCGTAAGATTTTGCGCATTCTGCAAGAGGATTCCACGCTGGCCGTTGCCGATCTGGCGAAAAAGGTCGGTCTTTCCACGACGCCCTGTTGGCGGCGTATCCAGAAGATGGAGGAAGACGGCGTCATCCGCCGGCGCGTGGCCTTGCTCGATCCGGTCAAGGTCAACACCAAGGTCACGGTATTTGTTTCCATCCGCACAGCCTCCCATTCCATTGAGTGGCTGAAGCGTTTCTCCGAGGTGGTTTCCGAGTTTCCGGAAGTCGTCGAATTTTACCGCATGAGCGGCGATGTCGATTATCTGCTGCGCGTGGTAGTGCCCGATATTGCGGCCTATGACGCCTTCTATAAGCGCATGATCGCCAAGATCGAAATTCGCGATGTCTCCTCCGCCTTCGCGATGGAGCAGATCAAATATACGACCGAGCTGCCGCTCGATTACATGCTGCTGGACAATCCAAAATCCGGCGAGGAGTGATCCGCCGCCAATCCGGTTTTGGAGCAATGCCCTTTCCGGTAGTCGGGGAGGGCATTTTTTGTTTTGCGGGTTTCGGTGACGGAAAATCGAATCTCTTCAAGCCGCTGGGTGGTCTTGATGAGATATTGATTCAGCAAAGAAGCAGACGTGGCGTTGAAACAAGCGTCCGCCGCTTGTTTCTTCTCCCCGGCGGAGAGAAGAAAGATGCCGCGACGCTGCCTCAGCCTTTGAGCTTGGCGATAATCAGATGGCCGGGCGTCGGATTGCCGTCCTGCATGCGCACGTTGATGTCGGTCACTTCAACGACCTCGAAACCGGTCGCGGCCAGTCTTTCCCGAACATAGGTTTCCGCATGGGCGAAACGCTGGTGCGGGCCGACCATATAGGGACGTCCGGCCAGGGTATCTTCGGGCAGGGTTTCCGACGAGAAGATCAGCAGGCCACCGGCGTTGAGGTTTTCGGCGGCGCCGAAAAACAGTGGCTCCAGCGCGCCGAGATAGGGCAGCACATCGGTGGCAGTGATGATGTCGAAAGGTTCGTCGTCATTGTCTTCAAGAAAATCCTCGGCTTCGGCGACGTAGAGCGTCTCGTAGAGGTCTTTCTCGTGGGCGATTTCGACCATGTTTTCGGAAATATCGATGCCGGTGATGTCGTCTGCCATATCGCGCAACGCTTCGCCGGTGAGGCCGGTGCCGCAGCCGAGATCGAGCAGGCGCTTGAAGGGACCGAGGTTCAGCGTCTGCAGCCGCTGGCGCACCATCATCGGCACGGCGTAACCGAGCTGCTCGACAAGAATGTCCTCGAAAGCTTCGGCGTGCTGGTCGAACAGGGTTTCGACATAGGCGTCAGGCGCTTTCGGCGGGGTTTCGCCCCGGCCCATGGCGGCGATGCGCACGGCCGCGCCGCCGTGATCGTCCGGATCGATGGCCAGAACCTCTTCATAGGCCTTGACCGCCGCGTCCACATCGCCGGCTTTTTCAAGCGCGAGCGCACGGTTATAGGCCTCGGCAAGCGCCTCTTCGTCGATTTTCTGGTTCTTCGTCATCGTGCCTTATCCGTCAGCATCTTCAGTTGAGGTTTGCTGTAAGCCGCATCGGGGACGGGCGCAATGTTTATGTGGTGCGACGGCTCAGTGGATGATGAACTCCCCTTTGAGCGCGCGCCATTCCTGCGCCGAGATTACCTGCCGGTGCACGTAGCGGACGGAGTGCAGCGGTCCGTCGAGCTTTTCCTTCCAGAATTGGAGGAAGCCATGCATTTCGGGGAAATCTGGGGCAAGATCATAGTCCTGCCAGACATAGGTCTGGAGAACCAGCGGATGATCCGGCAGGCGATAAAATATCTGGGCGGTGGTGAGGCCGTAGCCCCTCAGCATCATTTCCATGTCCTTGTTCATGACGGCGGTTCCCGTTTCCATGATTGCCGATCACAGCGTTGTCGCTGTATCGAATATGGGAACACGTCATGGTTAACCCAAGCTTGCCAAAGACATGGATACGTCACAAATTTGTTATATTTTTCAGAGTGTTGGCAGCCTCTCCTGATGAGTGCTGCCAACTTTGCGGCTAGCGCTTGAGGTGACGGGTCAGGCGTGCTTCCAGCCATGCCCAGACATGCCGCAGCGTTTCGACGATCGCCAGGTAGAAGATCGCGGCCCAGAGGTAGGCCTGATAGTCGAAGGTGCGGGAGAAGGCGTAACGGGTCTGGCCCATCAGGTCGAAGACCGTGACGATCGAGACCACGGCCGAACCCTTGATCATCAGGATGATCTCGTTGCCATAGGGACGCAGCGCCACGATGAGCGCCTGCGGCAGGATGATCTTGCGGAAAGTGACGAGTTTCGACAGGCCGAGCGAGGCGGCGCCCTCATGCTGGCCGCGCGGTACGCTGCAGATCGCGCCGCGCAGGATTTCCGCCTGATAGGCGGCGGTATTGAGTGTGAGCGACAACAGGCCGCAATACCAGGCCTCCCGGAAGAACCACCACAGGCCGACGGTTTCCAGCCCCTGGCGGAAACTGCCGAGGCCGTAATAGATCAGGAAAAGCTGCGCCAGTAGCGGCGTGCTGCGGAAGACATAGACATAGGCATAGGCCAGTGCGCCGACGATGCGGTTTTCCGACATGCGGCCGAAGGCGATCGGCACGGAAAGAATGGCGCCGAGAATGATCGAGCTGCCGACGAGGGTGATGGTGGTGATGAGACCGTCGATATAGCGCGGTCCGTAGCGCTGGAATTTGTCCCAGTCCCAGCCCTCGATCATGGCGAAGATCAGCGCGGCGGCGAGCAACAGCCAGAGCGTGATGACGGCGACGCCGACGATGCGCGAAATATTGAGCGGCTTGTCCGCGACGGCCGGGGCGGGGCGGGGCGGGATGAGTTCCTGAATATGGCTCATCTGCTCGCCTCCGACTTGCGCGACCAGCGATCGATGAAGCCTATGCCAATGGAGGATAGCAGCGCGAGGATGAGGTAGAGCAGGCAGGCGATGCTGTAGAAGAAGAAGGCTTCCTTGCTGACGCGGGCGGCGATGCCCGTCTGGCGAACGATATCGGCAAGGCCGATGATCGACACGTAGGACGTGTCTTTGAGCAGGATGACCCAGAGATTGGTCATGCCGGGCAGGGCGATGCGGACAAGTTGCGGAATGATGATGAGCACCATTGTGCGGCCCCGCGAAAGCCCCAGCGCCGCACCCGCCTCATATTGTCCCTTCGGTATGGCCTTGAAGGCGGAGAGCAGCACTTCAGACGCATAGGACGAAAACACCACCGAGAGCGCCACCATGCCGGCCACGAAGGCGTTGATCTCGATCGGACCGGTGAAGCCGACATAACCGGCCGCCGATTGCAGCAGCATCTGGATGCCGTAATAGACGATGAAGAGCGTCAGCAGTTCCGGCAGGCCGCGGAAGATGGTGGTGTAGATGCCGGTCGCCAGCCGCAGCGATTTTTCTTCCGATTGTGCGGCGAGCGCGATGAGAAAACCGATCAGCAGCCCCACGGGCAGGGTGGCAAGCGCCAGCGAGATGGTGACCTTGACGCCGAAGGCGATTTCATCGCCCCAGCCCGCATCGCCGCAGGCGACTAGAGTGCCGTTTCCGAAAAGCGAGAAGAGACCGACCGGCCCGCAAAAGGGATCGAGAAGTGTTGAGACATAGGTCCAGAACGCACCTATGGCGGAAAATGCTCCGCTCATGCCAATTTTCCCCTGCGGTCTTAAGCCGCCGTGATTGTTATTGTGACGTTTTCAAACAAAAATGGCGGAAGGGCAACCCTTCCGCCACGAGATTTCAACAGGCCGGACGGGCTTACTCGCCGTAAACGTCGAAATCGAAGTATTTTTTGTTGATCTCCTGATACTTGCCGCTGGCACGAATGGCGGCGATGGCGGCGGTGAACTTGTCGGCGAGCGCCGTGTCACCCTTGCGGACGGCGACGCCCGCACCATTGCCGTTGATCTCGACATCGACCGGAAGCGGCGTCAGGATTTTGCAGCAGGCGCCCGCATCCGTCTTCAGCCATTCCGACAGCACGACGATATCGTCGATGACGGCGTCGATACGGCCATTGGCGATGTCGAGCTTATATTCGTCGGCGGTCGGATACATCTTCACGTCGGCATCCGGGAAATGCTTTTCTGCATAGTTGGAGTGGGTGGTGGAACCCTGCGCGCCGAGCGCCTTGCCCTTCAGATCATCGACGGACTTGATCGGAGAATCCTTCGGCACGGCGATGGCCGGCGGGGTGTTGTAATATTTCTTGGAGAAGTCGACCTTCTCGAGACGCTCGGGCGTGATCGACATGGACGCGATGATGGCGTCGAACTTCTTGGCCTGAAGGGCGGGAATGATGCCGTCCCAGTCATTGGTGACGAAGGTGCACTCGGCCTTCATTTGCTCACACAGAGCCTTGGCGATGTCGATGTCGAAGCCGGTCAGTGTGCCGTCGGCTTCGAGATTGTTGAAGGGCGGGTAGGCGCCTTCCGTGCCGATGACGATCTTGTCCTGCGCAAGCGCAGCGCCCGAAAACAGCGAGATGGCGGCAATCGATACGGCTGCGAGCAGACGGGTGGAAATAGGCATTTCGATCCTCTCTTTTGGTCGTTCATCCGCGGTCTGTTGTTGTTTTCAGTGCGGACGCCATGGGCGCCGGGCGCAGCGGTGTACCGCCTGCCGCCTGAGCGCGATTGGGATTATTCATCCGGTTGGTCAAAAAATGCAACTGCAATATTAGTGATCGCGTTTGTGCCGCAGAGCTTCCACGAAAAGGCCTTGATCTGTTCATTTCCGGTACAGAAGCATCTGGTCATCATGGGAACCGGAGCGTGTGTTAGGCGTTGAACAGCGCCTGCGTGCCAAGCCGGGCCCACGACGTCGCATAATTTGCGACCCATAAATGACGGCAGATGAGGAAGCACTGATGCTGAAGAAGAAAAACACATTGCTGACCGGGGTGGTTTTTCCGCTCATGTCTCTCGCGATCGCGGTCGAGCCAGCAGCGGCGGGCTTTGCCGGTGCGTCCCGCGCGCAGGCGCCGATCTCGCAGGTAGCGCCCGGACAGATCATTCTGGCGCAGGCGGAGCCGGCACAGGAAAACCCGGAAGAGGAACTCAAGAAGAAGCGTCAGCAGGCGGAGGAGGCGCAGCCCCAGGCCGAGCCCAAGCGTGAGGAACGCGCCCCGGAGCCCCAGCGCGAGCCGGAACCAAAGCGCGAGGCGGCCCCGGCCGAACCTCGCCCCGAGCCCAAGCGCGAGGCGCCTCCAGAACCGCAGCAGCGTGAGGCGCGTCCCGAACCGGCACCTGCCGAGCAGCCGCAGGAGCGTCCCCGCACGCCTGAGCGCGCGAAGGAACCGCAGGGCGAGGGCGAACAGCGCCCGGCCCGCCAGCGCGAAGCAGCCCCGGAAGCAGCGCCTGCCGAACAGCAGCCGCAGGAACGCCCGCGCAAGCCCGCCCGCGCTGAACAGCCGGCGGCAGATGGCGAGCAGCGACCCGAGCGCCCGCGCAGGGAGCCAGCGAAGGAACCGGCCGCCGAGCAGCAGCCTGCCGCGCGGCCTGAAAATTCCGAGCAGCCTGCCAAGCCCGCGCCCGAGAAGAAGCCGGTAGAAGAAAAAGCACCGGAGCAGAAAGCGGCACCGGCCGAAAAACCCGTGCCCGAGAAGAAACCCGCAGCGCCCGAGCCGGCTGCGAAAGAAGCACCGGTTCCGACAGAGGCGCCCACGCCCGCACGCCCGCCTGCTCCCGAAGCACAGCCCAACCCCGCTCCCGGCCAGCAGCCTTCAGAGCAGCCACCGGTTA
Source organism: Agrobacterium salinitolerans (assembly GCF_027498475.1). Classification (NCBI taxonomy): domain Bacteria; kingdom Pseudomonadati; phylum Pseudomonadota; class Alphaproteobacteria; order Hyphomicrobiales; family Rhizobiaceae; genus Agrobacterium; species Agrobacterium salinitolerans. Next base: position 758,737 of record NZ_JAPZLN010000001.1, on the reverse strand, counting down.
AGGGTGAACCCGCAGCCCCACTGCCGGGCACACCGACGCCGCCGCCAAGCGGTGCGACAACCGGACAGGCGCCGGCCGGAGAAGCCGTTCCCAATCAGGTCGCTATTCCACAAACGGAAGCGCCGCCGATGACGAAGGAAGAGCTGGACAAGGCCAAGGCAATCGCCAAGGACCCGTCCAAGACCGCCGATACCGTCATTCTGCCGGTCGATAAGGGCGCCGCCGTTCTCGACAGCGACAAGGAAGTGGAACGTTCCGGCAATCGCCAGACCCGCGAGGAGCGCCGCCGTGAACGCGAACAGGCGGGTGACGTGAAGGTTCCGACCTCCGACGCGGAGGCGCAGCGCGCCGGCGCGGCTGAAGGCAAGGCTCCGCCGCCGCCCGTCAAGATGGAGGCCATCACCTCGCAGCAGGGCGAGCGTGTCGACCGTCGCCCGCAATATGAGCGGCCGGAAGGCGTGCGCGAATGGCAGCCACGCGAAGGCCGCCCGCGTGATCGCGACCGCAATGCGCCGATCATCCTGCAATTCGGCGACCGCGTCGTGGTGCGCGGCGACGACAACCAGCGCTTCATCCGCGATGGTGGCGAGCCCTATTACGAGCGTCTGCCTGGCGGCCGTGTCCGCGAAACCGTGGAGCGCCGTGACGGAACGCAGGTGGTGACGATCCGCAACCGTTATGGTGACGTGATCCAGCGCTCGCGCATCGACGATCGCGGCCGCGAATATGTGCTGTTCTATGCGCCGGAACTGATGGAAGATCCCGACCGCGACTACGTCTATCGCGATCCGGGCCTCGACCTGCCGCCGATGCGCCTGCGCATTCCCGTGACGGACTACATCATCGACACCTCGAGCGATCCGGACCGCGATTATTATCGCTTCCTGGAACAGCCGCCGGTCGAGCCGGTGGAGCGGGTCTATTCGCTGGATGAAGTGCGATACTCGGCCCGTATCCGCGACAAGGTGCGCCGTATCGACCTCGATACCATCACCTTCGCCACCGGCAGCGCCGAAATTCCGATGGCGCAAGCCCGTTCGCTGCGCAAGGTGGCGGATGCAATCAACAAGGCGCTGGATAAAAATCCGGGTGAAACCTTCCTGATCGAAGGTCATACCGATGCCGTCGGTTCGGATGAAAGCAACCTCGTTCTGTCCGACGAGCGCGCCGCCTCCGTCGCCAATGTGCTGACCGATGTCTACGGCATTCCGCCGGAAAACCTCGCGACGCAGGGCTACGGCGAGCGCTACCTGAAGGTCCAGACGCTCGGCCCGGAACAGCAGAACCGCCGCGTCACCATCCGCCGCGTGACGCCGCTGGTGAAGCCGGTCGCTCAGAACTGATTGGGTTCTGATGAAAAAAAGGGCCCGGAAGGCGTAAGCTCTCCGGGCCTTTTTGTTGTCGTGACGGGTCTTTCCTGCAACTCGACGTCATCCTCGGGCTCGTCCCGAGGATCCAATCACGTCTCACCGGGCGAGGCGTCGCAGATGCCCGGGACAGGCCCGAGCATGACGGAGGGGAAGTTTGCGACCTGCGACTTCCGGGAAGTCAAAAGCTCGCGACTCTTCTTTATTTTGACGAAGCCTCTCTGCTGTCAAACGGAACGAAGAGGGCAGAAATGGCCTCAGCTCAACGCCACGGCGATTTCCGCAGCAAGCTGCGCATTGTTGCGCACCAGCGCGATATTGGTTTCCAGGCTGCGGCCATCCGTCAGGCGGAAGATGTCGCCAAGCAGGTAGGGGGTAACTTCCTTGCCGGTCACTTCGTCGCGTTCGGCGTGGGATATGGCACGGTTGATGTAGATTTCCATCTCCTCGCGCGGAATTTCATCCTCTTCCGGCACGGGATTGGCCACCAGCATTCCGCCATCGATACCCAGCTGTTCGCGGGTCGCCTGGAAATTGGCAATGGCTGCGGGGCTGTTGAGCGAGAGCGGGCTCGGCAGGCCGGAGGAGCGCGACCAGAAAGCCGGGAATTCTTCCGAGCCGAAGGTTACGACCGGCACGCCGTTGGTTTCGAGGACTTCAAGCGTCTTCGGGATGTCGAGGATAGCCTTGGCACCAGCGCACACGACGATCACGCCGGTCTTGGCAAGCTCGGTCAGGTCGGCGGAGATGTCGAAGGTCTCTTCAGCACCCTTGTGCACGCCGCCGATGCCGCCGGTGGCAAAAACGCGAATGCCGGCGCGAGCGGCGGCGATCATGGTCGCTGCAACCGTGGTCGCGCCTGTCCGGCGCTCGGCGATCGCAAAGGCGATATCGGCGCGCGAGACCTTCATGGCGTCGGTGGTCTTCGCCAGCGCCTCGAGCTGGTCTTTCTCAAGGCCGATATGGAGGGTGCCGTGAATGACGGCGATGGTGGCCGGAACCGCACCCTGATCGCGGATGATCTGTTCGACGCTTTCCGCCATTTCGATATTGCCGGGGTAAGGCATGCCGTGGGTGATGATGGTCGATTCGAGCGCGACGATCGGCGCGCCGCGCTGCTTGGCGGCGGCGACTTCCTGAGAATAGACGATGGGCAGGAGCGGGGAGATGGGGCGGGTCATTTCATCTGTTCCAGTTTTTAAAAGCGGGTTCATGCCAGCATTTCAGCCTGGGGAACAAGCCCTAACATGGCGTCCACACTGTCTTTTGATAGGTCCTGCGAGGTGGCGAAGGGTGACTGCACGGTAATGGCGGCTGCCGCGGCCCCCCGTCTCAATGCCTCCGAGATTGTTTCTCCCTCGGCAATGGCGGCGAGATAACCGGAGGCCATGGCATCACCGGCGCCGGTGACATCCTTCACCTCGCGGATAAGGGGTGGGTGGAGGATTGCTTTTCCCGTCCCGTTGAAGGCCACGACTTCGCTTGCGCCGCGGGTGACGACACCGCCGGAAAGCCCGGCCTTGCGCAATATATCCGGCCAGTCACGGACATTCTGTGCCGTCTCGCCGGTCAGCGCGCGGGCTTCCGCTTCGTTCATGAAGAGGATGTCGATATCGCCGAGCGCCGCCTTCAGCTTCACAGCCTTGGCCGGCGAAATGGCTATGGCCGCCAGCGGCTTCTCACAGGTGCGAGCGATGAGGCCAAGCGCCGTCAGCGTATCCTCGGGCAGGTTGGCGTCGCAAAGCAGGATATCGCTCGTCGTTATCGCCTCGCGCACGGCGCGTATCTTGAGGCGGCGCGGGGTGAAGAGTTTGTAGAGATCCATATCGGCAAGCGCGATGACGAGGTTGCCATCGCGCTCCAGAATGGCTGTGTAGCTCGGCGTGCGCCGGTCGAGGAAGGTGAACGGCGTGTCTTCCACGCCCGCCTGACGTGCGGCCTCCGCCACCGCTTCGCCCGTCACGTCGCCGCCGCGCGGCGCGATGATGCGGACCTGAAAGCCGAGCCGGGAAAGATTGCGCGCGGCGTTTAAACCGCCGCCGCCCGCCTCTTCCATCCACGAGCCGGGGTTGCTGGCGCCCGGTGCCGTTTCAGTCTCGATCATGCCGCGTCTGTCGATATGCGCGCCGCCCAGAACGAGTATTTTCTTCACGCTTGCGTTTCCCTCTCTGGCGGATGGAAAGACCGGACGATTCGGCCTAAACTGACGTCTTCCTGACCTCGCCTCCGGTTTGCGGCTATGGGCCGCGCACAGAAAAACGAAAGCAGAACAAACGACTTATCACTATTTGTTTTCAATATGCTGGCTCAGCCTTGTGAAATGAGAACAAATAGAGTACATACCGTTTCCATACTGCTTCATTGCCTGTGCGGCTTCAATAACCTAAAGGTGGTTCGGATGGCACAAAATTCTTTGCGTCTCGTAGAGGATAAATCGGTGGATAAAAGTAAGGCACTGGAAGCGGCGCTCTCCCAGATCGAACGGTCGTTCGGCAAGGGATCGATCATGAAGCTCGGTTCCAATGAAAATGTGGTTGAGGTGGAGACCGTTTCGACGGGTTCGCTCAGCCTGGATATCGCGCTCGGCATCGGCGGTCTGCCGAAGGGGCGCATCGTTGAAATTTACGGTCCGGAAAGCTCGGGTAAAACGACGCTGGCGTTGCAGACAATCGCGGAAGCCCAGAAGAAGGGCGGCATCTGCGCCTTCGTCGATGCCGAACATGCGCTCGATCCGGTCTATGCCCGCAAGCTTGGCGTGGATTTGCAGAGCCTGTTGATCTCGCAGCCGGATACGGGCGAGCAGGCGCTTGAGATCACCGATACGCTGGTGCGCTCCGGCGCGGTGGACGTTCTTGTGGTCGACTCCGTTGCGGCGCTGACGCCGCGGGCGGAAATCGAAGGCGAGATGGGCGACAGCCTGCCGGGTCTTCAGGCGCGTCTGATGAGCCAGGCGCTGCGCAAGCTGACGGCTTCGATCTCCAAGTCGAAGTGCATGGTCATCTTCATCAACCAGATCCGTATGAAGATCGGCGTCATGTTCGGTTCGCCGGAAACGACGACCGGCGGTAACGCTCTCAAGTTCTACGCCTCGGTGCGTCTCGACATCCGCCGTATCGGCGCGGTCAAGGAACGTGAAGAGGTTGTCGGCAACCAGACGCGCGTCAAGGTCGTCAAGAACAAGATGGCGCCGCCCTTCAAGCAGGTGGAATTCGACATCATGTATGGCGAAGGCGTTTCCAAGACCGGTGAGTTGGTCGATCTCGGCGTGAAGGCCGGCATCGTTGAGAAATCCGGCGCATGGTTCTCCTATAACAGCCAGCGTCTGGGGCAGGGGCGTGAAAACGCCAAAACCTTCCTGCGCGACAATCCGGATACGGCAAACGAGATCGAACTGGCGCTGCGCCAGAATGCCGGCCTGATTGCGGATCGTTTCCTGCAGAATGGCGGTCCTGATGCCGGCGATGACGGCGACGGTGACGAGGGTTGATCCTGTCGTTGAGTTTCAGGAATCCGATGCAGGTTCGCCTGTCTTGATGTGAATTGATTGAACAAAATGGGCCGTGCGATTTCTGTCGTGTGGCCCTTTTTGTTTGTCGGTGCGCCTTCACCGGTCTCCATGGCTGGACAGGGCTGGATACGGACGATAAAAGCCATTGATTTTGCAATATAGCCATCGTTGCCGATGGCGGTGATGGACTCCAGTTGTGAGCGGTGTGTGGGCATGAGCGGTGTAAATGAAATTCGGTCGACCTTCCTCGACTACTTCAAGAAGAACGGACATGAGATTGTGCCCTCCAGCCCGCTGGTGCCGCGCAACGATCCGACGCTGATGTTCACCAATGCCGGCATGGTGCAGTTCAAGAACGTCTTTACCGGTCTTGAAAGCCGTCCCTATTCCACCGCGGCATCCGCGCAGAAATGCGTGCGCGCTGGCGGCAAGCATAATGACCTCGACAATGTCGGTTATACTGCCCGCCACCACACTTTCTTCGAAATGCTCGGCAATTTCTCCTTCGGCGATTATTTCAAGGAAGAGGCGATCACGCATGCCTGGAACCTGATCACCAAGGAATACGGCATCGACCGCAACCGTCTGCTGGTCACGGTCTATCACACCGACGACGAGGCCTTTAACCTCTGGAAGAAGATTGCCGGTTTCTCCGACGACCGCATCATCCGCATCCCGACCAGCGACAATTTCTGGGCGATGGGCGATACCGGTCCGTGCGGCCCCTGTTCGGAAATCTTCTATGATCACGGCGATCATATCTGGGGCGGCCCGCCCGGCTCGCCGGATGAGGATGGCGATCGCTTCATCGAAATCTGGAACCTCGTCTTCATGCAATATGAGCAGGTGACGAAGGAAGAGCGCATCGACCTGCCGCGCCCGTCGATCGACACCGGCATGGGGCTGGAGCGTATTTCTGCGCTGCTGCAGGGCAAGCATGACAATTACGATACGGACCTGTTCCGTGCACTGATCGCCGCTTCCGTCGAAGCGACCGGCGTTCCCGCCGAAGGCGAAAAGCGCGCCAGCCACCGCGTCATCGCCGACCATCTGCGCTCGTCCGCCTTCCTTATTGCCGATGGCGTGCTGCCGTCCAATGAAGGGCGCGGTTATGTTCTGCGCCGTATCATGCGCCGCGCCATGCGCCATGCCGAACTTCTCGGCGCGCGCGAGCCGCTGATCTACAGGTTGCTGCCGTCGCTGGTGCAGCAGATGGGCCGCGCCTACCCGGAACTGGTTCGCGCCGAGGCGCTGATCTCCGAAACGCTGAAGCTTGAGGAAACCCGTTTCCGCAAGACGCTGGAGCGCGGCCTGTCGCTGCTGTCCGATGCCACTTCGACGTTGCACAAGGGCGACATGCTGGATGGCGAAACCGCCTTCAAGCTCTATGACACCTACGGCTTCCCGCTCGATCTGACGCAGGACGCGCTGCGCGCCCGCGAAATCGGCGTCGATATTTCCGGCTTCACGGATGCGATGGAGCGTCAGAAAGCGGAAGCCCGCTCGCATTGGGCCGGCTCCGGCGACAAGGCGACTGAGACAATCTGGTTCGAGCTCAAGGAAAAGCTCGGCGCCACCGAGTTTCTCGGTTACGACACGGAAACGGCAGAGGGTGTTGTGCAGGCGATCGTCAAGGACGGCAAGGCTGTCGAAAGCGCTGCGGATGGTGAGGCCGTTCAGGTCGTCGTCAACCAGACGCCGTTTTATGGCGAGTCCGGCGGCCAGATGGGCGATACCGGCGTTATCACCGGCGATACTGGCGCCTTTGCCGTTTCCGATACCCAGAAGCGGGGCGAAGGCCTCTTCGTCCACATGGGCACCGTTTCCAAGGGTGGCCTGAAAGTGGGCGACGCCGTTCAGCTGACGGTCGATCATGATCGCCGCTCGCGCTTGCGTGCCAACCATTCCGCCACTCACCTGCTGCATGAGGCGCTGCGCGAAGTGCTCGGCACCCATGTTGCGCAGAAGGGGTCGCTGGTCGCGCCCGAGCGCCTGCGCTTTGACGTCTCGCATCCGAAGCCGATGTCGGCCGAGGAGTTGAAGGTCGTCGAAGAAATGGCCAACGAAATCGTGTTGCAGAACTCGCCAGTCGTCACCCGTCTGATGAGCGTCGATGACGCCATTGCCGAGGGCGCTATGGCGTTGTTCGGCGAGAAATACGGTGATGAAGTTCGTGTCGTTTCGATGGGCACTGGCCTGCATGGCGCAAAAGCCAACCGTCCTTATTCGGTCGAACTCTGCGGCGGTACGCATGTGGGCGCGACCGGCCAGATCGGTCTCATCCGCATCCTCGGTGAAAGCGCCGTCGGTGCTGGCGTTCGTCGTCTCGAGGCTGTCACGGGGCAGGGCGCGCTTGCCTATCTTTCTGAACAGGATGAGCGAGTGAAGGCGCTGGCCTCATCGCTGAAAGTTCAGCCGGGCGATGTTCTGTCGCGCGTTGAAGGCCTGCTGGACGAGCGCAAGAAGCTTGAGCGTGAGCTTGCCGATGCCCGCCGCAAACTCGCCATGGGCGGCGGCTCGGCGGATGCCGGCGCAAGCGACGTCAAGCAGGTCGCGGGCGTCAACTTCTTGGCAAAATCCATGTCCGGCATCGATGCCAAGGATTTGAAGGGTCTTGCCGATGAGGCCAAGGCTAATCTCGGCTCCGGCGTCGTGCTGCTGATTGCCGTTTCCGAAGACGGCAAGGCAAGTGCTGTTGCGGCCGTGACCGAAGATCTGACGGGCCGTTTCAGCGCTGTTGATATCGTCCGCACCGCTTCCGCCGCCCTCGGCGGCAAGGGTGGCGGCGGACGCCCGGATATGGCGCAAGCCGGCGGCCCTGACGGCGCCAAGGCGCAGGAGGCCATCGAAGCGGTGGCGGCGGCACTGGCTGCCTGATGCGAGAAAATTGAAGAGGGCGGGGCTTTTACCCCGCCTTTTTAATTACGGTGTCAAGCCGTCCGGCGCACAATAGTGGCCTATGCGGGCTTTCCCGTCTTATCCCGTCGCCTGCAAGTCCTTCGCTGCCTCTTCGTCAAGCTGGGCGGCGCGCTTGAAGGCCGGTCGGTCAGTGAGATGCGCCATGTATTCCAGAAAGGCCGGGCGTTTTTCGATCGTGCCGAAATGCAGCCCCCAACCGACATGCGCGCCGACATAGACATCCGCGGCGGTAAAGAGATCGCCGGCGATGAAGCGGTTTTCACTGACCGCGCGTTCGAGCGTATTCATCACATCCGCATAGCTGCCGCAGCCGGCCATGCGCAACTTCTCCTTGGACACTTCAAAACCCATGGCCTTCATGCTTGCCGCCATTTCCAGGGGGCCGGCGGCGAAAAACATCCAGCGGTAATAAAGGCCGCGCGCCTTCGGCGTCGGGGCAAGGTTTGCGCCCGGAAAGGCGTCAGCCAGATAAGCGCAGATCGCCGCCGCCTCGGTGACGATGGTATCGCCGTGCTTGATCGCCGGCACCTTCGCCATCGGGTTTATCAGCCGGTAGGCGGGCGATTTCATCGAGGTTTCGAACCCAAGTATTTCGGTCTTATAGGGAACGCCCACTTCCTCGAGCATCCATCGCGCAATGCGCCCGCGCGACATGGGATTGGTGTAGAAGATCAGTTCACTCATGCTTTTGCCTCCCCAAGCAAAATCGTCGAAGCATCGTGTAAAACCCAACAGAATTTCATGCCTGCGCTTCGCATTTTATGTCCGCAACATCCCTCGCATGTTCCCTGGGGCCGCATGGATGTTACTGTGAATGGTTGACTGTGCCGGGCAAGTTATGTGCAAGTAGATGCTGTTTATCTTAGTTTTATTGTTGTGCTGGCCCTAAGCACGCGGAATCAAATTTTGCGCCTAGTGCAACGGCTAATCAAGGTGCCGTGAACAAAAAAGAAACCTGGTATTGCGCCGGACTTCTTTCTCCTATTTCGGCGCCTCTGGCACTCGATGATGTTTGTTCGCTATCTAGTTGTCCATTTCGTTTCTACTGGACTGACGTTTCTTCTATACCGTGCAAATAAAAAACCCGGCGCTGAGGCCGGGTTTTGAAGTCTGGGGGAAAGCAGGCTTAAACCGCCATCGCCTTCTTGAGGTTTTCGTCGATCTTGTCGAGGAAAGCGGTGGTGGAAAGCCAGGGCTGGTCCGGTCCGATGAGCAGCGCCAGGTCCTTGGTCATGAAGCCGCTTTCGACGGTATCGACGCAGACGGTTTCGAGCGTTGCCGCGAACTTTGCCAGTTCCGCATTGTCGTCCAGCTTGGCGCGGTGGGCGAGGCCACGGGTCCAGGCGAAGATCGAAGCGATCGAGTTGGTGGAGGTTTCCTGACCCTTCTGGTGCTGGCGGTAGTGGCGCGTGACAGTGCCGTGCGCAGCTTCGGCTTCGACCGTGCGGCCATCAGGCGACAGCAGAACCGAGGTCATCAGGCCGAGCGAGCCGAAGCCCTGCGCGACCGTGTCGGACTGAACGTCGCCGTCATAGTTCTTGCAGGCCCAGATGTAGCCGCCGGACCACTTCAGCGCGGAAGCGACCATGTCGTCGATGAGGCGGTGCTCATAGGTGATGCCGGCTTCGTCGAACTGCGCCTTGAACTCGGTCTGGTACACTTCCTCGAAGATATCCTTGAAGCGGCCGTCATAGGCCTTGAGGATGGTGTTCTTCGTGGAGAGGTAAACCGGCCACTTGCGCATCAGGCCATAGTTCATGGAGGCGCGGGCGAATTCGCGGATGGATTCGTCGAGGTTGTACATGGCAAGCGCCACGCCGGCGCTCGGCGCGTCGAAGACGTCTTTTTCGATGACCTGGCCGTCTTCACCGACGAACTTGATGGTCAGCTTGCCCTTGCCGGGGAACTTGAAATCGGTTGCCTTGTACTGGTCGCCGAAAGCGTGACGACCGACCACGATCGGCTTCGTCCAGCCGGGAACGAGGCGCGGAACGTTCTTGCAGATGATCGGCTCGCGGAAGATGACGCCGCCCAGAATGTTGCGGATGGTGCCGTTCGGGCTCTTCCACATCTGCTTCAGGCCGAATTCCTCGACGCGCTGCTCATCGGGGGTGATGGTGGCGCATTTGATGCCGACGCCATGCTTCTTGATGGCGTGTGCCGCATCAACGGTGACCTGGTCGTTGGTGGCGTCGCGGTTTTCAACCGAGAGATCGTAATATTCGATGTCGAGATCGAGGTAAGGCAGGATCAGCTTGTCCTTGATCAGCTGCCAGATGATACGGGTCATTTCGTCGCCGTCGAGATCGACGACCGGATTGGCTACCTTGATCTTTGCCATGAATTCCTCACCTTCGAAGCTGTGGCGCCGGATGGCGCCGGTATCCGGAAAAATATCCGGTGCGGCTATAGCATCGCGCGCGCCTGAGGCAAAGCCATTGGGGGCGCTTTTTTGGCGCAGCGCAATAACGCTTTACGCATTGCCAAACCATAACGCCGGAATACAGTCAGGCGAATCGCTTCGCCCGTCTCTGGGCCTCTACCGGGATAACACCATGCGGAAAATTCTGCTTCTGACTGCCGCCGTCCTCTTTTCGCACAGCGCGCTCGCCGCCGGGCCGGCCGATCCCGTTCAGAAGGTGATGGATATCACCGTGAAGAACTGGTCCGGCGATGCGGAAAACTGGAAATACATTTTCGACGAGGACATGCTGACCAGCCTGTTCAGCAAGGATTTCGTCGCGCAATATCGCGAAGCGTCCAAAAAGCCGGCTTACGAGGCCGAAAGCGGTGAGACCGGCGATCCCTTCGGTTACGATGTCGTGACGAACTCGCAGGATGGCTGCCCGCTGGCCGATGTTTCCGTGACGCCGGGCGCGGTCAAGGACGGCGTGACGGACGTGACGGCGAAATTCAAGCTCTGGGCCTGCATGGATGAGGCGGAGATGAAGGCGACGGTTGACGAAGTTCATTTCGACGTCGTCGAGGAGGACGGCCGTCCTGTTATCAGCGATATTCATCGCGTTGGCGATGAGGGCAGGGATTCGCTGCGCGAAGAGATGGCAACGATCATCAAGGGAGAGCAATAAGGGGCGTCTTTGCCAGCGGGGCGGGTCCGGGCTTTCTCCGCGCCGGCTTTGATTTTGGCGTCGATCTGTGCCAGTGAAGCGCGCTTTAGCGCGTCGGGCTGAAAATCGATGCGACGCTTCAACAAACGGACAAAAGACGATGGCAGGCACAAACAGCGATCTCGAACTTGTGGCGGAAGGCCCGGCGATCATTCTCGTCGAACCGCAGCTTGGCGAAAATATCGGCATGGTGGCGCGGGCTATGGCCAATTTCGGCCTGGCCGAATTGCGGCTGGTCAATCCGCGTGACGGCTGGCCGAGCGAGAAGGCGCGCGCCGCGGCCTCCAAGGCCGATCACGTCATTGACGGCACCAAGGTGTTCGAGACGCTGGAAGAGGCGATCAAGGATCTGAATTTCGTTTATGCCACAACGGCGCGCGAGCGTTACGGGTTCAAGCCGGTGCGTGCGCCCGTTACTGCCGCCGACACGCTCAGGGCAAAATTCAAGGCTGGCGAAAAGACAGGCATCCTGTTCGGGCGCGAGCGCTGGGGGCTGACGAACGAGGAAGTGGCGCTGGCCGACGAGATCGTGACCTTCCCGGTCAATCCCGCCTTCGCCTCGCTGAACATCGCGCAGGCTGTGCTTCTGATGTCCTATGAGTGGATGAAGTCAGGCATGGACGATCTGGGAGAGACGCTGTTCCAGTCCGTCGAGCAGCGGCCTTCGACCAAGGAGCAGGTTTTCGGCCTGTTCGAACATATCGAGGAAGCGCTGGATGCGCGGGGTTATTTCCATCCGGCTGAAAAAAAGCCGAAAATGGTCGACAATCTGCGCGCCGTGCTGTCGCGACGCGGTTTTTCCGAGCAGGAGATCAGCGTTTTCCGCGGCGTGATCAATTCGCTCGATCGCTTCCCCCGGCAGTGGCCAAAGCAGGGAGGCCGGGCAGCGCGGCCGTCGGCCGAGGGGGCAGGGGAGAATGCTGAAGACGAGTGAGGTGCCAGCCGATGTGCTGAAACCGGTGCTGGTATTCGATTCCGGCATTGGTGGGCTGACGGTTCTGCGCGAGGCGCGGGTGCTGATGCCCGAGCGCGGCTTCATCTATGTGGCTGACGATGCGGGTTTTCCCTATGGCGGCTGGGAAGAGGAGGCGCTGAAAGCCCGTATTCTCTCGCTCTTCGAGACGCTGCTGCAGGATTACAGCCCCGAAGTCTGCATCATCGCCTGCAACACCGCCTTCACGCTTGCGGGTGCCGATCTTCGCGCCCGCTTTCCGGACATGACCTTCGTCGGCACCGTTCCCGCCATCAAGCCGGCGGCGGAGCGGACCCGCTCCGGCCTCGTCTCCGTGCTGGCGACGCCCGGCACCGTCAAACGGGCCTATACGCGCGATCTCATCCAGTCCTTTGCCACCCAATGCCATGTGCGTCTTGTGGGGTCGGAAAATCTGGCGCGCATGGCGGAAAGCTGGATCAGGGGTGAACCCGTGTCCGACGAGGCGGTGCTGGCCGAAATCGAACCCTGCTTCATTGCCAGCGATGGCAAGCGCACCGATATCGTCGTTCTTGCCTGCACGCATTATCCCTTCATGGCCAATGTGTTTCGCCGGCTTGCGCCATGGCCGGTGGACTGGCTTGATCCTGCCGAGGCGATTGCGAGGCGGGCCCGCCATCTGGTGCCGCTGCCACAGGATGCCGAGCATCCCGACGGTTTCGACTTTGCCGTCTTCACGTCAGGCAAGCCGGATTTCGCCACGCGGCGGCTAATGCAGGGTTTCGGTCTCAGCGTTTCCGCTACCTGATCGCCTGTTGCATTTTTGCATCGCCACTATTCGTCTTTTGCAATTCGAGATTGCGACCTCTTGTCGCGTCTGTTTTCCTGTGTAAGATGCATCTTGTCTGTAACCGCAAGAACTGGAGGCGTGGAATGAGCAATGACATGAATATGCGCCTTAATGGCATGTCAGGCCTCCTTGGCGTGATTGTCGGCGGTTATGTGGTGCGAGGCATCTCCCTCCGATAAGGCTTATGGCCTGATTCCCCAGCCGTTTGGCATTTTCACTTCGTCCGACATGTGACTTGCGCGTCCGCGTGGCATGCGTGCTGCGTCCGTCGTTTCGTCCTGTCGTTTTCCATCGATAAAGGACCTGGCCGCCTTGCCGCGCCGGGATGGATTTCCCATGCAAAATGATCAACCATTGGTAGCACACGCGCTGCCGGATGCGGTGGACCGTCTGTTTGCCACATTCGGTGTCTGGAAGACCCTGAAGACGGTCGTCTTCGCGGCCGTCGTGCCACGCGCGCCGCCAAACGATCCTGCCGATCTGCCAGAGCGCCTTCTGGTCGATATCGGCCTTGACCCGTCGCGGGTGAAGCGGCGGCGGGATTGGGAGGTTCCTTACTGGGCGCCCCGGTTTTGATTGGCAAAGGCCTCTCCGGCAAAGAAATGTCGGGGAGGCTTCGTCGTCGAATTACGCCCGCTGGCAAACCACGAAATGCAGGCGGCCGCGGCGCGATCTGCGAAAAATCCTGCTTGATGCGGAGTTTTTTCCGTGGCTTGCTCCCCCAATATGAGACAGGAGACTCATCATGCCGATAGAAAACTGGCTGGCCTTCGTGGCCGCATCTGCCATCATGCTCGCCATTCCGGGACCGACGATCCTTTTGGTGATTTCTTATGCGCTGGGCCACGGCCGCAAGGCCAGCACGGCGACGGTGACGGGCGTGGCGCTCGGCGATTTCACCGCCATGACGGCCTCGATGCTGGGCCTTGGCGCGCTGCTTGCCACGTCGGCTGCACTTTTCACCGGTCTGAAATGGATCGGTGCGGCTTACCTCATCTATCTCGGCATCAAGCTGTGGCGTTCGCCGGTTGGTGACGCGGCGGAAAACACGGGCGTGACGGGACGCGAAAGGCCGCTTAAAATCTTCCTGCACGCCTATATCGTCACGGCCTTGAACCCGAAGAGCATCGTGTTTTTCGTGGCCTTCCTGCCGCAGTTTCTGGTGCCGACATTACCCTTCTGGCCGCAGGTACTGATTTTTGAAGTCACATTCCTGGTGCTTGCTACTGTCAATGCAGCGCTTTATGGACTTCTGGCAAGCGCCGCTCGTAATACGATCCGCAAGCCGAAGGTTCAGCGTATCGTCAACCGTACGGGCGGCGGGCTCCTGATCGGCGCCGGCCTTATTACCTTCGGCTGGAAGAGGGCGGTTTCGGCCTGACGCCTGCTGATCGCCTGACATTCGGACATAACAAAATGGCATTGCCGCATATATTCCTCGCCCTGATCACCGTGTTTTTGTGGGGCTTCAACTTCGTTGCCATCAAGATCGGGGTTACGGACATGCCGCCCCTGTTTCTGACGGGGGTGCGTTATCTTGTTGCGGCGGTGCCTCTGGTGTTCTTCCTGCCGAAACCCAATGTGCCGTGGCGACATATGGTCGTTTACGGCATGGCGATGGGTTTCGTGCAATTCGGCCTGCTTTATCCCGCCATCAAGCTCGGCCTGCCGGCCGGTCTTGCGTCGCTGGTCATGCAGTCGCAGGCTTTCTTCACGCTGGCGCTTGCCGTGGTGTTTCTGGGCGAACGGCCGTTGCCGTCGCAGATTCTTGGCGCACTCATCGCTTTTGGCGGGCTGGCGGTCATCGGTGTGGAGCGCATGACGGCGGCAGGGTTGGTGCCGCTTCTGATGGGCGTCGGTTCCGCGATTGCGTGGGCCTGCGGTAACATCGTCAATCGCCGCATCGGGCAAGTCAATGCGGTGTCCTTCATTGCCTGGACCAGCCTTGTGCCCGTTCTGCCGCTGATCCTGCTTTCACTGGTCGTGGAAGGGCCGGAAGCGATTGCCGAAGGAGTGATCAATGCGACGCCGACCATGGCTCTCGTGGTGATCTATATGGCCTATGGTGCAACCATCGTCGGCGCGGGCATCTGGAGTTATCTGCTTCTGCGGTATCCCGCCGGAACGGTGGCGCCGTTTTCGCTGCTGGTGCCTGTTGTCGGGTTCATCAGCGCCTATCTGGCTTTTGCAGAACATATCACCGTTTTCGAAATCATCGGTGCGGCGCTGGTCATTCTCGGGCTGGCACTTAACGTCTTCGGTCGGCGCATCGGCATTGCACGCTTCTGGGTCAGGTCTCCGCAGGGCTGAGCGTGAATTGCCTGTGCATTATCGGCACGGATGAGACGCAAGAGCCGATTTTTTGGTAAAGAGTACGTTCGGCCGTCCTTCAGGGAATCGGCCGGTTGAGATGCAGCACGAGGAATGGAACATTGCAGGTCGGTATCGACATGGGGACCCTATCGGGCGGGCAGCAGGCCAAGCTCGATATCGAGGAATTGCTTGCGACGCGTTTGCTGGTGCAGGGCAATTCCGGTTCCGGCAAGTCGCATCTGCTGCGGCGGCTGCTGGAGCAATCGGCGCCATGGGTGCAGCAGGTCATTATCGATCCCGAGGGCGATTTCGTCACGCTTTCCGACAGGTTCGGCCATGTGGTGGTCGATGGCGAGCGCACGGAAGCCGAGCTGGCAGGTATTGCCAACCGCATCCGCCAGCACCGTGTCTCCTGCGTGCTGACACTGGAAGGGCTGGATATCGAGCAACAGATGCGGGCCGCCGCCGCCTTCCTCAATGGCCTGTTCGATGCGGACCGTGAATTCTGGTATCCCGTGCTTGTCGTGGTAGACGAGGCGCAGATGTTTGCGCCCTCCGTCGCGGGCGAGGTGACCGAGGATGCGCGCAAGGCGTCGCTGGGCGCCATGACCAATCTGATGTGCCGTGGGCGTAAACGCGGGCTTGCCGGCGTCATTGCCACGCAGCGTCTGGCGAAGCTCGCCAAGAACGTCGCGGCGGAAGCCTCGAACTTCCTGATGGGCCGAACCTTCCTCGATATCGACATGGCGCGTGCCGCCGATCTGCTCGGCATGGACCGTCGCCAGGCGGAAATGTTCCGTGATCTCCAGCGTGGCAATTTCGTGGCGCTCGGGCCGGCGCTGTCGCGCCGTCCGCTGCCAATCGTCATCGGGGCGGTGGAAACCTCGGCGCGGTCCTCTTCACCGAAGCTGATGCCGCTACCGGATGCCCCGCAGGATGTCGAAGACCTTATCTTCACGCCTGATCCGGAAGAGTTCACGCGCGCAGCCGTGCGCCGTACACCCCCCGCGCCGCGTCCGACCACGGATATTCTGGCAGAGCTCTCCCGCTCCACGCCCGCTGCCGTTGGCCCTTCACCGGAGCAGTCGCCGCGTGCAGGCCAGCCGGAGATGACACCGGAGGAGCGCGAGGAAAAGATCGGGGCGGTTCTCGTCGAAATTCTCGATGATCCGCAATCGGCCTATCGCACGGATGCCGTGCTTTATCAGGATTTTCTAGTTCGCGCCCGCATGCGCCGCATTCCCGGCACGCCGATGACGCTTCCCGAATTCCGCCGACAGGTGGCGATTGCCCGCTCCGGCGTGGATGCGGCGATGGCGGCAAGCGAAGGCTGGGAGAAAGCGCTGGAATTGTCGATGTCGGTCTCCGACGATCTGCAGGGGGTCTTCCTGCTGCTGGTCAAGGCGGCACTGGGTGAAGAGCCTTGCCCATCGGATGCCCGCATCGCTCGCGCCTACGGCACCCATTCCGCCCGCCGCGCAAGGCGGCTCCTCGGTTATTTCGAGGAGAAGGAGCTTGTGGTGGTGCATGCCGATTTTTCCGGCAAGCGCATCGTGGCATTTCCCGATCTCGACGCGAAGACCGCACCCGGCGATGCGGATGCGGCTGAGGATGATGCCAGACTGGCAGCAGAGTGAGGTTGCGGCAGGTTTCCCTGCCGCTTGCCGTTGGAAGCTTTACTCGATGGCCTTTTCTTCCTTCCGCGTCGCGATCAGCGAACCGATAATGCCGGTTGCGAGGATGGCGACGGTGACGCCGAGAGAGAGGGCGGGCGGGATCTTGGCGATGCCGAGCATGTCTGCCACGAAAATCTTCGAACCGACAAAGACCAGAACCGCAGCCAGCGCGTATTTCAGATAAGCGAAGCGGTGGATCAGGGCGGCGAGTGCGAAATAGAGCGCGCGCAGGCCGAGGATCGCGAAGATGTTCGAGGTATAGACGATAAACGGATCGGTGGTGATCGCGAAGATCGCCGGGATCGAATCGACCGCGAAGATGAGGTCGGCGATTTCGACCATGATGAGCGCCAGGAAGAGCGGCGTCACGAAGGTTTTCAGCTTGCCGGTGGCCTCATCGGTTTCCTTGACGAAGAATTTCTCGCCATGCAGCCTGTTTGTCACCGGAAGGTGGCTGCGCAGGAATTTCAGGATGCGGTTATTGCCGATATCCGATTCATCATGGTCGGACGAAAACAGCATCTTGAGGCCCGTGAAGACGAGGAAGGCCGCAAAGAGATAAAGCACCCAGTGGAAGTTTTCGACGATGGCAGCACCGCCGGCAATCATGATGCCGCGCAGGATGATGACGCCGAGGATGCCCCAGAGCAGCACGCGGTGCTGATATTGGCGGGGAATGGCGAAATAGGAGAAGATCATGGCAATGATGAAGATATTGTCCATCGCCAGGCTTTTTTCGACAACGAAGCCGGTGACATATTCCATCGCCGACTGTTCGCCGGATTGATACCAGATCCAGCCGCCAAAGGCCAAGCCGATGACGATATAAAAGCCCGACATCAGCAGGCTTTCACGAACGCCGATTTCCTTGGAGTTCTTGTGCAGCACGCCGAGATCGAGCGCGAGCAGGCCAAGCACGAGAGAAATGAAGACCGCCCACATCCATGTGGGGGTGCCGAGAAAATCCGATAGAAGAAAGTCCATCAGTCAACCTTTAGCCGGACGAGGTTGGCTTTACGGATGGGGAACGTGCGTCAAAAATATACGTGGCCCCAACCTTAACAAACTCGACATCACGTGTTGTCCGGTAACACGCCAGAGGGGCCCGAGTTCTGATCACGACGAAGAGATGGGTGGGCACTGTCGCTTTTCAAGAGGAGACTTCATAAAAAAGCGAAAGGGCTTGTTTGACAAAACCGTGAAAGCTCTGTAGAAGCCGCCCCAACGCCGGGCAGTGATGTCCGGTGTGTTTTGTTGACTGCCCTGCAGTTTAAGAACTGACGTTCGGCGGTCAATATCACCGACATGTCCCGTGGTTTCTCCATTTGCATGTGAGAAGCCTGTCAGAGGCCCTGAAACGGGCCTCAGAGGAGGGCGTGTTTCCTTAAACCGGTCTGGCAACAGATCGGTATAACCTTTTGAGAAGGAAATACGATGAGCAAGCGCGAATCGGCTAAGTATAAAATTGACCGCCGCATGGGCGAAAACATCTGGGGCCGTCCGAAGTCCCCGGTTAACCGCCGCGAATACGGCCCGGGCCAGCACGGCCAGCGCCGCAAGGGCAAGATGAGCGACTTCGGCACGCAGCTGCGCGCCAAGCAGAAGCTCAAGGGCTATTACGGCGAACTGCGCGAAAAGCAGTTCCGCGCCACTTTCGACGAAGCAAACCGTCGCAAGGGTGACACTTCCGAAAACCTGATCGGCCTGCTCGAGTCGCGTCTGGACGCCATCGTCTACCGCGCCAAGTTCGTTCCGACCGTTTTCGCATCGCGCCAGTTCATCAACCATGGCCACGTCACGGTTAACGGCGTTCGCGTCAACATCGGTTCCTACCGCTGCAAGCCGGGCGACGTCATCGAAGTTCGCCAGAAGTCCAAGCAGCTGGTTACGGTTCTCGAAGCCGTTCAGCTCGCAGAGCGCGACGTTCCGGACTACATCGAAGTTGATCACAACAAGATGGTTGCGACCTATGCTCGCGTTCCTTCGCTCTCCGACGTTCCGTACCCGGTCGTCATGGAACCGCATCTGGTCGTCGAATTCTACTCGCGTTAATCGACGCGTTTCAGTATTGAGAAAGCCGCCCTTCGGGGCGGCTTTTTTGTTGGCTGGGGAAGGCTTTGCATGCAGGACATTCAGGCTATCGTCGATTCCATCTATGACAATATGCTGCCGAGACTGGGCGAGGGGAAGGTAGCCGATTACATTCCCGAGCTCGCCAAGGTCGATCCCAACCAGTTCGGCATCGCCATCACCACCGTCGATGGGACGACCTATACGGCCGGCAATGCGCTAACGCCGTTTTCGATCCAGAGTATCTCCAAGGTCTTCATGCTGACGCTGGCGCTCGGCAAGGCCGGTGAGACGGTGTGGAACCGGGTAGGGCGCGAGCCTTCAGGCTCTTCCTTCAACTCCATCGTCCAGCTGGAGCACGAGCACGGAATCCCACGCAATCCCTTCGTCAATGCCGGCGCCATCGTGGTGACCGATATCGTGCTTGCCGGCCACCAGCCGCGCGAGGCTATCGGCGAGCTTCTGCGTTTCGTTCGTTACCTCGCAGATGACGATACGATCAGCATTGACGACACGGTGGCGAAATCCGAGCAGGCGACGGGGTTCCGCAATTTTGCGCTCGCCAATTTCATGCGCTCCTTCGGCAATCTGCACCATCCCGTGGAATATACGCTCGGCGTTTATTTCCACCAGTGCGCGCTTTCCATGACCTGCGCTCAGCTTTCCCGCGCCGGGCTGTTTCTTGCCAATCGTGGCCGCAACCCGCTGACGGGGCATACAGTCGTGTCGGACCGGCGGGCGCGGCGTATCAATGCGCTGATGCTGACCTGCGGCCACTATGACGGATCGGGCGATTTCGCCTATCACGTCGGCCTGCCGGGCAAGAGCGGTGTCGGCGGCGGCATCATGGCGGTGGCGCCGGGCAAGGCGTCGATCGCCGTCTGGTCGCCGGGTCTCAACAAGGTCGGAAACTCGGCGCTCGGGTCACAGGCGCTGGAATTGCTGGCAACGAAAACCGGCTGGTCGGTATTCGGGGCTTGATATTGCCAGCGGATGGGGGCATTGCCAACATGAAGAACGGCAGTCGTGCCGGAGCGAGCGGATGATGAACATTCTCACCAGGATCGATGACATCGCGGAGAAGGTCGGGGCAGATCAGGAACCGCCGGAAGAGAGCGGTAACTCGCACCCGCTGTTCGACAATGCGCCGCGCTCGGTCTCGTTCAACAAGCTGCGCAAACGGCTGCTGCGTAATGTGCGCCAGGCCTTTGAAGATTTTGACATGCTGAAGGGCCAGACGCGCTGGCTGGTCGGCCTTTCCGGCGGCAAGGACAGTTACGGTCTTCTGGCGCTGCTGCTCGATCTCAAATGGCGCGGCCTTTTGCCGGTGGAACTGGTCGCCTGCAATCTCGATCAGGGCCAGCCGAATTTTCCAAAGCATGTCCTGCCGGAATATCTGGCGAAGATCGGTGTGCCCCATCGCATCGAATATCGCGACACCTATTCCGTGGTGAAGGAAAAGGTGCCGTCCGGCGGTACCTACTGTTCGCTCTGTTCGCGGCTCAGGCGCGGCAATCTCTACCGCATCGCGCGGGAGGAGGGCTGCGACGCGCTGCTGCTCGGCCATCACCGCGAGGATATTCTCGAAACCTTCTTCATGAACTTCTTCCATGGCGGCCGTCTGGCCGGCATGCCGGCGAAGCTTTTGAATGACGAGGGCGACCTGATGGTCATGCGCCCGCTCGCCTATTGCGCCGAGGAAGATATGGCGAAATTCGCGGCGGCGATGGAATTCCCGATTATTCCCTGCGACCTCTGCGGCTCGCAGGACGGGCTTCAGCGCAATGCCATGAAGGAGATGCTGGCCGACATCGAGCGGCGTATGCCGGGCCGCAAGGACGTGATGCTGAGGGCGCTTGCCCATGTCAATCCGTCGCATCTGCTCGATCCCAAGCTTTTTGATTTTTCGGCGCTTTCTGTCACCGGGGCGTCACCTGAAGAGCGTAGGGAGGCCAACTCCCCCTTATGAAGAAGCGCCCCGCCCGATGACCCTTTCCGACAAAGATATCGATTTTCTTATTTCCACCGTTGCCGCTGCCGGCGCAAATGAAATTCTTCCCCGCTTCCGAAACCTGAGCGCCGGTGCGATCTCCGAAAAGACCTCGGCCGTCGATCTGGTCACCGAGGCCGATGTTCTGGCGGAAAAGGCGATCACCGCTGCTCTCCTTCAGCGATTTCCGAAGGCCCATATCGTCGGCGAAGAGGCCTATGAGACGGACCAATCCGTCATTCCAGCCCTTGCCGATGCGCCGCTTGCCTTCGTGATCGATCCCATCGACGGCACTTTCAATTACGCTTCCGGTTTTCCCGCTTTCGGCACGCTGCTTGCGGTCACCGTCAAGGGCGAGACGGTGGCGGGCATCATCCACGATCCTGTCATGGGCGATACCATCGTTGCCCTGAAAGGCGAGGGCGCGTTTCTCAACCGCAGGAACGGTTCGCAGGCGAAGCTCAGTGTTGCCGATCCCGCGCCATTGTCCGATATGGTCGGCATCTTTTCCTGGGGCCACAGCCATCAGGATCGCCGGCCGGTGATTGCCGCCAATATGGCCAAGATCAAGATGGCACTGTCGCTCAACTGCTCGGCACATGAATATTGGCTCGCCTCGGCCGGCAAGCTGCATTTCATCGGCCATGAAAAGCTGATGCCGTGGGATCATCTCGCCGGCGTGCTCATTCATCAGGAGGCGGGTGGCTACACGGCCCGTTTCGACAATACGCCTTATCGGCCGGGACAAATGGAGGGCGGCATCCTATCCGCCCCCGACAAGGAAAGCTGGAAGATGCTGCGACGGGAAATCGTCGCCTTATAACATCACGCCCAAATAGAAGGATATCGCCCATGGCTCTCGAACTCGACATCGCCTCTCTTGCCAATGCGCTTCAGGAGGCGGCGGCAGTGGAAATCTTACCAAGGTTCCGCAATCTGGGCGAAGGCGATGTACGGATGAAGACCGAGGCGATAGACCTCGTCACCGAGGGCGACGAGGCCGCCGAGCGGTTGATCCGCGCCCGCGTTCAGGAGATCATGCCTGACGCCCTGTTCATCGGTGAAGAGGCGGTGGCGGCGGATGCCTCGCTGCTCGGCAAGCTTGCCGATGCCGATCTTGCCGTGGTGGTCGATCCCATCGACGGCACCTATAACTTCGCTTCCGGCCTGCCGCTCTTCGGCGTGATGATGAGCGTCATTTCCAAGGGCGAGACCGTTGCGGGGCTGATCTTCGACCCCATGGGCAACGACTGGGCGATTGCCGAAAAGGGCTCCGGCGCATGGCTGTGCAGCGCCGATGGTTCGCAGACGCAGATGTCGGTCGTGCCGGCGCCGGAACTGTCGCAGATGGTCGGCATCGCCAATACCGGCTATTTCGAGGTGGAAACACGGCGCAAGATCCTGATGAATCTGGCGGATGTGCGGCTCTTCACCAGCTACCGTTGTGCTGCGCACGAATATCGCCTGTTCTGCGGCGGCCACATGCATTTCCTGATGTACAACAAGCTGATGCCCTGGGACCATCTGGCCGGCACGCTGCTGTCGCAGGAAGCGGGCGCCTATGCGGCGCGCCTCGACGGCTCGCCCTATCTGCCGAGCCATGTGGATGGCGGGCTGCTGCTTGCGCCTGACCAGCAGACATGGGAGCTGCTGCGGGAGAAGATTTTTACGGTTTGAGGTGGCGTGACAAGGTTGCGGCTTGATGGTGGACATCATCTACCTCACCTCCGTCATCCTCGCCCTTGAGGCGAGGATCCACAGGCGGTTGAAGCGATGGATCCTCGGGTCAGGCCCGAGGATGACGCCAAGAGTGGGGAATGGGTGCTGAAACTGGCCGACGCTGAGTGTTACGCCAGCCGTCAATCAAATAAAAAGGGCGCGGAACAGAATTCCGCGCCCTTTTCTTTTTCAACCGGTGTTACCGTGTCGGCTTGTTATGCGCCTGAAACAGCATGCCCTTTTCGCCGATCAGCACGAAGATCAGGCCGATGATGGAGACCACGAAAAAGCCTGCCACCATGGGCAGCGCAGTGCCGTTAAACGCCTGGCCGATGGCCGCACCGATCAGCGAACCGCCCACGGTTCCCATGAAACCGATAACGGAAGAGGCGGTGCCGGCGACATGGCCGAGCGGCTCCATGGCGAGCGAGTTGAAGTTCGAGCCGATCCAGCCGAACTGGAACATGGCAAGCGCAAAGAACACGATGAAGATGGCGAAAGGCATCGGCTCCGGCCCCAGCACCTGCACCACCAGCCAGACGAAGGTGATGGCGATGAAGCCCAGCAGCGAGCCGTGCGACAGCTTGCGCATGCCGAACCGGCCGACCAGCCTGGCGTTGATGAAGGATGAGAAGGCCATGAACAGGGCAACGCCCGCAAAGGCCGCCGCAAACCATGCGCCAAGGCCGTATATGCCCTTGTAGACCTGCTCAGCCGAGTTGATGAAGCCGAACAGCGCGCCGAAGATGAAGGTGCTGGAAAGCGTATAACAGAGCGCGATACGGTTGGTGAGCACGATCTTGAAGCCGCCAAGGATCGAACGAGCCGTGAAAGGCCTGACGTCATCAGGATGCAGGGTTTCCGGCAGGCGGAAATACATCCAGGCCGTCACGATGGCAGCAATTCCGGCCATGAAGGCGAAGATCAGGTGCCAGTTGCCGAAAAAAAGCACGATCTGACCGGTGCCGGGCGCGATGACCGGAACAACCATGAAGACCATCATGATCAGCGACATGACTTCCGCCATCTGGCGGCCGCCATAGATATCGCGCACGATCGAGATGGTGATGACGCGCGTTGCTGCCGAACCGATGCCCTGAATGAAGCGCAGGAACAGCAGGCCCGCAAAGGACGGCACGAAGACGACGGCAACGGCTGAAACGATGTAGATCGCAAGGCCGAAAAGCATTGGCTTGCGACGTCCGAAACGGTCCGAGATCGGTCCGTAGACGAGCTGGGCTATGCCCAAGCCGAGAAGATAGGTGGAGATGACGTACTGGCGATGGTTCTCATTTTCCACGCCCAGCGAGGCGCCGATTTCCTGAAGACCGGGTAGCATGATGTCGATGGCGAGCGCATTCATTGCCATCAGCATGGCTGCCAGCGCAATGAATTCCGTACGCCCCATCGAGCCTGCGCGCGAAGCGGTGGATTGTGAAAGTTCTGTCACAGGATTGCCCCAAAAAGAACGGCAAAGGCGTTGCATGAAGCAACGCCTGGCATAAATTTCTGACAATCAGGGTGGGCCGGATGAACCGGCCGAAATCAGGCCGCGCCGCGGACGCTGATACCCTGTTCTTGGAAGTGGCTCTGCAACTCGCCCGACTGGAACATCTCTCTTACGATGTCACAGCCGCCGACGAATTCGCCCTTGACGTAGAGCTGCGGGATGGTCGGCCAGTTGGAATAGTCCTTGATGCCCTGACGGATGTCCGCATCGGCAAGCACGTTGACGCCCTTGTAGTCGACGCCGAGATAATCGAGAATCTGTACCACCTGGCCGGAAAAACCGCATTGCGGAAATTGCGGGGTGCCCTTCATGAAAAGAACGATGTCGTTGCTCTTCACTTCGCTGTCGATCATGTCGTGAATGCCGCTCATAGGCCTATTCCTTTCACATGCGGTTCAAGGCCGCTGCTTTCTGTTAGCCTCTAAATAACATGTCGCGCCGTGATTTCCACCCGGGGGAGCGTAAAAAATGCGTCTCGATGGCATGGCGTGACGGGGGAAATCCGGGCTGCGGCTTTTTATTTATACCGCTGCCGGCTGCGGGCAGCCGCGGTGCGCTTTTTGCTGACCTGTTTCCGGGCGGGTTTCGGTTTGACGGCGGCCTTGATTGCGGCTTCCAGCACGGAACCGAGGATACCGCCGGCCGCAGAGCCGGTACTTTTCGTCCGGCGCGTGCGGCGTGTCTTGCGGATGCCGGATTTGGTCAGCGCTTCGGCGAGAGCGCCTTTGACGACGCCGTTGAGCAATTGATCGACGATGCCAGACAAATTTCCCTCACCGATAAATAAATCATATTTCTGTCGCGTTTTTTACTATACGTGCATCGCCCACTGTATCAAGCGATCCTTTCGGGTGTCTCCAGCCTGAAGGTCTATGCATGCCAGCCGTCAAGTCACGACTTGTTCTTTATTTTCCCGGTTTCGATCCGCTCGATGCGGCCGCCCATCATCTGCGTTACCAGCGGGCGGCGGCGCTCGCCGGCAAAACCTGGGATGTGGATTACACGGTGGGGCCGCTGGAAAATGCGCCCGGGGGCGAGACTTTCACGGTGGAGGCCGCGGCGGGCGACTGGCGGACGCGCTCCGACATTTTCGTTTACGACCATAATGCGGTTATATCGCAATTGCGCGATGCGCCGGTCTGGCGGCAGATCTGGCTGGGCTTCAAGGCCGGGGCGGGCATTGTCAGTGAGGGCGGTGCGGCGCGTTATTTCCGCCATGCCTGGCGTTTTGGCCTGTTCTTCATCTTCCCGTTCCTGCTGATGCTTGTCGGTGGCGCGCTTGCGGCGACTATCGCCCTTTCGCCCTGGCTTTTCGCTTTACCGCTCTGGCTCTTTGCGATCAGCCTTCCCGCCGCCGCCCTGTTTTTCGTGAAGGCTTTCCTGCCGTTTGCGGAGCGGTTTCACACGCTGCATCTTTATGCAGACTGGCGATTCGCGCTTGCGGTCGGCCGTGATGAGCCGATTGCCCGCGACTGGATCGAGGAGAGGGCAGCACTTGTTCTGACGGCGCTGGAGCAGCCTTCGGATGAGGTTCTGGTGGTTTCCCATAGCATGGGCGCCAGCCTTGCGCTTGCCACGATCGGCCGCGTGCTGGAGCAGAAACCGGATGCGCTGGATGGCCGGACACTGTCTTTCGCGACGCTGGGCGGCGCGGCTTTGCAATGCGCGTTCCTGGCGAGCGCTGAACGTCTTCGTCAAAGCGTAGGCATAATAGCGCGTCACGCCGAGGTGACATGGTTCGACATCCAGTGTCTCACCGATCCGATCCATCTTTATCGCTGCAATACGGTTACCCTGACCGGTCATGGCGATGCGCCGCAGCCGAAGATCGTGCCGATCCGCTTCAAGCATTCGCTTTCGCCGGAGCGCTATAAGAAGAACAAGCGCAACTTCCTGCGCATGCACCGGCAATATGTTCTGGGGCCGGATCGCAGATCCGGTTACGATTTTACCCTGCTGACGGCAGGCCCTTTGCCGGCCGCCTCCTTCGCCGATCTGGATTCGCAGACGCCGCCTGTTCTGTAAGCGGCATCCGATCCTTATATCGGACATGAAAAAGGCCCGCGTGAGAGTCTCACGCGGGCCTTTGATTTATTCAGCAGATTTCACGCCCTGCCGCAGATGGGACAGAGACGGATTGTTACCGGAGCCGCTTTCACGGGCGCAATCATTCGGGAGCGGAGGTCTGCAGGGCAAGGGCATGCAGAACGCCGCCCATATTGCCCTTCAGTGCGTCATAGACCATCTGGTGCTGCTGCACGCGGGTCTTGCCCTTGAACGCATCCGCAACGACTTCTGCCGCGTAGTGGTCGCCGTCACCGGCCAGATCGCGGATCGTGACCTTTGCCCCGGGAATTCCCGCCTTAATCATGTCTTCAATGTCGCCGGGTTTCATGGGCATGGTGTTTCTCCTTAATTCATTCTGCGGCGAGCAAAGTTTCGCCATCCATGAATTGAGGGAACCACGATTCATAGGCCAAGTGCAATTCTTTAATCTCGACTGCCCGCGCCGTGCCCAGCTTTACGCTCGCACCGCCGGTAACACCGATGACCGGGCAGGAAACGCCCGCTGCCTTCGCCGCTGTCTGCACCTCGTCGAGATCGGCCTTTTTGACCGTCATGACGTAGCGGCCCTGATCTTCACCATAGAAGGTGAGAACCGGATTGTGACCTTCGACCGCGTCGATGGTCGCGCCGATGCCCGACGAGATCGCCATTTCGGCAACCGCAAGCGCGAGACCGCCCGAGGAGCAATCGTGAACGGCGGTGGCAAGACCATCGGTGATCAGGCTGCGAACGAAATCGCCGTTCCTCTTTTCGGCGGCCAGATCGACATGCGGCGCAGGGCCATCGATGCGGCCGTGGACGTCACGCATATAAACCGACTGGGCGATGTGGGTGCCGAGGCCGGCAGGAGCGCCGACAAGCAGCACCACTTCGTCAGCGGCGGCGAAACGGATGCGCGCCATGCGGCCCCAATCCTTCAGGAGGCCAACGCCGCCGATGGTGGGGGTGGGCAGGATCGCCTGACCGTTGGTTTCGTTATAGAGCGAGACGTTGCCGGAAACGATCGGGAATTCCAGTACCCGGCAGGCTTCGCCGATGCCCTTGATAGCATGGACCAGCTGGCTCATGATCTCGGGCTTTTCCGGGTTGCCGAAGTTCAGGTTGTCGGTGGCCGCGAGCGGCAGAGCGCCGGTTGCGGTGATGTTGCGCCAGCATTCGGCAACGGCCTGCTTGCCGCCTTCGAAGGGATCGGCCTCGACATAACGCGGTGTGACGTCGGAGGAGAAGGCGAGCGCCTTCTTATCGTGACCTTCGACGCGAACCACGCCCGCGTCGCCGCCGGGAAGCTGCAGGGAATTGCCCTGGATCAGCGTGTCATACTGTTCGTAGACCCAGCGGCGCGAGGAGTTGTTGGCCGAACCGACCAGCGATACCAGCGCATCGGCGATATCGGCGGCGGGGACGTCGTTTTCCGAAAGCGGCGCAGGCACCTTGGCAGGCGTCCACGGGCGGTCATATTCCGGAGCCTGATCGCCCAGTTCCTTGATCGGCAGGTTGGCGACTTCCTCACCATTGTGCAGCACGCGGAAGCGCAGGTCGTCGGTAGTCTTGCCGACGATGGCGAAGTCCAGACCCCACTTGACGAAGATCGCCTTGGCGACTTCTTCCTTGGAAGGTTCGAGAACCATGAGCATGCGCTCCTGGCTTTCCGAGAGCATCATTTCGTAAGCCGTCATGCGCTCTTCGCGCACCGGTACGGCGTTCAAGTCAAGCTCGATGCCGAGATCGCCCTTGGCGCCCATCTCGACGGCCGAGCAGGTGAGGCCGGCGGCGCCCATGTCCTGAATGGCGATGACCGCACCTGTTTTCATCAGCTCAAGGCAGGCTTCCAGCAGGCACTTTTCGGTGAAGGGATCGCCGACCTGAACGGTCGGGCGCTTTTCTTCGATGGATTCGTCGAATTCGGCGGACGCCATGGTCGCACCGCCGACGCCGTCGCGGCCGGTTTTTGCACCAAGATAAACGACCGGCAGGCCGACGCCCTTGGCTTCCGAGAGGAAGATCGCGTTGGATTTGGCAAGACCGGCGGCAAAGGCATTGACGAGGATGTTGCCGTTATAACGCGGATCGAATTCCACTTCGCCGCCAACCGTCGGCACGCCGAAGGAATTACCGTAACCGCCGACACCGGCGACGACGCCGGCCACGAGGTGGCGGGTCTTCGGATGATCCGGCGCGCCGAAACGCAGGGCGTTCATGGCGGCAATCGGGCGGGCGCCCATGGTGAAGACGTCACGCAGGATACCGCCGACGCCGGTCGCTGCGCCCTGATAGGGCTCGATGTAGGACGGGTGGTTGTGGCTTTCCATCTTGAAGACGACGCAGTCGCCATCGTCGATATCGACAACGCCGGCATTTTCACCCGGACCCTGAATGACGCGCGGTCCCTTGGTCGGCAGGGTCTTCAGCCACTTCTTGGAGGACTTGTAGGAGCAGTGCTCGTTCCACATGGCCGAGAAGATGCCAAGCTCGGTAAAGCTAGGCTCCCGTCCGATCAGGTCGAGGATACGCTGGTATTCGTCGGGCTTCAGCCCGTGGGATGCAACGAGTTCCGGGGTGATCTTGATGGAGTTTGAAATCGACATAGGTCTCACGCGGTTCGAGCCGAGGAAAGTTTCCGGTTCTTTAGCGCAAGAGGCTCAAAGGTGCGACAGGAAAATGCGCTGTTTTACCCGCAAAACGCCGCTTTGTTGGCTTCTTCAGAACTTGTATCCGACAATCAGGCCGACGCGGGTGAGCCCGTCATTGGGGCCGTCGCATAGATTGGCGTGGGAGGCGTGTTCGATCTGGGTCGAAATATTCCAGCTGTTGTCGAAGCGATATCCGATGGCGGCATATTCATGGAAAAGCAGGTGGCAACCGAATTCCGCTCCCGTTTCGCCCGGGCCGTTTCTCAGTTTGCCATCGTGCCACAGGCCGCCAAAGCCGAGGTCGACGAAAATTTTCGGATTGAGGTCGAAGGTCCAGTTGACGCCGCCATAAACGGTGTTCGCTTCACCCTCTGTGCTGATTTCCGCGCCCAGATGCAGGCGGGGCCGGGCAAGCTTTTCACCAAGTGTGACGGCCGAGGCGCCGGCGAAGGGATCAAAATAGGCGGTGAAGGCCGGGAATACGCCATCTTCGCCGCCGCCATCACGATTTGAGAGTGAAGTGGTAATCCCAAACCGCAATTCATCAAAGACAGCGCCGTCCGCGGCGGTGGCCGGCACTACGCTGAGGAGGAGGTATGCTGCAAACATCGTCGCTAGCAAGAAGAACACCCTGGCATTTTTCAATCCGACTGCTGCCATCGAATCATTCCTCGCTGTGAATTCTGCAAAGGATGGCAGGTTTGGCGGTGCGGTAAATGATCAGTTACTGAATTAGGCAGGGTGTTGCAGGAAAGACTCTGTGCGCCGGTGTTTACGCCACGCTTTCATAGCCGGCGGAGCCGTTATCCAGCAGATGGCGGAGGATGCCGAAGGCATGGGTCAGCTCCTTGCGGGTGGAAGGCCCGGAAAAACTGATGCGAACGCGGTGGAAAACCTTGTCCGTCCGCCCGGCCTTGAATTCGTCCTCGTCATCGATCAGCACCCCTTCCTTCATCGCCGCATTGCGGAAGGTGCCGGAAAGCCAGGGTTCGGGCAGCCTCAGCCACAGGAAGGCGATATCGGGCAGGGAGTTGAAATCCAGCCCGGTAAATACCTGTCTGGCGATTGCCTCGCGTTGATTGATCTCGGTTATACAATCTTTGCGGATATCGTCTGCGTCGCCGCTATTGACGAGGCGTGCATTCAGTTCGGCCAGCATGAAGGGCAGGCCGCCGGTCAGCATCGAGTGGGAAATGCGGATGCGTGAGGAATATTGTGCGGGACAGGCGACCCAGCCGCCGCGCACGCCGGCGGCGACGGATTTCGACAGGCCGCCAACCACAAAGGTGATATCGGGTGCGAACTCGGCGATCAGCGGGATCGCCTCGCGCGTCATCGCGCCATAAAGATTGTCCTCGACGATCCAGACACCATATCGGCGGGCGATGTCCGCAATCGCGCGGCGGCGGTCTTCCGGAAGGGTGGCGCAGGTCGGGTTCTGGCCGGCCGACATCAGAAAGATCATCTTGGGATGCTGCTGGGCGCAGACCCGCTCAAAATCCTCGGGAATGATGCCGTTTTCATCCGCATCGACCAACGTTACCCGTCGTCCTGCAAGGGCGGCGCTACGGCTGATATGGGAATAGGTGACCTGTTCGAAGACGATACGGTCGCCCGGCGCGGTCATCGCCGTTACAACACTCATCACCGCCGCATGGGCGCCGAGCGTCGAGACGATGTTTTCCGGTTGCGGCGACCAGCCATTCTGTGAAAGCCAGCGAGCCCCCGCTTTACACCAGTTATCCGGGAAGGTCCGGGCATAATTGGTGATGTCATAGCCATGCTCGCGCGTCAGCGCCTCTATATGACGAGCGATCACCACGCTCTGGCCGACATCCGGGGCAGCTGTGGTGTTCAGGCGATATTCGCCGGTGGCCTCAATGGCATGCCGGGTGCCGCCGAAGGCTGGGGCAGCCTGTTCCATTGGCGAGGAGGGTGCCGGCGTCTTCCGCTCATTGACATAAGTGCCGCGGCCGACTTCGCCGCTGACGAGGCCTCGCTCGTGGATGAGCGCATAGGCGCGGCTGATTGTGCCGATTGTCACGCCGAGATCGTAGGCAAGATTGCGCTGCGGTGGCAATTTCGAGCCGGCCTGCAAGGTGCCATCGGAAATCGCGCCTTCAATACTGTCGGCGAGGCGCAGGTAAATCGGGCCGTCGCCCTCGGTAATGTCGGGAAGCCAATTTGTCATGGTGACAATTTATGCATTGTATCTGTCGCCAAGTCAATTGTATTTATTGTCTGCATTGAATGACCTTAAACGCACGGAGACAATAGGTGCAATATGCGCAAGATGAATCAATACCTTTCGACAGCGGATACACTCTATCCTGATGGCTACGAACGGGAACGCGTGTTCCGCGATGCCGGCGACATGGTCGCACCGGCGCCCTTTCCGGCCAAGATCGCCCGCACGCTTATTGGTCGTCTGATTGCGGGCATGGCCCGTTGGCAGCAGAAACGACGGGGACGGCTCGCCTTGCGCGAACTGTCGGACGATCTGCTGGAGGATATTGGCGTTACGCGTGATGAAGCCTTGACGGAAGCAGCGAAATCCCGACTCCTTTCCTGGCCGCCGCGGCCGCTTTGATTTTGTCGGAGAGCGGCGCCTTCTTTCCCCGGTGCCAAGCAGCCATTCGGCAGCCCGCCACGCCAATCCCAACCGGCGTTGGCGGGTTTTTTTAGTGGATTGCCGAGGGCCCGTTTCCGCGCTTGCCGATCAGCAGCCCTTGCCGCCGTTCGCCCAGCGTTTGACGTCGGTTGCGATGCGGCCGGACATGGGTTCGTTCATGACAGGGCCGAATGCATCGAGCTTTGCCGGGTTACCTTCGGCCTGAACCACCAGCATGGGGCGCGATTCCGGGCTGTTGCGCGGCACGAGCAGGATGCGCGGACGGCCGGAGAAGGAGTTGAGTTCCGGCGCCAGTCGATAGGCCTTGAAGGCCGCGTCGCCCGATTTGAACCAGCAGACATTCGCGCCAAGCGCAATGCGTTCCATGGTCGGCAGGGCCGCGCGGGAGATGGAGGAGGAAGGTTGCGGTTTCGGCTGGCAGGCGGCAAGCGCCACTGCCGCAAGGATCAATCCGGCGGCTTTGCAGGCATCGTGTGGAAAAAGACGGGGCATCAGGTCATCCAGAAGAGAAGCCGAAACATAGCCGGAAACCGGCATCAAAAAAGGCGGGCTTGAAACCCGCCTTTGTCTATCAGGCTGCGATGACGCCCAGCGCCGAAGCGAAGAGGCCGCGGCCGTCATTGCCGCCATGGGCGGCTTCGATCAGGTTTTCTGGATGCGGCATCATGCCGAGGACATTGCCCTTGGTATTGATGACGCCGGCAATGTCGTTCAGCGAACCGTTGGGGTTGGTGCCCTCGGCATAACGGAACACGACCTGACCATTGCCTTCTACGGACTTCAGCTCATCCGCATCAAGGAAGTAGTTGCCATCGTGATGGGCGACGGGGCAGCGCAGGATCTGGCCCTTGTCGTAGGCGCGGGTGAAGTCCGTGTCGTTATTGGCGACTTCGAGCTTCACTTCACGGCAGACGAATTTCAGCGAGGCGTTGCGCATCAAAGCACCCGGCAGCATGCCCGCCTCGACCAGAATCTGGAAGCCGTTGCAGACGCCTAGAACCTTCACGCCCTTTTCCGCTTTTTCGCGAATGGCCTGCATGACCGGCATGCGGGCGGCAATCGCGCCGCAGCGCAGATAGTCGCCGTAGGAGAAGCCGCCCGGAATGACGATCAGGTCGACATCGGGAATATCCGTTTCCGTCTGCCAGATGGTGACGGGCGCCTGACCGGAGATTTTCGTCAGAGCCGCGATCATGTCGCGGTCGCGATTGAGGCCGGGAAGTTGGACGACAGCGGATTTCATGGACGGCGGCTCCTGGAGCTTAGAGAATGGCGATGGCGTAGTTTTCGATGACCGTATTGGCCAGAAGCTTTTCGCACATTGCCTTCAGGTCGGTTTCGGCCTTGGCCTTATCGGCGCCTTCCAGCTCCAGATCGAAGACCTTGCCCTGACGGACATGGCCGACGCCACCGAAACCGAGGCTGCCGAGCGCGCCTTCGATTGCCTTGCCCTGCGGATCGAGAACGCCGTTCTTCAGCGTAACAGTCACCCGTGCCTTGATCACCTGATCTTCTCCTGATTTACCCTACGAGGCCAATATAACTTTACGAGGCCGATACTACTTTACCAGAACGGGGCCGGTGCCGCGGATCGGTTCGTTTTCATTGATGATGCCGAGACGGCGCGCGACCTCGGAATAGGCTTCCACAAGCCCGCCCATATCGCGGCGGAACAGGTCCTTGTCCATCTTTTTCTGGGTCTCGATGTCCCACAGGCGGCAGCTGTCCGGCGAAATCTCGTCGGCGAGGATGATGCGCATCATGTCGCCTTCAAACAGCCGACCGCATTCGATCTTGAAATCGACGAGCTGGATGCCGACGCCCAGGAAGAGACCGGAGAGGAAGTCGTTGACGCGGATGGCGAGCGCCATGATATCGTCGAGCTCGGCAGGGTTGGCCCATCCGAAAGCCGTGATGTGCTCTTCGGAGACCATCGGGTCTTCAAGCTCATCCGACTTGTAATAGAATTCGATGATGGAGCGCGGCAGAACCACGCCTTCCTCAATGCCGAGGCGCTTCGACAGAGAGCCGGCGGCGACATTGCGCACGACGACTTCGAGCGGGATCATCTCCACTTCCTTGATCAGCTGCTCGCGCATGTTGAGGCGGCGGATGAAGTGCGTGGGAATGCCGATCTTGTTCAGATGCGTGAAGACGTATTCGCAGATACGGTTGTTCAGCACACCCTTGCCGTCGATGACTTCATGCTTCTTCTTGTTGAAGGCGGTCGCATCGTCCTTGAAGAACTGGATAAGCGTGCCTGGCTCCGGACCCTCGTAGAGGATCTTGGCCTTGCCTTCGTAAATACGGCGGCGACGGTTCATAATTGCAGGTCTCTTGGTTGACGCCGATTCTGGTGGCGTTGCGTTTGGTCTTTGAAGCGGTCCCATAAAGGAAAAGCGTGCATTCTACAATGCGGCTCGCATATTTCCCTTCAATTCTTGTGACAGGCCGGGAAACGGCTTTGCCTGAAAAATCGGCTTGCGGAGCCGATAGAGAAGGCGGCGGCCTGCATGGCTGCCACCAATCAGGGCTCGACTGCCTTCAGCCGGCTCAGGAACTGCGCGAAGACCATGCCGCCTTCCGGCCACGGACCATGGCCGGACTCCGCGTTGATGTGGCCGGACATGCCGGCGTCGATCAAAAGCGAGCCCCAGGCGGCGGCGATGTCATCGGCATGTTCATAGGAGCCGAAAGGGTCGTTGCGGCTGGCGATGGTGATCGCCGGGAAAGGCAGCGGGTCGCGCGGGTAAGGCCCGAAGGTCATCAGGTGTTTTGGCCGGATATCGGGATTGGCGACATCGGGCGGCGCGACAAACAGCGCGCCGGACACCTTCTTGCCGATTTCCGGCAAGGCGTGGATCACGGTCGGTACGCCGAGCGAATGGGCGACGAGCACAACGGGCTTGGTGGAAGCGTTGACCTCTTCCACCAGCCGGGCGACCCAGTCTTCCTTCACGGGTTTGGACCATTCGGCCTGCTCGACGCGGCGGGCGGTGGAAAGCTTGCGCTCCCAGCGGCTCTGCCAGTGGTCGGGGCCGGAATTGGTATAACCGGGGACGATCAGGATATCTGTTTCTGAAACTTTCATGCGCCCATATCTGTGTTGTGATGCCGCCGCGATCAAGGCCGCGGCGGCATTAACTTCAGGGAGTTCTCTCAGGCCTCGCCGAAGACACGGGTGAAGATCGTGTCGACGTGTTTGGTGTGGTAGCCGAGGTCGAACTTTTCGCGGATCACCTCTTCGGACAGTGCGGCGCGCACCTCCTCGTCGCCCAGCAGTTCCTCAAGGAAGTCGGCACCCTGTTCCCACACCTTCATGGCGTTGCGCTGCACCAGACGGTAAGCGTCTTCACGGGAGACGCCAGCCTGCGTCAGCGCCAGCAGAACGCGCTGCGAATGCACGAGGCCGCGGAACTTGTTCATGTTCTTCAACATGTTGTCCGGGTAGATCACCAGCTTTTCGATGACGCCGGCGAGACGGTTCAGCGCGAAATCCAGCGTGACGGTCGTGTCTGGGCCGATGGCGCGCTCCACAGAGGAGTGGCTGATGTCGCGTTCGTGCCACAGCGCCACGTTTTCCATGGCCGGGACGACCGACATGCGCACCAGACGGGCAAGGCCGGTGAGGTTTTCGGTCAGAACCGGGTTGCGCTTGTGCGGCATGGCCGAGGAACCCTTCTGGCCGGGCGAGAAAAACTCTTCCGCTTCCAGAACTTCGGTGCGCTGCATGTGGCGGATTTCGATGGCGACGTTTTCGATCGACGAGGCGATGACACCGAGCGTCGCGAAGAACATGGCGTGGCGATCGCGCGGGATGACCTGCGTGGAGACCGGCTCGGGGATGAGGCCGAGCTTTTCGCAGACATGTTCTTCGACGCGCGGGTCGATATTGGCGAAAGTACCGACGGCGCCGGAGATTGCGCCGGTGGCGATTTCCGCACGGGCGTTGACGAGGCGCTCGCGATTGCGGTGCATCTCGGCGTAGAAACGCGCGAAGGTCAGGCCCATGGTGGTCGGCTCGGCATGGATGCCGTGGCTGCGGCCGATGCGCACCGTGTTCTTGTGTTCGAAGGCGCGGGTCTTCAGCGCTGTGAGCACCCGGTCCATGTCAGCGAGCAGCAGATCGGCGGCGCGCACGAGCTGGATGTTGAGCGTGGTGTCAAGCACGTCCGACGAGGTCATGCCCTGATGCACGAAACGGCTGTCGGGGCCGACAAATTCAGCAAGATGGGTGAGGAAGGCGATGACGTCGTGTTTGGTCACGGCCTCGATCTCGTCGATGCGCGCGACATCGAAGGTCGCGCTGCCGCCCTTTTCCCAAATGGTCTGGGCCGCCGATTTCGGGATAACGCCGAGTTCGGCCAGCGCGTCACAGGCATGTGCCTCGATCTCGAACCAGATGCGGAACTTTGTTTCCGGCGACCAGATGGCGACCATTTCCGGCCGGGAGTAACGAGGGATCATGGCAATGACTTTCTTAGTGGAGGAAATTTGCTGCCCGTTTAGCAAAGTGTTCCGCTAATCTCAATCTATCAAGCTGCATGGCTATGCCGCTCGTCGCGCAGGCCGGCAGAGGATTGCGCCAGCGGCCAAGAGCGGAACAATGGAAAAAGGAAAATAAAGCCCAAGACCGAGAATTGCGAATTGATAGACCGCGCCGAGCGACGTGAAGAGTTGTTGGAAAAACCAGATGCGTGAAAAAGCCGGTGCGTGCCATTGCGCATAAAAGATGCGGTATTCGAATGCGAACAATCCTGCCGCAACGGCCAGCGTGAAAAAAACGATGGCGAGACAAGCGGCCGCAAAACGTAATGGCCGGGATGTCGAGGCGGGGAGAAAGCGCAATGCGGCGAGCGCCAGTAGCCAGCCGAAAAAGCCGCCCACGAAAAAAAGCGTGATGATATCGGCGGCGTGGTCCGTTTCCAGCCTGTTTCGGACATAGAGGCCAATGCCGGCGGAAGCGGTCGAGCAGACGCCCCAGCCAAGCGCGCCGAGCAAAATCAACAGAGTTGGAAGAGCCTTGCCACGGAAGCTCTTCATGCCGCTTTCCATGACAATCCCCCGATGCCTCGTTGTGCCGCATTCAGCCGTGGTGGTTTACGTCCGTCCGGCTTCGGCTGCCGTGCGCAGCAGGGCGACCGTTTTGCGATAGTCATCGACGCCATCGCCTTTGAAGACCGCCGAGCCGGCGACGAGCGCATTGGCGCCGGCGGCGATGATGTCACCTGCTGTCTGCGCTGTCACGCCGCCATCCACCTCCAGTTCGATCGGCCGTTCACCGATCATCGCCTTTGCTGCACGAATCTTGTCGAGCATGGCGGGAATGAATTTCTGACCGCCGAAGCCGGGATTGACGCTCATGATCAGCACGAGGTCGACATCATCCAGCACGTTTTCGATGACGGAAAGCGGCGTTGCCGGATTGAGCGTGACGCCGGCCTTCAGGCCAAGTCCGCGAATGGTCTGGAGAGAACGGTGAAGATGTGGCCCGGCCTCCGCATGCACGGTGATGCTATCGCAGCCCGCCTTGGCGAAGGCTTCGAGATAAGGATCGACGGGCGCAATCATCAGGTGGCAATCGAAGAAGGCATTGCTGTGCGGGCGAAGCGCCTTGATGACGTCAGGGCCAAAGGAGATGTTGGGGACGAAGTGGCCGTCCATGACATCGAGATGAATCCAGTCCGCGCCCGCTTCCGTGACATCGGCGACTTCCTGTCCGAGCTTGGCGAAATTTGCAGCCAGAATGGACGGGGCTATGCGGATGGGCAGGGACATGGGGCAAACTCCTCTCGACGCGTTGCGTAAGCTGCCTTTAACACCAAGTATCCGGGTTTGGAACGGCTGGCATCGCGGTTGCCGGGGGTTTTAAGCTACGTTTCCTCGAAATTTCGGCCGCGCGGGTTTCGCCTATGGTCTTTCCGCCTTGTCCGCCGGTTCGAAGCGCTGGCCGTTCCATCGCTGCAGGCGGTAAGGATTGTCCGAAAGGTCATGCGAGGGGTTGAAGCCGAGCTCGCCGATGACTGTCCTGAACACGGCGCCGCCCGCCAGTATCTCCGGCGCGGGTTTCGACTGCGCCTGCGTGGCTTCCGCAAGGGCGGCAGTCAGTTCCGCAGCCGCATAGGCCGGCAGGACATAACCTTCCGGCTCGATGCCGGCGCCGCGCAGTTCGCCGGCGACGGCCTGAGCCGATGGCAGGGTATCATAGGCCGGGCGGGTGACCGCCAACACATTCGCGGCGAGGGGAACCGGGTTGTTGGCGGCGTTCATGGCGTCGCCGCCCATGATTGTCAAAGGAAGGTTTTCCGACCCGGCATCTCTGGCGATGATGGCCACGTCGTTGCGCTCAGCACCGACGAAGACATGGGAGACGCCAGTGCGCGCCAGTCGGCGCACCAGCGCCACCTGCTGTTCCTGATTGGGTCGCATCGTGTCGGCAAAGGTGGGTTTGAGACCGTTTTCCTCGAGCGAAGAGCGGATGCGGTCGACCAGCTCGCGGCTGTAGATCGTGCCGTCATCCACAAGCCCGATGGAATGTCCCTTCCAGTCGCGCAGCATGATCTCCGCGATCCTGTCCGATTCGGCCCTGTCGGACGGGGCGAGACGAAAGAGCGGCCAGCCGTATTTCAGGGCGTCTTCCATCAGGATCGGTGCGCGGCTGGAAAGCGTGATGGCGGGTATGGCGGCCGCCTTCAAGGGCGGCAGAACGCCCTGAAGCGTTTCCGTGCATAAAAACCCAATCGCGGTGCTGACCTTGGCGGCTACAAGGCCGTCGGCAATAGCGCCGCCGCTGCCGTCTTCGCAGCTTTCATGGATTTCGACGACATCAAGGCCGAGCTTGGCGGCCGCCGCTTTCGCCCCCTGCCGTATCTGCTGTCCCAGAAGTTCGTAAGGACCGCTCTGGGGAGCAACGATGCCAATCGATGCCGCGCTTGCTGAGCCCGCAAGGGCAAAACCGGCGATGATCGTTAGCAGGCGAAGTGAAAGCATGACGCGATGGAAATCCTGTTGTCTCGGCTTGATGTTTATCGGCAACAACCGGTTTTCCAAAGGAAAAATATGCGCTTCACGGTCATTCCCGGAAAACTATCACATTGCACGCGCGTCGCGCCCTGCCACCAATAAATCAACCTGTCGATCTTTTATTGCCTTCGGCGTCCGCTCGTTTCGAACGCAGTTCCTCCGCAAGGCTTTGCTCCACCCAGGGCAACTGCGACATCAGATCGTTCCATTCGAAAGAGGGGCCGGCGCGGCTCGTCAGATTGTTATGCCATCTCGTCAGCTCCGCGAAGCGCTGATCGTCGGTTATCCTGACTTGCTGGTCACGGTAAACTTTGTTTATCAGCCTCCCGAGCGGATTGATCAGATCGACCAGAAGCTGATGTGAGCCATGCTCCGTGTTTGTTGATTGCCCGGTCTCGAACATATCGCCTTGCCCCGTGACGAGCCAGGATATGTTGACGCCGAATTCACGGTGATAGGCGCTAAGCAGTTCGGCGTCGGGCACGCGTTCGCCCCGCTCATAATGAGCCAGTCCGCTTTTACTGATCGAAAGCCGGCTCGCAAAGACATTCCGGTCATCGATATCGAAAGCTGCCCTCACAGCTCTGAGGCGTCTTCCAAGGTCTGTCTTGGACTCGACTTCTTTCCTAGCCAAATTCTCTCAAATTAAATCACAAATGGAGTTTACAAAAATCCAAATGTGATTTAATCCTCTCTGTGTTCGTATATCACCAGTTTGAAGGGCGTCTGCCGGGACGCACCTGTTTTAGAAGGTTATTTAGCACTGTGTTAAAGGTATCAGCAAGATAGGCGCATGCTTCGTGCTCCCTGCACTGACCCACATATCGCGCCATAGATGCTTCATGACTCCTCAGCGGTCTTGAAGGCGATGCGGTTTTGAGGGGGGCGATGACAATATTTAAATATATAAATTTCCAAAAAGGCGGTCACGATGTGCGTTGAGAGGCCGAAGCAAATTCTCAAGGTGCCCGGTATGATCGTCAAGGGCCTTGCGGTGCTCGTTTTGTGCCCATTCATATTGTTGTTCGCGATAATCATGATGGCAATGGTGGCGATCTCTCCTGAGATAAAGCCGCGAGAAGAAAGGCGTGACTGATCAGGTTTTCTGTCGCGAAGGAGGGGTGGCCGCGCACTAATATGAATGTGTCGTCATCGGAAAATATGGAGAAAATTGCAAAAGCATTCGTACTT
Organism: Agrobacterium salinitolerans; assembly: GCF_027498475.1. Lineage (NCBI taxonomy): Bacteria > Pseudomonadati > Pseudomonadota > Alphaproteobacteria > Hyphomicrobiales > Rhizobiaceae > Agrobacterium > Agrobacterium salinitolerans. The sequence goes on along the minus strand of NZ_JAPZLN010000001.1, from coordinate 719,213 downwards.
TACTTTACGCGCAGGCCTCATTTGCTGGTTTTAGTCGTCTCTATCGTCATGTGGGGGATTATCATTTTTTTTGCCCGATTCATCATGTCGCCGTATTAGGTGCAGCAAGGTATGCGCTTAGTATGATTTTATTGCATCGTGAAATGCCCACTCAACAGCAGAAAATCGCCTGAAGTCTGGTCGTGGATTTCAGCGTGAACCTTCATGTTTTAGTCACCTATAGAAATATCAAGTTTTAGTTGTTCTGCGTCTTGCAAACCGAAGCAGCCATAGTCGTTAATTTTCCGTGGATCATCCTCGATTTACTCTGATTGCTACAGGAATAAACTCTGTGCGGAGGAGCGACCGTTTTACTTTATAAAACTATCATATTTGTGGAGTAGATATGAAATTTAGAACCTGTGCATCTTGGTTGTGCCTTTTATAGTGCAGCCCACAAAAATGCACATTTTGTTCTCATCTCCGTAAATATCTGATATATATTAGAAATATATAAAGCTTCACCTCATTGGCAGGTTTGTTTTTCCGGTTTTTTCGCAATTGCGAGAAGATTTGCTTGACGCAAAGTAAATGATTAGCTTAAATGTAATTGTTTCAGGGGACGACTGAAATTGGCCTTAACCGGCCTCGGAAAGTGTTCCGATTGTAAGCACTGCCAGACTATATTGCTTCATATATTGTATTTTTTTCATTACGTATAAACCGCTTCAGGAAACTGGGGCGGTTTTTTATGTGGGGCTAAATTCAGCAATTTTAAATTGAATTCGGAAAGCCTTACGCCAAGGCGTGCTTCCGTCTGCCGTTTGTTGAAAAAATATAGCGCGGAGACGGCGATACCGGCTCTCGCGCGTCATTCGCGCGGCTGTTTGACGATGCGCTTTGACTGGCCTCGCCCAACAGGCGGCGGGCTCAGTTTTCTGGCTGGCCTTTTTTCAGGGCGGCCAAGGCGTCCCTGGCGAAGGCGGAGATGGGTTCGGGAAGCTTATCCGGATCGAACCAGCCGATGGCGGAAAGCTTGTCGGGTTCGGTCAGTGCCGGCTCACCCTGCGCATCGCGGGTGACGAAGATCAGCGAAACCCAGTGGTGACGGTCTTCCGTATCGATGAATTCGCTATGGCAGAGGAGTTCGACGTCGCCGATCTTGAGCCCGGTCTCTTCTTCGGCCTCGCGGCGTGCAGCGGCGAGGGATGTTTCAAGGTGATCGACCTTGCCGCCCGGAATGTTCCAGTATCCGGCTTCCGGCGCCTTCAAGCGCCGGCATAAAAGTATGCGTTCGTCGCGCAATATGACAAGGCCGACGCCGACGCCCGGAAAATCAAGGCCGGGCCTGGTGGTCGATGTCATGCTGCCCATTCCCGCGGTCAGCCCTTGGCGTTGGCGACAATCAGCATGAAAGCGGGGATGTCGTCGCCGAAACCAACCGGTGTCGGGCCATCGTCGTGGTCGCGATAATGGCGGCGGCGGTCGCGGTTGTCGTCATTGGCGTGCAACGGGTTGCGGCTGTTGCGGTCGGAATTGCGCGGGGTCTTTTCCGATTTACGTTCTGCTCTCACCTTGTCGTCTCCATGAGCCGCGACATCAGCGTCCGCAGCGGATTGTGCACCCTGATTGATGTTGTCGACCGGCGCTGCGTCGCGACGGTTGCGGTCGCGGCCCCTGCCGCCCCGTTCCTTGCCCCGGCGGCCGGAGTTGCTTTCAAAGCTTTCCATCGGCGCGGGAAGGGTGGAGAGGTCACCGTTCTGCCACTCGATCTTTTCGCCGATCAGCTTTTCGATCGCGTCGAGATATTTGGTGTCGTTTCTGGTGACGATGGTGAAGGCCTTGCCCGAGCGGCCGGCGCGACCGGTGCGGCCGATGCGGTGGACATAGTCTTCCGAATGAATGGGAATATCGAAGTTGAAGACGTGGCTGACATCGGGGATGTCGAGGCCGCGTGCGGCGACGTCAGAGGCGACGAGCAGCTTCAGGTTGCCGTCCTTGAAGCTCTGCAGCATCGTGGTGCGCGAACGCTGGTCCATGTCGCCATGCAGCGCGCCGACGGAAAAGCCGTGACGGTCGAGCGAGCGGAACAGGTCGGCCACATCCTTCTTGCGGTTGCAGAAGATGATGGCGTTCTTCAGTTCGGCTTCTTCGGCGCGGACGAGATCGCGCAGCACAGCGCGCTTTTCATAGTCCTTGTTGTGCGCGGCGACGATGCGCTGGGCAACGGTCTTTGCCGTGGAGGAGGGCTTGGCAACCTCGACACGGACGGGGTTCTGCAGGAAGCGATCAGCCAGCTTCTGGATTTCCGGGGGCATGGTGGCCGAAAAGAACAGCGTCTGCCGGGTAAAGGGGATCATCTTGGCGATGCGCTCGATATCGGGAATGAAGCCCATGTCCAGCATGCGGTCGGCTTCATCGATGACGAGGATTTCCACGCCGGTCATCAAAAGCTTGCCGCGTTCGCAATGGTCGAGAAGACGGCCGGGGGTGCAGATGAGAACATCGGCGCCGCGCTCAAGCTTGCGGTCCTGGTCTTCGAAGGAAACGCCGCCGATGAGAAGGGCCACGTTCAGCTTGTGATTCTTGCCGTATTTCTCGAAGTTCTCCGCCACCTGTGCTGCAAGCTCACGGGTCGGCTCGAGGATCAGCGTGCGCGGCATTCTTGCGCGGGCGCGGCCCTTCTCGAGCAGGGTAAGCATCGGCAGAACGAAGGACGCGGTTTTGCCCGTGCCGGTCTGTGCGATACCGCAGATATCACGCTTTTCCAGCGCCGGCGGAATGGCGCCAGCCTGAATGGGTGTCGGCGTCGTGTAGCCGGCATCTGCAATAGCGGAAAGAACTTTTTGGCTCAGGCCAAGATCAGAGAATGTTGTCAAAGGAAGAACTTTTTCCGTTCTGGTTCGGTACGATATACCTGCGTGCGCTCTGGCACTTGCAAAGACTTGGCGCGGGGATAGGCCCAAATTGCCGGAAAGTCAAGGAAACAACGGGAAAAGCACGCGAAACGTGATGCCTCGGGCTGGGCTTTTAAGCCTTGGGCGCATATTTGTGCGGTTTATCGTTAAAATAGCAAAAGAAGCGTTAAAATCGGGCTGCTATTTCAGGTAGGTTTTGAGTTCCGTTCCCGCGATCAGGAACCGCATGGGATCAACGGGCACATCGTTGCGGCGTACCTCATAATGTACATGCGGGCCGGTGGAGCGGCCGGTGCTGCCGGCGCGGCCGATGATATCGCCGGTTTCGACCCTGTCGCCGACTTTCACCAGAATTGCGGAAAGATGGCCGAATCGCGTCGAGACGCCCTGGCCGTGATCGATCTCGACCATATTACCATAGCCGCCGGAATTTTCCGCCACCGTCACCCTGCCCGCGCCGGTGGATTTGACGTCAGCGCCGGTTTCTGCACGAAAATCGATGCCGGTATGAAGGGCCGGGCGGCCGAGAAACGGATCCATCCTGTTGCCGAATCGGCTGGTGATCGCCCGGCCGGGGGCCGGGTTGCCGAAGGGCAGGTTGGTCGCGGTTTCCTTGACGATGTCGAGCCGGTTCAGCGCATTGTCGAGATTGGTAAGCGACAGGTTGAAGGGATCGGTTTCGCCGCGCTCGGGATCCGCATAGGGGCCGCCAATGTCGTCGTTGCCGTTTTCTTCGATTTTCAGGCCCGCCTGCCGGATGATGTCCTGCATCGCATTCGCCTTGTCCTCGGCGTCGCTGGTCAGTCTGGCGATCCGCGATATCTGCTGGTGTTCGATATTCTTCAGCGACAGCGTCACCTTGGAAAACACCCGGTCGGCCCGGTCGGATGGCGTTTCGCCGGCTTCCGGCACATAGGCGGCGTGTCTGTCGGATGTGGCCGGCTTTTCCGCCTGCGGCCTGCGTGGGGTCATCAGCTTTTCAATGGCCGAGAGGCCGCCGGAGAGGTCGGCGCGTTTTTCCGGCGCCATGGCGTTCGAAAGAGACGAGGGCGCGATAGGGGAGGCGGCAATGCCGGAATTTTCGGCGCGCTCAAGCAATTCGCTCATGCGACCGTGCCGCGAGGCCAGCGCCGCCTGCTGCTCCAGCAGCTTTTCCACTTTCTTTTCAACAACCTGCTGATCGAGCAATTGCCGGGAGGTGACACGGTCCACCTGGGCTCTGAGCGCCGCGATGCGGTCTTCATAGTCGTTTTGCATGCGGGTCTGGCGCGCCATGGTCGCGCCGATCAGGTCGTCACGCAAAATGAGATAGCCTGTGGCGCCGAGATATCCGAGCGAAAAAAGCCCGATCGCGCAGCCGGCAAGCGCCGCCATCCACGGCCGAATGGTCATGTGCCGCACGCTTTCGCCGCGCGCGAGAATGAGCACGTGGGGCTCACGCTTTTTGCCGAATACCCGGTTTTCCGCCGTATCAGTCACAATCTCTCTCCGGACTGGCCGATTTCTTAACGGAAATCATAATTCGTTAAGGTTAACGAAGTTTTGCCGGAGAGGTTTTAGCCGTGTCGGCTATCGGCTGACGGATGTCAGCGAGCGGTAAAAGGATGGCGTCAGGCCGGCCTCGGCGCGGGCGAGGTCGTTGAAAGGCGGTTTCAGGGGGCCGCGGAAATTGGCGCGGACCAGTTGCCTGAAGGTTGCCGCCGGGTCCTTCTTTTCACGCGCGCACAAGAAACGGAACCATTTCGCGCCGATGGCGACGTGGCCCTTCTCGTCATTGTAGATCACGTCAAGAACCGCAGCGCTTTCTAGATCGCCGGTCTCGCGCATCTTGGCCTGCAGGGAAGGGGTGACATCAAGCCCACGCGCCTCCAGGATGAGCGGCACGACCGCAAGCCTCGCGGTCAGATCGTTGCGGGTGGAATGCGCAGCCTGCCACAGCCCGTCATGGGCGGGCAAGTCACCATAATCGGCCCCGAGGCTTCGTAACCGGTCCCGAACCAGCCGGAAATGCTTCGCTTCCTCGAAGGCGACCTGCATCCAGCCGTCGAAAAAGGAGTGCGGCACCGGCTCGCCGGCATAACGGGCGACGATATCGAGCGCGAGATCGACGGCATTGAGTTCGATATGGGCGATGGCGTGCAAGAGGGCGATGCGACCCTTGACGCTGTGCAGCGAACGGCGCTCCACCGCGGTCGGTGGAACGAGTTCCGGCTTCGCAGGCCTTCCCGGCCGCTCGGGCAGCGGCGGATCGAGCGGGGAGCGCAATGACAGCCGGCGCTCGAACCAGCGCGTTGCCGTTTCCTGCGCGAGTTCGGTTTTTCGGTCGAGATCGGCACTGACGATAGCTTCCGTGGCGCCGCCGCGCAGGGAGATGATTCTGGCCCGGAGCGTCACGGCTGGACGGCCCTCAGAGCTTTTTTGCAGCCTCGAGAACGGCCTGTGCATGGCCCGCGACCTTCACCTTGTTCCAGATTTCCGCGATTTTTCCATCCGGAGCCACAAGGAAGGTGGTGCGTTCGACACCCATGTATTTTTTCCCATACATGCTTTTTTCCTTCCAGACGCCGTAGGCCTCCAGAACCTTCCTCTCCTCGTCGGAAGCGAGCATGACGGAAAGGGAATGTTTTGCCGCGAACTTGTCGTGGCTTTTGACGCTGTCGGGCGAAATGCCGATAACGACGGCGTTGGCGGCCTCGAATTCGCCGCCCAGCGCGCTGAAGTCGATGGCTTCTGCGGTGCAGCCGGAAGTATCGTCCTTCGGGTAGAAATAAAGAATGACCGCCTTGCCTTGCAGTTTCGACAATGTCACCGTCCCTTCACCGTTACGGGGCAAGGTGAAGTCGGGGGCGGGGCTGCCAATCGTCAAGTCTGTCATATTCTACCTTTCTTTCGCCGGGATGTTGAGGGAAAGTCGCCACATTCGATATATAGCGAAACCGCGCGTCGTCCAGTGTTGCGGCGAAACAAAAGCTACTTAGAGGCAAACACGGGCGTATGGCTGAAATAAGGGGTGAAAAGGTTACGTTCGGCAAGCGCGATATGGTTGCGCTGCACGAGCTTCCTTCGGCTCAGGCCGAAGACCCGATCATCGTGCATTGCCCGCCGCCGCGCTCCATGGCGCGCGCTTTCTGCAAGATTTTTGCGGCCCTTTTCGTGCTGGCTTTCCTGTCCATCGGCGGCATCATTCTGTCGGTCGAGACCGGTTCCATCGATAAGACGCTTTCGAGCCAGGCGCAGCAGGCGCTGGAAAAGGCACTCGGTCCCCATTACAGCGCGCGGATCGGCTCCTCGGCGATCCGGTTTTCCACCGGGCTGAGGCTGGCGCTGGTGGCCGAGGACGTGGATATCATCGAGAAGGAATCCGGCCAGCATCTGAGCCGGGCGCGGGCGATTGGCATGGCGCTCGACCCGCTTGCGCTTCTGGCGGGCCATGTGTCGGTGCAGAGCCTCGAGGCCGACGGGATGGAACTCGATACGGCGCTTTTGCCGAAAGGCAACGGTTTCGATCTCGCCAGCATCAAGCTCGACGCCGTGCCGCAACAATTGCAGATGGCGTTCGGGCAACTCGACAAGCTTGCCCAGGCGTTTCTCAGCAGCGGCACCGAGGAAATCGATATTTCCAGCGTTTCGGTTCACCTGCCGCCCAGCGAACAGGGCAAGCCGCGCACCATCGAGGTGCGGGAACTGTCGCTGACACCGGATCAGCAGGGCGGATATACGCTTGATGGAGAAACCCTGTTTAACGGGGAAATCGCCAGCGTGTCGCTCAGAACCTCAGGCGCGGGCGGCGTGATCTACGGTTTTGACGCCCGCATCGATGGTTTCGATATCGGCCCGTTCCTGGAAAAATTCGATCCGGAAGGAAATCTCCATGAGGGCCTGAACGTCAAGACAGGCGTGAATATCGTCGCGCGGCGTGCCACGGCGGCCCAGGAACCACGTCTGGACGTTTCGCTCGGCCTTGGCAATGGAACGCTTATGATTGGCGGCGAGTCCCAGCCGTTCACAACCGGCACGGTGCATGCGCGTTATGATTTTGCAAAAAACAGCGTGGTCATCGACAATTCGCGGTTGGAACTCGGGCGGACGATTATTCCCGTCAGCGGTGAAATCAGCGATACGGAAGAGGGTTTCGGCCTTTCACTGAGAGTAGACAACGGCGTCGCTTCCTCCGAAGCCTCGGGTGAAGCACCCGTTTCTTTCAACCTGAAAGCGGACGGTCATTTTACAACGGCCGCGAAGCAGCTTGACGTTCCCTCGCTTTACGTCAGCGGCCCGCTCGGAGATATGGCGGGGTCGCTGAAAATCCGGTTTGGCGAGGGGTCGCCGGAAATCAGCTTTGGCGGCCAGATTCCGAAGATGGAGGCGACGGCCGTCAAGCAGCTTTGGCCGTTCTGGATGGCGCACAAGCCGCGCGACTGGGTGGTCTCCAATCTTTACGGCGGCACCGTCACCAATGGGTCAATCGCAATCTTCATCCCGCAGGGACGGATGTGCGGCCCCGGCTGCCCGCTGGTGCTTGGCGAAAGCGAAATGCAAATCCGCTTCGATATTGACGAGACGCGCCTCAACACGACGGGCGACATTCCGCCGCTGCGGGATGTCGATGCGCATTTCGACCTCGTCGGCGGCAAGATGGTCGTCGATATCAAGGAGGGTACATCCTATTTCCCCTCCAACCGGACGCTTTCATTGGAGAACAGCCGCTTTCTCATTTCAGATGTGTATGAGAAGCCGCTGCTCGGAAATCTTGAACTGAACGTGTCCGGTGCGGCCGATGCCGTGGCGGAGCTTGCGACGCTCAAGCCCATCAATGCGCTCAAGGATACGCAGTTCAAGCCAGAGGATTTCACCGGCGACGTCAAGGTCAGTGCGAAGCTGACCGTTGGCATGCTCTCCAGCCAGAACCCGCCCCCGCCAGTGTGGACGGCCGATCTCGACCTGAAGAACCTGGCGCTGACCAAGCCCTTCGCCGGCCACAAGGTGACCGCGCTTGATGGTTTCATGTCGCTGAACGACCACCAGCTCAAACTGGAGGGCAAGGGTCGGGTGGACGATGTGCCGATGGACATCGTGATGACGGAGCCGGTGCGCAAGAACAGCGATATCGCGCCGACGCTGTCGTTGAAGGCTAGCCTGAACGAAACGCAGGTTGCCAAGCTCGCTCCGGAACTCTCCACGGTTCTTGGCGGCACAACGGCGATTGAAATCGACGGCGCCGACCCGAAACGCCAGGATATCCGGCTCGATCTGACCAAGGCGTCGATCATTCTGCCCGGGCTCGGCTGGAGCAAGGGCATCGGCATTCCCGCCAGCGCCGCCTTCACCATGGAAACGGGAGACGGGCGCACGACGATCAGCGACTTCTCGCTCGATGGCGACGGCTTCGGCGCCGCCGGCGATATCGCCTTTAGCAAGAACGGGCTGATTTCGGCCGATCTCAGCCGCGTGCAGCTCTCGCCCTCGGATAATTACGCCGTTTCGGTCGCCGCTTCGAAGAACGGCTATATCATCAATGCCTCGGGAAAATCCGCCGATCTCAGGCCTTTCCTCTCGAAGCTTCGCAGCTCTTCCGGTGGCGGCGACGGAACGTCGCGTGCACAGCCATCCCTTGCCATCAAGACGCAATTCGACAAGGTCTACGGGTTCAACGACGAAATTCTTGCCAATGTCAGTTCCGATGTCAGCGTGCGGGACGGCAAGGTCCGCTCCATCGATTTCCGTGGCGTCACCGGCAACGGCCAGGCGGTCGTGGCGCAGACCGTCAATCGCGGGGCGACGGGAACCGTGACGCTGACCAGCAGCGACGCGGGGTCGCTCGCCCGTTTCGCCAATATCTACAGCCGCATTCGCGGCGGCCTTCTCAACCTTGCGCTGACGACCTCCAATGGCAGCGACTGGAGCGGATCGCTCGACCTGCGCAATTTTGCCGTCGTCAACGAAGCCAAGCTTCAGGACATCGTCGCCACGCCGACGGGCGAGGACGGCAGGAGCCTCAACAATGCAGTGCGCCGCAATATCGACGTGAGCTCGGAAAAGTTCCAGCGCGGGTTTGCCCGGCTCGTTTATGTCAACGGTTCGGTGGCGGTGGAAAACGGCGTCGTGCGCGGCGAGCAGATCGGCGCAACCTTCCAGGGGTTGCTGAAGGATCAGAATGGCCGCATGGACATGACCGGCACCTTCATGCCCGCCTATGGGCTGAACCGGCTGTTCGGCGAGTTGCCCTTCATCGGCATCTTCCTCGGCAACGGCCGCGACCGCGGCCTGCTCGGCATCACCTTCAAGCTTTCCGGCCAGACGGACCAGCCGAAGCTGACGATCAATCCGCTGTCGCTGATTGCACCGGGCGTCTTCCGGCAAATCTTCGAGTTCCAATAAAAAGGGCCGCTTTCGCGGCCCTTGATGCGGGTTTGGTGCTGGTTTACGCCGGGCGAACCAGAACGTGCTTTTTCTTGCCAACCGATAGCTTGATGACGCCGTCGCCGGTCACTTCGCCGGTGCCGACCATCTGACGCTCGTCGGAAATGCCCTGATCGTTGATCTTCACCGCACCGCCCTGAACGTGGCGGCGAGCTTCGCCATTCGAGCCGGCAAGGCCGGCACGGACGATGAGGGAGAGGACGCCAACGCCGGCTTCGAGTTCGGATGCCGGAACCTCGATGGAGGGCAGGTTTTCGGCGAGCGCGCCTTCCTCGAAGGTCTTGCGCGCCGTTTCGGCCGCTTCTTCCGCAGCGGCGCGGCCATGCAGGATCGCCGTCACCTCGGTTGCGAGGATCTTCTTCGCTTCGTTGATCTCAGACCCGCCAAGCGCCGCGATGCGAGCGATTTCGTCCATCGGCAGGGTGGTGAACAGCTTGGCGAAGCGCACGACATCCGCATCTTCCGTGTTGCGCCAGTATTGCCAGAAATCATAGACCGGCAGCAGGTCCTTGTTCAGCCACACGGCGCCCGAGGCCGACTTGCCCATCTTGGCACCCGAAGAGGTGGTGAGCAGCGGCGAGGTCAGCGCGTAAAGCTGCGGTGTTCCCATGCGGTGACCGAGGTCGATGCCGTTGATAATGTTGCCCCACTGGTCAGAGCCGCCCATCTGCAGGCGGCAGCCGGTGCGCTGGTTCAGCTCCACAAAGTCGTAGGCCTGCAGGATCATGTAGTTGAATTCGAGGAAGGACAGCGACTGCTCGCGGTCGAGACGCGTCTTCACGCTGTCGAAGGACAGCATGCGGTTGACCGAGAAGTGGCGACCGACATCGCGCAGGAATTCGAGATAGTTCAGACCACGCAGCCAGTCGGCATTGTTGATCATCAGCGCCGGATTATTGGCGCGGTCGTAGTCGAGGTAATTGGCGAAGACATGCTTGAGCGAGGTGATGTTGTCCTCGATCATGTCGATCGTCATCAGCTTGCGGGCCTCTTCCTTGAAAGACGGATCACCCACCATGCCGGTGCCGCCGCCCATCAGGGAAATCGGCTGATGGCCGGTCTTCTGCATCCAGTGCAGCATCATGATCTGGGTAAGGTGGCCGACATGCAAACTGGAAGCCGTCGGGTCATAGCCGATATAGGCGGTCACGGTTTCCTTGGCGAACAGTTCGTCGAGACCTGCCTCATCGGAGATCTGGTGAATGAAGCCGCGCTCATCGAGCGTGCGGAGGAAATCGGACTTGAACCTGGACATAACCTTTGACTTTCTGGTTTGATCTTTGTCGTCATCGAGAACCAATGAACGTCGCGGCTTTATCATTGTTTTTTGAAATGTGCACCCGTTTCGGCCATGAATATCGGGATTCAAGGTAAGCATGATTCGAGATTGCAGGGGAGCGGCAGGTGGGCGAGGTCAAAACGGCAATCGGGCTGATGAGCGGCACATCGATGGACGGCATCGATATCGCCCTTTTGCGCACGGATGGCGAGAGCGTGGTGCGGCATGGGCCGAGCGGTTATTTCCCTTATGATCCGGGCCTGCGTGCCATCTGGCAGAAGGCACTCACGACGGCCAAATCCATTCGCGAGCGGCGCGAACGTCCCGGCGATCTGGCGGAGGCTGAGCGCAAGCTGACGCTTGCCCATGCGGCGGCGGTGAAATCCTTTCTCCATCGTCACCGGCTCCAGCCCGGTGATATCGATGTCATCGGTTTTCATGGCCAGACGGTGCTGCACCGGCCGGATGAGGCGCTGACCGTGCAGATCGGCGACGGCGCGCTTCTGGCTGAGGAAACCGGTATCGATGTGGTTTATGACATGCGTGCCAACGACATGGTGCATGGCGGGCAGGGTGCGCCGCTGATCCCTGCCTACCATATGGCACTTTCCGCCAACCTGCCTGAAGGCTTCGAAACGCCCGCCGTCTTCGTCAATATTGGGGGGATCTCCAATCTGACCTATATTGGCGAGGGTAGGCGGCTTGCGGCCTTCGACAGCGGTCCGGGCAATATGCTGATCGACCAGTGGATCGAGGCGCATACCGGCAAAGCCTTCGACAAGGGCGGCAGGACGGCGGCGGGTGGCAGCGTCGTTGGCTCGTTGGTGGCGCGTTATATGGAAAGCCCGTTTTTTTCGGCCAATATCCGTCGTTCGCTTGATCGCGGTGATTTTGTGCCGCCGCAAAAGGGGGAGGTCTCCTTGGCGGATGGGGCACGGACGCTGGCGCATCTGACAGGTGCTGCCATTCTGAAATCGGCGAGCTATCTGCCGGAGGCGGCGAAAACCTATGTGGTTTGCGGTGGTGGACGGCTCAACCCGGTGATCATGGGAGAATTTGCCGAGCTTGCAGCAAAGTCGGGTGCGCGGGTGATCGCGGCGGAGGAGGCGGGTTTTGATGGCGGGGCGATGGAGGCGGAGGCCTGGGCCTATCTGGCCGTGCGTTCGCTCAAGGGTTTGCCGCTGACATATCCCGGGACTACGGGGGTGAGCGAGCCGGTGACGGGTGGGGTTTGGGTGCGGGCGTAGTGATCGACGGCGGGTGTGGCTTACCCCCCTCTGCCCTGCCGGGCATCTCCCCCTCAAGGGGGAGATAGAATCGTGGCGACCTTCCGGCCATCTTTAACGTATAAGCTTGGGCGAGGAGCAGGCGTCTGGCTGATCTCCCCCCTTGAGGGGGAGATGCCCGGCAGGGCAGAGGGGGGGAGCCACACCCACCGTCGATCATTAGCGATAAATCAAGACGTGCGCTAGAAATGCGCCGCCAATCACCGAATGCGCTTCGCCGCCGGCTCCGGCACCAGTTCGCCGTTGAGGCGACGATCAAGATAGTCCTCGCATTCGCCCATCAGCTCATCCACCTTGCCGTTGAAGAAGTGGTTGGCTCCGGGAAGCGTGCGGTGGGTGATGAGGATGCCCTTCTGGGTCTTCAGTTTTTCGACCAGGCCGTTCACATCTTTCTCAGGCGCGACCTTGTCGGCGTCGCCATTGATGATGAGGCCCGAAGACGGGCAGGGGGCGAGGAAGGAGAAGTCGTAGGTATTGGGCTGCGGCGCAATCGACATGAAGCCTTCGATTTCCGGGCGGCGCATCAAAAGCTGCATGCCGATCCAGGCGCCGAAGGAATAACCGGCAACCCAGCAGCTCTTGGAATCGGGATGCAGGCTCTGCACCCAGTCGAGCGCCGAGGCGGCGTCAGACAGCTCGCCGGCACCGTGGTCGAATTCGCCCTGGCTGCGACCGATGGAACGGAAGTTGAACCGGAGCGTCGTGAAGCCGCGCTTCTGGAAAAGATAGAAGAGCTGATAGACGATCTGGTTGTTCATCGTGCCGCCGAACTGCGGGTGCGGATGAAGGATGATCGCAATCGGCGCGCTCTTTTCCTTGGATGGTTGATAACGGCCTTCGAGGCGACCCGCAGGGCCGTTAAAAATGACTTCGGGCATTGGTACTCCGGTCGTGTTTTTTCATTCTCCAACCGCATTCTTCCGATGAGAAGACTTGACGAACTGTGTCATCTTTTCTAGAACGCAGTTTAGAATAATTCGAAACTTTGCGTGTGCTTAAGCACTCGGGTCGTGTCATAAGGCAAGCGCAACTGTAATTTCAAGAAAAATGCGTTTTGGCGCATATAAGATTGAGCGAAGCTTTTCCGCTATGACGGGTTTAACGCGCACATATATGGACTGGAACGCCACGGCGCCGCTTCTGCCCGCCGTGCGGGATGTTCTTGTCTCTGCGCTGGAAATTGCCGGCAACCCGTCTTCCGTGCATCGGGAAGGGCGCGCTGCCCGCGCCGCCGTGGAGGCTGCCCGTCGCGATGTTGCCGCCCTTGCCGGCGCGCAGGCGTCGCATGCCACCTTCACCAGCGGTGCGACAGAAGCGGCCAATCTGGTTTTGACGCCGGATTTCAAAATGGGGCGCGCGCCTGTGCGTTATGGCCGCCTTTACGCGTCTGCCATCGAGCATCCCGCTTTCCGGGAAGGCGGCCGGTTCGGCAAGGCTGACGTTACGGAAATTCCCGTCACGTCAGCGGGTGTCGTCGATCTCGCGGCGCTTGAGGTGCTGCTGTCGTCGCATGACAAGTCCACTGGTCTGCCGATGGTCGCCTGCATGCTGGTCAATAATGAGACCGGCATTCTCCAGCCTGTGGCGGAAGCCGCGCGGCTTGTGCATGCGGCAGGCGGATTGATGGTGGTCGATGCCGTGCAGGCGGCGGGCCGCATTCCGCTCGATATCAATGCTCTCGATGCGGATTTCCTCGTTCTCTCGTCTCACAAGCTCGGTGGCCCGAAGGGTGCCGGCGCTCTCATTTCGCGCGGCGAGGTGATGATGCCGAAACCGCTGATCCATGGCGGCGGTCAGGAGAAGGGCCATCGCTCGGGTACGGAAAATACCCTGTCGGTCATCGGTTTTGGTGCAGCGGCCGTCGTGGCTGCCGAGAAGCTGGCGGACGAAGCGGCGCGTCTTGGCGCGCTGCGGGCAAAGCTGGAAAACGGCATGCGGGTCAATGCGCCCGACGTCATCATCCATGGTGCCGATGTCGCCCGCGTGGGGAATACGACCTTCTTCACCCTGCCGGGCCTCAAAGCGGAAACGGGACAGATCGCCTTCGACATAGAAGGCATCGCGCTCTCTGCCGGTTCGGCCTGCTCCTCCGGCAAGGTGGGCGAAAGCCATGTGCTGAGCGCGATGGGGCATGATCCCAAGCTCGGCGCGCTCAGGATTTCCCTCGGTCACGCGACTGACGAGGCGGATATAGACAGAACGCTTGCGGCGTTCACGAAAATTGCCGGGCGGCGCAGGCTTTCCGGTCAGGCCGCTTAAAATGCGGCAAAGAATTGCGGAATAGCAATTTTCCGCTTGCCGGGATGTGTGAAAAGCGCCATCCCGCACTTACATGGGTATAAGCTCCGCCCCGTTTAACGGCTCGGAACGATTTGCCCGAAGATGAATAAGGCGGCTTTCCGCCTTGATACGTTGACAAGCCACCGGACCTTGGCTCCGGCGAGATTGGAGAACGACATGGCAGCGGTTCAGGAAACGATCGATCAGGTCCGCCAGATCGATGTGGACCAGTATAAATACGGCTTCGAAACCGAAATCGAAGTCGACAAGGCCCCGAAGGGCCTTTCGGAAGAGGTGATCCGTTTCATCTCGGCCAAGAAGCAGGAGCCGGAATGGATGCTGGAATGGCGTCTTGAGGCTTACAAGCGCTGGCTGACGATGGAAGAGCCGACCTGGGCGCGCGTCAGCTACCCCAAGATCGACTTCAACGATCTCTATTATTATGCCGCGCCGAAAAGCACCCCCGGCCCGAAGTCGCTCGATGAAGTCGACCCGGAGCTGCTGAAGGTCTATGAAAAGCTCGGTATTCCGCTGAAAGAACAGGAAATCCTCGCTGGCGTCGAAAAGCGTCAGGTTGCCGTGGATGCCGTGTTCGACAGTGTCTCCGTCGTCACCACCTTCAAGGCGGAACTGGCGAAGGCCGGCGTGATCTTCATGTCGATTTCCGAGGCCGTGCGCGAGCATCCGGAACTGGTGAAGAAATATCTCGGTTCGGTTGTTCCCACGACGGACAATTTCTACGCCACGCTGAACTCGGCTGTCTTCACCGACGGTTCCTTCGTGTTCGTGCCGAAGGGCGTGCGGTGCCCGATGGAGCTTTCCACCTATTTCCGCATCAATGAGAAGAACACCGGCCAGTTCGAGCGCACGCTGATCATCGCTGAAGAGGGGGCTTACGTCTCCTATCTGGAAGGCTGCACGGCTCCCCAGCGCGACGAGAACCAGCTTCACGCTGCCGTTGTCGAACTGGTGGCGCTCGACGATGCCGAAATCAAATATTCCACCGTCCAGAACTGGTATCCGGGCGACAAGGAAGGCAAGGGCGGCATCTACAACTTCGTGACCAAGCGCGGCGATTGCCGTGGCGACCGCTCGAAGATTTCGTGGACGCAGGTGGAAACCGGTTCGGCCATCACCTGGAAATATCCGTCCTGCATCCTGCGCGGCGATGACAGCCGTGGCGAATTCTATTCGATCGCGGTCTCCAACGGCCATCAGCAGATCGATAGTGGCACCAAGATGATCCATCTCGGCAAGAACACGTCGAGCCGCATCATCGCCAAGGGTATCGCCGCCGGTTTTTCGGAAAACGTCTATCGCGGTCAGGTCTCTGCCCACCGCAAGGCGACCAACACGCGCAACTTCACGCAGTGCGACTCGCTTTTGATCGGCGACAAGTGCGGCGCACACACCGTGCCTTACATCGAGGCGAAGAACTCGTCTGCGCATTTCGAGCACGAGGCGACGACGTCGAAGATTTCCGAAGACCAGCTGTTCTATTGCCTGCAGCGCGGCATTCCTGAGGAAGCGGCCATCGCGCTGATCGTCAACGGCTTCGTGAAGGAAGTCATTCAGGAACTGCCGATGGAATTTGCCGTGGAAGCGCAGAAGCTGATCGGCATTTCGCTGGAAGGTTCGGTCGGCTGATGGGGACAGCCCGGCTTGGCGGTCTTGCGCTCTTCATACTGCTTTGCATGTTCGTAGCGATGTGCGGCATCTTTGTGGGAGTTGGCGGGCTGCTGGCGGGTTGGACTTTCGCCGGGCCTCTTCTGATAGGCAGCGGTATCGGTTTGGCGGTAATATTTTGGCTGACCGATGCGCTGAGACCTGAGACATTTGAACGTTTCTCTTCCAGAGAGAGAAAACAAGATCGAGAGAATTGAACATGCTTGAAATCATCGACCTGCACGCAAAGATCGCCGATACCGAAACCGAGATCATCAAGGGCCTCAACCTGAAGGTTGCCGCCGGTGAAGTCGCCGCCATAATGGGGCCGAACGGTTCCGGCAAGTCGACGCTGTCCTACATCCTGTCGGGCCGCGAAGATTACGAAGTCACCTCCGGTGACATTCTCTATAACGGCGAGAGCATTCTGGAACTGGACGCCGCCGAGCGCGCCGCCAAGGGCATTTTCCTGGCCTTCCAGTATCCGGTCGAAATTCCCGGCGTCGCCACCATGCAGTTCCTGAAGGTTGCGATGAACGAGCAGCGCAAGGCGCGTGGCGAGTCCGAGTTGACGACGCCGGACTTCATCCGCCGCGTCAAGGAAGCGGCCGGCGACCTGAAGATCGACATGGAGATGCTGAAGCGTCCGCTGAATGTCGGTTTCTCTGGTGGTGAGAAGAAGCGCGCCGAAATCCTGCAGATGGCGCTGCTTGAGCCGAAACTCTGCGTTCTCGACGAAACCGATAGCGGTCTCGACATCGACGCGCTGAAGATCGTGGCTGATGGCGTCAACGCGCTGAAGTCGCCGGATCGCGCCACCGTCGTCATCACCCACTATCAGCGCCTGCTCGATTACATCGTGCCTGACAGCGTTCACGTTCTCTACAAGGGCAAGATCATCCGCTCGGGTGACAAGGCGCTGGCGCTGGAGCTGGAAAACAACGGTTACGCCGACATCATCGGTGAAGCGGCCTAAGTCAAAGGCCAGGAGGTGATGTCCATGAACATTCAAGCTACCAACCGGCTGACGCCAGCGGAAACCGCGCTGGTCGACGCCTACACCGCCAAGTTCAGCGAATTGCCGGGCGATGGTGCCGTGGTTGCCGCGCGTGACGTGCTGTTCGATGATCTCAAAACCGGCGGTCTTCCGACCCGCCGCATCGAGGCGTGGCACTATACCGATCTGAAGAGCCTGCTGCGCGCCGTTCCGGAAGACCAGCCGGCGCCTGTTATCGAGAAGCTGGCGCCGACGGTTGCCGGCTCGCTGGTTGCCTATGTGCAGCATGGCACGGCCGATATCGGCAAGATTGAAGATGTTCGCGTGTCGCGCTTTGCCGAAAGCCTGCTCGATGGTTCCGCCGCCGCCGGCCTTGCTGAAGCCAGCAAGGATGACGCGATTGGCCGCATCAATGGCAGCTTCGTGCGCGATGGCCTGGTGCTCGATATACCGGCCGATGCCGATATCGAGAAGCCGATCGAATTGCAGGCGGTCCATGGCGCAGGCCAGGTTCACAGCCGCTTCCCGGTCCGTTTCGGCAAGGGTTCCAAGGCAACCGTCATCGAGCGTCACCTTTCGGTGACTTCTGATGCGGCTCTCGTGTCCTCGGTCAGCGATATCGTTGTCGAGGATGGCGCGGAAGTGACCTGGATCATCCTGCAGCAACAGGGGGCGGCCGATATCCATCTTGGCCAGCTGCGCATGAAAATCGGCGCGGACGCCAAGATTCGCCTGTTCATTGTCAATGCCGGTGGCAAGCTGGTGCGCCAGGAACTGCGCATCGATGTGGAAGGCGAGGGCACTGACCTCATCGTTCGCGGCGTCAACCTCCTGGGCGGCGAAACCCATACCGACGTGACGATGGTTCTCGGCCACAACGTGCCGAACACGACCTCGACGGAAGTATTCCGCAACGTGGTGTTCGACCGTGCCAAGGGCATTTTCCAGGGCATGATCCGGGTGGCGCCCGATGCCCAGAAGACCGACGCGAAGATGGCCTGCAATACGCTGCTGATGTCCGACGATGGCGAGTTCTCGGCAAAGCCGGAACTGGAAATCTTTGCCGATGACGTTCAGTGCGGCCATGGCGCGACGGTTGCCGATATCAGCGACAATCATCTCTATTACCTGATGGCGCGCGGCGTGCCGCGGGCGAAGGCACGGGCGATGCTCGTCAACGCCTTCGTTGCCGAGATCGTCGAGGAACTGGAAGAAGAAAATCTGGTAGAGGCGCTGGAGACGATCATCTCCGGCTGGCTGGAACATCATGCCTGAGAGCGAACGCGCCGCATTGGCGGCCCCTTATGACATCGAAGCCGTGCGGAAGGATTTCCCGATCCTGTCGCGCGAGGTCTATGGCAAGCCGCTCACCTATCTCGACAACGGCGCGTCCGCTCAAAAACCGCAGGTGGTGATCGACGCCGTTTCGCATGCTTATGCGAACGAATACGCCAATGTGCATCGCGGCCTGCATTTTCTCTCCAATGCCGCAACCGACGCCTATGAGGCGGCGCGCGAAAAGGTGCGCCGGTTCCTCAATGCCGGTTCGGTGGACGAGATCGTCTTCACCAAATCCTCCACCGAGGCGATCAATACGGTTGCCTATGGCTACGGCATGCCCAAGATCGGCGAGGGCGACGAGATCGTCATCTCGATCATGGAGCACCACTCCAATATCGTGCCGTGGCACTTCATTCGCGAGCGGCAAGGCGCCAAGCTCGTGTGGGTGCCTGTTGACGATGATGGCGCGTTTCATATCGAGGCTTTCGAAAAAAGCCTGACGGAGCGCACCAAGCTCGTCGCTATCACGCATATGTCAAATGCGCTCGGCACCATCATGCCGGTCAAGGAAATCTGCCGCATCGCCCATGAGCGCGGCATTCCGGTGTTGATCGATGGTTCGCAGGGTGCCGTTCACATGCCGGTCGATGTTCGTGACATCGATTGCGACTGGTATGTGATGACCGGCCACAAGCTCTACGGTCCCTCAGGCATCGGCGTGCTCTATGGCAAGGCCGACCGCTTGCGCGAGATGCGGCCTTTCCAGGGCGGCGGCGAGATGATCCTCGACGTTTCCGAAGAAAATGTCACCTATAACGAGCCGCCGCATCGTTTCGAAGCCGGCACGCCGCCCATCGTGCAGGCGATCGGGCTCGGTTATGCGCTCGATTATATGGATAATCTCGGCCGCGCCGCGATTGCGGCCCACGAGGCCGATCTTGCCGCCTACGCCGCCGAGCGGTTGCGCGAGGTCAACTCTCTGCGCATCATCGGCAATGCGCCTGACAAGGGCGGTATCTTCTCTTTCGAGCTAGAGGGCATTCACGCCCATGATGTCTCGATGGTGATCGACCGGCGCGGCGTTGCCGTGCGTGCCGGCACGCATTGCGCCATGCCGCTCTTGAAACGCTTCGGCGTCACCTCCACATGCCGGGCGTCGTTCGGCCTTTACAATACCCGCGCCGAAGTAGACTCTCTTGTTGAGGCGCTGGAATATGCGCGCAAATTTTTCGCCTGATATCGGCATGAATGAGATCAGGATTGAGGATCAGACCATGACTGCGGAAGCCACTGCAAAGACATCCGATGCGACCGAAGAAGCGGCAAAGCCGTCTTCCATTCCGCCTGACGAGCTGGCGCGTCTCAGCGACGACGTGATCTCGGCGTTGAAAACCGTCTACGACCCGGAAATTCCAGCCGATATTTTCGAACTCGGCCTGATCTACAAGATCGACATCGAGGACGACCGGATGGTCAAGATCGTCATGACGCTGACGGCACCCGGTTGCCCGGTGGCGGGCGAAATGCCCGGTTGGGTGGAAAACGCGGTCGGCGCCGTCGAGGGTGTTTCCGGCGTTACGGTCGAAATGACCTTTGACCCGCCGTGGACGCCGGACCGGATGTCGGAAGAAGCGCAGGTTGCTGTCGGCTGGTACTGATTTGATTTTGACTGAAGTCATCCCTTGATGACATCGTCAGGCGAACTTAAATTGAATTCCATAAGCATCGAGCCTTGAACTCGATTGTCGAAGGAGAATGGGCCCATGGGCTTCGCAGTTATGACCATGACCGGGGCTGCCGCCTCGCGCGTTAAAGCAATCGTCGAAAATTCCGGCCCGGACGCCAAGGGCGTGCGAGTCGGCATCAAGAAGGGCGGCTGCGCAGGCATGGAATATACCATCGACCTCGTGACCGAAGCGGATGCGAAGGACGATCTGGTCGAATTCGACGGGGCAAAGGTGTGGGTTCAGCCTTCCGCCGTGCTTTATCTGCTCGGCACCCAGATGGACTTCGAGGTGACCAAGATGCGATCCGGCTTCACTTTCAACAACCCGAACCAGACTTCCGCCTGCGGCTGCGGCGAATCGGTGGAACTGAAGCCCGCGGATCTCGCGGCTCTGGCGAAGCAGCGCGAGGCCGAGGCCAGCGTTTGATTGGCTGCGCCATTTTTCCAATCATTGGGATGATTGCTGTTTCAGCGTATCGATAAAATCCGCCAGCGGATGAATCGACAGCGTCGTTGTCAAAAGCGGCTCGAGAGCTGCTGCGATCTTCCCGCAATCTTCCTCGGCAAGTGGTCGAAGGCTGGAACTGACTTTGTTGTAGTCGGGTGTTCCGCGTGATGCGAGGGAGCGATTGATCACAAACAGTTCCGTTTGTCCGTCAATTCGTTCCACGAAGAGCGCAAGCGAACCGCCGTCTGCGGCAGCGGCGCTGTCCGATACCGATTTGAACATCGAAACTCTCCGTCAATCATGAACCTTTTCCGTAGAGGCCGTTGCAGTCTCGACGGCTCGTCTCACTCGTGCCGCAGCGCCTCGATCGGGCTCAAACTCGCTGCCCGCCGCGCCGGGAAATAGCCGAAAATCACCCCGATGGCCGCTGAAAAAGCGAAGGCGAGGAAGATGATCGACGGGCTGGTAACGAAGGGCACGTTGAGGAAGCTGACGACGCCATAAGCAAGGCCGAGACCCGTGAGAATGCCGACAAGGCCGCCGAAGGCCGAGAGCATGACGGCTTCCACCAGAAACTGCGTCAGCACCTGTTTTTCCAGCGCGCCGATGGCGAGACGAATGCCGATTTCGCGGGTGCGCTCGGTTACCGACACCAGCATGATGTTCATGATGCCGATTCCGCCGACCAGCAGGCTGACGGCGGCGACTGCACCCAGAAGCCCGGTCAGCAGCGTCGTCGTGCCTGTCATGGCCGAGGCGATCTGCGTCATGTCGTTGACGGTGAAGTCATCTTCGCGGCCGATGCTGATGCGGCGGCGCTCGCGTAGCAGGTTCTGCAGGTCGCTCTGCACCTTGGCGGTGGAAACGCCATCCTGCGCCGAAACCATGATCGAGGAAATGGTGGTGGTGCCGCCGATGCGCCGCTGGTGGATTTTCAGCGGCATGATGATGGTGTCGTCCTGATCGTCTCCGAGGCCGGACTGGCCTTTTCGGGCGAGAACACCGATGACGGGGCAGGAGATGTTGCTGACGCGGATCGTCTGCCCGACAGGGTTTTCCGCGCCGAAGAGTTCCTGACGCACCGTTTCGCCGATGATGCAGCCGATCTGGCCGCCTCGATCTTCGGCCGGCTGGAAGTCGCGGCCGAGCGCGATGGTCCAGTCCTGCGCGATCAGATAGTCATTGGTGGTGCCGATGACGCTCGTCTGGTGGTTCTTGCCGCCGAAAATGACGGTTGCGGCGGAACTGCGGTTCTGCGGGGCAACGGCGCGGATGCCCGATATCTGATTGCGGATGGCTTCGACATCGCGGTCATCGAAGCGCTTGGCCTCGGTGCTGGCGCGGCCGGGGCCGAACTGGCCAGGGCGGACGAACAGCATGTTGGTGCCGAGCCGCGACAGTTCCGATTTCACCTGTTCCGTGGTGCCGTTGCCGATGGTGACCATGGCGATGACGGCGGCGACACCGATGACGACGCCGAGCACGGTGAGGAAGGAGCGAAGCAGGTTGCGGCTGATGGCGCGCAGCGCAAGACGCGACGTTTCAAAGAACATCGGCGGTCTCCTTGTTGTCGACCGCGCTGTCGGAGGCGAGGTGGCCATCAACGAAGCGCAGCAGGCGTCCGGCGTGGGCGGCGATGTCCTCTTCATGGGTGACCATGACGACCGTGATACCCCTGTCGCGATTGAGCGCGGTGATCAGCTCCATGATCTCGTTGCTGGTCTTCGTGTCGAGGTTACCTGTCGGTTCGTCGGCCAGAAGCAGGGCAGGGCGGGTGACGATGGCGCGCGCAATGGCCACACGCTGCTGCTGGCCGCCGGAAAGCTCCTGCGTGGTGTGATCCTCGCGACCCTTAAGACCCACCTGCGCCAGCGCCTCCATGGCGCGGGCGCGCCGCTCTGAGGCCTTCATGCCGCGATAAACCAGCGGCAGCTCGACATTTTCCACCGCCGAGGTGCGGGAGAGAAGATTGAAGCCCTGAAAGACGAAACCCAGCATGTGCCGGCGCAGCAGCGTCAGATGTTCATTGTCGAAGCCGCTGGTCGGCACGCCCTGAAACAGATATTCGCCAGCCGTGGGCACATCCAGACAGCCGATGATGTTCATCGAGGTGGATTTGCCCGAGCCTGACGGCCCCATGATGGCGACGAATTCCCTTTCACGAATGGAAAGGCTGACACCATCGAGCGCGCGGATGGTCGCTTCGCCCCGGCCATATTGCTTGACGACATCACGGAATTCGATGAGCGGCGGCTGTTGCATGCGGTTCTCCCCGTCAGCCGGCGTTGCGGGCCGTAGCGTCGGTAATCACCTGGTCATCGGCTTTCAGCTCACCCGATTTTACAACCGTATGCTGGCCATCGGTGGAGCCGGTTTCAATGGCGACGGAGACGGGCGCGTTGTTGCGCAGCACCCAGACGGTTCTTTTGCCCCGCGCCGCCTGGCCGGCGTCGCGGTTCTGCGAACGGCCCATGCGGGGCGGGCGGAACAGGCCCATCAACCCGCCGCCACGGGAGGCGGATTCGCGCGGCGGGGTATAACGCAGCGCTGAATTCGGCACCAGCAGCGCATCCTTGATCTCTTCGACGACGATATTGGCGGTCGCCGTCATGCCCGGGCGCAGCAGCAGTTCTTCATTATCGACCGTCAATATGCCCTTGTATGTCACCACGTTGGAAACGGTTTCAGAGGCGAAGCGGACAGTCTCGATCTCGGCCGGGAAGCTGCGGTCGGGATAGGCATCGACATTGAAGGTGGCTTTCTGCCCGGTCTCCACCTTGCCGACATCGGCCTCATCCACCGAAACCTGCAATTCCATATGACGCAGATCGCCGGCGATGGTGAAGAGCACAGGGGCGTTGAGCGAGGAGGCGACGGTGGCGCCGGGATCGACACTGCGGGTGAGGATCACGCCATCGATGGGCGAGACGATCTTGGCCTTGCCGAGATTGACCTCGGCGAGCCGCAGATCGGCTTCCGCCGAAAGCACGGTTGCCTCGTTCACCTCCAGCGTGGCAGCGGCGGCATCGTGGGTGAATTGTGCGGCATCCAGATCCTGCTGGCTGGACACCCGATTCTGCACCAGCGACCGCAGGCGCTCCATGGATGTCTTGGCCGAGCCGAGATCGGCGCGCGCCTTCAGCACATTGGCCTTGGCGGAGGCCAGCTTGGCGCGGGCGCTCTGGACGTCGGCCTCCAGCTTGTTGGTATCCAGCTCCGCCAGAACGTCTCCTGCCTTTACCGGGCTATTATAGGTGACATTGACCTTGCGCACCGTGCCCGACAATTCACTCGATATATCGACCTGATCCGTCGGCTGAACCGAGCCGGTGGAGGTGACGATGACGGACAGATCGCCCTGACGCGCAGGTTCCGTGGTGTAGTTATAGGCAACACCCGCCGCGCGCGACTGGTAATAATAACCAAGACCGCCGCCAATCAGCACGATGGCCGCCGCGATATAAAGAAACCGGCGCGATTTCTTCTTTCGGCCGTTTCTGTTCGTTCCCAGAATCTCACGCAGATCGGGCTGGGTGTCTGGTGTATCGCGGCCATTGCCGTTGGCGTCATTCATTCTCGTCACCCGCAAAATTCAAAATACCACAGAGGGTTGTTTCCACTCTGCGGTTTGTCCATCCGTCCGTCGCTGTGTATTCTTCCGATTGTGGGAAGTGACATAGCTTGCCTCTAGGGTGAAGTGAAAACTTGGTAATATTTATGATAGTTCTGGTCTGCTAGAGATAGGTATTGAAAAGACCGATGCCACAGAGACGGCAAAGGTTTCAGCAGCGACATTCAGGACGATGATAGAATGAACGACAACGTGGTGAAGTTCCGCAAACCGGCGCCGCCGAAAAAACCGCGTCAGCCGATGGGGCCGAAAACGAAGAAGACGCTGACGATTGTTGTTGTCATCGCGTTTTTTGTGGCTGCTTGGGGGTATTTTACGCTGATGGGGCGGGGGTAGGGCTCGGCTGCTTGCGGCGGGTACGCTGGGGGCGATGGTGTGAGCGCCATATTGGGGATTGACGCCGCATGGACGGCGACCGAGCCGAGCGGCGTGGCGCTGGTCATCAAGGACGGCCTTCACTGGCGCCTGCGGGCTGCCGCCTCGTCCTATGATCATTTTCTCGCACTTCTACTGGAAACATCCGCCCGCACTGATCGTCCCCGGGGTTCGGTTGCGCAGGCGACAGCGCTTCTGAATGCCGCGGAATCGCTTGCCGGATGCAACGTCAATCTCATCGCGATTGATATGCCGCTCTCCAATGCCCCGATCAGGGCCCGCAGAGTGTCGGATAATCGTGTGTCATCGGCTTACGGCGCGCGTTATTGCAGCACCCACACCCCAAATGCACTGAGGCCGGGCAAGATCAGCGACGATCTCAAGCTCGCATTTGAAAGCGCGGGTTATCCATTGTTGACTAGGGAAATTTCCGGGCGGGGACTGCTCGAGGTCTATCCACACCCGGCACTGGTCGAATTAACGAAATCCGAGAAGCGGCTTCCCTATAAACACTCGAAAATCGGTAACTACTGGCGATCAGATCCCATTCCTGTCCGGCGCGCCAAACTCATCGACGTATGGCGTTTCATTGTCGCTCATCTCGATGAGCGTATCGCGGGCGTTGCCGATGCATTGATCGTTCCGCAGGCGAATGCTCGCGCTTGGGAGATGAAGGCCTTCGAAGACATGATGGACGCCGTGGTGTGCGCCTGGATCGGCATCTGCGCGCTGGAGGGCGATGCGATACCTTACGGCGACGACAGCTCCGCGATCTGGATTCCCTCGGCTGGCTGAGCCGCAATCGTCAAATGTCCGACTTGAGAGATAGGTGACGTTTTGTACCGGAGACATGGGTAACACTTTTCGCTTTGCGGGAGGTGTTGATGCCGTGGAGAGAGACTTCGGTTATGGAAGAACGTCTACGCTTTGTCGCCCGTTTGCTGGAGGGCGAAGGAATGAGCGAGGTGTGCCGGGACTTCGGCATATCGCGCAAGACCGGCTACAAGATATTCTATCGCTACAAGGACGACGGGCTTGAAGCTCTGACGGACCGCTCCCGGCGTCCGGTGCGCTACGCCAACCAACTCCCCGATCCCGTCGAGGCAATGATCGTGCGCCTCAAAAAGGAGAAGCCTCATTGGGGTGCGCGCAAGATCCGCGAACTGCTGGTGAAAAAGCTCGCTGGCGACGTCCGTATTCCGGCGAGCAGCACCGTACATGCGGTGCTCGACCGCCATGGCCTTGTGCGCCAGGCCCGCAAGAGGAACCGGGCAAACAAGGCCATGGGCACCACGCTGTCGCAAGCCGTCAATGCCAACGATCTGTGGTGCGCCGACTTCAAGGGCGAGTTCAAACTTGGGGATGGCCGTTATTGTTACCCTTTGACCGTAACCGATCAGGCATCCCGCTATCTATTGGCTTGCGAAGCCTTCGAATCGACACGAGAGCAAGCCGTGATCGAAGCCTTCCGCCGCCTGTTTGCCGAACATGGCCTGCCTCAGGCGATACGCTCGGACAACGGGCTACCTTTTGCCTCACCAAACGGGCTGTACAATCTGTCGAAGCTGTCGGTTTTCTGGTTGAGGCTTGGGATAGCGATCGAGCGCATCAAACCGGGCCATCCACAGCAGAACGGCCGGCATGAGCGTATGCATCTGACATTGAAGAAGGAGGCAACTCGCCCACCCGAACGTAGCCTTCTCCAGCAACAGGTACGCTTTGATGCATTCGTCAGCGAATTCAATGGCGAGAGGCCGCATGAGGCGATCAGCATGAAAGTGCCTGCTGATCTCTATACCGCCTCTTTGCGCCCCTACCTTGGCCTGCCGGAGATCGATTATCCCTTCCATGATCGAGACATCATCGTCACCAATTGCGGACGCGCCTGCCTCTTTCGCAAGAAGATCAATATATCGACCGTACTGGCCGGACAGAAACTGGGATTAAAGGAGGTGGAAGACGGCATTTGGCTCGTCAGCTTCATGCATTACGATCTAGGATATATCGACCTGGAACAGAGAACGCTGCAAACAATCGACAATCCGTTCGGCACGAGATTGTCACCTATGTCTTAGGTACAAACTGTTACCTATGTCTCCGGTCTGGACAAATGGAAGGTGGCGACCCCTGCAGGACTCGAACCTGCGACCTACTGCTTAGAAGGCAGTTGCTCTATCCAGTTGAGCTAAGGGGCCGTTATGCCGGGCAATCGATACTCCGGCAAAAAAACTTTGATCGTCGTGTTTCAGTGCGTCCAGGGCTGGGTGCGGTTGAAACGGAAATTGTCGGTGTAGGAAACCACCTTGCGGGTCGCTTCCTTCGGCTGGATGACGCGGTATTCGATGCCCTTGCGCTGTGCATAGGCTTCGGCCTGTTCCTGCGTCTCGAAATTCAGCTTCACCTGCTGCTTCATGTCGGAACTGGAGGTATAACCCATGATCGGATCGATCTTGCGCGGAACCTCGGCGTCGAATTCCAGAACCCAGACATTGGTCTTCGCCTTGCCGGATTGCATGGCGGTTTTTGCAGGGCGGTAAATCTTCGCAGACATGTCGAAACTGCTCCGGTTGGACAGTGGGGCGCAACACCCCGAATTGTTCATCACGTACCTGAATAGAATAACCAAATCGTGTCAGGAACGTTGAATTTGAAATGGACTGACTTCAGGTGAGAGTCAAGACGATTATCCCCCAGCAGCCAGATCGCACTCTGTCGTTTCGATGTTACGTTTTGCTCGCCAAAGCCGAGAGTGAACAAAGATGAATTTCCCTGTTGCGCAGTCTGGGTGAACCGTGTATTCCCCCAGCCATCGCCTCGGCGGAGTGTAGCGCAGTCTGGTAGCGCATCTGGTTTGGGACCAGAGGGTCGGGAGTTCGAATCTCTCCACTCCGACCATTTTAAAGCAAAACATCAGCTTTCCGGCGTAACGTCTTCCAAATAGCTGTGATTTATTCCGTTGACGGACCGGCCAGGGTGCTTTCTGCCGTGCCGATTGTCATGACATTGCCGCGCCATGCCACCGCGCTGCCGATCCAGCTTCGCGCCCAGACGATGGGCATGATCATGTCGCGGGCGATCATCGCCGGCAGTGTGTGGAGCGATACCGGCCATCGGTTTAGGGCCGCGAGCGCAAGTTCCGGCACGTACATGAGGGCGAGGACGGCAAAGGCAGTTGCGGCGAGGTTTACATCCATCATCGCCGCGGCGGCAAGCGCGAAGAGGAGCGGGGGAAGCGCCCCGGTGAAGATTTCCGGCGCGAAATATTGCGGGAAGGTCACGCGTCGCAACCGAGCCCAGCGGGTCTGGCGCGACCAGATCTCGCCGGCATGGCGCTGGCCGAGCGGCTGCTCGAACGGGGCGCTGACCAGATGCACCTTGCGGCCGGCGTTTCGCACCAGCTTCGTCGAGGCGGCGTCCTCGGCGATTTCTGCGGCAAGGGCGCGAATGCCGCCGTGGTCTTCGAGAAACGGCTTGTTCCACAACATCGATTTGCCCTGCGCGAAACCCATGCCGATCGCTTCCGCCGCATATTGCCAGCGTCCCTGCGAGCCATTCAGGAAGGCGCATTCCACATTGGCCCAGAAACCGGCCGGACGGGAGCCGAGCGGCGGCGAGCAGACCAGCCCGCTGTCCGGCCGCCAGGCCGACATCATGGTGGCTATATAGGATTTTGGCATCAGCACGTTCGAATCGGCGAGAATCACCCATTCATGTTTGGCGGCGCGCCAGCCCTTGACGCAATTGTTCAGTTTCGGATTGGCGCTGATACGGTCATCGCCAATGAGCAATTGCATGGAAACCGATGGAAAGGCGGCTTGCGCGGTGCGAACTTCCTCGATCACGGGATCGAATTCATCGGCGACGCAAAACAGCAGCTCATAATTGGGCCAGTTGAGTTCGAAGGCGCGCGACAGGGTCAGCGACGTGAAGTTTTCCACACCGCGCAGCGGCACCACAAGCGAGACAGCCGGTGTTTGCCGGACAAGATCGTTTTCCGCGTCGGGTCTCGTCAGTCGCCAGCCGGCCAGAACGATGCTGAGAAGATTGAAGCCGAGGAGCAGAATTGCGCAAAGGGCAAAGACAGTTTCCATGCTGGCCAGTTCCACTCCCAAGCTTCGGCGGTCTGCGCGCCAATCGATTCCATGGAATTCGTCTCTGCCGATTATAACGTTTGCGTGACAGTTACATGTCATCGTCGGCTTGTGCGGAGGCAACGCCGTGCATCAAGGCGCCGCAGAAGCGGCGTGCGCAAAAGAAAAGCCCTCCGCATGGAAGGGCGCAATCGTCATGACAGTCGATAAATTTTAGTGGACGTTCAGGATATGAGCATGACTGCTTGCGACGAGAAACGATTCCCGTGCTTTCTCGATGTCGCATCTGCCCGCGATGGCATCGAGGCAGTTCCTGCGCGCCTCTTCATATTCCGGCCCGTGTTCCTCGGGCCAGCGGTACATCAGCATGTCCAGCGCCACCAGCGGGCTGTAGATTTCTACGGCGACGCACAGCGGCAGGTGAATCGCCACCGGTTTCATCCACGAGGCGTGGTGACACGGCTCTGTTCTGTTAATCAGCATATCATTTTCCTCCCTGTTTTAGCTGTCTTGGAGGTCGTTCTCTCTCCTATGCGCGAAATGCCTGCCTCACGAAATGGTTCCCGATCACCAAAAATGTGATCGGTCAGGGGGTTCCAATTTTCCAAGATGAATGGAAGATGAACAAACAGATGAACCGGAGATGAACAAAACCGCCATCAGGGCGTTGTTATGTCCATAAGAAGGAGAACGCATATGTTCAATTTGTCAGGCATTCAGGAAAGCTTCTTCGGGGACCGCATGGCCGGCGTATGTCAGGCAATCACGTCGGCTCTGGCTTTCGAATCCGGGTTAGAGAAGTCGCGGATTTCGGCAACTGTCGAAAATGATGTGATCTATCTGGAAGGTACGGCCGATTCGGTAGAGGCAATCGACATCGCCATCAACCTTGCCTCTTCCATTTCCAATTGCCGGATTCTGAGCCATATCGAGCCGGTCTACTGACCATTGCGCCAGCCGGGCGAAACCTCGTCCGGCTCATTCTAACGCAATGACGTGGCAATGTCATTTCCGGTTGCCGATTTGCGCGCTGCGAACCATATCACCCGGCTTGATGCCATAGTGCTTCGCAGTGCCGCCATTGAGTTCAAGCACAAATTTTACTGGCCCGCGGGAGCTGATGATTGCCTCCGAATGCGGAACCGCGTTTTCGTGAATATGGGTAATACGGCCGTCACGGCCGATAAAAAGCATGTCGAGCGGAATAAGCGTGTTCCGCATCCACATGGCCACATCACGCGCTTCGCCGAAATCGAACAACATTCCGTTTTCAAGCGGCATGCTCTTGCGGAACATCAGCCCCTGTTCGCGCTGGGCATTGTTCAGCGCCAGTTCGGCAGTGAAATCGTGGCTCTTTCCCCCGGCGGTCTCAATCTGCAGCGGTTCGGACGTGAATGTCTGCTGTTGCTGGGCCTGCGCTGCGGCGGCCAGCGTAAAAAAAAGAAGCGCCATAACGGCGCTTTTCACCATATGGGGCAGGGCGGACATCAATGCGACATCCCGATGGAAACCGGGTTGTCGGGGTGGATTTCCGCCGCCATCAGGCCCTTGTCGCCATCGCCGTAACGCACCAGCACCACCTGGCCGGGGCGAAGCTCCGTCAGGCCGAAACGGCGCAGCGTTTCCATATGCACGAAAATATCTTCCGTTCCTTCGCCGCGCGTCAGGAAGCCGAAGCCCTTGGTGCGATTGAACCACTTGACGATGGCGCGCTCCAGCCCGCTGGACGGCGTTACCTGCACATGGGTGCGCACCGGCGGCATCTGCGAGGGATGGACAGCGGTCGACTGGTCCATGGAGAGAATACGGAATGCCTGAAAACCGCGGTCGCGCCGCTGTATGAGGGCAACGATGCGCGTGCCTTCAAGAATTGTCTGGTAACCGTCACGGCGTAGGCAGGAGACGTGCAGCAGCACATCCTGTGTGCCATTGTCGGGCACGATGAAGCCGAAACCCTTGGCGACGTCGAACCACTTCACCACGCCGGTAATTTCGGTCAGGTCCACGGCATCGCCCGAAAGGTCCTCGACATCGACTATCGTTTTCGATGACATCCTATCAGCCATATCCTGCCAACCCCTCAATTACGCGCCATACATCGGTCAACTGATTCCTGTGCGCCAGATTAACATCTTGGTAACGGTTTCACGCAAGCCCTAGTTTTTGATTTACGCAGCTGCTTTTATGTCGCCGTCCTTGTCCGGGGCTTGCCGTCACGCGTTTGACGGCTCCGGACCCGTGTAATGGAGAGGAAGAAAATGCGGTATCTGCACACAATGGTTCGCGTCAAAGACCTTGGCGAATCACTGAAATTCTATGTCGGTCTGCTCGGCCTTACGGAAATACGCCGAATCGAGAACGAAAAAGGTCGGTTCACTCTGGTGTTTCTTGCGGCGCGCGATGACATTGCTGCGGCGAAGGAAAACAAGGCTCCCTGCCTAGAACTCACCTATAATTGGGATACCGAAGATTATACCGGCGGCCGCAACTTCGGCCATCTGGCTTACGAGGTCGACAATATCTACGATTTCTGCGCGCATCTGCAGCAGAACGGCATCGTCATCAACCGGCCGCCGCGTGACGGGCACATGGCCTTCGTGCGCTCGCCGGATGGTATTTCGTTCGAGATTTTGCAGAAGGGCGAAAGCCTCGCACCAGCTGAGCCCTGGATATCTATGCAGAATACCGGTTCCTGGTAGGGATTTTCCGGTGAGCAGCGGCGTTTTCGGGTGCTCTTGCCTTGTCCCGAGGGGATGAGGCATAGTCCGCGAATCAAAACGGCCAGTCCCGTTTTGGGGAAGCACACGCGCCCGTTCCCGTGTTGCTGTTGGAAATGCAAGATACGGAGGCCACCCATGAAAACTGTCGAGAGCGCGAAAGGACGTCTGCTTCGTCAGCGTCTTGTCATCGCGGTTTCACTGTTTGGGCTTTCCGGATGCGTTTCGGCGGTGACCGACGACGAGATGGCCGGCACGACCAAAAAGCCGGAAATTTCCACACAACAGAAGCCGCAGACCGCCGCTTCAGCTGCGGCGGCCGGCGCGCAACCGGGACATTATGTGGATCCGGCCGTGGCGTCGGCGGCTGGAGCGGCCGCGCCGGTCCAGCCTCAGGCAGCGGGCGGCCCGGCGCAGGCCTATGGCGCCGCCCCCGATATCGCCGGGTTGACGACGCAGCCAACGGCGATCTCGGCAGGTACGGCAAGCATTTATTCGACCGCCTCCGCCGCAGCAGCGCCCGCCGGTGCCGCAGGGGCACCGGGCGTCGCCGTCGCTACGGGTGTTCCTTCCCAGAGAATCACTCCCGCCGTCAGCAGCGTCTATTCGGCGCCGGTGCAGGCCGCACAGCCGCAACCGGCGGCGGCGCCGGCTCAGGTCCCGCCAGCCGGACAGGCGTCGGCGGAGCAGCACAGCGAAAATCTTCAGCCGGCTCCCGTACCCCTTCCGCAATCGGCATCTGGACAGCTCGCGGCGGCTGCCGCGCAACCAGCCGCCAGCGCCGGAGCGACCGGCGAGAAGCAGGGAGCCGATGGGCAGGGCATGACGCTTGCGGCATTTTTTGCCGGTGCGGCCAAGAAACGTCTGCCGAAAATGATTGAAAGCGGGACTGCGGGCAATACGCAGGTCGCTGCGCTTCCCGGAGCTACGGACGGGACGATGGGCATTGCGCTTTCCGGCCGCTCGGTGATGTCCGACGAATTCGACGATGCCCATCTCGATGAAGAGGATGACCAGCCGACAGGCCTGATGAAACTCGCTTCACTCTCCGGCCTCACCCGCGTCGCCCCGAACGGGCTTTTCCTGCAGACGGACCGTGTCGAAGTCGGCTGTTTCAAGCCGGAACTGGTGCGGATGATCAAGGATGTGGAGCGCCACTACAACAGACCGGCGATCGTCACCTCGGGTTATCGTCCGCCGAAGGGCATAAGGCGGGGCTCCAAGCACTATACCTGCGATGCCGCCGATATCCAGATCAAGGGCGTCTCCAAATGGGAGCTTGCGACCTATCTGCGTTCCCTGCCGGAACGCGGCGGCGTCGGCACCTATTGCCACACCGAGTCGGTCCATATGGACACGGGTGAGCCGAGAGACTGGAACTGGCGTTGCCGCCGTACTGCCGCGCGCAAATAATCCCGCTCGTTTTTTCGGCAATACGGCCATTCGGCGCACCTTCCGATAAGACTAGAGATCGCAGCCGCATGGACGGACGGTACGGCTTGCTGTAGGAGGCGGTTCGTTCTGTCCCGCTTATGGTGCCTTGCAAATGCAGCCTGCCTCGACTTTCCCGATCTATATTGTTTCGATTGCCCGCGCCTGGGCGCGGCTAGAGAAGATGCTGGAAGGCGCCTCCGGCCTCGGTCTCGACCTGCGGCCGGTGGAAGGGGTGGACGGTAAGACCATTTCCCCTGATGACTGGCGGGATTTCGACCGGCGCGGCTTCGAGCTGCGCAACGGCCGTCACGCCCTGCCGGGAGAATATGGCTGTTACGCCAGCCATATCAAAGCCCTTGAAATCTTCCTCGCGACCGATGCGCCCGTCGCCGTGATCGTCGAAGATGATGTCGCTTTCACGCCGGATTTCTCGGAACGGGTCAAGGCCATGGTTGCGGTGATGCCTGACGACGCGATCATAAAGCTGACCAACCACCGTAGAAAGGGCTTCAAGGGCCGCAAAAGCAGTGCCCTTGGTGATGTGTTTGGCCGATGCATCTATGGTCCGCAGGGCTCATCTGCCTGCTACATCATCTCCCGCAGGGCTGCGGAGCGTTTCCTCAAGACGGCGCGGAGGATGACGCTGCCATTCGACCGGGCTCTCGAATGCGGCTGGGGTTACGGCACCAAGGTTTACATCACCGATAAGGATTTCCTGCCATTTGGCGACCCGGATACGCTGGTCGGCACGCGCGACGAATACAGAGGCAGCAAGTTCCGCCGTTTCAGTCGGGTTCCCGCTTATCTTTTCAGCTTTTACGACAATATCGCCCGGTACATCTACGTCTATCGGTAGGGATAGTCATCCAGAGTGCGGCAGGCCAGATACCAGTCCTCGGCAAACTCTTTGGCCAGAGACAAACTGTCGGTTTTGGTGCTGACTCGCCACTCCTTGCCCTCAAGGCAAATGGAGCATTGCCACAGTGAACTGTTGGCGCGGCGTTAGACGCGAACCTTGTCACCGAAGACGGTATGCGAGGTCATCTTACCCTCTCAAACTGTGCGAAACATGTGTGAGGGTTGTTTTACTGATTTTGGGCTGATTTTCAACGGTAAGTGCTTGTTGTCCGACTTGAGAGATAGGTGACGTTTTGTACCGGAGACATGGGTAACACTTTTCGCTTTGCGGGAGGTGTTGATGCCGTGGAGAGAGACTTCGGTTATGGAAGAACGTCTACGCTTTGTCGCCCGTTTGCTGGAGGGCGAAGGAATGAGCGAGGTGTGCCGGGACTTCGGCATATCGCGCAAGACCGGCTACAAGATATTCTATCGCTACAAGGACGACGGGCTTGAAGCTCTGACGGACCGCTCCCGGCGTCCGGTGCGCTACGCCAACCAACTCCCCGATCCCGTCGAGGCAATGATCGTGCGCCTCAAAAAGGAGAAGCCTCATTGGGGTGCGCGCAAGATCCGCGAACTGCTGGTGAAAAAGCTCGCTGGCGACGTCCGTATTCCGGCGAGCAGCACCGTACATGCGGTGCTCGACCGCCATGGCCTTGTGCGCC
Source organism: Agrobacterium salinitolerans (assembly GCF_027498475.1). Classification (NCBI taxonomy): domain Bacteria; kingdom Pseudomonadati; phylum Pseudomonadota; class Alphaproteobacteria; order Hyphomicrobiales; family Rhizobiaceae; genus Agrobacterium; species Agrobacterium salinitolerans. Next base: position 685,121 of record NZ_JAPZLN010000001.1, on the reverse strand, counting down.
AGGCCCGCAAGAGGAACCGGGCAAACAAGGCCATGGGCACCACGCTGTCGCAAGCCGTCAATGCCAACGATCTGTGGTGCGCCGACTTCAAGGGCGAGTTCAAACTTGGGGATGGCCGTTATTGTTACCCTTTGACCGTAACCGATCAGGCATCCCGCTATCTATTGGCTTGCGAAGCCTTCGAATCGACACGAGAGCAAGCCGTGATCGAAGCCTTCCGCCGCCTGTTTGCCGAACATGGCCTGCCTCAGGCGATACGCTCGGACAACGGGCTACCTTTTGCCTCACCAAACGGGCTGTACAATCTGTCGAAGCTGTCGGTTTTCTGGTTGAGGCTTGGGATAGCGATCGAGCGCATCAAACCGGGCCATCCACAGCAGAACGGCCGGCATGAGCGTATGCATCTGACATTGAAGAAGGAGGCAACTCGCCCACCCGAACGTAGCCTTCTCCAGCAACAGGTACGCTTTGATGCATTCGTCAGCGAATTCAATGGCGAGAGGCCGCATGAGGCGATCAGCATGAAAGTGCCTGCTGATCTCTATACCGCCTCTTTGCGCCCCTACCTTGGCCTGCCGGAGATCGATTATCCCTTCCATGATCGAGACATCATCGTCACCAATTGCGGACGCGCCTGCCTCTTTCGCAAGAAGATCAATATATCGACCGTACTGGCCGGACAGAAACTGGGATTAAAGGAGGTGGAAGACGGCATTTGGCTCGTCAGCTTCATGCATTACGATCTAGGATATATCGACCTGGAACAGAGAACGCTGCAAACAATCGACAATCCGTTCGGCACGAGATTGTCACCTATGTCTTAGGTACAAACTGTTACCTATGTCTCCGGTCTGGACATGGGGTGAAATGGCGGACAGGGTGGGATTCGAACCCACGGTACGCTTTCACGCACACACGCGTTCCAGGCGTGCGCCTTAAACCACTCGGCCACCTGTCCTTTTTCAAATCTGCATGTTTTGAAGAATGCAAATCACTGGAACGGCGCGATATATACCGATGAATTCGCAGGGATCAACACGAATCTGACAGTTTTTTGAAATGTCGGCAATTTCCTGTGTTCCGATGCGATTGCAAACCGGTTTTCCCGCCTTTATCGATGCATTATAGATTTGAAAATATGTCTGTCTGACCGACAGATCGTAAGCGAGGTGTCTCTGATGAAAGCTTTTTTGCGGTTTTTGAGCTTTCTTTTCCTCGTTGCGGCGGTTTTTCTGGGCGTGCTCGATTCGATCCGTTCGGTTTCCACATCCTCGGTCAACATCGCTGGCGTCCTGTCCGTCTGGAACTATCTTCTTCCTGCTTCCCGCACCATGGTGGAAGCGGCCATGGCTCACTATATTCACCCTGAAGCGTGGCGCTTCATTGAAAATGCCCTGTCGGCGGTGCCCGCATTTGCCGTTTCCCTGGCGCTTTCGCTGCTCTGCTGGATGGCGGGTTACAGGAAACACAAGGCGATGAGGCGTTTATCGGCCTGACTTTGTGTCTGTCGAAAGGATGCGCCCGCAGACGTGAACCACGAAAAGCGGCGGACTTGCCGCATGGAGGACCGAATGTTCCTGTTCGATACGCTTTCAAAAAAAACCACGATGCCGACAGAAGAAACCGCCTTGCCCGGCCGTGAAGAGGCGCTTGCGGTGCCGGAAGCCCATTTCGTCAATGGCCGGCCCTTGAAGGGGCCTTATCCTGAGGGACTTGAAACCATTTATCTCGGCATGGGCTGCTTTTGGGGTGCGGAACGGTTGTTTTGGAAAACGCCGGGTGTCTGGGTGACGGCGGTTGGTTATGCCGGCGGCTTCACCCGCAACCCCACCTATCAGGAGACGACGACCGGCCAGACGGGCCACGCCGAAGTGGTCAAGGTTGTATACGATCCGGCGGTTATCTCGCTTTCGGGCCTGCTGAAGATATTCTTCGAGGAGCATGATCCGACTCAAGGGATGCGGCAGGGCAACGATGTCGGCACGACCTACCGTTCCGCCATCTACGCGACGACGGAAGGGCAGTTGCAGCAGGCACAGAAGGGGCGGGATGCCTTTCAGGAGGCCCTCAACGATGCCGGTCATGGCGCTACCATCACCACCGAGATCGGGCCGCTTGAAACGTTTTATTACGCCGAGGACTATCACCAGCAATATCTTGCCAAGAACCCCGGTGGCTACTGCGGCCTGAGGGGAACCGGCGTAAGCTGCAATATCGACTAGTTTTTTTGCAAGTCGCTCCGGTGGAAAGACCAAAAAAGCGCCAGAATAAAGTTTTTCCACCGGGTCAAAAAAACCGGATGAATTTTTCATTGAGCCATGCAAGGATATGAGGCAAGCACAGCCGGGATAACGGCTGGCGGTTCCGCAGACATTCCCGGTAAACGGGATTGCGGGAGGACCCTTAAAATATCAATTGCAACAACAGGGCTGCACAATGAAAAAATCCCTTCTGACGCTTTTTGCGCTTGCCGCAATGTCGGCTTCCGCGCTGGCTGCCGATATCAAGCCGGCGCTGGTCTATGGCACGGGCGGCAAGTTCGACAAGTCGTTCAACGAGGCCGCTGCGGCCGGCGCTGAAAAGTTCAAGGCGGAAACGGGCATCGATTTCCGTGACTTCGAACCGACCAGCGACACGCAGGGCGAACAGGCCATCCGCAACTTCGCCAGCAAGGGCTTCAACCCGGTCGTGGCCGTTTCTTTCGCCTGGACCTCGGCCATGGAAAAGGTCGCAGCCGAATTCCCCGACACCAAGTTCGTGATCGTCGATTCCGTCGTTGAGCTGCCGAATGTCCGCTCCGTGGTCTACAAGGAGCATGAAGGTTCCTACCTCGTCGGTCTTCTGGCCGGCATGGCCTCCAAGACCGGCAAGGTCGGCTTCATCGGCGGCATGGATATTCCGCTGATCCGCAAGTTCGCCTGTGGTTACGCCCAGGGTGCCAAGGCGGCAAACGACAAGATCGAAGTCTTCCAGAACATGACCGGAACGACAGGTGCAGCCTGGAACGATCCGGTGCGCGGCGGTGAACTCACCAAGAACCAGATCGATCAGGGCGCTGACGTGATCTATGCGGCAGCCGGTGCGACTGGTCTCGGCGTTCTGCAGACTGCCGCCGATAACAAGAAGCTCTCCATCGGCGTTGACTCCAACCAGAACCATCTGCATCCGGGTTCCGTTCTGACCTCGATGGTCAAGCGGGTCGATCTGGCTGTCTATAACGCCTACAAGGATGCCAAGGACGACAAGTTCACCCCCGGCATAGTTGCGCTCGGCGTCAAGGAAGATGGCGTGGCCTATGCCCTCGACGACAACAACAAGGCGCTCATCACGCCGGAAATGACCGCCGCCGTGGACAAGGCGAAGGCCGATATCATCTCCGGCGCCGTCAAGGTCCATGACTATATGGCGGACAATTCCTGCCCGAAATGATATGATATGTGTCTGGGGCGCATGGTGTTTTTTCACCTTGCGCCCTTTTCATATCCAGCCTTCGGAGAGGTTTCGGTTTGAGTATGGACCCAGCAATCGAACTCGTGGGCATCGACAAGAAATTCGGTGCCGTTCACGCCAATAAGAATATCAACCTGACCGTTGCCAAGGGTACGATACACGGCATCATCGGGGAAAACGGTGCCGGGAAGTCGACCCTGATGTCGATCCTTTACGGTTTTTACCAGGCGGATGCCGGTGAAATCCGGGTGAATGGCGCGCCCGTCGCGATCCGTGACAGCCAGGCGGCCATCAATGCCGGCATCGGCATGGTGCATCAGCACTTCATGCTCGTGGAAAATTTCACCGTGCTGGAAAACGTCATGCTCGGTGCAGAAGGCGGCGCATCGCTTGCCAAGGGGCGGGCGGCGGCCCGCAGGGAGCTAAAGCGCCTCGAGGACGATTACGGGCTGGAAGTCGATCCGGATGCGGTGATCGAGGAACTGCCGGTCGGCCTGCAACAGCGCGTCGAAATCCTCAAGGCCATGTATCGCGGCGCCGAAATCCTGATCCTCGATGAGCCGACCGGCGTTCTGACGCCGGCTGAGGCGGATCACCTGTTCAAGATCCTCGGCGTTCTGCGTGAGCAGGGCAAGACCGTCATTCTCATCACCCACAAGCTGCGCGAGATCATGGCGATCACGGATTCCGTCTCCGTCATGCGCCGCGGCGAAATGGTGGCAACCCGCAAGACGTCCGAAACCAGCGTCGAGGAACTGGCTGAGCTGATGGTCGGTCGCCGCGTGCTGCTCCGGGTGGAGAAGGGTGAGACGACGCCGGGCGATGTTCTGCTCTCCATCCGCAATCTGACTGTCAAGGACAACCGTGGCGTCACCATGGTGGATGATGTCTCTCTTGATGTCCGCGCCGGTGAAATCGTCGGCATTGCCGGTGTGGCGGGCAATGGTCAGTCGGAATTGCTCGAAGCCATAGCCGGGATCCGCAAGCCCTATTCGGGCGAGATATGGGTGGATGGCCGGAAGGTGGACCGCCCCGATCCGGCAATTTTGCGCAGGCTCGGCCTCGCGCATATCCCGGAGGACCGCCACCATATGGGGCTGGTGCTGAAATTCGAGGAATATGAAAACTCCATCCTCGGTTATCACCATGATGAGCGATACGGCAAAGGGCCCTTCCTCAACCCCGAGGCGATCCGCAAGGATGCGGTCGAAAAGATCGAGAAATACGATATCCGCCCGCCGAACCCGCAGCTGAAGACCGCCAATTTTTCCGGCGGCAATCAGCAGAAGATCGTCGTCGCCCGCGAAATCGAACGCGACCCGAAGATGCTGATCATCGGCCAGCCGACCCGCGGCGTGGACATTGGCGCCATCGAGTTCATCCATCGCCGCATTATCGAAATGCGCGATGCCGGCAAGGCGATTTTGCTGGTTTCGGTCGAACTCGATGAAATCCGTTCCCTTTCGGACCGGATCATGGTCATGTTCGCCGGCCGTATCGTTGGAGAGAAAACGGCGGAAGCCGAAGAACAGACGCTGGGCCTGATGATGGCCGGCATCGCCGCATGAGGCATGAATGAGCACCGCTTCCGTTCCCTTACCAAACTGGATCAGCTATGGCCTGTTGCCGTTGCTGAACGTCGTCACCGCCTTCCTGATTTCCGGCCTCGTTGTCTGGTCGATCGGGGAAAACCCGCTGGCGGCGCTCCGCCTTCTCATCGAAGGAGCGCTCGGCCGCGGCGACGCCATCGGCTTCACGCTGTTCTACACGACGAGCTTCATCTTCACCGGTCTCTCCGTCGCCGTGGCTTTCCATGCCGGCCTGTTCAATATCGGCTCCGAAGGTCAGGCCTATATTGGCGGGCTGGGCGCTGCGCTGGTGGCTCTGGCGCTTGATCGTTACGTGCCGTGGTATGTGACGATGCCTTTCGCCGTCATCGGCGCTGCGGTTTTCGGCGCGGCCTGGGCCTTCATTCCGGCTTGGCTGCAGGCGAAACGCGGCAGCCACGTTGTCATCACCACCATCATGTTCAACTTCATCGCGGCTGCGCTGATGGTCTATCTGCTGGTGAATGTGCTGATCGTGCCGGGCAAAATGGCGCCGGAAACACGCACCTTTCTGCCGGGCGGGCAATTGCCGAAGCTTGACTGGCTGATGGCGCTGTTCGGCCTCAAGCTCGGGCCGGCGCCATTCAACGTCTCCTTCATCATCGCGCTGGTCATGTGTTTCCTTGTCTGGGTTCTGATCTGGCGCACCAAGCTCGGTTATGAGATGCGCACGCTCGGCATCAGCCCGTCGGCCGCTGTCTATGCCGGCATTCCCTATGCGCGCACTGTCATCATCGCCATGCTGATTTCCGGCGGTCTGGCGGGCATGATGGCGCTGAACCCGGTCATGGGCGCTTCCGCCCGCCTGCAGGTGGAATTCGTCGGCGGTGCGGGTTTCGTCGGTATCGCTGTGTCGCTGATGGGGCGAAGCCATCCGCTTGGCATCATCTTTTCGGCATTGCTGTTCGGTATTCTCTATCAGGGCGGTGCGGATCTTTCTTTCGAGATGCCGAACATCACCCGTGAGATGATCGTTGTCATCCAGGGTCTGGTGATCCTTTTCGCAGGCGCATTGGAATATATGTACCGGCCGGCGGTTGTGCGCATCTACCAGCGTTTGGCAAAGGGGTGAGTTGATATGGATTTTTTCGATATGCTGGTCAGCATCCTCGGCTCGACCGTCCGTCTCACTATCCCGCTTCTCTTCACCGCGCTCGCCGGGCTCTTTTCCGAGCGCGCCGGCGTGTTCGATATCGGCCTTGAAGGCAAGATGCTGGCGGCGGCCTTCGCTTCCGCCTGTGTGGCCTATATCACGGCCAATCCCTGGGCCGGTCTGCTGGCGGGCATCACCATCTCCATTCTGTTCTCGCTGACCCATGGTTTTGCCGTCATCACTAACCGTGGCAACCAGATCGTATCCGGCGTGGCGCTGAATTTCATCGCAGCCGGCCTGACGGTTGTTCTGGGGCAGGCCTGGTTCGGGCAGGGCGGCCGCACGCCGCAATTGTCGGCAGAGGGCCGTTTTGCGCCGATCATCCTGCCCGGCGCGGATGCGATGCGTGAGGTGCCCTTCATCGGCCCGCTTTATGCCAATGTCATTTCCGGCAACAATATCCTCACCTATCTGGCATTTCTGGCGGTACCGCTGTCCTGGTGGGTGCTTTACCGCACCCGTTTCGGCCTGCGACTGCGCGCTGTCGGTGAAAACCCGGGTGCCGTCGATACGGCGGGCATTTCGGTGACGTGGATGCGTTACCGCGCGGTCATCGTCGCCGGCTTTCTCTGCGGTTTCTCAGGTGCCTATCTTGCCGTTGCGCAATCGGCGGCCTTCATCGCCAACATGTCGGCGGGCAAGGGCTATATCGCGCTGGCAGCGCTGATCTTCGCGAAATGGAAGCCGGTGCCGGTCATGTTCGCCTGCCTGCTGTTCGGTTTTCTGGACGCCTTCGCTAACTTCATGCAGGGCAAATCCGTGCCCGGTATCGGCGAAGTGCCGGTGCAGATTTTCCAGGCCATGCCCTATATTCTGACCTGCATTCTGCTTGCCGGTTTCATCGGCGTCGCCAAGCCCCCCAAGGCCGGTGGCGTTGCCTATGCAAAGGAGCGTTAAATCCATGTCCTCCGATCCAAAATCCCATGCGCTGTTCGAGGCGGCGGTGGAGGCCATGGCCTTTGCGCACGCGCCTTATTCCAAATTTCCGGTCGGCGCGGCGATCCGCGCGGAGGACGGGAAGATTTACAAGGGCGCCAATATCGAGAACCTCTCTTTTCCGCAGGGCTGGTGCGCCGAACCTTCTGCGATCAGCGCCATGATCATGGGTGGGGCAAAGAAGATCAGCGAGATCGCTGTCATTGCTGAAAAGCTGGCTCTCTGCCCGCCTTGCGGCGGATGCCGGCAGAAGATCGCCGAATTTGCCACGCCGGAAACGCGAGTCTATCTGTGCGACGAAACTGGCGTCCAGAAGGTCATGACCATGGAAGAGCTTTTGCCCTTCAGCTTCAAGACAGAGCTGCCCTGATGCCGGATACGCTGATCGATATTCTGGTGGAGCGCCTGAACGGCCTAATGCCGCGCGTAGCCATCGTCCTCGGCTCGGGTTTGGGTTCTTTGGTGGAAGAGGTCAGCGATCCGATCCGCGTGCCCTATGCCGAGCTTCCCGGTTTTCCCGCAAGCGGTGTTTCCGGCCATGCGGGTGAGCTGGTGGCCGGTTATCTCGGTGGTGAGCCGGTCATGATGCTCTCCGGTCGGGTGCACTTTTACGAAAAGGGCGATCCGTCCGCGATGCGGGTTGTCATCGAAGCGCTGGCTGGTCTCGGCGTGCAGTCGCTCATCCTCACCAATTCGGCAGGCTCGGTCAGGCAGGATATGCCGCCCGGTTCAGTCATGCAGATCACCGATCACATCAATTATTCCGGCATGAACCCGCTGATCGGTGAAGAAAGCGACCGTCGCTTCGTCGGCATGACCACTGCTTACGATCCTGATCTGATGCTTGCCATGCGCAACGCCGCCATCCGCGCGACGGTGCCATTGTTTGGCGGCGTCTATATGTGGTTTTCCGGCCCGAGCTTCGAAACGCCGGCGGAAATCCGCATGGCGCGGCTGCTGGGGGCTGATGCCGTCGGCATGTCCACCGTGCCGGAAGTCATCCTTGCCCGCTTTTTCGGGATGCGCGTTGCCGCCGCATCGGTTATTACCAATTACGGTGCCGGCATGACCGGTGCGGAACTGAGCCATGAAGAAACGAAGGATATGGCTCCCGTGGGTGGCAAGAGGCTTGCCGCCATCCTAAAGGAAATGATCGCAGGAGGAGCGTGACCATGGAACTCCAGCGTCCGCGCGAAGCGGCTGCCCTCACTTTGTCCTTGCTGGACCTGACCAATCTCAAGGAAGATTGCACGCCCGAGCAGATCGCCGCTCTGTGCCAGCGGGCCCATACGGAATACGGCAATACGGCCGCAATCTGCATCTGGCCGCGCTTCGTGGCGCAGGCCCGTGCTGCTTTCGGAAAAGACCATGCGATCCGCATCGCCACGGTCGTCAATTTTCCTTCGGGCGATCTCGACATCGCGGCTGTGGTTGCGGAAACCGAGGCGGCGATCCGCGACGGCGCTGACGAAATCGATCTGGTCATTCCCTATCGAAAGTTCATAGCAGGCGATGAAACGGCGGTTTCGAACATGGTGGCTGCCGTTCGCAAGGCCTGCGCGGCACCTGTGTTGCTCAAGGTTATTCTTGAAACCGGCGAGTTGAAGGACAAGGCGCTGATCCGTCGCGCATCCGAACTCGCCATTGCCGAAGGGGCCGATTTCATCAAGACCTCGACTGGCAAGGTTGCCATCAATGCCACGCTGGAGGCCGCCGACATCATGTTGCAGGCGATCCGCGACAGCCGGCAGAAGGTGGGTTTCAAGCCCGCCGGCGGCATCGGCACGGTGGAGGACGCCACGCTTTACTTGAGGCTTGCGGAAACCATCATGGCGCCCAACTGGGCCATGCCGTCCACCTTCCGTTTCGGCGCGTCGGGTGTCCTCGATGATGTGCTGAACGTGCTGGCCGGCGGCGAGCCCGCCAGGGCCGCCAGCGGGTATTGAGCTTGATCCCGCAGGAAATCATCCGGCGCAAACGCGATGGCCTGTTACTTGAGCCTCGGGAGATTGCCGCTTTCATAGAGGCGCTTTCAAAAGACGGCATCTCGGAAGGGCAGGCGGCTGCCTTTGCCATGGCGGTGTTCTTCCGCGGCATGAGCCGGGATGAGATGGTGGCGCTGACACTGGCGATGCGCGACAGCGGTGAGGTCCTGTCCTGGAGCGATCTCGGCAGGCCGGTGGCGGACAAGCACTCCACCGGCGGCATCGGCGATAATGTCTCCCTGATGCTCGCGCCCATCGTTGCCGCCTGCGGTCTTGCCGTGCCGATGATTTCCGGCAGGGGCCTTGGCCATACCGGCGGCACGCTGGACAAGCTGGAAGCGATCCCCGGTTACAACGTCACGCCGGACGAGATGTTGTTTCGCCGGACGGTAAAGACGGCCGGCTGCGCCATCATCGGCCAAACGGGTGATCTCGCTCCCGCCGACAAACGTCTTTACGCCATTCGCGATGTGACCGCGACGGTGGATTCCATACCGCTGATCACGGCCTCCATCCTGTCGAAAAAGCTTGCGGCCGGGTTGCAGACGCTGGTTCTGGATGTGAAGGTGGGCAACGGCGCCTTCATGCAGAATGTGGAGGATGCCCGCAATCTGGCTCGCGCGTTGGTCGATGTGGCGAATGGCGCGGGCCTGCCGACGACGGCGCTGGTAACCGACATGAACCAGCCGCTTGGCGATGCAGCCGGTAATGCGGTCGAGATCGTTAATTGCCTGGATTTTCTGGCTGGTCGCAAAGCGGGAACCCGTCTCGAAAAGGTCGTGCTCGCCTTCGCGGCGGAAATGCTGGCGCAGGCCGGGAGCGCGGCTACGCTTGATGAAGGCGAGGCGCTGGCGCTGGCCGCTCTTTCCTCCGGCCGGGCCATGGAGGTCTTTGCGCGGATGGTTTCAGCACTCGGCGGGCCTTCGGATTTCGTTGTACGCCCGTCCCATTACCTGCCGTCCGCGCCGGTCACTCTCCCGGTCTCGGCTCCGCGCAGCGGTTGGCTCTCATCCTGCGCGACCCGCGATCTCGGTATGGTGGTTGTGGAGCTTGGCGGCGGTAGAAGAAAGCCGTCGGATACCGTTGACGCTGCGGTCGGTATTTCTGACATCCTGCCGCTCGGCACAAAAGTGGAAAAGGGCGAGCCTGTCGCGATAGTCCATGCTGCCTCGAAAGAAGAAGCGGAACACGCCGCCGAAATGATTGCGGTTTGTTACGGGATTGATGACGCTGCGACAGAGATCGGCAACGTGGTTCTTGAGAGGATCACCTGACCAGCCGCATTTCGCCGCCCGATACCTTGAATGATGACAATTGCTTGAGGAAGCTCATGCCGATCAGCATGTTGCTAAGCGCATTGTCCTTCAGCACCATGGCGTCGACATTCTGAACCCGGATAGCGCCGATTTCCACCCGGTCGAGCTTCACATAGGCGGCCATGGTCTGGCCGTTGGCCGTTGAAATCGCATACTTAAAATCGAGGCTATTGACCCCGTAACCGAGTCGGCGCGCAATCGTCTCGTTGATGGCGACCATGGAAGCGCCGGTATCGACAAGGCCGTCAAAGGATTTGCCGTTGATGCGGAAGGCGGCATTGAAGTGGCCGCGAGCATCGGCTTTCAGATTGACGCCGCCAAGGGAAACGGACTCCGGTTTGGCCGCCTCGGGTCTGGCTTCCGCTTTCTCGACGCCTGCTTCCGGGCGCGGCTGAAATTTTTCCACCAGCGCCGGAATTTGCGTTGCGCCGAGGGAAATGCCAACAAGCAGGAAAATCGCGCGCGCCAGCAAGTCGTTTCTCCTCAAAGGGCGGGGTTATCCTTGCCGAGAATAGACGCAAAACATGCTGAAATCTTAAAAGAAAAAGCCATCCGCCGCGTTGCGTGCGGCGAATGGCTCAAACGGTTAAGTAATGATGAACGGTGTTATTTGGTACCGTACATGCGGTCGCCGGCATCGCCGAGGCCGGGAACGATATAGCCTTTTTCGTTCAGATGCCTGTCGATGGCGGCGGTATAGATCGGCACATCGGGATGCGCTTCGCGGAAATTCTTGATGCCTTCGGGAGCCGCCAGCAGACACAGGAAGCGGATGTTCTTCGCGCCACGCTCTTTGAGTTTTTCAACGGCTGCGATGGAAGAGTTGCCGGTCGCCAGCATCGGATCGACAACGATGACCAGACGGGCATCGAGGCTTTCGGGTGCCTTGAAATAATATTCGACGGCTTCGAGCGTATCGTGGTCACGATAGACGCCGACATGGGCAACGCGCGCAGATGGAACCAGCTCCAGCATGCCTTCCAGAAGCCCGTTGCCGGCGCGCAGGATGGAAGCGAAAACCAGCTTCTTGCCTTCGAGAACGGGTGCCTGAATGGTCTCGAGCGGCGTATCGATGGTCTCCATCGTCATTTCAAGATCACGCGTCACTTCATAGCAGAGCAGCGTCGAAATTTCCCTCAGCAGACGGCGGAAGCCGGCCGTGGAAGTTTCCTTCTTGCGCATGATGGTAAGTTTGTGCCGCACCAGCGGATGTTCGATGACTGTGACGCCGTCCATGAAACTGGCCTTCCTTTTTATCTTATGCCCTGTAATTCACCGAAAGCACGTTTTTCGCAAGCCTTCTTCGCGGTTTTACCCTGCCAACAACCGTCTCAGGCATTACCCAGTCTAGCAAGCAGTCGCTCGCGCGTTGCCTCGTCCACGAAGGCGCATTCCAGCGCGGTACGGGTCATGCGGTTGATCTCGCTATCGCTGAACCCGAAAGCCTCCGCAGCGAGCGCATATTCTCGCGCAAGCGAGGTGAAGAAGAACGGCGGATCGTCGGAACTGATGCAGACGCGCACTCCGGCATCGCTCAGGGCTTTCAACGGGTGGCTGGCGAAATCGGGATAGACGCCGAGCGCGATATTCGAGCCGGGGCAGACTTCGAGAACCGTTCCCGTCTCGACGAGCCGGTAGATGAGTGCGGTATCTTCGATGGCACGCACGCCGTGGCCGATACGCGACGGTTTGACGAGATCGAGTGCGTCGGCAACGCTTTCCGGACCGCAGACCTCACCGGCGTGGATCGTCAGCCCAAGTCCGGCATCACGGGCGATATCGAAGGCGCGGGCGTAGTCGGCAACCCGGCCCATACGCTCTTCGCCCGCCATGTTGAAGCCGGTTACCAGCGGATGTCGGGCGCGCGCCGCATATTCGGCTGCTGCGATCACCCGCTCCGGGCCGAAATGCCGCTCCCCGGTGACGATGATGCGGGTTTCGATGCCGGTCTTTTCCTTGGCGATACGGATGCCCTCGGCAATGCCGGCAAGATAGGCGTCGGCGCCAAGACCGATGCGGTCGCCATGATCCGGCGAGATGATCAATTCGCTGTAGATCGTATTGGCTTGTGCCAGTTCCGTCAGATAGGTTTCCGTCAGGACCGCATAGTCCTCGTCGGACTTGAACACCTGCGCCACCGCATCGTAGCACTGGATGAATTCCGCAAAATCCGACCATACATATTGGCCGTCGCGCAAAAAGCCGCTGGTGTCTATGCCGTATTTTTCCGCCTGTTTCGCAACAAGGGCAGGCGGTGCCGCACCTTCGAGGTGGCAGTGAATTTCCGCTTTCAGCAAATGCGATGTCAAATGAAGCTCCTGCCGTGTGAACCGGCCTCTATGCCAAGATGGTGGGCGATACTCTCGCCGATATCCGCGTAGCTTGAACGAATACCGACATCGCGGGATCGGATGCCAGGTCCGAATGCCATGATCGGCACCCTTTCGCGTGTATGGTCCGTGCCCCGCCAGGTGGGATCGCAGCCATGGTCGGCAGTGAGAAGCGCTATATCGCCAGGTGCCATCTTGCGATGGATTTCCGGAATACGCGCATCGAAGGCCTCAAGCGCCGCCGCATAACCGGCAACGTCTCGGCGGTGGCCGTAAAGCATGTCGAAATCGACGAAATTGGTGAAGACGAGATCGCCGTTTTCAGCCTCGTCGATGGCCTGCAGCGTCGCATCCATCAAGGCGGCGTTGCCATTCGCCTTGATGACGCGCGTCACACCCTGATGGGCATAGATGTCGCCGATCTTGCCGATCGCATGCACCTTGCGCCCCGCGTCCACCAGCCGGTCGAGCAGGGTCGGCTCCGGCGGCAGGACCGAGAAGTCGCGGCGGTTGCCGGTGCGTTCGAAGGTGGCGACCGTCTCGCCGATGAAGGGGCGGGCGATGACGCGGCCTATATTCAGCGGATCGAGCAGTTTGCGCACCGTCACGCAGAGCGAGATAAGCCGATCCAGACCAAAGTGGGTTTCATGCGCGGCAATCTGGAACACGGAATCGGAAGAGGTGTAGCAGATCGGCTTGCCGCCTCTGATATGTTCGTCACCGAGCGCAGCGATGATCTCGGTACCGGACGCATGGCAATTGCCGAGGATTCCGGGAATATCGGCCTCCTTGCAGATCGCCTCAACCAGCTCCGGGGAAAAGGCGTCGCCCTCCGTCGGGAAATAACCCCAGTCGAACGTCACGGGTGTACCGGCGATCTCCCAATGGCCTGAAGGTGTGTCCTTGCCCTTGGAGATTTCGCTGGCCGAGCCGTGCAGCCCGAAAATCCGCTCCGGCGGTTCCATGCCGGCGGGAATGTCGCCGCTTGCCTGCCTTGCGATCTCCAGGAGGCCGAGCGAACACATGTTCGGCAGCTTCAGCGGACCGGCCCGAAGCCCGGCTCTATCCGCCGCACCTGCCGCGCAGAATTCCGCGATATGACCGAGCGTATTTGCACCAAGATCGCCATAACGCTCCGCGTCAGGCGCGCCGCCGACACCGAAGGAATCCAGAACGAGAAGAAATGCTCTTGCCATAACTCACCGAAACAAAATGCGCCGACGGGCAATGTCAGGCCGAACTGTCGTTATAGATCAGCAAAACGTGAAGAAGGAAGCGCTTTTATGAACCATCCGGTAAAACAGCGGTTCAATCAGCATCCCCTTTCGATTTCGGTGCGTTGAGGTTGCGCATCACATACCAGCCCGCAGCAACCACCATCGCCGCCAGAATATACCACGTGATGGCGTAAGAGAGGTGGTTGTTGGGGAAAGTCAGCATGGTCTTGCCACCAACCGGCAGGCCACCAGGATTGGGTGTCGCATCCGCATCGACATAAAAGGGCGCAACGTCTGACAGCCCGGAAGCCTGTGTGATCTCTGGAATATTGCGGGAATACCAGCGGCCATTTGCCGGGTCGTTGGTTCTCAGGAAAAGCCCGCCGGTTTCCGGCGCGCGCATCAGCCCGACGATCTCGACGTTTCCGGTGGGTTCGCCTTCCGTGCGTGAAGATGGATCGCGCCGGTCGGACGGCACGAAACCACGATTGATGATGATGCTTGAACCATCGTCGCGCCGAAGCGGGGTCATCACCCAGTAACCGGGCCCGAGATCGGTGACCGTGTAGACCTGGACTTCCCTATCATTCAGCAGGGTGCCGGTCAGTTTCACACGACGATATTCGTAATCCGAGGGGTTACCGAGGGCTGGCCACTCGCTGGCGGCAGGGGCATCGACGGGCTCGGCATGGGCGCGGGCGTCAACGCGTTGGATCAGGTCGAGTTTCCAGAAAAGGCGCTGAACCTGCCATGTTCCAAGCGCCAGCAGGCAGCCCGTCAGGGCAATGGTCAAAAACAGGACGACAATTGCCGCAGGGCGGATGCGCCGATTTTGGGGTGCGATTTCACTCATGTCACGGTCCTTGCAAAGCGTCACCGGCAGAGAGATCGTCTGCTCCGGCGGGGCTCTTTGCACCCGCATGCGCTTGCTCCAGCAAATAACCCCATAAATCGCGCCGATTCATGGGGTTATGTGTTGGCGCGGAAAGCGGCCTGCCGGGCTTCCGGCAGGCCGCTGATTTATGGCAGCTCAGGGCAGGTTCTTCACATCCTCAATGTGCAGCGGCATCATGTTCTTGTTCATGTTGTACATGACCCAGAGCGAGCCGGAGAGCGTGATCAGGAGCACCACGACGGTGAAGATCAGCGCCATGAAGGTCCAGCCGCCTTCTGACTTGGTGTCCATGTGCAGGAAGTAGATCATGTGAACGAAGATCTGGATGACGCCGAGACCCATGATGGCGATGACCAGCAGGGTCTTGTTTTCAAGAACGTCGCCCATGACCAGCCAGAAGGGGATCGCCGTCAGGATGACCGACAGCACGAAGCCGATCATGTAGCTCTTGAAGGTGCCGTGGCTCGCACCATCATGGTGATGATGGTCGTCGCCATGCGCGTCGTGATGTGCCTGTGCTTCGGAACTCATCAAAGAACTCCCATGAGGTAAACGAAGGAGAAGACGCCGATCCAGATGACGTCAAGGAAGTGCCAGAACATCGACAGGCACATCAGGCGGCGCTTGTTCGCCGCGATGAGGCCATGTTTGCCGACCTGGAACATCAGCGTGACGAGCCAGATGATGCCGAAGGTGACGTGCAGGCCGTGCGTGCCGACCAGCGCGAAGAAGGCCGACAGGAACGCCGAACGCTGCGGGCCCGCACCTTCCGCGATCAGGTGGTGGAACTCGTAAAGTTCGACGGCAAGGAAGGCGAGGCCGAACAGGCCGGTCACGCCAAGCCATATCAGCGTTGTTTTTACCTTCTGCTTTTCCATTTCCAGCATGGCAAAGCCATAGGTGATGGAGGAGAAAAGCAGGAAGCCGGTATTGATGGCGACCAGCTTGAGATCAAACAGGTCCGCACCCGAAGGACCGGCCGCATAGCTGCGGCCGACAACGGCATAGGTGGCAAACAGCGTCGCGAAGATGAGGCAGTCGCTCATCAGGTAGAGCCAGAAGCCCAGCGACGTGCCGTTCTCCGGGTGGTGGTCTTCCTTCAGGTAAAAGACCGGTGGTTCAGCGCCGCTGGCGCTTTGTGCAGGTGCATGAGCCATATTCGTTACGCCTGTTCTGCAAGCAGCTTTGTACGCTCAGCCTCGACAGTCGAAACGTCGGAAGCCGGAATGTAGTATTCGCGGTTGTAGTTGAAGGTGTGGGCAATCGAGACTGCAATGATGGCGAGCATCGAAAGCGCGGCAAGCCACCAGATATGCCACACCAGGGCGAAGCCGAGGACGACGCTGATGGCGCTGATGATGACGCCCGCGCCGGTGTTCTTCGGCATATGGATCGGAATGAAACCTTCCTTGGGACGGCTGTAACCGCGCTTCTTCATATCCGCCCAGGCATCCACGTCGTGAATGACCGGCGTGAAGGCGAAGTTGTAGGCGGGCGGCGGCGAAGACGTCGACCATTCCAGCGTACGGCCGTTATAGGGGTCGCCGGTCACGTCACGCAGCTTTTCGCGATTGAGGAAGCTGACGATGAGCTGGATGACGAAGGAGGCGATGCCGAGCGCGATCAGGAAGGCGCCGAAGGCGGCGATGACGAACCAGATCTGTAGCGAATTGTCCTCGAACTGGCTGAGACGGCGGGTGATGCCCATCAGGCCGAGAATGTAGAGCGGCATGAAGGCGAAATAGAAGCCGATGAACCAGAACCAGAAGGACAGCTTGCCCCAGAACGGATCGAGCCGGTAACCGAAGGCTTTCGGGAACCAGTAAACGATGCCCGCAAGCACACCGAACACGACGCCACCGATGATGGTGTTGTGGAAGTGGGCGATGAGGAACAGCGAGTTGTGCAGGACGAAATCCGCCGGCGGAACGGCAAGAAGAACGCCGGTCATGCCGCCGATGACGAAGGTGATCATGAAGCCGATCGTCCAGAGCATCGGAACGTCGAACTTGATGCGGCCCTTATACATGGTGAAGAGCCAGTTGAAAATCTTCGCGCCCGTCGGGATCGAGATGATCATCGTGGTGATGCCGAAGAAAGCGTTGACGCTTGCACCGGAACCCATTGTGAAGAAGTGGTGCAGCCACACGATATAAGCGAGGATGGTGATGACGCCCGTGGCGTAGACCATCGAGGCATAACCGAAAAGGCGCTTGTTGGAGAAGGTCGAGACGATTTCCGAGAAGACGCCGAAGGCGGGCAGCACCAGAATATAGACTTCGGGATGGCCCCAGATCCAGATGAGATTGACATACATCATCGGATTGCCGCCGAGATCGTTGGTGAAGAAATTCGTGCCAACGTAACGGTCGAGGGTGAGAAGTGCCAGCGTGCCGGTCAGGATCGGGAAGGAGGCCACGATCAGGATGTTCGAACACAGCGATGTCCACACGAAGATCGGCAGGCGCATCATGGTCATGCCAGGCGCGCGCATCTTGATGATCGTCACGATCAGGTTGATGCCCGATAGCGTCGTTCCCACACCGGCGATCTGCAGACCCCAGATATAATAATCGACCCCGACCCCGGGGCTTCCATCGATGCCGGAGAGCGGCGGATAGGCCAGCCAGCCGGTCTGCGCATATTCACCGATGAACAGCGAGATCATGGTGATGACGGCGCCGGCCGTGGTCAT
The DNA here is from genome assembly GCF_027498475.1 of Agrobacterium salinitolerans. Taxonomy (NCBI): domain Bacteria; kingdom Pseudomonadati; phylum Pseudomonadota; class Alphaproteobacteria; order Hyphomicrobiales; family Rhizobiaceae; genus Agrobacterium; species Agrobacterium salinitolerans. The sequence continues at coordinate 667,537 of NZ_JAPZLN010000001.1, read as the reverse complement.
CCAGAAGGAGAAGTTGTTGAGGAAGGGGAACGAAACGTCGCGGGCGCCGATCTGTAGCGGTACGACGAAGTTCATCAGACCCGTGATCATCGGCATGGCCATGAAGAAGATCATGATGACGCCGTGGGCCGTGAAGATCTGATCGTAATGGTGCGGCGGAAGGTAACCCTCCGATCCGCCCGACGCGATCGCCTGCTGGACGCGCATCATGATCGCATCGGCGAAACCGCGCAGCAGCATGACCAGCGCCAGAATGATGTACATGATACCGATCTTCTTGTGATCGATGCTCGTGAACCATTCGTTCCAGAGATAGCCCCAGAGGCGGAAATAGGTGAGGGCGCCGACGACGGCGATACCGCCCAGAGCCACGGCCGCGAAGGTCGCGACAAGAATGGGCTCGTGAAGCGGGATGGACTCCCATGTCAGCTTCCCGAACAGGAACGACGTTTGATCGGAATTGACGATCATTTTTAGCCTCTTGCGATTCTAAGACATAAGATCGGCGCAGCCATTGGCCGCGCCGCATAATGCCGGGACGTATCCGTCAGCCAGCGACTTGTTTCGTTTCCGGCAGCGCCGCAGGTTCGAAAGTCTGGCCTTCGAGCGCAGCCGGAGTGGATTGGGGGCCGCTGGCGACGCCAAAGGGCGCAAGCGGCGTGCAGACGACGGAATTCAGCGCCTTGGCGATGTCGATGCCTTCCTTGCCGCCGCCGCCATTGGCGTCGATATGCATCATGTCACGCATGCAGAGCTTGTTCGGCTCGACGCAGCGGTTGAGGATGGCGCTGTAGAGTTCGGGATCGACCGAAGCGAAATATTGTACTGGTTCGCGTTCGGAAGGCTTGGCGAATTCCAGATATTCCTGACGGCCGAAGCCCTTGCCGCTTTCTTTCGCCTTCGCCACCCACTGATCGAAGCCCTGCTGGCTCAGGCCATGGAATTTGAAGCGCATGTGCGAGAAACCTGGGCCCGAGAAATTGGCCGAGAAGCCGTCATAAACGCCTTCCTTGTTGATGACCGCGTGCAGCTTCGTCTGCATGCCGCCCATGGCGTAGATCTGGCCGGCGAGCGCGGGAACGAAGAAGGAGTTCATCGCCGTCGTGCCGGTGATCTTGAAATTGATGGGAACATCGACCGGAGCGGCGAATTCATTGACGCTGCCAATGCCGAGTTCGGGATAGAAGAACAGCCACTTCCAGTCCATGGCCACCACTTCTACCGTGATAGGCTTGGTTTCGGCGGTCACCTGGCGGTTCTCGTCGATACGCTCCAGCGGGCGATAGGGGTCGAGACGGTGCGTGGAAATCCAGGTCACGGTGCCGAGCATCAGGATGATGGCGACCGGAGCCGACCAGATCACCATTTCCAGGCGGGTGGAGTGGTGCCACTCGGGATCGTAATCCTCAGCCTTCCCTGATTCGCGATACTTCCATGCGAAGAACAGCGTCAGGGCAATGACCGGGACGATGATCAGCAGCATCAGAACCGTGGACGTGATGATAAGATCGCGCTGCTGGATCGCGATGTCGCCCGAAGGGTTCATGACGACGAGGTTGCAGCCGCTGAGCAGCAGCAGAGCCGGGATTGCCAGAAGGGCGGATAGGATTTTTTTGATCGTGCGCACGTTCTTTGAACTCGTACAGTTTGGATTATGCCGCGAATAATTGCCGAACATCATTTTTAGAATGAGGTATATTGTCGCGGTGCAGCGAAACCTTCGCGATGCACCATGTCTCGGGCAGTGCTGCGTTTAGGACGGAGCCCGTGCATTATCGCATGGTCGGCTGACTGGGCAACCCTTTATTGCCAAACTTCAATTGACGTTACGTAGGGTGCGTGTGACAATCCGTCGCATCGTAACGTAACGGATGAGGAGCCGGCGCGTTACAGGAAATGGTTCGTCCATGACGCAGGAGGGATATTATGAGTTATACGAATGCTGCTCCATCCTTTGGGCAGGCGCCGGAAGCGAACGGACACGGGGCCGGTCCCGTCAAGGTCGATCCGGATCGCATCACGATTGCAGTCATTCTCGCGAGAATGACGGAGTTTTTTGACTTTTTCATCTACGCCATCGCCTCCGCGCTCGTTTTCCCCCACGTCTTCTTTTCCTTCGTCGATCCGCTAACGGCCACGCTCTATTCCTTCGCGGTTTTCTCATTGGCCTTTATCGCAAGGCCGATCGGTTCGCTGATCTTCCTCCAGATAGACCGAAAGTTCGGGCGCGCCGTTAAGTTGATGGCTGCCCTCTTCACTCTCTGTGGTTCCACGATGGCGATCAGCTTTCTTCCGTCCTATGCGGAAGCGGGCATGCTCGCGCCGGTCATGCTGGCTGTATTCCGAATCGGCCAGGGTCTTGGTCTGGGCGGCGCATGGGACGGTCTCGTCTCGTTGCTCGCCATGAATGCACCGCAGAAGCAGCGCGGATGGTACGCCATGATGCCGCAGATCGGTGCGGCCATGGGGTTCGGTCTCGCCAGCGCCTTCTTCATCGTCTTCGTGACGCAGCTTTCCAATGCGGAATTCCTCGCCTGGGGCTGGCGTTTCCCGTTCTTCGTGGCGCTAGCGCTGAATGTTCTCGCGCTCTTTGCCCGCCTTCGCATGATCGTGACGCCGGAATTCCAGGCCATGCTGGAGCAGCACGAACTGGAACCGCGCCCCATGTTCAAGATGCTACGTTCACAGTTTCCGGTGGTGGTCACGGGTGCCTTCGTGCCGCTGGCGAGCTTTGCGCTCTTCCATCTCGTCACGGTCTTTCCGCTGAGCTGGGTTTCGCTCAACACCAGCCAGCGTGTGTCGGACTTCCTGTTCGTGCAATTCGTCAGCGCCATCATCGCCGGCGGCATGATCGTGGTTTCGGGCATTCTGGCCGACCGGATCGGCCGGCGGAAGCTTCTGGCTGTTGCGGCCGTGCTGATCGGGCTCTTCAGCCTCGTGGCACCCGTTCTCCTGAGTTCGGGCGATATTGGCCGCTATCTCTTCGTCCTGATCGGCTTTTCTCTGCTTGGCCTGTCCTTCGGTCAGGCGGGCGGCGCGCTTGCTTCCCGCTTCAGCCGTGAGTACCGCTATACCGGCGCATCGCTCACCTCGGATATTTCCTGGCTGATCGGCGCCGGTTTCGCACCGCTCGTCGCGCTCGGATTTTCGTCCAAATTCGGTCTTTTCGCCGTCGGCATTTACCTGATGTCGGGTGCGCTCTGCACGCTGATCGCCCTCTGGTTCAGCCGCACGCTGGACATGCCATCGGAGTGATCTGGGCAATTTAAAAATCCCTGCACCCATCGCGCCGCGGAATCCTGTCGGATTTCGCGGCGTTTTTGTTTTTTTATTGCGCCAGGTCGATTTTAATCTTGACTCAGTCGATCATGAAATATTATGTAAGCAATACTGACGTAATTCAGTGTGCCTCACCGCCGGAAAGCCGGCCATCAGGGAACGCGATGCGAACGACGACGATCATTATTTGCGAGAAAGCGGCCAACGCCGCCACGCCGTTTGTCGGCCGCAAAACGACCGTTCGCGCCATTAAGCGCCGATAAGCAGAAGAAGAGGAGCAGCCAGGTCGCCTGCGGCTCCGCCCGCAGAGTGCCGGCTGACGCGCCGGGTTTCGGGAAAGACGGCGATGCCGCGCGAAACGCGCAACGAGAGGAGAGTGCCTTGAGCGTGACGGAGCAAAAATTCGGCCTTTACGATGCGGCTTTTGAAAAAAGCAGCTGTGGCGTCGGTTTCATCACCCGCAAGGACGGCGTGCAGACACATGAGGTGCTGAAGCGCGGCCACGAGGCTCTCTGTGCCGTGCCGCATCGCGGCGGCATGTCGGCGGAAGGAGTCGGTGACGGTGCGGGCGTGTCGATGGATCTGTCGCTCTCCTTTTTCCAGAAGCTGACGGGCAACGATACCTTGCAGGCCGGCCGGTTTGGCGTCGGCAATTTTTTCCTGCCGCAGAACCCGTCTTTCCATGAACAGGCGGTTGGCATTATCGGCAGCGCCCTGCAGCAGCAGGGGTTTTCGAATCTCATCGTCCGCGACGTGCCGGTGAATGACGCGGCCATCCGCCCTGCCGCCATCCGTTACCAGTTGCCGATCCGGCAATGGGTCTTTTCGGCTCCGGCCGAATGCGGCACCCCTGCCGAATTCGACTGGCGTATCCACAAGGCGCTGCTCGCCATCGAAGCGCTGGCCTATACCGTGCCTGATCTCGCCGGTTTTTACCCACTGTCGCTCAGCGCGCGCACGCAGGTGCTCAAAGGGCGTCTGAACTCGCACGAGGTCATGCCTTATTTCTGCGACCTCACCGATCCGCGCCATGAAGTGCATACGATGTATTTCCACACGCGGTTTTCCACCAATACCGATCCGCATCCCTCCATGGCGCAGCCCTTTCGCCTGATGGCGCATAATGGTGAGCTCAACACCGACAAGAAGAACCGGCTGTCTGAAGCGGCCGTGGCGCTGGCGAAGAATGCCAGCATCGTCAGGCCGAAGGGCCAGTCGGACAGCTGCCGTCTGGACCAGACATTGCAGGCGCGGGTGATGGAGGATGGTCTAGACCTCGTCACTGCCGTGGTCTCGATGATGCCGCCGGCGTGGGAAAACGACGATACTCTCTCGCCGGGAGTCAAGGCGATGCTGGAATATTTCTCGCTCTATGAGGAGAAGAATGACGGTCCGGCCGCGCTGATCTTCGGCGACGGCAACATCATCGGCGCCCGTCTCGATCGCCTCGGCCTGCGCCCTTTACGCACCGTCGAGACGGAAGATTATCTCTGCGTCATGTCGGAGGCGGGGCAGATCGCCTTTCCGGCGGAAAGCGTCATCCGCCGCGGTCGTATCGAGGCGGGCGGCATGCTTTATTACGACCACGCCGAGCGGCGTGCCTTTTCCACCGTCGAGGCGTTGGAGCTTCTCGCCTCACGCCGCGATTATTCATCTCTGCTGCGCGAAGCCCGTGTCTTGCTGGACGATCTGCCGGAAGTGCCCGCCGAAAAGCAGGGCTCGCCACTACGTTACAATGGCGATCTGGAACGGCACCAGCGTTATGTCGCCTATTCGCATAATCAAGAAAGCTTCAAGTTCCTGATGGACCCGATGCTGGCCTCCGGCGCGGAAAAAATTTCGGCGATGGGATATGGCAATGCCATCAACGCGCTGTCCGATCAGGAAGGCGGCGTCGCGAAGTATTTTTCACAGCGTTTCGCGCAGGTCACCAATCCGCCGCTCGACAGTATTCGTGAGGCCGATGGCATGACGTTGCGTGTCGCCCTCGGTGCGAAGCCGAACAGCGGTGCGAAGAAGGCCCGCCAGATCGTCGTGCACTCCCCGATCCTGACCCATCTCGATATGTTGCGCATCCGCGAGCAGTCGGAGACCCCTCTTCGCCGTTTCGAAATGCTCTATTCGCCGGTCTTGGATGTTGCGGAGGCCAACGAAGCCGCGCTACGGCAGGCAATCGACGGGCTCTGCGCTGAAGTTGTGGCTTTCGCGGCGGAGGAAGGCGGCATCGCCATCATCACCGACCGGCATGTTTCGGCGGGCCGCGCAGCTTTGCCGATGATTATGGTCGTCTCCGCCATCAACCAGCGGCTGATTGAGGAAGGCCTGCGGCTGCGCGTTTCCCTGATCGTCGAAAGCGGGCAGTTTTCGTCCTCCCATCATATCGCAGCCGGCCTCGGTTTCGGTGCTTCGGCGGTCTATCCGCTCGGCGTGCAGTTCCGTGCGGAAGAAAAATTCGGCGCCGAGGCTGACAAGGCGTTCAAGCGCTTCGCCAAGGCGGCTGAAAAGTCGCTGATGAAGACCATGGGCAAAGTCGGCCTGTGCACGGCGGAAAGCTACATCGGCGGTGAGTTCTTCGAGCCGAATTTCCTCGATACCAACGATCCCGTCCTGAAGCGTTATTTCCCCAATGTGAAGACCCCGGTCGGCGGCGTCACCTTCGCCGTCATCGCGCAGGCGGTGGCCGACTGGCATCGAAAAGCATTGTCGGTGAAGGGTGAAAACGACATTCCGCTGCTCGGTCTCTTCAAGGAGCGTGCGGAAGGTGCTGGCCATTCCTATGGCACGACGGCGGTACGCGGTTTCGTGGATATGACCGAGGAAAAGATCGGTTTCGACAAGGGAACCGAAAATGAGGACGCCTTGCGTCTGCTGCCGCTTAACCGGCTGGAAGATGCCTTCGGTCTCAACGATGCGGCCTATTATCACAACAGCTTCGACCGGCTGACCCCGGAGGCGATCGACGCATTCGAGGTAACGCCCGGTTACCGCGCGTTTGCCCGCATGATGGCGGAAGAAAGGGCCCGCCGTCCGGCAGCCCTTCGTGATGTTCTTGAATTGCCGGCCGATGTGACCTTTGCCGGTTCGGCCGAGGACTTCCGCCGCGAAATGGGGCGCTTTTCCAGACGTGGCAACAACAGCTTCATGGTGCGCGGATTGCTCTGCGAAAATGCAGGCGAAGGTGCGTTCCGGCTGCAATTGACCGGCCCGCACGGTCATGAGCTTGCCCGGCTTGCCGCACTCGGTCAGTCGCTGCTCGACCGTTTCGGTGAGGATATTGCCGGCCATTGGCTGGAGGGCGGCGCGCTTCTGGTTCAGGCGAAGGGCGAAGCTTTCACCTATCTGTCGCTGATCCGCACCGCACCTGACAGCATTGCGCTCGAGGCAGTGCAAAAGGCGAGCGAGATCACCAGGACGCTGGCATCGGGCGCCATGAGTCACGGCGCGCTGGTCGCAGCCGCCCATGAGGCGGTCGCCCATGGCACCAACATGGTCGGCGGTATGTCGAATTCGGGTGAAGGCGGTGAGCATATTTCCCGTTACGGCACCATCCGTGCCTCGCGCATCAAGCAGTTCGCCTCCGGCCGCTTCGGTGTCTGGGCCGGTTATCTTGCCGATCCGATGCTGGAAGAGATCGAGATCAAGATCGGTCAGGGCGCAAAGCCAGGCGAGGGCGGGCAGTTGCCGTCTCCCAAGGTGACGGTGGAAATCGCCGCCGCGCGTGGCGGCACGCCGGGCGTCGAGCTTGTCTCGCCGCCGCCGCATCACGATACCTATTCCATCGAGGATCTGGCCCAGCTCATCCATGACGCCAAGGCGGCGCGCGTGCGCGTCATCGTCAAGCTCGTCTCGTCGGAAGGGATAGGCACTATCGCGGTCGGCGTCGCCAAGGCTGGGGCCGATGTCATCAATGTCGCCGGCAATACCGGCGGCACGGGGGCGGCGGCCGTCACCAGCCTCAAATATACCGGCCGCGCGGCGGAAATCGGTATCGCGGAAGTTCATCAGGCGCTTTGCGCCACGGGTCTTCGCGCCAAGGTGCTGCTGCGTTGCTCCGGCGCGCACCAGACGGCGAGCGACGTGGTAAAATCGGCGCTGCTCGGCGGTGACAGTTTCGAGTTCGGCACGACGGCGCTGATGATGCTGAAATGCGTCATGGCGAAGAACTGCAACATCAAGTGCCCGGCCGGTCTCACCACCAATCAGGAGGCTTTCAACGGCGATCCGCGCGCGCTGGCGCAATATCTCATGAATATCGCCCATGAAACGCGTGAGATTCTGGCCGCACTCGGGCTGCGCTCGCTGCGGGAAGCACGCGGACGTTCCGATCTTCTTCACCTCCTCGATCACCCGGCAAGCGTCGGCCAGCTTGACCTCCGGGCAATGCTTGCCGTGGTCGAAGAGGTGAAGATCGACAGCCCTGTCTATATGGAAAAGGATTTTGGGCTGGACGATGCCTTCATCGAACTCGTGCGCTCGGCTCTGGTGGACAGCAAGCGGGAAAAAATCGAGCTGGGCGGCAATCGCTTCCTGAATAATTGCAACAAGAGCGTCGGCGGCCAGCTCGCCGTCGATATTGAACGCATGCTGAACCACGAGCTTTCCGACGAAGAGGCGGATGCGCTTCCGGCCGTGAAGCGGGACAGCCGTGGCCGCCGGTTCCTGGAGGCGGGTTCGGTGCGTATCGAGACGTCGGGTTCGGCCGGTCAGTCCTTCGGCGCCTTCTGCAATGACGGCATGGTCATGGTTCATACCGGCACCTGCAATGACGGTGTCGGCAAAAGCGCCTGCGGCGGCACCATCGTCGTGCGCTCACCCGGCGGCGGATCCGAAGAGGCGGGCGGTAATGTGCTGGTCGGCAATTTCGCGTTGTTCGGCGCCACCGGCGGCCGCACCTTCGTGGAAGGGCAGGCGGGAGACCGTTTCGCAGTGCGTAACTCCGGCGCCACCGCTGTCGTCGAAGGCGTGGGTGATTTCGCCTGCGAATATATGACCAACGGCGCGGTGCTGAACCTTGGCAGCTTCGGCAAGGGTTTCGGCAACGGCATGAGCGGCGGTTTCGTTTATCAATATGATCCCTATGGCGATCTGCCAAAGAAGATCAGCCATGATTCCATCCTGCTCGGCTCGATCACCGGTGAGGATGAGCAGGCCGCGATCCATCATCAGGCTGTGCACCAGCTTCTGGCCTGGCATGTCGCGGAGACCGGCTCGGCCAAGGTGGCATGGCTTCTGGAAAACTGGGAAAGCGAACAGCATAATTTCGTCTATGGCATGCCACGCGCCCTGCTGCTTTATCAGGATAGCGACGAAATTCTGAAGGCGAAGCCCCGCAAGGAACTGCTGGAGGAATTGGCATCCGCGCTTACCGCCCATCAACTGCGCAAGTTCAAGCTCGCCTATCGCGACCGCAAGGCCGTCCTGAACGGAAGGGTGCCGGGTTATGGCGAGACGGATACGGAGGAGATGTATGCGCTTCTCAATAACTACACGGTGTTGAGCATGGCGCAGGCCATCGCCCTCCAGCGGGTGCCGACGGCGCCGGGTCCTTCCGACCCGGCTATTGAAAAAGCCGTGCGCAATCTCATTCTTACGGAAGACTATGCGCTGATGCAGCGGCTGCTGAAATATGCCCGCGAGGCGCTTTCAGACCATAACGATGAACAGCTCGCGGTGATGATCGCCGCCAAACGTCTCGACGATTACAAGCAGGCGCTGGCGCGCAGGAACACCTTGTCGGTGGACAGCCCCGGCACCTATGGCTGGATCATTCAGCAGAACCGAAAAAACATCGAGAAGATCGGCCGTCTGCCGGGCTTTGAGGAGCTTTTCGCAGCCCGCGCCATTCCCGACCTCGCCATCGCATCCAGCCATAGGGCAGCATGATGAAGATACCTTATATTCCCGAAGACGCGCCCTTCAACGGTGATCAGCGCGCATGGCTTTCCGGTTTTCTGGCGGGGCTCCATTCCCGTGCAGCCATCGGCATGGAGACATCTGTTGCTGCGGCCGCTCCGAATGCCAAGGCCAATATGCTGAATATTCTTTTCGGCACCCAGACCGGCAATGCTGAGGCGCTGGCGATGGATATCGCCGCCGCCGCCCGCGCGCAGGGCATGCAGCCGGTGGTGACGGCGTTGGACGATGTCTCGATGGACGGTCTCGGCGCCATGAAGCGCGTCATTGTCGTCACCTCGACATATGGCGAAGGTGAAATGCCTGACAATGCTCAGCTTTTCTGGGAAGCGCTCACCGCTGACAGCGCGCCGCGTCTGGACGGGATGAATTTTGCCGTCCTCGCGCTCGGCGATACCGGCTATGACGGCTTCTGCCAGGCGGGCAAGCTGATCGATACGCGGTTCGAACAACTCGGTGGCAAGCGTATGAAGACGCGTATCGACTGCGATATCGACTTCGAGGACGCCGCCGCCGCATGGATCGGCGAGACGCTGCCGCTCGCGGTTGCTGTCGATGGCGGCAATGCGGCATCTGTCACCATGCCCGATGTCGCCGAGCCGCCCGTGCGGGCAAAACAGGGCTGGAGCCGCAAAAATCCCTATTCGGCTGAAGTAAGCGTCAATCGTCGCCTGTCCGGTACCGGCTCGTCCAAGGAAATTCGCCACTACGAATTCGACCTCGGCGAAAGCGGTCTGGACTATGAGGCGGGTGACGCTCTTGGCGTCGTGCCCCTGAACGATCCGAAACTGGTCGGCGCGCTGCTGCAACACTTCGAAGCGGCTGCGGACAGCCAAATCGCCGGGCTGGACGGTCCGGTCGGCGATGCGCTTCTCAACAGGTTCGAGATATCGACGCCCTCGCGCGAACTCGTCGCCGAGATCGGCAAGCGGGCTGGGCATGACGAACTCAGCCATGTTCTTGCAAACGGAGATAGGGAGCAGCTCGCCGCCTTTCTCTGGAGCAAGGATATTCTCGACCTCATCAATCTCGCCGAAAAGCCGCTATTTGATGTTGCTGAATTCGTGACATTCCTGAAGCCGCTGCAACATCGCGCCTATTCCATCTCCTCCAGCCCGCTGGTTGCAAAAAACAGCGTGCATCTGACCATCGCCAGCGTGCGTTATCGCGCCGAGGGCCGTGAGCGTGGGGGCGTGTGCTCCACCTATCTCGCCGACCGCGTGGAGGCCGGGCAGAGTGCCGGGATTTTCGTCTCGCCGAACAAGGCGTTTCGTGTGCCGCAGGACAATGATGCGCCTGTTATCATGGTAGGGCCGGGCACGGGCATCGCGCCATTCCGGGCATTTTTGCAGGAACGGCAAGCCAGAGGCGCAAAGGGCAAAAACTGGCTGTTTTTCGGTGATCAGCACCGGCAGTCGGATTTCGTCTATGAAAACGAGCTTGGCGACATGAGTCGCGATGGCGTTCTGACCCGTCTCGACCTCGCCTTTTCACGAGATCAGGCGGAAAAGATCTATGTCCAGACCCGCATGCGGCAGAACGGTAAGGCGCTCTATCAATGGCTTGAAGAGGGTGCTTTTTTCTATGTCTGTGGCGACGCGACCCGTATGGCGAAGGATGTCGACGATGCCTTGCGTGGCATCGTCAGCGAAGAGGCCGGCATCTCCGCCGAGGCGGCAAGCGAGTATGTGAACCGGCTGAAGCGCGAAAAACGTTATCTGCGCGACGTCTACTGACTACTGCCATGACGGGACCGCCTTGACGCACCGATTGGTTCAGCAATTGGTGCAGACGGTCTCGGCGTCGCGCTGCTTGAAGAAATACTCCCGCCCGATCGTGATCGACTTTACTCCGGACGAGGCAATGTCGGGCATGAACATCAACAATTCATGCGGTATGGAAAGTTCGACGTGGATGAGAAAGCTGTTTTCCACCAGCAGGCGCGTCGGAACGGCGACCGGTGAACCCACCGCATAGGGTCTCTGATTTTTCTCATCCCAGGACCAGGTGATTTTCGCCTGTTTTTGCGCGTCGATCTTGATGCCGCTGATCTTCAGCTGCAGACCCTTGGTGCTGTAGGGCGCAAACACGGCGGCTGCGACGTCCTGCATGCCCGTGAGATAGGTCTTATCGACGGAACCTGTTTTCGATATCAGATCATTGATGGAGGCTGCGGCGGTGCTTGCCCGCTTGTAGGTATTGTATCCGATCGTTAATTCGAAAGAGGTTAGATAAAGCGCAAGCAATATCGGAAAGAGGATCGCGAACTCCACCGCGCCCACGCCACGGCGATCTTTGGCAAAGCGTGAAACGAGCGCCACCAGGCGTCGTTTGCCGTTTGCCGCAACGGACACCAGCCCTGCAATCATGAGCCCCCGCCTGTGATGTATTTCTCATTCATGAACGCATTTGTCGCGACGATGAGGAAATGTGAGGGCATCGATCCATCGGCCGGACGTATTTTTGTGAGATATGGCCGGATGATATCGGCAACGACACGCCAGCGATAATAGACACGCAACATGTTGATGGTTTCCGGCCCGCCCGGCGTGAAGCCGAATTGAGCGGTATCGAGATCGTAATATTCGCCATAGGCCTTCAGCGGTATCGTGGTCGGAATATCCTTGAAGGCGGCAAAGGAGCGAAGGTCGATATAGAGCTTCTGTTCTTTATCGATCTCATCCGAGCAGGTAATCATCACTGAAACTTCGTCGCAGAAACTCTTGCGGAAATCCTCTTTCGAAATCGAGCTGCTGATTTGCCCTGTGCGCAAACGCCGCGCCATGGTCTCGGTGGCGTTGGCGACGACCTGTTCCGCCATCAAGGCGACGAAGGTCTCGATGATCGCAAAGACGACGAGGAAATAGGGTATTGCGAGTATCGCGAATTCGATAGCCGCTGTCCCGTCGCGCGAGACTCCCAATTTTTCCAGCAATGGCTTCAGTCTGGCCAGTCGCATGAGGCGATATCGATCTCTAAGAATATGCGGCGAGCGCAACCGTTGAATTTGTTGCGGACCATAACCACCCGATGTTTAAAATCAGTTACTTCGATAAACTATACTTTAGTGATTTCCAAAATCGATACGGCGCATAAAAAGCCCGGCACAGGGCCGGGCTTTGTTGATTGCGAAAGGTAGGCTTATTCCGCGTCTGCCTTGGAGAGAACCTCAAGCGTGGGTGTCGAGGTGATATTGTAACCGCAATCCACGTAATGACATTCGCCGGTCACGCCGCGCGACAGGCTGGACAGCAGATAAAGTGCGGACCCGCCGATATCGTCGATGTCAGCCGTCCGCCGCAGCGGTGCATTTTTCTGGTTCCACGCGTAGATAGCGCGTGCATCCGAGATGCCGGCACCTGCCAGCGTGCGGACCGGGCCGGCCGAAATGGCGTTGACGCGGATATCGCGCGGGCCGTAATCGGCGGCGAGATAACGCACGGACGCCTCGAGAGCCGCCTTGGCGACGCCCATGACATTGTAGTTCGGAATGACGCGCTGCGAACCATTATAGGTCAGCGTCAGCATGGAGCCACCATTGGTCATCAACTCAGCAGCGCGCTTGGCGATTTCCGTGAAGGAGAAGCAGGAGATGACCATGGTGCGGCTGAAATTCTCGCGCGTCGTATCCGCGTAGAGGCCTTTCAGCTCGTTCTTGTCGGAAAAGCCGATGGCATGGACGATGAAATCCAGCGAGCCCCATTTTTCGCGGATGGTCGCGAACAAGGCGTCGACCGAGGCGATATCCTCGACATCGCATGGCACGATGAAATCGGAACCGAGTTCGGCGGCGAGCGGTTTCACACGCTTGCCGAGCGCTTCCCCCTGATAGGTGAAAGCCAGCTCCGCGCCCTGTGCTGCAAGCGCCTTGGAGATACCCCAGGCGATCGAATGATTGTTTGCGACGCCCATGATGAGGCCGCGTTTACCCTGCATGATGCCGTTCATGGGCAATTATCCGTTATGACGCTGGAAGACGAGCGTGGCGTTGGTGCCGCCGAAGCCGAAGGAATTGGAGAGGATGGTGTCGATCTTGGCGTTGTCGATGCGGCTGCGAACGATCGGAACGCCCGCAAATTCCGGATCGAGCTCGGAAATATGCGCGCTCTCGCCGATGAAGCGTTCCTGCATCATCAAGAGGCCGTAGATCGATTCCTGCACGCCGGCCGCACCCAGCGAATGGCCGGTGAGAGACTTGGTCGACTGGATGTGGGGGATCTTGTCGCCGAAAACTTCGCGGATCGCGCCGATTTCCTTGCTGTCGCCGACCGGCGTCGAGGTGCCGTGGGTATTGATGTAGTCAATGTCGCCCTTCACGGTGGCAAGCGCCTGCCGCATGCAGCGGATCGCACCTTCGCCTGACGGGGCAACCATGTCGTAACCGTCCGAGGTCGCGCCATAACCGACAATTTCGGCATAGATTTTTGCACCGCGTGCCTTCGCATGCTCCAGCTCTTCCAGAACCAGAACGCCCGCACCGCCGGCGATGACGAAGCCGTCGCGGTTGACGTCATAGGCGCGCGAGGCGACGTCGGGTGTTTCGTTGTATTTGGACGACATCGCGCCCATGGCGTCGAAAAGGTTCGACATCGACCAGTCGAGATCCTCGTGGCCGCCGGCGAACATCACGTCCTGCTTGCCCCACTGGATCATTTCGGCGGCGTTGCCGATGCAGTGCGCCGAGGTGGAGCAGGCCGAAGAGATGGAGTAGTTGACACCGTGGATCTTGAACCAGGTCGCGAGCGTGGCCGAAGCGGTGGAGGACATGGCCTTCGGCACGGCAAAGGGACCGATGCGCTTCGGGCTGTTGTTCTTCAGCGTGATATCGGCGGCCTCAACGATGGTGCGGGTGGAAGGACCGCCCGAACCCATGATGATGCCGGTGCGCTCATTGCCGCTGATGTCGCTCTCCTCGAGACCGGAATCGGCGATTGCCTGCTTCATGGCGACGTGGTTCCAAGCGCCGCCTTGCGACAGGAAGCGCATGGCGCGACGATCGACCAGATCGGTGGGGTCTAGAGACGGCTTGCCCCAGACCTGGCACTTGAAACCGTGTTCGGCAAAATCCGGCGAAAAAGAAATGCCGGATTTGGCATTGCGCAGCGACGCGGTGACCTCAGCGGCATCACCGCCGATGGAGGAAACAATACCGAGGCCGGTGACAACAACTCGTCTCATCAAAGGGACCTTTTCTTTAGATTTCGGCTGGGCGACTTAAGGCCGTCCGGCGTTTGTCTCGATTATTTCGTCTGCCTCAGGCAGACTTTTCCTTGGACAGGCCGACCCGCAGATCCGATGCCTGATAAATGGTTTCACCATCCGCCTTCAGCCAGCCATCGGCGGTGCCAAGCACCAGACGGCCGCGCATCACGCGCTTGAAATCAATACCATATTGCAGGAGCTTGGTGTGAGGGCGAACCATGCCCTTGAATTTCACTTCGCCGGTGGAAAGCGCCATGCCGCGGCCTTCTTCGCCAAGCCAGCCGAGGAAGAAGCCGGTCAGCTGCCACATGCCGTCAAGGCCGAGGCAGCCCGGCATGATCGGGTTGCCCTGGAAATGGCAGGGGAAATACCAGTCGTCGGGGCTGACATCGTATTCGGCGCGGATGAAACCTTTATCGAACGCGCCACCGGTTTCGGAAATTTCGGTGATGCGATGGACCATGAGCATGGGGGGCAATGGGAGCTGTGCATTTCCCGGGCCGAACAATTCGCCGCGACCGCAGGACAGGATCTCCTCGTAATTGTAACTTGATTGCCTCGTTGCCATACCGCTTTCACTTCCCCAATCACTGGTGTTGATCGACTTCACTAGAGCAAGTTAGGTTCAAAATGAAGCGCTGCAAGGGCAGAGGCGGTTTCGCCCCCATTCTTTGTCTTCAGAACCTTCTTTGCCGAAGTCATTACCTCAATATGCCGTCCGCATACAGGAACCATCCGGCTGGAACCAGAGGAAATTTGCAGGAATGGCCGGTTTGCAGCCATTTGCGACACGCAGCGGCGCTGAAACTATTGAAAGCAATCCCTGCAAAAGATATATGCTATTGCAATTGACGGGTTTCATACCCCTGTTTGGAATGGGATGGCATGGCATTTGACGCCACATTGGATATCGGAACGAGGCTGCGGCGCTCGGGGCTGCGGCCCACGCGCCAGCGCGTTGCTTTGGGCGATCTTCTCTTCGCAAAGGGTGATCGCCATCTGACGGTCGAGGAGCTGCATGACGAGGCGGTCACCGCTGGCGTGCCCGTTTCTCTCGCCACGGTCTACAACACGCTGCACCAGTTTACCGAAGCCGGCCTGATCCGAGTTCTGGCCGTCGAAGGTGCGCGCACCTACTTCGATACTAACGTCTCGGATCACCATCACTTCTTCGTGGAAGGTGAGAACGAGGTTCTCGATATTCCCGTCAACAATCTTCAGATCGACAATCTGCCGGAAGCGCCCGCGGGCATGGAAATCGCCCATGTGGACGTGGTGATCCGCCTTCGCCGCAAGCGCGGCTGACGCTTCTATCTGATGACGGATATGAAAATGGCGCCGAAGGGCGCCATTTCTGTTTTCAGCGTCTCTTTCGACAGGTCACTTCATCACGTCTTCCGGCCGTCTGCCGGGCTTGGCCTTATAGGGTGGGAAAGTCCAGCCGAACAGCAACGCACCGGAGCGCACGGATAAGGCTGTCAGGAAACCCGCGGCGGATGCGGCATAAAGCGGTGCGCCGAAGAAATAGACGATAATGAAGGTGGAGGAACCCAGAAGCGCGCAGGTGATATAGATTTCCGGGCGCAACAGAACGGAAGGCTCCCCGGCCATAATATCGCGCAGCACCCCTCCGAATGTCGCCGTCAGCACGCCTGTGACGATGGCGACGGTTGCCGAGCCGCTCGCGGCAAGGCCCTTGGCTGCTCCCATGACGCAATAGGCGGACAGGCCGAGGGCATCGAGCCAGATCAGTACGCGATAACGGGATTCGAAAAGATGCGCGGTGAAGAACAGCAGAACCGCGACCGAGACGCAGACGAGAATATAGGTGGGGTTTATCACCCAGAATACTGGCGTTCTGCCCAGTACCAGATCGCGCACCGTACCGCCGCCGATGCCGGTTGCTGCTGCGAAAAACAGGAAGCCGATCAGGTCCAGCTGTTTGCGCGAGGCGGCGAGTGCGCCGGTTGCGGCAAACACGGCGACGCCGGCATAATCGAGAAAACCGAGAAGTGTCATGAAAAGGTTCCTCCCGGAACACGGGCAGCGAACACGTCAGTGTCGCGCAAGCACTAAACTCTAGGCTGGCCGCCCGGATGATCGCAACATCCATAACTCAAACGGATGCAAAGGAAAATGCCGTGCGAATCGCTCTCGTTGCCGCTCTTCAGGCGCTGGTTCTCTTGATGTTCCCGGTGGCGCTCGCGGCGCAGCAGCAGCTGGTGAACGATCCGGAGATTTACGAGAAAGATCATTTCCGCAACGAATGCAAGGCGGCGGCCTTCGGTGATGACTTCGTCACGCGGCTGGATATCAACAATGACGGCCTGATGGACGCCGTCGTCAATCACGGCGTCCTGGATTGCGACGGCGAAAAAGGCCGCGCCTGCGACGACGAGGGATGCCCCTATAATTTCTATGTCCAGGTGAAAGAGGGCGGCTATCTGATGATCGCGACGGCCCGGATTTACGGTTATGATTTCATCAAGCGGTTCGGCAACATGGTTTTCGTGCTGAAGATGCATCCGCGTTATTGCGAGCGTACCGACAAGGAACCCTGCCTGATGACGGTGCGGGTCCGCGGCACGAAATTCGTCACCATCTCGCGAAAGTGACGACGACGATTTTCAGGGCGTAATTCGCCGGATTTTGACCCTTTGATTGTAGCGCTGGCGAAGCGAGCGCGGAATGATGAAGGTGGCGATGGCGACGGTGAAAACCGTGGCCGCAACCACCCAAAGGGCATTCGATTGCAGCGTGGCGGCGAGAACGGCGCCGCAGATCGCGCCGCATATCATGCCAAGCCATGGCACGATCTGAATGCCCCAGTCGAGGCTCCGCTCGCCGAGAAGAAAACGGCCGATGCCGCGGCCGAAGCGGGAAAGCGCGCCGGTCACATAGGTGAGCCCGATCGGCAGTCCCTCAATGTGCTCAACGGCGGCGTTGACCATGCCCATGGCGAAAACGACGAGGTAAAACTGCGCAAGAGCGGACGTCTCGCCGCCGAGCAGCGCGGCAATTGTTACCAGCAATCCCACCGCCATCAGAACGGCGAAGATGCGCCGGTCGAACTTATGCGCCACCACGATGCCGCCGGCATTGCCCGCCACGAAGGCAACGATTGCGAAAAGCAGCTTCGCGGCATGAGAATAGAGGCCAGCCTCCATCGAGACTGCGGCGCGCGTGGTGTTACCGGTCATGAACGACACGAAGTCACCTGAAATATGCAGGCCCACCGCATCCGTCATGCCCGCGATGAAGGAAATGGCGGCAACCAGCGCAATTCCGGTTCCGGTTCGCCTTGCCCTGATGATACTGCGGCGTCTTTGTCTGGTCATGGAGAGCTCGATATGGAAAAACGGCGGGCCTGTGGGTGGGGCCGTGTTATCCTATGTCTAAAATGCCGGACGGTACATTTGCAATCGTTCTGGAGGCGCTCGGGAACCTCTATTTTGTCTAGACAAATACAAAATCCCTGCCTACCATGCCTCAAATAAAGCGAAAAACAACATCGCACAAAAATAAATCAAAAGGGGTTCAGATCATGAAGAAAACATGGGTTCTCGCCACAGTCGCCGCGCTCTTTTCATCCGCTTCCGCCTATGCCGAGACGTCGGTAACGATCGGGATGTCCGGCTGGACCGGTTTTGCGCCGCTGACGCTCGCTAAACAGGCCGGCATTTTCGAAAAGAATGGCCTCAAGGTCGATATCAAGAAAATACCGCAGGCGAGCCGCCATCTTGCTCTTGCTTCCGGTGACATCCAGTGCGCAGCCACCACAGTGGAAACATGGATTGCCTGGAACGCCAATGGCGTGAAATCTACCCAGATTTTCCAGATGGATAAATCGCATGGCGCCGATGGCATCGCCGTGCGCAGTGATGTGGCAAAGGTCGAAGACCTGAAAGGCAAGACGGTTGCCGCTTCCGCGCCGGGCACTTCGCCTTATTTCTTCCTTGCCTGGATCCTCAAGGAAAACGGCCTCACCCTGAAGGACGTCAAGGTCGTCAACCTCGAACCGGGGCCGGCCGCGCAGGCGTTCGTTGCCGGTCAAAATGACGCGGCCATGACCTACGAGCCCTATCTGTCCACTGTCCGCGCCGCCCCTGACAAGGGTAAAATCCTTGCCACGACGCTGGATTATCCCGCCGTCATGGATACGTTCGGTTGCACCCCGGATTTCTTGAAGGCCAATCCGCAGGCGGCGAAAGCCCTGGCGGACAGCTATTTCCAGGCCCTCGAGCTCATCAAGGCCGATCCCGAAAAGTCCTATGCGACGATGGGGGCGGATGTGAAGCAGACCGGCGAGGCCTTTGCCGCTTCGGCAAAGTTCCTGGAATGGCAGGACAAGGCCGCCAACCAGAAGTTTTTCGAGGGTGAATTCAAGACATTCTCGGAAAAATCGGCGGATCTGCTGCTGGAAATCGGCGTGATAAAGTCGAAACCCGATCTTTCGACACTCGCGGATACGTCCTTCATCAAGTAACAGAAAAGGCGGCCGCATTCCCTGCAGGGAATATAGCAGCCAAAGACAGGCGAGTGCGTCGATTGTGCGTCACGAAACGCGCATGGCGTTCTAATGGCGCGGCAAAGGTGCCGCGCCGGTTTTCCGGACAGGCGACAGATGCAACCTCTTCAACCCATCAGGAACAGCACGAGAATTGCTCTCGGCATCCTGTTCTTCGTGCTTTTTTTTTCGCCTGGGGCTTTGCCACGCTGGGCGGTTTCGTATCGCCGACCTTTCTGGCTGACCCCATCACCATGCTGAAGGACGGCATCTACCTCCTCACCGACCAGGGGTTTGCCAGTGATATAGGCATGACGATCTGGCGCGTGGTGGGCGGTTTTGTGCTGGCCTCGGTCGTCGCGGTGCCGGTCGGCATCGCCATGGGGGCCTATAAGCCTATTGAGGCGCTACTGGAACCTTTCGTCTCCTTCGCGCGCTATCTGCCTGCTTCCGCTTTCGTGCCGCTCCTCATTCTCTGGGCCGGCATCGGCGAGATGCAGAAGCTGCTGGTGATCTTCATTGGCGCGGTTTTCCAGATCATCCTGATGGTGGCCGTGGCTGTCGCCGGCACGCGGCGTGATCTGGTGGAGGCCGCCTATACGCTGGGTGCGAAGGATCGGGGTGTTGTTCGCCGTGTTCTCATTCCTGCCAACGCGCCCGATATCGCGGAAATCCTCCGTCTCGTTCTCGGCTGGGCCTGGACCTATGTCATTGTCGCGGAACTGATCGGCGCCTCCTCGGGCATCGGTTATATGATCATCAACAGCCAGGCGCTGATGGCGACCGGGCAGATCATCTTCGGCATCATCGTCATCGGCATTATCGGTCTTATTTCGGATTTCGCGTTCAAATCGTTGAACCGGAAGCTTTTCGCCTGGAGGCTTGCCTGATGAACGAGCTCGTTATCAAGGGCGTCAGCCGCACCTTTCCGGGCGTGCAGGGCGGGCAGCCGACACTGGCCTTGCAGCCCACCGATCTGGAAATCCCCCGCAATGATTTCGTCACCATCCTCGGCCCGTCGGGATGCGGAAAATCCACCTTGCTGCGCATCATCGCCGGTCTCGACCGTCCGACAACCGGCGAAGTCCTGCTGTCCGGCAAGGCGGTGACGGGCCCGGGGGCGGATCGCGGCATGGTGTTCCAGTCCTACACCCTGTTTCCCTGGCTGACGATCCGCGAAAACGTCGCCTTCGGCCTGCGCGAACGCGGCGTGGCCGAGACGGAAAAATGGGAGATCGTCGATAGCTATATCGACAAGGTCGGCCTGCGCGGTTTCGAAAATCATTGGCCGAAACAATTGTCTGGCGGCATGCAGCAAAGAACGGCCATTGCCCGTGCGCTCGCGAACGGCCCGAAAATTCTGCTGCTCGATGAGCCTTTCGGCGCTCTCGACAACCAGACACGCGGCCTGATGCAGGAGTTGCTGCTCGGCATATGGGAGCGTGAGCAGAAGACAGTCATTTTCGTCACCCATGATATCGAAGAGGCGGTCTTCATGGCGTCGCGTGTGGTGACCATGTCCGCAAGGCCGGGTCGCATCAAGTCGATCACGCCGGTCGACCTGCCGCATCCGCGTCACTACACCATCAAGGCCAGTCCGGAATTTTCGCAGCTGCGCGCGAAGCTTACGGAGGAAATCCGCAGTGAGGCGATTGCCGCTGCGGCCCATGGATAGGCGAAAGGGGAGGATAAAGGCATCGGGATGAGAAGTGCTGGCGCCGATCTTCAAGAAAAATCGTTGCATGAGCGCATCCGCAATGATGTCGAGCGCCACATCATGTCGGGCGAATGGCCGCCGGGTTATCGCATTCCCTTCGAACATGAGATGACCCGGCAATATGCCTGTTCACGCATGACGGTGAACAAGGCTCTCGGTGAATTGGTGCAGCGCGGACTCATCGAAAGACGTCGCCGGCTTGGCACTTTCGTTCGCCAACCCCATGCGCAATCCGCCGTTCTGGAAATCCACGATATTGAACGGGAGGTGCAGGCGCTGGGTCTCGTCTACAGTTACCATCTCGACAAACGACGGCTGCGTCCTGCGGGGGAAAAAGACGGTGCGGCCATGGCGCTTGCTGCCGACGCCCAGATCCTGGAACTCACCTGCACGCATTTCGCTGGCGGCGTTCCCTTTTGCCTTGAGGAACGCATCATCAATGTTACCGCCGTTCCGGATGCGGAAGCTGCGGATTTTTCACAGATCGGGCCGGGGACGTGGCTGCTGAAAATGGTGCCCTGGAGCGCTGCCGAACACCGTATCAGCGCTGTTTCGGCCGACCGTAAAAATGCGGCGGCGCTTGGTATTGCCTCCGGTGCTGCCTGTCTGGTCATCGATCGACGGACGTGGCATGGGGCGGATTATGTCACCCGCGTCCGTGTCACCTATCCTGGTGACCGCCATGCGCTCGTCGCACAGTTTTCGCCCTCGCAGAACAGCTGAAAGCCGTCGATCGGTCAATTTTTTGTAAAGAAGAGTTTACGAGTCGTCTTTTGACAATATAATAGTTGTCAAAGGAACTCAGGTTTATTATCGGAACGTCAAGCTTTCACGACGGCATCCGTTCAAGGCCCCGGTTTTCAACAACCGGTCAATCTGCGGATGAGTTCATCGACGGAAATCCGGGATAAAATTATGTCAGCTGAGACCTCAACTTCTTCCGCATCCTTCAACAAGGCAAACACAACTAGGCATATCTCGCTTGCCATGGCTGTCACCTTGCTGGCCGGCTTGAATGCCGGCGCGGTTTTCGCTCAGACGGCATCGGAAACCCAGGCACAGCCCGCACCGCATACAGAAGCGGTTCAGCCGACAACTCCTGTAACGCCGAGCGCTCCGGCCGCCGCGCCAGTCCAGCCTTCCGCGACGGCGCCGGGACAGCCGGCTGTCACCGCACCCTCGCAGCCTCAGTCAACTCAGCCCGCAGCAGTCCAGTCTGCACCCGCTCAGCCTGCGACGAATACCGCACCGGGAGCCGAAGGCCTAGCGCCGCAGCCGGCGCAAACCGAGCAACCCGCACAGACGGGCCAGACGACCGCGCCGAATGAAGCCGCGACCCCGATAGAGCCTCTCGGCACCGAACCCGCGAGCGCTGAACATCGAGCGGATATCCCGCACAACCTTTCTCCCTGGGGCATGTTTATGGCGGCCGACTGGGTCGTGAAGGGTGTCATGATCGGTCTTGCCTTCGCATCGCTGGTCACCTGGACGGTCTGGGTCGCGAAGTCTATCGAGCTTGCGGGTGCGCGGGTGCGCGCCGGCTCGACGCTCAAGGTCATTCGCAAGGCAAAAACCCTGACTGAGGCCACCGAAGCGGTTGAAAAGAAGGGCGGTCCGGCAGCCTTGATGCTGCGCATGGCAACCCATGAAATGCAGCTTTCCGATGCGGTGGTCGACCATACTGATGGCGGCGGTATCAAGGAACGTGTCTCTTCGGCGCTCTCGCGTATCGAAACCCATGCGGGCCGCCGCATGTCGCGCGGGACGGGTGTTCTGGCGACCATCGGTTCAACTGCTCCCTTCGTCGGTCTGTTCGGCACCGTCTGGGGCATCATGAACTCCTTCATCAGCATTTCGGAATCGCAGACGACCAATCTTGCCGTCGTCGCGCCGGGCATTGCCGAAGCGCTGCTCGCCACCGCCATCGGCCTTGTCGCCGCTATTCCGGCTGTCGTCATCTACAATGTCTTCGCCCGCTCGATCACCGGTTACCGCCACCTGCTGGCGGATGCCGCAGCCGGCGTGGAGCGCCTTGTCAGCCGCGACCTCGATTTCCGCCGCATTCCGCCGGGCAGCGCCAGCAAGCCTGCAGTATCGCTGGTTGGACGGTGATCAGCCATGGCTGGCGGTATTCGCGAAAATAACGGAGACGATCTCTCCGAAAACCACGAGATCAATGTCACGCCCTTTATTGACGTGATGCTGGTTTTGCTCATCATCTTCATGGTGGCGGCGCCGCTCGCCACCGTCGATGTGAATGTCGATCTGCCGGCATCCACTGCCAAACCGGCGGAGCGCCCGGAAGAGCCGCTTTATCTGACCGTCAAGGACGATCTGTCGCTCAATCTGGGAAATGATGCGGTTGCCCGCGAAGAATTGGCCGCCGCCATCGACCGGCAGACGGGCGGCAAGAAGGATACGCGCATCTTTCTGCGGGCCGACAAGGCCGTCGACTACGGCCACTTCATGGAAATCATGAACCTGCTGAGAGATGCCGGCTATCTGAAGATCGCCCTTGTAGGGCTGGAAAACGCGGCTGCCGCATCGCAGCCCGCTACCGTTGGCCAACCCGCAGCGCCGGGAACCGCGCCATGAGTGAAAACGGCTACCCGCAGGCCCGCCATTCCCGTCTCGGGGAAGTGACGCTGTGGTCCGCCGCGGCGCTGCTCATGCTGGGCGTTCACGCCGGTTTTGCCTATTATCTGATGCAGGAGCCCGAGGAGGTGGATGCCGGTGGGCCACCGCCTGCCGCAATCATGATCGAAATGGCGGCGATACCGGAAGCCGTCCACACCGAAGAAACGACGCAGGCGCAGGATGTCGAAGACGCCGAAGAGGTAAAGAGCGACAGCATCGAACCGGTGGAGGAAGCCGCTCCGGAAGAGCCGCCGCCACCGGAGCCGGTTGCGGAAACGCCGCCGCCAGAGCCGGTGCAGTTGCCCGAACCGCCCGTCGAGGAGATCGTCGAACCGCAGGAAATTCCCGAACCCGTCGAGCCGGTCGATCCCGTTCAGGAGCAGATGATGGCGGAACTCGACAATATCGAGGTTCCTCTGCCCGTCATGCGTCCTCCGCCGTCACCTGTTGAAAAGAAGGTGGAAAAGAAAGAGCCGGAAGAGAAAAAGAAGGTCGAGCGCCAGCGTCCCAAACGGCAGCAGGCCTCGGACTTTCGCGAAACGGCAAAAGCTGAAGCGCAGCAGTC
Source organism: Agrobacterium salinitolerans (assembly GCF_027498475.1). Classification (NCBI taxonomy): domain Bacteria; kingdom Pseudomonadati; phylum Pseudomonadota; class Alphaproteobacteria; order Hyphomicrobiales; family Rhizobiaceae; genus Agrobacterium; species Agrobacterium salinitolerans. The sequence goes on along the minus strand of NZ_JAPZLN010000001.1, from coordinate 643,717 downwards.
CGACCGGACGGCGGCATCGCGCAGCAACGCCGGCTTCTTCTCGTCATCGTCCGCCTCACCGGCGAAATGGGGGTCGAAGGTCCGCTCGCATATTCAACGGCGCAAGCCCCGGTCTCTGCGTAGTGATGCTATGACCGCGACGGTTCGCTTCCGGGTCAACGATGCTGGCGCCATCAGCGGTGTCAGCGTTGTGCAGTCTACGGGAGATTCCTCTATCGACCAGCAGATTGCGGCATGGATTCAGAGCGCATCACCTGTGCCTGCTCCACCTCCGGACGCAAACAAAACGATCACACTGCCGATCAGCATCCGCTAGGCCGTCCCGCTTGGGGCGCACCCGCTATTCCGCGCGTACGGCGCGGTTTGCGCGCGAATAACATTTCGCGAATGTTTTCGATGGTGTAGGTCTTGGAGACTTTACGAGCAGAGGCATTCCGGAATGAAATTCTCAATCGCAGAGGCGGAGGATCTCGTATCCTCTATCTTTGAGCGCAACGGCGTTCTGCCGCAAAACGCCCGTTCGGTGGCAATGGCACTCGTCGCCTCCGAGGCGGCCGGTCAAGGTGGTCACGGTTTTCGCCGCATCCCCGTTTATGTCCGGCAGGCGCGGGTTGGAAAGGTCGATGGCGAGGCGCGTCCGGCAGCGACCCGCGTGAAGCCGGGCGTACTCTCGGTTGACGCCAACCACGGTTATGCCTATCCGGCGATCGATTGCGCTCTCGAGGAATTGCCTGAAATGGCCCGGCAGCAGGGCATTGCGCTTGCCGCAATCCACCGCTCCCATCATGCAGGCGTTATGGCGCTGACCGTCGAGCGGATCGCCGAAATGGGCCTTGTTGCACTCATGTTCGCCAACGCGCCGGCATCCATGGCGCCCTGGGGCGGCAACAAACCGCTTTATGGAACCAATCCAATCGCCTTCGCCACGCCCGTCAGCGGCGCCGATCCGCTGGTCATCGATCTCGCGCTCTCCAAGGTCGCTCGCGGGAAGATCATGGCCGCCCGCCAGAAGGGTGAAACGATACCCGGCGACTGGGCGCTCGACCGAAACGGCCGGCCGACGACCGATCCCGAAGAGGCAATAGAGGGAACCATGGTGCCCGCGGGCGAGGCCAAGGGCGCTGCGCTGGCATTGATGGTGGAGATCATGGCCGCCGCGATTACCGGCGGGAACTTCGCATTCCAGGCTTCTTCGCTTCTGGACGACAAGGGAGCGCCACCCTCTCTTGGCCACACGATCATCGCCATAGACCCGGTATCGTCAGGCGGCGCGACCTTTACCGAGCGGCTGGCGCTTATCGCCGGCGAGATAGAAAAGCAGGAAAATGTGCGTCTGCCCGGCCGCCGCAGTCAGGGGATTCGCAAACAGGCACTGGAAAGCGGCATCGTGATCGAAAGCGATATTCTGGCCGAAATTCAATCGCTCTGATGTGATGATAAAAACCCGGCGGGTCGAATATGACCCGCCGGGCAAACCGTACATGGCTGCTTTACATTCGCGTCGATAGGGCCGGGCATCATGTCCGGTCCGCTTTGGTCCGCCATCCCGCCACTGATATGGAAGGATTTTGACGCAGAAAGCTGCTCATTCGGTTTTCAGCTTACGGAAGGAGACGTTTCGCGTAAGCTTGAATATAAACGGCGACTATGCCTCTTGCTCGATCAGGCCGCGCAGCAATGCGATGCTGACGGCGTTCAGCAGATTGGCCGCACCCAGCCTGTGTCGCACGCGCTCAAGAGTATCCTTTACGTCCGCCTCGTCAGCACCCGTCATCAAGGCGACATGGGAGGGATGCTTGCCCCTCGCGACCAGACCCAGATAATGCCGCTCACGCTCCGAAAGGATAATTTCACGCGTTTGGCGATGTTCATGCGGTGTATTTGAAGACATTTTCTTTCAGCCTCAAAATAGATTGGCCTTTCCGGCGCACGATCAGGCAATGATTCATTCCCCGAAACCAGCTCGTTTACCGCTCTGTCTACACGCGAACAGAAACGCTAAATTCGCCAATAGGTTTCATCCGGAATTGGGAATTACGCAGTAAAAGCTGGCTTCCCAGCCAGCCGATCCCGGCGCGGACGCTCTATTTTTGAGCATTGAGAGGAACTGCGACACCGATATCGCCAGAGACAAAATCGATCTTGCGGAAAATGCAGCTTCAAGGCCCTGGAATGTTTTCGTCACGCCTTGGGGATATGCGGCGCTCTAATAGGTGATATGCCTCACCGATAGAATAACATCGCGCGCCAAGTTTTCCGTTTTACTGTTATGTTTCGGCACATATTGCGATGGTCGCCGAAATATTTCTTAAACTTAATGCGTCATTGCGAAATATTGATGCCGTCAACATGTATTATCCGGCGGAATGATGCGCGTGTTTCTTGCGAATATCCGTCGGGGTCGCCCCGAACCAGCGGGAGACGGAACGCGAAAACGCACCGGGCGTCGAATAACCGAGCCTGTAACTAATGTCGGAGACGGGAAGATCGCTTTCCACGAGAAGCTTGAAACCGGCATTTTTGCGAATGGCGTCCTTTATCTCGTTGAGATTGGTGCCGAGCTCTGCGAGCCGCCGTTGAAAACTGCGTTCCGACAGGTTGAAATAAGGAGCGATCTCACCGAGTGAAAGCTCGGTATCCGAGAGGCGCATCTGCATGTACCGCTTTACCTGATCAATGAAATGGGTCGCATCCGCCGATGTTTCCGGTCGCAACATGCGGCATTGCAGGTTCATCAACTCGAACAGCCGCTCATCCGCAGCCGGATTGACCACATCGAGAAGCGATATCGGAAGACGCATGGTATGGATCGGTTGGGAAAAACTGACGCGCCTGGTCATTCTTTCTTTAAATAGCTGAATATTATTCGGTTTCGGCCGCTCCAGACCGATCTCTATCTGGTTGATACGGTCTCCGAGAATATCACGCAGACGCTGCACCAGGATGGCAAGGGACAAATCCACATATTGATCGCGTTTGGCGATAACCGGCGCGAAAGACCATGACAGGGTTACCTGCGTGGCATCCGTTACCATGGTGAAATTGCTGTTGTTGGTGGCGTAATAAACATGGTCCTGAAGAAAACGCAGGAACGCTCGTACCGTCGGTGCGCTGATCAGCCCATATCCGAACGCGCCGGATGCACCCGCCGGAAAGGTGGAGGCGCATTGCAGACCGAAGGCGTCGTCGCCGGAAATCAGTGCGCAGGTTTCGAGCAGGCGGGAAAATCTATCGAGGCTGATGCGTTCCGTCAGGCTGCTGAATGTGGCTGGATCAATGTCCAAAGCCGCACATATCGGCACGATATCGATGCCCCGGGACCGGGCATAATTGCTGACGCCGGCAGCCAGACCGGCCACCACAGTTATCTCGTCACTGACCCTCTTTTCGGGCATCCCTCGCCTTGGCGTACCATGTTTGGAAATTGTCGCCTGATGGTAAGCTTTGAGAGAGCGTTTGTCGAGCAGCCCGGCTTCGGGATTTTAAGTGCGATTGGTGTCTGCGCTTTGCTCCAGCACCTGCATGATGGCTTGGCCGGCATCTTCGATAGCGCCGCTATTATCGACGGTCGTAACGTCGAAATCTCCATTGACGTTCAGCGAGCTGCGTTCCAGCCGCCGGAGAATATCGTCCCGGCTTTCCCGCCCGCGCTGCTCCAGCCGCCTTGCCAGCACATCCGGCCGGGCAACGATATTCACGACCTTAAGACGGGAAAAGGCGGTTCCGAATTGCGGCAGGGCGGAACGTGAACCGTTGGCGATGACCACGTCTCCCACATTGAGATGATGGTAGACAGCGGCCGGGATGCCATATTTCAGCCCATGCGCCTGCCAGGATACCGCGAAGGCGCCCGCATCTTCCAACCGGTTGAACTCGTGCATCGAAACGGCATCGTGGTTTTCACCTCCGGCATCGCCGCTGCGGGTAATGACGCGGCGGGTGAAATGAAAGCCCGGCCGTCCACACAATCGCGCTGCCGCGTACTCCATCAGCGTATCCTTGCCGGCCCCACTGGGGCCGACAACCACGATCATCGTACCCGGCGATTGCTCGCGCCGATTATCCTGCCCATCATTGTTCATGCCACGCGCTTGCCCTGACGCCAGACGGAACGGGCGACCGGCACACCGTCCTCGCGGTGAACCCGGACCAGATCGGCCCGCAATCCCGTCGCGATACGACCGCGATCAAGAAGGCCGACGGTGCGCGCCGGCGTGGCGGTGACCATGCGCAGCGCTTCCGGCAGGCTGATGGCTTCCACCTGATCGGCGAGCAGGAATGGCGCAAAGAGTAGGCTGAAGGGCACGTAGTCGGAAGAAAGAACATCCAGAACGCCGATCTCGGCAAGATCGCGGGCGGCTATGTTGCCGGAGTGGGACTTACCGCGAACGATGTTCGGGGCGCCCATCAGCACGCTCATGCCGGCGCTGTGCGAGGCTTTTGCGGCTTCGACGCTGGTGGGGAATTCCGCCAGTTTCACGCCGTGGCCGATAGCCTCGCCGACATGCGCTTCGGTGGCGTCGTCATGGCTTGCTACGGTAATGCCGCGCTCGGCGCAGCGGGCGGCCAGATAATCGCGGTGCTTGGCGGAATATTCGGCCGACGCCGCCTGCCGACGCCGCACGAACTCGGCGAAAGCCTCGTCGCTCAGCCCGCGCTTCTTCTGGTAATAGAATATATATTGATCCATCGACTGGAACTGGCGCTGCCCCGGGGAATGGTCCATCAGGGAAATCAGCCGCACGCGCGGATCGGTTTCGAAGTCTTCGAAATGTTCTAGTACATCCGAGGAGGCGACCTCACAGCGCAGATGCAGCAGATGATCCGAACGAAGGCGATTCTGATCGGCCGCGGCCTCGATGGCGTCAGCCATTTCGCGCATTTCACCCTTCTTGAAGCCGCCGTCTTCATCTGAACCGAGCCGCAGGCAGTCGAATACGGTGGTGATGCCGGAAGCTGCCACCTGTGCATCATGGGCCTGAATGGCGGCGATTTTGTCCCAGATTACCCCGGGGCGCGGCGAATAATGTTGCTCGAGATGGTCGGTATGCAGTTCCACCAGACCCGGGATCAAATAATCACCTTCCAGGTCTTCGCCGGTTTTGGAGGCGCCTGCGCTGATATCGGCGATCTTGCCGTCACGGATCAGGACGGAGCCCAGAATAATATCGTCTTCCAGAACGATACGGGCATTGGAAAGGGCGTGCTCGGTCATGGGGTCGCATCTTTCTTTGGAGGCTGGCCAAGGGGGCGCCAGCTATGAACGGTAAATGGCGCGCCGCGCGTTTCTTCAATGAACAAGGCAAGGCCGGAAATGCTGAGAGGTCGATCGGTGAATTCGGAAAACCGCGCCGAAAGCACCTCGCGCATGGCGGGCTGCTCGCTCTCGCCGATGCGGCCGGTCAGCGTCATGTGAAAACGGAAATCATCCATGACATGCGGATAACCCCAAAGAGACAGATTTTGCCGCTGGCTCTCAGTCAGCATCTGTGGCCGCCGACGGGCAATATCTGTCTCGGACAGGGGCGCGCGAAACCGGTCGAAATAATCGACGATCTCGGCGGCAAAATCCTGCAGCGGTTGATAGGTGCGGTCCGGGACCAATGCGAAAAAGGGGCCAAGCGCACCGACGACGACGCGCGGAATTTCGAAGGCGGACTGGCTGGCTGCGAAATCTCCGAAGGCCGAGAGCAGATCCGCCTCGCTATATTTTTCGGCAAGTTCGAAAGGAGCCTTCAGGGTCGCGTGGAAACCGTAACGGCGGGGCTCTTCCGTCATGTCGGCATAGTCGTCGTTGTCGTCATGCAACGTGCCGGAAAATGCATTGCGGCCAAGCCAACGTGATGCTGTCTCAGTCAGCGGGTGATCTTTAGCCGGAGAGAAATAGATGGCATAGCGCACGGCAAGCACTCTTTAGTGTCATGGGAGACCAGGGATGAGAAGCTATTTGGCGTGACTCGCCAGCTTCCCGCAAGGTCAGGAGTGCGAGGTAATTGGTTTCCGTGACAGAATGATGATGCGGAGGGAAAAAAGCGTATTGGAAATGCGGCAGGCTTCGGAATGTGCTGAAGACACAGACGGAGATGATGACGACTGGCATAAATCGGGACTGTGCGGGTGTTCCGCGGAGAGGACGAACATCGTTACGACGTTCGCCATTCCATCCCTTCAGACTTAGTGTTGTGTTTTGCCGATCAGCCGCGAACGTAGAGAATTGGAGATGTGGTCGAAGAGGAAAACGACAAAGAGGATGAGCAGGACCATATAAGCGACCTTGTCCCAGTCGGCATTCGTACCCATCGCCTCTAGCAGTTTCAGGCCGATGCCGCCGGCGCCCACGGCGCCGATGATCGTGGCGGAGCGGGTGTTGCTCTCCCAGAAATACAGTGATTGGGAAATAAAGACCGGTAACACCTGCGGCAACACACCGAAGCGGTTAACTGCAATCGGGGATGCGCCGACCGACTTGACGCCCTCGCGCTGCTTGTCGTCGACATTTTCCAGTGCCTCGGCATAGACCTTGCCGAGCGCTCCGGTATCGGTGAAGAAGATCGCGGCAATGCCGGGGATCGGTCCGGGACCGAAGCTGCGGGTGAAGAACAGCGCCCAGATCAGCATGTCGATGGAACGCAGGAAGTCGAACAGACGCTTCATGCCCCAGTTTGCTGCCCTGTTGGCGGTGATGTTGCGGGCGGCGATGAAGGCGAGCGGCAGGGCGACGAGCGTGCCGAACAGCGTGCCCACAAAGGCCATGACCAGCGTCTGCATCAGCTTGGACAGAATATCGGCATGCTGCCAGACGCTGTTGTCGAGGAAATCATCGACCATATGTCCGATATTGGAGCGTGCGGGATCGAGCCGCTCTCCCCAGAGCGCAAGGGCGGCAAGCTCACCATAACCCTTGCCCCAGAATTCCGATTTGGTGTCGAACAGGAAATTCGCCCATCCAAGGAAACGGCGCTGCACATAGACCTGGCTGGTACGGATTTCCGCCTGACCGGCAAAACCGTAATGCACGAGAACCTTCTTGCCGTCCTGCTGGATTTCGTCGGGTATCCCCTGTGGTGCGACAGCCCCGTCGTCGTTGATGACAATTGGATAGTTCCTGCCGTCGATATAGACATCCACTTGAGTCGGGGTCACGTCGAGGCGGTTTTCCATACCCCTATAAACGACGCTGTAACCGCCACCCGGCAGGGGCTGCAGCCAGTCGATCTTTGCATCAACCGGATATTGTCCGCGGCTCGACCATTGCGGTTCAACCTTGCCGTCTTCGAAACGCAGGCGCGGCTGGGCGCGCCAGGAGTACCAGTCCTGAATATAGCTCGAAGCGCGATCCCACCGCCCCTGCATGAAGGCCGGTCCGACATTGAAGAAGAAAAAGCAGCCAATGAGATAGGCGGTGACGGCAACAAGGCCGACGAGCAGGCCATACCGTTGCATGAAACTGCGGTTGAATACGCCGGGATATGCAGCCGTCAGCCTTTCGCGGTCGGCGGTGTTGAGAATGAAGCTGGACGACATCAGGCCGCTCCCCGTCCGAATTCGAAGGATTGTTGGCCGATCAGCCTGCGGCGCAGCCAGCTGGAAAACTGGTCGACGGCAATGATGGTGATCAGCAGAAGGATGATGATGGCATAGGTCTTTGACGCGTGATCGTTACCGATCGACAGGCGGAAGACTTCGCCGATGCCACCGCCGCCGACAGCGCCGATGATGGTGGAAGCGCGCACGTTGATTTCGGCGCGCAGCAGCGCATAGGAGACGAAATTGGGCAGAACCTGCGGCACGATGGCGAAACGCACCCGTTCCAGCCAGTTGGCACCGGCGGCACGCAAGCCTTCATCCGGCTTCATGTCGGCATTTTCCACCACTTCGAAGAAGAGCTTGCCCAGCGCACCGATCGTATGGACCGAAATCGCAATGATGGCGGCGATCGGTCCGATCGAGAGGATGGCGGTCAGCAGCCCGGCGACGACGATTTCCGGAAAGGCGCGCAGCACTTCCATAATCCGGCGAACCACCCAGCGCACGAGCCCGGCGCCGACGAGATTGGTGGAGGCGAAGAAGCAGAGCACGAAGGCGAAACTCGTGCCGATGATTGTCGAGACCAGCGCAATATTGAGCGTGATGATCAGCTGGTAGATGAAGTGCGGGATGTAGAAACCATCGGTGATGTAAACGCGATCCGCGACGTAGTTATATTTCAGCGAACCATCCGCATAGGGCGACGGCAGGTCGAACATCGCCCGGAAGATTTCCAGCGGACTGTCAGGCACGAAGGTCTTCATGAAATCGAAGAAATAGGGCAGGCGCTCGAAAAACTTGCCTGAATTGGCCGCATTGGCGAAATTCAGGGAGGCGGCGAGGATGACGAGAAAGATCACGAGCGAAATGACGGTATAGATTCGTCGTGTCGCAAGCTGCTGTTGATAATGGCGCATGACCGTCCTGGACGATGCGCTCAACCCCTCGGGTGAGAGGGTACCATTGTGCAGTGTGGTCGCCATGCCGCTTTTCCTTTATTGGCAAAAGCGGCGGCGCCGTGGGGCACCGCCGCTTCCGGATATGATCGCAGGATCAGCCGCCGATAACGGACTTACGGGCGTCGATGATCGTCTGGTAGAAGGACGGATCGACCTTGATGTAGGCGGTGTTCTTGCCCTGGGTGAAGCCCTGGAAGCATGCGAGATCCTTCTTCGGCAGTTCCATGAAGAAGTCTTCGACCTTCTGCTTCATCGCGTCGCCGAGCTTGTTCGTAACCATCAGCGGACCGTTCGGGATCAGCGGCGACTTCCAGACTTCGACGATATCGTCCATGTCGAGGTTGCCCTTCTTGACCATCTGGTAGAGATTGCCGGCGGTGTAGCCTTCTTCCCACTTGCCAACGCCCGAACCGAAGGTGGTGCCAACGTCGAACTTCTTGTCGAGAACGGCGAGAACGAGGTTCTCATGGCCGCCGCCGAAGCCGGTTTCGGAGAAGTATTCCTTGACCGGAACACCGGTTTCCTTCGGGATGGCCACGTTCGGAACGAGGAAGCCGGAGGTGGAGTCCGGGTCGGCGAAGCCGATCTTCTTGCCCTTGGCGTCTGCCAGCGTCTTGATGCCGCTGTCCTTACGGGCAACCATGATCGTGTAATAACCGGTCGAACCGTCAGCGCCGGCCGTGGTCAGGATCGGGTCGACAGCCTTCGGGTCGGCCAGAGCGATCTTGGCGTAGGAGGATGCGCCCATGGAAGCGATGTCGATGGTGCCGCCGAGCAGGCCCTGGATAACGCCGTTATAGTCCGGCGACGGGAAAACCTGAACTTCGGAAACGCCGGTTGCAGCCTTGAGGCCATCGGCAACGCACTTGGTGTTGCGGATTTGGTCGGCTTCGTTTTCGGAGCCGTCGAGACCGATGCGCAGAACCTTGACGTCCTGAGCCATGGCGGAACCGGCCAGAACGCCAAGGGCGACTGCCGAAAGAAGGACTTTCTTCAACATGGACTTTCTCCTGTTTCCCGGCGAGCCGGAGTTTGTTGTGAAATATTGGCCCTTGACGCGGGCGCAAACGATGCTGAGCGGTTCCTCAGAGCCCGGCGAGAGCGAGCGGTTCGGGACCGGCAGATTGCTGCACCGGACGCGCGGCAAGCTGCGCGCCGGGAATATTGATGCTGGTCGAGGTCATGGTCTCGTCGATGCCGGAGCCTTGCGAATCGGTTCCGTAGATTTCGGTGACGGCGGCAGCAGTGAGCTCGGCGGGCGTTCCATCGAAGACGACGCGGCCCTGCGACATGCCGATGATGCGTTCGCAATAATTGCGCGCCGTATCCAGCGTGTGAAGGTTGGTGATGACGGTGATGCCTTCGCGCTCGTTGATGTCGCGCAGCGCGTCCATCACGATCTTGGCATTGAGGGGGTCGAGGGAGGCGATCGGTTCATCGGCCAGGACCATCTTTGGAGACTGCATCAACGCACGCGCAATGGCGACGCGCTGCTGCTGGCCGCCGGAAAGCGTGCCTGCCGCCTGCATGGCCACATGTTCGATGCCGAGCCGCTCGAGCGCGGCGATAGCCATCAGCCGCTCCTCATGGGTGAAGATGTTAAAAAGGCTGAGCGCCGTTGAACGGTGGTTGAGGCGGCCGAGCATGACGTTGGTGAGCACATCGAGGCGGGGCACCAGATTGAACTGCTGGAAGATCATGGCGCAGTCGCGCTGCCAGTTGCGGAGCGCCGCACCCTTCAATGACGAGACTTCCGTGTCGTTGAAATGAATGGAACCGGAGGAGGGATCGATGAGACGGTTGATCATGCGCAGCAGCGTCGATTTTCCCGCACCCGAGCGCCCTATCACGCCGACCATCTGACCCTGCGGTATCTCGACATTTACGGAATCGACCGCAGTGTGGTTGCCGAAACGGCGCGTGACTTGCTTCAGGTGAAAGCTCATTTCCCCGTCCAATCTTCTTTTGACGGGGTTCGACGTAACAGCGGTGCGTGAAGCGTGAGTGTCAGTTTGATGAAGAAAATATTACATAATTCGCAGATACGACACCCGTGGGTTCGCCGACAAACCTTTCTTCTGGCTTGTCATGCGGTGGAAATCCCGCGTGGCATATCGGGAGCCGACAAACAGAAATCCCGGGACATGACCCCGGGACTGCAATTGCTTCGGTATAGGCGGGAGTTTACCCGCCATATTTCGCCACGAAATCCTCGGCGGCGAGTGTGCGGAAATCATCCAGCGCGCTGCGCAGCCTCGCATGGTCCCAATCCCACCAATTCAGTTCATCCATGCGCTTGCCAAGCTCCGCGGTAAAACGCTCGCGGATCAGCCGGGCGGGCACGCCGCCGACGATGGTGTAGGGCGCAACATCTTTGGAAACGACCGCCCCGGCCCCGACGACTGCACCGTTCCCCACCGTGACGCCGGGCAGGATGGTCGCACCGTGGCCGATCCAGACATCGTGGCCGATCACCACCCGTTTGGCACGCCGGGCGGCGAAGAAATCCGTTTCATCTTCGGCGTCGTCCCAGTAGCTGCGGGCGCGATAGGTGAAATGGTGCAATGTCGCCCGCTGCATCGGATGATTGGTGGCGTTGATGCGGACGGAAGCGGCGATGTTGACGAATTTGCCGATGGTGGCGCACTAGATCGCGCCATCCTGCATGACATAGGAGTAATCGCCCATCTCGACCTCCTCAAGGCGGCAGCGCTCCGAAATTTCGGTATAGCGGCCGATCGAGGAATTGGTGACGCGGGCACTTTCGTGGATGACGGGTTCGAGACCGACCTTGACGCTCATGCCGCTGCCTTCCGGGGCGAGAATCGCGAAACGTCGAGAATGCGGTCGGCCACGGCTTCGCGCACTTCTTCGTCATGGAAAATGCCAAGCAAGGCGGTCCCCTTGCGCTTCTTTTCGGCGATCATCTCAACGACGACCCGCCGATTGGCGGCATCCAGTGAGGCGGTGGGTTCGTCGAGAAGCAGGATGGCGTGATCGGTGATGAAACCGCGTGCGATATTCACACGCTGCTGCTCACCGCCGGAAAAGGTTGCCGGCGGCAGCGACCATAATTCCTTCGGCAGGTTGAGCTTCGAAAGCAGCGCCGCTGCCTGCTCTCGCGCCTCCTCGACCGCAACCTTGCGGGCAAAAAGCGGCTCGGCGACGACGTCTATCGCTGGAACGCGCGGCACGGTGCGCAGGAACTGGCTGACATAACCAATCGTGCGGTGGCGGATATCGAGGATCGTGCGCGGCGAGGCATTGCCGATATCGACGACCTGGCCCTCATGACGAACGAGAATCTGTCCGCTGTCGATGGCGTAGTTGCCATAGAGCATTTTCAGGATCGAGCTTTTGCCGATGCCCGAAGGGCCGCCGAGCACGACGCATTCGCCGCTAGAGACGGAGAAATTGACATCGCGAACGACTGGCAGCTCGATACCGTCGCGAAGATGCATGGTGAAGCTTTTGAAGACTTCCGAAACGATGAGAGGCGTCGTCATGGCATCAAACCTGCAAGATGGAGGAAACAAGCAATTGCGTGTAGGGCTCGCGCGGATCGTCCAGCACCCGGTCGGTGAGGCCATGTTCGATGACGTCGCCGCCCTTCATCACCATCATGCGGTGAGAGAGAAGTCGCGCCACCGCGAGATCATGGGTGACGACGACGACCGCAAGACCGAGATCGTTGACGAGGCCGCGAACCAGATCGAGCAGACGTGCCTGTACCGAGACATCGAGGCCGCCGGTCGGTTCGTCCATGAAGACGAGGCGCGGCGATGTGACGAGGTTGCGGGCGATCTGCAGGCGCTGGCGCATGCCGCCGGAAAAGGCGCGCGGCTGATCGTCGATACGGTCGGTGCCGATTTCCACCCGCTCCAGCCATTCGCTGGCCGATTGCCTTATATTGCCATAATGCCTGTTGCCGACGGCCATCAGCCGCTCGCCGACATTGGCGCCGGCGGAAACCGCCATGCGCAGCCCATCTGCCGGGTTCTGGTGCACGAAACCCCAGTCCGTCCGCATCAGGAAACGCCGTTCGGCCTCACCCATATGATAGAGGTCACGCACCGTGCCGTCGCGCATGCGATATTCCACGCTGCCCGCCGTCGGCATCAGCCGGGTGGAAATGCAGTTGAGGAGGGTGGTCTTGCCGGAACCGGACTCACCGACGATTGCCAGAACCTCGCCCGGATAGAGGTCGAAGGACACGTTGCGGCAGCCGGCGCGGTCGCCATAATATTTGGAAACGTCCCGGACTTTCAGAAGCGATGCGTCGCTCATTCTGCGGCCTCCTTCACTTCTGCCAGCAGATGGCCCTTGTGGCCATGGGCGCGGCGGTCCTCGCAATGGTCGGTATCGGAGCAGACGAACATGCGTCCGCCCCTGTCGTCCAGCACCACCTCGTCCAGATAGACATTCTCCGCCCCGCACAGCGCGCAGGGCTTGTCGAAACGCTGGATTTCAAAAGGGTGATCTTCGAAATCGAGGCTGACGACATCGGTATAGGGCGGCACGGCATAGATGCGCTTTTCGCGCCCTGCGCCGAACAGCTGCAGGGCGTCCGAGAGATGCATTTTCGGATTGTCGAATTTAGGGGTCGGCGACGGATCCATCACGTAACGCCCGGCCACCTTCACCGGATAGGCATAGGTGGTGGAGATGCGGCCGTTGCGGGCAATATCCTCGTAAAGCTTGACGTGCATCAGGCCATATTCTTCGAGCGCGTGCATGACACGGGTTTCTGTCTCGCGCGGTTCGAGAAAGCGCAGGGGCTCGGGGATCGGAACCTGATAAACGAGCACCTGGCCCGAATGCAGCTCCTCTTCCGGAATGCGGTGCCGCGTCTGGATGATCGTTGCATCCTTCGTGCGGGTAGTGACCGCCACATTCGCGACCTTCTGGAAGAAGGCACGGATGGAAACGGCGTTGGTCGTGTCGTCCGCGCCCTGGTCGATCACCTTCAGCACATCATCAGGACCGAGGATAGAGGCGGTCACCTGCACACCGCCGGTGCCCCAGCCATAAGGCATGGGCATTTCGCGGGAAGCGAAGGGAACCTGATAACCGGGAATGGCGATGGCCTTCAGGATCGCCCGGCGGATCATTCGCTTGGTCTGTTCGTCCAGATAGGCGAAGTTGTAGGCAGCCAGCCCGTCGTCAAATGAAACTTCTTCAAGCATTGCGCGTTAGCCTTGTGAAAAAAGGAGTACAAGCTCATGGAGATTGGAATTCTTGCAGCCGTGTTCTTTGCTGTGTTTGCAGCATCGACCGTCTTTTGCGCCTACTGGTTTGGCGAGCAGCGCAGCCGCTGAGCTATTCGGCCGCATCGCTCATCCATTCCGCGCCATTGGCGTTGATCGCCTCGAAATCGGCGCGCATCTTTCGCACCAGACCGAGTTCGGCCTGAAAATCCACGTAGTGCGGCAATTTCAGATGCTCGACGAAACCCGTCGCCTGCACATTGTCGGCGTGTGAAATGACGAACTCCTCGTCCTGTGCCGGCGCGACGACATCTTCGCCGAATTCGCCGGCGCGCAGCGCGCGATCAACCAGCGACATTGCCATCGCCTTGCGTTCGCTCTGACCGAAGACCAGACCGTAGCCGCGGGTGAATTGCGGCGGTGCCTTCGCCGATCCCTTGAACTGATTGACCATCTGGCATTCGGTGACCTGGATATCGCCAAGCGAGACGGAGAAGCCGAGTTCCGGCACATCAAGCTCGACCTCTACTTCGCCAATACGGATTTCGCCGACGAAGGGGTGTGTGCGGCCGTACCCGCGCTGGGTCGAATAGGCGAGCGCCAGAAGGAAACCCTCATCGCCACGCGCCAGCGATTGCAGGCGCAGGTCACGCGGCATCGGAAACTCCATCGGTTCCCGTGTCAGGTCGCCGGCAATATGATCGTCCGGCATGTCGCCGTCGCTTTCGATCAGCCCCTCCTGAGCGAGGATATCGGAAACGCGCATGACATATTCCGGCTCGCCTTCACGCTGGGTAGCGGTTTCGACGACCCCGTCTTCGAGGAGGGAGGGATCAAGCAGCCGGTGGGTGTAATCGAAGGTCGGCCCCAGCAATTGCCCGCCGGGCAGATCCTTGTAGGTGGCGGAAACGCGCCGCTGCACCGTCATGTCAGCGGTATCCACCGGCACCGAATAGCCGAAGCGCGGCAGCGTGGTGCGATAGGCGCGCAGCAGGAAGATGGCTTCGATCATGTCACCGCGCGCCTGCTTGACGGCAAGGGCTGCAAGCGACGGATCGTAGAGCGAGGCTTCCGCCATCACCCGGTCGACGGCGAGCGATAGCTGCGAAACGATCTGCGCAACGGTCATGGCGGGCAGGGCGCGGTCTCCGCGCCGCTTGTCGGCCAGAAGCCGGTGGGCGTTGGCGATGGCGGTTTCCCCGCCTTTGACAGCAACATACATCTTATGCCTCCACAGGTTGAATGCGCGTCGTGCGCGGCAGGCAGACAAATCTGTCGGCGGATGTCAGGATGACGTCGACGCCGCGCGGGAAGACGGCGTTGTTCTCCGCCCACAGCCTCGGGAATATGTCCGGCAGGCCAGTGGGGCTGATGATGTTGACGTGGCGAATACCGGGGCCGGAGAGCAGCAGTTTCCGCCCTCCATCCAGATCAGGCAACTCGATGATGAGCGTCGTGGAGCGGTCGGGATACTCCTGGCTGCCCTGGGCAAAAAGGCCGAAGGACGCGACGGCGCTGCCCGCTTCGATGACGGCGAAATGCGCCACGCTCTTTTCGTCTGTCGCAACTGCGCCGGTATGAAATCCGATCCAGCCCGGCACCGCGGTCTTGCGCAACGCGCCGCTCAGCCAGACCGGCGTATCGTGGTCGCAAAGCGCCAGCAGAACCGCACCGGTGGCAGCGGCAAGCGGCAGTGGCGGGGCGACAGCCGTTTCGATTGTCTGCGGTGTGCCGGGACGGGCCATGCCGTCCATCAGCTTCTTGAAAATACGCTGGGAATCGAACACGGCGCTGGAAAAGCCGCCCGTCAATGCTTCGGCTTTCACACCCATCAATCCTCTCCTCTAACCATGGTGAAGAAATCGACCCGCGTGGCGGCGGTTTCCCTTGTTTTCCGTTCCTTTTCCTCGCTCAGTCTTTTTTCGACCGGTGAAAGAAGCTCGGTCTCGATGAAGTCCCGGGTTGGGCTTTCCTGCCAGAGCGCGTCGAAAACGGCCGCATACCAGGCCTTCTTGCGGCCGGTGCCGAGAACATGCGCATGACCGACGGTTCCCGAGGCAAGCTTGACGGTTGCGCGGGTGACGGTGGTTTCGCCGAGATTAAAAGGCGCACCGCCGCCGCCGATACGGCCCTTGACCATGACGAGCCCGGTTTCCGGCCCCCGCACGTTTTCCGTCTGCGGGCTGGCATTCTGCCGGCTCCAGACCGTTTCAAGTTCCTGAACGGTGGCGCGGGCAAGAAGCGCCGCCACTCGCTTCCTCTCCGCATGTATATTCGCAGCTTCGTTATTCATCGCTTGACCTCTAATGTCTATTGATATAGACAACTATACAATATAAGTTACAATTAACGTCGATGAATGACAAGCGTGTGACATGAGCCCTGCAGCAGCGATGAAAAGAAAGAACGGCGTAGCGCTCTGGCGGCAGATCGCCGACCGGATCAGGGGCGAGATTGCGGCCGGCGATCACGACGAAACCGGCATGTTGCCGCCGGAGATGACGCTGGCCGAAAAATTCGGCGTCAACCGCCATACCGTCCGGAGTGCGATCGCCGCACTGGCGAGCGAAGGCATTCTCGAGCCGATGCAGGGGCGCGGCACGATGATCGCCCGCAAGGAGCGTCTGAGTTTTCCGATTTCGCTGCGCACGCGCTTCACGGCAGGCATCGGCGATCAGGTGAAGGAAATGGAGGCGCTACTTCTTTCCCACACGACCGAACCGGCCAGTGCCGATCTGGCAGCGCGGCTGCAACTGACTGCCGGTACGCCGCTCATACGTCTGGAAACCCTGCGCAAGGCGGACACCCGCCCTGTATCCCGTTCGACCACATGGTTCCCGGCTGATCGTTTTGCCGGAATAGGCGAAGCATACCAGCAAAGCGGATCGATCACCGCCGCTTTCAAGATACTTGGCGTGGCGGACTATGTGCGCATCTCCACCGTCATTTCTGCTATCCACGCGGATACGCAGGATCTGGTCGATCTCGAACTGTCGCCCGGGGCCATCCTGCTTGTCACTCAGGCATTGAATGCCGATATGGATGGCGTACCTGTGCAATATGCCGTCAGCCGATTTTCTGCGGATACGGTCGAATTCACGGTGGAGAATTAGGGTACGGTTTTATTCCGCCTGCGAAAGGCCGAGCACATCCAGCATGGAATAGAAACCGGGCTTCCTGTCGAAGGCCCAGACAGCCGCCGTAATCGCACCGCGCGCGAAAATGGAGCGGTCGCCGGCATAATGGGAAAGCTCGACGCGCTCGCCTTCGCCAGCAAAAATCACCGAATGTTCACCGATCACCGAGCCGCCACGCAACGTGGCAAAACCGATGGTGCCGGTCTCACGCGCGCCCGTGTGTCCGTCGCGCACGCGCACGGAAGAGGCGGTAAGATCGACCTTGCGGCCGGCCGCCGCCGCTTCGCCAAGCAGAAGTGCGGTGCCCGAAGGCGCATCCACCTTGTGCTTGTGGTGCATTTCCAGAATCTCGATATCCCAGTTCTGCGCATCCAGCGCCTGCGCCGCCTGCTGGGTGAGAACGCTGAGCAGGTTGACGCCGAGGCTCATATTCCCCGACTTGACGATGCGCGCATGGCGCGACGCTGCCTTGAACTTTTCCTCGTCTTGCGGCGAGCAGCCGGTCGTGCCGATGACGTGCACGATGCGGGCCTGCGCGGCGAGGCCGGCAAAGGTGACGCTGGTTGCCGGTGAGGTGAAATCGATCACCCCTTCGGCATGCAGAAATGCCTGTAAGGGATCGCTGGTGATTTCGACGCCGATGGGGCCGAGACCGGAGATCTCACCGGCATCGCGGCCAACAAAAGCCGAACCTTCACGCGCCACTGCGGCATGCAGCTGAACGCCGGGTGTCTGGTGAATGAGGCGGATCAGTGCCTGTCCCATGCGGCCCGCCGCGCCGACCACCACCAGTTTCATGCCGCTGCTGCCCATGTTTTCACTCGCTTTTCATGTCAGGCGGATCGGAACCCGCCGGTATCGGTCGATTGATGTTTGCAGCAGCGACGTTAAAGATCGCCCGCCCGCTTCGCAAGCATCACATGGGAAGAGCCGATCAGGCTCTCCAGCGCCGCCCGTCCAGCGCCAGACCGAAATCGGCAGGCGTTCTCGCATAGGTGGCGAGGCCGGAAAGGGCCGCTTGGGGATGGGTGACGACGAATGTCGGAATGGTCCGCATCAGGGCGCTGTGCGGCGCCTTGTCTTGGAAGGCCGCCCGGAATTCCGGACTCTTCAGCGCAGGAATGATCTTCTGCGAAATGCCGCCGGCCAGATAGACGCCGCCCTTGGCCATGAAGATCAGCGCAAGGTCGCCCGCCACGCGGCCGAGGTAGGTGCTGAACAGCGACAGCGTTTCTTTTGCCTGCGCGTTCTGACCCGAAAGCCCCTGCGAGGTAATGTCGGCCGGATCGGAAAAGACAGGCTCGATGCCATCGGCTTTGCAGATGGCGCGATAAAGATTGACCAGCCCGCGTCCGCACAGGATCTGTTCGCCGGCGACGCGGCCCTCGATGGTTTCGATATGCGGGAAAACCGCATAGTCGCGCGCGCTTCTCGGGCCGATATCGATATGCCCGCCTTCGCCAGGCACCGGGAACCACATGTGGCGGGCATAGACCAGCCCGGCAACGCCGAGCCCCGTTCCCGGTCCAAGAACGACCCTCGACGCCAAAACGTCTTCCTTGCCGGAGCCGATGGCGTCGCGGTTATCGTCGTCAAGGGCCGCGATCGCCAGAGCCTGCGCCTCGAAATCATTGATGACGATGACATCCTTCAGGCCGAGATTGGCGAGCATGTCCTTCGGCTTGACGACCCAATGGCAGTTGGTGAGGGGAATCTCGTCACCTTCGATGGGGCCGGCAATCGCGAGAATCGTCGAGACCGGCTGAAGCGAGGTCTTGTCCAGAACCGCCTGCTGGATGGCGTCGTCGATAGCAGGATATTCCGCCGTCTTTACCGTGGTGAGGTGCACCGGTTCGGCAAAGGAATCGATCAGGATGGAAAAGCGGGCATTGGTGCCGCCGATGTCGCCAAGAAGGATTGGAAAGGACAGATATTCGGTATCGGACGTCTTCGGCATTGCCTGTTCCATGTTGGGAGGTTCAGTTGGCGACGTGGAAGTCGATGAGATTTTCTGCGGTAGCGCGGTTGAGCGCCATGGGAATATCGTAAACCGTAGCAAGCCGCGTCAGCGCCTTCACGTCAACATCATGCGGCATGGCCGTCAGCGGGTCGGTGAAGAAGATCAGCATATCCACCTCGCCTGTGGCGATCATCGCGCCGATCTGCTGGTCGCCGCCAAGCGGACCGCTCTTGAGGCGGATGACTTCAAGACCCGGACACGCTTCCTGTACCCTTCCGCCGGTGGTGCCGGTGGCGACGATCCTGAAACCGGCAAGCGCTTTCTGGTGATGACGGGCGAAATCCGCCATATCGTCTTTTTTCTCGTCGTGAGCGATGAGCGCGATACAGCGTTGTTCTTCCATGGTCCCAGCCCGTTCAATCAAGAATTAAATCGATTTGAAGCCTTCTATAACAGCTTGCCGCCATTTGAAAAGGGAAGCTGTTGAATGCCTCATTTCTGTTTCAGTTCAATGTCGGGCGCTGGGTAGGAAGCGGAATATCCGAAGGCGGCTGTAGGGCGGGGGCTGCCTGAATGACCTGTTCCACGCTTTGCTGGCGCGTTGCTGGAGCAGGCGAATAGACCTGAGCCGCAATGCCTTCGGGGTTGGCGGAAGGAGCGGCAGCCACGGCGGCGCAGGCCGAGGGCAGATCGGAAACCAAGACCGGGCGCGGTTTCACCGGCTTGGCGTTGGGGTCCTTTTTCGGCGGCGCCCATGGTTCCTTGCTGAACCACCAGGCAAGCGACTTGTCGCAGCCGTCGCCTTTGCCCACGGCCGCCTGCGGCTTGCAGTTGGGCGCGCCGGGCGGGCATTCGAGACGGATGTGGAAATGCTCGTCATGGCCGTAGATCGGCCTGATCTTGCCCATGAAGGTGCGGTCGCCGGTCCATGTCTGGCAGAGTTTCTGCTTGATGGCCGGGTTGACGAAGACACGCTCCACCTGCGGATAGCTTGCCGCCATCATCACCAACCGGGCATTGAGGGGTGACCACTTGCGGTCATCGACCGTCAGGAACTTGCTCTTGTCCAGCATGGAGATGAAAGGCACCGTTTCGCGCTGCTCCACGCTCAGCCGCGGGGTCGGCATCGGCCGCCACCAGATGTCGACATCGAGGCCGATCTGGTGCGACGCATGGCCGGTCAGCATCGGCCCGCCGCGCGGCTGGGAAATATCGCCCAGCAGCAGGCCCGGCCAGCCGATCTTCTGGGCGTCCTGCGAAAATTGCTCGAGGAACGAAATCATCTGCGGCTGGCCCCAGCGCCGGTTGCGGGAAAGGCGCATGGCCTGCCAGCCGGGACCGTCCGTCGGCATGGCGATGGCGCCGGACTGACAGCCCTTGGCATAGGAGCCGATCGGCTGCGAGCCTGTGGCGGAAGGCAGGGCCATGTGCCCGAACACCTCTTTCGCCGGCCTGTCCTCGGCCGCTGCAGTTTCGATCTGCAACTGCAACGCGGAGACGACCGAAATCGCCAGCAAGGCCGCCTTGAAAACTCTCGATGATCCCGCCGTCATAAAGTCTTGCCCGTCCGATCAGATGATTCTCTTCCCCTCAAGATAAACTGGAACGGGATTTTGTTGAAACCATGTTTCGCCCTGCATCTTGCAAAGCGGAAGGATAAAGACGCCGATAAAGAGCTTGTGAGCCAGTACATCTGTTTTTTGCCAATCTTTGTTTTATGCTCTCTTCAACAAACGCGAAAACAGGGACATTCCCCCAATGATATTGGCACCACTGAAATCCCGTCTCCTCATTGCTCTTGCGGCATCCGCCCTGCTGATACCGGCGGCGGCCTCCGCACAATCGACCGATGTATGGCGGAAGGGGATTTCGACGGTCGGGGAACTGAAACATCCCGATGGCTTCGATCATTTCGACTATGTGAATACCAAGGCGCCGAAAGGCGGCACCCTTCGCCTGTCGACGGCGGGCACCTTCGATACCCTCAATCCGCTGCTCGCCAAGGGCGAGGCGGCGACCGGCCTTTCGCTGGTTTTCGATACATTGATGAAGTCGACCGAAGAGGAGCTGTCGGCCTCCTACGGTCTTCTTGCCGAGGGAGTAAGCTATCCAGACGATATTTCGAAAGCCACCTTCCGGCTGCGTGCAGAGGCCAAATGGGCCGATGGCAAGCCGGTGACGCCGGAGGATGTCGTCTTCAGCTTCGAAAAAGCCAAGGATTTGAGCCCGCAGCTCGCGACCTATTACACCCATGTCACCAAGGCGGAGGTGAGCGGCGAAAGGGACATTACCTTCACTTTCGACGAGAAGAACAATCGCGAATTGCCGCAGATCGTCGGGCAATTGCTGATCGTTCCCAAGCACTGGTGGGAAGCCGTCGGCGCGGATGGCAAGCCGCGCGACATATCGCGCGGCACGCTGGAACCGGTGATGGGTTCCGGCCCCTACAAGATTGCCTCAGTCTCTCCCGGTTCGACAATCGCTTATGAACGCCGCGACGACTACTGGGGCAAGGACGTCAATGTGAATGTGGGGATGAACAATTTCAAAACCATCGCCTACACCTTCTTTGCCGATCAGGATGTGGAATTCCAGGCCTTCAAGTCCGGCACCGTCGATTTCCGTCAGGAAGCTTCCTCCAGCCGATGGGTTACGGGTTATGATTTTCCGGCCGTCAAGGAAGGCCGCGTCAAGAAGGAAGAGCTGCCGAACATCTATCGCTCCGTCGGTATCATGCAGGCCTTCGTGCCGAACATGCGCAGGGAGAAGTTCCAGAACCCGAAACTGCGCAAGGCGCTCAATTATGCTTTCGATTTCGAGGAGTTGAACCGGACGCTGGCTTACGGCCAGTTCCAGCGCATCAACAGCTTCTTCATGGGCAGTGAACTGGCCTCTTCCGGCCTGCCGACCGGTCGCGAGCTGGAAATTCTTCAGGAACTGAAGGATCAGGTTCCGCCGGAGGTTTTCACAACCGAATATCGCAATCCGGTCGCGGGTGATCCGGCCAAGCAGCGCGACAATCTGCGCGAGGCGGTCAAGCTGATGAAGGAAGCCGGCTACGAGCTGCGCGGCAACCGCATGGTCAATGCGAAAACCGGACAGCCGCTCGATATGGAGTTTCTGATCGATTCCTCCGGCATGGAAAGAACCATTCTTCCCTATGTCCAGAATCTGAAGAAAATCGGTATCAATGCGACGATCCGCACGGTCGACGCCTCGCAATATACCAACCGCACCCGCAGCTTCGATTATGACGTCATCGTCAAGCTCTGGGCGACCTCGGCCAACCCCGGAAACGAACAGGCGGATTTCTGGGGCTCGGCGGCCGCCGACCGGCAAGGGTCCAACAATATTGCTGGCATCAAGAACCCGGCCGTCGATGCGTTGGTCAGGAAGGTCATATTCGCGCCCAACCGGGATGAACAGGTGGCCGCCGCACGCGCGCTCGACCGGGTGCTTCTGGCAAACAGTTACGTCATCCCGCAATTTTACCGCGGCGAGATGTTCATCGCTTATTGGAACACGCTCGTCCGTCCGGAAAACCTGCCCCAATATGGCGTCGGTTTTCCCGAGGCATGGTGGTCCAGCCAGGCCGGAAACTGACGCCGGCCTTGCTTTCATGGCGAAGGCTTGATTCACATAGGGCGAGACGAATCGCTCAAAGCGCAGGCAGCGCTTTCAGGAAGGGACAGGTTTTGAAAGAAACGAAAACCGCTGACGTATCGGCCGGGAGCAGAGGCTGATGGGCGCCTATATCCTCAGACGTCTGGCGCTGATGATCCCGACCATCATCGGCATCATGGGCATTTCGTTTCTCGTCATCCAGTTCGCGCCGGGCGGGCCGGTGGAGCAGGTCGTCGCGCAATTGACGGGGCAGGGCGACAGCGCCTCCGACCGGCTATCGGGCGGCGGCGATCTTATGGGCCAGTCCGGCGGTTTCGATGACAGCGGTTCGAAATACCGTGGTGCGCAGGGTCTCGATCCGGAACTGATCGCCAAGCTCGAAAAACAGTTCGGCTTCGACAAGCCGCCGCTCACCCGTTTCCTCGAAATGATGTGGAACTATATCCGCTTCGATTTCGGCGACAGCTTCTTCCGCAATTCCTCGGTGATCGATCTCATCATTGACAAGCTGCCGGTCTCGGCCTCGCTCGGCTTCTGGATTCTGATCATTTCTTACATGATATCCATTCCGCTCGGCATCAAGAAGGCCGTATCCGACGGCTCGACCTTCGACGTCTGGACGTCAGGCGTTGTCATCGTCGGTTATGCCGTGCCAAGCTTCCTCTTCGGCATCCTGCTCATCGTCCTCTTCGCCGGCGGGTCCTTCTTCGACTGGTTCCCACTGCGCGGCCTTGTGTCCGATAATTTTGCTGAACTGAACTGGTGGCAGAAGATCATCGACTATTTCTGGCACCTGACCCTGCCGCTGATCGCGCTGTCGCTCTCGGCATTCGCGACAACGACGTTGCTGACCAAGAACTCCTTCATCGACGAGATCAAGAAGCAATATGTCATCACCGCTCGCGCCAAGGGCCTCACCGAACGCAGGGTTCTTTATGGGCATGTCTTCCGCAATGCGATGCTGATCGTGATCGCCGGTTTTCCGGGCGCCTTCATCTCGGCCTTCTTCACCGGATCGCTGCTGATCGAGAATATCTTCTCGCTCGACGGTCTCGGTCGCCTCGGTTATCTCTCGGTCGTCAATCGCGATTACCCGATCGTCTTCGGCACGCTCTTCATCTTCTCGCTGATGGGCCTCGTCGTCGGCCTCATTTCCGACCTGATCTATACATGGATCGATCCGCGCATCGATTTCGAGCGGAGGGATGTGTGATGACACTTGTCCATACCGCCGAAGCGGAAATGCGGGCAAAGCCGAAGCGCCCGTGGTTTTCGCCCACGACCAAGCGCCGCTGGCAGAATTTCAAGGCAAACCGGCGCGGTTACTGGTCCTTCTGGCTGTTCCTGGTCCTGTTTTTTCTGAGCCTCATTGCGGAATTCATCGCCAATGACAAACCCATTCTCGCTTCCTACAAGGGCGAGTTGCTGGTGCCGGTCATGGTCGATTATCCGGAAGAAAAATTCGGCGGGTTCCTGGCTCAGACCGATTACAAATCCTCCTTCATTCAGGATGAGATCAACGCCAATGGCTGGATGATCTGGCCGCCGATTCGCTATTCCTATCAGACGGTCAATTCCAATATTCCCCATTCGGCGCCGACTGCGCCCTTCTGGCTGATGGATAAAAAGGATCGCTGCTCGGCTTACCCGCAGGGCGATGCCGATCCCGGCTGCACGCTTGGCAATCTCAACTGGCTCGGAACCGACAATCAGGCGCGCGACGTCACCGCGCGAATGATCTACGGGTTCCGCATTTCCGTGCTGTTCGGTCTGACGCTGACCATCGCTTCCGCCATTGTCGGCGTCACCGCCGGCGCTATTCAAGGCTATTTCGGCGGCTGGACGGACCTGCTTTTGCAGCGTTTCATTGAAATCTGGTCGTCCATGCCGGTGCTCTACATCCTGCTGATTATCGCAGCCATTCTGCCGCCGGGCTTCTTCGTGCTGCTCGGCATCATGCTGCTCTTCTCATGGGTCGGCTTCGTCGGCATCGTGCGCGCGGAATTCCTGCGCGCCAGAAACTTCGAATATGTCCGCGCCGCCCGCGCGCTTGGGGTCGGCAACTGGACGATCATGTTCCGCCATCTTCTGCCCAACGCCATGGTAGCGACGCTGACATTCCTGCCATTCATTCTCTCAGGGTCGATCACGACGCTCACCTCGCTCGACTTCCTCGGCTTCGGTATGCCGCCGGGGTCGCCGTCGCTGGGCGAGATGATCGCGCAAGGCAAGAACAACCTTCAGGCCCCCTGGCTCGGCCTTACTGCGTTTTTCACCATGTCCATCATGCTCTCGCTGTTGATCTTCGTGGGTGAAGCGGTGCGCGACGCTTTCGATCCACGCAAGACGTTCCGGTGATCGCCATGACGGAAACAAATATCCAGCCGCTTCTCTCCGTCCGTGATCTCTCCGTTGCCTTCCATCAGGGCGGCGCGACGAGCATCGCCGTCGATCATGTCTCTTTCGATCTGATGCCGGGCGAGGTCGTCGCCCTCGTCGGCGAGTCCGGTTCCGGCAAATCGGTCACGGCAAATTCCATTCTCAAATTGCTGCCCTATCCGGCAGCGAGCCATCCTTCGGGAAAAATCCTGTTCGACGGCAAGGATATGCTGACTTTGCCGGAGCGCGCGCTGCGCGCCGTGCGCGGCAACGACGTCACCATGATTTTTCAGGAGCCGATGACCTCGCTCAACCCGCTCCACACCATCGAGCGGCAGATCGGCGAGATACTGGAACTGCATCAGGCGATCACCGGGGCGGAGGCGCGGGCGCGCACGCTGGAACTGTTATTACAGGTCGGCATCCGCGAACCGGAAAAGCGCCTGAAGGCTTATCCGCATGAATTGTCCGGTGGTCAGCGACAGCGCGTGATGATTGCCATGGCGCTCGCCAACCGGCCGAAACTGCTGATCGCCGACGAGCCGACCACTGCGCTCGATGTGACGGTGCAGGCGCAGATATTGGAACTGCTTGGTGATCTGAAAACGCAGCACGGCATGTCCATGCTGTTCATCACCCACGATCTCGGCATCGTCCGCAAATTTGCCGATCGCGTCTGCGTCATGACCAAGGGCAAGATCGTCGAGACCGGTACGGTGGAGCAGGTGTTTACCGATCCGCAACACGCCTATACGCGCCATCTTCTGGCGGCAGAGCCAAAGGGCGAGCCTCCCCATTCTGACGCAACCAAACCGGTGGTCATGCAGGGTGACGGTATCAAGGTCTGGTTCCCCATCAAGGCGGGGCTGATGCGCCGGGTGGTGGATCATGTGAAGGCGGTGGACGGCATAGATATCACCCTTCGCGCCGGCCAGACTGTGGGCGTTGTGGGCGAATCCGGCTCCGGCAAGACGACGCTCGGGCTGGCGCTCTCGCGGTTGATCGCATCTGAGGGTCGTATCAGCTTCATCGGCCAGTCGATCGACCACTATTCCTATGAAATGATGAAACCGCTCAGAAACCGGTTGCAGGTGGTGTTTCAGGATCCTTATGGGTCTCTCAGCCCGCGCATGTCTGTCGGCGAGATCGTCGCCGAGGGCTTGAAGGTGCATGAACGGTCTCTGTCTGCCGATGAGCGCGATAAGCGTGTCGCCACAGCGCTGGAAGAGGTCGGTCTCGATCCGGCCACCCGCTGGCGGTATCCGCATGAATTTTCCGGCGGCCAGCGCCAGCGTATCGCCATTGCCCGCGCCATGGTGCTGAAACCGCGTTTCGTCATGCTGGACGAGCCGACCTCCGCGCTCGACATGAGCGTGCAGGCGCAGGTGGTCGATCTGCTGCGCGATCTGCAGGCGAAGCACGAACTCGCCTACCTTTTCATCAGCCACGACCTGAAGGTGGTGAAGGCGCTCGCCAACGACCTGATCGTCATGCGCCACGGCAAGGTGGTGGAGAGCGGCCCGGCGGCGGAGATTTTCGCCAATCCGCAGCAGGACTACACCAAAGCGCTGCTGGCTGCCGCCTTCAACATTGAGGCGGTGAAAACGAAAGCGGTCAGCCAGTAAGACGCGTCACCTTTCCATTAAGACGATGATTTTTCTGTTGCTTCGCGGAAAATGCCGACCCATGTTGAGGGGCAGTGACGCGGAAACGGATTGATTGCCATGGCAGCGGATGTGATCGTTTTGGGTGCGGGGATCATCGGGGTCTCCATCGCCCTGCAACTGGCCCGCAGGGGTAAGTCGGTGGTGCTGGTCGACCGGCGCGGGCCGGGTGAGGAGACCTCCTTCGGCAATGCCGGGCTGATCCAGAGAGAAGGCGTCGTACCTTATGCCTTCCCGCAGGATCTCGCCCTTCTGCTGCGCTATTCCCTGAACAACAGCATCGATGC
This sequence comes from Agrobacterium salinitolerans, assembly GCF_027498475.1. Taxonomy (NCBI): domain Bacteria; kingdom Pseudomonadati; phylum Pseudomonadota; class Alphaproteobacteria; order Hyphomicrobiales; family Rhizobiaceae; genus Agrobacterium; species Agrobacterium salinitolerans. The sequence continues at coordinate 616,973 of NZ_JAPZLN010000001.1, read as the reverse complement.
TCGCTATCACCTCTCCGCCCTGCCGAAGATCGTGCCGTTTCTCGGCCGCTACTGGTATAATTCCGCAGCCTCGCGCCACGCGGCAATTGCCCGCGCCTATGCGCCGCTGATCGAGCATTCGGTTTCGGAACACAACATCCTGATCGAGGAAGCGAAAGCCGGTGATCTGATCGTCAAGAACGGCTGGATGGAGGCCTACAGGACCGCCGTAAGGCGGGATGCAGATTTTGCTTTCGCCGAGCGTCTGGCGCGCGACCACGGTATTTCCCATACGAAACTCGACGCCGAGGAGCTTGCCGCAGCCGAACCGCATCTCAGCCATGATTTCGTCGGCGGCCTGAAATGGAACGATCCCTGGTCGGTGCGTGATCCGCATGCGCTGACGCTCGCTTATGTTCGGCTGTTCGAGAGCCTTGGCGGAAGTTTCGTCCGTGGTGATGCCTCCACCCTCAGCCAGACGGTGAGCGGTTGGACGGTGCGCACCGAAACCGGCGCGGTCGAGGCCGAACATGCCGTGGTGGCGCTAGGCCCCTGGGCGGATACCGTTACGGAACGGCTGGGTTACCGCTTTCCACTCGGTGTGAAACGCGGTTACCACATGCATTATGCGCCACAGGAGGGCGCGAAGCTCAATAACTGGCTGATCGACGCCGAGCGCGGTTATTTCCTCGCGCCGATGCGCAAGGGTATCCGCCTGACGACGGGCGCGGAATTCGCCGAACGCGATGCGCAGAAATCTCCCGTGCAGATCGAGCGGGCGGAGCGGGTGGCACGTACCGTCTTTCCTCTCGGCGGCCGGCTGGATGCGGAACCGTGGATGGGAGCGCGGCCCTGTACGCCGGATATGATGCCGATCATCGGCAAGGCGCCGCGCCATAAAACATTGTGGTTTGCTTTCGGGCACGCCCACCATGGCCTCACACTTGGGCCGATCACCGGCCGTGTGCTGGCGGAAACCATGCTTGGCGAAACGTCGGTTATCGCCATCGACGCCTATCGCCCGGAAAGGTTCAATCCCTGATAGCTAAATCCGCTGGCCTTCCGGGGACAGGCCACGTAACATGGTCGCGTGCAAAGGGAAAAGGGGCGAAACGTCATCATGGTGGCGAGGTTTCTCATCTATCAGCAGCAGGACGACTTTCGTTAGCGCAACTCGCTGCGCATGAAACGAGATGGAAACGGCTTGCTGGTGCATGATGGATGATATTGAAAACGCAAAGAAATTTTTCGCCGATAATCCCGATATCGAAATTCTCGAAGCTTTCGTCATAGATGCGAACGGCGTGCCGCGCGGCAAGTGGATTCCGCGCGAACGGGCAATTGACGTTCTTGAGAAAGGAATGGCCATTCCCCGGTCGGTCTATGCGCTGGATATCTGGGGTCGAGATGTGCATGCTGCAGGTCTTGCGGAAGGCACGGGCGATCCAGACGGTTTTTGTTTCCCCGTTCCAGGCACGCTGTCGCGGGTAACATGGCTTGGCCGACCAACGGCACAGGTTCTGCTGGCAATGAAAAATCCGGATGGGACCGGCTTTTATGGCGATCCGCGCCATGTTCTGGCGCAGGTTCTAAGCGCCTATAAAAAGGCGGGCCTCACGCCGGTCGTGGCGACCGAACTTGAATTTTACCTGATCGATCCTGTCCGCTCCGCGCTCGATCCTGTCCGCCCGCCGCGCAGCCGCGAGGGCCGATGGCACACGGGCCAGACACAGGTTCTGTCGATTTCCGAATTACAGGATTTCGAGGATGTTTTCCATGATATTGCCACGGCCTGCCGCGCACAGGGCGTCCTTGCCGATACGACGCTGCGGGAAAACGGCCCCGGGCAATATGAGATCAACCTCAACCATGTGCCTGATGCATTGCAGGCGGCCGATTTCGCCGTCTTCCTGAAACGCATCGTCAAGGGCGTGGCGCGGCGGCATGACCTCGACGCCACCTTCATGGCCAAGCCTTACGGGTTGCAGGCCGGCAACGGCATGCACGTGCATTTTTCCGTTCTCGACAGGGACGGCAGGAACATATACGCCGGGGAGAACGGCCCGTCGGATGCTTTGATGCATTCGGTCGGCGGCCTCTTGGAAAACATGGGTGAAAGCATGGCGATCTTCGCCCCCCATGCCAATTCCTACCGCCGCCTGACCCCCAGCGAACATGCGCCGACCTACGCCTCCTGGGGCATCGACAACCGCTCGGCGGCGGTGCGTGTCATCGTTGCCAGCAAGACGGCGACGCGTATCGAACATCGGGTCGCGGGCGCTGATACCAACCCCTATCTCGTTGTCGCGATGATCCTGAGCGCCGCATTGGCAGGCATGAAGGAGAAGCGCCAGCCGGGCGGCGCGATTGCCGGCGACAGCCACGCGATCAATCACGAGCCGCTGCCCACCAACTGGGACTACGCGTTGCAGCGCTTCACGCGCTCGAGCTTTGCCTATGCGACGCTCGGCCAGAAGTACCGCACGCTGTTTTCCGCCTGCAAACAGCAGGAGCTTTCCGAATTTTCCCTGCGTGTAACCGACGTCGAATATGACGCCTATATCAGGACGGTGTGAAATGGCTGAGGTAACGAATATTCCCAATCCCGGCCACACATCGTCATGGTATGCGGCCTCCGCCAATGTCAAAACCGTGCGGCCGACACTCGAAGGCGCGCTGGACGCCGATGTCTGCATCATCGGTGGCGGCTTCACCGGCATTTCCGCCGCGCTGGAACTCAGTGAACGCGGCTATTCCGTCATCGTCCTGGAAGGTGTCCGCGTCGGCTTCGGCGCTTCGGGGCGCAATGGCGGTCAGATCGTCAACGGCTATAGTCGCGATCTCGAAACCATTGCCGGTCGCTATGGGCATGACAAGGCGGTGAAACTCGGCGAAATGTCGCTTGAAGGCGGCGCGATCATCCGCAACCGCATCGCCAACTACGCCATCGATTGCGATCTCGTCGATGGCGGTTTCTTCGCCGCCTTCACACCGAAACAAATCCGCGAGATGGAAGCTCACAAAGCCCATTGGGAAAAACACGGTCATGGCGGTCTCGAAATGGTCTCCAGGGCGGATGTCGGCCACTATGTGAAGACCGACCGTTATGCTGGCGGCATGATCGACCGCTTCGGTGGCCATATCCACCCGCTCAATCTGGTGCAGGGCGAGGCGGCGGCTGCCGAAAGCCTTGGAGCCCGCATATTCGAAAATTCGCGTGTCATCGCGGTAGAGCAGGGCGTCAATCCCATCGTGCGCACGGCAACGGGCAGCGTGAAGGCGAAATATGTTCTCGTCTGCGGCAACGCCTATCTCGGCACCTTGCTGCCGGAAATCGGCGAGCGGATGATGCCCGTCTCAAGCCAGGTCATGGCAACGGAGCCGCTTGATGCCGATCTGATCGAGGAGCTTCTGCCCGCCAATTATTGCGTCGAGGACGCCAATTACATTCTCGATTATTACCGCCGCACCTCCGACAATCGCCTGCTCTATGGCGGCGGCATCGGCTATGGCGGCAGCGATCCTGCCGATCTGACGGGTGTGATCCGGCCGAATATGCTGAAGACCTTTCCGCAACTGGAAAAGACGAAGATCGACTTTGCCTGGAGCGGCAATTTTGCGCTGACGCTCACGCGCATCCCGCATATGGGCAGGCTGTCCGACAATATCTATTTTTCGCATGGCGATAGCGGCCACGGTGTTACGACAACCCATCTGCTCGGCAAGATATTGGGCGAGGCCGTTGCCGGCCACGCCGAACGTTTCGATGTCTGGAGCTCGCTGCCGAACTATCCGTTCCCCGGGGGTAAGACATTCCGGGTGCCGCTGACCGTGCTTGGCGCATGGTGGTACGGCCTGCGCGACAGGCTCGGATTTTAGAACGTTACCGTCTTCAAACCGGAAAGTGCGTCATTCGCAATATCCTCCGGTGTGGCATCGATGCTGACGGTCACGACGCCCGGTTCGCCGGTCGGCACTTCCAGCGTGGCAAGCTGGGTCTGCAGCAGCGAAAGCGGCATGAAATGGCCCTTGCGCTCACCCATGCGCTGGCTGAGAAGCTCCAGGCTGCCATCCAGATAAACGAAAGCCAGCGGGCCGCCGGTGGCCTTGCGAAGGCGGTCGCGATAGATTTTCTTAAGCGCCGAGCAGGAAACGACGACACCGTCGCTTTCGCTGCCCTTGCGCAGTTCCGCGCCGATCAGATCGAGCCAGGGCCAACGGTCTTCGTCCGTCAGCGGAATACCTTCGGACATTTTTTCGACATTGGATTTCGGGTGCAGCTTGTCGCCCTCTATGAAGGCAATGCCCAGTTTCTCCGCCACTGCTTCCGCGACTGTGGACTTGCCGGAGCCGCTCACTCCCATCACGACAATTGCCTGTGTCACCCGCACCTCGAATGTTTCTGTTTCGACCGTCAGCCCCTATCATGTGCGGCAGGCATCGGGAATATAAAAATGCGGGGGCTTGCACTGTGTCAGTGCCCGGTTTTGCGCGCCGCAGTCTTTTCCATGGCGGAAAAGGCCGCGTGAATCAGGATCGCCAGCGCCGCAACGATCAGCCCGCCCTGAAGAATGAAGGCCAGATTGTTGGATTGCAGGCCAGCAATGATCACTTCGCCGAGGGTGCGCGCCGCGACTGTCGAGCCGATGGTCGCGGTCGAAAGGCTGATGACCGCCGAAAGCCGGATGCCGGCGAGAATGGCTGGAAGGGCAAGCGGCAACTCCACTTTGACAAGGCGTTGCCAGCCGGTCATGCCGCTTCCTCTCGCGGCGTCCATCACCGTGGCGGGCAGGGTCGTAAGACCCGTCAGCGAATTTTCGAATACCGGCAAAAGCGCGTAGAGAAACAGGGCAATGAGCGTCGGTTTTTCGCCAAAACCGATCATCGGCACGGCCAGCGCCAGCACCGCCACGGGCGGAAAGGTCTGGCCGATATTAACGATGCTGCGCGACAGCGGCAGGAAATCCGCCCCGAAAGGCCGGGTGACGAGAACCGCAAGGGCCCCCGCCGTGAGCGTGGCCAAGCCCGTGGCAATCGCCACGATAGTTAGATGCGACAGGGTGAGGGAAAGCAGATTGGCCTGCGTGTAGATTGCGGGTGCATTGGCCTGCACGAGAGGGCGGAACACCGGTGCGAAGACCTGCGGCGCTGCCAGAAAGATGATCAGCGCCAGTAGCAGTAGCCCGAGAGCAAAGAAGGATAATGCGTTTTTCATAAGGCTCCGGCGGCGCGCTGGAGGAGAACGTCACGCCGCACCCGGCCGGCGGGTTGCCCATCGTCCCCGACGACCGGCAAGGCATCGCAACCCGCCCATAACATCGCCGACAGGGCGTCGCGCTGGCTTGTATGTTCGGTGAGCGGTTCGCCCTTAGCATTTCCCGGCTCCACGACATCGGCAACGGAGAGAACGGATAGCAGTTTCAGCGCCCGTTCGTTTTCACCGATCATGGTGCGCACGAAATCCGTCGCCGGTTTCAGCACCAATTCGGCCGGCGGGCAGTCTTGGACGATACGGCCTTTGTCCATCACGGCGATACGATCCGCCAGATGAAAAGCCTCGTCCATATCGTGTGTGACGAGAACGACGGTCACGCCGAGCTTTTTCTGGATGTCGAGAAGATCGTTCTGGGCCTTGGCGCGGATCACCGGGTCCAGCGCGCCGAAGGGTTCGTCCATCAGGAGAATGTTCGGTTCGGCGGCCAGCGCACGCGCGACGCCGACACGCTGCTGCTGACCGCCTGAGAGTTCATGCGGGAAACGGTTGGCATAAAGCGCGGGATCGAGCTGGAAGAGCTGCATCAGCGCGTCGATCTTCGCATCGATCCGCTTGCGATCCCAGCCGATCAACTGCGGAACAGTCGCAATATTTTCGGCCACCGTCCGGTGCGGAAAAAGGCCATGGCCCTGAATGGCGTAGCCGATCTGGCGGCGCAGCTTGAAGCCGGGTATGGCGCTGACATCCTCACCGTCGATACGGATCGTGCCGGAGGTGGGCTCCACCAGCCGGTTTATCATGCGCAGCAGGGTGGTTTTTCCCGAGCCGGAGGTGCCGACGATGACGGTGACGGTGCGCGGCGCGACAGTCAACGATACCTGATCAACGACGGCTGCATCGCTATATCGTTTCGTGATGGTGTCGATTTCGATCATGCCTTTTGCCTTCCGCCTGCGCTGAAGAGATTGCTGTCGATGAGGGCGTCGAGTGTTATTGCTGCGGCAAAGCCAAGAAGGACGGTCGGTACGGTGCCGAGCAGCACGAGGTCCATCGCTGTCTGCCCGATGCCCTGAAATACGAAAACGCCAAAACCGCCGCCGCCGATCAGGGCGGCTATCGTCGCCAGGCCGATATTCTGCACCAGTACGATGCGGATGCCGGTGAGGATGACCGGCATGGCCAGCGGAAATTCCACCCGCAGCAGCCGTTGCACCGACGTCATGCCAAGCCCGCGCGCCGCTTCCCGGACCGCCTGCGAAACGCCGGAAAGACCGACCACAGTGTTGGAAACGACCGGCAGCAGCGAATAGAGAAACAACGCCACGAAAGCGGGCGCCATGCCGATGCCGGCGATGCCGATTTTCGCGGCGCCCGGCACAGTGGCTGCGATCCACCCCAGCGGGGCGATCAAAAGGCCGAAAAGGGCGATGGAAGGGATGGTCTGGACGATATTGAGGCCATTCAGTACACCCGCGCGCAACCACTCGACCCTGTAACAGAGTATCCCCAGGGGAATACCCACTACGGTCGCCGCGATCAGCGAGCCTATGGCAAGTTCCACGTGCCGCAAAGCCTCGGTCCAGAACGTATCGGCCCGGCCGGTATATTCCTTTATGATGGAGAGGTCGTTCCAGAGGCCGCTTGTCAGCACGGCCGCGAGTGCGGCGATGGCCGCCAGCAGCAACAAAATCCGGGCAGCGGGCTTCGGCTCAAGACGCGCAATACAATCCGTAGCGAGCAGAGCCAGACCGGCAAACATCAACCAGAAGCCGCTTGCGGGCGAAACGCGGGCAAAACTGTTACCCTCTGGCGTGAGAAAAGATGCCGCCTGCCCGATGAAAACCGCCAGTGCCGCAAGACCGACCAGCGCGGCTGCGAGTTTCAATCGCGTGGGAAAGCGGAAAAAGGCGATGAAGACTGTAACAAGAACGATGGTGACGAGAAGAGTTGCAGCTGAACCCGGAAGCGCTTCGAAGACCGTGCGTGTCTCGCCCTGAACGATCCGGTTGGCACGCAATGTCATGAAAGGCGACGCAAAAAGAGCATAAAGAAGCAGGGACGAAATCACCACGCCCACTTTGTCAGGCCACTTCGTCAAATCCTGCTCCCCTGCCTTTTGTCTCGCCTACTCTGGATTCGGACCGGATCATGGGAACGTACCGGCTCCCGCAACCCGCTCCGGCGTCGCGAGCGGTTACTTGACGAAGCCGTTCTTTGTCAGGAAGTCGATGGCTACGGTCTTGGCCTGTTCACCCCCCACCTGCACGCGCGCATTCAGGTCCTGCAGGGTTGCCAGATCGAGTTTTTCGAACACGGGTTTCAGCAACTCTTCGATATTCGGGTGCTTTTTCAAAGCCTCTTCGCGAATGATCGGCGCTGGCTGATAGACCGGCTGCACATGTTTGTCATCCTCCAGCACCACGAGACCTGAAGGCGCGATGCCGCCATCCGTGCCATAGACCATGGCAGCATTGGCGTTGTTCGTCTGGTTGGCGGCGGCGGCGATCGTGGCCGCAGTGTCGCCGCCGGAAAGCGTGATCAACTGGTCAGGCTTCATGGTGAAGCCATAGGTGGTCTGAAATGCAGGCAGCGCAGCGGCGGAATTGACGAATTCGGAAGAAGCGGCAAGGACCACCTCGCCACCATCGGCAACATATTTGCCGAAGTCGGAAAGCGTCTTGAGATTGTTCTTGTCGGCGACATCCTTGCGCAGCGCAATAGCCCAGGTGTTGTTGGCCGGAGATGGTGTCAGCCAGACGATCTTGTTGGCGTCGAAGTCGAGTGTTTTTGCTTCTTCATAGGCCTTGGCTGCATCTTTCCAGAGCGGATCGTCCGCCTTGGAGAAAAAGAAGGCGGCGTTGCCGGTATATTCCGGATAAATGTCGATCTCGCCGGCTGTGATCGCTTTTCGCACAACCGGCGTCGCGCCGAGCTGGATGCGATCCGTCGTTTCGATCTTGTTCTGATTGAGGACGGCGAGGATGATGTTTCCGAGAACACCGCCTTCCGTGTCGATCTTGGACGACACGACCACCTGCGCCTGCGCGATGGAAACAGAAAGGGCAAGCGCAAGTCCGGCGCCCGTCAACGTCATCAAGCGGTTCATGAATGTTCCTCCGGTGGGTCAGCCTGCGAACAGGCGAAAAGATCGCCGCCGCAATTGCGGCCCAACATAAACAGCCGGAAGGAAAAATGGTTGCATGCCATCTGCTTTTTTTGCGTCAATGGCTGCGGCTGGACGCCGATAGTCAGGTTTCGCCGTCACGTTTGCGCGCATCCCTGCCCATGACGAGCGGCATGAGAACGGACAGAAACAAGAGCCGGATGACGTGATGGGAACCGACATAGGCGGTATCGGCATGCATCATCACCGCCATCGCCGCCATGGTTTCCAGACCGCCCGGCGAATAGGCGATCATGACGGCATTGAGAGGAACGCCGGTCACACCGGAAATCATCCAGGCAATGCTGCCAGCGATAACCATCACGGCGATGGTGACGACGAAGCCCGCCAGAAAGCCTTTCCGCACGTCCATCAGTGAGACATTCGAAAAGCGCGTGCCGATCAGGCAGCCGATAAGCACATAGACGGGCAGGCTGAGCCAGGTGGGAACACCGCCTTCGGTAAGGCCGGTAATATGGGTGCCTATGGAAATGGCGACACCGCCAAGCAGCAGGGCGGCCGGAAACTTCCAGCGCAGGAAGAGCCAGCCGGTCAGAAGCGATGCACCGATGGTCAGCGCCAGCGTAAAAAGGCCCATTGGCGGGTTGGCCACGAGCGGTTCCCTGCTGACAAGATCGAAATATTCGACGATCAGCGGCACGGAAAGCGTCAGCGCCAGCACCCGCACGCTTTGCACGATGCTGACGGTCGCAAGGTCGCTTTTCGTTTCGGCGCCGAGGCTGATGATATAGCTGAGATGACCGGGAGAGGCGCCTAGCATCGCTGTCGTCCGGTCGTAACCGAAGCCGTAATGCAGAATCCAGTAGGCGACATAGAGCATGATGACGACGGCGGCGAGCACGACGACGAAACTCAGGGGCCAGGTCTTTGCGGCGTCGATCACGGACGGCGTCACGCTCGTTCCCATCGAAATGCCGACGACGACGAAACAGGCGTTGCGGATAAAGGCGGGAATACCAAGCCTTACACCGGCCAGTCCCGTAATCGTCACGGCAAGCGCCGGGCCGGAAAGAAAAGGCGCCGGGATATCGATGAGACTGGCGAGCAGCGCACCAATGCTGCCGACGAGCGCGGTGAGCGCGAATGTATGGAGTTCAGGCTTGATGATCATTGCGACGCTGAGTGTTTGCTTGAAAAAGCTCGCGACCAAATGCGCCGCTTCCGTTCATGACGTCAACACGCAGGACCAGAAATATTACATTTCTTGCTTATTTACATAAGAAAAGCCCGTGGCCTATAGGGCACGGGCTATGGCGATTCCCGATGGGACAATGGGATGATTAGGCAGCCGGAAGGGGAGCGACCTTCGGCATTTCCGTGTCCAGGCCCAGGAGGAAGTTGATCTGGGGCCGCGCCTTGACGAGATCATCGATTGAGTATTCCGCCAGAACGTCAAAAAAGGCATTAAGTGCCTTGCGAAGCGCCGAGTTGAGGCCGCAGCTATCTACAAGCGGACATTCCACCGCACCATCCTCAAAGCACTCGGCCATGGCGAAGCTGTCTTCAGTAACCTTCACCACGTCGAACAGGCTGATCTTGTCGGCGGGTTTGCCAAGACGCACGCCGCCGTTGCGGCCGCGCACGGTCTCCACCAGACCTGCCTTGTTGAGCGGCTGCAGGATTTTGAACAGGAACAGCTCCGAAACGCCATAGGCCCTGGCAATCTCGGGAATGCGGCTCAGATGGCCGTCATTTGCGGCGCAATACATCAACATGCGAACGGCATAGTTGGTCTGTTTGGTCAAGCGCATGCTGGTCTCCTAACTCTCAATGTGGAGTTATATAGTCTCTTTTTCAGTTTAGAACAATTCCAGAAACTGAAAAAACTGGTACCCATCCGATATTTCTCGAACAGCGTTGTTGACCGTCCGGATGATTCATGAACAAACAAGTCAAGAATCCGAATGTAATGGAGGCGTTCATAATGGCAAGCTTGAAATCATACTTTTCCGCTGCCGTTTTTTCAGGGTTGACGATCCTTGTCGCCGCGCCCGGCGCTTTGGCGGAGGGGGAGGTTAACGTCTATTCCTATCGCCAGCCTGAATTGATCCAGCCGCTGCTCGATGCTTTCACGAAGGAAACCGGGATAGAGGCGAATGTGCTTTTTCTCGACAAGGGGCTGGTGGAACGCATTCAGGCCGAGGGCGTCAATTCACCTGCGGATGTGTTGCTGACGGTCGATATCGCCCGTCTCGTCGAGGCGAAGGAGGGCAAGGTTACCCAGCCGGTCCTCAACGATCCCGTCATCGAAAAGGATATCCCCGCCAATCTGCGCGATCCCGAGGGCGAATGGTTTGGGCTCACCACGCGCGGCCGGGTGGTCTATGCGTCGAAGGAAAGGGTGACCCAGAAGGAGATTACCTATGAGGAGCTTGCCGATCCGAAATGGAAGGGCAAGATCTGCATTCGCGACGGCCAGCATTCCTATAATATCGCGCTGATCGCCTCGATGATCGCCCATCACGGCGTCGATTATACCCGCACATGGCTGACCGGCCTGAAGAACAATCTTGCTCGCAAGCCTGATGGAACCGACCGCAGCCAGGCGAAATCGATCTTTTCCGGTGAATGCGATATCGCGCTCGGCAACACCTATTATGTCGGCCTGATGCTGACCAATGATCGCGAGCCGGAAGAAAAGGAATGGGCCGGATCGGTGCGGGTGATTTTCCCAAATGCGGGCGATCGCGGCACGCATGTGAATATCTCCGGCATGGCTCTGACGAAATACGCCCCCAACAAAGACAATGCGCTGAAGCTGATGGAATTCCTGGCCTCGCGGGAGGCGCAGGAAATCTACGCCAGGCAGGTCTTTGAATATCCGGTGCTGCCCGGTGCGGAGCCATCCGATGTTGTGAAGGGCTTCGGCCCCATCAATCCGGACAAGCTGCCGCTGACGGACATAGCCGCCCATCGCAAGCAGGCGTCCGAACTGGTTGATGAAGTGGGTTTCAACGACGGCCCGACCAACTAATCCCGGCGCAACCCTTACCGTTCTGCCGAAATCTAATAAAAAGCCCCGCTGTTTTTGCAGCGGGGCTTTGTTTGTCTACCTGCTTCTCGGGTTACTTCATTGTCGGCATGACGAATTCTGCGCCCGACTTGATACCCGACGGCCAGCGTGAGGTGATCGTCTTGGTTTTCGTCCAGAACTTGATCGAATCCGTGCCGTGCTGGTTGAGGTCGCCGAAGCTCGAAGCCTTCCAGCCGCCGAAGGAATGATAGGCGAGCGGAACGGGGATCGGAACGTTGATGCCGATCATGCCGATATTGATGCGGCTTGCGAAGTCGCGGGCGGCATCGCCGTCACGGGTGTAGATCGCGACGCCGTTGCCATATTCGTGCTTCATCGGCAATTCCAGCGCGTCTTCGTAGTTCTTGGCGCGCACGACGGAGAGAACCGGTCCGAAGATTTCCGTCTTGTAGATGTCCATGTCAGGAGTGACATGGTCGAACAGGCAGCCACCGACGAAATAGCCGTCTTCATAACCCTGCAGCTTGAAGTCGCGGCCATCGACCAGTAGCTTTGCGCCCTGTTCGACACCGCTGTCGATCAGACCCTTGACGCGCGTCTGGGCTTCCTTGGTGACGAGCGGACCCATATCGGCCTTGTCATCGGTATAGGGACCGATCTTCAGCGCCTCGATCTGCGGGATGAGCTTTTCAACGAGGCGATTTGCCGTTTCTTCGCCAACCGGAACCGCAACGGAAACCGCCATGCAACGCTCGCCGGCGGAACCGTAACCTGCGCCCATCAAGGCGTTTACCGCCTGGTCGAGATCGGCATCCGGCATGATGATCATGTGGTTCTTCGCACCGCCGAAGCACTGCGCGCGCTTGCCGTTCATGGCGGCAGTGCCGTAAACATAGCGGGCGATCGGCGTCGAACCGACGAAGGAGACCGCGCCGATATCGGGATCGGTCAGGATGGCGTCGACCGCGCCCTTGTCGCCGTTGACGACGTTCAGGATGCCAGCCGGAAGACCGGCTTCGATCATCAGTTCGGCAAGGCGGATTGGCAGGGACGGGTCGCGCTCGGAAGGCTTGAGGATGAAGGCGTTGCCGCAGGCGATCGCCGGGGCGAACATCCACATCGGGATCATGCCGGGGAAGTTGAACGGGGTGATGCCCGCACCGATGCCGACCGGCTGGCGGATCGAATACATGTCAATCGCAGGGCCAGCACCTTCGGTGAATTCACCCTTCTGCAGATGCGGAATGCCGCAGACGAATTCGCACACTTCGAGGCCGCGGACGATATCGCCCTTGGAATCCTCGACGGTCTTGCCGTGCTCGCTGGAAAGCAGCACCGCCAGCTCATTCATGTCGCGGTTCAGAAGCTCGACGAATTTAAAGAAAACGCGGGCGCGGCGCTGCGGATTGGTGGCGGCCCATTTTGGCTGTGCCGCCTTGGCGCTTTCGACGGCGGCGCGAAGCTCGGCATCGCTCGCAAGCGCGACAGTCGCCTGGACTTCGCCGGTGGCCGGGTTGTAGACATTCGATGTGCGACCGCTGGTGCCGGGCACATGCTTGCCATTAATGAAATGACCGATTTCCTTCATGGGTTTTCCTCCAGAATGTGATGGCGCAGCATTACCTTTCGATTTGCACAAATCAATCGCCTGAAATAAGCATCCATTGTGCAAAAATAGACATAAGGAGGGTGCCATGAACTGGGATGATGTGCGTTTGTTTCTAAGCGTGGCGCGAAGCGGCCAGTTTCTTTCGGCGGCGAGAAAGCTCGGTGTGAACCACGCCACCCTCAGCCGCCGTATTTCCGCGTTGGAAGCGGCCATCGGCACACAGCTCTTCCTGAGAAGCACCAATGGCTGCGAGTTGACGGAAGAGGGCCAGCGCCTTCTTGCCGGGGCCGAGCGCATGGAAACCGAAATGCTGAATGCCCAGGCAAATCTCGGCCGCGTCGATACGGCGGTGGCGGGAACGGTGCGCATCGGCGCGCCGGATGGTCTCGGCGTTTCCTTCCTCGCGCCGCGGCTCGGCCGGCTGACGGCGCGTTATCCCGATCTTAAAATCCAGCTCGTGCCGGTGCCGCGCTCTTTCTCCCTGTCGCAGCGCGAGGCCGATATAGCCATCACCATCGAAAGGCCGGAGCAGGGCAGGCTGATGTTTTCGAAGCTCACCGATTATTCGCTGGGCCTCTATGCCTCGGCGGATTATCTGGCCGATTACGGAACGCCTGATGATGTCGAGGCACTGAAGCGCCACCGGCGGATCGGTTATGTAGAGGACCTGATCTTTTCGCCTTCACTGAACTTTACCGGTGAGATCATGCGCGACTGGGACGCCGCCTTTGAAATATCGAGCGCCACCGGTCAGACCGAGGCAGTGCGCTCCGGTGCGGGTATCGGTATCCTGCATAATTACATCGCGGGGCAATATCCCGAGCTTTTGCGCATCATGCCGCAACTCACCATCAGCCGGTCCTATTGGACAGCCTATCACGAATCCGCCCGTCAACTTGTCCGCGTCCGCACAGTGGTCGATTTTCTCCAGGAACTCGTGGCCGAAGAACGGCGGATATTCACCTGACATCCCACATGTCGATATTATTAGTACTATTAATTGTTCGGGCCTGGCTGTTCGGGGCTTGACAAAGGATAGCTGGCTGGACGACCAATGCAGCCATTGGGAGAGATCGGAACTGACATGTCTATACTACGTAAGCTTTCGCCGACTGGCCTCGGCGTGGCCGTCATGCTGCTTGGAATGCTGCTTTTCGCACTGAACGACGCCATGGGGAAGTGGCTCGTCGCCACCTATAGCCAGGGTCAGGTGATCCTTATTCGCAGCGCGGCGGCGCTTATTATCCTCGTTCCGATCGTCTGGCGTGCCGGCCTCTCCGGCCTTGTCAGAATTGAGCGTCCCGGCCTTCAGTTTGCGCGCGTTTTCTTTTCCACCGCAGAGCTTTTCTGTTTCTATTTCGCGGTCGCGGCCCTGCCGCTCGCCGATGTCATGACCTATTGGCTGGCCGCCCCCATTTATGTGGCGGCGCTCTCACCGTTTCTGCTCGGAGAAAAAGTGGGCTGGCGTCGCTGGACGGCCATCGCCATCGGTTTTGTCGGCGTTCTCATCGCGCTCAAGCCCAGTTCGGCAAGCCTCACCTCCGCAGCATTGTTTTCGATCCTCGGCAGCGCCGCTTTCGCTTTCATGATGTTGTCTGGCCGCCAGCTGCGCAATACGCCGGATACCGTGCTTGCCTTCTGGCAGATCATCGGTGCGGCGCTTGCGGGCATTGTCGCGGTATTCCTTACGCCATCGGGGTGGCTGCCGGTTCAGTCCGGTTTCGATCTCGCCTTCCTCGGCCTGCTTGGCGTCGTCGCCATGACAGCGCATGTGCTGGTCAACCGGGCACTTAAACTCGCCGATGCTGCAACCGTCGCACCGCTGCAATATACGCTGCTGCTCTGGGCGGTGATCTTCGGCTGGCTGTTCTTCAACGATGTGCCGCAGACCAGTATCGTTGTCGGTGCAGGCCTGATTGTTCTTTCCGGACTTTATATTTTCTTCCGCGAAAATACACTCAAGCGACGCCGTGAAACCGCCGAAGGACTGGCTGCGGAGCAGGTTTGATCTTTCCAGTTCGCCGTGGTCACAATCACGGGACTTGACGAAGGCGTGATCTTCAGGAAGTAAGAAGGGGCCCTGCGATGATTTGTCTCGCAAGGGCAGAGGAAACAAAGGTGCCGGGCCCCTCTGGCGAGAGTTTTACGGCGCTCTCGCGATGTCGGTACCGCCTGCAAAAATTGGCCGGCGGATTAAAAACTATGAAAAACCTGAATGTGCTTCGCGCGCGTGCTTTCTGCGTGCGGCCTGACGCCTCTCGTCGGTCCGTGAACGTCCTCGTCATTGGAGGCGACCGGACATGAGCGCTGCCCAGAAAAACACGCTTACCTACTTCAAGTGGGCTTTTATCGTCACCATTGTCGGCCTGATCCTCGGCGGTTATCTCGGTTGGGAAATGACGGGAACGGTGGGCGGCACGGCGACGATCTTTTTCATCTGTGTCGTTCTGGCGGTGCTTGAAATCTCACTTTCCTTCGACAACGCCATCGTTAACGCCAACAAGCTGAAGGATATGACACCGGTCTGGCAGCATCGCTTCCTGACATGGGGTATTCTGATTGCCGTTTTCGGCATGCGTATCGTCTTCCCGCTGCTCATCGTGGTCGTCGCGGCCAATGTCGGCCCCTGGACAGCTCTCGTCATGGCGGCCACACAGCCGGAACGTTATGCGGAAATCATGCGTGACGCCCATCTGCCGATTGCTGCTTTCGGCGGCACCTTCCTGATGATGGTCGGCCTCAACTTCTTCTTCGACCACGAAAAGGATGTGCACTGGGTACGCTGGATCGAGGAAAAGGCTGCAATCTATTCCTCCGTCAAGGGCATCGAGATTGCCTTCGTGCTGGTCGTCATGCTGATCTTTTCCCGCATCATCGGCGCAAGCGACAATCCTGAACTTGGTCCGGTCGCCGCCAACACCTTCTTCCATTCGGCGATCTGGGGTCTTCTGACCTTCCTGCTGGTGGAAGTTGTCGGCGGTATTCTCGACCGCAGCCAGGAAATGCTGGAGGGCGCTGCAAAAGGCGGCTTCGGTGCGTTTCTTTACCTCGAAGTGCTGGATGCCAGCTTCTCCTTCGACGGCGTGATCGGCGCTTTCGCGCTGACGCAGAACCTCTTCATTATCGCCATCGGCCTCGGCATCGGTGCCATGTATGTGCGCTCGATGACCATTATGCTGGTCGAGAAGGGAACCCTGGCCGAATATCGCTATCTGGAGCACGGCGCCTTTTATGCGATCCTCATCCTGTCCGTCATCATGTACGTGCAGACCATGGTGCATATTCCGGAGGTCATCACGGGCCTTGGCGGCGCGGGCCTGATCGGCATCTCGCTCTGGTCGTCGATCCGCTATAACCGGCGACAGAATGCCGATGCGGTCGATGCCGCGCGTGGCGCGGAGATCTGATCCGCGTATCCTTGCCTTCCGCTGTCGCGGCGGAAGGCAATTTTTATGCATTGAGTTATTTTTGCCTATTTTTATTGCTGTTTATCCTTTGCGGAAAATTTCGCCAAAAGACGAATTTTTCCCTTAAGTTGCTGTTTTTACGAATATTTGTGCGTTGCATCAAAACTGGCACGCTTCCTGCTTCTTATCCTGCAAGTCCAGAGGGGACATCATGGCCCGAAAACGGGTCAACAAATACCGCCGCGCCGCGCGATCTTTCTGATCTGCGCCGTGCGGCGGTTCTGTTTGTGCGGGATGGTTCTTGAGTTTTCCGTTCTCTTGAATGAAAAAGGTAAGAAAACGACTGGAGGGGCAAGGTTTGCCTGCACAATTGTCGCCCTCGGAGGCGCTTGGCCTCTGGCATCGTGTGTCCACGACGCAGGTCATTGACGATCAGCCGGATTTGACCTTGCGTCAAACCGCCATCCTGCTGCAGATTTATCTCGTCACGCCACCACACACCGTCAGGGGTCTTGCGGCAACGATGGGAGTCACCAAACCGGTCATTACCCGCGCGCTCGACAGCCTCGGCGCTCTCGGACTCGTCGATCGGGTTCGGGATGAGCGGGACAAGCGCAATGTCGTGATAAAACGTACGGTGGCTGGTGCGCTTTATCTGGAAAAATTCGGCGACCTGATTATTGATCAGGCACGCAAGATCTAACCCCTGGATGTGAAACCCATGATGCTCGACCGCCGCCTGAATGTCTTCCGCTCCGATCTCGCCGATGAAAAGCTGCGGGGCGTGGTGCAGGCCGAACGTTTTGTCAGCGGCTCGCCTGCCCAGATCGCGGTGCCGGTTATTGGCCTGCGGCCGACGCCGGACCTTGCCGTCGGCATCGATACCGAGCTGCTGTCTGGCGAAACCATCCGTGTTTTCGACCGGGCGAACGGCTGGGCATGGGTGCAGGCGGATGCGGATGGTTATGCCGGCTATGTGCCGGAAAAGGCGATTGGCGATGTCGTTGTCGCCACCCATCGGGTGACTGCGCCGCGCACTTTTCTCTATCCAGCCGCTGAGTTGCGCAAACCGCCGGTCGCAGCACTGTCCATGGGTAGCCTGATCCAGATTGTAGGCGAGGCGGAGACACGCGGTACCCGTTACCTGCTGACCGAAAAAGGCGAAGGCATCATCGCCGCTCATTGCCAGGCCGTCGACGCGGCGCTTGACGAAGATTATGTGGCGGTGGCGCTGCGCTTTATCGAAACGCCCTATCTCTGGGGCGGACGCTCCGGCTTCGGTATCGATTGTTCCGGCCTCGTGCAGCTTTCCATGGCCATGACGGGCCGGCGGGTTCTGCGCGATACCGACATGCAGGTGAAGTCGCTCGGTGTGGAAATCGAGCGGGATGAATTGCGCCGCGGCGATCTCGTCTTCTGGAAGGGCCATGTCGGCCTCATGGAAAGCGAGGAAACCTTGCTGCATGCCAATGGCCATACGATGAATGTTGCACGCGAAAATCTCGATGCGGCCATCCAGCGCATCGGCTGGCTTTACGAAAAGCCGACGGCTTTCCGCCGGCTGGAGGATTGAGAAGGCGGCTTTCACGAAATTGTGCCTGCCGGGCCCTTTGTGGGAGAGTTTCCGACGCCTACATCGGTTGGATGATGGTATGGGACTGGCAACGATGAAGACGAGAACGGCAACACGACTGGCAACGATCGTCACAGCGATTTTGCTGAGCGCCCCTGCGCAGGCGCAGACCGTTTTTCAGAATGGTTTTGCCCCCGCACCGGATGCCTATGCAAACCTGCCGGGCGTCAAGGACCCGCGAACGCTGCAGCCAAAGGTCCGTTACAACTGCCATAGCGCATTGGGTGTGACCGGATATTCCCGAGGTCCTTACCGGGATGTTTTCGGCAGCCGTGGGCTTCCCGTTCAGGGGTATCGCTGTACCGACGAAAACGGCATTTCCAGTTTCGGCGGCAGAAATCCGGTCTCCAAGGACTGGTATCCCGGCATAAACCCCGTCGACCCGACCTTCTGAAGCCGCATGGTTTGAACGCCGGACCGAAAACCCCTTTGTGGTCTTCGGAAAATCGATGCGTGAGCTGTGGTGGCAGGCATTTGCCAGGCGGGTGCTCTGGACTTGTTGTCGCTTTTTCAGATAAATCTTCCGCATGACAGGTTGATACCTGCCAGGGTGCGGAGTGACATCGGCTATTCTGACCTTTGGCCGATATTGGGGAATGCAAGTATGACGAAGACCGATATAGCCACCCGTGTCCACAATCATACCTGGAAGCTAGACCCGATCGTCCGCAGCCTGATCGACACGGATTTTTACAAGCTATTGATGTTGCAGATGATCTGGAAACTCTATCCGGAAGTCGACGCGACGTTTTCCCTGATCAACCGCACGAAGACGGTACGGCTGGCGGAAGAGATCGACGAGATGGAACTGCGCGAGCAGCTCGATCATGCGCGTACCCTGCGTCTCTCCAAGAAGGAAAATATCTGGCTTGCGGGTAATACGTTTTACGGCCGCTCGCAGATTTTCGAGCCGGAATTCCTCTCCTGGCTGTCGAGCTATCAATTGCCGGAATACGAGCTTTTCAAGCGCGACGGGCAATATGAGCTGAATTTTCATGGCCGCTGGATGGACACGACGCTCTGGGAAATCCCGGCGCTCGCCATCATCAACGAGTTGCGCTCGCGCAGCGCCATGCGTTCGCTCGGTTATTTCACGCTCGATGTGCTCTATGCCCGCGCCAAGGCCAAGATGTGGGAGAAGGTCGAGCGGCTGCGGGAACTGCCGGGCCTGCGCATTTCCGATTTCGGTACTCGCCGCCGCCACAGTTTCCTTTGGCAACGCTGGTGCGTGGAAGCGCTGAAGGAAGGCATCGGTCCTGCCTTTACCGGTACGAGCAATGTCCTGCTCGCCATGGATTCCGATCTCGAAGCCGTTGGCACGAACGCGCATGAACTACCGATGGTCGTCGCGGCGCTGGCGCAGACGAATGAGGAACTGGCCGCCGCTCCCTATCAGGTCCTGAAGGACTGGAACCGGCTTTATGGCGGCAACCTGCTGATCGTGCTGCCGGATGCGTTCGGCACGGCGGCTTTCCTGCGCAACGCGCCGGAATGGGTGGCAGACTGGACGGGTTTCCGTCCCGACAGCGCCCCGCCGATCGAAGGCGGCGAAAAGATCATCGAGTGGTGGCAGAAGATGGGCCGCGATCCGCGCAAGAAGATGTTGATCTTCTCCGACGGTCTCGATGTCGACGCCATCATCGATACCTACAGGCATTTCGAAGGCCGGGTTCGCATGAGCTTCGGCTGGGGCACCAACCTCACCAATGATTTTGCCGGTTGCGCGCCAAAAACCATCGCCAGCCTCAAGCCGATTTCCATCGTCTGCAAGGTCAGCGACGCCAATGGCCGGCCGGCGGTGAAGCTCTCGGACAACCCGCAAAAGGCGACCGGTGATCCGGGCGAGGTGCAACGGTACCTGAAGTTCTTCGGTGAAGAGGACCATAAGGAACAGAAGGTGCTGGTTTAAAGCTTTTCCAGGAAACTTGGAGCCCGGTTTTCCGTCCGGAATGCTCCGAATTGAAAACGGGCGCTCCGGTTGAGGAAGCGCCCGTGGAAGCCTGACCTATCAGCAGATTACTTCGCAAACTGGTGTGCAATATAATGGAAGAGTGCGCGGATGCCCTGCGCCTCGCCGCCGATCGATGAGTGATGCCTTTCGCTCAGAGACCAGCCGTAAATATCGAAATGCGCCCAGCGCCTGGTATTGGTGACAAAACGTTTCAGGAACAGGGCGGCGGTGATCGATCCGCCCATGCCGCCCGAAGGCGCATTGGTGATATCGGCTGCGCGCGAGCGTATATCCTTGTCGTAGCCCATGTAGAGCGGCATGCGCCACAACGGATCGTCCGTATCGATGCTGGCTTCCGCGATATCATGCGCCAGATCCTCGTCATCGGTGTAGAAGGGCGGCAGATCCGGGCCGAGCGCCACACGCGCCGCACCCGTCAGCGTCGCCATGTCGATCATCAGGTCCGGCGCATCTTCGTCCGCATAAGCGAGCGCATCCGCCAGAACGAGACGACCTTCGGCGTCGGTATTGTCGATCTGTACCGTCAGCCCCTTGCGGCTCTTATAGATATCGCCGGGGCGGAAGGCATTGGCGGAAATGGAGTTCTCGACCGCCGGCACGAGAACGCGCAGATCGACAGGCAGTTTCGCATCCATGATCATCAGCGCAAGGCCGAGGACATTGGCGGCGCCTCCCATATCCTTCTTCATCAGCGCCATGGAGGCGGCGGGTTTGATATCGAGGCCGCCGGTATCGAAGCAGACGCCTTTGCCGACAAAGGTGAGGCGCGGATTGCCCTTCTTGCCCCAGTTCATTTCCAGAAGCCGCGGCGCGCTTTCGCTGGCCCGACCGACAGCATGGATCAGGGGTAAGTTTTCCTTGAGCAGATCATCGCCGGTAGTGACCTTCACCTTTGCCTTGTAATGGGCGGCAAGCGCGCGGAAGGCAATCTCGAGCTCATCCGGTCCCATATCGTTGGCCGGAACATTGATGAGATCGCGCGCAAGGAAAACGCCGGCCAGAACGCGCTTGATCTCGCCGTCTTCCGCATCCTGCGGAATAAGGAGCTTTGCCCCGTTCGCCTTGGTGGTCTTGTATTTGTCGAAGCGGTAGCTGCCGAGGCCGAAACCGAGAGCGAGCCGATTGGCCGTCAGGGGTGCGGTTTCGATGTGCCATTCGCCTTCCGGCAGTTCACGGGCGAGTTTCCCGGTGATGAAGGGGATTTCCGAGGGATTGCCGCCGAGGCCGAGAAGCACGCCGCCCAGCGAACCATCGGCGGAAGGAACGAGGAGGATAGCGCCCGCCTCCGCCTTGAACCCCGCCTTCTTCGCCCAATCCAGAGCGACAGGGTCGATGGCGCCCTGTTCGATATGGGCCGGCGTGACGGCGAAAACCGGCAATGTGCTGCCGGCCTTGGAGCTGAAGGGGGTCGGGCGTTCGATGAACTGATAGGGCGCCATTATATGCTTCCGTAAATGTCGAGAATCGGTGCGATTAACGCTCTGTTAGGGTTAACAGATTATTGCTTAAGCGAAAGTTGCGTCATGTGAGTCTGTCGTGTGTCGGGCGCAAGATCGATCATTCTCGGGCGGGGGCGCTGCCATGACTGCATTTTCTTTGGGCGAGACAGGCCGGACAGGGTTGCTGCGGGGAGCATGTCTTGCCGCATTGGTTCTTGCGGTTTCAGGATGCGCGGGCGCCAACAAGCCCGATCGCATGTCCACCGGCTCCATTCCCGCGGCCACGCGTTCTTACGACCATCTGAACATGGAGCAGCTTCGGCAGGCGGAAGAGACCGCCGGCAAAGCCTATGAACGCAATCCCAAGGACAAATCGGTGGGCATGAATTACGCCAGCGTGCTGATGATGACCGGCAAGAACACACAGGCTCTCGCCGTCATGCAGCAGATCGCCATCGCCAATCCGGCCGACCGTGATGTGCTTGCCGCCTATGGCAAATCGCAGGCGGCTGCCGGCCAGCTGGAACAGGCGCTTTCGACCATCCAGCGGGCACAGACGCCGGACCGGCCCGACTGGCGGCTTTATTCCGCCGAGGGCGCCGTGCTCGATCAGCTTGGACGCTCGAACGAGGCGCGTTCCCGCTACAGGCAGGCGCTTGACCTGAAGCCGAACGACCCGAGTGTATTGTCCAACCTCGGCATGTCTTACGTCCTGTCGAGCGATCCGCGCACTGCCGAAACATATCTGCAATCCGCCATCGCCCAGCCGGGCGCCGATAGCCGCGTTCGCCAGAACCTCGCGCTCGTGGTCGGTCTACAGGGCCGCTTTGCCGAAGCCGAGCGCATCGCGGTTCAGGAACTCTCGCCACAACAGGCGCAGGCAAATCTCACCTATCTGCGCGCAATGCTTTCACAGCAGAACTCCTGGCAGCAACTGGCGAAAAAGGACGGTAAGCCGGCCGGTTGATACGCTTTTGCAGTCATAGAGGGGCCGCGCCCTGATGTTTCGTCGTCAGAATGTGTCGGCGACACGAATGCCGGCAGGCCCGAGGATGACGGCGATGAGAACCGGCAGGAAGAATATTATCATCGGTACAGTCAGTTTGGGCGGCAACGCTGCGGCCTTTTTCTCGGCTTCATTCATTCGCTCGTCCCGGCCTTCCTGCGCGAGAACGCGCAGGGCCTGGGCGAGGGGGGTGCCGTATCGCTCCGCCTGGATAAGGGCCTGCACCACGCTTTTGACACCGTCCAGTTGTGTGCGCATACCAAAATTCTCAAGAGCGACACGCCTGTCCTGAAGGAAGGACAGTTCCGCTGTCGTCAGAATCATTTCTTCTGCGAGTTCAGGTGACTGCTCGCCCATCTCTTCCGCTACGCGGCGCATGGCGGCTTCCATCGATACACCGGATTCGATGCAGATCAGCATCAGGTCAAGCGCATCCGGCCATGCCCGTTTGATCGATGCCTGTCGCTTGGTCATGCGGTTCGAAACATAGATATTGGGGGCGTAAAAGCCGACATAGCCGAAAAGAAGCACCGCCATCAGCCGAACGACAAAAGCCTGATCAGCCAGGTTTCCAAGAATAAAAACCCAGGTGAATGCCACGGCCAGGAAAATGAACGGAAAGATGAACCGGGCGGCGAGAAATGTATTAAGCGCATTTTGCGAACGAAAACCGGCTGCTCGCAGCTTGTTCATTGTGTTCTTGTCGGCAAGTGCTTCCCGGAGGTTGAATTTTTCGACGATTCGACGTGCGGACTTATTGTTGTTGCCTCGCAGGGAGGTCTTGCCGTCTCTGGTTGCTGTCGCAAGTCGCTCGCGCTCGCGGCTGCGAATGAGTTCTCGCTCCGACGATACGGCTTTCATGCGCTTGGCAAAGTCTTTTCGCTCGAAGAAAGGCGTAATGAGCGTATAAAGAGTGGCGAAAACTGCCACTGTTACCAGAATCGCAATAATGGTCTGCGGATTTGTCAGGTCTGAAAGGAGATTCCTTGTCATTGATGACCCTCAAATATCGAAATTGATCATTTGACGCATGATGAAAATTCCTATGAGCATCCATAGTCCAGATGCACCCAGAATGATGTGCCCGCGCATATCCGTGAATAGGACTGAAAGATAGTCAGGTGACGTAAAGTGCACCAGCAGCATAACGATGAAAGGCAATGCGCCGATAATGACGGCAGACGCTTTTGCCTCCATGGATAGGGCGTTCACTTTTGCGCGCATTTTTTTTCGGTCGCGCAACACCTTCGAAAGGTTGGATAACGCCTCCGACAGATTGCCGCCTGCCTGTGCCTGGATATTGATGACAATGCTGAAGAAACTCACTTCGAAAAGCGGCATGGTCAGCATCATACGCTCTATCCCTTGGGGAATCCCGATGCCAACCTGCTGCGCATCGACAACTCGCTGAAACTCTGTCTTTACCGGCTCCTGACCATCTGACGCGATCAGGCGTACCGCGTCGTTCAACGGCAAACCCGACTTGATCGAGCGGCACATGACATCAAGCGCATTGGGGAATTCCTCGAGGAATTTTTTCTGCCGTCGCTTGAGGAGAAAAGCCAATACCCAGCGTGGCAATCCCAAGGCCGCAACAGCGGCGACGAAGAGAACTGTCATTAACGACAGACCGTAGATAAGTGCAATAAAAGCGGCGCAAGCTGCCGCGCCAAGGCTCAGAAGGTGGAACTGCCGAACGGAAATTACCAGCCCAGCCTGCATCAGTTTATCGCGCAGGCTGACATTCTTTGTTTTTTTCGCCTTTTCATTTTGTTTCTTCTCCATGTCCCGCAGGCTGTCCTGCATGGACTTGCGGCGCTTGCTGAGCTCCTGAACCCGATCGCGCGCAGCTTTGATATTTGCGTGATCCGTCTCTGCGGCCCGCACCCGCTTGAAACGACTGGTGGTCTTTTTTTCGACCTCTATCTGCTGGAAAAGAAACGCATAAGCGAGTGCTCCTGCCGAGATGGCGACGAGTACGGCCAGTAACACTATTGTCGGGTCCATGGCAGTCGCTTTCCCTTAGGATGTCTTTTCCATCTCATCGAGCGCGGCCGCCAGGCGTTTTTCTTCGCCGTAATAGCGTGCACGATCCCAGAAGTTGGGCTTGCTGATACCGGTCGATACGTGTCTGCCGATCAGCCTGCCCTGCGCATCCTCGCCTTCGATCTCGTATCGCATCAGATCCTGGGTGACGATGACATCGCCTTCCATGCCGATCACTTCCGTGATCTGCGTTATCCGGCGCGAGCCGTCGCGCAGACGCGCCGCCTGAATGACGACATTGATCGAGCCTGAGATGATTTCACGCACGGTCTTGGCCGGCAGGGTGAAGCCGCCCATGGCGATCATCGATTCGATACGGCTGAGGCATTCGCGCGGCGTATTGGCGTGCAGCGTTCCCATCGAACCGTCGTGACCGGTGTTCATGGCCTGGAGAAGGTCGAAAACTTCCGGTCCGCGCACTTCGCCGACGATGATGCGTTCGGGCCGCATGCGAAGGCAGTTCTTGACGAGATCGCGCATGGTGATCTCGCCTTCTCCTTCGATATTCGGCGGACGTGTTTCGAGCCTCACCACATGCGGTTGCTGCAGCTGCAGTTCGGCGGTGTCTTCGCAGGTGATGACACGTTCATCCCTGTCGATGAAGCTCGTCAGGCAATTGAGAAGCGTGGTCTTGCCCGAGCCGGTGCCGCCCGAAATGACGACATTACAGCGGACGCGACCGATAATTTTGAGCAATGTCGCGCCTTCCGGCGTAATCGCTCCGAAACGCACCAGCTGGTCGAGTGTCAGCTTGTCCTTCTTGAATTTTCGGATCGTCAACGCCGGACCGTCGATGGCGAGCGGCGGCGCGATGACGTTGACACGCGATCCGTCCGGTAGGCGCGCGTCGCATATCGGGCTCGACTCATCCACCCGTCGGCCGACCTGGCTGACGATGCGCTGGCAGATGGAAAGCAACTGCGCATTGTCACGAAAACGAATATCGGATTCGATGGTTTTACCGCCGACTTCGATGAAGGTCTGGCCGGAACCGTTGACCATGATATCGGCGATATCATCGCGAGCGAGGAGAGGCTCCAGCGGCCCGTAACCAAGAACGTCATTGCAGATATCTTCGAGCAGCTCTTCCTGCTCGGCGATCGACATGGCGAAATTCTTGATCGTGATAATATCGTTGACGATATCGCGAATTTCCTCGCGTGCGCTCTCCGCGTCGAGCTTGGCGAGTTGCGAAAGGTCGATCGTATCGATAAGTGCGGAAAATACCTGGCTCTTGGTATTGTAGTAATCTTCCGTGCGGGCGCGTTTTTTCTGTGCCGGCGGTACGCTTGCGGTCGCCTGACGCATTGCCGGCGATTGGCCGGGTTCAAGAGTGTCAATCGCAGCAGAACGAGGTTCAGGCGCCGTCACCGCCTGCATATGTACAGGTGCAACAGGTTCCGGCTTCGTGCTTCTGGCTGGGCCCTCAGGCCCGCGTTTTCCGAACATCGGCGTTTCCGTCTAAGGGCGCAGGCAAAAGACCTACTTGCGCTTGAGAATATTCTTCAGTTTTTCGAGACCGCCGCGCCTGCTTTTGCGCAGCACGGAGCGGCCTGTGATGGTGTGGGCGATTTGCGAGAAGGTTTCCGCTATTTGCGATTTTTCATCCATCTCGCTGATCATTCGGCCGCTATTGGCGGCATTTCCGAATAATGATGCGTCGAACGGGATGATCGCGATCGGTTCGATTTCAAGCGGCTCAAGGAAATCCGCCGGCGCGATTTCCGGACGTTTGGGCATGCCGACCTGATTGAGAACGAGATGCGGCAATTTATCGTTGGGTCTCAGCTTTATCAGCGCGTCGAAGAGATTTTTCGTATTGCGCAGGTTTGCGAGATCGGGAACGGCCGTTATGACCACCTCATCGGCTTCCGCAAGGACTGCCCGCGTCCAGTCGCACCATTGGTGGGGAAGATCGAGAACCGCAACCGGGGCGCTGCGCTGCAAAACCTCGAGGATCGGCAGAAAGGCTTGACGATCGAGATCGTAGGTGCGGTCGAGAAGAGACGGCGCTGCCAGAAGCGACAGATGATCGGAACATTTCGTCAAGAGACGGTCGAGAAAAACCTCGTCCAGCCGCTCCGGCGAAAAGACCGCTTCAGCCATGCCTTGGGCAGGGTCCTGATCGAAATCGATATTCGCCGTTCCGTAGGCAAGGTCCATATCAGCCAGAATGGTTTCCGTGGAAAAAAGACTGGAAATACCAAAGGCGCAATTGTGCGCGATGGTGGACGAGCCCACACCGCCCTTGGCGCCAATGAAGGCGATGTTACGGCCAAGCGGCTCCGCTTCCGGATCGACGAAGATCGCGGCGATCGAACCCAGGAGATCGGCCATATTGATTGGAGCGACGAGATATTCGGAGATGCCGTTGCGGATGAGATCGCGATAGAGCGTTATGTCATTGTGCCGGCCGACGATGATGACACGCGTGGAGGGATCGCAAACCTCCGCCAAAGGCGCGAGATCGTCCAGCAGTGAGGCGGGTGAGCTTGCTGTTTCGAGAATGATGAGATTGGGTGTGGGTGACGTGGAAAACATCGTGGCTGCCGCATTGATGTCACCTTTGGTCACCCGCAGGGTTACCTTGCTCATGCGCCGGTCGCTGGACAATGCGTCCATGACACCTTGCATATTGTCGCTGACGCAGAAAGCGTGAACGGAAATGCGGGGCAGGGGCCGCAGGTGGTCCATATCCGAAGCGCGCACGGGCGGTTCGGCTTCTGTGCCGCCGCTTGGCTTGATATCGTATTCTACAGCGCTCATCGTCTTTCCTGCCGTGAGAAATCGTGGATCTGCATCAGTTTGTCGGTGCCGTCGAAGTACCGCTGCGATAGGTATCGATGACCACCGCCCGGCGTTCGGCATCAATCGGGCTCATGCCGCGCGGGCCGACGAGATCCATGGGATTGGCGATCTGCGCTGCGAGATTGCTCTGGGACGCGCATCCGAAATTGTACCAGTTCTTGTTGGCGAAGGTATTATCCGAGAGGTCCTCGGGCCATTGGCCGCACTGGCCAGTCATGGCGGTAACCGCAACATAGCTCAGGCGGATGGGCGCGGCGTCGCCATTCGGGGAGGCGGCATAGTTCGTCTGCATGATTTTTCCTGGCGCCACACCCGCACCCGAAAGCGCTGAGCGAATCTGTTTTGCCATTCGTGATGCCGCCGCGGAGTTGGCGGAGCCGGAAGGTATTTGAATATTGACTATGCCCGTCGACATGGATGCATAATTCTGGGCAAAGCCACGAACATTGTCTGCCATCGCAGTGGTCAAGCGGCTATCGCCGGCAGAAACGGGTATGTCGAGCGAGTGCTCGGCTTCGGACAGCGTAATCGGGTGGCGGGTGCGATAGTCATCGGGGATCGCGTTGGTCGTCATGGGGTCACGGGCGCAGCCCTGTAGCAACCCCGCGACAACAGCGACGACAGCCGCAAGGCCGATCTGTTTTGCGAAAGGGCGGTGAGTGTTTGCGTGCATGATGTCACCTGCGCGGTCCGGACTTGCTGCGAGATCGGGTTGGGAATTGGCGGAACTCGTCGTCATTTGTAGATGAACCCCACGGAGCCTTGGTATGGCGCCGCCTGGACCTGGTCCTTGCGGCCATAGACCTTGTTGACGCGGTTCATGAAATACATGGCGGCATCGTTTTCCGGGTTGAAGTTGTCATCCGGCCGGGCGATCTGGTTGCGCGCGACGGGCCGTACCAGATAGGGCGTCGCGATGATGACCAGTTCCGTTTCGTTGCGCAGGAAGTCCTTGCTGCGGAAAAGCGTACCGAAGATAGGAATTTTAGACATTCCAGGTAGCCCGGACATCGCCTGACGGATGTTATCTTGAACGAGGCCGGCGATGACGATCGAGCCACCGGATGGTAGCTCGACGCTCGTGGACGCCTCGCGCTTCCGGATCGACATATAGGTGCTGCCTGGAATGCCGCGCGTGCTATTGCCGGTGACGGCATTGCCTTCATAAGTCGGTTCCGACACATTCGTCTCTATTTTTAGACTGATGCGCCCGGGAGAAAGCACCACTGGTTTGAAATTAAGTTCAATCCCGTAGTCGACACTACTTGTTTCCCGAGTCACCGTTGGACGCCCGGTGTCTTTGTCAACATCAACTTCTTGCACGCCAGCGAGACGGAACTCTCCGCCCACGTAGAACTTTGCCTGCTCTCCGGAAATGGCTGTAAGGCTGGGTTCTGCAAGCGTGCGCATGACGCCAGCCTGCTCCATGGCATTGATATATGTGCTCAAGACCATTCCGCCGATCGATTTCGAAGCGAGCGGAAGGACGCCGCCAAGACTATTTGTCAAGCCAGCGGCATTCCCCAAGTTCGATGGGTTCTGGAATGTAATGCCGTTTGTGCCGTCGAACGCGCTGCCACTGAAGCCGAGTTGCTTCAGAACCTGTCTGCTGACTTCGGCAACGGTGACCTTCAGCGTCACCTGATCTTCACCCTCAATCGTCAACATATTGACGATTTGCGATACTTGCCGGCGCTCGGCAAAAATCGCCGCATCGCCACCATTGTCGCCGCCCGTCAGCGATATGTTGCGTGTGGTGGCCTCACCGCCCTTTAGAAAGGCGTCCGCCAGTTGCACGGCGCGTGCGGAGTCCTGCGGTGTGCGCACCGATCCCGTCAGAACGATATTGTCCGAAACGATTTCCACCTTGATGTCAGACTCGGGAATGAAGCGGCGAATATTGGCCTCAAGCCCGGAAATATCGCGCTCCACCTCCAGATCGAGGCTGACGATTTCCCTGCCGCCGTCACCGAAAATGAAAATATTGGTCTGACCGACCGTTTTACCGAAGAGATAGATTCGTCTGGACGTGCGGGTCACGGCATCGGCAAGGCTCGGATCGGCAACAAGGATATCGTGAGCATCTTCAGGCAGGTCGATAACCAGGGCCTTGTTTAAACCCAGTTTCAAGCGTTTGCGAGTGCCAGCACCGCTTTCGGTGATCCGCACGACGCTTGCGCTTTGCGCCTCTGCTTCGCTGAAACGCAGAAATTTGGGGGAGTGCTGGCCGGGGATGCCTGAAAAGGCAAGGCAGAATGCGAGCCCACCCGCCATCGATGAACGCAGGTGTTGTTTGAGACGGTTTGTCATGAGCCCCCCGGTCATTGTGAAGCTCCTTGACCGCTCTTCACGATCGAGCCGGATTTGATTACCTGAATTTCCGGCTGCCCGGAGCTTCCGCTGAGAAGATGGCCGGCCGAAAGCGTATCGTTTTCCTGTGCATCGGCGACGGAGCGCAAGGCGAGCGTGAGACGATCCGCCATCTGTTGCGCCACTGTGATGATCTTCGCCTGTTCAGGGGTCAGTTCGAGTGTAGCGGTTGCGCCGACAACCGCCGACGTTCCGTCCTCGCCTTCCTTGATCTGCTGATCGATCGCCAGGACACGAACATTGTTCAAAACATTTTCGGTCAGAAAGTTATTGTTTTCGCCCTTGCGGACCATGATCACATCGACCCGGTCGTTCGGCAGCACGAAACCGCCTGCACCTGTCGAGACGGAAATCTCGGTGGCGACGGCGCGTTTTCCGGCCGGCAGAAGGGAGGACATGATGCGCGTGCTGGAATCGACCACTTTTTCCGGCCGGATCGGTTCGCCTTCGAAGAGAGGCAGCCGGACGACAGCGCCCGCGAGTTCGGTGATGGCGTCAGGCCTTTTCGCTTCCGTGATGAAACTGTCGACCACATTGCCCTGTGGCCAGGGTGTCCAGCGCACGGAGCTGTCGTTCAGGCGGCTGCCGACGGGCAGGTTGACCGAAGAGACGAGAACGTTGACCGTCGGTTCTTTCTGGATGATCGTTTCCGCTTTTTCGATGACCTGTTTTGCGCCGGAAATCTGCATGGCGACAAGGCCGGCCAGACCGGCGGCCACCAGGGCAACGGAAAGAATGACAATACGCGACGGTTTCATGCTCGATCCTTGAAGGAATCAGATTCTGCTCCCGTCAGGATGGCGCGCGATTGGTATATTTATGGTTAATATTGTACTGAAGTGTGTGGTTAATAGATGCTTAATGCAAGAGGTTATTTAGGAAAGGCTTGCAATGGCGGCCTTAACCAGTGGCGTTTCGCCGTAGGTTAGAAGTCCGGCGATTGCTATACCAATACCGTAAGGGATTTTTTTTGCCACAAGCAGAGAATCCGGTACCGGAATTCCTGCCGCCATGATTTCCTGGGAGCGTGTCCGCAAGAGAAGAATGCCTATCGTCAACGCGCCACCCATAAAGGTAACCGCGAGCAGAAATTCGATGACGTAAGTATTAAAGCCATACCAGACCGCCGCGGCAGTCAAAAGCTTGGCATCCCCCCCGCCCATGACATTGGCGGCGAAGAGTGCAAAACAGGCGAAAAAAACTGCAGCGCCAGCGACGAGACTGAGGGCAAAAGTTTGCCAGTCCATGCCTGAAAGGGGCGCGACGATCATAAACGAAAAGAACAGGATGAGCGGTATCCTGTTCGGGATCGTCATGGTGAGGAGGTCGTTCAGCGCGGCGAAGCTGAGACAAAGAGGAAGAATGAGGAATATCGCCGCAACCGTCATAGTTCTTAAATCTACCTATGAGTAAAAATTGTGTTGCGTCAGCGATTGCCGGCGCAACACAATCAAATTCAATCGCTAGCTAAAGTTACGGGTTTTTCGCCACGTTCATGTAGCTGCCGAGGTTCGTGAACTGGGTGCTGAGGCTGGTGCCCAAGGTCTTGGCGCCGCCAATAATGGCAACAGAAATGAGGGCAGCGATCAAGCCGTATTCGATGGCGGTCGCACCGGATTCGTCCTTGAGGAAACGAGCGAAAATCTTGGTCATGAGGTCTCTCCTAAATCTTGTTTGGTTCAGCACGCCGACAACTGTTTTCCGTTGTTCGGTTGCCTTCAAACTACAGCCGAGCGATTTCCAAGCGCTTAAAAAAAACGATTAATTCAAAGTAAACGGCAGGATGAGTTTCTCTTGGTAAACAAACAAGAAAAGTAATTTCTGTATTTTTATATTTACTGATAAACAAATGTATTTTGAGCCTGTCCGGTTATCCCTTCCCTGAAAGTGTCGTTTCACAGGGGCGCACATGTTCATTTTTGGAGCGTGTCAAGAGACATGAAAATATCATCTTGTTACACACGGCCATCGTCTGCTTAGAGGATTTCAGCCATTTAACGCTTCATTCACTAAAACCACGCATTCTCTAGCGCAAGAAATTGTGCGGATAATGAGCAAGGGCCAAAAGCGTGACATCCGGAAAACTGGCGAAAATCGTGGTCGGCTTGTCCGCTATTCTTGGAGCAGCGGCGCTGCCTGTTTTCGCTCAGGAAGATTCATTACGCGTGTCGATGAATCACGCCCGCGTCCTCCGCCTCGATCGTCCCGTGAGCAAGGTTATCGTCGGCAATTCCAAGGTCGCAGACGCCACGGTTGCCGATTCCACCACGATTGTTCTGACAGGCCGCAGTTTTGGCACGACCAATCTCGTGCTTCTGGATGCCGATGGCAATCCTATCGTGGACGAACGGATTCTCGTCTCCATCGACGAGGGCAATACGGTGCGTGTTTTCCGCCAGACGGAGCGAACCGTTCTGTCCTGTACGCCGAATTGCGAACAGCATTCGCAAAATAGCGGCGACAAGGACGCTCAGCCGTAACGCCGTAACATCAATCATAGATTCTGACAGTATGGCAGCCTTCCGGTAACACGGGAGCGGCCTTCTTTCGGGTTTTCCCATCGGTGGGAAGGCGAAAAAGCAACACGCTTCCCGGCGTTTTCCGGTCGGCTATATGTTGCTATTTTTCGGCTAAGTATTTGATCTGGCTAAGATCAAAAATGGAATGGTGCCCAGAAGAGGACTCGAACCTCCACACCCTTGCGAGTACCAGCACCTGAAGCTGGCGCGTCTACCAATTCCGCCATCTGGGCGACGGAGAGCGATGTACGAGGGCAGCCGCCCGGTGTCAACAGACTTTTTGAACTTTTATGATGATCATTGATTTTAAAGGGAAAAAACTTGGTTGGCCTTGTTGAAACATGTCGCCGGGTCAGGTGTCGAGGCCTTCGTGCTTCGTTCTGTCCACATGGCCGAGGTCGCGTTCCGGGTCGATGATGTCACGGATTCTTTGTTTGAGTTCTTTTGGGCCGGGAAAACCGCCATCGCGTTTGCGTTCCCATATGGTCGTGCCGTTAACGGTGATCTCGAACAGACCGCCGGTTGAGGGAACGAGGCTGACTTCGCCGACATCAGAAGCGAAGGTCTGCAGGATTTCCTGCGCCATCCACCCTGCCCGAAGCAGCCAGTTGCATTGTGTGCAATAGCGGATGGTTATGCGGGGTTTGGTTTCGGTCATCCTCACGTCTCCTTCGCTGCCCGGCAGGAAAAATGCTCACGATAATGTCAACTATAGCACTCATGTTTTTATCGGGTGCACCCTTGTTCTTACCATGCGGCTTTGCGAACAGAGAAGCTGTCGAAGGCTGCAACGTGGAGATCCTATGGCCCAGTTCGAGAATAATCGTCAGCGTCTTTTCGTTCCGGCGGTCGCACCGCTTTATAATGCGACGCATGATCTGGTGGAGACGATCCTGCGCGTCACGGCAGGACTTCTTCTCGTTACCCATGGGTTCGGCAAGATCGTCAATCCTTTTGGCGCAGTCGGCATGGTGGAGAGCCTCGGCTTTTATCCAGGCGTCTTCTGGTCGCCGCTGCTTGCTGCCACGGAATTTTTCGGAGGAATTCTGGTCGCTATCGGCCTGTTTACACGGCCTGCGTCCTTTGCTGCCATGATCGTTCTTCTGGTAACGGTTTATTTTCACGGCATCGTAAAGGCGGAAGGTCTGGGCGGCGCGGAAAAATCGATTCTGTGGGCCGCGATTTTCCTGTTCTTCGCCGTTCGCGGCGGCAACCGGCATTCGGTAGACGCCAAGCTGGCGCGTGAATTCTAGGGCGTATCGCTTCAGAATCCACCTATTGTCACAAGGACGTTGCTGCGGCTCTTGAAAATCGATTTTTCTCGTGGTGAAGCTGGATTTGATCGGCACTTTTGGCCGGTTGAATCCATGCCGTCTCCACGAGGTTTCATGCGCGTCGCAATTATAGAAAATATGGCGGGTACGCCGCATGGGCAGCTCGGTGTCGCGCTGCAAGAAGCGGCGGCGGAAATCCATGTCATCCGCGCCTATGCGGGTGAGCCTCTCCCAAGGGATGCCGCCGACCATGATGCGCTTGTCGTTCTGGGCGGCGAACAGAACGCGCTTGACGATGCGCTTTATCCCTATCTTGCCGATCTCGCCCTTCTCATGAAAGCCTTTGGCGATGCTGGCAAGGCGGTCTTGGGTGTGTGCCTCGGCAGCCAGTTGCTGGCGCGCGCCTATGGCGGAGAGAATATTCTCTCAGGTCCGCCGGAATTCGGCTGGCAGGATGTCTCCCTGACGGAAGAGGGCGTGTCCGATCCGCTATTGGCCGGGCTGGAAAAGACCTTCCCTATTTTTCAGTGGCATTGCGATACATTTACGCTTCCGCCGGACGCCACGCGGCTTGCGACCAATGGCGCGACACGAAATCAGGCCTTTCGCATCGGCCGGGCAGTCTATGGCACGCAATTCCATTTCGAGGCCTCGACTACCGTGGTTGATGGCTGGTGCCAGGCGTTTCCTGCTTCCGTCGAAAGAATGTCCCCGGGCTGGCTGGGGAATTATCGTGACCATCGTGGCCCGCGCGCAGAAATGGCGGATGCAGCCGGACTGGAAATCGCTCGAGCCTGGGTACGGCTCATTCAGATCGCCGATTTTCCGTTGCGAAAGTGATCGAGGCCGAACAGAGTTGCGGCTGATGGACTACGGCGCGAAAGGAGACGCAAACATCATGTACAAATTTGAAATCTACCAGGACAAGGCCGGCGAATACCGGTTCCGCTTCAAGGCATCCAACGGGGAAACAATGTTCTCGTCGGAAGGATACAAGGCAAAAGCTTCGGCCATCCATGCGATCGAATCGATCAAGAGAAATTCCCCCGGCGCCGACACTGTCGATCTGACCGCCATGACGGCCTGAACCGCGCCGCCGCGCGAGAATTCGATCCGTTTCGCCTGCCAGAAATGACGGGCGCATTGGCGGGTGCCGACGTAAAGATAAGATTCAGTCTTTTTTGATAATCTTCCGTTAGCATTTGTATTTCGAGGTCTCCGGGCGGCATCAGAGCGCCCCCGATTTGTTTTGCGTACGGGTTCTCATGCGTTCATCGGCTGTGCCAGCACTCTTCTTCGGTTGCTTCCTGCTTGGAGGCTGCACGTCCAGTTCCGGGCCGGAAAGCCTGATGGCGGGCTTGCCTTCAAAGGAAACGACGAGTTCGGTCACGCCATCCGCGCCGGTGCCGCAGGCAGGCGTCGGTACCCAGGCCATCGCCGCCCAGCCACGGCAGGAAGTTCTGGCATGGGGCGGGCCGGTGCCTGACGAACCCAAGGCCTTTTCCGCTGTCACCCCCAGGGCGTCGTTAACGCAGAATGCACCTGAAATCCGTTTGCCGGTTCCGTCACAGGCGGCGGGAATGGTGCGGCCGGCGGAGCGCCCCACGATCAACCAGATGGAGCGTCCGGTCCAGTTGGCCATGGCTGCGGCGCCGGCGGCGAGCGCCGGCGCGCAGGTTCGTTCACGCATTTTCCGCTCCAGCTTCAGCGATGCCAAGCCGATCAATTTCGGCAGGGTCCAGCCGCGTCATTTTCAGGTCCACGGGGTGGACGTATCCCGTTGGCAGGCCAATATTAATTGGCCACAGCTGCGCACGCGCGGCGCCAATTTCGCCTTCATCAAGGCGACGGATGGCGGCGATCATCTCGATCCGATGTTCCGCACCAACTGGCAGCGCGCGAAGGAAGCGGGTATTCGCCGCGGTGCTTACCACTTCTTCTACTGGTGCCGTAGCGCCAGCGAACAGGCGGACTGGTTCATTCGTAATGTACCGCGCGATCCAGATGCGCTGCCGCCTGTCATTGATGTGGAATATAACGGCGAATCGAGCTGCAAGATGCGCCATTCGCGTGAGCGCGTTCTGGAAAAGATGCGCGTCTTCATGGACAAGCTCGAGCGCCATTACGGCCAGCGGCCGATCATTTATACGGCGCCCGATTTTTACAAGGACAACCTCAAGGGCGAATTCCAGGATTATCCCTTCTGGCTGCGCGCCGTTGCCCAGCATCCGTCCGTGGTGTATCCCGGCCGCAAGTGGCTGTTCTGGCAATATTCCGGTTCCGGCCTGTCGCATGGCGTCGATGGCCGCATCGATCTCAACGTCTTCAACGGCAGCGAGGACGCGTGGCATCGCTGGGTGGAGCGTCGTTCGAGCTGACATCGTTCGAGCTGACGATGGTAGCCGTCAGCGTGCGAATTTCCGCGCGCCTGCAACACAGAGAACCACCACAAGCGTAATGGCGATCATGGCCGGGCTCACCTCCTCATGCAGCAGGGTTGCGGCAAGTGCCAGCCCGAAGAAGGGCTGAAGCAATTGCAGCTGGCCCACGGCGGCGATGCCGCCAAGCGCCAGTCCGCGATACCAGAAGATGAAGCCGATCAGCATGCTGAACAGGGAAACATAGGCAAGGCCGGCCCAGGCCTGCGGCTCGATGCCGGCAAGCGTTTCCGGCCCGGTAAAGAAAGCAAGCGGCAGCATGACCGGCAGGGAAAGAACCAGCGCCCAGGAAATGACCTGCCAGCCGCCCAGCTTGCGGGAAAGGGCAGCACCTTCCGCATAGCCAAGCCCGCAGACGATGATTGCCCCGAGCATCAGCAGGTCGCCGGCAAGCGAGGCCTCGACACCGGCGGCCAACGAATTCGACAGGGAAAACCCCGCAACAAGCGCGCTTCCAAGGCAGGAAAAGAGCCAAAACACCGGGCGTGGGCGTTCTCCGCCGCGCAGCACCGCGAAGATTGCCGTTGCGAGCGGCAAGAGCCCCACAAAAACGATGGAATGCGCCGAGGTAACATGCCGTAGCGCCAGCGCTGTCAGTAGCGGGAAGCCCACCACAACACCCAGTGAGACGATGAAAAGCGATGTCAGGTCATCGCGCGCCGGGCGCCTTTGCCGGAACAGAAACAGCAGCGCCAGCGCCAGCAGGCCGGCAATGCTGGCGCGGGCGACAGTCAGGAAAACCGGATCGAAACCCGTTACCGCAATGCGCGTCGCGGGCAGCGAACCGCTGAATATCACCACGCCTGTCAGGCCGCTCAGCCAGCCGCTCGTCGTCTTGTCCATCGTCAACTCCTGCGTTTTGCCTTTCTTGATCCGGAATGGCTGGCGGGAACAGCGACAATCATATACAATTTCAATAAACTGTTATGGTATCGCAAGCGGTACAGTTGGAGGAAGTGTGGACGGACCGATTGCTGCGGGCACGCGCATAGAAAAGGTGATGGCAAGTGTGCGGCAACGCATCGCCTCGCGCAGCCTCGTGCCGGGCGCGCGCCTGCCATCGGTCAGGGCGCTGGCGAAGACCATGCAGGTTTCCACCTCCACCATTGTCGAGGCCTACGATCGGCTGGTGGCCGATGGCACGATAAGCTCGCGCCCCGGCTCCGGTTTTTTCGTTTCGGGTCCGCTTGCGCCCCTGTCGCTTGCCGATATCGAACCGCAGCTGGACAGGGCTGTGGATCCTTTGTGGGTTTCACGGCAGGCGCTGGATGAAAGTTCCGTTCTCGCCAAACCCGGTTGCGGCTGGCTTCCCACATCGTGGATGCCGCAGGAGGCGTTGAGGCGAGCCATGCGCGGGCTTACCCGCGCCGACGCAGCCCTGTTGACGGATTATGGCGGCCCGATGGGGCTGTTGCCGCTGCGCCAGCTTCTCTCGCGCAGGTTGGCCGAACACGGGGTACAGGCGGGCCTCAACCAGATCATGCTCACCGACTCCGGCACGCAGGCGATCGATCTTTTGTGCCGTTTCCTGCTGCAACCGGGCGATACGGTTGTTGTCGACGACCCGTGTTATTTCAATTTCCACGCCCTCTTGCGGGCGCACAGGGTAAAGATCGTCGGTGTTCCCTATACGCCGACCGGACCGGACCTGGAACTCTTCGAGCAGGCGCTGAAAGACCATCAGCCCCGGCTTTATATCACCAATTCCGCAATTCATAATCCGACAGGCGCAAGGCTTTCCGCCGTTTCCGCCCATCGCCTGCTGATGCTCGCAGAGCAGGTGGGGCTGACCATCATCGAGGATGATATTTTTGCCGATTTCGAAACCCAGGCAGCGCCCCGGCTGGCTGCCTTTGACGGTCTGAACCGCGTCGTCCAGATAGGCAGTTTTTCAAAAACCCTGTCGGCCTCCGTACGGTGCGGTTTCATCGCAGCACCCATGGCATGGGTAGACCCTCTAACCGATCTCAAGATCGCCACCACTTTTGGCGGAACGCATTTTTCGGCGGCGCTCATCCTCTCGCTTTTGACCGATGGCAGCTACCGCAAACATGTCGAGGCGCTCAGGCAGCGTCTTGCAGCGGCGATGCCGGAGGTGGCGGCGCGTCTCAGGTCGGTTGGATGTGTGCCGTGGATCGAACCGCAGGCGGGCATGTTTTTGTGGTGCCGCCTGCCGGACGGGGTTGATGCCGCCGATGTGGCGCGCCGCGCCCTTTCGCGGCAGGTGGTGCTGGCCCCCGGCAATGTGTTCAGTTCCTCGCAGAGCGCGTCCGGTTTCATGCGTTTCAACGTGTCGCAAATGGCAGGTCCGCAGGTCATGACGGTGCTGGCGGAGGCGCTTCAGCAGGCGGTTGAGCCTCGTCTGTCGTAAGCGCTCTGGGCCAAATCGGAACAAAATCTCGTGAACGCCGTTTTCTCCGCAGAATGAAGAGGAGGAAACACCATGACATTCGATCCCAACAACCCGCGTCCGGACCGCGATCTTCGTCCGGAAGTGAATATCAGCAATGAACCGCGTGCCCGCACGTCGTCGTCCTGGGTGCCGTGGTTGGCGATCATCGTCGTCGTATTGGTGGGCGTTTTCGCCTGGTCGCAGATGAGCGGCCCGACCACCGATCCGGCCACGACATCCTCCACCACGCCGCCTGCGGCAACGGATCAGGCACCGGCCCCCATGGCTCCGACCGCTCCGGCAACACCGCCTGCGAACGATACTGCACCGGCAAGCCCGAATACGGGCGGCACGCAGACCCAGCCGTAACGAGCCTACTCATACAATAAAACCGTCTGCCTCAGGGCAGGCGGTTTTTCTTTGCGAGATGGCCCCTTTCCCGCCCCCTAAAGCTGTTCCATCGCGGAAGGGAGGTTGGAAACCCTGGACCAGCGGCTGATGGACTCTTGCGCCAGCTGCGAAAGGGCAATGCCTCCGAAACGGGACAGCAGAATGTTTTCCGCTTCTTTCATGGCATCAAAAAGTGCTGCATTGACAGCCTGTTCGATAACGCAGTTCGGGTTGTCGCCAGCCAACCCGATCGAGAACAGTTCCGGCGCGCCAAGCGCCCGGTAAATATCGAGCAGCGTGATTTCGCTGAGCGGCCGCGCCAGCACCCACCCACCGCCATGGCCTTTTTCCGACGAGACATAACCATGCTCTCGCAAGCCCGCCATTGTCCTGCGCACCACCACCGGATTGGTCTGAAGCATCGCTGCGATGCTCTCGGAAGTCGCTGCACCCTTGTGATTTTCCATATGGATCAGAATATGCAGCACCCGTGAAAGGCGCGTGTCGTGTCTCATTGTCCAAACCCGCTTGTTTACAACGACGATATCATTTTCGATGTGACGTAACAATATAAGTTGCGTGACTATTGACTCCGAAAAATCACGTAACAATATAAGTATCGTGAAATGAACGGGCACTTCCGCCTCCCTCCTGAAACGATGGGTGCATCATGAAATTCGACGTCATCATTATCGGCGGCAGCTATGCCGGCCTCTCAGCCGCCCTGCAGCTTGGACGCGCCAGAAAAAACATTCTGGTGGTGGACGCAGGTGAACGGAGAAACCGTTTCGCCAGCCATTCCCACGGTTTTCTCGGTCAGGATGGCAAGGCGCCGGGTGAAATTATCACCGAGGCGCGCCGCCAGATCGAACGTTACCCGACCATAGATTGGGCTGAGGGCAGGGTGACCGATGCCGAAGGCTCCTTCGGCGATTTTGTAATCGAGATCGATGGCGGCCGTCGTGAGACTGCGGACCGGCTCATCCTCGCTATGGGCGTCGCCGATGAATTGCCTGCAATTGCCGGGCTGAAAGAGCGTTGGGGCTCTTCGGTCTTCCATTGCCCCTATTGCCATGGTTACGAGCTCAATCAGGGAAAGATCGGCGTCATCGCCGCTTCACCTTTGGCCATTCACCACGCATTGATGCTGCCCGACTGGGGCGAGACGACCTTTTTCACCAACGGTGTCTTCGAGCCGGATGCGGACCAGAACGCATTGTTGTCAAAGCGCGGCGTGCGGGTGGAAACAACCCGCATCCGGGAAATTACGGGGCATGCGGATGTCGTTCTGGCGGATGGACGCAGCATCGCATTGGCTGGCCTTTTCACCCAGCCGAAATTGCGTATCGCCTCGAACTGGCTGGAAAAACTTGGCTGCGCTGTGGAGGAAGGGCCCATGGGATCAAGCATCGTGACAGACCCGATGAAACAGACCACCGCCCCCGGTATTTTCGCCTGCGGTGACGTGGCAAGGCCTGCCGGCTCGGTCGCCCTTTCGGTGGGAGACGGCGCCATGGCGGGTGCTGCGGCTCACCGGTCGATCCTGTTTCCGGAGTAATCAATTCGAAACAAGGTTGAGCCAGCGTCCCGGCGGCATGCCAAAGGCATTTTTGAAGTGTCGGGTAAAATGCGCCTGATCCGCAAAACCGCAGGCAAATGCCGTTTCCGCAAGCCCCGCACCCGCACGCATCATGTCCTTGCATTTTTGCAGTCGGCGCATGATGAGATAGCGGTGCGGGCTTGTGCCGAACAGGAAACGAAAGTGCCGAAAGAGCGTGAAGCGGTCGAGCCCACTTATCCGTTCCAGCTCTTCAGAGCCGACGGTGCCGGCGCTATTCTCCAGCAGATAGTCCCGGCACCGTAAAACGGCGATACGGTCGATCCGTTTGATGGTTCTGGCGCTTCCGTTTGAATGTTTCCAGAGCAAGTCCGCCAGTCTTGACTGCCAGTCGGTAAGAAGCAGATTGTCCGGCTCGCCTTCCAGATTGCCAAGCGCCTCAATGAGGCATCGCCGGAATTCCTCATCTTCGATGACGGGATTTTGGGCGAAGGGCAGCGCATTATATCCCGCCTCAGTCGTTTTTTCGGGCGGAAGATAAAGCATACGGTAGCGCAGCCCTTCATCGGTGCCTGCGCCGCCATCGTGAACTTCGTCCGGATGCAGCACGATTACCTTTCCGGGCATGCTGAAATGCGATTTCCCCCGATAGGAAAAGGTCTGGACGCCGGAAAGCGTGACACCCAGCGCATAGGTATCATGACGGTGCGGCGCATAGGCGTTGCCATGAAAGCGCGCTTCGATGCGTTCTATGCCTTCGCTGGAGGGCGCCTGCACGATCCCTTCGAATTTGCACGAACGTTCAAGATCGCCGACGCCCCGAGGCGCTAGGATCGTTTCTCTTTCGTAACCACAGCCAGATTGAGTTCGCATGTTTGATACCAAGATCGCCGTCATCCTTCGCGATGACCTTGCCGTGTGGCAAAAACTGAACGTTACCGCATTTCTCATGTCCGGGATCGTCGCCCAGGCACGAGAGATCATCGGCGAACCATACCGCGACGGGGCGGGCAACGTCTATAATCCCCTGTCCATTCAGCCGATTGTCGTCATGGCTACGGATCAGGAGGCGTTGCGCAAAATCCACCAGCGATCCCTCGAGCGCGACGTCACGACATCGCTTTATATCGAGGAAATGTTCGCCACCGGGCACGATGTCGCCAACCGCCAGATATTTTCGGAATTTTCTCCTGATGATGCCAAGGTGGTCGGCATGGCGCTGAGGGCCGACAGGAAGATCGTCGACAAGATCACCAAGGGTGCCAAGTTGCACGCGTGACCCTAAACGCAAAAGGGAGGCTATGGGCCTCCCTTCAATAGCGATGGCAATATGATTTTGCCGCTTATTCGTCGTTCATCTTCAGCGCGGCGATAAAGGCTTCCTGCGGAATTTCCACCTTGCCGAACTGGCGCATGCGCTTCTTGCCTTCCTTCTGCTTGTCCAGAAGCTTGCGTTTGCGCGTCGCGTCGCCGCCATAGCATTTCGCCGTCACGTCCTTGCGCAGCGCGCGCACGGTTTCGCGGGCGATGACCTTGCCGCCAATGGCCGCCTGGATCGGAATCTGGAACATGTGCGGCGGAATGAGTTCCTTCAGCTTTTCGCACATGCCGCGCCCGCGCCGGTCGGCCGCCGAACGGTGCACCAGCATGGAGAGCGCATCCACCGGATCGCCATTGACGAGGATCGACATCTTGACGAGATCGCCAGCGCGATAGTCGATGATGTTGTAATCGAACGAAGCGTAACCCTTGGAGATGGATTTCAGCCGGTCGTAGAAATCGAACACCACTTCGTTGAGCGGCAGTTCATAGGTGATCATTGCACGGTTGCCGACATAGGTCAGCTCCGTCTGCAGGCCGCGCCGGTCCTGACAGAGTTTCAGGATGCCGCCGAGATATTCGTCCGGCGTCATGATCGTCGCCTTGATCCACGGCTCGCGGATTTCCTTGATCTTCACAACGTCGGGCATGTCGGCCGGGTTGTGCAGTTCCTTTTCCGTGCCATCGGTCAGCGTCATTTCATAGACAACCGAAGGGGCGGTGGCGACGAGATCGAGATTGAACTCGCGCTCGAGGCGTTCCTGAATGATTTCGAGATGCAGCAGGCCGAGGAAGCCGCAGCGGAAACCGAAACCGAGAGCGGCCGACGATTCCATTTCGAAGGAGAAGGAGGCGTCGTTGAGGCGGAGCTTGCCCACTGCCGCGCGCAAATCCTCGAAGTCGGCTGCATCGACCGGGAAGAGACCGCAGAACACCACGGGCTGCGCGGGCTTGAAGCCGGGCAGGGCCTGCGCTGTCGGGCGCTTGTCGTCGGTGATGGTATCGCCGACGCGCGTATCGGCCACTTCCTTGATCGACGCGGTAATAAAGCCGATCTCGCCGGGGCCGAGGCTATCGACAGTGACCATCTTCGGGGTCAGCACACCGACGCGCTCAATGCCGTATTTCGCGCCGGAGCCCATCATGCGGATCTGCTGGCCCTTGCTCAGCACGCCATCGATGACACGCACCAGAACCATGACGCCGAGATAGGTGTCGTACCAGCTGTCCACCAGCAGTGCCTTCAGCGGCCCGTTTTCGCCGACATCGCTCTTCGGCGGCGGCAGGCGGTGGACGATGGCTTCCAGAACATCGGGAATGCCAAGGCCGGTCTTGGCTGAAATCATCACGGCGTCGGAAGCATCGATGCCGATCACTTCCTCGATCTGCTCCTTGATACGGTCGGGTTCGGCCGCCGGCAGGTCGATCTTGTTGAGCACCGTGACCAGTTCGTGATTATTGTCGATCGCCTGATAGACGTTGGCGAGCGTCTGGGCTTCCACGCCCTGCGACGCATCGACCACCAGCAGCGAGCCTTCGCAGGCCGAGAGCGAGCGGGACACTTCGTAGGCAAAATCGACGTGGCCGGGCGTGTCGATGAGGTTCAGCACATAGGTTTCGCCATCATTCGCCTTGTAATGCAGGCGCACGGTCTGTGCCTTGATGGTGATGCCGCGCTCGCGCTCGATATCCA
Source organism: Agrobacterium salinitolerans (assembly GCF_027498475.1). NCBI lineage: Bacteria > Pseudomonadati > Pseudomonadota > Alphaproteobacteria > Hyphomicrobiales > Rhizobiaceae > Agrobacterium > Agrobacterium salinitolerans. The sequence goes on along the minus strand of NZ_JAPZLN010000001.1, from coordinate 573,747 downwards.
TCGAATCGAGAACCTGTTCCGACATGTCGCGTTCGGCAAGGCCGCCCGTCGACTGGATCAACCGGTCGGCCAGCGTCGATTTGCCATGATCGATGTGGGCAACGATCGAGAAGTTGCGGATATGGTCCAGGGGCGTGCGGGTCGAATTTGTGCTCATGTCCCGCGCTATAGCAGGGGCTTGTCATGCCGCAAAGCGGGAATTTGGTTAAAAGCCCTTTAAAATGGGCTTTCAGATCGCAAATTGCTCCGGCCAGTCACGCCGGGTGGCCACCTGTCCTTCGGTGCGCAGCCTTGCAACGGCGGCAAGATCGATATCTGCGATCAGCAACGTGCTTTGTGTGACCGCATCGTACTCGCTTTCCGCAATGATGCCGGATGCCGGCATGCCATAGTCTGACGGCACATAAAGGGCGGCGCGGCCGCAATTTTCATCGACGGCGGGAGACCATGGGGCCTCGCCCGCAGTAGGGGAGGAGAGGATGGCATATTGATTTTCCAGCGCCCGTGCCTGCGCGCCGATGCGAACCCGGTAGGCGCCCGCCAGCGTGTCGGTGCAGCTGGGGGCGAGAACAAGTTCGACGCCGAGCTCCGCCAGCCTGCGGCCCAGCATCGGAAACTCATTGTCGTAACAGATAAGGATGCCGAGCCTGCCGATCGGGGTCTCGAAGGCTTTCAGGCCCTCCACGCCGGCATGAATGTTCCATTGCTCCCGCTCGAAGCGGGTCATGATCTGCTTGTCCTGATATCCGATCAGGCCATCCGGGCCAAACAGCCATGCGCGGTTGCGGAACTTGCCGTCCGGATCCTTCACGGGGGCGCTGCCCGGCTGGAAGAGGATTTGATGTTGCCGCGCCAGCTCTTCGCAAAGCTCCACCCAGGAGGGGATGAGCGGCTGTATGTCTTCGATGGAACGGTGCAGATCGGAGCGCGCATCGGGTGACAATTGCCCGGTCAGCGCCATCGCCGAATATTCCGGCAGCAGCAGCAGTTCCGCGCGCTTACCCTTGGCCTCGCGGACGATGGCGGAAAGATGCGCGGCATAGGCCTCCCATGTTTCGATCAGTTCGATGGCATATTGGCTGGCGGCTAACCGGGTCATTCGTTTCCGTCTCCGGCAATGTTCTTCATCCAGAAGGACAGCGGTTTTGCGCTTTCGCTGCCCTCGTCGAGGTCCTGCCATGTGAAGCTGGTGCGCAATTCTGGGTGATGGCGATAGCCGCGCTTTTCCCAGAAGGCATTGAGCGGCACGTAATCCGCTGGGCGACGCGGATGGTCGGCGGGCCGCTCGACCGCACAGAAGGTGCAGCGATCAAAGCCGAGCCTCTTTGCATGCGCCTCCCGCTCCCCGAAGAAGCGCACTCCTATCCCGTGACCACGATAGCCGGGCAGCAGCACGCTTTCACCGAAGTAAAATATCCGGTCCGGATCGTAACCCGCCTTGACGAAGGGCGCCTTCACCTCTTCGGTCTCTGCCGCCATCGGCATGCCGGTCGACATGCCGACCACATTGCCGTCATCGAGCGCCAGCACGAAGACCGCGCCGTCCGTATCGGCATAGGTCGCGAGATATTTTCGCTCATAGTCCAGCGAGCCGTCATAGAGATAGGGGAAGGCACGGAAGACGGTGATCCGCAGGCGCGCGAGGTCATCGAAATGATGCGCGGCGTCGATGCCGGAAAGAGACTTGATTTCGACGGTCATGGGCATTTTCACTCTCGGTTGCACTGGTTATACCGTCATGGAACACCCGCGCAAGCATGAACGGAGAAGACGATGACCGCTGCCGAGACCATCCGCGCCTACTACGATGCCTTCAACCGTCAGGACATGGATGCCTTCCTGGCGCTGCTTCACGATGAAGTGGTGCATGACATCAATCAGGGCGAGCGCCAGACCGGCAAGGCCGCCTTTGCCTCCTTCATGGACCACATGAACCGCTGCTATAGGGAAAACCTCACCGATATGGTGATCATGGCGAGCGATGACGGCAAACGCGCATCCGCCGAATTCGTCGTGAACGGCCAATATCTCAAGACCGACGAAGGGTTGCCCGAGGCTAATGGCCAAAAATACGTCCTGCCAGCCGGTGCCTTTTTCGACCTGAAGGACGGAAAAGTTAGCCGAGTAACGAACTACTATAACCTCAACGATTGGATTGCCCAGGTCGGCGCTTGACACGTCTATTTGTCGCGGAGCAACCGGCGGCGAAGACGGTCACAATTTCCACTATCATGGATATTGACTCCATCATATGAGAATGCAATTCTCATATGATGGAAAACGAAGATCATATTCTCGACCGCTCGATCGGCGAGCGGATCAAAACGTTGCGGGCTGAAAACGGCCTGACGCTGGACAGGCTAGCGTCCGAATCCGGCGTCAGCCGAGCCATGATTTCCCGTATCGAACGTGGAGAGGCGAGCCCCACGGCGTCGCTGCTCGCCCGCATCTGCGCAGCACTTGGCCTGTCGCTCTCCGGTTTCTTCGCCGAAGACGAAGAGGTTGTTTCCCCCCTGGTGAGAAAGCGCGATCAGCAGCTCTGGAAAGATCCGGAGACGGGCTATGTACGCCGCGCCATCTCCCCGCCACGTATGGGGTCTGACGTTGATATCGTTGAAGTCGAATTTCCAGCAGGCACGCGTGTCGGTTTTCCGCCGCATGCGGCAAGCCGGGGCATGACGCAATATGTCTGGCTCTTCGAAGGCGTTCTGGAGATGACGAGCGGCGGTGTCGTGCATCTGATGGAACCCGGAGATTGCCTTTTCATGCCGGTTGGAGAAGGGCATGTCTTTCACAATCCTTCCGAAAAACCCGCCCGTTATGCCGTCGTGCTGGATCAAAGACAGCGCTGATTTTTCCTGACAGGAGTTTTTATGGCCACAATCCGCGTGTTGAACGGGCAAGAGACGCTCGACGTCCTGCCGGAACTCTGCGAAGTCCTCTCCACCTGCGTGAACGGCGGCGCATCCGTTGGTTTCATGTTGCCCTTTTCCCCACGGGACGCCGAGTCATTTTGGCGGGATGTGGCAGCTGCCGTGGGACTAGGCGGCACAATTCATGTGGTGGCGGAAGTGGATGGCATGGTGGTGGGCACCGTACAGGTGGGCCTCGCTTCCAAACCCAACCAGCCGCATCGCGGCGATCTGATGAAGCTTCTCGTGCATCCCTCGGCGCGCGGTCTCGGACTTGCCCGCGAACTCATGCAGAAGGTGGAAGAAGAGGCGGCGAAGCGTGGCCGCACCCTTCTGGTGCTGGATACGGCCACGGGCAGCGATGCGGAGGCGATCTATCCCCGTCTCGGGTGGGAGCGGGTCGGCGTCATTCCTGACTACGCCCTGTTTCCCGATGGGCGTTATTGCGGCACGACCCTTTTTTACAAGCGGATCGGCCAGAGCGTTTAGGCTGCCTATTGCCCTGGCTTCAGCGTGCGGTTGAAGGCGGCAACAATCATCTTTTCCAGTTCAGCATGAATATCTGCACGGTCGCGCGCCCCGGCCGGTTCGCAGATCGGATCGCGCTCACCGACGGATTTGAGAAACGCATCGGCTTCCGGCTTGCAAAGGGGCAGAAAGCTGAAATGGTTTGCCTCATCCACCTGCTGATAGGTTGAACCGGGCACCTCGGCTGCGAGTTTGTCAGCCAGCACAGCCGGCGGTATTTTCCCTTTGCCGCCGAGATTAATGAAGGTCAGTGGAATATCGATTTGTTTCAGGCCCTCCAGCTGGAAGGCGAGCGCCAGGCCGGGATCGACGAGCACTGCGGAACGGATGCGGGGATCGCGGTTCTGCTGCTCGAACTGCGTCTTATCGATGGTTCTGAAGTCGAGCTTCGGCACGCTGACCGGCTCGTTATTGACATAACCCCGGCCGCCGGCGAACCATTGGCAATCCATCATCGCCGCATAATCCTCGCAGTAGCGCCTATACGCGTTGAGATCGGCGCGTGCGCCCGAAATCTCCATTGCCGCGCTGCCGCCCAGCGAAAACCCAAGGACGCCGATCCTCTGCGCATCAATGACGCTCGACCATTTGCCTTGCGTCGTCAGCGCCGTGAGAATCGAGGAAAGATCGTCTGTCCGTTCCCAGATTTTCGGCGTGTCCGCAGGTGTGGAATAGCCGCTGGTCGTGCCGGGATGGTTGGTTCCAGCAACGATGAAGCCTTCGCTAGCGAGCTTCGCCGCAATCCACGCCATGGCCTCCGCGCGCGAGCCGGAACCATGGGAGATCAGCACGAGTGGGAAATGTCCGTCCTTGATGGACGCGTCCTTCCGCACTGCCATCCCCTGAAATATGCGGTTATCGCCAGAAAGAGCGGGCGTGCCGGTCCCGCTTTTGGCCGGATACCAAATTGTCACATCAAGGTCCGTGTTGCGCGCCTTGGAGGACACCGGGACGTTCAGAAGTCCAACGTCATCAGCAGCCAATGCCTGCGAGGAAAACGCCGCGCATACCAGAAGTGCGACGAGGGTGTTTTTCAGTGTCATGAGAGCTTCTCCGTTTGACAAGGTGGATGCTCCCGTTCTCTCTTTTGGACGTATAAATGCGTCCTTGATCACGTTTGAGGTCGTACCGAAACGCGATTTGGTCCATGACAGGGCAATAGATCGTCGATCCGGGATATTCTTTCGTGCTTTTCATTCCCCTGCCATTCGTCGTGGCGCTTCTGCTGGTCGTCATGTTCATCGTCTTTTTCCGAAGCGGAGACGATGTGCGGACGAACCGCGCCTTTCTGGCCCTGATCGCGCTTTGTGCGGCGCAATCGGTTCTTGTCGGCCTGCGCTGGGGGTATGGCGTCAATGCCGTGCGTTATGTCCTGCCGGTTCTCGCCGCCTGCCTGCCACCACTTGTCTATATCGCCTTTCGCGGCTTGATGAGGGTCGGGGCAGACAGCAGAAGGACGATGCTGGCAGGTCTTGTGCTCTCGCCTCTGTTGATCATCGTTCTCGAGTTCGCCCTGCCGGTGGCGATCGATCTTGCCTTGATCCTCATCTTTGTCGGCCATGCCGCCGCACTGCTTCTTCTTGGAGGAAGGGGGCCGGATGGGCTGGACGAGGCGCAATTCGCCAGCGTCAGTTCGGCGCATGGGGCGCTCATCATTGCTGCCATTGCCCTTTGCGTTTCGGCACTGTTCGACCTTCTGGTGTTTCTCGATTTTGAAGGGGCGCACGGAGAGAATGTCGCCGCACTCGTCAGCAATGCCAATCTTTTCGGGCTGTTGTTGATCGGTCTGATGGCCGCTATGGCTGGAAAAAGCAAAGCACCGCAAGCGGCTATAGAGCTTGCTGAGGAATCGCCGCTTTCGGTGGAACCATCGAAACAGGATCGAGACATTGTGGCAAGCCTCGACCAACTGATGACAACACAGGCGCTTTACCGTGACGAGAACCTCAATCTGACGCGGCTGGCCAGACGCCTCGGCCTGCCAAGCCGGCAGATTTCCGGGGCCATCAATCGTTCCCTCGGCATCAATGTCTCGCAATATGTCAACCAACTTCGTATCCGCGAAGCGTGCCGGCTGCTGGAAGAGACGGAGCAATCGGTAACGGCGATCATGTTTTCCTCGGGTTTCCAGACCAAGTCCAACTTCAACCGGGAATTCCGCCGCGTCACCGGCATGAGCCCGGTGGACTGGCGTGAACGGCAGGTATGGAAGCTGGTCTCGCCAAACAAAACGGCCACCCGGCAGATGCCGGATGACCGTTTGAAGATCGTCGGGAAATGATGGGAATCAGAGCGTGCCGTTACGCTGCTGGATCATCATGTAGGTGTCGTAGGTATATTCAGCGATCTGCGCCCAGAGATAAGCGTCCTTCTTGAAGGCCTGCTGGCTCTCGTAGATTTTCTTGAAGCTCTCGTTCTTGGCCGAAATATCCGCGTAGGTTTCCTGCGCCGCCTTATGGCAGACATCGAGGATTTCCTGGCTGAACGGGCGCAAGATAGCGCCCTGCGCCACGAGTTCCTTCAGGGCTTGCGGATTGCGCGCATCGTAACGTTCCAGCATGCTGGCGCTGCCGGCGGCGCAGGCATCCTTCAGAATGCGCTTGTAGTTCTCGGGCAGTTCATTGAACTTCTGCAGGTTCACGAAGGCATGAACGGCCGGGCCGCCTTCCCACCATGCCGGATAGTAGTAGTATTTTGCGACCTTGTAGAAGCCGAGCTTCTGGTCGTCATAGGGGCCGACAAATTCGGTAGCGTCGATCGTGCCTTTTTCCAGCGCGGCATAAACGTCGCCGCCGGCGATCTGCTGCGGTGTCACGCCAACCTTCTGCATCACCTGGCCGGTGAGGCCGGCAATGCGCATCTTCAGACCCTTGAGGTCATCGATCGTGTTGATTTCCTTGCGGAACCAGCCGCCCATCTGGGCGCCGGTATTGCCGAGAAGGATCGAATAGATATTGTGCTGGGCAAGGAATTCATTGAGCAGCTCATTGCCGCCGGCCTGATTGAACCAGGCATTTGTCTGGCGCGCGTTGAGGCCGAAGGGAACCGAGGTGCCGAGTGCGAAGGTCGGGTCCTTGCCGACGTAATAATAGGCGCAGGTATGCGCCATTTCGACGGTTCCGGCCGTCACCGCGTCCGCCGCCTGCAACGCTGGCACGATTTCACCGCCGGCAAAGTGCTGAATGACGAAGTTGCCGCCGGAGGCTTCCTTGACATGGTCGGCGACGATCTGGCCGGCCCCGAAAAGAATGTCGAGGCCCTTGGTGAAGGACGATGTCATGCGCCAGGTGATCTTGGGATTTTCCTGTGCAATGGCCGGAGCGGCAAGCGCCGTTGCTGTAACACCGGCGCTAAGAGCGCCCGCCTTGCGGATAAATGATCTGCGATCCATGTCGATAAGCCCTGCTATGTCTGCATATGACGGGCGAACCGTACGGTACGCCTCCCGCCGGCTACTAATCATTTATCCTTGCGGTCATCAAGAGGGAATGTTCGAAACTTGCGTGATCATCGGTAATGCTTGGCGAATGTTGCTTCTTCACGTCTCTCCGTATCATTTGCTGCGCATCAACGCCGGGTCGTCCAGTGCGGGATTGTAAAACAGCGAAAGTGTCAGGCTTCTGGCGATGCGTTCGGCCGTTTCCATGAACCAGTCATGGGCCTGTCTGCTCGGCGCGATATCGTCGAGCGTGGTTGAAAAAAGCGCAAGCCATTGCGGGAAAAGCTCCGCCGACATGCCCTTTACGCCGAGATGCGCCTGCACGGGCTTGCCGCCGTAACCGCCGTTCTTGAAGGCCACTGCCGCCCAGAACTGTTTCATCCTTGTCATATGTTCCGGCCAGCGCCCGTCAAGCCGTGCATCAAAAACCGGGCCGAGCGTGGGATGGGCGAGAACGCGTCCGTAAAATGTTTCCACCAACACATCGATAAATCCGGCATCCACGCCGATCGCAGCCATGGCTTTTTCCGCCCTGTCCTGAATTTCCGCGCTGTGGGTGGCTCTGGCCGCAATGTCGTCCTGCATGGTGTTTCCTTTTTGGGCGAATTTACCCTGCTGCGATGCGACCCGCAATGCGACCCTTTGCCTTGTTAGAATTATTCTAAAATGACTTGATCCTGTCGCGGCGGAGATGTATTTAGAATTATTCTAAAAAAGGTTTCAGCCATGTTTCGTAGTCTTTTCTCCCTGTCCAAACGTCCCTTTTCTTCCCTTGGCGAACAGGAAATCCTAGCGCTCGCAATTTCGTCTGAAGAAGACGATTCCCGCATCTATCGTTCCTATGCCGATCATCTGCGTGTGCAATATCCGCAATCGGCGAAAGTCTTCGATGATATGGCCGAGGTTGAGCAGCAGCATCGAAACGTGCTGATCGACATGCATCGCCGCCGTTTCGGAGAGACGATCCCGCTCATCCGTCGCGAACATGTACGTGGTTTTTATGAGCGCACCCCGGACTGGCTGGTGAAGAATCTGTCGCTGGAAAAAATCCGCGGCCAGGCCGAATTGATGGAAGCCCAGGCAATCCGTTTTTACGATGAGGCCGTCAAACGCACCAGCGATGCCTCGACGCGCAAGCTCCTCGGCGATCTGGCCGAGGCGGAGCGGGGGCATGAAGACATCGCGCAGATGCTGGAAGAGAAACATCTCGATGAGGATGGCAAGACCGAAGAGGCGGAAACCGCAAGGCGGCAATTTCTTCTGACCTATGTGCAGCCCGGTCTCGCGGGATTGATGGATGGTTCCGTTTCGACGCTCGCGCCGATCTTTGCGGCCGCCTTTGCAACGCAGGATACCTGGCAGACCTTTCTCATCGGTCTTTCCGCCTCCGTCGGTGCGGGTATCTCCATGGGCTTCACAGAGGCCGCCCACGACGATGGCAAGCTTTCCGGCCGTGGATCACCGCTGAAGCGCGGCCTGGCCTCGGGTATCATGACGGCCGTTGGCGGTCTCGGCCACGCGCTACCCTATCTCATTCCGCATTTCTGGACAGCAACGGCGATTGCCGCCATCGTTGTTTTCGTGGAGCTCTGGGCTATCGCCTTCATTCAGAACCGTTTCATGGAAACGCCGTTTCTTCGCGCCGTATTTCAGGTGGTGCTGGGTGGTTCGCTGGTGCTCGCGGCGGGTATTATCATCGGTAACGGGTGAGAAAAGAAAGAGCCCGCTACCGCGGGCTCCAATCTCTCAGACGCGGAACTTTAAGCGTCAGCGCAATGCGCCAACCAGAACGTCGCGGCCATCCTCGATGGAGACCCAACGGCCCGTGTTGAAGGACGCCTGTCGCTTCAGATAGGTGTAGTTGGTGTCGGTCCACAGCTTCACGTCGTCGGTGAGGTTGTCGAGAATGTAATCACCGTCCGTGGTGCGGAGCGTCAGCACGGCATGGCCTTCGCCGTCAGGCTTGCGCACGACTGTTATCAGCAGATCGGCGACGGAAAAACCGCGCTCGATCAGCTTCTTGCGCTTCAGCAGCACGAAATCTTCGCAGTCGCCGGCGGTCGTCGGATATTCCCAGACCTCGTCCTTGCCGTAGATTTCCTGGTCGGTCATCGCCACGATGGTCGTGTTGACGGACGTATTGATCTCGCGAATGACGCCCCAGCCATATTCGGTAACGCGCGGCGGCGGCGTGACCTTGCTGCGGATGTTGCAATCGTCGGCATATTTCTGACAGAACTCGTAATGGCCGATCGGCTGGGAGGTAATACCGCCCGTCACCATGGAAGGGCTTCCCTTGGTTTCCGCGGTGGCGGAGGCGGCAGTCATTAGCCCGGCGGCAACTGCAAACAGCAGCGCACGCGCCAGCGGTGCGTTCATCATGAAACCCGTCCCTTAAATTCTTAATGAAAAGTTAAGAGGGATCGGGGGTGCGAGTCAATCATTAGCAAACGGCGGCCCTCAAGACTCGCTGAATATGGTTAAGAGCGTTGCGCAAATGCCTATATTGCAAGGGCTTTGACAGCTGCGAGCATCCGCTCGATATCCTGCGGTCGGGAAAGCCGATGGTCTCCGTCGCGGATCAGCGTCAGCACCACATCGTCGGCAGGAAGATGTTCGATGAGTTTCAAAGCATGCTGATAGGGAACGTCTGGGTCACGCATGCCCTGCAGGATGTGGACGGGGCAGCCGGTGATGATGATGCCCGTGAGCACGCGGTTCTGCTTTCCGTCTTCCATCAGTGCGCGGGTGAAGATGTTGGGCTCGGGGCTATACTCCGAATGTTCCTCGAAGTAACCCCGTTCTGCGAGAGAGGCTTTTTCCGCATCCGAAAGGCTCGGCTCTATCAGCTCCTGCGTGAAATCCGGCGCAGGCGCGATGAGAACCAGACCGGCGACGGAGGGTGCGCCGCCCGCCTTGCGAAGCTCCTCGACCATGCGCAATGCAATCCATCCACCCATCGACGAGCCAACGAGAATGACCCGTGACGGCGCTTTTGCACGCACCACCGCTAGTGCCTCTTCGAGCCATCTCGAGATCGTGCCTTTGTTGAAATCACCGCCGGAAGCCCCGTGCCCGGAATAATCGAGGCGCAGGCAACCAAGGCCGTTGTCCGCGGCGAAGCGGTCAAGCTCAATTGCCTTGGTGCCCGTCATATCGGAACGGTATCCGCCCAACCAGACGAGCATGGGCGCGTCCTGTTGCGATGTTGCGCGGCGATGAAGGAAGGCAATGTTGCGGGCGTCATCGCCCATTCCTATATGCAGAAATTCAATGGCTTGTTCGGTCATGTATATGCAATTCTCCTGATTTTCCTGCAATATCGGCGGCGTATTTGCAAAATCCGTGGCAACAGGTGATCTTTTCGGGCAGATATGCTATTGACTTCGCCGCGGCAATAACGACATTTCCGCCACTTGTACCAAACAAGCTGTTTTTTGTTGACGTGATCCAGAAACAGATCAGGAGAATACGACCATTCGCAGACCTTTCAAAGCCGATGCCCCCGTCAAGGAGGGGCCGCGCTCCAACCGGGAAATTCGGGTTCCCAGAGTTCAGCTTATTGATGAAGAGGGCCAGAACCTCGGTAGCATGCCGACGGATCAGGCTTTGAAAATGGCGGAAGAGGCCGGTCTCGATCTCGTCGAGATTTCGCCGAACGCAGAGCCGCCGGTATGCAAGATCCTCGATCTCGGCAAGCTTAAGTACTCGACCCAGAAAAAGGCCGCTGAAGCGCGCAAGAAACAGAAGATCGTCGAAGTCAAAGAAATCAAGATGCGCCCCAACATCGACACGCATGATTATGACGTGAAGATGAAGGCGATGAACCGTTTCTTTGACGAAGGTGACAAGGTGAAGGTGACGCTGAAGTTCCGTGGCCGTGAAATGGCCCACCAGGAACTCGGCATGAAGCTTCTCCTCCAGGTGAAGGAAGACACCCAGGCGATTGCCAAGGTGGAAGCCGAGCCGAAGCTCGAAGGCCGTCAGATGATGATGGTTCTCGCCCCGAAATAACTTGCGCCAGCCTTTTAAGGCCGCATGAATAGCCATCGCAAGGGGAAGTTTGCTTTCCCCGTTGCGCTTTTAGCCGACTGCGGTTATAAGCGCGCGTCCGAACGGTCCGGCAGGGCATGCCGAGGCCGTTCCTGAATAGCTTGAAATAGGCCTCGTCTGCCTGTTTCGATACAAAAACGGAGTAGCAAAATGCCCAAGATGAAGACGAAGTCCGCTGCAAAAAAGCGGTTCAAGATCACCGCCACCGGCAAGGTTGTTGCAGCTGCCGCCGGTAAGCGCCACGGCATGATCAAGCGTACCAACAAGTTCATTCGCGACGCGCGCGGAACCATGGTTCTCGCCGAAGCTGACGGCAAGAAGGTCGTCAAGAACTACCTGCCGAACGGTCTCTGAGACTTTTCCGCACTTTTGGACACTTTAAGGAGATCATGACATGGCACGCGTAAAACGTGGCGTAACTTCCCGCGCCAAGCACACCAAGACACTCAAGGCAGCCAAGGGCTTCTACGGCCGCCGCAAGAACACCATCCGCGCAGCAAAGGCTGCCGTGGATCGTTCCAAGCAGTACGCCTACCGCGACCGCAAGGTTAACAAGCGCAACTTCCGCGCTCTGTGGATCCAGCGTATCAACGCTGCTGTTCGCGAATTCGGCCTGACCTATGGCCGCTTCATCGACGGCCTGAACAAGGCTGGCATCGAAGTCGACCGCAAGGTTCTGTCCGACATGGCTATCCATGAGCCGGCAGCATTCGGCGCGCTCGTCGAAGCAGCGAAGAAGGCGCTTGAGTACCTCAAGGATGCCGGCACGGCCAACGAGTTTGAAACCGCTGTAAAGTAATTACGGCGCGGACAATCTGTTGTTCATTTGAAACCCGCGTCGGGAAACCGGCGCGGGTTTTTCGTTTTGAGCTGCTGATAATTTCCATCGGTATTTTTTAATTTAGAAATTTAGAAGAGTTGGAGTATTCACGCCGTTTGGAGCGAAACCCTTGGTGGATGGAAATGCTGGTCAATAAAAGTGAGGTTGTGGAAGCGGAAGGTTTTCGCGTTCATCTCGAAGACGATGACATCGCAACCGTGATGCGCGTCCTCCTGAAAAGTGACCGGCGCATTCAGAAGGTCGAGCTTTCGCAGCTGACGGTGTGGATCAAACGGCAGGGCACGGAACGGGTGACCTGGTGGATGAAAATGCAGAAGCTGCTGTCGAAACTTCTGCCCTACACTTTTCTTCGTCCTTCCGAGCCGCTTGACGGTGCCGGCCTCATGCAGCGAGAACTGGAAACATTGCAGCAGTTCCAGCAACGCGGCTTCCCGGTTCCGCCGCTGATCTATTCTTCACGCACGGCGGTGGTGCTGGGAGATGTCGGCCCAACGATCATGGAGCGGATGGATGCGCTGAAGTCGTCCGATCCGGTGGAGCATGACGCCTTGCTTGTGAAATCCGCAGAAGCGCTCGGCGAGCTGCATGCTGCAGGCCTCTGCCACGGTCGCCCGCATGTGCGTGATTTCTTTTTAAAGGACGGCCGTGTCGGTTTCATGGATTTCGAGGAGCGCCCGCAGGAGGTCATGCCGCTTGAAACGGCGCAGGCCCGCGATATCTGGCTGTTGTTTCTGCAGGTCGCGACCCGTGCCTGTGATGCCCCTAAAACCCGCGATGCGGCCTTTTCACGCTGGCTTGAAAACGCCCCACTGCGGGCAGTCGAAGAATTAAGCCGCCTGACCCGCATTCTCGGGCGATTTTTACCGCTTGCCCGGTTGATCGGGCGCGTGCGGATGGGTAGTGATCTGCGACGCTTTATCATGGCGACCGACTATCTGATGAATGCTGTGAACACCGACGCCGCTGTAAAAAAGTCCAGCAAGGCAGGAAAAGATGACTGAACTTGATACCTTGAAATCGCAACTGATGTCGGAGATCGCCGCCGCTGCCGACGAGCCGGCCATCGAAGCCGTGCGCGTCTCCGCGCTTGGCAAGAAAGGCTCGGTTTCGGAGCTTTTGAAGACGCTTGGCAGCATGACGCCGGAAGAGCGCCAGACCCGTGGCGCTGCCATCAACCAGCTCAAGACCGAAATCACCGACCTCATTAGCGAGCGCAAGAACGCGCTGAAGGATGAGGCCATCGCCGCCCGGCTTAAGGCGGAAACGGTGGATGTCAGCCTGCCGGTGCGCCAGTCTCCGGCCGAGCGTGGCCGCATTCATCCGATCAGCCAGATCGTCGATGAAATCACCGCTATCTTCGCGGATATGGGTTTCTCGATCGCCGAAGGTCCGGATATCGAAACCGACTATTACAACTTCACGGCGCTGAATTTCCCGGAAGGTCATCCGGCCCGCGAAATGCACGACACCTTCTTCTTGCCACCGGATGAAAACGGCGAGCGCAAGGTGCTGCGTACGCACACCTCGCCCGTGCAGATCCGCACCATGGAAAGCCAGAAGCCACCGATCCGCATCGTCATTCCGGGCAAAACCTATCGCCAGGATTCCGACGCCACGCATTCGCCGATGTTCCATCAGGTCGAAGGCCTTGTCATCGACAAGAAGGCACATGTTGGCAATCTGCGCTGGATTCTGGAAGAATTCTGCAAGACCTTCTTTGAGGTCGACAGCGTCGTCATGCGCTTCCGCCCGTCCTTCTTCCCCTTCACGGAGCCGAGCTTCGAGGTGGATATCCAGTGCGACCGTTCTGGCCCAATCGTGAAGTTCGGCGAAGGCACGGACTGGATGGAAATCCTCGGTTGCGGCATGGTGCACCCCAATGTGCTGCGCGCCGGCGGGCTTGACCCGGATGAATATCAGGGCTTTGCCTGGGGCATGGGCCTCGACCGCATCGCAATGCTGAAATACGGCATGCCTGACCTGCGCGATTTCTTCAACGCCGATGTCCGCTGGATGACCCATTACGGCTTCCGCCCGCTCGACATGCCGACGCTGTTCGGCGGTCTGAGCGTTTAATCCGGTTAGCCAAGGAGCAAAGACATGAAATTCACTCTTTCCTGGCTGAAAGAGCATCTCGAAACCGATGCGACGCTGGACGAGATCTGCGAACGGTTGACGGCAATTGGCCTCGAGGTCGAGGACGTCGATGACAAGGCGGCCTACAAGCCCTTCGTCATCGCCAAGGTCGTTTCCGCCGAAAAACATCCCGAGGCCGACCGCCTCAAGGTGCTGATGGTCGATGCCGGAGACGGCAAACCGGTGCAGATCGTCTGCGGCGCGCCGAATGCACGCGCCGGTCTCGTCGGTGCGCTCGCGCGTCCGGGCGTCTATGTTCCGGGCATCGACGTCACCCTTGCAGTCGGCAAGATACGCGGCGTGGAAAGCCACGGCATGATGTGCTCCGAAAAGGAGCTCAACATCTCCGACGATCATGACGGCATCATCGATCTGCCGCAGGATGCCCCTGTCGGCACGTCCTTCGCCACCTATGCCGGTCTCGACGATCCGGTCATCGAAATCAACCTGACGCCGAACCGTCCCGACTGCACCTCGATCTATGGCATTGCTCGTGATCTCGCCGCGTCCGGTCTCGGCAAGCTGAAGACGAGACCCGCGCCGTCCTTCAAGGTGGAAGGCGCAACGCCTGTGGACGTGAGGCTGGAACTGGACGACACTGCCCTTTGCCCCGGCTTCTCGTTGCGCATCGTGCGCGGCGTGAAGAATGGCCCAAGCCCGAAATGGATGCAGCAGCGCCTGATGGCAATCGGCCTGCGCCCCATCAATGCGCTTGTCGACATCACCAACTACATGACCTTCGATCAGGGTCGGCCGATGCACGTCTTCGATGCCGCCAAGGTCAAGGGCGATCTCACGGTTCGCCGTGCGAAAGAAGGCGAGACCATCCTCGCGCTCGACCAGCGCGAATATAAGCTCGGTCCGAACAATGTCGTCATCGCCGATGAAAAAGGCCTCGAGTCCATTGGCGGCGTTATGGGTGGCGAACATTCCGGCTGTGACGAAAAAACGGTCGATGTGCTGATCGAATCCGCTCTCTGGGATCCGATCAACATCGCCAAGACCGGTCGCTCGCTCGGCATCATCACAGATGCGCGTTATCGTTTCGAGCGCGGTGTCGATCCGGAATATATGGTTCCGGGTCTGGAACGCACCACCGAGCTGGTTCTGGAACTCTGCGGTGGCATTGCCGGGGAAGCCAAAGTCGTTGGCTACAAGGGCCATCAGCCAAAGGTCGTGGATTTCCCGCTGACGGAGGTGAAGCGCCTGACAGGTCTGGAAGTGTCGGCGCAGGAGAGTCTCACCATTCTCAAGGGTCTCGGTTTCGGCGTCGAGGGAACGGGCGAGCGCGTATCCGTCACCGTGCCGTCCTGGCGCCCGGATGTTGATGGCAAGGCCGATCTGGTGGAAGAAGTCATGCGAATTCATGGCGTCGATAACATCAAGCCGGAACCGCTGGAAAGCTTCGGTGCCGTCAACGGCCGTATCCTGACGACGCTGCAGATCCGCACCCGCACCGCGCGCCGTGCGCTGGCAAGCCGCGGCATGCTCGAGGCCGTCACCTGGTCCTTCATCCCGGAAGCGCAGGCGAAACTCTTCGGCGGCGGTTCACCGGCCCTGAAGCTCGCAAACCCGATTGCGGCCGATATGTCTGACATGCGGCCCTCGCTGCTGCCCGGCCTGCTGACCGCCGCACAGCGCAATGCCGACAAGGGCTATGGTGACGTCGCGATCTTCGAGGTTTCCGGCACCTATGAGGGCGATACACCTGATAAGCAACGCCGCGTTGCCGGCGGTGTTCGTCGTGGCACGGCCTCGCTGGCGGGTAGCGGCCGCATGTGGTCCAATGCTTTGAAGGGCGGCGGTAAGCCGGTCGATGTTTATGACGCCAAGGCCGATGCGCTTTCGGTGCTAGAAGCTTGCGGCCTGCCCATGGCCAATGTGCAGATCGAAGCCGGCGCCCCCGGCTGGTATCACCCCGGCCGTTCCGGCACCATCAAGATGGGTCCGAAGGTCGTGCTTGGTTATTTCGGTGAATTCCACCCTAAGACGCTGTCCGAACTGGATGTCTCCGGCGCCTATTGCGGTTTCGAGATTTATCTCGATGCCATGCCGGAGCCGAAGAAGAAGGCAACCCGCACCAAGCCTGCGCTTGAGCTTTCGCCCTTCCAGGCGGTGAAGCGCGACTTCGCCTTCGTGGTCGACAAGTCGGTGGAAGCGGGCGCCATCATCAAGGCGGCTACAAGCGCCGACCGCAAGCTGATCGCCGGCGTCAACGTCTTCGACATCTTCGAAGGCGCATCGCTCGGCGAAAACCGCAAGTCGGTAGCCATCGAGGTCCAGATCCAGCCGGTCGACAAGACGCTGACGGACGAGGATTTCGAAGCCTTGACGGCCAAGATCGTCGGCAATGTCGAGAAATCGACGGGCGGCGTCCTGCGCGCCTGAGCCTGAGGGCATCTGTCGGAATGAAAAAAGCCGCGGCGGTTGCCGCGGCTTTTTGTTTCTAGCGATTGGCCATCCGTGACATCTGTTCTGGGTAACGCGCGCCGGCGACTTTTGCGGGCGAAAGTAGCGCGCCGAGGCTGGCGGCTTCTTCTGCCGTCAGCGATACCTCCGCCGCGGCAACATTCTTCTCCAGATTGGCGATTTTTGTCGTGCCGGGAATAGGAACGATGAAGTCGCCCTGCGCCAGAACCCAGGCCAGAGCCAGTTGTCCGGCGGTCACGCCCTTCTCAGTCGCCATGTCCTCCAGAAGCTTGATGAGCGCCAGATTGGCGTCGAAGTTTTCGCTTTGAAAACGCGGCAGGCCGCGGCGAAAGTCGTCCGATGCAAGTCCGTCGAGCGTCTTCAATGCGCCAGTCAAAGCGCCGCGTCCAAGTGGACTGAAGGGGACGAAACCGATGCCGAGTTCGCGGCAGGTCTCCAGCACGCCGTTTTCCTCCACGTCGCGGGTCCATAGCGAATATTCGCTCTGAATGGCCGCAATCGGATGAACAGCGTGCGCTTTGCGAAGTGTTTCGGCGCTCGCTTCCGACAGGCCGAGATGCTTCACTTTGCCCTGTCGCACCAGCTCGGCCATGGCGCCGACCGTGTCTTCGATCGGAACATTCGGATCGACGCGATGCTGGTAGAACAGGTCGATCTCATCGACGCCAAGGCGTTTGAGAGAGGCTTCGGCGACGGCGCGCACATTTTCCGGGCGACTGTCGGTGCCTACCATCATCTGGCCAGCGGGTTTGGTGGTGTCGATTTTGAAGCCGAACTTGGTGGCGATGACCACCTTGTCGCGATAGGGCTTCAAACCCTTGCCGACAAGGATTTCGTTGTTGTAAGGCCCGTAAACCTCCGCCGTATCGAAAAAGGTAACGCCGAGTTCGACGGCGCGGTGCAGCGTTGCAATTGCGCTGCTCTCATCGCCGGTCGGGCTATAGGCATGGGTCATACCCATGCAGCCGAGGCCAAGCGCCGAAACGGAAAGGTTGTTTCCGAGGGTTCTTTTTTTCATTTGTACGTCCTTCCATAAGGAACCGCCCATCGCTAGGGGCGTGGTTAGAAAATAGCGTCTCATGGCGATAAAAATAATCGCTGCAAATCCGTGTGGGTTGTTCTATCATTTAGAACAATGAACCGTGTGCAACTCTCCCAGCTGGCCGTTCTGGCCGCCGTTGCCGAAGGCCGCAGCTTTCGCAAGGCCGCCGCCGAACTTGCCATTGCCCCTTCCGCCGTCAGCCATGCGGTGTCATCGCTGGAGGCGAGCCTTGGGCTACGCCTGCTTCATCGTACCACCCGCAGCGTCTCACCGACAGAGGAGGGCAGGCGGCTTCTCGAGACGCTTGGCCCTGCACTTGCGGATATCGATGCGGTCATCGAGACCCTCGCCGAGCATGGCGGGAGACCGGCCGGCCCCCTGCGCATCACTCTGCCGAGACTGGCCGCCGAGGACCTCATCGTGCCACGGCTGGGTGAATTCCTGCGGCTCTATCCCGATATTTCACTCGAAATTTCAACCGACGACCGCTTCGAGGATATTGTCGCAAAAGGTTTCGATGCCGGGCTGCGGCTCGGGGAGCACCTCGATGCGGATATGATTGCGGTTAAAGCCAGCGGCGCGTGGCGCGGCGCAATTGTTGGCTCTCCGTCCTATTTTGCGGAAAATCCATCGCCACGCGATCCCAGGGATCTCATTCGGCATCGCTGCATTCGCCGGCGTTTCGCTAGCGGCCTTATCTATCGCTGGGAACTGGAGAAGAATGGCAAGCCATTGGTGGTCGATGTGCAAGGGCCGCTGATCCTGTCGGACCAGAGCCTCATTCGACGGGCGGCGATTGACGGCGCAGGGCTTGCCTTCGTTTTTGAGCAGCGTGTCGAGGACGATATCAGGGAGGGAAAGCTGATCCGCGTGCTGGAGGACTGGTGCGCGCCCTTCGACGGTTTTTACATTTATTATCCCTCACGCCGGCAGATGCGCCCGGCGCTGAGGGCTTTCGTGGATTTTTTCCGCTACCGGGGCTGATCAGAACTTGATGCGATAGCGGATATGGCCGTCGCTTTTGACGTAGCTGTCGTAAAGCTTCTGGGCACGGTGATTATGCTCGTCCGTATTCCAGTAAAGCCGTGACCAGCCCTTGTCCTTGCAAATAGTGATCAGGTCATCCATCAGCGCCCGGCCCGTGCCCTTGCCACGGATTTCGCCATCGACGAATAAATCCTCCAGATAGCAGTCCGGTGTCTTCACCCAGGTGGAATCATGGAAATGGTGGATGGCGAAACCGGCCATGCGCTTGCCGAGCATGGCCACCCGCATGGAAACACGGGATGTGGGATCGAGGATACGCGCCCAGGTGTGTTCCGTCACATCATCGGCAAGATCAACCTCGTAAAAGGCGAGATAATCGTTCCAGAGGCGCAGCCATTCCGCCCGGTCAGCCGGCTCTGCGTCGCGAATCGTGAGTTCCATCTTATACGCCCGCCTTGTCGAGAAGGGTCATCATCTCATCCGTGAGCTTCAGATCGCCGGCGCGTTTGAAGCTTTCAAGCTGCGACAGGCTGGTGGCGCTGGCAATCGGCGCGGTTATCGCCTTTTTCCTTAACAGCCAGGCCAGCGCGATATCCGCGAGCTTGGCCCCGGTCTGTACCGCCACAGTATCCATGGCGCCCAAAACGGCGAGACCACGTGTGTTGACATATTCGCCGACGCGATAGCTGCGGGCGACACCTTCCGTATCGGCCTTGGCGCGATATTTCCCGGTCAGAAAGCCGGCGGCGAGGCTGTAATAGTTGATGACGCCGAGCTCTTCCTTGACGCAAAGATCGGCAAGAGGACCTTCAAAATCCGCGCGGTTATAGAGGTTATATTCCGGCTGCAGCACATCATAACGCGGAAGATTGTTCTTCGCGGCCACGTCCAGCGCCTCCTGAAGCTTGCTCGCGGAATAGTTGGAGCAGCCGATGGCGCGGATTTTCCCCTGTTCCTTCAGCTTTGCGAAGGCGGCAAGCGTCTCTTCCAGCGGCACGTCCGCATCCGGTTTATGGGCGAGATAGAGGTCGATATAGTCAGTCTGCAATCGCTTCAGCGAAGCCTCGACAGCCTCTGCGATCCACCTGGCGCTCAGCCCTGTCTTCTGGCCGCGATTGTCGAAACCGACCTTGGTGACGATCACCGCGTCCTCGCGCTTGACGCTCGATTGCTTCAGCCATTTGCCGATGATCGCCTCGGACTCGCCGCCCACATGCCCATCCACCCAGGCGGAATAGACATCTGCCGTGTCGATGGCGTTGAACCCGGCGTCGAAAAAAGCGTCGAGCAGGGCAAAGGAAGTCTTCTCGTCCGCTGTCCAGCCGAAGACGTTGCCACCGAAGACGATCGGGGCGATGGAGAGGCCGGTGCGGCCAAGGCTTCGTTTTTCCACGAGGAATGCTCCTGTTGCTGACTTTGCCCCAAGGTTAGCAACTGCCAGTCTGCATAACCATTCAATTCCTTTGATGGCATTCATCAGGCAGCGGCAGGGTCTGAGATTATCAGGCCTGAAAACCGCGATAGTGGCTGGGAGGGAAGCGATTATGCTGTTGCCAGACACGCCGCAAATGCCGGGCGGAGGCAAAACCGGCCCTCTCGGCAATGGCTTCCATATCCAGGCGGCTGTTGGCGAGAATGTCGCGGACGAGATTGACCCGCATCAGGTTGACGTAGTCGATGACGCTGATGCCCGTATGCTCGCGAAACAGGCGCGACAGATGCCTTTCGCTGAGCGCCGCAATATCGGCCAGCCGTTCCAGCGACCAGTCCTGCGCCGGCTCGGCCATCACACGGTCCTGAACCCGATGAATGGCGGGGTGGATGTGGTTGCGGCCGGTGAGCCACGGGGAGATTTGCGGATCGCTGCCGCTGCGCCTGAGATAAACCACCATGGTTTTGGCAATACGCGCTGCGACCGCCGGGGATGTCAGCCGGGAAACCACATGCAGCATTAGGTCGATACCGGTGGAAATGCCGGCGCTTGAGAAGCGGTTGCCATCCTCGACGAAAAGGCGGTTTTCAGCCACCTGGGACAGCGGCGCGACGCGGCGCAGCCCTTCAACGCAATCGGCATGGGTCGTGCAGTTGCACCCGTCGAAAAGCCCGGCTTCGCCCGCCAGCAGCGCGCCGGAACAGATGGAAATGACTGTCGTATGAGGGCGCACCGCGCGGCGCAGCCATGCCACCAGCGCCTGCCGCTCTCGCCGTGTCTCCGGATCGTTGTCGAAGCGTGACGTGCTGCCCGAGATCAGCAGGAAAGCATTTTCCGGCAGGGTCGCGGGCAAGCTCTCCAGCCCTGAAAGCGCAAGGCCGATGGAGGATTGTTGTTTGTCAGTCGCAGCAATGTAGCGGCAGTCGAAATGGATGTCCCGTTGTTCCCCGTTGGCATAACGGATCACTTCGAGCGGACCGGCAATATCGAGCAACAGCGCATGGGGCGGCACAAGCGTATAAAAGGGAATGGTGCGTGTGCCGCCTTTATCCATCAGGCCGCCTCTTCCACGGTGGCAAGTGCGTCGTCGACGGTCACGATGCGCGCAAAGCGGCCAGCCAGCACCAGCTCGGTCCGCTTGCGGATATCGTCGGGGCTGAAGACGGTGCCGGAAGCATGTGTCATCGGGAAAGTCAGCGTCGCTTCTGTGACGTAGTCGACGCTATAACCAAGATCGGAAGCGTGACGGGTGGTGGTTTCACAGCATTGTTCGGTGCGGATACCGGAGACGATCAGCCGGTTGATACCCTTCTGCGTCAGCCAGATTTCGAGGCCGGTGCCGGCAAAAGCGGAATGGCGGTTCTTGTGAAAGGTGACATCTGGGGTAATCCGCACACCCTCCAGCGCCCGGATATAGCCGCTGTCTTTTGAAAAAGCCCTGTCGCCATCGACATGGAAGATTTGCACGACGGGAATGCCCGCAGCCTTGGCGCCGTCGATCAGCACCTGCTGCTTCTCCAGATAAGCGGCAAGCTCGCTTTCTTCGAAGTAAGGGGCGTGCCGAAAGGATTCCTGAACGTCGATGACAAGCAGCGCTGTACGAGAAGAGGACATTTCATGTTTCTCCATTGGGTTCATGCATAGCATAATTCCTCTTATCTAGCTTGGAGAAAAGCAGGTATTCCGACAAAGACAGGACAAATTCAGCCATACGCTGCTCTGTCATGCATGCGCGGCTTGCCAGGCCGTGTGACGATGGTAAGTTTCCAACGATGGCAGAGCGGGAGAATGGAATGCTGCGTTTCGGAATAATCTCAACGGCGAAAATCGCTCAGGATCACGTCATCCCGGCGATGCAGGATGCGCGAAACTGCGTGGTCAGCGCCATCGCCAGCCGTGACCTCGCCAAGGCCCGCGCGGTGGCGGATCGTTTTTCCGTGCCCCACGCCTTCGGCTCCTATGAGGAGATGCTGGCGTCGGATGTTATCGACGCCGTCTATATTCCGCTTCCGACCTCGCAGCATGTGGAATGGACCGTCAAGGCCGCCGATGCCTGCAAGCATGTTCTGTGCGAAAAGCCGATTGCACTGAAGGCCGAGGAGATCGATACCCTCATCGCCGCGCGTGACCGCAACCGTGTTATCATCTCGGAAGCCTTCATGGTCACCTATGCGCCCGTCTGGGCGAAGGTGAAGGAACTGCTGGCGTCCGGCGCGATAGGCACACTGAAGCATGTTCAGGGCGCTTTCAGCTATTTCAACCGCGATCCCGGCAATATGCGCAATATTCCCGAACTGGGTGGCGGCGCCTTGCCGGATATCGGCGTTTACCCGACCATCGTTACCCGCTTCGCTACCGGCGCGGAACCCCGGCGCGTACAGGCCACCGTCGAGCGCGATAAAGAATTCGGCACGGATATCTATTCCAGTGTCCGGGCCGATTTTGGCGATTTCGAACTGAGTTTTTATCTGGCCACACAGCTTGCCGCCCGTCAGCTCATGGTTTTCCATGGCACTGAGGGGTATATCGAGGTCAAGTCTCCGTTCAACGCCAATCGCTGGGGTGCGGAAGAGATCGAGCTGACCAATCAGGCCCACAATCAGTCGCAAATCTTCCGGTTTCAGGATAGCCGCCAATACAAACTGGAGGCGGAGGCCTTTGCCCGTGCGGCGAAGGGTGAGGGCGACGTCGTGACGCTGGAAAGCTCGAGAAAGAACCAGCTTTTCATCGACGCTATCTACCGGGCAGCGGAAAAGGATGGCTGGGAGACAGTTTAGTCCTGATCCTGCCGTTGCTTTTGAAGCCGCCAATAGCCGTAAAGCGCCAGCACAAATGCTGCGAGTGCTGAAAAAGCAAGCGGGACGAGCGGCTGCACCAGCGGGTTGCGCCATTGCAGCAGGGCAAACAGCCCGACGCTGACGATCCGTGAGGTAAGCGTGACGGCATTTGTCAGGAAGCTGTTCAGCCTGGCTGATGCCTCACCATACGAACGGTTCAGCCGCCAGCTTGTTACAAGCCCCGTTGCGGCGCCCGGCAAACGGGCGGCAAGCGGATCGACGCCGAGATAGAAAATAAGCAGACAGGTAACGACGAGATCAACGGCCAGTCCGCCGATCTCGGTCAGTGCAAAGTGCGGAAGCCTCAAGGCGATGTACTTTTAGAGGGTTGGCTTGGTGGAACGCGGGCGCTGCAGCACCAGAAGGCTGATAACGACACCCACGACACCGAAATTGTAACCGGCGAGCGCCAGAAGCAGCGAGATCAAGGGCACGGCCGTGGAAGAAAGTGCAATCGCCACGCCATAGGCACCGATAACCATCATGCAGATGAAAACGATGCTGAAAACCGAACGGAGCGCAACTGCGGTTACGCCGAGCACTGTGGCGGTAAGAAAAATCATGATGCCGCCTCCTCTTTGATTGTCGGGCCTGAGGGAAGGCTTAACGCCGTTTTCCCTAACGAACCCTTGTTTCCTCCTCCCATCCTCATCTTCCTAACTCGTTAGTTGAGGATATGGTTTCAACGTCGTTAAAATGAGGCTGGTCGGCGCCGGCATTTCCGAATCGGCGGGTTTTGGTTACAAACGGGCATGAGCGATATTTTCTCCCACGCAGCATTGAGCAATCTTGCCGAGTTCTCGGTCTCCGAACTGTCGGGTTCCATCAAGCGCACGGTGGAGACGGCGTTCGAGCAGGTGCGGGTGCGCGGCGAGATTTCCGGCTATCGTGGTCCGCATTCGTCCGGGCACGCGTATTTCTCGCTGAAGGACGACCGCGCCCGTATCGACGCGGTGATCTGGAAAGGCACCTTCTCGCGGCTGAAGTTCCGCCCCGAAGAGGGCATGGAAGTCATCGCCACCGGAAAGGTCACAACCTTTCCCGGCTCCTCGAAATACCAGATCGTCATCGAAAGTCTCGAGCCGGCCGGTGCCGGCGCGCTGATGGCGCTTCTGGAAGATCGACGTCGGCGGCTGGCGGCGGAAGGGCTGTTCGATGCGGCTCGCAAGCGCCGGCTGCCCTTCATGCCGCATGTCATCGGCGTCGTCACCTCGCCGACGGGCGCTGTCATTCGCGACATCCTTCACCGCATTTCCGATCGCTTTCCGGTCCATGTGGTCGTCTGGCCGGTTAAGGTGCAGGGTGAAGGTTCGGGCGAGGAGGTGGCGAACGCCATTCGCGGTTTCAACGCACTTCAGCCCGGCGGTGAGATCTCGCGGCCCGACGTACTGATTGTCGCACGCGGCGGCGGCAGTCTGGAGGACCTCTGGAGTTTCAACGATGAAATCGTCGTACGCGCCGCTGCCGAAAGCGAAATCCCGCTGATTTCCGCCGTCGGGCATGAAACCGATACGACCTTGATCGACTACGCCGCCGATGTGCGTGCGCCAACCCCGACGGGCGCCGCCGAAATGGCCGTGCCGGTGCGTGCGGAACTTGAAGCGCAGCTTTCCGGCCTTGCCGCGCGCCTTGCCGGTTCGGTTTCGCGGCAGATGGACAATCGCCGCCAGGGCGTGCGGGCGCTGGTGCGTGCATTGCCGTCACTCGATCAGCTTCTGGCCCTGCCGCGCCGCCGTTTCGATGAGGCTGCAAGCGGTCTTGGCCGGGGATTGGAATTGACGACGCTGAACAAGCGCCGTGCCTTCGAACGTTCCGCTTCGGGGCTGAGACCGGAGACCCTGCTAAACGGTCTCAAACACCACAGGCAACGCGTCACCGAACGTATGCGCCGGGCCGAGACCCTGGTGGAGCGCCGTTTGCTGCAGGGCAAAGGCCGCGTCGATGCCTTCGATTCCGCGCTGCGTTCGCTTCCCGCCCGGTTGCTCGGCCAGGTGGAGCGGCAGAAGGAGCGGGTCGTCACTGCTGTGCGTCGGGCCGATACCGCCGTATTGCACCGCATGGCGCAGAACCGCGCGGGCCTTGCCGCTCATGACCGCATCCTGCAATCTCTGTCTTATAAAAACGTGCTGAAACGCGGTTATGCCGTGATCCGTGACGAAGAGAACCGGCCGTTGACGCGTGCGGCAGCTATCGCTTCAGGTGCTGTGGTCTCGATGGAATTTGCCGATGGCCGCGTCTCGGCCATCACGACGGGGGAGGGCGCACCGTCCCCCGATAACCCCATAGTGCCAAAAAAGAAGCCGGCGAAACCGGCTTCTTCCGATCCGGGTAATCAGGGCAGCCTGTTCTGATCAGATCGACGCCGTATCCGAAAAACGGCGGCTGACAGTGAAGGTCTTTTCGATATCGGGGTGCAGTTCCATGCCAAGGCCGGCGCCCGGCGGCACGGTAATCATGCCGTTTTTCACCTCAGGCAATGCGGTGACGAGATCGCGATACCAGGTCTTGTAGAAGGCGCGCACGCTTTCCTGCACCAGCGCATTCGGCGCATTGAGCGACAGATGCGTGGAGGCGCAGAGCACGACCGGGCCAGTGCAATCATGCGGCGCGACCGGCAGATGCCAGGCCTCCGCCATGGAGGCGATCTTGCGCGCCTCCGAAAGTCCGCCGCACCAGCTGATGTCAAGCATCACCACGCCGGCTGCACCTGTTTCCAGCAGGTCACGGAAGGCCCAGCGGGAGCCGAGCGTTTCGGATGCGGAAATGGGCGCTGGCGACACGGCGGCATAACGCGTCAGGCTGGAAAGGCTGTCCATCTTGATCGGGTCTTCGTGCCAGAAGGTCTGGTAGGGGGTAAGCGCCTTGGCGATCTGCATGGCGGGCAGAAGCTGCCACATCGA
Source organism: Agrobacterium salinitolerans (assembly GCF_027498475.1). Taxonomy (NCBI): domain Bacteria; kingdom Pseudomonadati; phylum Pseudomonadota; class Alphaproteobacteria; order Hyphomicrobiales; family Rhizobiaceae; genus Agrobacterium; species Agrobacterium salinitolerans. Next base: position 548,210 of record NZ_JAPZLN010000001.1, on the reverse strand, counting down.
GTGGAACTCCACCATGATATCCATCTTGTCGCCCACCGCCTTGCGAATCTTTTCGAACGGCTCGAGCGCGCTTTTCAGGTCCGGCATCGAGATATATTGCCCGCGCGTCTTTTCCGCCGCCGCATCGAAGGGCCAGATCTTCATGGCGGTGATGCCGTCTTCCAGCAGCGAATGGGCAAGCTCGTCGGCCCGGTGCAGAAAGCCGTTCAGATCGTCATAGTCCTTGCCGCCGGAAAGGCCGTAATTGGCTGTCTGCTGGCCGGTCGCTTTCTTGATGTATTCGGTGCCTGCGCAGGTATTGTAGGTGCGGATTTCCCTGCGGCTGAAACCGCCGAGCAGCTGGGCGATGGGCTGGTTGGTGGCCTTGCCGAAAATATCCCACAGCGCGATGTCAAAAGCGGAGTTGCCGCGCACTTCCGCGCCCGAGGAACGGAAGCCGAGATAACCGACAAGGTCTTGCGCCAAGAGGTCGATTTGCAGCGGGTCGCGACCGATTACCCGGGGCGCGATATATTCATGGACATAGGTTTCCACCGTCTCGGCGCCATAAAAGGTTTCGCCAAGCCCGGTAATACCTTCATCCGTATGGACCAGAACCCAGAGCAGGTTTGCCCGTTCCGCCACACGGACGGTCTCAAGTTTCGTGATTTTCATGAAGTATCTCCTCCAGAGGCAGGTCGTGTTCCGCCTGGAACGGTGTTTGAAAAATCAGGCGATGCCGGCGGCCAGAAGCGCATGCACGCTTTCATCGAAATGCCGCGCCATCAGTGTTGAAGCCGTTTGCGGATCGCCGGCGGCAATGGCCTGTCCGATGGCGATGTGAAGCTCGCTTGCGGCATGGCGCTGCGCATCGGATGTGCGGCTTTTCCAGCCGATCGGCCAGGTCTGACGCGTCACATTCTGGAAGGCGGCGAGAATGAGTTCGAAAACCGGGTTCTTGGAGGCCCTGGCTATGGCGATGTGAAAAGCAAGATCGTGTTCCATGACCTTGTCGTTGTCGCCGAAATCCCGCTCCATATTGTTGGCATGGTCGAGAATGGTCAGCGCCTCCGCATCGGTGCGCCTCAGCGCCGCAAGCGTCACGGTTCTGACTTCGATGGTGCGGCGTACGTCGTAAATCTGCTGGATGTTGATCTGTTCGGTGTGAATGCCATGTTCGAACATCAATGACATTGCACCGTGATCCAGCGTCGCCACAGTGGCCCGCTTGCCGGCGCTCACGTCGATCAGCCGCATGGCAGACAGAGACCGGAAAGCCTCACGAACGACGGTGCGGGAGACACCGAGCTGCTGCGAGAGCGAAAGCTCGCTAGGGAGCTTCGCGCCGGGTGCGAGTTCGTTTTCGCGGATATGACGGGTGATAGCGCCGACCGTGCTGCTGACGAGACCGGCTTCATGCGAAATGGCGTTTAACATTTTTCCTCCAACCTGTAGTACAGGTTTATGAGAAATTGCTTACAGGATTTTCTGAAGCGAAACAAGCGCCATCACGGAGGCATTGTGTGTTTGTCGGCCAAAAAGGCCTATTCTTCGAAATCTCGCAAAAACCGTTTCAGCAGTCGGTTCAGCGTCGCACGGTCTTCTTCGCTGAGGCCGGCGACCAGGCGCTGCTGGTTTTCGACGTGAGCGCCTGCCGCTTCCTCGACAATCGCAAGGCCCCGTTCCGTCAGCGATATCAGGACGCTGCGCCGGTCGTTCGGGTTGTGGATACGTTCCACCAGGCCGGCTTTCTCGAGTTGGTCGATTCGGTTGGTCATGGTGCCGGAACTCACCATCGTCATGGCCAGGAGATCGCCGGGGGAGAGCCTGTAGGGTGAGCCGGAGCGCCGCAATGTCGCCAGTACATCGAAAGCGGAAGAGGAAAGCCCGTGCTTCAGCAGCGCCGCCTCTACCTCGCGGCCGAGATGGGTGGAAAGACGGTTCAGGCGCCCGAGCAGCCCCATGGGATCGACATCGAGATCGGGTCGCTCCCTGCGCCACTGCGCCAGAATGTGATCGACGTGGTCCAACGGTTCTTCGCTCATCACCAAGGCATAACAATTGATATCTTGACGTCAAGATAAAATCGACTAAGTTGGATTTATCTTGATATAGAGATTCTTGATATGAAGAAAAATACGACCTACTTAGCCGATGTGCTGGTGACAGCACTTGCTCCCGCCATCTGGGGAACCACCTATTTTGTCACAACGGAATTCCTGCCGCATGGATATCCGCTGCATGTCGCCATGCTGCGCGCCTTGCCGGCCGGTGTCCTGCTGCTGCTTCTCGTCCGAAAGCTGCCGCAGGGTATCTGGTGGCCGCGCAGCTTCATTCTCGGTGCGCTGAATTTTTCGTTTTTCTGGGCGATGCTCTTCGTTTCAGCCTATCGACTGCCGGGCGGTGTCGCAGCCACGGTGGGTGCGGTGCAGCCGCTCATCGTCATCGCTCTGTCGCGGCTTTTTCTCTCAATACCGGTGCGGCCGCTCGCCATCGTCGCCGGTTTTCTCGGCATTGCCGGTGTTGCGCTTCTGGTGCTGACGCCCGGCGCGGCACTTGATAGTATCGGTGTTGCCGCAGGCCTTGCCGGCGCCGTCTCCATGGCCTTCGGAACGGTGCTGACCCGCAAATGGCGCCCGCCCGTCTCGAACCTCACCTTCACCGCGTGGCAATTGACGGCCGGCGGCATTCTTCTTTTGCCGGTCGCTTATCTCTTGGAGCCGGCTTTGCCGGCGCCAACGGCGGCCAATGTTCTCGGCATGGCCTATCTTGGCCTCATCGGTGCAGCACTTACCTATCTTCTGTGGTTTCGTGGGCTTGCCCGCATCGAACCTTCCGCGGCCGTATCGCTCGGCTTCTTAAGTCCGGTCGTTGCAACTTTGCTGGGCTGGCTGGCGCTCGGTCAAAGCCTTGCGCCAACGCAGATCGCCGGGTTCATTGCCGTGCTTTTCAGCATCTGGCTCAGTCAGCGCAGCCAGTTGCCGAGGTAGGGGGCCGTCAGGCCCATTCGCCCTTGCGCATGACAGGAACCGTGGAGCCATCTGGCTTAACGCCGTCAATATCCACCTTGTCGGAACCGATCATCCAGTCGATGTGGATAAGGCTGGAATTGCCGCCCTGCGCCTTGATCTGATCCTGCGACAGCGAGGCGCCGTCGAGAAAACATTTCGAATAGCATTGGCCAAGCGCGATGTGGCACGAGGCGTTTTCATCGAACAGCGTGTTATAAAACAGGATGCCGCTTGCTGAAATCGGTGAGGAATGCGGCACAAGCGCCACTTCACCGAGACGTCGCGCGCCCTCATCGGTGTCGAGCACCTTGTTCAGCACAGCTTCGCCCTTGGAAGCCTTGGCTTCGACGATGCGACCGGCTTCGAACTTCACCTGGATATCATCGATCAGGGTTCCCTGATGCGACAATGGCTTGGTGCTGGACACATAACCATCGACACGCAGCGCATGCGGCGTCGTGAACACTTCTTCGGTCGGAATATTCGGGTTGCAGGTCACGCCGTTCTTGGCCGTGGAAGCGCCGCCGTGCCATTCGTGGCCATCCGCCAGACCGATTTTTACGTCGGTGCCCGGGCCGGTGAAATGCAGCGCGGAGAAGCGTTCGCCATTCAGCCATTCGGAGCGCTTGGCAAGATTGGCATTGTGCTGCGCCCATGCGGCGACGGGATCGGCCACATCCACCCGCGAGGCGGCGAAGATGGCATCCGCGAGCTTGCGCACCGCTTCATCTTCGGTGAGGCCGGGGAAGACTTGCTTTGCCCAGGACGGATTGGGGTAAGAAATGATGTTCCAGTTGATATCGAAGTTGGAAATCTTCTCCAGCGCCGGCTTATAGGCGGTGGAATTGGCCTTGTTGGCGCGCGCCACCTTGGCGGGGTCCTCTTCGGCCAGCAGCATGGGGTTGTCGCCGGCAATCGCCAGCCGCGCTGCGCCATTGGCATAGGCCTTGGCCATGCCCTCATAGAGCCAGCCGGAAGCCCGGTCGAAATTCGCGTCGCTGGCATGGCGGTAGCGCGAAAGCGTGGTTTCCTCGTCGGAATAGAAAGTGGTAACCAGCCCGCCGCCCGCCATATAGGCATGCTTGGTCAAAAACCTGACCAACGGCAGGGCCGCCAGCGGTGCAGTGATCACCAGATCCTGATCCTTCTGCAATTGCAAGCCGACCTTGACGGCGACTTCCGCGAGTTTTTCCAGTTTGACGGGATCGATGGGGGAAACGGTCATGATCTGCCTTCGTCTATTTCAATAGGAGGCGCCGACCATAGCCCATTCCTTCCGAAAGCCAAATGCTTTCAGGCGTGCCCCTCGCGCGTCAATCGGCGACCAGCGGTGCCGCAATGGCCTTCAGCGCCTTTTGGGCATCGCGTGGCGAAAGCCTTACCTGCAAGCCTCGCTGCCCGCCGTTCATGTAGACACAATCATGCGCCATGGCCGCGGCCTCGATGGCCGTCGGCACCTGCTTCTTCTGCCCGAAAGGGCTGATGCCGCCGACATGGTAACCGGTCGCCCGCTCCGCATCGGCGGGTTTCATCATGCTGGCGGACTTGCCGCTGAAGGCGGCGGCAAGCTTCTTCATGCTCACCTCGCGGTCGGAGGGGACAATGACGCAGACCGGCTTACCGTCCAGCTCCGCCATCAGTGTCTTCAGCACCAGATGTGGCGCCTCACCGATCGCCTCGGCCGCCTGCAGCCCGATGCGATCGGCATTCGGGTCGTAATCATAGGTCACGGTGGTGAAGGCGATGCCGGCCTTGGTCAGCATCTGGGTGGCGCGGGTCGTTTTGGACATGGTGGGCTGCGTTCAGGCAAAAAGGGTCTGATAGATTTCCGGCTTGAAGCCGACGGTTATCTTGCCCTTCGCCTCCAGCACCGGACGCTTGATCATCGAGGGCTGCTCCAGCATCAGGCCGATGGCCTTTTCGCGGGTAAGATCGGCCTTCTGGCTGTCATCGAGTTTCTTGAAGGTCGTGCCGGCCCGGTTGAGAACCGTTTGCCAGCCGGCGGCATCACACCATGTTTCCAGATGGGCGCGGTCGATACCGGCTGCCTTGTAGTCATGGAAAGAATAGTCGACGCTGTTCGTCTCCAGCCAGCTTCTGGCCTTCTTCATCGTGTCGCAATTCTTGATGCCGTAAATCGTGACCGTCATGCTATCGCCTCTTCGTCTTCAAGCCTTCCGGCATAACAAAATATCCATCTTATTCAAGCTGCCGCCTGAGGCGCCTTGCGTCGATTCATCCCTCATAATGCTTGAGCTATGCAAAATCGAGGTGGCTGACATCCAAACGAGCGCGAGCAAAGCTGCATGGCTTCCCTGCTACATCGAGAGTTGTAGAAGATGCCTGAAATCCCCATTATCTGGGCAACAAAGATGGAGATTAAAATGCGTCAGGTTGCAAAGACATCGCGTAACTTCTTCGGTGAAACCTTCGCCGTTCTCGGTGCAGCGCTCTCGGTTTCGGCCGCTGTTCGCGCACATCGCAAGCCCGCCCGTGCCGATCTAGAAGCTCTCGGCATCGACGGCAAGGCTTTCGACAAGGTTCAGCTCTAAGCTGCTATCGTTTGTAGCGAGGCGATTTCGCCTCGCCCGTGAGTATATTTTGGCGCGCCTTAGCGTTCCGACTGCTTCCGGTTCGGTCGTTTTCTAGGATCGATCAGTTTGTGCGGTAGATGTAGCTGACTTTCGAGCGGCTCATACCGATCCGCTTTTGCGGAGAGTGCGAAGCGTCCAAGGGACTCATGTCGGGTTTCGCCATTATGGCTGAAAACAAGCTCGAAATTACTCGCAAGCCAGCTATATGGCTTTCCGGCTGGCATCGGTTCCATCTTCCCGCAGCTATAAATCATCGTGATATGCGGTGTAAAAGATGGTGCAGGGATATAGGGAAGGTTCGCCTGTCGAAGCGCCCGTTGCAGCAGCCTCACCAGGGCATGGATCTCCGGCTGATCACCACCGTTTCGTAGGACCAAACTGTTGCGATTGCCAAAAAGTGCACTTCCGTCAAAGATGACCGGAACAGGCCGCGCGCTTACCGCACCCATTGCCGCCTTCAGTCTGCTTGTCAGTCCGTGAGGGATCGTCTCGAAACATCCCAAACACAGCAGGGTTATGTGCAGAAGCTCGGCGGGATATGCCTCACGGGTTGTCCGACCCAGAGCATGATGCGACGCATCGGCAAACATTCTTTCCGCCAATTGCCGTGGCGGCTTCAGCAGCAATAGGAGCTTGTTTCGAAAGCGTGGATTGACGCGTCGTATTTTCTGCGGCTCCAGCCCATCAAAGCAAAGCTGCCTCAAGGCTCTTTCGTCCGTCAACTCGCACTCCATGACGATGCTCCACAGCCTTATGCCAAGGCCGGAAACCTATCATTGTGAGGTGATAAAATAAAGAACAAAAGATGAACGGAAGGCGGAATTGCTCCGCCTTCGCTTATTCCCACTCGATCGTGCCGGGCGGCTTGCTCGTCACGTCGTAGACGACGCGGTTGATGCCGCGCACTTCGTTGATGATGCGGGTTGCGGCACGGCCGAGGAAATTCATGTCGTAGGGATAGAAATCCGCCGTCATGCCATCCACCGAGGTTACGGCGCGCAACGCGCAGACGAAGTCGTAGGTGCGGTAATCGCCCATCACGCCCACGGTCTGTACCGGCAGCAGCACGGCAAAGGCCTGCCAGATGGTGTCGTAGAGACCAGCCTTGCGGATTTCGTCGAGATAGATCGCATCGGCCTTGCGCAGAATATCGAGCTTCTCACGGGTGATCGCGCCGGGGCAGCGGATTGCGAGACCCGGACCTGGGAAGGGATGGCGGCCGATGAAGCTTTCCGGCAGGCCGAGTTCACGGCCAAGTGCGCGGACTTCATCCTTGAAGAGCTCACGCAGCGGCTCGACGAGCTGCATATTCATGCGCTCGGGAAGACCGCCGACATTGTGGTGGCTCTTGATGGTGACCGAAGGGCCACCGGAAAAGGAGACGCTTTCGATGACGTCAGGGTACAGCGTTCCCTGCGCAAGGAATTTGGGTGCGCCCTTGCCATCGGCGGCGATCTTGGCCGCCTCGGCCTCGAAGACTTCGATAAACAGACGACCGATGGTCTTGCGCTTCACTTCCGGATCGGAAACGCCCGAGAGTTCACCGAGGAACAGATCGGCGGCGTCAACGTGCACCAGCGGAATGTTGTAATGATCGCGGAACATGCCGACGACCTGCTCGCTTTCGCCAAGCCGCATCAGGCCGTGGTCGACATAAACGCAGGTCAGCTGGTCGCCGATCGCCTCATGAATGAGGATGGCCGCAACGGAGGAATCGACGCCGCCGGAAAGCGCGCAGAGCACGCGGCCGGTGCCGACCTGCTCGCGGATCTTGCGGATCATTTCGGCGCGATAGGCGGCCATCGTCCAGTCGGATTTGAGCCCGACGATCTTGTGCACGAAGTTGGAAAGCAGCTTGCCGCCATCAGGCGTATGCACCACTTCCGGGTGGAACATGGTGGTGTAATAGTGACGCTTCTCGTCCGCGGCGATGGCGAAAGGTGCATTCTCGGAAGTCGCGATCACCTCGAAACCGTCCGGCAGCTTCGTGACGCGATCACCGTGACTCATCCACACAGGATAGCTCTTGCCCTGCTCCCAGAAACCGTCGAACAGAGGGCTTGCCTTCTTGATGTCGATATCGGCGCGGCCGAATTCGGCTGCGTGGCCACCTTCAACGGTACCGCCGAGCTGGGTGCAGAGCGTCTGCTGGCCGTAGCAGATGCCGAGGATCGGAACCTTGCTGTCAAACACCGCCTGCGGTGCGCGCGGGCTTCCTTCCGCCGTCACGGATGCGGGGCCGCCGGAGAAGATCACGCCCTTGGGCTGAAGCTTCTCGAACGCCTCTGCGGCATTCTGGAACGGATGGATTTCGCAATAGACCCCGGCTTCGCGGATGCGGCGCGCAATCAGCTGCGTCACCTGGCTGCCGAAATCGATGATGAGAATGCTGTCGGGATGGGCTATCTGGGTCATGGCGAGCCTTTAAAGAAAAGCGGGGCTTTAGGCAACCCGGAAGCGGGCGTCAAAGGGCGGAAATTTGCGAAAATCGCAAGGTTCTAAAGGGCAATCACGCCGTCCTCGATGGCGCGGCAGAGCCGGTCGACGGCATCCGCCAGCTTTTCATCGATGACGTGCAGGTACTCCGTCCAGTCGTCCACATGGTTCACATCCTCCTTGCCGTCGGAAATGCCGCGCAGACTGACGAGCGGTACGCCGAAGCGCTGGCAGGCTCTTAAAACCGCAAAGGTTTCCATTTCCACCATATCGGCGTCGATCAGCCCGTAGGCTTCGCCTGAAACGACATTGGCGCCCGTGGAAAGCCGCGCCTCGGCAATGTCCGGTATCCGCAAAGGCAAGGCCACTTCGGCGGGCAGATCGAGCAGCGGCGTGCAGCCCTTTTCGAAACCGAAGGCGGAGGCATCCATGTCGCGATAGGAAACGGAAATGGCCTGATAGACGCCGGTTTGCTCCAGCGTCCGCGAACCGGCGGAACCGAGCGAAACGACGAGGTCCGGCAGGTGATCGGCCGCATCGAGACCGGCAAGAACGGCCGTGACTGCAATCGCCGCCTCGACCGGGCCGATACCGGTCATCAGCGGTGCAATGCGCGCCTGAAGATGGGGCCCGTATTCGGGGGAGGCCGCCATGACGAAGAGGACGGATTTATCCGCAACATGCGAAAGCCGGTAGCTCATCCGATAATATCCTCGCGACCCTTCACCACCATCATCGTGCCCGTCATGGAGGCGATCAGCTTTGCCGGCCCATCGGACAGGGCATAGGCACGACCATCCGCCACGATCAGATTGTTGCCGGGCTTGATGATCTCGCCGCGAAACAGGAACCGCTCACCGCGCCCGGGCGACATGAGGTTGACCTTGAATTCGATGGTCAGCAGCGAGGCTTCCGGCTCAATGATCGTATAGGCGGCATAGGTGCAGGCCGTATCCAGACCCGCGGCGATGACACCCGCATGCAATATGCCGTGCTGCTGCGTCAGCTTTTCATGAAAAGGCAGTTCGATTTCCACCAGACGGTGTTCGATACGGCTGATCTCGGCGCTGATCGCCTGCACCACGCCCTGCCGCGCAAAGCTTCTTTCTATCCGCTGACGAAAATCGCCGGGATCCGTGATCTCCATGGCCTACCTGCCTGCTTCTGCCTCATCGCAAACTGACATGGCGCGTGGCGGCAGGCAAGGCAAGGGCGGTGCGGAGAATTAGAACATTTCCAGAAAAAGTGGAGCCCGGTTTCCTTTCGGGAATACGAAAACAGTTTAGTTGAGCATGCCTATGCTCGCATTCAATACCGTGGCAAAGGCGACCCATACGGCATAGGGCACGAAAAGCCACATGGATATGCGGTCACGGCGGTAGGTGAGCGCCACAAAGGCGACGATGCAGATCAGCATCGGAATGATGATGATGAGCGCACCTGCCGGGCTCTGCATTCCGAAAAAAATCGGAGACCACAGGAAGTTCAGCACCATCTGCGTGAACCAGAGCCGCATGCGCGTCCCCATCGGCTTGCGGATCCATGTCCGTGCGCCGGCAATGCCGATCAGCACGTAAAGCGCGGTCCAGACGGGCCCGAAAATCCAGTTGGGTGGATTGAAGAAGGGCTTCTGCAGCGATTGATACCATTCGCCGGGCACATTGTTGACGCCAATCAGCGCCCCCACGGCAACAACGACAACCACAAAAACGATATAGACGGCAAGGTTTCTCATAGTCCGTCCAATGCAAAGGGCGGGCTTTTGTTCCCCTTTCTTTTCAGTATTTTAGCTGGGCAAACGCACGATGTGCTGGTCCCACGCCACGTCGCTGCGCCGGGTTTTGAAAAATCCGTCATAGGAAGATACCGCAATGCCTCTCGCGGCGGGCGCGACGCCTGCCGCTTCTCGCACGGTCGTCTCGGAAACGACGCGCCCGGTTTTCGCATCCAGCGTCACGGCGGCGTTGCCGTTGGGCGAGGTCAGTCCCACCAGCCCATCGCGCCGGTTGACGGCAATGGCCCCGACATAATTGGCGAGACGCACCGTCGTTTCTTCCGGCAGATCGACGAAGGCCACATCCTCACCCTTGGAGAAATGGCCGACAAGCGGCGGAAGATCGTTGCGCGGTCCCTCGTATTGACAGGCGAACCAGATACGGCCGTCATCGCCGAGATCGACATGACGGGTGGAAAGCTGCCGAAGCTGCTCCGGCATGGCGTGTTTCTGGATCACTTGTCCGGTCGAGGCGTCCAGAAGCACGAGGGACGGCTGCATGCTGTCGATATTGAGCTTGGTTCGGCCGAAATCCGGATGGGTTTCGATGCCGCCATTGGCAATCACGATCAGCCGGCCGTCATCGCTTACCGTCATGTCATGTGTGCCGATGCCATGCGCATCATATTCGCCGATGCGGGCAAAGCCGTTGCGGGCGTCATAGAGACCGATAACGCCGCGATTGCCGTCGAAGTCGTTTTCGCTGGCGTAAAGGATCGCGCCATCGGGTGAGAATTGCCCGTGGCCGTAGAAGTGGCGGTTTTCCGGTGTGTGCATCACAATCGGTTCGCCGCGCCGCGCGGGATCGAAGGCCATGAAGAAGGTGCCGGGCCGGCGCGCAAAGGCCACGGTCATGCCGGTCGTATGGTTCGTCGCCATTCCATGGGCGCGGGCAGGAAGCGCGACGCGGTCGATGATCTCGCCGCCTTCGCTCACCGTCGCAATGCCGTAGGACCCGTCACGGGCGCGAAAGGCGGAAGCGAAGACCGCGTCCGCCCGTTCGAGCGCATAAAGTGAACGGGGAGCCAGCGCGGCGAGAAAGGGAGCTCCTGCCGCCTTGATGAAGCTGCGCCGATCTATCAGCATCCGTGTGGCGCCGGAGATCATCGGTTCAATCTCCATCGGCGAAGGAAAAGCCGGAACTGAGGCCGATCGCGCCGCCATATTGATCGTTCAGGCGGTAGATCAGGTCTTTGCCATTGAGCAGCAGATAATCCACCTTGGCGCGCTGATCGTCCTGATCCAGCGCTTTTTGCACATCCGTATCGATTGTCCCGGCAACGCGGATCATCGATTTGGCGATGAAATCGATGGAGTTGACGATGGAGCGTTGATCCGGCGGTACGAGTTCGACCATATCCGCCGTGTGCAGCAGGGTCTGAACCGCCTTGATATTGCTGGAAATGCTTTGCCAGGTCTGGCCGGAGCGCCAATAAATGGCGGTGCGGGGAAAACCTGCCTTGTCCGGTCCCTTGTAGAAGGTTTCGATCCGCTGGTCGCGGATGGCTTCGGAGCCGTGGACGAGAATACCGAGCAGGGCAACAAGCGCCTCGCGCTCATCACGAAAGACGGGGTTGTCCGCTCCGGGCTCCGTCCAGTTTTTCTGCGCACCGTCGGACGCATTCCAGCTGTCGGAAAGTTCCGCCGCCACATTGGCGATATTGCCGGCGATAGCTGCGCCGTAGCGGCAGCGGAAATCACCTTTCCTGTCGAGCAGCTCTTCCGCTCCTGTTCCGTAAAGCACGAACTCAAGAGCGCCGAGCCCTTGCGCCGCAACGCTCTTGCCGCTGAGGCCGTCCGCACTCGTGACGCTTTCATCCTTTTCGGTGAGATAGCGCTGCACCTGTTTCAGCCCGAGACCCTTCTTGTCGGGGTAATAAAGCACCCGTTCGAAACGGTTCTTCTCAATGACAGGGCCGACACGTACGATCTCGATTGTCGACCAGCTTGACACCGTATCGACAAAGGCAGCCTTGGCAGCCGCCGCCGTCGTTTCCGAGGGAGCGGTGCAGAAAGCGTTCATGCGGCCTTCCAGCCTCTTCGCCGACTGCCGGAAGTGGTCATAACCGGGACGGATGAAGCCGTTTACCGCCTTTTCCATCACACTCTGCACCTTAACCGGGTCGAGCGGCGGCGGCGGCATCAGTTCGACATCCTGCGCCCTCGCCGGAAGCGTGGTCAGAAGCACCAATACGGACATGACGCCGGAAATTTTTCGCATGGTATTTTTCATCAAAGGGACTCCAAGAAGGCCAGCAAAGCCTGCCGGTCGGATTTTTGCAAGGCGGCGAAGGCGTTTCGCGCTTTTTGCCCTTCGCCGCCATGCCACAATATCGCTTCCGGCAGGCTGCGCGCCCGGCCGTCATGCAGGTAAAAACCGTTGCCATTGACCTTTTGGGTGAGGCCTATGCCCCAGAGCGGCTGGGTTCGCCACTGCCGTCCGCTGGCTTCGCCCACCTGCTGGCCATCGGCAAGTCCTTCGCCCATGTCGTGCAGCAGAAAATCGGAATAGGGCCAGATCAGCTGGAAAGCATGCATGGGGTCGGCGGCGTCGCGGCGGGTGACGAATTTCGGGGTGTGGCAGGCCGTACAGCCGGAGGCGTAGAAAAGCTGCTTTCCCTGCAGGACCGTCGGATCATCGACGTTGCGGCGGCGCGGCACGGCGAGGTTTTCGGTATAGAAGGTGACGAGATCGAGAACCGGATCGGGCGCCTCCACCGGCCCGAGCCTGGGCTGCACGCCGGTCGGCATGGCAAGACAGTCCTTCTGGGCCTCGGTGCAATCGCCATAGGCATTCGGCGCATCCGGCGTGGAAATGCCGATATCGTGGGAAAAGGCGCTGGCGCTCTGGTCGCGCACGCTCGCATTTTGCGCTTTCCAACCAAACCGCCCGAGTTTCACCTCGCCAGTGCGATGGTCTTTGACCCATGCGGGACGCCCGGCAATGCCGTCGCCATCGTTGTCGTTCGGGTCGGCCTTGGCCAGAATATCGGCCTCGGCAATGGCCTCAATCAGGCCCAGCCCGAGGGTGGGCATGGCAATGCGCGCTGAAAGCGCCGTGTCGGCGCCAAGCGGGCCATATTGCAGATTCGCCACGGCATAGTCGGGCTTGCGTAACATCACCACCTCGCCATCCGCGAATTGAACCGGCTCTTCCCTATAGGTGATGACTGGCTTGCCTTCGGCTGCAAGGCCGGGAATGGCCAGGTTCTGAAGCTGCCGGCCATAGGTCTCATCGGGAAAATTCAGCACTTGGTGGCTGGCAATGGCCTGTCGTTCGGCTTCGTTGCGGGCCGGTCGCGCCAGCCGCAGAAACAGCGAGACGGCGTCTTCTCCGGCAAGGGGCGGTCGACCCCTGCCATCCTTGACATGGCAGGTCTGGCAAGAACGTGCGTTAAAAAGCGGCCCGAGCCCATCCGAGGCCTGTGTGGAAGAAGGGGAGGAGACCCAGAGCTTCTGGAACAGCGCATTGCCGAGCTTGAAATCCTGCTTTCGCTCGAGCGGCATGGTGGTGGAAGGATGTGAAAACGCGCTGCTGTCGGCTTTGCCGACACTTGTCGTCGCTCCGCCTGACATGGCCTCGAAAGGTTCCGGCCTGGTAAAATACGTCGTTGGCGCGGTCACGGCCAGTACGCGACTTCGATCTTTTTCCGTCAGATCGTCCCGCAGCGGTTCGGCAAGCGCCGTCGACGCTGCAAGGCAGGCTGCCGCGGCGAAGAAGAATGGCTTGCGGATCGGCGGCGGCAAAAATTGCATGAAAACAAGGGTGGATGGAGAATAACGGGCCGCGGCGATCCACGGCCCGCTTTACCGCTTATTTGAAGACGGTGTTAGGATTGTCGAGGCTGTCGGAGCCTTCAAGCTCGATCTTGCCCAGATCGAGCGCCGCAATGACGCGTTCGACAGTCTTCGTCTGGTCGAGCAGGCCGTCGATGGCCGTCTGAACCACGGCGTTGCCTTCCTTGTTGCCCTCGCCGATCATCTGGTCATAGGCCTCGACGGTCTGCGCGCGCTTTTCCATCGCGTGCATGGCGTCGAGCGTCTTGTTCAGCTTCGCCAGCATCTCGTCGTTCAGAGCCTTGTCCTTAGCGCCGACCAGTTCAGACAGCGAGGCGCCCGTCATCTTCGTTCCGTCTGCGCGGGTGTAGTCACCGGTATAGGCCGAGGCGATGCCGATCGCGTCGTAAAGATGCGAATTGTAGGTGTTGTCGGAGAAGCAATCATGCTCTTCTTCCGGGTCGTGCAGCAGAAGGCCGAGCTTCATACGCTCACCCGCCAGCTCGCCATAGGAGAGCGAACCCATGCCGGTGAGGATGGCGGTGAGGCCCGCTTTCGGATCGGCTTCCAATGTCTTCGTGGCTTCGCCCTCCGGCGCCCAGGCATCCACCATCTCCTGAAGATCCTTGATCAGCAGGGTCGAAGCGGATTTCAGGTAATCGGCGCGACGGTCGCAATTGCCGTTCGTGCATTTTGCTTTGTCGTAGTCAGTGTAGGGGCGGTTGCCTGCGCCCGGTCCGGTGCCGTTCAGATCCTGACCCCAGAGCAGAAACTCGATGGCGTGGTAACCGGTCGTGACATTGGCTTCGACATCGCCCGCCTCGTGCAGGCTTTCGATCAGCTCGGGGGTGATCTTGGAGGCGTCGACCTCCTCACCGCTGATCTTGATCTTCGGATTGGCGATGATGTTGGCGACGTAAAGCTCGTTCTCGTCGCTTTCCGTCCCGTAGGAGCCGTCGACATAGTCGATCAGGCCTTCATCCAGCGGCCAGGCGTTCACCTTGCCTTCCCAATCGTCGACGATCGGGTTGCCGAAACGATAGACTTCCGACTGCTGATAGGGAACGCGGGCCTTGATCCATGCTTCCCGGGCGGCTTTCAGGGCTTCTTCGCTCGGCGTTGCGATCAGCGCATCGATGGCCTTGTCCAGCGCCTTCGCCGTGGTCAGCGAATCCTCATATTTCGCATGCGCGACATCGGCGTAATGCTTGACGACGGCCGCCGCATCGGTGGCAGCCCGGGCGGGAAGCGCGGTGAAAACCGCAGATGCGGCAAGAAGCGCAAGAGAAGCGCTGAGAATGGTTTTGCGGATCATGATCCCTCTCCTTCGACAGGCGCGAAATGACTTCGCGCCGCGGCAAGCGAGTTCTGACCCAATCATAAACTTGTGTCAAACATTCTAGTTTAGAATGCTTAGAAACAAGACCCGGCGTCGTATTCCAAGAAAAATCGGTGCTTGCAAAGACGGTACTATGCTTTGCGCTTCATCAAGCAGAAGAAGAAGCCATCCGTATCTGTGGTTGCAGGCGTTAACGTCACTGTCTTGCCGTCGGAGGAATGCGGTTTGTTCGCGTGGCCGCCGAAAGTCAAATGCCAGCGCTCCAGTGCAGAACCGATCGTAAATTCTGGATTTTCCTTACAGAAACGTCCGACCTGCTGTTCGTTTTCTTCAGGCAAAACCGAACAGGTGACATAAAGCAGCTCGCCGCCGGGCCGCACGAAACCCTTGGCCTGCGAAAGCGCCTCGCCCTGCTGCTGCACGCGTTCTTCCAGATTGCGCGCCGTCAGGCGCCATTTGGTGTCGGGACGGCGGCGCCAGGTTCCGGTGCCGGTGCAGGGTGCGTCGACCAGAACGCGGTCGAATTTTTCCTGGAACGGGGCAAGGCCCGCTGCGCGGTCATGCACCTGCACATTGCGCGTACCGGCACGCTTCAGCCGCTCGATGATCGGCGCGAGCCGCTTGCGATCGGCATCGAAAGCGTGGACCTGACCTTTATTGTTCATGCTGGCGGCCATGGCCAAAGTCTTGCCGCCACCACCGGCGCAATAATCGAGGACCTGCTCGCCTTCCCGAGCACCGGCAAGATCGGCGACGATCTGCGAGCCCTCATCCTGCACTTCGAACCAGCCCTTCTGGAAGGACAGTTCGGCGGTGACATTCGGTAGGCGGGATGGGCCTTGGCCGGCGGGAATGCGCACACCCTGCCGGGCGATATGCGTGGCTTCCGCGCCGCTCTCCTCCAGCGCCTTCAGCACCTTGTCGCGGGTCGCTTTCAAGGTGTTGGCGCGCAGATCAAGCGTGGGCCGCTCATTCAGCGCCTGCGCCTCTGCGAGCCAGCGCTCTCCAAAGGCGGTTTCGAAGGAAGATTGTAACCATTCGGGTATGTCGCCCTGGATATAGGCCGGTGCGTCACCGAGGGAACGGGAGAGGAAGGCCTTCTGCCTTTCCGCATCGGGTGCGGTGGGCGCGAATTTGTCGCCGTCGAATTCCGCCTCAAGGTCCGAAAAGCTTTTGCCCCACTGCCGCAATAGAACCGCATAGGCGAGAGAGGCGGCGCTGTCGTCATCCATCAGCCAGGCGTGCGAGAGCTTCATGCGCAGCGCGTCATAAACGATGTTGCCGATTGCGGCCCGGTCGCCGGAACCGGCGAAACGATGGGCAAGGCCCCAATCTTTCAGAGCATCGGCGACGGGACGCCTGCGTCCCTCAATATCCGCCAATACTTCGATTGCTCCGGCCAAACGCCCGCCTAAACGCATTGTCTACCTCGTTCTTGTGCTAAGCCCGGTTGGTAGACGCGAATGGCGGCGAGGGCAAGGCTCAATCGGCCTTGACGATCTCGTAGCAGACCTTGGCGGTGCCGGAATTGATCATGCCGATGTTCTTGGCGGCCGCCTTGGAAAGATCGAGAACGCGACCCTTGATGAACGGCCCGCGGTCATTGATACGCACCACAACGGCCTTGCCATTGCGCGCATTGGTCACCTTGATCTTGGTGCCGAACCGCAAAGAGCGGTGGGCAGCGGTCAGGTGGGCAGCGTTCATGCGCTCACCCGAAGCAGTCTTGGAGGTCAACGCATACCACGATGCGCCTCCACAACCATTTGCCGCATTCGCCTGAAGAGGCGCAATGATGGAACAGGCGGCGATAGTTGCAGCGGTGAAAGTTATACGACGGATATTCAACAAACTGTACTTCCCTGAAAATCGGCCCCGCGCCGATTGATTGTGCCCTTGCTAAACGGCCATGAACTGGCCTGAACGCCTTTTGATGCGAGATTGTAGGGCGAGGGAAAAATGGCGAAAAAAAGCTGAGCTCAAATCACGAACCGTTACAGCCTGTAATATTCGTGATCGTTAGCCGGGAGCCTGTCAGAGCGTGCTTTAAGAAAAAAGTGGAAAAAATAACGCGGAATCAATAGTTAATCGAAATGCTGTTGCAGGTCACGACTTCGTGAATCTGGTTCACGAAATGTAAGTGAAATATTTTTCTAATTACTCTGAATTTACTGATTTTTGGGCGGTTAATAAAATCCTAATTGGCTGAAATGAGACGAAAACCATCCGCAAAAGCGGGCTTGGAAGGATTTTTCATCACTTTTCGACAGGGGATTTTTCAGCCCCGCCAGACGCCGTTTTCCCACAATTGTCTGAGGGAGAGCCTGTACTCCGGAAAGCGGAAATCGAAGCCGAGATCGCGTATTCTGGCGTTGGAAACGCGCTTGTTCTCGCCATAAAAAGAGCGCGCCATCGGCGTCAGATCGGCGGTCTCGAAGGCCTGTTCGGGTGGCGGTTCCACCCCCATCAGCGCTGCTGCGAAGCTCACCACATCCTGCGGCGGGCAGGGTTCATCGTCGGTCACGTTGAAGATGCCACGTTCGTCTTTCGCTACAAGAAAGGCAAGTGCTGCACCGATATCCTCGACCCGGATGCGATTGAATACCTGATCTTTCTTCACTAGCCGCCGCGCCGTTCCCTTCTCGAAATTCATGAAGGTATTGCGTCCGGGGCCGTAAATTCCGGAAAGGCGCAGGATGGAAAGCGGCGCACCCGCCTTTTCCGCCGCCGCAGTCCAGGCGGTTTCCGCAGCCACCCGTTCCACGGATCGCGCGGAGACCGGGCGGCAGGGCGTTGTCTCGTCCACCCAGGCGCCGCCATGATCGCCATAAACGCCGACGGTGGAAAGATAAGCGACCCATTTCAGATCGGGCATGAGCTTTTTCAGATCGCCGCCCAGAAGCGCAAGCAGCGGATCGCCATCCTTGCCCGGCGCGACGGATTGTACGAGATGGGTAACATTGCCCATTGCGGCGACGAGTTCGTCGTTGAGTTGAACACCGTCGAAGAGCAACGGCGTCATGCCTGCGGCGGCGAGGTCTGGGAACCTGTTCTGGCTGCGTGTGGTGCCGGAAACGCTTGCTGCTTCGGTCTTTAGCGCGTTAGCGATTGCTTTTCCTGAATATCCCGCGCCGAAAATCATCACATGCATGCGTCACGCCTCTGCCAGTTGCCATTCCATTTCGGCCTCCGGATCAGGCTCCGGGGCGCGACCGGCAGAGTATGTACGGAATTCGTCCCTGTCCATAAGCCGTGACAAAGCCCATGCGGCCATGCCGCGCACCTCCGGCGAAGGGTCTGTTTCGGCAAGCGCCTTGCATTGTTCCACGAATTGCCGGTCGGCAGAGTTGCCCGCCGCGATCAGTACGTTGCGGATGAAGCGATTGCGGCCGATGCGCTTGACGGGCGAGCCGCTGAAGAAACTGCGAAAGGCGGCGTCATCGAGCGTGAGTAGGGAGGCGATGGAAGGCTCCTTCAAATCCTCGCGCGCCTGCAATTTCATCTCGGAGGCGCTGGCTGCGAATTTGTTCCACGGACAGGCGGCAAGGCAGTCGTCGCAGCCATAGATGCGATTGCCGATCATCGGCCGAAATTCGTGCGGGATCGGCCCCTTGTGCTCGATGGTGAGATAGGAAATGCAGCGGCGCGCATCCAGTTGATAGGGCGCGGGGAAAGCGGCCGTCGGACAGGCATCGAGACAGGCGCGGCACGACCCGCAATGGTCCCTCTCAGCCTCGTCAAGACAGAGTTCGGCCGTGGTGAAAATGCTGCCGAGAAATAGCCACGAACCATGGGTGCGGCTGACGAGGTTGGTGTGCTTGCCCTGCCAGCCGAGACCGGCGGCGGCGGCAAGCGGTTTTTCCATTACGGGTGCGGTGTCGACAAAGACCTTTACGTGCTCGCCGGCACGCGCGGCAAAACGGGTAGCGATTTCTTTCAGCCGCCCCTTGATGACGTCGTGATAATCGCGATTGCGGGCATAGACCGAAATGGCCGCCTTGTCGGGTTGGGAAAGCAGGCCGCGTGGATCTTCTTCCGGACCGTAGTTCAGCCCGAACATGACGATGGAGCGAACGTCTCCCCAGAGCGTTTTCGGCTCTGCCCGGCGGGCCTCGGTTTCCTCCATCCACGCCATCGTGCCGTGATAGCCATTGTCCAGAAACTGTCTCAGCCGTTCGGGTGCGAGCGGAATGCTGTCTGGGGTAGTGATGCGGCAGAGATCGAAGCCAAGTGAAAGCGCTTCCCGACGAACGAAGTCCGTCAGTTTATGCGCGCGTATTCGCTGCTTTTCGCTCGCGACGTCGATGGTCGTGTCTCCTGCGGGTTAATCTGCGGCATATATAATGCATGTCGCCCGAAAGTGTGCAGCGGTTTCGGGACAACGACATGCTTTACATACAGCCGCACGCCGCAGCAAATAACCGGATGGGCAGACCTTAGAAGTCCAGATCGGCGTAGTGGGAAGAAGGGGCAAGTCGGGGAATGCGTTCGCTGAGGAACGGCCGGAAGGAAGGCCGGGATTTCACCCGCTGATACCATTCCTTGGCAATCGGCGCTTCGAGCCAGTTGATCTCACCGAGATAATCCAGCACCGAGACCGCGGCAGCCGCGGCAAGATCGGCATAGCTCAACCGGTCGCCGGCCAGCCAGGTGCGCGAGCCGGCCAGCCATTCCAGATATTTGATGTGCTGGCGAATATTGTTGCGGGCGGTGCGCAGCAGCTTGGAATCCGGCGGTCCGCCACCCTGCGCCGCCGTCATCTGCAATTTATAGACCCGTTCCCGCACCAGCGGCCGGGTCACGTCGTTTTCCATCTTCTGCAGAAACCATTCCGTCAGCCGGCGGATTTCAGCGCGCTGAAACGGGTCTTCGGCAAGAAGCCGACGGTCGCGCTTCAGAACCCCGTGCGTTTCGTCAAGAAATTCCGCAAGCACATAGGGCCCGCTCAGCGAGCGCATATTGTCGTCCAGATAGACCGGCAAGGTACCGGCAGGATTGAGCGCCAGAAACTCTCGCCGTCTTTCCCATGGCTGCTCCTCCACGAGATCGGTCTGGAACCCGTATTCCGCAAGGATCAGACGAACGAACCGGGATGCGGTCGACATCGGAGAGTGATAGAGAGTTGGCATCGGTACTCAATTTTTACGATTGGTTGTCATGATCGGCATTGCCGAAAAACTTTTTCAGTTTCGCTTCATCAAGACGCTATAAGAACTCGGCTACTTTAAAACAAGTTTAACGCTATGGCATGTCTCCCAAAAGTGTGCAGCGGTTTTGGGGCAAAGACGTGCATAAAAACAAAAATTTAAAGTGCGTCGCACCGGTTCGGTCGAACGCGTCGCGCTTTATTACCTTCCATTGCCGCTTTCCCCTGAAAAGAAGGATATCTCATGGGTGACCAGTCGATCATCAGCGCACTTCTGCTGGGCATTATCGAGGGTCTGACGGAGTTCATCCCCGTCTCCTCAACGGCGCATGTGCTGCTGGCCGGGCATTTCCTAGGCTTCAAATCCCCCGGCAACACCTTTGCCGTTCTTATTCAGCTTGGTGCGATCCTTGCGATCCTCCTTGTTTATTTTCAGAAGCTTGTGTCGATTGCGCTCGCTTTGCCGACAAGCGCGAAAGCGCGCCGCTTCGTGCTGGCCGTTGCTCTCGCTTTCCTGCCGGCGGCGATCATCGGGGCTTTGGCGCATGACTTCATCAAGACCGTGCTGTTTGAAACGCCGATGCTCATCTGTGCGGTGCTGATCGTCGGCGGCGTCATCCTGCTTGCGGTCGATCGTATGCCGCTGAAACCGAAATATACCGACATCATGGATTATCCGCCGTCGCTTGCCTTCAAGATCGGCCTCTTTCAATGCCTTGCGATGATTCCCGGCACGTCGCGGTCTGGCGCCACAATCGTCGGATCGCTGCTGATGGGAACGGACAAGCGCTCCGCAGCCGAGTTTTCGTTCTTTCTGGCAATGCCGACCATGCTCGGTGCTTTCACGCTCGATCTCTACAAGAACCGCGATGCGCTGAGCTTCGATGACGGCGCGCTGATCGCCGTGGGGTTCATCGCCGCTTTTGTCTCAGGCCTCTTCGTCGTTCGCTCTCTGCTGGATTTCGTATCGCGGCGAGGCTTTGCACCCTTCGCATGGTGGCGCATCGTCATCGGTTCGCTGGGACTGATCGCGCTTCTTGTGCTGGGGTGAGCCATCGGCGGCAATAATCTGCGCTCGCAACGAACAAAAAAGCGCCCCGGAGAACCGGCGGCGCTTTTTCTTTGAAACTTTTAAAGTCCGATCAGTTGGTGCTGATCGAAGCCGTTGCGCAGGGGTCGACGCCATAGGCTGGAGCGCAACCGCTCTTGCCCGCTGCAACCGTTCCCGGCGCCATGAAAGAACCCGCCAGAACCACCAAAGCCGCACACGCAAAAAAGAGTGCGATAGATCTGCCCATTTTATGATTGCCTTTCAGACGTTCGTTCGCGCGGATCATGCCGCCGTGTGTGAATTGAGGGTTCGGGATATGTTTGGAATGTGGCGAATATCAATAAAGCAGCTTGTTGAATACCGGGTTAATGCGAAGTCTTTTCCACAGTTGCGCTTGTGCCACGCTTGCCTGTGGAGCCCGGACGACCGTTAACTTTTAGCCGGCTTTGCAACGCAGCCTTAGTTCATTCAACACCTCCCCTGCAGTTGAGGGGAAAATGCGCGAATAGCGGTTTGGTTGCGATTGAATTGCGCAAAAACAAAAAGCGGGAATGGCTCCCGCTTTCGTTTATGAGCGATGAGGCTGAAGGCAGGCCTCAGGCCGCTTTTCCGGCATTGGAGAACTGGCCGTGTGGGCGATATTGCACCATGTAGGAAGGCAGAACCGACGCAACGCGAACAGGGGTGATGCCGATACCTTCCAGCGTCAAGCCGTTCTTTTCGGCGTCAGTGGAAACGACATTGTCTTTTTTCAGCATGGTTACCTGATCGGGCGTCAGCGGCGGCGCAATCAGAGGTACCATTGAAGCGATCTTGCCAATCATCGACGCGACGCCGAAAGGCAGGTTGACGAAAGGACGCTGCCGGTAGGTCGCGGCAAGAACCGCCTCGAGACAGTCACGGAACGTCATGACATCCTGACCGCCGAGTTCATAGATCGCGCCTGGCTTTAGCTTGCCATCGACGCCACGGGCGACGGCTTCCGCGACATCCTCGACATAAACAGGCTGGAACCTGGTTTTCCCGCCGCCGATCAGCGGCAGGAACGGCATGCTGCGGGCCATCTTCGCGAACTTGTTGAAGAAATCGTCTTCCGGTCCAAATATGATCGACGGGCGCAGGATCACGGCGTCAGGAAGGGCGGAATGAATGGCGGCCTCGGCGCGGCCCTTGGTGCGGCCATAACCGGTCGGCGAATTGGCGTCCGCGCCGATGGCGGAGATATGCGTCAGTGTCGCACCCGCGTCGCGGGCCGCCTCAGCAATGGCTTTCGCGCCGAATTCCTGTACGGCGTCAAACGTGTTGCGACCGCTTTCGGTCAGGATGCCGACGCAATTGACCACATGGTCGGCGTCTTCCACGGCTTTGACGATGGAATCGCGATAACGCAGGTTCGCCTGGGCGAAGGAAATCTGGCCGACATTGCCGAGCGGCTGCAGGAAACCGGCGAGATCCGGGCGGCGCACCGCGACGCGGATGCGGTAACCGCGCTTCGCAAGTATCCGCACGACATGCCGCCCGACAAAACCCGAACCGCCGAAAACGGTGACGAGGGGTGGAAGGTTGGCCAAGGTCATGGGAGGCTCCTCAGAAGCTGTCGATAAAGCGTTTTTCAGTCTCTTAGCCCAAAGCTACGCGCGCGTGAAGAGCGGTTGTCGCAAGGCTTGAGGCTAGTTTGGGAAATGCGGTTGACGGTCCTCAAATTCCTTCGACGATCATCATCTGCGCATCTGCCACTTCCTGGCGGATTTTAGCCGCCGCCTGGTATTCGGGAGAGTTGTAGCAGTCAATCGCATGCTGGACGGACGGGAATTCGATGACAACGTTGCGCGCACGCGCCTTACCTTCCAGTTCCGTCACCGAACCGCCGCGAGCCAGAAAATTGGCGCCGAACCGCTCGAAGGCGGGCTTGGCTGTGGAGACATAGTCCTTGTAACGCTCGCTGTCGCGTACATCGACCTGGGCGATCCAATATCCCTTTGCCATTTCATCTCCTCCGGTTGCGGTTACTGATTGGCTGGAAAGCTGGCGCGCAGCATATCGTCCAGAATGGCGCGGGCCGCCGCTTTCGGGTCTTCCGCCCTGACGATGGGGCGGGCGACAACCAGATGGCTCGAACCGGCCTTGATGGCGTCATAGGGCGTCATCACCCGCTTCTGATCGCCGATATCCGCGCCGGCTGGGCGAATGCCGGGGGTGACCACGGCAAGGTCTGGGCCGAGGATTTCGCGCACGGCAGTCGATTCTTCCGCCGAACAGACGATGCCGCCCATGCCCGCCTCGCGTGCCTGCTCCGCCCGGCGCAGCACCAGCGAACGGGCGTCAGAAGCATAACCCGCCTCGGCGAGATCGACGTCGTCCATCGAGGTGAGCACGGTGACGCCCAGCAGGCAAAGGCCGGAGCCTTCAGCGGCCTTGACGGCAGCGCGCATCGCTTTCGGATAGGCGTGCAGCGTCAGCATCGACATGCCCATGCGGGCGATGTTTTCGACACCGGAGGCGACGGTATTGTCGATATCGAGCAGCTTCATGTCGAGAAAGACCTTCTTGCCGCTCTGGACAAGGTCACGCGCGAATTCGAGACCGCCGGCGAAGACCAGCTGATAACCGATCTTGTAGAACAGAACCTCGTCGCCGATTTTCGAAACGATGTCTTCGGCCTGCTGCACAGTCGGAACATCCAGCCCGACGATGAGTTTTTCGCGCGCGGTCATTGTCTTATCCCTGCCATGTTTCCATTGCCGTCCAGTCGCATGTGGGGGACGAGGCTGCAAGTGAAAATTCGGCGATGGAAAAGCGGAAAAGGTTGCCGCCGCCCGGCGGCTGGTCCTCGGCGCGGCTGATGCCGCGGCCCTCGATGTGGCATTTCAGAAGCGTGCCCACACCGCCATGGCCGACAAAGGCGATGGGCTGCCGGGGGTCGTGTCGGTCGAGAATGGCCTTGACGGCTCCCATGATCCGCGCCTGCGCATCGATTGCCCGCTCCCAGCCGTGAAAACTTTCTTCAGGATGGGCGAAGAACCAGTCCGCCGCCTTTTCGAATTCCGGCGGCGGCAGGAAGCCCGTGGCCGACCGGTCGTTTTCATGCATCGCCTCGACGATCTCTATTTCCGCGCCGGATGTCTCGGCAAGGATACGGGCGGTTTCGATAGCCTTGGTTTCGGCGCTGGAAACGATGTGTCGCAATGCTTTCGCCCAGGGGAGGCGGCTCGCCTCGCGCGTCCGTTCAGCACCCTTTTCCGAAAGCCCCCATTCTGGAACGGGAATAGCCGGATCAATCTTGACCTGGGGGTGGGTGATATAGAGCGCATGCATGGCAATCGGTCCTCAAGGGTGATGGAAAGGGCTAATCCACACCCTGACCATCCGTCACGACCCGGAAATGACAGGCTCGACCATTCTGCCCGGACGTTAGGCCCGCGTGTAGGTCCACAATTGCGCCGGGGGAATATTGCGCACGATGAAATCGAAATGACGGATATGGTAGAGGTGCGGCTGCGCGACGATCGGGGAAATCGGACCGTATGATATCTGCACCACGGGTCGGCCATGCGGCACGCGCTTCAGCAATTCGTCGAGAAGCTTGATGCGGGCGGCCATCGGAAAATTCAGCATCGGCACGGCGGAGATGACGCTGTCGAACATCTGGCCCTTGTGCTCGCCAAGCGTCGCATCGAGATCGAAGGCGTCACCATTGACGAAATTGACACCCGGATAGCTCCGGAGCAGTTGGTTGTAGAAATCGGTCGAATATTCGATTGCCGTCAGGTTCTCCGGCTTGATGCCGCGCGCCAGAATGGCCTTGGTGATGACGCCCGTGCCCGGGCCGAGTTCGAGAACCGGCAGGCCAGAATGGGGATTGATGACACTCGCCATTTTTTTCGCCGTGATTGTCGATGTCGGAACAATGGCTCCGACTTTTTTCGGCTGGCTGACCATACCTTTGAAAAAGCGGATTTCTTCCTCAAATTTCTGTTCAAGCCGTTGCTTCAGGTTAAGTGCCATAGTTCCCTCAGATGCATTTGGTCATTGTCAAAAAACTGTTACGCAATGTTGATCCCATTTGGCGCAAAAACAAGGCAAAATGTCGTAACTGGAAAAATTCGTCTACGGCTTAAGAAGTCATGCCGAATCAAGAAAAGCCGGTGAAGCGTTCCACCGGCTTTTCGATGAAATTTGCGGAAAATTCCCGTTTCAAACGCGCATCGGCATCAAAACGTAAAGCGCGTCGTCGCCGGCGGTGTCGCGTACGAGCGTCGGCGAGCCGGCGTCTGCCAGCAGGAAAATCGCGTCGTCGCCGGAAAGCTGCGAGGTGATGTCGAGGAGATATTTGGCGTTGAAGCCGATTTCCATCGAATCATTGTCGTAGCCGACAGCCACTTCTTCCGTCGCACTGCCCGAATCCGGGTTGTTGACGGTCAGCGTTAGCTGGCCGTTGGTGAGCGCGAGCTTCACGGCGCGGCCGCGCTCGGAAGAAATGGTCGAGACGCGGTCGACAGCCTGCGCGAAGGTCTGGCAATCGACCCGCATTTCCTTGTCGTTGCCGGTCGGGATCACGCGCTGGTAGTCCGGGAAGGTGCCGTCGATCAGCTTCGAGGTCAGAACGACAGAGCCGATTGTCAGGCGGATTTTCGCATCCGATACTTCAACCGTCACTTCCAGTTCAGGGTTGTCCATCAGCTTCTGTAGTTCGCCCACGGTCTTGCGCGGGATGATGATGCCCGGCATGCCTTCGGAGCCGGATGGCGCATCCACATCGGCGCGGGCCAGGCGGTGACCGTCGGTCGCGACAGCGCGCAGCTTCAGATCGCCATTGCTCTCGATGGTGTGGAAGAAGATGCCGTTGAGGTAATAACGCGTCTCTTCGGTCGAAATCGCAAACTGTGTGCGGTCGATCAGCATCTTCAGGTCGGTCGCCTTCAGTTTGAAGGTGTGGCTGAAGGTGCCGGCGGTCAGATCGGGGAAGTCCCCTTCCGGCAGGCATTGCAGCGAGAATTTCGAACGGCCGGAGGCAACCGTCATCGAGGAGCCGTCCGGGTTGGTGGCCAGAAGCACTTCGGAACCGTCCGGCAGCTTGCGCACGATTTCATAAAGCAGATGCGCCGGCACGGTTGTGGCGCCCGCCTGTTCCACCATGGCCGGCGTCGCTTCGGTGATTTCGAGATCGAGGTCGGTCGCCTTCATGTCCAGATTGGCGCCGGAGGCGCGCAGCAGAACGTTGGACAGGATCGGGATCGTGTTGCGACGCTCGACGACCCTGTGGACGTGGTTCAGCGATTTCAGAAGGTTCGACCGCTCAAGAGTAATACGCATGGACGCTACCGCTTTCAACGTTGCGAACCGGCCACCGCCGGATCGGCAAGAAGAGTCTTCACCGGCAAAAGCCGGACAATGTGGACGGGCAAAATGGCAGAGTTATTGCAGAAAATGCAAGAGCCGAGTTCATCTGCCTCGGCTCATTTTACTGCTATACAACATGATCCACAGGTTGGGACCGCCGATGGACCTTGTTCGCCGGTTTTCTATTGCCCATAAAGGAAAAAACCGGAGCGACCGGCCGGCAAGGGTCGGCCAGAATGATTGGAAGCCGTGTGACGCAGGAAATATCGAACAGTGATGCCAGACAGGCGGCGAAGGAATTCAGGATCGGCACGGCCACCGTTCCGGCGCGGCCGCTGGAGCCGGCGCTTTATCTCGTCGCCACACCCATCGGCAATCTCGGAGATATCACCATCCGCGCGCTGGAAACGCTGGCCTCGGCCGATGTTCTCGCCTGCGAGGATACCCGCGTCACCCGCATCCTGCTTGAGCGTTATGGCATCCGCACGCGTCCGCTCGCCTATCACGAACACAATGCCAATGAAGCGGGACCGAAGCTCATTGCCGCGCTGGAGGCCGGAAAATCCGTGGCACTGGTATCGGACGCCGGAACGCCGCTGGTGTCCGATCCCGGTTATCGTCTTGGCCAGCTGGCGCTTGAGGCAGGCCATCGCGTCGTGCCGGTGCCGGGCGCATCGGCGCCGCTTGCCGCTCTTGTCGGCTCCGGTATGCCGAGCGATGCATTTCTGTTTGCGGGTTTCCTACCGGTGAAGGATCGCGGCAAGCGCGACCGTTTTGCCGAACTTGCGAAAATCCCCGCCACTTTGATCTTTTTTGAATCGCCGCGCCGCATTGGCGCCACCGTCAAGGTGGCGTCGGAAGTGCTTGGCCGCGACCGGCGCGCCGTAGTGTGCCGCGAACTGACCAAGACTTTCGAGGAGTTTCGGCGCGGCACGCTCAGCGAGCTTGCCGATTATTATGACGAGGATCGTGTGGTGAAGGGCGAGATCGTGCTGCTGGTGGAGCCACCCTCCTATGACGACATTCCCGATATCGAGGATGTCGAGAAGCTCCTGAAAGATCTTGTCTCGACCATGTCCGCCGCCAAGGCTGCCGGTGAAGCGGCGAAGCTGACAGGCCTGCCGCGCAAGGAGCTTTATCAGCGGCTGCTGGATATGAAGGACAGGAATGGCGGCTGACGCGCAAAGGAACAAAAGGCGTAATGCCGAGCGGCGCGGCCACACGGCGGAATATTGGGCCGCACTTTATCTGCTGGCGAAAGGATATCGCATCCTCGCCATTCGGTATCGCACCCGGCTGGGGGAAATCGATCTCATCGCCCGCAAGAAGAATCTCGTTGCCATCATCGAGGTCAAGGCGCGCGCTTCGGGTGAGAGCGCGGTGAATGCCGTCGGTTTCCATTCGCAACAGCGCATCCGCGCGGCTGCCGATCTCTGGCTCTCCCGTCGCAAGGATGCCGACCGTCTTTCACTGCGCTTCGATATTGTCGCCATTCTGCCACGACGCCTGCCGCAGCACTTTATCGACGCATTTTAAGAGGGAGGGGAAAGCCAATGTCCACCGAGCGGGAAAAGATGGCCGCGGGCGAATGGTACAACTGCATGGATGCCGAACTGGATTTGCTGCGCGGCCATGTGCGACGGGCGGTTCACCAGCACAATACCATGCAGCCGGATGAGCGCGGTGCCATCGGGCCGCTACTGCGGGCCCTTTTTGCTTCTGCGGGTGAAGGGGCATTTATCGAGGCGCCGTTTCATTGCGCCTACGGCCTCAACGTCACGCTGGGCAGGAATGTCTATCTCAATGCCGGCTGCACAATTCTCGATTCTGCGAAGGTCGCGATAGGCGACGGCGCGATGCTCGGTCCCGCCGTGCAGATCTATTGTGCGGAGCACCATCTGGACCCGGTTCCGCGCGCGCAGGGAATTGAAATCGCAAAGCCCGTCACGATTGGCCGCGATGTCTGGATTGGCGGCGGAGCGATCATTCTGGCCGGTATCACCATCGGTGACGGCGCAATTGTCGGCGCCGGTTCGGTGGTGACGCGCGATGTGCCGCCAGGTGCAACGGTCGTGGGAAATCCGGCCCGACCCATAAATCGTATAGCCGGCTGAGATTGTCCGTACGCGCTGTAATAAATCTGACACGGAACTGTCAAAGAGGCGTCATGGAACGCCTCTATTCGCATCCTCATCCCAATAAATGGTGGAGAGGATTTAGTAATGTTGAAGAAGATTTCCATGGCCGCGGTGGCCGTCAGCATGTCGGCAACATCTTCCATGGCTGCGACCAACATCACTTGGTGGCACGGCATGGGCGGCCGCAATGGCGAAGTCATCAACGAAGTCGCCCAGAAGTTCAACGAAGCCCAGAAAGAATGTGCGCTGACGCCGGTTTCCAAGGGCTCCTACGAAGAAGCCCTGGCCAGCGGCATCGCCGCTTTCCGCTCCGGCGAGCAGCCGAATATCCTCCAGGTTTTTGACGCTGGCGCCGCCACCATCATCAACGCCAAGGGCGCTGTCATTCCTGCCGAAGACCTCATCAACAAGGCTGGCTACAAGTTCGACCGCGACGCCTTCATCAACGGCGTTCGTTATTTCTATGCTGCCGCTGACGGCAAGTTCGTCGGCATGCCGTTCAACTCCTCCGCTCCCATCATGTATGTCAACGACGAAGCCCTGAAGAAGGCCGGCGTCGAAGCGCCGAAGACCTGGGAAGAGTTCGAGCAGGTGGCGCCGAAGCTTAAGGAAGCCGGCTATATTCCGCTCGTCCAGTCGCAGCTGACCTGGCAGTTCACGGAAAACTTCTTCTCCCGCAACAACATCCAGTTCGCCACCAACAATAACGGTTACGACAGCGTCACCGACACCAAGCTCAAGGTCACCGACCCGAACCTCGTCATGATGTTCGACAAGCTGAAGGACTGGAAGGACAAGGGCCTGTTCGCCTATTACGGCGCCGGCTGGAACGACAACCAGAAGCCCTTCGAAGAAGGCAAGGTCGCCTTCTGGATCGGTTCTTCGGGTTCCTTCGGCGGCCTGCAGAAGACGGCGACCATGCCGTTCTCGGCAACCTTCCTTCCCTACTGGGGTTCCATCAAGGGCGCCGGCACCAACTCCTTCATCGGTGGCGCTGCGCTCTTTGCAATGTCGGGCAAGTCTGAAGCCGAAAACAAGTGCGTGGCCGACTTCTTCCAGTTCCTGACCTCGCCGGAAATCCAGGTCTTCTACCACAAGGCAACCGGTTACGTCGCCATCACCAAGGCCGCTTACGAAAAGGCGAAGGCTGAAGGCTACTACAAGGAAAAGCCGGTCGCCGAAGTCGGTATTCAGCAGCTGTCGCTGCCGGGTGGTGAATGGTCCAAGGGTTACCGCCTCGGCTTCTACCCGCAGATCCGCGCTGTCATGGAACGCGAATATAACCGCATCTTCTCCGGCGAAGTCGCGCCGAAGGACGCCTTCGACATCATCGAGAAGGAAGGCAACGACCTGCTCGCCCGTTTCGCCAAGACGGCCGGCTGATCGATCTTTACGAAACCAATGACCATTGCCGAGCCTCCTTTCCCACGGAAGGGGGCTCGCTCTTGGATAAGGAAGCGCAAGCGTGGCCTATTCATCGTCTCAACCGCGTCGGTTTTTGTCCGGCTGGTCCGCAAAGGCTGCAAAGCCAGCAAAACCTGCCGACGCCGGCATGAAGCGCGTGCAGTTCTCCTCGTCCTACGTGCCCTACCTGTTTCTGGCGCCGCAGCTTGCGGTGATTTTCATCTTCTTCTACTGGCCGTCGGTTCAGGCCATACATTCGTCCTTTTATATTGAAGACCCGTTCGGTTTTGGCGCCTCCTTCGTCGGATTTGCCAACTATTCCGATGCGATCTTCAGCCCCGAATATCTCAGCATCGCCAAATTCACGGTTGTATTCACCGTGCTGGTCACCTTCTTTTCGCTGGCGCTTGGCTTGCTGCTCGCCGTCAAGGCGGATGCGGTCATTCGCGGCAGCTCGACATACAAGACACTGCTGATTTCCGTCTATGCCATCGCGCCGCCTGTCGCCGGTCTCATCGGCATGATGTTTTTCGACCAGCATATCGGCCCCTTCGTCAAAATGGCCGCGTTTCTCGGCTGGGACATGAAGGTCGGCCTCAATTATTTCGATACGGCCTTCGCCATGATCGTCGTTGCGGTCTGGAAGCAGATTCCTTACAATTTCATCTTCTTCCTTTCGGGGCTTCAGGGTGTCCCGGTTTCGGTGCGGGAAGCCGCCGCCATCGACTGCCGCTCGGGTTTTCGACGGTTCTGGACGGTGATCATGCCGCTTCTGGCGCCCACGGCCTTCTTCCTGCTGATCATCAACATCACCTATGCGCTCTTCGACACATTCGGCGTCATCGACGTGATGGTGAAGGACAAGGCAGCCAATAATCCGATCACGCTGGTCTACAAGGTGTTTCTGGACGGTTTCCGCGGCAATGACATCGGTGGGTCTTCCGCCCAGTCCGTCATTCTGATGCTGGTCGTCTTCGTTCTCACCATCATCCAGTTCCGCTTCATCGAAAAGCGCATCCATTACAATTGAGGGAAAAGACCATGTACAAGACAAAGCCCCTCGATCATCTCGTGCTGATCATCGGCGCGCTGTTCTTGATATTGCCGGTCATCGTGGCCTTCATGACCTCCACGCATACCGCTGCGGAAATTCACCGCAGTGGTCTGACGATGGTTCCCGGCGACAATTTCATCGAGACTTATGAAAAGGTCCTGACCCAGAAGGGCGGCTTTACCGGGCAGATCACGGGTCTCAACATGGTGTTGAATTCGCTGATCCTCGGCATCGGTTTTGCCGTCGGCAAGATCGTGCTGTCGATGACCGCGGCCTATGCGATCGTCTATTTCCGCTTCCGGTTCGCAACGCTCGCCTTCTGGATCATCTTCACCACGCTGCTTCTGCCGCTCGAAGTGCGCATCATGCCGTCCTATGAGGTGATGAGCAAACTCGGCCTTTTGAACTCCTATACCGGCCTCATCGTGCCGCTTCTCGCTTCGGCGACGGGCACCTTCTATTTCCGGCAATTCTTCAAATCGGTGCCGGAGGAGTTGCTGGAGGCTGCCCGTATCGATGGTGCGGGTCCGGTGAAATTCTTCATCGACGTTCTCATACCGCTGTCCCGCACCATGATGGCGGCGATCTTCATCATCATGTTCGTTTATGGCTGGAACCAGTATCTCTGGCCCATGCTGATGACGACGGATGAGGGCTTCTTCACCCTGATGCGCGGCATCAAGTCGATCCTGCAGGTCTGGGTCGGTTCGCAAATTCCCGATTACAACGAAGCTTTCGCGCTCGCCGTGCTGGCCATGCTGCCGCCGGTGCTGATCGTCGTCATTTTCCAGCGCTGGTTCATAAAGGGCCTGACCGAAAGCGATAAATAAGGAGACCGAAATGGCCGCGATAGACATCAGTCAGGTCTGCAAGGATTATCATGGCGGCGTGCGTGCCGTGCATCACGTCGATATCGACATCAGGGACGGTGAATTCATCGTTCTTGTCGGCCCCTCCGGCTGCGGCAAATCCACGCTCCTGCGCATGGTTGCTGGGCTTGAGGATATTTCCGAAGGCACGGTGAAGATCGGCGACCGGGTGGTCAATCAGGCCGATCCGGCAGACCGCGATATTGCCATGGTGTTTCAGAACTACGCGCTCTATCCGCATATGTCGGTGCGACAGAACCTGGAATACGGTTTGAAGAACCGCAAGACGCCGAAGGAGGAGATCGATGCGCGTGTGGCTGAAGCCGCGCGCATGCTGCAGCTTGAACCCTATCTGGACCGCAAGCCGCGCGCCCTGTCCGGCGGCCAGCGGCAGCGTGTGGCCATGGGCCGCGCCATCGTGCGCAAACCGGCGGCCTTCCTGTTCGACGAGCCCCTGTCCAATCTCGACGCCAAGCTGCGCGTTTCCATGCGGGGCGAAATCAAGCGCCTGCAAAAACGTCTCGGCACCACCTCGATTTATGTCACTCACGATCAGCTGGAAGCGATGACGCTGGCCGATCGTCTTGTGGTGTTGAATGGCGGTCGTATCGAACAGATCGGCGCACCGCTCGATGTCTATCACACCCCTGCCTCGACCTTCGTTGCGAGTTTCATCGGCTCTCCCGCCATGAACCTGCTGAACGCAGAGTTGCATGGTGATAGCCTCGCCATCGGTCCGTCGCTCTTTGCGCTCAACGGTTTCGCACCTGCGTCAGGGTCGGTGACGGTTGGCATGCGGGCGGAAGATCTCCGCCTCGCTGCGGCAGGTGAGCAGGGCTTCCCGCTTCGGGTCGATTATATCGAGGAACTGGGCTCGCAGCGTCTCATCCACGGCATGATCGGCGAACAGAACCTGACCGTTGCCTTCCCGCCGGATGTCGAGGTTCCGTCTGCGCTCTCGGTCACGATCGCGCCGGAAAAACTGCATTTCTTCTCCAGCGAAACCGGCAAGCGTATCGCCGGCAAAGCGGAGCAGTTGGCGGCGCAGCCCGCGCAAATGGCGACGGCCTGAGCGCATCGCAGAAATCGGCGCGATGACTAAAATTGCGCCGATTGTCAAAACCGCTTTGTTACGATCCCGATGATAGAAGACCTCCAATATTTCACGGGGGTTTTCTCATATGTCCTTCAAAATGATGTTCGCTGCCGCGGCAACCATGGCGATCCGCACGGTGCCGATTTTGCCGGCCTATTTGCGCGGGTCAAAAGATGAGGCTGTTGTCAGCGCGTCCTGCACCGATCTGCGGCTTCAACCGGCGCCCATCAATCCGGACTGGATCATTTCCGGCAATCCTCAGGCGCGGGCGGCAGATCATTCCAGAAGCGGCGACCGTGCTTCAAGCACCGCCATGTGGGATTGTACGGCTGGTGAATTCCGATGGTTCTTCGGCTGGGATGAAACCGTCTATATTCTGGAAGGCGAGGTGCATGTGACGGCCGAAGACGGTTCGGTTAGCATCCTGCGGGTCGGCGACGTCGCCTATTTTCGGGCTGGAACATGGGCCACCTGGCGGGTGGATGATTATGTTCGCAAGGTCGCCTTCATGCGCCGTCCGTTCCCCAAGGCGCTGGCTTTTGCCTATCGCGTCAAGAACAAGCTGTTTGCCGGCCGTTCCTATAAGCTGGCGGCCTGAACCCATAAAACATTGCGGTTGGCGGGGCCCGCAAGGCTCCGCCGGCAGAATTGTGAAGGTTCAATAAAACTCACACAAACCACCGCTTGCAGCCGTTGCCTTTGAAGGGTCGCTGCCCTACATCTTCAGGGTTTTCTGAAGCATTTCCGGGTTTCTCCTGGTCCTGCAGGGAAGCTTGAAAAGGCGAGGCAATGGGCACCGCGGGCCGCAAAGCGTCCGCATGCTGCAAGAGGAACATTCGCATGGCGAAGATCAAGAACGTCGCGATCCAGATGGATCATGTCTCCGGCATCAATATCGCCGGTGACTCCACCTTCGCCATGAGCCTTGAGGCGCAGGCGCGCGGATATCGGTTGTTCCATTATACGCCGGAGCGCCTTTCCATGCGTGATGGCAAGATTTACGCCACTGTTGAGCAGATGGAACTGCGCGATATCAAAGGCGACCATTTCTCCCTGTCCGAACCGGAGCGTGTCGATCTGTCGATGATGGATGTCATCCATCTGCGTCAGGATCCGCCATTCGACATGGCTTACATCACCTCGACCCATCTGCTGGAGCGCATTCATCCGAAAACGCTGGTGGTCAACGATCCCGCCTGGGTCCGCAACTCGCCGGAAAAGATTTTCGTCACCGAATTCGCCGATCTGATGCCCAAGACGCTGATCACCAAGGACGTGGAGGAAATCGCCCGCTTCCGCAATGAAATGGGCGATATCATCCTCAAGCCGCTTTACGGAAATGGTGGTGCAGGCGTCTTCCATTCCGCGCGCGACGACCGCAACTTCTCCTCTCTGCTGGAGATGTTCGGCCAGATGTTCCGCGAGCCTTACATCGCCCAGCAATATCTGCCTGACGTCCGCAAGGGCGACAAGCGCATCCTCCTGGTAGACGGCGAGCCGGTTGGCGCAATCAACCGCGTGCCGGCGGAAAACGACGCCCGCTCCAACATGCATGCCGGCGGCCGACCTGAACCGACGGAGCTGACGGCGCGTGAAAAGGAAATCTGCCGCCGCATCGGCCCTGCCCTGCGGGAGCGCGGTTTCCTCTTCGTTGGCATCGATGTCATCGGCGATTATCTCACCGAAATCAACGTCACCTCACCAACCGGTATTCGCGAAGTGCGCAAATTCGGCGGCGCCGATGTGGCGAGCCTGCTGTGGGACGCGATCGAGAAAAAGCGCGACGCTCAGGAGTTCTGAAGCGATCTCAATCGCTCCCGGTTTGTTCCATGCGTACAACTCGATACAACTAAAATACATCGCATGCGAGAAATTGTTCTCTAGGTGTTCTTGTTTTATTCTTTTCTCTGTGGCACGTTGCTTGCGGGCGGCTGCCTTGGAACATGAAGTTCAGATGACGCGGCCGGTTTGCGGGGGCAGGCCATGGTGGCAAGGGTCAATACGGTTGCATTTCAGGGCATAGAGGGCGTGCCAGTCGAGGTGCAGGTGATGGTTGCACCCGGAAAGATCGGTATCCAGATTGTCGGTCTGCCGGACAAGGCGGTCGCCGAAAGCCGCGAGCGGGTGCAGGCCGCCCTGCATGCCTCAGGTCTGGCCTTGCCGGCAAAAAAAGTCACCGTCAATCTGGCGCCTGCCGATCTGCCCAAGGAAGGGTCGCATTTCGACCTTCCAATCGCTCTCGGCCTCATGGCTGCTCTGGGTGCCATACCGGCGGAAGCGCTCAGCCAGTATGTGGTTCTCGGCGAACTCAATCTCGATGGTACGATCGGCATGGTTTCGGGCGCGCTGCCGGCGGCCATCGGCGCCAATGCGCTCGGCAAGGGGCTGATTTGCCCGGCCGAAAGTGGGCCGGAAGCGGCCTGGGCCGGCGCCGGCATCGATATTCTAGCCCCGCGTAGTCTCATTGCGCTCGCCAATCATTTTCGCGGCACCCAGCTTCTGTCGCGCCCCGCACCTGCCATCCGTGCCAATCCGGTCAATCTGCCGGATCTGGCCGATATCAAGGGGCAGGAGACGGCCCGGCGCGCGCTGGAAGTGGCGGCTGCGGGTGGCCACAATCTGCTGATGGTTGGCCCGCCCGGTTCTGGCAAATCCATGCTCGCCGCTCGGCTGCCCTCAATTCTGCCACCGCTGGAGGCTGCGGAATTGCTGGAAGTGTCCATGGTTCACTCCATCGCCGGCCAATTATCGGGCGGCAAGCTGTCGGACCGCAGACCGTTTCGTACGCCACACCATTCCGCCACCATGGCCGCGCTGATCGGCGGAGGGCTGCGGGCCAAACCGGGGGAGGCCTCGCTTGCCCATCACGGCGTTCTTTTTCTGGATGAGTTCCCGGAATTCTCACCCCAGGTGCTGGATGCGCTGCGCCAGCCGCTGGAGACTGGCGAATGCATCATCGCGCGGGCCAATCATCGCGTCAGCTATCCCGCGGAAATCCAGCTCGTTGCGGCGATGAACCCCTGCCGCTGCGGCATGGCGGGAGAGCCGGGTTTCACCTGTGCCCGAGGCCCGCGTTGTGTGACGGATTATCAGGCCCGCATTTCCGGTCCGCTGCTGGATCGTATCGATATCCGTATCGACGTTCCCGCCGTCTCCGCCGCCGATCTCATCCGCCCCGTCGCGTCCGAGCCGAGTGCGGTAGTGGCCGGCCGTGTCGCCCGGGCTCGCCTTGCGCAGCAGGAACGCTACGCGGCGGCGGGATTTGCCGCCATTCGCACGAATGCCCGCTGCACGACGACCTTAATAGAAAAATATGCCGAGCCGGATGCGTCCGGGCTGCAATTGCTGCGCGATGCGGCTGAGCGGTTGAAGTTCTCCGCGCGCGGTTATCATCGCATTCTCAAGGTTGCCCGCACCCTGGCCGACCTGGATGGCAAACAAACGGTCGGCCGCATCCACGTGGCGGAAGCTGTGTCCTATCGTATCGCTGGCGAAAGGCTGACGGCGGCGGCCCAGAGCATCCAGTAGAGATATCAAGCGGTTTTTCGTCCGGAAAATGTTTAGAAACAAGGAGGTAGGGGCCGTCCAACGATTCCGCTTAAACTGGAATTGCCCTAGAAGGCGTCCCTTTGCGCCCTGCCTCAAAAAACATTGTGCCGCCAGCGGAGCCGGCGGCACGTAAGACAATTCGCAAATTGGGCGCGCAATCGTACTGCGCTTGAAAGCGTGGCTTAAAGCCCAAGGCCTTCGAAAAGCGCCGTCGAAAGGTAGCGTTCCGCAAAGGAAGGAATGATGACGACGATGTTCTTGCCGGCATTTTCTTCCCGCGCGCCGACCTTAATTGCCGCCGCCAGCGCCGCACCCGAGGAGATGCCGACCGGCACGCCTTCCAGCCTTGCCGCCAGACGTGCTGTTTCGAAAGCCTCGTCATTGGTCACGGTGACGATCTCGTCATAAATGCCGGTATCGAGGATGGCAGGTGCAAAACCGGCACCGATGCCCTGGATCTTGTGCGGACCGGGGTTGCCGCCGGAAAGAACCGGGCTGTCGGCAGGTTCGACCGCAATCACCTTCACCTCGGGCTTGCGGGATTTCAGCACCTGACCCGTGCCGGTGATGGTGCCGCCGGTGCCAATACCAGAGACGAGAATATCGACCGTGCCTTCGGTGTCGTTCCAGATTTCTTCAGCTGTCGTCTTGCGGTGAATATCAGGATTGGCGGGGTTTTCGAACTGCTGCGGAATGATGGCGTCAGGCAGGGTCGCGGCCAATTCCTGCGCCTTGGCGATGGCGCCCTTCATGCCCTTGGGGCCTTCGGTCAACACCAGTTCGGCGCCGAGCAGAGCCAGCATTTTCCGACGCTCAACCGACATGGTTTCAGGCATGGTCAGGATCAGCTTGTAGCCCTTTGCTGCGGCGGCGAAGGCAAGCGCGATGCCCGTGTTGCCGGAGGTCGGCTCCACCAGCGTTGTCTTGCCGGGGATGATCTTGCCTTGCGCTTCCAGCGTTTCGATCATGGCGACGCCGATGCGGTCCTTCACGGAGGCGATGGGATTGAAAAATTCGAGTTTGGCGAGAAGGTTGGCCTTTACGCCCTTCTCCTTCGCCAGCTTGTCGAGCCGCACGATCGGTGTGTCGCCGATTGTTTCCGTAATCGAGGAATAGACGCGTCCGCGTCCGGGCTTTCTGGCTTCGGGCATGATGCTCTCCTGTGTAAAGACCGCAAGATTTGAGCGGCAGAATAGGAGCAATAGCTTTCGCAAGCTAGCGAACGTTCGTCCGAATATCTCCAAATTGCAGGAATAATTTCACGATAAATCGCATAAACGCAAGAATTTGTTTTATGTGCTGCGGATCGCGATCATGGTCGCTGTTCCGGCCAGAATACCCGCCGCCGTGCGGTTGAGGATCGTCAAGGCGCTCGGCCTTTTCAGGAGGTTGCGCGCCTTGGCCGCAAGCAGGATGTAAGGCAGGAGAACCGCCATCAGCACGACGAAGTTGATGGCGAGAAGTGTCGCATATTCCGAAGCTCCTATCATGCGGATGTCGATCAGCGTCGGCACCAGCGCCACATAAAAAAGCATGGTTTTCGGGTTGCCGAGCGTAATCAGCAGTCCGGACAGGAAGGACATGGACATGCTGGTGCTCTTCTTCGCCTTCAGCTCCTGCGGCAGCAGACCGGCGGTCCAAAGCTTCCAGGCAATATAAAGGAGATAGGCTGCGCCCGCGAATTTCAGCACCATGAAGGCTTCCTGAAAGGTCTGCGCGACGAAGGCCAAGCCCAGGATCACAGCGGTCAGGTAAATCATGTCGCCCAGCACCAGCCCCAGACCCATGAAGAAGGTTTCGCGAAAGCCCGAACCCAGCGCCCGCGCCACGATCGCCGTCATGCCGGGGCCGGGAATGGCGGCGGCAATGAAGAGGGCGGTGGCATAGGCGAAAAGGGTCGTCAGCGTCATGATCGTGTTTCCCGGAAAATCCGCCAGATCAATAGCGAAACTGCCGGGTAAAGACAATCACTCCACGCGTCTGTCCCAGCGGTGTCGCTAAACGCCGGTGGAGCCGAAACCGCCGGCGCCCCGCGCCGTCTGGGAGGTCTCCGTCACCTCGCTCACAACAACTTGGGTTACCGGTGCGATCACCATCTGCGCAATGCGCATACCGCGCTCGATGATAAAAACCTCCTGGCCCAGATTGGCGAGGATGACTTTCACCTCACCGCGATAATCGCTATCCACCGTGCCGGGAGAGTTGAGGCAGGTAACGCCGTTCTTGATGGCGAGGCCGGAACGCGGACGAATTTGTGCCTCATAACCTTGCGGAACCTCGAAAATGAAACCGGTCGGAACGAGCGTCCGCTCGCCCGGTTGCAGAGTCAGCGGTTCACCGGAAGGTACGGCAGCGCGCAGGTCCATGCCGGCGGCGCCACGGGTTTCATAGGACGGCAATTCGAGGTCAGCGCCATTGGCGAGGCGGACAAGCCGGAGAGGGGGGCGATTGTCGTTTTGAAGGGTCATGCCGCATTAGTTTGCCGAGATCGCGGCAAGGTCAATTGCAAATGTGGCCTTGAAACGCTAGATAGCCCGCAATTCCACAGGATTTGTCAGATGGCCGAAACACTTGCCGAGGCGGTCTCCCGCCGCCGCACCTTTGCTATTATCGCGCACCCGGATGCGGGTAAGACCACGCTTACCGAAAAACTGCTGCTGTTCGGCGGAGCGATCCAGCTTGCCGGTGAGGTCAAGGCGAAGAAGGATCGCATCCAGACCCGTTCGGACTGGATGAAGATCGAGCGCGAGCGCGGCATTTCGGTCGTCACCTCGGTCATGACCTTCGAATATAACGACCGTGTCTTCAACATTCTCGATACGCCCGGCCACGAGGACTTCGCCGACGACACCTACCGCACGCTGACGGCGGTGGATGCGGCGATCATGGTCATCGATGCCGCCAAGGGTATCGAGCCGCGCACGCTGAAGCTCTTCGAAGTCTGCCGCATGCGCGATATTCCGATCATCACCTTCATCAACAAGATGGACCGCGAAAGCCGCGACCCCTTCGAGATTCTGGATGAGGTGGAAGAGAAGCTCGCGCTCGACACAGCGCCCATCACCTGGCCGGTCGGCCGGGCAAAGACCTTCTGCGGCGCCTATAATCTCGCCGACAACACATTCCGTGGCGTCGATACCCAGGTGGAAGCCATGCCGGTCAACGGTCCGCAGGCGGTTGCCGATCGCCTGCCGGAAAATGAGCGCAACGCCTTCATCGAAGAAACGGAGCTGGCGATGGAAGCCTGCCGTCCTTTCGATCGTCAGGCGTTTCTCGAAGGTCATATGACGCCGGTATTCTTCGGTTCGGCGCTGCGCAATTTCGGTGTCCGTGACCTCATCAATGCGCTTGGCGATTTCGCACCGCCGCCGCGCGATCAGGTGGCGGATACCCGCACCGTCCATGCGGCTGAAGAAAAAATGACGGCCTTTGTCTTTAAAATTCAGGCCAATATGGACCCGAACCATCGAGATCGCATCGCCTTTGCCCGCATCTGCTCCGGTAAGCTGGAGCGCGGCATGAAGGCGCGGCTTGCTCGCACCGGCAAACAGATGGGCCTCACTGCGCCGCAGTTCTTCTTCGCCTCGCAGCGCCAGCTTGCCGATACGGCCTTTGCGGGTGACGTGGTGGGCATACCGAACCACGGCACGCTCCGCATCGGCGATACGCTGACCGAGGGTGAAAACCTGGTTTTCCAGGGCGTGCCGAACTTTTCGCCGGAAATTCTCCGCCGCGTGCGGCTTGAAGACGCCATGAAGGCGAAGAAGCTGAAGGAAGCCTTGCAACAGATGGCGGAAGAGGGTGTCGTACAACTCTTTTCGCCGGAAGACGGCTCGCCGGCCATCGTCGGTGTCGTCGGCGCGCTGCAGCTCGACGTGTTGAAGGAGCGCCTGATGGGCGAATACGGCCTGCCGGTCTCCTTCGAAATGTCGCGCTTTTCGGTCTGCCGCTGGATTTCTTCCGATCAGCCGGCGGAAATGGAAAAGTTCCTCAACGTCAAGCGCGGCGATATCGCCCGCGATCTGGATGGCGATCCGGTGTTTCTTGCGCAGGACGCCTTCTCGCTGCGCTATGAGTCCGAGCGGTTTCCGGCGATCAAGATGGTCGCGATCAAGGAATATCACGTCGCCAAGGCGGCTTGATAAAGGCGTGATTGCACTTTGTATGCCAAGGGCTTAGTTTCCCGGTGAAATGGGAAACTGGTCCGGCATCATGACGCTTTCAGGCAAGCATATTCTCCTTATTATCTCCGGCGGCATCGCGGCCTATAAGAGCCTCGATCTCATCCGTCGCCTGAAAGAGCGCGGCGCGAAGGTGACGCCGGTCATGACGAAGGGCGCGCAGGAATTCGTCACCCCGCTTGCTGTCGGCGCGCTGTCCGCCACGCATGTCTTCACCGAGCTTTTTTCCCGGCAGGATGAACAGGATGTCGGCCATATCAGGCTGGCGCGCGACTGCGATCTCGTGCTGGTCGCACCCGCCACCGCCGATCTGATGGCGAAGATGGCGAATGGTCTGGCAGACGATCTTGCCTCCACAGTCCTTCTCGCGACGGATCGAAAGGTGCTGGCGGCACCGGCGATGAACCCGAAGATGTGGGCGGGAAAGCCCACGCTGCGTAATGTCGAAACGCTGAAAAAAGACGGTGTGTTTTTTATCGGTCCGATGGCCGGCGAGATGGCGGAGAAGGGCGAGGCGGGTTTTGGCCGCATGGCCGAGCCGTTGCAGATCGTCGAAGCCGTTGCCGCACTGCTGGATGAGGGGCCAAAGCCCCTGAAGGGCAGAACGGCCATCGTGACCTCCGGCCCCACGCATGAACCGATTGACCCGGTGCGCTACATCGCCAACCGCTCCTCGGGCAAGCAGGGCCATGCCATTGCGGCGGCTCTGGCTGAGTTGGGGGCAGAGGTCACGCTTGTTTCCGGCCCGGTCACCATCGCCGATCCTGCCGAGGTCACGACGATCCATGTCGAGCGTGCCGAGGAGATGCGCGATGCGGTAATATCGAGACTGCCGGCGGATATCGCCGTCATGGTCGCCGCGGTCGCGGACTGGCGGGTGATGGGCTCGTCGGAACAGAAGATCAAGAAGCAACCGGGCGATGCGCCGCCGGCGCTGCAACTGACGGAAAATCCCGATATTCTCAAAACCGTCGGCCATCATGAAAAGCGCCCGAAAATTGTGGTGGGCTTCGCTGCCGAAACGCAGGATGTCGAGAGGAACGGCCGGGCGAAGCTGGAGCGCAAGGGCGCGGATTATATCGTCGCGAATGATGTTTCGGCGGAAACCGGCATCATGGGCGGAGACCGCAACAGCGTGAAGATCATTTCGGCTGATGGTATCGATGCCTGGCCGGATCTCGACAAGGCGGAAGTCGCAAAACGTCTGGCAGCCCTTATTGCGGAGAAACTCGCATGAGCCTGTTCGATCGCAAGACATTCGACAGAGTGCTTGGCGATTGGCCGGGCGTGCGTTTCGTCGATCAGTGGGATTCGCATGTCGCCAAGGTCGGCGACAAGGTCTTTGCCGTGCTTGGCGAGCGGGAGGACTGGCGGCTGGTCGTCAAATGCTCGGAAGAGAGCTTCGAAATACTGACCTCGCTGGAAGGCATAGGGCAGGCGCCCTATTTCGCCAAACGCAAATGGGTATCGATTGCCGAGCATTCGCCGCTCGAACAGGAAGAGCTGGAACACTATGTGCGCCGTTCCTATGAGCTTGTCGCAGCCGGCCTGACCAGGAAACTGCGGGGCGAACTCGGTATCGTGATCGATACTGCGCGCGCCCTGTAGTCTTCGGTTCAGTCGAGTTTGGTGTCCTTGCCGACGATCTGGCGGACGCCTTCCTTGGTGAAAGGCTGTAGAAGCTGCGGCAGGAATCCTTTCGCAATCTTGCCCTTGATGCCGATATCGGTGGAAGAAGGCCTGTCGGGGTTATGATAGGAACCGAAGATCAGATCGAAGAAGACGAGATTTTCGCCGTAGTTGGTGTTCCCTTCCGGAAGCTGTTTCGAATGGTGCCAGCGGTGCAGGCGCGGGGTGCTGAACAC
Organism: Agrobacterium salinitolerans; assembly: GCF_027498475.1. Classification (NCBI taxonomy): domain Bacteria; kingdom Pseudomonadati; phylum Pseudomonadota; class Alphaproteobacteria; order Hyphomicrobiales; family Rhizobiaceae; genus Agrobacterium; species Agrobacterium salinitolerans. Next base: position 505,607 of record NZ_JAPZLN010000001.1, on the reverse strand, counting down.
GTAATCAAGGGGCCCCGTTTTCATATCGACGTTGCAATGGGTCAAAATACCGATGAATGCGGTAACGGCGCCGAGCCACCAGAATACCTGGAGCGGTGCACCCATGAAATAAAGCGGTATCTGGCTGAGCGCGATCTTGAACAGGGAATCGGCCACATGGAAGCGGCCGGTATTGACGACCCACAGCCGCACGACGCTATGATGCAGCGCATGGAAGCGCCAGAAGAACACGGTTTCATGGGCGATGCGATGGGCCCAGTAGAGGCCGAATTCGGCAACCGTCACCGCAAGCGCGACCTGAACCACCATTGGCAGATGCGATGGCCACAGGTCGAACCGCATGGCGGCGAGCGGCTGCAGCACATTGGCAGCCAGCATCGGGAAGATTGCCGCTGCGGCGGCAGCGAGCTGCACGAGCCCCTTGGTCAAAAGCGTGTGACCGATGCTGGTCATTGTCTCGCCGTCACCCTCAAGCCATTGGATTTCGTAGGGAATATAACGTTCCAGAAGAAACAGGCTCAAAACCGCGCCGGCATAAACAGCCAGAAACGCAGCGATCGGATGGCTGCCCGCGAAAGCGAAATGGGACCCCACGAGGCCGCCGACAAACACCAGCGGCCAGGAAGAATAGGAAAGAGCCTCTTTCAATACCTGCGCTTTTGCCATCAAAATCAAATCCCGTCCGGCATCATTCGTCTATACCGCCGGCGCAATTTCGCGCCGGCGTCAAAGCAGCCCTTACCCCCGCATCGATCACCTGTCTCGATTGGAGATCAGGCCTTTATCGCTCGAATGCATTACACAAACATGGCACTCACCGGTGCCGAAATGTTCAGCTTATCCTGATTGCGATGTAAACAAGCGTCAGCGCTATGACCCAGAGTGCCGCCCGTCCCCATTTGGTGTGGCGCGCTTCCGCCTTGCCTATGGCTTCCGCCGTCTGCGTGTCGAAACGCAGGCCGTTTTCGCTCATATACATCAGTTCGGAATGCAGCTTTTCCGTCTTGGCCGCGATCTCCGGCGCTGCCTCGGCAAGCTTGAGGGCCGCCTTCATACCGTCCTTCAGATCGGTGACGATGCGCTTCGGGCCGAGATTGTCCCTGATCCAGCCGCCGACGACCGGGTCTGCCGCCTTCCACATGTTGAATCGCGGATTGAGCATGCGCGATACGCCTTCCACCACCACCATGGTCTTTTGCAGCATCACGAGTTCCGGCCGCGTTTCCATGTCGAAAAGTTCGGTCACTTCGAACAGCAGCGTCAAAAGCTTGCCCATGGAGATCGTCTCGGCCGGCTGGCCGTGGATCGGTTCGCCAATGGCGCGGATCGCCTGCGCGAAACTGGCTTTATCGTGATGGCCCGGCACGTAACCGGCCTCGAAATGCACTTCAGCCACCCGCATATAATCGCGGGTAATGAAGCCGTAGAGAATTTCGGCAAGGAAGCGGCGTTCCTTTTTGCCAAGACGTCCGGCGATGCCCATGTCGACAGCGACGATCTCGCCCTCAGCGTCGACGAAGAGATTGCCGGGATGCATGTCGGCGTGGAAAAAACCATCGCGCAGCGTGTGCCGCAGGAAGGACTGGATCAGTGTGTCGGCGAGTTTGTTCAGGTCATGGCCGGCGGCCTTCAACCCTTCGATGTTCGACATCTTGACGCCGTCGATCCACTCCATGGTGACGACATCACGCCCGGTGCGCTCCCAATCGACCTCGGGAACCCGGAACCCGGGATCGTCCTTGGTGTTCTCCGCAAGTTCGGAAAGAGCGGCGGCCTCGAGCCGCAGATCCATCTCGATCTTGGTGGTCTGCTCCAGCGTGCGTGTCACCTCGACGGGGCGTAGGCGGCGGGCGGAGCGGACGAAACGCTGCTGCAGATCGGCGATCAGATACATCGCCTCGAGATCGTTCTGGAAACGCTGGCGAACACCCGGACGAATGACCTTGACGGCCACCTTGCGCGGCCCTTTCGGCGTATCCACCATGGCCGGATGCACCTGGGCGATGGAGGCGGCGGCGATCGGATCGCCGAATTCCCTGTAGAGATCGGATACCGACCGTCCGAGCGAGCCCTCGATATTCGCCTTCGCCGCAGCCGCCGGGAAGAAGGCCATGCGGTCCTGAAGGCTCGCGAGATCGTCGGCGAAGTCGGCGCCCACCACATCCGGCCGGGTGGCGAGAAATTGACCCATCTTCACATAGGATGGGCCAAGCCGCTCGACAGCCACCGCCAGACGGTCACTGCGTTGCGCCCTTTTCGCCTTGCTGCGGGCGAAAGGCTTCAGCAGCGCTTTTAACAATTGGGCGGGAGCAGGCAGGTCATCGGAAGGCAGGGCCAGCACGACACCTTCGCGCACGAGAACCCAGCCAACCCTTGCGAGGCGGAAATATGCGCCCAAAGTACTCATGCTTATGCTTGTCTCCTGCGTCTGCCGGCCATGGTCTTAGAGCTTCCAGCCGGAATGCAGGGCGGCGATGCCGCCGGTATAGTTGGTATAGGTGACGCGGGAAAAGCTGGCGGTGCGGATCATCGTGGCAAAATCCTCCTGATTGGGGAATTTGCGGATCGACTCGACCAGATATTGATAGGGCTCGGCATCACCGGTGATCATCTTGCCGAATTGCGGGATGGCATTGAATGACCAGGCGTCATAAACGCGGTCAAGCAGCGGCATTTCGACTTCGGAAAACTCCAGCACAAGCAGCCGTCCGCCACGTTTCAGCACGCGATGGGCCTCCTTCAGCGCGACATCGATGCGCGGCACGTTGCGAATGCCGAATGCGATCGTATACGCGTCGAATGTATTCGCCTCGAAGGGCAGTTCCTCGGCATTGGCCTCAACGAAGGTCAGATTACCGGAAAGTTTCTTTTTTGCTGCGCGCTCCTCGCCGACGGCCAGCATCGAGCCGTTAATATCGAGAACCGTGGCGTGCGCCAGGCGGTTGGAGGCTTCGATGATGCGGAAGGCGATATCGCCAGTGCCGCCCGCTACGTCCAGGATCTTGTAGGAAGGATCCTTGCGCGGCGAAAGCGAGGAGACCATGGCGTCCTTCCACAGCCGGTGCAGGCCGGCCGACATCACATCGTTCATGATGTCGTAGCGCTTGGCCACCTTATGGAAGACCTCGTTGACCAGCCCCTGCTTCTTGCCTTCGTCCACCTTGTGGAAGCCATAGGACGTTTCCATGCCGCCTTGGGCAGTGGTACGGGCGTCGGTCATCGTCTGTCTCCATATTTATTGCGTGGCGGACCATAGCGGAAACGCCATGGCAACGCTATCTGTTGCCGCATCGCCTGGGCGCGACATTTCGCGTGCACTCTATAGACCACATGGTCCTAACGATAAACTGTCGGATAAGCCAGATGCCAGAATTGCCGGAAGTCGAAACGGTCAGACGCGGCCTTGCGCCTGCCATGGAAGGTGCAAAGGTCCGCAAGCTTCATCTCGGGCGCCCCGATCTGCGGTTTCCGTTTCCAGAGGATTTCGCAGAGCTTATTGAGGGAAAGACGATCATCTCGCTTGGGCGCAGGGCGAAATATCTCCTCATCGAGCTGGAGGGCGGGCTGACGATCGTGTCCCATCTCGGCATGTCCGGCTCGTTCCGCATTGAGGCGGAAATGGGTGAGGGCGGTGAAGCGCCCGGCACGTTTCATTATGCCCGTTCCAAGAACGGCAAGCATGACCATGTCGTCTTTCATCTGGATAAAGGGGAAGAGCGCGTCTGCGTCATCTATAATGATCCGCGCCGCTTCGGTTTCATGCATCTGGTGGAGCGCAACAGGCTCGATCTTTACCCCGCTTTTGCAGAACTTGGCCCGGAGCCGACCGGCAATGCGCTGAGCGCCGATTATCTGGCAAGCCGGTTTGCGGGCAAAAGCCAGCCTCTTAAAAGCACGTTGCTGGACCAGAAGGTCATTGCCGGTCTCGGCAATATCTATGTCTGCGAGGCGCTGTGGCGCGCGCATCTTTCACCCTTGCGGGCAGCGGGAACGCTGGTGACGAAAGGTGGCAAACCCAAAGCGCAGCTCATCGATCTGACGGAGAAAATCCGCGTCGTGATCGCGGATGCGATCGCCGCGGGCGGCTCCTCATTGCGAGACCATATACAGACGGACGGAACGCTCGGTTATTTCCAGCATTCCTTTTCGGTCTACGACCAGGAAGGCCAGCCTTGCCGGACACCCGGCTGCGGGGGTACGGTTGAAAGGGTGGTACAGGCCGGTCGTTCTACCTTTTATTGCGCCGCCTGCCAGAAATAGCGGTGCCGCAAATTACGGAGAAGAGGAGATTGCCGTGGACTATGAAACGATACTGGTCGAGAAACGCGATGAGGTGGGCATCATCACCCTCAACCGACCCAAGGCGCTCAACGCCCTCAATTCGGTGCTTCTGAAAGAGCTGCGGCACATTCTTTCTTCCTTCTCCGCCGATGATTCCATCGGTGCGATTATTATCACGGGCTCGGAAAAGGCATTTGCGGCGGGCGCTGACATCAAGGAAATGCAGGGGCTGGATTTCGTCGATGCCTATGTCGGCGATTTTCTCGGCGGCTGGGACGAGGTTGCGGCCACCCGCAAGCCGGTCATCGCCGCCGTATCCGGCTTTGCGCTCGGCGGCGGCTGCGAACTGGCGATGATGTGCGATTTCATCATCGCTTCGGAGACGGCGAAGTTCGGCCAGCCGGAGATCACCCTCGGCGTCATTCCCGGCATGGGGGGCTCGCAGCGGCTGACACGGGCAGTGGGCAAGGCGAAGGCCATGGATCTGGTTCTGACCGGACGCATGATGGACGCGGCGGAAGCCGAGCGGGCCGGCCTCGTGTCGCGTGTCGTACCGGCTGCAAATCTCATGGATGAGGCGGTGGAGGCGGCAACCCGCATCGCTTCCCTGTCGCGTGCTTCCGTTCTCATGGCCAAGGAAAGCGTCAACCGCTCCTTTGAAGTCCCGCTTTCGGAAGGACTGCGATATGAAAGACGATCCTTCCAGTCGCTGTTCGCCACGGCGGATCAGAAGGAGGGCATGGCCGCCTTCGTCGAAAAGCGCAAACCCGCTTTCCGGAATCGCTAAGGATTCGGAATATCGGCGCTTTTAAGCGTTTTGCGCGTTGACGGGCGTAAGCTTTAGCGGTATATGCCCGCCCACGGTTAAGGAAAGCCATCCGGCTTGTCCGAAATTACTCCCGCATTCTTGGGTTACGTGAGGTCTTCGAACGACCCGATCCTATGGTTGCGGAATTTGGTTTGAATTCGAAGAGAGGCATACATGGCCAATACAACTTCGGCGAAAAAGGCGACCCGCAAGATCGCTCGCCGTACCGCAGTCAACAAGGCTCGCCGTTCGCGCGTTCGCGGCTTCATCCGCAAGGTCGAGGAAGCAATCGCTACCGGTGATCTGGCAGTCGCCACCGAAGCTCTGAAGGCAGCCCAGCCTGAGATCCAGCGCGCAGCGACCCGCGGCGTTCTGCATGGCAACACGGCATCCCGCAAGGTGTCGCGTCTCGCACAGCGCGTTAAGGCTCTTTCCGCCTAATCCGGCTAATCACAAATAATTATTCAAAAAGCCTGGTCTTTTGACCGGGCTTTTTGTGATTCTAACTGTCCGTTAACCATTGCTGCCGTAACGTGACAAACGCATGTCAGATGGACGACAGGAAATTTATAATAAAAACAATAGCTTGCTGGAGGTCTTCAGAAAGCTAGGAGGCTTTCTCTACGGAAGTCGCAGCTAGTTTTGAGTCAAGAAGATTTTTATTTTTTTGCCAAAATCGGCTCTCAAAAAATGCCAAAATTGAATCTCATTGATTCATAAGCGATTCTGCTTAGCACCCCGTCGGTGATGCAAAACGGCCTTTGCGAGTCAATGGCCGATCTGAGTTTTTGCAGAAAAAACGCCATTGATCTCTCCCCATGATCCTGCCTAAATGCATTTCAACAAGGGGTGCGGATCTCAGTCCACAGATTATCTCGATGATCGTATCGACGATATTCACCTTCTTGCTGGCGGGTCTTTCGGGGTCCGTTTTTTCAGGTCATGGAGCTTTTTGCGCCGTTTCGGTCTCCGGAACGGGCAGGAGTTTTTTGTCCTCAAGAATGCGCCTTAAGGTTGTAGCGAAAGGAGCGTTTTAGCGTGTCGCAGGCCTCTCCATGAGGGGGAGGGAAATGGGATAACCGGCTCGCAAACAAGTACTCGTCTTTGACGTTCTTTCGAGGGGAACGCTGGGGGCAAAAATAACGAGGGGGATCTCTGGCGATCGATCTTTGATCGTCAGGCTATGATTGGCAATTTGAAAGGCGGCAATATGCAATTGAATTTGGCGATGGGTGCTGTGGCTGATGGGGACCGCGCACCAAAGACGCGTGATGCAGCTTGCTCAGATGCGGCAGGGGACAAATCGGCAATGACGCACGATGCGCTGTTTGAACGTTTTAGCGCGCGGCTCAAGGCACAGGTTGGTCCGGAAGTCTATGCGAGTTGGTTTGCACGGCTCAAACTCCATTCTGTTTCGAAAAGCGTCGTTCGTTTTACCGTTCCGACGACTTTTCTGAAATCCTGGATCAATAACCGTTACATGGATCTGATTACGAACCTCGTCCAGAGCGAGGATCCGGATGTGCTGAAGGTGGAGATTCTGGTCCGCTCGGCCAGCCGCCCGGTCCGTCCGGCTCAGACCGAGGAAAGGGCGCAGCCCGTTCCGGAGGTCGGCGCGGCTCAACGTAACAAGTCCTTCATTCCGTCGCAGCCCGCGACGTCGCCTGCGGCGCAGCCTGCGGCTTCGCAGGCGACCCTGCGTCAGGGCGGTTCCGGGCCGTTGTTCGGCTCGCCGCTCGACACACGTTTCACCTTCGACACCTTTGTCGAAGGCTCTTCCAACCGTGTCGCGCTTGCGGCGGCAAAGACGATTGCCGAAGCCGGCGCCGGCGCCGTGCGCTTCAATCCGCTGTTCATTCATGCGGGTGTTGGCCTTGGCAAGACACATCTTCTGCAGGCCATCGCCAATGCCGCCATCGACAGCCCGCGCAATCCGCGTGTGGTCTATCTGACGGCCGAATATTTCATGTGGCGTTTCGCGACCGCAATCCGCGACAATGATGCGCTGACGCTGAAGGACACGCTGCGCAATATCGACCTTCTCGTCATCGACGACATGCAGTTCCTGCAGGGCAAGATGATCCAGCACGAATTCTGCCACCTGCTGAACATGCTGCTCGACAGCGCCAAGCAGGTCGTTGTCGCGGCTGACCGTGCGCCCTGGGAGCTGGAATCGCTCGATCCGCGTGTCCGTTCCCGTCTTCAGGGCGGTATGGCGATCGAGATCGAAGGTCCCGATTACGACATGCGCTACGAAATGCTCAACCGTCGCATGGGCTCGGCGCGTCAGGACGATCCGTCTTTCGAGATTTCGGACGAAATCCTGACCCATGTGGCCAAGAGCGTGACGGCGAGCGGTCGCGAGCTTGAAGGCGCCTTCAACCAGCTGATGTTCCGGCGCTCTTTCGAGCCGAACCTCTCGGTGGACCGTGTCGATGAGTTGCTGTCGCACCTCGTTGGCAGCGGTGAAGCCAAGCGTGTCCGTATCGAGGACATTCAGCGCATCGTCGCCAGGCACTATAATGTGTCGCGGCAGGAGCTGGTCTCCAATCGCCGTACCCGCGTCATCGTCAAACCGCGCCAGATCGCCATGTATCTGGCAAAGATGTTGACGCCGCGCTCATTTCCCGAGATCGGTCGCCGTTTCGGCGGTCGCGACCACACCACGGTTCTTCACGCGGTGCGCAAGATCGAAGATCTGATTTCCGGCGACACCAAGCTCGGCCACGAGGTTGAGCTTCTGAAACGCCTGATCAACGAAAACAACGCATAAAAAAGAAGCGGCCTTCGGGCCGCTTCTTTTTTATTGTCGTCCTGTCTATGGTTTATGCAGGGCATTGCGAGAGTCAGCAGGCGAGATCGGCCACCACGGCATCGAGAATGAGCATGCCTGATGGTGTGCAGCGCAGGCGGGAATTGCCGATCCTCTCCACGAAACCGTGCTGGAGAAGAAACTCTTCTTTTTCCGGGTCAAGGTCGCGGCCGGAAAGATCGCTCCAGCGGGCGAGGTCGATGCCCTCGCGCAGGCGAAGCCCCATCAGCAGCAATTCGTCGGCCTGTTCGTCGACGCCAAGCAGTTCCTGATCGACCATGCCATGGCCTTCCCGCTCTACTGTTTCGAGCCAGGTCTCGGGATGCCGCTCGGTGGCGGTGGCGAGCTTGGAAGCGCCACGCGTCAGGCGTCCATGCGCACCGGGGCCGATGCCGGCGTAATCGCCATAGCGCCAGTAGGTCAGGTTATGGCGGCTTTCGGCGCCGGGCCGGGCATGATTGGAAACCTCATAGGCGGGCATGCCGTAACGCTCGGTGATTTCCTGCGTCGCTTCATAAAGCACGGCCGAATGCTCGCCATCGGGCACGATGAGCTTGCCGGCCTTGTGGAGGCCATAAAAGGGCGTGCCTTCCTCGATCGTCAGCTGGTAGAGCGACAGATGGTCGACGGCATAGGAGACAGCCTCCTTCAGTTCGGCATCCCATTCGGCCACCGTCTGGTTCGGGCGGGCATAGATGAGATCGAAGGACATGCGCGGAAAAATCTCCCGCGCCAGCCGGATGGCTTTCAAGGCATCGGCGACATCATGCAGGCGGCCGAGGAATTTCAGATCGCGGTCGTTCAGTGCCTGCACGCCGAGCGAGACACGATTGACACCCGCCGCTCGATAACCGCGAAACCGTTCCGCCTCGACGCTGGAAGGATTGGCTTCCATGGTGATCTCGATACCATCAGGCACGTGCCAGAAACGCGAGATGCCATCCAGTAGCGCGCCAACAGTCTGCGGGTCCATCAGCGAGGGCGTACCGCCGCCCATGAAAATGCTGGTGACCACGCGCGGGCCGCTCAGCGTCCGCATATGTTCCATTTCACGCAGGAAAGCTGCGGTAAACCGCTCCTGATCCACCGGCCGATGGCGGACATGGCTGTTGAAATCGCAATAGGGGCATTTGGCCGCGCAGAACGGCCAGTGCAGATAGATCCCGAAACCGGGATCGCCCGTGTCCGGCAGAAGCGATGCGCCGGGGGCAGAAAGTTGGTGCTCCCCGACCATCGGGTTCATGCCTCCAGGCAGGTTTCTACGAATTTCTTGAAGGCGCGGGCGCGGTGCGACAATGCAAAGGCGTCGCCATGTTTCCAGCCGTGTTTCTCATCCGCGCTCATTTCGCCGAATGTGGTCTCATACCCCTCGGGTTTAAAGATGGGATCATAACCGAAACCGCTCGTTCCGCGCGGCGGCCACACAACAGTGCCTTCCACCTCGCCACGGAAATATTCGACATGCCCGTCCGGCCAGGCGAGACACAGCACGCTGACGAAGCGGCCGGTGCGATCCTCCGGGTTCGAAGCTCCTCGCTCGGCCAGCGCATCCTCGACCTTCTGCATCGCCATGGCGAAATCGCGCGTCCCATCGGCCGTCTCCGCCCAATTGGCGGTATAGACACCCGGCGCACCGTCAAGCGCGTCGATAACAAGACCGGAATCGTCGGACAAGGCGGGCAGGCCTGATGCCTTCGCGGAGGCAAGCGCCTTGATGGCGGCATTTTCCTCGAAGGTGGTGCCCGTCTCGTCCGGTTCTGAGAAGTTCAGCTCCGCCGCAGATTTGGCGGAGAAACCGAAAGGGCCGATCAGATCGGCGATTTCGGCGATCTTGCCCTTGTTATGGCTGGCGACAACGATCGTTCTGGTGTCGAGCTTGCGCATGGTTCTTTCCCGTCGGCTCAGGCGATCGCCTGTTTCTGAAGGGCGACCAGTTCGCTGCAACCGGCCTTGGCGAGACCGAGCAGCGTCAGGAATTCTTCCTCGGAGAAGGGCGCGCCTTCAGCCGTTCCCTGAACCTCGACGATACCGCCCGAGCCGGTGATGACGAAATTGGCATCGGTTTCGGCCGAGGAATCTTCGAGATAGTCGAGATCGATCACCGGCTGGTTGGCGAAGATGCCGCAGGAGATCGCGGCGATATGGTCCTTCAGAACTTTCTCGACCTTGATCATGTTGCGGGTTTCCATCCATTTCAGGCAGTCATGCAGGGCAATCCATGCGCCGGTAATGGAGGCGGTGCGGGTGCCGCCATCGGCCTGGATGACGTCGCAGTCGATGCTGATCTGGCGCTCGCCGAGCGCCTGCAGGTCGACGACGGCGCGCAGCGAGCGGCCGATGAGGCGTTGGATTTCCTGTGTGCGTCCGCCCTGCTTGCCGGAAGCGGCCTCGCGCTTCATGCGTTCATGGGTGGAGCGCGGCAGCATGCCATATTCGGCGGTGACCCAGCCCTTGCCGCTGTTGCGCAGCCACGGTGGCGTCTTTTCTTCTAGGCTTGCGGTGACGAGTACATGCGTGTCGCCGAATTTCACGAGACAGGAGCCTTCGGCATGTTTCGAGAAATTGCGTTCGAAGGAAACCTTGCGCATCTGGTCGGTTTTTCTGCCTGAAGGCCGCATATGATCCACTCTCCATGTTGGTCCCTGCCTTCTAAGGCGAGGTCCGGGCTTTTGCAAAGCCAATTTCCATTTTGCCGCGGCGTTGCAACGCATTATATTGATGCAAGCTGGTTTGAACGACAAAGAACGGACGAAATGGGTTTTTCCGCACCGCTATCACAAGATCAGGCATCGCTGCTGGATGAACGGTCTCGGGAAATTTTCCGGCGCATCGTCGAAGGTTACCTCGATACGGGCGAACCGCTCGGATCGCGCAGCCTGTCGCGACTTCTGCCGATGTCGCTTTCGCCTGCCTCCGTGCGCAATGTCATGAGCGATCTCGAGGAGCTCGGCCTCATTTATTCGCCGCATATCAGCGCCGGGCGTTTGCCCACGCAGACGGGATTGCGCTTCTTTGTTGATGCCTTCATGCAGGTGGGCGATCTGCCCGCCGAGGAGAGGGCTAGTATCGACCGCCAGATCGGGCCGGTCGCCGGTCACGAACAGTCGCTGGAAGGGTTGCTGACGGAAGCAAGCCGCATGCTTTCCGGCATGTCGCGTGGCGCCGGCCTGGTGCTGACCGCCAAGAACGATGTCATCCTCAAACATGTGGAATTCATAAGGCTGGAGCCCACCAAGGCGCTCGCCGTGCTGGTGGGTGACCACAATCAGGTCGAAAACCGCATCATCGAATTGCCGGCCGGTATTTCCTCGTCGCAATTGACCGAGGCTGCGAATTTCATCAATGCTCATCTCTCCGGTCAGACGCTGCATGAATTGCGCGGTCAGTTTCAGGCGCAGCAGGCGGAACTGCAATCGGAACTCGGCATATTGGCGCAGGACCTCGTGGAACGTGGTCTTGCGGTGTGGGCGGGAGACAATGAAGAGGGCAAGCTCGGCCGTCTCATCGTTCGCGGTCGCTCCAACCTGCTCGAAGGCCTCGCCGGTGAAGAGGATATCGATCGAGTGCGCCTGCTGTTCGACGATCTGGAGCGTAAGGAAAATCTCATCGAAATCCTCAACCTTGCGGAAAGCGGCTCAGGCGTCAGGATTTTCATCGGCTCGGAAAACAAGTTGTTTTCGCTGTCCGGTTCGTCGCTGATCGTCGCGCCCTATCGTGACGAGGACAATCGTGTCGTGGGCGCGGTCGGCGTTATCGGCCCGACCCGGCTGAATTACGCCCGTATCGTGCCGATGGTGGATTATACCGCGCAGATCATGGCGCGCCTTTCCCGCAAGCAAAGATAGGACAGGCCCTCAAAGGTCAGAGAATGCGGCAAGCTTTTCGCCGCAAGCCTTGATTTTTGCCCGTCAAAGCTCGATATCGGGCGCAACCAACAATATTCAAATCTGGAGAACGTCATGACCGACGATACAAAAAAGCCCGGACCTGACGCGGACGTCGCGGAAGAGTTTGTCGATCCTGCCCTGGTAGGTGAAGAACAGGCCGAAACGGCAGAACCCGATCCGGTCGAGCTGCTCAAGGCTGAGAACGCCGATCTGCGCGATAAATTCCTTCGCCTTGCGGCCGAGATGGACAATCTTCGCCGTCGCACCGAGCGCGATGTCAAGGATGCCAAGGCCTATTCCCTGGCCGGTTTCGCACGCGACATGCTCGCCGTTTCCGATAATCTTCGCCGCGCGCTCGAAGCCATTCCCGATGAGCTAAAGACCAACGGCGAAGCCGGTCTCAACGGTCTGATCGAAGGTGTCGAGATGACCGAACGCTCGATGCTGTCGACGCTGGAACGCCACGGTGTGAAGAAGATCGATGCCGAGGGCCAGAAATTCGATCCGAATTTCCATCAGGCCATGTTTGAGATTCCCAACACTAAGGTTCCAAACAACACCGTGTTGCAGGTGGTTCAGGCTGGTTTCACCATAGGCGATCGCGTCCTGCGTCCGGCGATGGTCGGCGTTGCCAAGGGCGGCCCGAAGGCGGACGTTGCAGCATCCTCTGAGCCGGGCACTTCGTCTCTCAATGAAAAGGACGCGTAAGGCTTCTGTCCTTACGTCATAAAAAACGCGCCTTCAGGGCGCGTTTTTTATTGCCGTTAAAACTAAGGCGGAACCCGCGATCAGGCCGCTGTTGCTTGCTCCTGATTGAGGAAAGCGTAGATTGCCGTGTCGGAATCGGTAGCGCGCAGTTTGGCGACCAGTTCAGGGTCGCGCAGGGCGCGTGCGATTCTGGACAAGGCCTTCAGATGATCCGCGCCGGCGCCCTCGGGTGCGAGCAGCAGGAAAACCAGGTCGACCGGTTGGTCGTCCAGCGCTTCGAAATCGACCGGTGTTTCAAGACGTGCGAAGACGCCGGTGATCTGATGGATGCTGTTGAGCTTGCCATGCGGAATGGCGATACCGTGGCCCACACCGGTGGAGCCGAGTTTCTCACGCTGGAGGATGACGTCGAAAACTTCCCGTTCCGAGACTCCGGTAATTCTGGCTGCCTTTGCGGCCAGCTCCTGAAGCAACTGCTTTTTGGAATTCACCTTGAGGGCGGGAATAATCGCATCTTGTTGCAGCAAATCTGCCAACGCCATTCTCTTTTTCCTTCATGCCATCGAGACGATGCAGGAGGCAGACTGCACTTTCGCGCCCTGCCTCCCACGTCTTGTCAGACTGTTCAGCTCTTGATCGTTTCCGCGTCGATCCAGCCAATATTGCCGTCATGACGCCGGTAAACGATGTTGAGATATTCCTTGCCCGGGCTGCGGAACAGCAGAACCGGTTCGTCCGTCATGTCGAGCGCCATCACGGCGCTGGCGACGGACATCGTCTTAATCTGTTTGGAACTCTCCGCAACGATGGTGGGTGCGTAATCGTCAGGAACCTCGTGGTCCTCATCGGGAACAGCATCCATCACCGTATAGGCGATTTCCTGCGACATGCCATTGGCGCCATTATGGTGGTCCTTAAGCTTGCGCTTGTAGCGGCGCAGGCGCTTCTCGATCCGCTCTGCGGCGGCATCGAAGCTCGCCTGCGGATCATTTGCCTGACCCGCCGCGTGCAATACAACGCCGGTATCGAGATGCAGCTTGCAATCGGCGGCAAAACGCGATCCGGATTTCTCCACGGTTACCTGGCCTGAATACCCCCCATCGAAGTATTTGGTAACCGCCAGACCTATATTGTCCTCAATCCGCTGCCGGAAAGATTCACCGATCTCCATATGTTTACCAGATACACGCACACTCATGGAAATTTTCCTTTTTGTAGTGATTTGCGAGTACCAGCTTACGTCAAGCCGCGCGCGCATCCAAGCGTTTCGAAGACCTTAAAAAGCCCTCATTCGAATTTTACGCCCATGGACGGTGGAGATGAATCCGTTACAAATGACCTTGCTGACGTGTGCGGCGGGCTTCTAGCCGCTGCCGTGGCAAGAGTCAATGGTGCGGCAAAAAACCGCCATAAACGTTGTTCGTGGCTACCGCTCAGAATACAGCCAGCTTGGCCAACGCCTTCTTTTCCCGACGCCTCTGCACGGAGGAGGGGATGTTCATCGCCTCCCGATATTTGGCGACGGTGCGCCGGGCGATATCGACGCCGCTCTTTTTCAGGTTGTCGACGATATCATCGTCTGAAAGAACCGCCTCGGCGGCTTCCTGCGCGATCATGGCCTTGATGCGGTGACGCACCGCTTCCGCCGAATGGCTGTCTCCGCCTTCCACGGCGCTGATCGAGACGCTGAAGAAATATTTCAGTTCGAACAGCCCGCGCGGCGTCAGCATGTATTTTTTGGTTGTCACCCGGCTGACGGTGGATTCATGCATCTTGATGGCGTCGGCCACCGTCTTGAGGTTCAGCGGGCGCAGCTGGTCGACACCATTGACGAGGAAGGCATCCTGCTGGCGAACGATTTCCGTCGCCACCTTCATGATCGTCCGGGCGCGCTGGTCGAGGCTGCGGGTCAGCCAATGGGCCGTTTGCATGCATTCGGCCAGAAAATCCTGATCCTCGCCCGCGCGCGCCTTATGTTTCGACACCTCGGCGAAGTAACTCTGGTTGATGAGCACGCGCGGCAGGGTCTCTGGATTGATTTCCACCAGCCAGCCGCCGGTGGAAGAGGGGCGAACGATAATATCGGGAACGATGGTCTCCGAAACCATCGAATCGTAACCGGCGCCGGGGCGGGGATTGAGCGTGCGGATTTCCGCCAGCATGTCGAGGAGATCTTCCTCATCGACGCCGCAGATTTTTTTCAAGGAGGCGAAGTCGCGTTTCGCCAGAAGTTCCAGATTGTCGACGAAAGCCCGCATGGCCGGGTCAAGCCGATCCTTCTGGGCAAGCTGGATCGACAGACATTCGCTTAAGGAACGGGAAAATACACCCGGTGGGTCGAAGCCCTGAAGCGTCTTCAGAACGTGTTCGACCGCCGATGGAGCCGCCCCCAGCCGTTCGGCGACGTCGTCGACGGCATCCGCCGCAATATAGCCGGTCTCGTCAAGCTGGCCGATCAGCGCATCGGCGATCATCCGGTCCTCGGCGGCGGATATGGCCAGCGGCAGTTGCTGATTGAGATGGTCGCCGAGGCTCTGTCTGGCCGCAACGAAATCGTCGAGATCGTAACTTTCTCCCGACTCCTGGCCGGGCATGGATTTCCATTGGCCGGCCAGTTCGGGCGCATCGGCCTTTCTGGGCTCGGCATCGTCGGGAAAGACGTTTTCAAAGCTGGTGTCAAGTTGCTCGCCGAGATTTGCGGCGCGGTCGCCGTACCAGTCGTCACTGTCTGACGTCACCGTGGCGGATCTCTCCGAACTTTCGCTATCGGCGTCGCCAAAACTCTCCGCGTCTACAGGTGTATCGCTGCTTAAATCGCCATCGTTTGCCGCAATTTCCAGCAGCGGATTGCGCTCTACCTCCTGCGCGATGAACTGCGTCAGCTCGAAATGCGTCATCTGAAGCAGCTGGATGGACTGCATCAGTTGCGGTGTCATCACGAGAGACTGGTTTTGACGCAGCAAAAGGCTGGCAGACAATGCCATGGCGGACGCGAAACTCCCCTTACAGCTTCTCCATCGTCTGATTTTCCAGAAATTTTACTGAGACGACAGGACTTGGCCCAAAAATTGCTTTTTTATTTTGTTTGGTCAAGCGTCAGGGCCGGGCGCGATGAAGAATCTTTCGCGTGCCGATCATGATGATTTAAAGCCGAAACGACCTGAAATCCTAAATCATGATATAGATCATATAATTAGAGCCGGATTTCAAGCAAAACCGCACACAGGCTTCGCCGTCCGGCTCCAGGTCTCAAAGGCTGAAATTATTGCCGAGATAGAGGCGGCGCACATCCGGATTGTTGACGATATCGTCCGGACGCCCATGCGTCAGCACTTCGCCGGCATGGATGATGTATGCGCGGTCGATGAGGCCGAGCGTTTCACGGACATTGTGGTCAGTCACGAGAACGCCGATGCCACGCGCTGTCAGGTGCCGCACCAGATTCTGGATATCGCTGACCGAAATCGGATCGACGCCCGCGAAGGGTTCATCCAGCAGCATGAAGGTCGGATCGGTCGCGAGCGCGCGGGCAATCTCCAGACGCCGCCGCTCGCCGCCCGAAAGCGCCACGGCCGGCGATTTCCGCAGTTGCGCGATATGAAACTCTTCCAGCAGCTCATCGAGCTTGCGGTTGCGCTTGGCAGCGTCCGGCTCATGCACTTCCAGTACGGCGCGGATGTTTTCCTCGACCGTCAATCCCCGGAAGATCGAAGCTTCCTGCGGCAGGTAACCGACGCCGAGACGGGCGCGCCTGTACATCGGCATGGTGGTGACGTCATTGCCGTTGATGGCGATCTTGCCGGTATCGACGGGCACCAGGCCCGTTATCATATAAAAACAGGTGGTTTTTCCGGCGCCGTTCGGGCCGAGCAGACCCACGGCTTCGCCACGGCGCACGACCAGCGAAACCCCGTTGACGACGCGGCGCGTATTATAGGTCTTCGTCAGACCATGCGCGATCAGCGTGCCCTGATAGGGGGTCTTGTCCACCGGCGAGGCTGCGTCCGCGGATCGATCGCGCCCGCCGCCGAATATCTTTGAGATCGAGGGTATCTTCACGAGGAAAGACTACTGTTTTTTCTGGGATTTCGGATCAAGCATGATCCGAACAGGGCCGCCGCAGCTTTCCAGCTTGGCCTGCCCCGTATTCATCAGCACGGTCAGCTTGCAGCCGGTGAAGACATTCGTACCTTCAGACAGCACGACCTGCTTGCCCGTCAGAATGAAGGTCTGCGCCGCCATGTCGAATTCACCGTGGTCGGCCGTGGCTTTCTGGGTCTCGGACGTCAGGTAGACATTATTGTCGACGAAGATTTTTTCGATATTGGCGTCGCCGCTGGTGAGCGAAGAACCCTCGCCCTTGTAATTCACCGTCATCTTGCCAGCCTGAAGGGTGGTCGTTCCCTGCACCACTTTCACATTGCCGGTGAAATAGGCCTTGCGCTCCTGATCGCGAATCTCGAGCTGATCGCTTTCAATCGCGATAGGCTGGTCGCCGGAGAGTTTGACGCCCTGCATGTTGCTGGTGGTGTTCTGGGCGAAGGCCACAGTTGCAAGACACGAAAGAACAAGACCTGCGGCTGCAAGGCCGGCGGATTTGCCGAGGGAAACGGGACGGGAAATTTGCATCATCTGGACCGGGCTCTCACTTGCCTTCATTCTTGATATTGGATGCAGCGATACGTGCCCGTACCTGCCCCGAAAATGTAATTGTTTTGCCATTATCGGCGATGTCAATCGATTGCGCAACAATCGAGCCGTCGTTTGTTTTGATCGAAACCGGCTCTTTGCTGCTCATTTTTCCGGCCTTCAGATCGACATCCGCAGACTGGAACTTCGCTTGTATGCCATTGCTGAGATTGATGTCAAAAGGCGCAGTCATCTTCAGCGTGTTGGTCGCCCGGTCGAAAATGCCTTCCTGGGCGATCACCTGCGCAACACTGTCGTTTACCGGCACTGCCGCCAGAACCTTTTCAAGCGTCATGAGATTGGGGTTGGCGATGTCCTGCAACGCACGGTCGGCGTTCATGGAATAATCGATCCCCTTCTCGTTGCGGCCGGCGACAGCAGGCTTTTCCATCACGATCTTGCCGTCTTCAATTCGTGCGCTCTCAAGAGAGACTTCGTCGGGGGCCCAGGTTCGGATAACCGAAACCGCGATGAAGGCGAGCGAAATGATTGCCGCGCCGAGCGGCAGAATGATCTTCAGCCGCTTCACGCGCGTGGAATGCCGCAGCGCGGTGTCATAGGCGCCGTTCTGGTCATTGCGCAGCGAAAATGCTGGCGCGGGTTCGCGGAGTCTTTCGAGCATAAGAGCGGGTCCGGAATGCCTCTAGGGCGCCATAATGGCGCATCATCGAAGCTTGTGTCTCTATCTAAATGTCTTTGGCATGTGTGCTTTGTCCTGCCAATATGGTTTTTGTCTGGATAGGTGCAAGGGAAATGCGAATTTTATCTTAATTCTGGTTTCCTTATTGTTTCCTTGCGGCTTCGCGTTAGAAGAACCATATGGCCTGAAGCGCAAAAGCGGATGACAGGGGTTTTTATGGACAACATGGCGATAGCGGATCGCAGGCGGTTGCGCCGCAAGCTGAGTTTCTGGCGGATTGCCGCCGTTCTGCTGCTTGTCGCCGGCGCTTTCGGTCTTTACCGGTTTTTATGGGATGGACCGCAGCAAAGTGCGAACCCTCATATTGCCCGCGTCGAGGTTTCCGGCCTGATCACCGATAATACCGAACTGCTCGAGCGGCTCGACAAGATCGCTAGGAGCGAGAATGTCAAAGGGCTGATCGTGTCGATTTCCTCGCCAGGCGGCACCACCTATGGCGGGGAGCGCATCTTCAAGGCTATCAGAGGTGTGGCCGAAAAGAAGCCGGTTGTGTCCGATGTCCGCACGCTTGCCGCTTCCGCCGGTTATATGATCGCATCGGCAGGCGATGTCATCATTGCCGGTGAAACCTCGATCACCGGCTCGATCGGGGTGATTTTCCAATACCCCCAGATCGGCCAGCTGATGGACAAGCTCGGCGTCTCGCTGCAGGAAATCAAGTCGTCACCGATGAAGGCCGAGCCTTCGCCTTTCCATGAGGCGCCCGAAGAGGCAAAGACCATGATCCGCGCCATGGTGATGGACAGCTACGGCTGGTTTGTCGATCTTGTCGCCGACCGTCGCAAATTGCCGCGCGAGGACGTGCTGAAACTGGCGGACGGATCAATTTACACCGGCCGGCAGGCGCTTGCCAACAAGCTCGTCGATACGCTCGGCGGCGAAAAGGAAATTCGCAGCTATTTCGAAACACGCGGTGTTGCCAAGGATTTACCGATCGTCGAATGGCGCGCGCCATCGTCCCGTTCGCCTTTTGGGCTTTTTAGTGTTGCGCAAATAGCGAAACTTCTGGGATATGATGATTTAATTCCCTTCGCAGGCCCCAGCCAGCTCGGTGCGGACAAGTTGTTTCTTGACGGTCTTGTTTCCGTTTGGCAGGTTGAGCCGCGTTAAAAATCCAATTCTTTCAGGGGGCAACCGTGATCAAGTCTGAACTGGTGCAGATCGTTGCTGCGCGTAACCCGCACCTTTATCACCGTGACGTGGAAAACATCGTCAACGCGGTGCTGGATGAAATCACCGATGCCCTGGCGGCAGGAAATCGCGTCGAGCTTCGTGGTTTCGGCGCATTTTCGGTGAAGAACCGTCCGTCCCGCTCGGGCCGGAACCCGCGTACGGGTGAGTCGGTTTTCGTCGAGGAAAAATGGGTGCCTTTCTTTAAAACGGGCAAGGAACTGCGCGAGCGCCTGAACCCGGGTATGGGCGACGAAGAGGACGATTGATCGTTCTTGACGCCGGGCGACTGAAAAGGAGCCTGCGAAACGCCCGCAGCGATGGAGTATTGTCGGATGTCGAAAAAAATCATCAACCTCATCATCCTGCTTCCACTGGCGATCATCCTCGTCATCCTTTGCGTGGCCAATCGTCAGTCGGTAACCCTGGCGCTCAATCCGTTCCGGCCGGAAGACGGCGTTCTGTCCTTCACCGCGCCGTTTTTTGTTTTCCTGTTTCTGGCGGTCATTTTTGGCGTTCTCATGGGCTCGGCGGCCACATGGTTTGCGCAGGGCAAACATCGCAAACGTGCCCGTATCGAAGCAAAAGAGGCCGTTCGCTGGCACGATGAGGCGAACCGCCAGAAGGCGGCCACCACAGGGCAACTGCCGCATGCGGGACAACTCCCGGCAAAGTGATGGTGCCGACAGTTGCTGCGGCTCTAGTCGAGCGGCGTGCGGAATGCTATTTGCTGGCGCAATAAGACGCGGGCAGAAGCGGAAAGATTTCCATTGAAGAAAAAAGACAGCCGGCCGGGCAATCGTGCGCGTGCCGGGAGCGAAAAAAAACAGGTCCATGCCGCAAAGCCGGCGCGGCGCACGGATACGGCGCCGAAGAAGCGCGAGCCGGACGCAGTCCGCAGCGTGCCGAGACCTGCGCCAAGGGAAAAGGCCATTCCGGTGGTGGCCGTTGAACAGGTGCCCGCGCGGCCCCTCAAGCATCGCACCGGTGAACTGCCAGCGGAACAGGTTCCTGTCATTCTGGAATCGAGCGGCGCGGGTGATTTTCACCTGATCGACAGCGGTAACGGCCTGAAGCTCGAACAATATGGCGATTACCGCATCGTTCGCCCCGAGGCGCAGGCTCTCTGGAAGCCTTCGATCCCGGACCGCGTATGGCAGAATGCCGATGCTGTCTTTACCGGCGATACGGATGAGGATGGCATGGGCCGCTGGCGCTTCCCGAAGGCGGCGCTCGGCGAAACCTGGCCCCTTTCCCTGCTTGGCATCGAATTTCTCGGCCGCTTCACGGCCTTTCGTCATGTCGGCGTCTTTCCGGAACAGATCGTGCATTGGGAATGGCTGAAACATGCCGTCGAAAAGGCCGATCGCCCGCTGAAAGTGCTGAACCTCTTCGGTTATACCGGCGTCGCGTCGCTGGTCGCGGCGGCCGCAGGCGCTGAAGTCACCCATGTCGATGCTTCCAAGAAGGCGATTGGCTGGGCCAAGGAAAATCAGGCACTTGCCGGGCTCGAGCAGGCGCCGATCCGCTGGATTTGTGAAGACGCGATGAAGTTCATCCAGCGTGAGGAACGCCGGGGCAGCAGCTACGACATCATCCTCACCGACCCGCCGAAATTCGGCCGCGGCACCCATGGCGAAGTCTGGCAATTATTCGACCATCTGCCGCTGATGCTGGATATCTGCCGCGAAATCCTGTCGCCCAAGGCGCTCGGCCTTGTGCTGACGGCCTATTCGATCAGGGCCAGCTTCTATTCGATGCATGAGCTGATGCGTGAAACCATGCGCGGCGCCGGCGGTGTCGTCGCGTCCGGCGAGCTCGTCATTCGCGAGGCCGGGCTTGATGGCAAGACGCCGGGCCGTGTGCTGTCCACATCGCTGTTCAGCCGCTGGGAGCCGAAATGATGAAAGATATGCGCGAAAATACCACGCGCCGCGTTGGCCAGGTCAAGGAAGTGACCAGCCTTGCCAATCCCATCGTCAAGGACATCAAGGCGCTCACACAGAAAAAGGGTAGGGAAGAGACCGGCACCTTCATGGCGGAAGGCCTGAAGCTGGTCATTGACGCGCTCGAACTGGGCTGGACGATCAAGACGCTGGTTTACGCAAAGGCCGCCAAGGGCAAGCCGCTGGTGGAGCAGGCGGCGGTCAAAACGGTCGCGTCGGGCGGACTGGTTCTCGAAGTCAGTGAAAAGGTCATCGCCTCGATCACCCGCCGCGACAATCCGCAGATGGTCGTCGGTATTTTTGAACAGAAATGGAAACCGCTGAAGGAGATCCGCCCGGAAAAGGGCGAGACCTACATCGCGCTCGACCGGGTTCGCGATCCCGGTAATCTGGGCACCATCATCCGCACTGCCGATGCGGCGGGTGCTTCGGGCGTCATTCTTGTCGGCGACTGCACCGATCCGTTTTCGCTGGAAACGGTACGCGCCACCATGGGGTCGGTCTTTGCCACCCCCATCGCCCGCGCTTCGGCCGAGGAATTCCTGTCCTGGAAAAAATCGGCGCAGGTCAGCGTCGTAGCCACCCATCTGGCCGGTTCGGTGGACTATCGAAAGATCGACTACGCCGGAAAGCCGGTCGTGCTCTTGATGGGCAACGAACAATCCGGCCTGCCGCCGGAACTCGCCGGCAAGGCCGACCAGTTGGCGCGCATTCCCCAGCAGGGCCGCGCCGACAGCCTCAATCTCGCCATCGCAACCGCCGTCATGCTGTTTGAGGCGCGGCGACATCTCCTCCAACTCGCACCGGTGACGTAATGGCCAAAGCGGCATTGTTCTCGAAATTCGGCCCGGCTTTCGCGCTGATCGCCGCCGCGCTGGTGCTGGATCAGATCGTCAAGCAGCTGGTCGAAGCCTATCTGCCGCTGCAGGAGGTGGTTCCCGTTGTCCCGTTCCTGGCGCTTTATCGCACCTATAATCTCGGCGTGGCCTTTTCGATGCTGGAGGACATGCACGGCTGGTTCATCGTCAGCATGCGGCTCGTCATCGTGGTCTTCGTCTTGTGGCTGTGGCGAAAGACGGCGGAGGACCGTACCTTTGCCCATCTCGGTTTCGCCTTCATCATCGCAGGTGCTGCCGGCAATCTGCTCGACCGTTTTTTTTACGGCCATGTCATCGACTATATCCTGTTCCACACGCAGACATGGTCTTTCGCAGTCTTCAATCTGGCTGACAGTTTCATAACCATCGGTGCAGCCTGCGTCATTCTCGACGAGTTTTTGCACGCCCGGACGGCTAAAAAGTAAAATTTTAGGGTTTCAGCCAAACATATCAAAACCGCTGCCGTGGTAGCGGTTGCCTATGAGCGAACTGACAAGACTTCGTCAAAAAGTTTCAGATGAGCTGGGCCTGACCGCGACGGCGGCGCAGCCGGCGGATCGTGTCGAGGCAATAACGCGCCATGCGGATGAAGAACATGCGCCCGATGCCAGATCGATCGCATTCTATGTCGCCGTGTCGTTATCGCTCGGGGCTTTTTCCGCCGCCTTGATTGCGCTTGCCATGCCTTACGCGGTTACCGTCGCGCTGGCGACCTTGTTTGGCGCCGTGCTCGTCGGCGTCCTGCTCTACGCGCTCTTCGGCGAACCTTCCCGGCATCCCGCTGCGCTGGATGAAGGTTCCGATCTCCGGCTGAGACAAGCGCAAAACCGCTCGCTGATTGCCGAAATGCAGGAATTCATGGGTGATATCGTCGTGGTCCGCGACATGAACCGGCGCATTGTCGAGGCGAACGGGGTCTTTCGGGAAATCACCGGCTGCGCCGCGCCCGAAGGGCTCAGCTGCGAGGAAATCGGCATCGCTTTCCGTCCGGGCGACAAGGTCCATGCTTATGATGTGGAGATCGCGACCCCGTTCGGCCAGCGCATCTTTTCCTGGCATGATGTCGTGACCCGCGATCTGGCAAGCAGCCGTCTTCTCATCAGCAGCATTGCCCGGGATGTGACCGAGGAGCGGCTTGCGCTGGCCGAAAGGGAAGACGCCAGGCTGCGCGCCGAACAGGCCGATGCTGAAAAAGCGCGGCTGCTTGCAACGGTAAGCCATGAAATCCGCCTGCCGCTTTCCGGTATGCTGGGCATGAACCATCTTCTGTCGAAGACGAGGCTCAACGAAGAGCAGCGAAATTATCTCGATGGCATGCGCCAATCCGGCCAGTCGCTGGTGCAGCTTGTCGAGGATCTTCTGGATTATTCGACCATGGAGGCCGGCCGCTTCAGGCTCAATCCGCGCGCGGAAAACCTGCGCCGGCTGATCGAGAGCATCGTCGAGATGCTGGCCCATCGCGCCCATGAAAAAGGCATAGAGATCACCTCTTTCGTCGCGCCGAATGTGCCTGATCATCTCGATTTTGATCCGGCGAGGCTACGTCAGGTCCTCTTCAATCTCCTCGGCAATGCCGTCAAATTCACGCAGGAAGGCGGCGTCGTCATCCGGGCGCGCATGTCCGACGACGAGTTGCACATCACCGTCGAAGATACCGGCCCGGGCATGAGCCGGGCGGAACAGACCCGTATTTTCGGGGAATTCGAACAGGCAGGCCCTTTGTCGCAACGAAGCGCCGGTACGGGCCTCGGACTTGCGATTTCCGCCCGTATCGTGCGGGAATTCGGCGGCCATCTCACGGTCTCGAGCCGCAAGGGCAAGGGCAGTACTTTCAAACTGGCGTTTCGCCCGGCGGGCGCCCCTGCCGAAATGGCGGATCCAGGACGGCGTAATTGCCTGCGGCATACAAATGTCCTGCTCATCGCACCAAAAGGCGTGGCGGCGGCGGTGACGATGGAGGCGATCGAGGCTTTCGGCGGTCGATGCACGCTCATTCATCAGCCTGAGGATCTGGAAGAACTGAGGAAGGGTTCTGCCACGCGGCCGGTCGAGCTTACCGATATCATCGTCGACCAGCGCAGTTCGCCGCTGTTCAGGGATGCCCTGAAAGATTGGCCGCAGCAGAATGTCCGCCGCACGCTGTTGGTCAGCCCCGAAGAGCGGCCGTCGACCATGCATGTGGCCTTCGATGCCTGGTTGATTCGGCCGTTGCGGGAAAAATCCCTGATCGACGTCCTGTGCGGCCGTCTGCGCGGCATTGAGCGGCGCGACGCCATAAACGACAACCACCCGGATGTGGGTTTTTCTTCGCGGGTGACGGAAGGGGGGAGCGGTATCGAGATACTCGTTGCCGAAGATGATGCCGTCAATCAGCGCATCATTCGCGTCGTTCTGGAAAAAGGCGGCTACATCGTCCGCGCTGTCGAGGACTTTGAAGCGTTGCGGCAATCTGTGGAGCCGGGGGCATCCCGCCTCCCTGATCTCATCGTCTCAGATCTCAACATGCCGGGCGGCGAGGGGCTCAATGTTCTTCCCGAGCTTCTCCATACGCTGAAGGGCGAAAGAAATATTCCCGTCATCGTGCTCAGCGCAGATGCGAGTGACGCGACCGCCGAAATCCTGCTGAAGGCTGGTGTCGGCGCGGTTTTGGCCAAGCCTGCCGATCCGCGACGGCTGATTGAGGAAATTCGCCGCCTGGTGGGGGTGAAACGGCTGTCGCTGTCATAACTTGACAGACTCGCACTGGCGGCGTTTTGTCACTATTCTGTCGTCAATTAGTGATTTATGACAGGAAAATTGTTTGGTGGCGGAGCGATTCCCCATGGTTGCCGAAATCCTCAATCACGACATTTGTGAAAACAATGTTGTCATTAGCCCCCGTCCCGAGACAACTCAGGACAATGAGGGTCTTTTCGGCCGCATAGGCACGCTGGAAACGCGGCTCGCCAGAAATGAACGCGAAATCGATGCCGCGCAATCCGTGCGTTATCGGGTTTTCGTCGAGGAAATGAAGGCGCGGCTTCCCGCGGAAGCGATGCGCCGCGAGCGCGACATCGATGCGTGGGACAGCGTCTGCGACCATCTTCTCGTGCTCGACAAGGCGATTGAAGGCGATAGTGAGGACCAGATCGTCGGCACCTATCGCCTGCTGCGGCAGGAAATCGCGCTTGCCAATAACGGTTTTTATTCCGCCAGCGAATTCGATATTGCCGGTCTCGTCGCGCGCCATCCCGGCAAGCGCTTCATGGAGCTTGGCCGTTCCTGCGTGCTGCCGGAATATCGCACCAAGCGCACCGTGGAACTTCTGTGGCAGGGCAACTGGGCCTATGCCGTCAAACACCGCATGGATGCCATGATCGGTTGCGCCTCCTTTCCCGGCGTGCAGCCGGAAGCCCACGCGCTTGCTTTGTCTTTCCTGCACCATAATTGTCTGGCCAAAGGCGAGTGGGAAGCTTTCGCCCTTCCCGAGCTTTATCGTGAGATGGACCTCGTGCCGGCAGAGGCGCTGAACGCCCGCAAGGCGCTGAACGCCATGCCGCCGCTGATCAAGGGCTATATGCGTCTCGGCGCCATGTTCGGCTCCGGCGCGGTCGTGGATCATGCCTTCAACACCACGGATGTGCTCGTGGTCCTGCCGGTTTCGTCCATCGCCGGCCGTTACATCAGCTATTATGGCGGCGAGGCCGAACGCATCAACGGCTGACCGGGTTTTGATCGAGACCTTCAGGATGTTCCTGTGGGCAGCGGTGCCGTGTGTGTTGTGTTGGTGCGGGCAAAGCCGCTAGTGTCGGCGCTCTTTTCCGCAACACGATATGACATCGGCAGGCCATTGACGGACGTTCTGACAACCGCTTCCCTGATCTCGGAAGAGAGCCGCGCGACGGCCACTCCGATGATGGAGCAATATATCGAGATCAAGGCGAACAATCCCGGTTCGCTGCTGTTCTACCGCATGGGCGATTTTTACGAATTGTTCTTCGACGATGCGGTGGAGGCTTCCCGCGCTCTCGGCATCACGCTGACGAAACGCGGCCAGCATATGGGTCATGATATCCCGATGTGCGGCGTCCCCGTCCATGCGGCGGATGACTATCTCCAGAAACTCATCCTGCGCGGTTATCGTGTCGCCGTGTGCGAACAGGTGGAAGACCCGGCGGAAGCGAAGAAGCGCGGCTCGAAATCGGTGGTCAAGCGTGATGTGGTGCGACTTGTCACGCCCGGCACGCTGACCGAAGAAAAGCTGCTGTCGCCGACGGAATCCAACTATCTGATGGCGCTGGCCCGTATTCGGGGTAGTGCGGAGGCGCAGTTCGCGCTCGCCTGGATCGACATTTCCACCGGCGTCTTCCGTCTGGCGGAAACCACGCTGACCCGGCTTCTGGCCGATATCTGGCGCATCGATCCGCGCGAGCTGATCGTCGCCGATAGCCTGTTCCATGATGAAGAGCTGCGGCCGGTTTTCGATGTGCTGGGCCGGGTCGCGGTGCCGCAGCCGGCGATCCTCTTTGACAGCGCCACGGCGGAAGGGCGCATTGCGCGCTATTTCAATGTCTCGACGCTTGATGGTTTCGGCACTTTTTCGCGCGTGGAACTGGCGGCCGCCGCCGCTGCCGTCGCTTATGTCGAAAAAACCCAGATTGCCGAACGCCCGCCACTCGGCGCGCCGGAACGCGAAAGCGCGGCCTCCACGCTTTTCATCGATCCCGCCACCCGCGCCAATCTGGAACTTGTGAAGACGCTGTCAGGCGAAAGGGACGGATCGCTCCTGCATGCCCTCAACCGCACCGTGACGGGCGGCGGTGCTCGGCTTCTGGCCGAACGGCTGATGTCTCCCTTGACCGATCCGGAAAGGATCAATGCCCGTCTCGATGCGGTCGCCTATCTCATCGATGACGTCTCCCTTTGCGATGGCCTGCGCGATGCGCTGAAACAGGTGGCGGACATGCCGCGTGCGCTTTCCCGTCTTGCGCTGGAGCGTGGCGGCCCGCGCGACCTCGGCGCCATCAGGCAAGGCCTTGCTTCGGCAGAAAAGATCGCGGCCATTCTCGATCAGGGATTGTTGCCGGATGAGCTTGCCGCGGCGCTCGCGGATTTGAAAGCCCTGCCGGGTGGTCTGGAAGCCATGCTCGGCTCGATGCTGGCCGATGAACTTCCGCTTCTGAAGCGTGATGGCGGATTTCTGCGCGAAGGCGCTAATTCCGAACTCGATGAGGTACGGGCGCTGCGAGACCAGTCACGTCGTGTGATCGCCGGGCTGCAGCTGAGATACGCCGATGAGACCGGCATCAAGTCGCTCAAAATCAAGCATAACAATGTGCTGGGTTATTTCATTGAGGTCACGGCGGGCAATGCCGATGTGATGACGACGACGGATGAGGCCAAGGCGCGCTTTATCCACCGCCAGACCATGGCCGGCGCCATGCGTTTCACCACCACCGAGCTTGCGGATCTCGAAAGCCGCATTGCCAACGCCGCTGCGCAGGCTTTGACCATGGAACTGGAAGCCTTCGAGCGCATGGTCAAGGCTGTTGTGCAACAGGCGGAAGCGATCAAGGCCGGTGCGCTGGCGCTTGCGGTGATCGATGTCGCCTCGAGCCTTGCCTATCTCGCCACCGAACAGGCCTATTGCCGCCCGATCGTCGATGCCTCCATGACCTTTTCCATCAAGGGCGGGCGCCATCCCGTGGTGGAGCAGGCCTTGCGGCGCCAATCCGCCGGACCGTTTATTGCCAATAATTGCGATCTGTCGGCCGTCAATAACGGCAAAAACGGTGCCATCTGGCTGCTCACCGGTCCCAACATGGGCGGTAAATCGACCTTTCTGCGCCAGAATGCCCTGATAGCCATCCTCGCGCAGATCGGGTCTTTCGTGCCGGCGGAAGCTGCTCATATTGGCGTCGTGGATCGCCTTTTCTCGCGTGTCGGCGCATCGGACGATCTGGCGCGCGGCCGCTCGACCTTCATGGTGGAAATGGTGGAAACCGCCGCCATTCTCAATCAGGCGACGGATCGTTCGCTGGTCATTCTGGACGAGATCGGCCGCGGCACGGCGACCTTTGACGGTCTTTCCATCGCCTGGGCGGCGGTTGAGCATCTGCACGAGGTCAATCGTTGCCGTGGCCTCTTCGCCACCCATTTCCACGAGCTGACGGTGCTGTCGGAAAAACTCGGCCGCCTTTCCAATGCCACGATGCGGGTGAAGGAGTGGGAAGGTGATGTCATCTTCCTGCATGAGGTCGGGCCGGGTGCCGCGGACCGTTCCTACGGTATTCAGGTCGCGCGTCTCGCAGGCCTGCCGGCATCGGTCGTGGACCGTGCCCGTGAGGTACTGACGAAGCTCGAGGATGCCGACCGCAAGAACCCGGCGAGCCAGCTGATCGACGACCTGCCGTTGTTCCAGATTGCGGTTCGCCGCGAGGAAACCCGCAAGGCAGGCCCCTCGAAAGTGGAGGAAGCTCTGAAGGGCTTCAACCCGGACGAAATGACACCGCGTGAGGCATTGGACGCGCTCTATGCGTTGAAGAAAGAACTTGGCAAGGCTTGAAGGGATAGAGTGCCTGTCCATCGGCTTTAAAACTCGCTATAGGACACTCCCATCGCAAGTGGTGGGATTTCCCACAGGACATGGATACCGGCATAGATGGCCATCAAGGACCTGGATTTTTCCGACATTCTCGATGTCTCGGCGCTGAAGCGCGATTGTGACGTCATCTTCAAGGAGGACGGCAAGCGCATCGCCGATATCAGGTCCGACCTGCTGCCGCTTTTCCGCAAGGCCAGCACGGAAGGCCGGGAAAAGGCGCGGGAACTGCTGAAAACCGATGGCAGTGGCATTGATTGCGCCCGGCGCATCTCCTGGCTTCAGGACCGGCTGATCGAAACGCTTTATGATCTCACCTGCCAATATGTCTATCCGAAAGATGCGCCACACATTGCCGTCGCTGCGGTCGGCGGTTACGGTCGCGGCACGCTGGCGCCGGGATCGGACATCGACCTTCTGTTCCTGCTGCCGGCCAAGAATACGCCGGATATGCACAAAGCCGTGGAGTTCGTGCTCTATCTGCTGTGGGATCTCGGTTTCAAGGTCGGACACGCCACCCGCACGGTGGATGAATGCATCCGCCTCTCCAAATCAGATATGACGATCCGCACCGCCATTCTGGAAGTGCGGGCGATCTGCGGCAAAAAATCCCTGACCGACGATCTGGAAAAACGCTTCGAGTCGGAAGTCGTTACCGGCACCGGTCCGGAATTCATCGCCGCAAAGCTCGCCGAGCGCGACCAGCGCCACCGCAAGGCGGGCGATACGCGTTATCTGGTGGAGCCGAACGTCAAGGAAGGCAAGGGCGGGTTGCGCGACCTGCACACGCTGTTCTGGATCGCCAAATATTATTACCACGTTCGCGATACGGCGGATCTGGTGAAGCTCGGCGTCCTGTCGAGATCAGAACTGAAGCTGTTCGAAAAGGCCGATGATTTTCTCTGGGCGGTTCGCTGCCAGATGCATTTCATCACCGGCAAGGCAGAGGAACGCCTCTCTTTCGATATTCAGCGCGAAATTGCCGATGCGCTGAACTATCAGCCGCGACCCGGCCTCTCCGCCGTCGAGCGCTTCATGAAGCATTATTTTCTCGTGGCGAAGGATGTCGGCGATCTGACCCGCATCGTCTGCGCTGCACTGGAGGACCGTCAGGCGAAAGACGTGCCCGGCCTTTCCGGCGTGCTAAGCCGCTTCGCCCACCGCGTCCGCAAGATTCCGGGCTCGGTGGAGTTTGTGGAAGACCGGGGGCGCATTGCGCTCGCCAAACCCGATGTGTTCAAGAACGACCCGGTCAATCTGATCCGGCTCTTCCACATCGCCGATATCAACAATCTCGAACTGCACCCGGATGCGCTGCGCGTGGTCACCCGCTCGCTCTCGCTCATCAATGACGAGCTTCGCGAAAACGAGGAAGCAAACCGGCTTTTCCTGTCGATCCTCACCTCGCGGCGCGATCCGGCGCTGACCCTGCGCCGCATGAACGAGGCCGGCGTTCTCGGCAAGTTCATCCCCGAATTCGGCAAGATCGTCGCGATGATGCAGTTCAACATGTATCATCATTACACGGTGGATGAGCATCTGATCCGCTCTGTCGGCGTTCTGTCGGAAGTGGACAAGGGAACGGCCATTGACGCCCATCCGCTCGCCAACCAGTTGATGCCAAGCGTCGAGGAACGCGAGGCGCTTTATGTGGCCGTGCTGCTGCACGATGTGGCGAAGGGTCGGCAGGAGGATCATTCGATTGCCGGTGCCCGCGTCGCCCGCAAGCTCTGCCAGCGTTTCCGCCTCACCGGCAAACAGACCGAAACGGTTGTCTGGCTGATCGAGCAGCATCTTTTGATGTCCATGGTCGCCCAGACGCGCGACCTGCACGACCGCAAGACCATCACCGATTTCGCCGACAAGGTGCAATCCATGGAGCGGCTGAAGATGTTGCTCATTCTGACGGTCTGCGATATTCGCGCCGTCGGCCCGGGCGTCTGGAACGGCTGGAAGGGGCAGCTGCTGCGTTCGCTCTATTACGAAACCGAACTGCTGCTGTCAGGCGGGTTCTCGGAAGTTTCCCGCAAGGA
The DNA here is from genome assembly GCF_027498475.1 of Agrobacterium salinitolerans. NCBI lineage: Bacteria > Pseudomonadati > Pseudomonadota > Alphaproteobacteria > Hyphomicrobiales > Rhizobiaceae > Agrobacterium > Agrobacterium salinitolerans. Next base: position 475,115 of record NZ_JAPZLN010000001.1, on the reverse strand, counting down.
GCGCGCGCAGATCGCCCGGCAGGCGCTATACGACGCCCTTGAGGATTGGGGGCAGAAGGCGCGGCGCAAATACACCAAGCTGCACTATGAGCCCTATCTGCTGACAGTGGCGCTGGAAGACCAGGTGCGCCACACTCGCTTCATCCGCGAGGCTGACAAGCAGGAAAAAGCGCTGTCGACCATGGTGCGCACCCACTCCTTCCATGCCATTACGGAGATTACCGTGCTGGCGCCGGACCATCCGCGCCTGCTATCCATCATCACCGGCGCCTGCGCGGCGGCGGGCGCAAACATCGCCGATGCGCAAATCTTCACGACGTCCGACGGGCGGGCGCTGGATACGATCCTCATCAATCGCGAATTTCCGATCGATGAGGACGAGACACGGCGCGGCAATAATATCGGTAAGCTCATCGAGGAGGTCCTGTCCGGCAAGCAGCGCCTCCCGGAAATGATCGCCACGCGCACCAAAAGCCGCAAGAAGAAGAGCGCTTTCACCATTCCGCCGTCGGTCATCATTTCCAACGGGCTTTCGAATAAATTCACTGTCATCGAGGTCGAGTGCCTCGACCGACCGGGGCTTCTGGCGGATATGACGGCCGTTATCGCCGATCTGTCGCTCGATATTCACTCTGCCCGCATCACTACCTTCGGCGAAAAGGTCATCGACACCTTTTATGTGACTGACCTCTTCGGCCAGAAGGTGACGAATGATAATCGGCAGGCCAGCATTGCGCAGCGCTTGAAGGCTGTGATGAGCGAGCAGGAAGACGAATTGCGCGACCGCATGCCGAACGGCATCATCGCCCATCCAGACGTGGCGGCTCTGCCGGCCGCGCGCACGGCGAAGGCTTGATATCATGAGCCTGATCGGCAAGTTCGCCACCGTTGGCACCGCCACGCTCGGCAGCCGCATTTTCGGCTTCCTGCGCGAAACCCTGATGGCCGCCGCCGTCGGCACGGGGCCTGTGGCCGACGCCTTCAACGCCGCGTTCCGGTTTCCCAACACCTTTCGGCGGCTTTTTGCCGAAGGTGCGTTCAACTCGGCTTTCGTGCCGCTTTTCGCCAAGGAGATCGAGGCGAACGGCATGGAGGGCGCAAGACGTTTTTCCGAAGAGGTCTTCGGCGTTCTGTTCACCGTGCTTCTGGCCCTGACAATTCTGATGGAATTGTCGATGCCGTTCATCGTGCGCACCGTTATTGCGCCGGGCTTTCTGGAAGACCCGGTGAAATTCGAAAACACCGTTCATCTCGCCACCATCATGTTTCCTTATCTCGCCTGCATGTCTTTGGCGGCGATGATGGGCGGCATGTTGAACTCGCTGCACCGTTATTTCGCGGCCGCGATCGCCCCTGTCTTTCTCAACATCATCCTCATCGGCGTGCTCGCCTTGGCATGGTGGAAGAATTACGATCCTTTGCAGGTGGGTTATGCGCTCTCGTGGGGCGTGATGGCGGCGGGTCTGGTGCAACTCGCCATCGTCTGGATCGCCGTGCGCAATGCCGGCATGCGCATCGGTTTCCGCAGGCCGCGGCTGACGAAGAACGTGCAGCGCCTTCTGGTTCTGGCCCTGCCGGCAGCCATCACCGGCGGCATCACCCAGATCAATCTTTTGATCAACACCAATATCGCATCGGCCGGCGAAGGCGTGATCTCCTCGCTTGCCTATGCCGACCGGATTTACCAGCTGCCGCTCGGTGTCGTCGGCATCGCGGTGGCCACCGTGCTTCTGCCGGAACTGGCGCGGGCGTTGCGCGGCGGGCACATGGTGGAGGCGGGAAGCCTGCAGAACCGCTCGGTCGAATTCGTACTGTTCCTGACATTGCCCGCTGCTGCCGCCCTTTTGGTAATGGCGGAACCTATCGTTCGTTTTCTTTACGAGCGCGGCAACTTCTCGCCTTCGGCCACCGTCACCGTCGCGCAAATCCTTGGCATTTACGGTCTGGGCCTGCCGGCTTTCGTACTGATCAAGGCCTTCATTCCGGGCTTCTTCGCCCGCGAGGATACGCGCACACCGATGATCTTCGCGGCGATTTCCGTCGTCGTGAACGTTTCCCTGGCGCTGACACTGTTTCCGCGGCTTGGAGGCCCGGGCATCGCCATTGCCGAAATCACCGCCGGCTGGGTCAATGCCACCCTGCTGTTCGGCATGCTTTTGTGGCGCGGTCACTGGCAGGTGGATATTCCACTGCTCACCCGCATTCCACGCCTGCTGCTGGCTGCGGCCTTGATGGCCGGTTTCGTGCACTATGCGCTGACCTATTTGACTTTCGAATTGTCTTCCGCTTCGTCCATTTTCGTGCGGGCAGGCACCATCATGGCTCTCGTCTTCGCGGCCATGCTGGTTTATTTCGTGCTCGCTTTCGTTTCCGGCGGCGCCGATATCGGTATGGTCAAACGAGCCATCCGCAAGCGCGGCAAGAAGAACATCGAGACGGAGGCGGGCTGATGTGCTTTGCCGAGAACCGCCGCATCGCGCTCGTCACGCTTGTCGTGGACGATTACGATCGGGCGAAGGCGTTTTATTGCGACGTTCTCGGATTTGAGTGCCTTTCCGATCAGCCGCTTGGCGACGGCAAAAGATGGCTGGTGGTGAAGCCACAAGGAACCGAGGGCGGCGGCCTCCTGCTTGCCGAGGCGGATGGTGAGCCGCAGACGCTTGCTATCGGCAACCAGACCGGCGGGCGCGTCGGATTTTTCCTGCATACCGACGATTTTGCACGTGACTATGAAACCATGATTGCGCGCGGTGTGCGCTTTCTGGAAGAGCCGCGCCATGAGATTTACGGCTCCGTTGCGGTCTTTGCCGATCCTTATGGAAATCGCTGGGATCTTCTGGAACCGCGCGGCTGACATGCCCTGAAACCGCTTGATTGCTGGGGGCTGCGGGTGCATAAGCGCGCGTGCAATTCCAACCATGGGGCGGGGCCCTCCACAAGCCTTTTCGAGGACGACAATGAACGCATTCAAGCCGCTGGTTTTCTCGGGCGTCCAGCCGACCGGCAATCTGCATCTCGGCAATTATCTCGGCGCCATCCGCAAATTCGTGGCGCTGCAGGAAGATAACGACTGCATCTATTGCGTCGTCGATATGCATGCCATCACCGCCCAACTCGTTCACTCCGACCTGAAGGCCCAGACCCGCTCGATTGCGGCCGCCTTTATCGCCGCCGGCATCGACCCCGTGAAGCACATCGTCTTCAACCAATCGGCGGTGCCGCAGCATGCCGAACTGGCCTGGGTGTTCAACTGCGTGGCGCGCATCGGTTGGATGGAGCGCATGACACAGTTCAAGGACAAGTCCGGCAAGAATACCGAGCAGGTGTCGCTTGGACTGCTCGCCTATCCGAGCCTGATGGCCGCGGACATCCTTGTTTATCGCGCCACCCACGTTCCTGTCGGCGACGACCAGAAGCAGCATCTTGAACTTGCCCGCGATATAGCCCAGAAATTCAACATCGATTTCGGCGACCATATCCGCAAGGCGGGCCTCGGGCTGGATATCACCGTGGGCGATGAGCCGGTGCACGCCTATTTCCCTATGGTGGAGCCGCTGATCGGTGGTCCGGCGCCGCGCGTGATGTCGCTGAAGGACGGCACCAAGAAGATGTCGAAGTCCGATCCCTCCGATCTGTCGCGCATCAATCTGATGGACGATGTCGATGCGATCTCGAAGAAGATCAAGAAGGCAAAGACCGATCCGGATGCGCTGCCGAGCGAAGTGGAAGGCCTGAAGGGTCGCCCCGAGGCCGAAAACCTCGTCGGTATCTATGCCGCGCTTTCCGACAGGACCAAGGCGGATGTTCTTTCCGAATTCGGCGGACAGCAGTTCTCGGCCTTCAAGCCGGCCCTGGTCGAGCTTGCCGTCCATGTTCTGGCCCCCGTCAACAACGAGATGCGCCGCCTTCTCGATGACCCGACCCATATCGACGCCATCCTCAGCCAAGGCGGCGAGCGGGCGCGCACCATTGCCGAAAAGACGATGAACGAAGTGCGCGACATCATCGGCTTCCTGCGCTGACAGGTCGCTGCTGCGCGAATGCGGCTGGCGGTTTGCGCCTGCCGTGATTTGATATAATCTCCGCCCGAACCGTCGGGCGGTTTTGCGGATCACGGCGGACCTAGGGAGTGCAGAATGGTTTCAAAACGGCTGTCGCGTCTGGAAGGGCATCGTCGCAAGTTTCTCGCTGTTATCGATGACACACCGGAATGCGAAAGGGCCGTGCACTATGCCGGTCGTCGCGCCAAGAACTCCAATGGCGGTCTGGTACTGCTCTACATGATCCCGGAAGGCGATTTCCAGCAATGGCTGGGTGTCGAGCAGATCATGCGGGCCGAGGCGCGGGAGGAGGCGGAAGCCACGCTTGCGAAGATTGCCCAGAAGGTGCGTGAGACCATCGGCATCGAGCCGGAAGCGGTGATCCGTGAAGGCAGCGCAACCGAGCAGATCCACGGGTTGATCGAGGAAGACCGCGATATCGCGATTCTCGTTCTGGCTGCGGGATCGACCAAAGAAGGGCCGGGACCGCTCGTTTCCTCCATCGCCGGGCGAGGGGCAGCCTTCCCGATCCCCGTCACCGTACTGCCGGATACGCTGTCGGACGAGGAAATCGACGCACTCTGCTGACGCCGGGGTTGGGGCAAGATTTAGGGGCTGACGATTTCTTGAATGTAATTATCATGTCAGGGCTTGAAGTGTAGCTTCGCCGGGCGTATTTTTTGGAAGAATTCTAAATTACGGGGCGTGAACCGCGGCCTCGAAGGAGACGACGATGTTCATTCAGACGGAAGCCACGCCCAATCCCGCCACGCTGAAGTTCCTGCCGGGCAAGGTGGTGCTGGAAAGCGGCACAGCGGAATTTCTCAATGCGTCGCAGGCGCAGGCCTCGCCCCTGGCGGAACGCCTTTTCACCATTCCGGGTGTGACCGGGGTCTATTTCGGTTTTGATTTCATCACCGTGACCAAGGACGATGCGGAATGGCAGCATCTGAAACCTGCCATCCTCGGCTCGATCATGGAACATTTCATGTCCGGCCGGCCGATCATGGGTACGGCGATTGCGGCCGAAGTCTCGGATGAGGAAGGCGAGTTCTTCGAAGAGGGTGACGAAACCATCGTCGCCACCATTAAGGAGTTGCTGGATACTCGCGTCCGCCCCGCCGTGGCGCAGGATGGCGGCGATATCACCTTCCGCGGTTTCCGCGATGGTACGGTGTTCCTGAACATGAAGGGCGCCTGCTCGGGTTGCCCGTCCTCCACCGCCACGCTGAAACACGGCGTTCAGAATCTGCTTCGCCATTTCGTGCCGGAAGTGCGCGAAGTCGAAGCGGTATAAAAGCGCAAGCCAGGCCATCATGATTGTTCTCGCACTCGACACCTCAGGTGTGGATTGTTCCGCCTGCGTTTATGACAGCGTCTCCGACAGGGTGCTCGGCGAGGTATGCGAAACGATCGGCAAGGGCCATGCCGAAAGGTTGATGGCGGTGATCGACGGTGCTCTGGAGCAGGGGCAACTGTCGCTCCAGAATGTCGGGCGCATCGCCGTGACCATCGGGCCGGGGTCTTTCACCGGTATCCGCGTCGGGGTCGCCGCCGCGCGCGGCTTTGCCCTGTCGCTCGGCGTCGAGGCCGTGGGCGTCACCACGCTTGAAACGCTGGCGCTTCATCATCTGCTTGCAAATCCCGGCCGGCCCGTGGCCGTTGCGCTGGATGCCAAGCGCGGCGAAGCCTATCTCCAGACATTCGGTGCGGATGGATCGCCGCTGCGCGATGCCGCGCTTCTGTCTCTGGACGACGCCCGAACGGCCACTAGTTGTTTCGACGGCGTCGTCATCGGTTCAGCCGCGCCGCTTTTGGCAGGGTCGGAGGCGGGTTCGGGGCCGGATCACTTCCCGGTCGCTTCGGTCGCGTTTGCTGCTGCGCGTAAGCCGGCTGGCCAGCCGAAACCTTCGCCGCTTTACCTGCGCGGGCCGGACGCCCGGCCGCAGACCGGTTTTGCGCTGGCACGTCAGGGCGTTGCCTGATAGGGCATTCGTCAGCCTGTGCGAATGATTCCCGTGATGCCCGATTCCTGTTATGTTTGACGACTATCTGACCTGGAAACCCTATTTCGAGATTGTGCCGATGCAGCATGAGGATTGCGCCGCGGTGGCGGAGTTGCATGCGCTGCGCTTTCCGCGCCCGTGGAACGACGGGGAGTTTTCCGGCCTGCTCACGCAAGGGGCTGTTTTCGGTGCTGTCGCACGCCAGACCAACGCCTTTTTCAGCAAGCCGCTCGGTGGTTTCGTGCTGGCGCGGGAAGTGGCGGGCGAGGCGGAAATCCTGACCGTTGCCGTGGCCGACAAGTTCGCACGCGCGGGGCTCGGCTGGCGTCTGATGCAATCGGCTATCCGCGAGGCGATGATGCGCGGCGCGGAAACCATGTTTCTCGAGGTGGATAATAATAACGCCTCCGCCGTCGGGCTCTATAAGAAGCTCGGCTTCAAAACTGTCGCGGAACGCAAGGCCTATTACACCGCCAAGGATGGAACGAAGTCGACGGCGCTTGTCATGCGCCGCGATCTTCGCTAGTTCCCTGCGACAGGCATTTTTTCGGCGAAAGCCGCAAACCGCGAGTCTCAAAAGGCCAGAAGACGTGACAGACCTTTCGAAAACGCTGGAGGAGCTTTGTGCCGAACGCGGCATGCGGATGACGGATCAACGCCGTGTTATCGCCCGCGTCCTTCAGGAGTCAGCCGACCATCCCGATGTCGAAGAGCTTTACCGCCGTTCCTCCGCCGTGGACCCGCGCATCTCGATTTCCACCGTCTACAGAACGGTGAAGCTGTTCGAGGATGCCGGCATCATCGAGCGTCACGATTTTCGCGACGGCCGCTCGCGCTACGAGACCGTGCCCGAAGAACATCATGATCACCTGATCGATTTGAAGAACGGCGTGGTCATCGAATTTCATTCGGCCGAGATCGAGGCCCTTCAGGAAAAGATCGCCCGTGAACACGGCTTCAAGCTCGTGGATCACCGGCTGGAACTTTACGGCGTGCCGTTGAAGCCAGACGAACGTTGAGACCCCGGTGAACGAGCGGGCGTTTTCCCCATGATGTGGCTCCGGACAGCCTATATTGCGGTCATTCTACTGATCGTCACGCTTGTCTTGCTGCCGCTTCAACTGCTGGGCCTTGCCTTCGACTGGCGGCTTCGCCGTCGCATTCCGCGCCTCTGGCATCGCATCGCCTGCCATGTCCTCGGCATCCGCGTTCATGTGCACGGCGATGTGGAGCGGGCGAAACCGCTGATGCTGGCGGTCAATCATGCCTCGTGGAAGGATATCCTCGTTTTGGGCAGCATTGCCGATGTGGTGTTCATTGCCAAGACCGAGGTGCGGGACTGGCCGGTGTTCGGCTGGCTCGCCCGCTTGCAGAAAAGCATCTTCGTTCAGCGTGAGCAGAAGCGCAGCACCGGCGCGCAGGTGAGCGAGATCGCCAGTCGCATGGCGGATGGCGAAATTGTCGTCCTGTTCCCCGAAGGCACCACCTCGGACGGTAACCGCATGCTCGCCGTCAAATCCTCGCTCTTCGGCGCGGCCTCCACCGCCGCTGAACAGGTGCCGGGAAAGCTGGTTTATGTCCAGCCGGTCGCCATTGCCTATACAAGGGTGCAGGGCATGGCAATGGGGCGTTACCATCGCGTCATCGCCGCCTGGCCGGGCAGCATCACGCTCGTGCCGCATCTGCTCGGCATCATCAGGGCCGGCGCCATCGATGTCGACGTGACATTCGGTGACAGCGTTCCGTTCCACAGCACGGATAACCGTAAGCGCTTGGCGACCGATGTTGCCGCCGCCATCCGCTCCATGCTGGCCTTCAGCCTGCGCGGCGGCTGGCGGAATTAGCGAGATCGTAGCTTTTCCGGCATTTTTCTGTTTAATCTGGCCGGGAAAAACACTAGATAGCCGCCATGACCCAGGAAACGCTTGGCCTTGACGCCACACCCATGATCGCCCGCAACGGTTCGAACAGCCGAAAGGTCTTCATCAAGACCTATGGCTGTCAGATGAATGTCTACGATTCCGTCCGTATGAGCGATGCGTTGGCGAAGGACGGTTACGTTCAGACCGAGGATATGGGCGAGGCGGATCTGGTTCTGCTGAACACCTGTCATATCCGTGAAAAGGCGGCTGAAAAGGTCTATTCGGCGCTTGGCCGCCTGCGCGACATGAAAAAATCGCGCGAAGAGCAGGGCCGCGAATTCATGATCGGCGTTGCCGGCTGTGTCGCGCAGGCGGAAGGCGAGGAAATCCTGCGCCGCGCGCCCGCCGTCGATGTCGTGATCGGCCCGCAGACCTATCACCGCCTGCCTGACGCCTTAAAGCGGGTGCGCGGCGGTGAGCGCGTCATCGAGACCGAATATGCGGTTGAGGACAAGTTCGAGCACCTGCCGGTCGCGGAGAAAGCGACATTGCGGACACGCGGCGTCACGGCGTTCCTGACCGTGCAGGAAGGTTGCGACAAGTTCTGTACCTTCTGTGTCGTCCCCTATACGCGCGGTTCGGAAGTCTCCCGCCCCGTGCGCCAGATCGTCGATGAGGCGATGAAGCTCGTCGATGCCGGCGTGCGCGAGATCACGCTGCTCGGGCAGAATGTCAATGCCTGGCAGGGCGAAGGCCCGAAGGGTGAGAAATGGGGCCTTGCCGAACTGCTCTACAGGCTGGCGGAAATTCCCGGCCTTGCACGGCTTCGCTACACCACCAGCCATCCGCGCGACATGGACGAGCGCCTGATCGGCGCGCATCGCGATCTGCGCATCCTGATGCCCTATCTGCACCTGCCTGTTCAGTCCGGCTCGGATCGCATTCTCAAAGCGATGAACCGTCGCCATACGGGTGAGGAATATATCCAGCTCATTGAAAAAATCCGGAGCGCGCGCCCTGATATCGCCATGTCGGGGGATTTTATTGTCGGCTTCCCCGGCGAGACGGATCGCGATTTCGAAGATACGATGGCGATGGTCGAGACCGTGAAATATGCGCAGGCCTTCTCGTTCAAATACTCCACCCGCCCCGGCACGCCGGGAGCCGATCTCACCGATCAGGTTGCGGAAGAGGTGAAGGCCGAACGACTGGAAAGATTGCAGGCCCTGTTGCTGCGGCAGCAGAAGGAATTTGCTGAATCGCTGGTCGGAAAAACCATGGATGTGTTGCTGGAAAAGCCCGGTCGCATGCCTGAGCAGTTGATAGGTCGCTCTCCGTGGCTGCAATCCGTGAATCTTGATGCAAAGACGTTGAAAATCGGTGACATTGTTAATGTACGAATCACCGCAACGGGTCCAAACAGCTTGTTTGCCGAGGTGGCAGGGAGTTAGAGTGAGGAGCCGACACTGATTGGGACAGGAGCCTGACCGCTTGAACGCACACGAATTGGTATCAAATTCATCGCGCCAGCCACGCCAAGCCGCGACCGACGCCAATCACTTCGTCCTCACGTTCGAGAATAACAGGATAGCGGGAGAGCTATTCGGTCAGTTCGATCAGAACCTGAAGCTCCTGGAGCAGCGCCTCAATATCGACGCTCGACCGCGCGGCAATTCCGTCGCCATCACCGGCGATGTCGTTGCCACCAATCAGGCTCGTCGGGCGTTGGATTTCCTTTATGAACGGCTGCTCAAGGGCGGAACCGCCGAGGTTTCCGATGTCGAAGGCGCGATCCGCATGGCTGTGGCCGCGGACGACCAGTTGACCTTGCCGACGATGGAACGCAAGGCGAAGATTTCCATGGCGCAGATTTCCACACGCAAGAAGACCATCGCTGCCCGCACGCCGACGCAGGACGTCTATATGCGGGCGCTGGAGCAATCCGAACTGGTTTTCGGTGTCGGTCCCGCCGGCACCGGCAAGACCTATCTTGCCGTCGCTCATGCGGCGCAGCTTCTGGAGCGCGGTGCGGTTGACCGCATCATCCTCTCACGCCCCGCCGTCGAAGCGGGTGAGCGTCTTGGCTTCCTGCCGGGCGACATGAAGGAAAAGGTCGATCCGTATCTGCGCCCGCTTTACGACGCGCTTTATGACATGATGCCGGGCGACAAGGTGGAGCGCGCCATTCAGGCGGGCGTCATCGAAATCGCGCCGCTCGCCTTCATGCGCGGCCGCACGCTGGCCAACGCCGCCGTCATTCTGGACGAAGCCCAGAATACCACGACCATGCAGATGAAGATGTTCCTTACCCGCCTTGGCGAGAACGGCCGCATGATCGTGACCGGCGACCCGAGCCAGGTGGATTTGCCGCGCGGCGTGAAATCCGGTCTTGTCGAGGCCCTGCAAATCCTTGGCGATGTGGAAGGCGTGTCCGTCGTGCGCTTCAAGGACGTCGATGTTGTTCGCCATCCGATGGTGGCGCGTATCGTCCGGGCCTATGAGTCCCATACGGCGGTGCCGGATGAGAGCCTCCTGAAGGGCGACTGACATAAAGACGATGACAGTTCTGGATATTCAAATCAGCGTCGAGGCCGAAGGCTGGTCCTCGGAAGAGGACTTGGCTGCCTTTGCCACCAGGGTGCTGGATGCGGCGGTCGATTTCCTGAAGCGGGAAGAGGACCAACCCTTCCCGAAAATGCCAGTGGAGCTGTCGCTGGTCTTCACTGACGACGAAAATATCCGGGAAATCAACGCCGAATGGCGTGACAAGGACAAGGCGACCAATGTCCTGTCTTTCCCGGCTTTTCCGCTGGAGCCGGGCGGAATGCCGGGCCCCATGCTGGGCGATATCGTCATCGCGCGCGAGACGGTTGAGCGCGAAGCCCTTGAACTTGAGAAGAGTTTCGAGGATCATCTGACCCATCTGCTCGTTCATGGGTTCCTGCATTTGTTCGGTTATGACCATATGGACGAGGAAGAAGCGGAAGAAATGGAGTCGCTTGAGACTCGCATTTTGGCGGTGCTTGGCCTATCTGATCCTTACGCGGGTCAGGAACCGCTTTAAATATTGTCTGGAGCCATGAACGAACATTCTGCACGACCTGCCAATGAGGGCAGAGAAAACGGCGAGCAGTCCTCTTCGGAGGAGGGCAGTAGTCACTTACGTCAGGACTACAATGCCAAACCGAAATCGACCATCTGGTCACGCATCGCACGGTTGCTGAAACCATCTCAGGGCGAGCGCCTGCGCGAGGATTTGACCGACGCGCTGATGGACGACACCGAAATCGGTGCGGCCTTTTCGCCCGAAGAACGGGCTATGCTCAACAATATCCTGCGTTTCCGCGAGGTTCGGGTCGAAGACATCATGATCCCTCGCGTGGATATTGATGGCCTCAATGAGAATATGACGATCGGCGAGGCGCTGATCCTCTTCGAGGAAACCGGGCGTTCCCGTATGCCTGTCTATGACGAGACGCTGGATAACCCGAAGGGCATGATCCACATTCGCGATCTGCTGGCCTATGTCGCCAAGCAGGCCCGCAACAAACGCCGGGCCGGTTCGCGAAGCGTTGCTTTCGGTGAGGTGAAGGCGCCGCGTTCACCGCGGCCGAATTTCGACCTGGGACGTGTCGATCTGGAGCAGACGGTCGCCGATGCCGGACTGGTTCGCAAAATTCTTTTTGCGCCGCCCTCCATGCTGGCCTCCGACCTTTTGAAGACGATGCAGGCCCAGAGAACCCAGCTTGCGCTGGTGATCGATGAATATGGCGGCACCGACGGTCTCGTCAGCCACGAGGATATCGTCGAAATGGTCATAGGCGACATCGATGACGAGCACGACAAGGACGAGGCGATGTTTTCGCGTCTTTCCGCCGATGTGCTTGTCGCGGATGCACGTGCGGAACTCACCGAACTTGCCGAGGCGATCGGTCCGGCATTCGATGTTCGTGAACACCTGGAGGAAATAGATACGCTCGGCGGTCTCATCTTCTTCGCGCTCGGCCGTATTCCGGCCAAGGGCGAGGTGGTTCGGGCCGTGCCAGGTTTCGAGTTCCAGATACTCGATGCCGATAGCAGGCGCATCAAGGGCGTTCGTATCGTCCGGGATCACGGCTCCGAAGGTGAGGATGATCGCGCTCCGGGCGAAGCGGACGCCAATGAGGTGATTGCGCTGCCTGCGCCCGATGTTCGCCTCATCACGCATCAGCAGAATGCCGATTAAGAAAGGTCGACGGGGTTTTCCCCGTCGCGCCCTTTTTCGACATCTCTCAATCCGGCAGCTATGAAGGCCGTGTTCGGCGTCGAAAAGAACATATGGCGCTTCGGTCGCCATGCCTCCTGTGGACTGCGAATCTTTTTTCCTTTACGTCGGGTCTGAGGGAAAATTCCGCGGCGCGGCCTTGTCGGCTGCGGGCTTTTCCCGACGCGCATAAACGGAGATGGCATGGAGCGTCTTGCAGGCAGGGTAATGCTGGCCGGCGGCATGAGCCGCGCAGTTATGGCGATTGCTGCAGGTGCGGTCGGGGCGCTCGCTCTGCCTCCATTCGGCTTTTTCGCGGCGCTGTTTTTCTCTTTCACCCTACTTGTCTGGCTCGTGGACGGCTGCACCGGCAAACCTGGGGGCGGCCTCTTCAGCCGCGTCATGCCGGCCTTCGGCATCGGCTGGTGTTTCGGGCTCGGTTACTTCGTGGCGGGCCTATGGTGGCTCGGCAATGCTCTTCTGCTGGAGGCCGATGAATTCGCCTGGGCGCTGCCGCTCGCCATTCTTGGCCTCCCCGCTTTTCTGGCATTGTTTTACGGTTTTGCGGTTGCGGCAGCCAACCTCCTCTGGTCGGAGGGCCTCGGCCGTATCGCTGCACTTGCTGCCGCGTTCGGTTTTTCAGAATGGCTGCGCAGCTTCCTGGCCACCGGCTTTCCCTGGAACGCGATTGGCTACGGCATCATGCCCGTCCCGATCATGATGCAATCGGTGCATCTGCTTGGCCTTTTCAGCATAACGACGCTTGCGGTTTTCATCTTCGCCTCGCCCGCACTGATAGGCACGAAAAAAGGCATGTGGCCGGGTCTCGCTGTGGCGGGCCTGCTGCTGGCCGGCCATTTCGGGTATGGCTTTTACCGTCTCCAGACGCCGGCGGAGGTGCCCGCAGACGCACTGACCGTTCGGATTGTGCAGCCTTCCATCGATCAGTCACGCAAGATGCTGAACGCGGACAGGGCGGAGATTTTCGGCGAGCATCTGCGGCTCTCGGCTCTGCCGCCGGGCGAAGGGAAAACGCGCCCTGATATCATCGTCTGGCCGGAAACCTCCGTGCCGTTCATTCTGACGCAAAATCCGGATGCTTTGGCGGAAATCGCCAAAACGCTGGAGGATGGGCAGGTGCTGTTCACCGGCGCCGTCAGAATGGAAGATCAGGGTGCAGGCCGTCCGCCGCGTTATTACAATTCGGTCTATGCGATCGACAGCCAGGGCGAGATCATCGGCGCGACCGACAAGGTGCATCTGACCCCCTTTGGCGAATACGTTCCCTTTGAAGGTATCCTGCGGGAATTCGGCATCGACAATGTCATCGCTTTGCCGGGAGGCTTTTCCGCCGCTTCCTCGCGCACGCCGCTCACTCTTCCTTCGGGTAAGACCTTCTATCCTCTCATCTGTTACGAGATCATTTTCCCGGGTGAGATGACGCCGGGGCTAGCCGGCTCGGCCGCCATCCTGAATGTGACCAATGATGGCTGGTTCGGTGATACGCCTGGCCCCTATCAGCATTTTCTGCAGGCGAGAGTCCGGGCCGTTGAGACGGGCGTGCCGGTGATTCGCGGCGCCAATACCGGGATTTCAGCCGTCATAGACCCCTATGGCCGCATTATTGCGGGGCTCGATTACGGTCGGGTGGGAATTGTTGACGCCACTTTGAGTGGTGGGTCAAACGACGCATTTACTTACGACACACATCGGACGTATTTCTGGTTGATTTTTTCTATCTTGATGATCGTTGCGGTATTTCCCGCCTTGAGTTTCGCTCGGCGCTAGAATTGACCGGGAACCCCTGTAATTGCATAGTGAATACGTCAGTCGTAAAACAAGTTTAGACGCTGTCGAATTGCCGACTCATTTCTTCGAAATGTAATGAAGCGAGATATCAACCCTTTCCGAGTGTCAGGACCGCATGATGACCGAGAATAAGAAAAAGCCTAACCCGATCGACATTCATGTCGGAAGCCGAATTCGCCTTCGCAGAACCATGCTGGGCATGAGTCAGGAAAAGCTTGGCGAAAGCCTCGGAATTACCTTTCAGCAAATCCAGAAATATGAAAAAGGCACGAACCGCGTCGGCGCCAGCCGCCTCCAGAATATTTCCGGTATTCTCAATGTGCCCGTTTCCTTTTTCTTCGAGGATGCACCCGGCGATCAGGCCGGTGGCACGACCGGTATGGCAGAAGCCTCTAGCTCCAATTACGTGGTCGACTTTCTGTCCTCGGCTGAAGGTCTGCAGCTGAACCGCGCCTTCGTGAAGATCGCCGATCCGAAGGTTCGCCGCCGTCTCGTCGATCTCGTCAAGGCGCTCGCCGCTGAGGGTGACGCCGAGTAAGCGCAGCCCGCGCGACGCAGAAAATTTCCGGCACGGGATGCCGGGCACTCAACGGTCCGCAAGGACCGTTTTTTTGTGCGCGATTAGAAAGGAATTCTCACATAAAGATATATTTATGTGGTTGTGTCCTTGTTTTTCACGGCCGAAATGACTAACAAACTCCAAGACCGTTCTTTGAGGGGAATCCCGCATGCGTGCCAATTATCTGTTCACCAGCGAGTCCGTGGCTGAGGGTCATCCGGACAAGGTTTGTGATCGTATCTCCGATGAAATCGTGGATCTCATTTATCGTGAAGCGTCCAAGACGGGCGTTGACCCGTGGACCGTGCGCATCGCATGCGAAACGCTTGCGACCACCAACCGCGTCGTTATCGCCGGTGAGGTTCGCGTTCCCGACACGCTTCTGAAGAAGGACAAGGACGGCAAGGTTCTCAAGGACGCCGCTGGCCACCCGGTCATCAACCCTTCCAAGTTCAAGTCCGCCGCCCGCAAGGCGATCCGCGATATCGGCTATGAGCAGGATGGTTTCCACTGGAAGACCGCCAAGATCGACGTTCTCCTGCACCCGCAGTCTGCCGATATCGCGCAGGGCGTGGATAACGCCTCCGACAAGCAGGGCGACGAGGGCGCCGGTGACCAGGGCATCATGTTCGGTTACGCCTGCAAGGAAACGCCGGACCTGATGCCGGCGCCGATCTATTATTCCCACCGCATTTTGCAGCTGCTGGCTACCGCCCGTAAGAGCGGTGAGGGCGAAGCGGCAAAGCTCGGCCCCGACGCCAAGAGCCAGGTGACCGTTCGTTACGTCGACGGCAAGGCTTCGGAAGCCGTGTCCATCGTTCTGTCCACCCAACACCTCGATGCCAGCTGGGACTCGAAGAAGGTGCGTGAGGTCGTCGAACCCTATATTCGCGAAGCTCTGGGTGACCTGAAGATCGCTGACGATTGCCAGTGGTATATCAACCCGACGGGTAAGTTCGTCATCGGCGGTCCGGATGGCGATGCCGGCCTGACTGGCCGCAAGATCATTGTCGATACCTATGGCGGTGCTGCTCCCCATGGCGGCGGCGCATTCTCCGGCAAGGACACGACCAAGGTCGACCGTTCCGCCGCTTATGCCGCCCGCTATCTCGCCAAAAACGTCGTGGCTGCTGGTCTGGCGGAGCGCTGCACGATCCAGATTTCCTATGCGATCGGCGTCGCCCAGCCGCTGTCGATCTATGTCGATCTGCATGGCACCGGCAAGGTCAGCGAAGATCAGGTCGAAGCCGCGATCCGCAAGGTCATGGACCTGTCGCCGTCGGGCATTCGCCGTCATCTCGATCTTAACAAGCCGATCTACGCCAAGACCTCCTCCTATGGCCATTTCGGCCGGAAGGCCGGCCGCGATGGCTCCTTCTCCTGGGAGAAGCTGGATCTGGTGAAGCCGCTTAAGGAAGCTCTGAGCGCTTGAAGCATTTCCGGTAAAACTGCGTAGCGGTTTTACGTCCGGAGAAGGCGCGGCTCTTTCTAAGCTTGTCATTCGGCGGCGATTGAGAGATACCGACTGCACCTTTTGTAACCCGCACAGTGCCCAACGTGGTGCTGTGCGGGTTAAATCTATTTGTTGTTGAGAGTATGAGATGACGGAAGAACGGCGTTCGCGCGCGACGGAAGCGTTTTTTGGCAGACGCAAGGGTAAGCCCCTACGCAATCAGCAGGTCGATACAATCGAGAACCTGTTGCCTTTGCTGAAAATCGATCTGGAAAGCGCCCCGCCGCAAAATCTTGCCGCTCTTTTTCCCGCGGATGTGCGGCCGATCCGTCTGGAGATTGGTTTCGGCGGCGGCGAGCATCTCGCTCACCGCGCGGTTGAAAACCCGGAGACGGGTTTCATCGGCGTCGAGCCCTTCGTCAACTCCATGGCCAAGCTGCTCGCCGCCGTGCGCGAACGCGAGTTGATGAATATCCGCCTTTACGACGATGATGCAACGCAATTGCTGGACTGGCTGCCCGAGGGATCGATCGATCATATCGATCTGCTTTATCCCGATCCGTGGCCGAAGAAGAAGCACTGGAAGCGCCGTTTTGTCTCCGACGTCAATCTTGCCCGTTTCCATCGTGTGTTGAAGCCCGGCGGCAAGTTCTGCTTTGCTTCCGATATCGATACCTACGTCAACTGGACGCTGCAGCATTGCGCCCGCCACGGCGGCTTCGAATGGACGGCAACAAGTGCTGACGACTGGCGCACGCCCTATGCCAACTGGCCGGGCACGCGCTACGAGAACAAGGCGAAAAGAGAAGGCCGCAGCTCGGCCTATCTCACTTTCATCCGTCGCTAAAGCATTTCCAGTAAAATTGCGCAGCGGTTTTACGTCCGGAAAATGCGCTAACGAAAATATCCCTCAGAGAGCCGCATCCACTTCCGCTGCAAGCGGAATGGAAGGCTGCGCGCCGGCGCGCGTGCAGGCGAGCGAGCCTGCGACAGCGGCGCGCTTCAGCGCCTTTTCGAAATCCATCCCCTGATCGAGGCTGGCGGCAAGATAACCGCAGAAAGTATCGCCCGCACCGACCGTATCGACCGGCTCGATCTTGAGGCCGGAAGCCCGGAAAACCTTGCCGTTGCGCATGGCGATCACGCCGTCTGCGCCAAGCGTTACGATCAATGTCTGGCCGGTCCTGTCGTGCAGGGTTTTCAGTTCATTTTCCCGCTCAGAAGCGGAAAGGCCGTTCTTTCCGACCAGCAATTCGAACTCGGTTTCGTTGGCGATGACAATATCGGCAAGGCCCGCAAGGCGCGGTCCATCCGCGGTCAGTGGCGCAGTATTGATGACGGTGGTGACGCGCTTTGCCTTCGCAGCCGTCAGCGCCGCTTCGATAGCGGACGCGGGTATCTCAAACTGCAACATCAAGATATCACCCGCCGACATTTCAGCCAGGGCTTTCGCGGCGTCGGATGCGGAGACTTCACCATTGGCGGCGGGAATGACCGAGATCATGTTTTCCCCGCCTTCGCCGATAAGGATCACTGCCGTCCCCGTAGGGCCGGGCGTGGTCTTCACCAGTGAGAGATCAGTGCCGGCGTCGCGCAGCAAGGTCAGCGCCGGTGCGGCAAAGGTGTCATCGCCCGCAGCCCCCGCCATCTTCACCGTGGCGCCCGCACGTCGCGCGGCCAGCGCCTGATTGGCGCCCTTGCCACCGGCGGCAGTGGAAAAGGCCTCGCCCGTCACGGTTTCACCGGGCTTGGGCAGGCGTTTGGCGGTGGCGACGAGGTCCATGTTGATGGAACCGAAAACAGTAATCATGGGGCGCTGGGTCCGTATGAAATTTGAGCAAGGCGGCGACTTTGCCCGAGACGATCACTCGTCGTCAACTACCCGCAATTTCGCCGCACCGGCCCGGTTTTCCGCAAAGCGCCGGGCCTGCTCGATTTCTCCATGCGAAGCCTCTTTTTCCGTCGGCGAAAAATCGAGGCCTTCGATCTTCTGGCCCCGCGCCAGCACCTTGTCGGAGGAGATCAGCATCATGTCGACGTCTTTCTGGGCCAGCCCGAAATGGGCCTGCAGCTTGCGCGTCCTGTCGTCCAGCCGCCGCACATCGTCCATCAGAAGGGCGACTTCACCCTGAATGAGATGCGCCTGCTCACGCATGCGCTGATCCTTGAGCACGGACTGGATGACCTGCACCGACAGCATCAGCAGCGACGGCGAAACGATGACGACCCGGGCGCGATGGGCGCGCTGCACCAGATATTCGAAATGCTGGTGAATATCGGCGAAGATCGATTCGGAGGGCACGAAGATGAAGGCCGTATCCTGTGTCTCGCCGCGGATGAGGTATTTCTCGGCCACATCACGAATATGCACTTCCATATCGCGGCGGAACTGTTGAACGGCGGCGCGTTTGGTTTCGGGTGTCTCATCCGCCTTGATTGCATTCCATGCCTCCAGCGGAAACTTGGCGTCGATGACCAGTGCTGGCGCATTGTTCGGCATCTTGATGATGCAGTCGGGCCGATAACCGTTGGAAAGCGTCGGCTGGAGCTGGAACGCCCCGGCGGGAAGCGCATCGGCGATCAGCGTTTCCATGCGCGCCTGCCCGAAGGCCCCGCGTGTCTGCTTGTTGGAAAGAATGGCTTGAAGCCCGACAACGTCTTTTGCCAGATCCTGAATATTGCCCTGCGCGGCATCGATGACAGCCAGGCGCTCCTGAAGGCGGCTCAGATTTTCATGGGTCGAGCGGGTCTGCTCGGTGAGCGTTTCACCAAGGCGCTGCGACATGCCGTCGAGGCGCTGGTTCAGCGTCTGGCTCATCTCGGTCTGGCGCGTGCCAAGCGTTTCCGCCATGGCCGCGATCCGCCCGTGCAATTCGGACTGTGTTTTCAGGAGATCGGAGATTTCACCATCGGCTCCAGCCTTTTTCGACCGGTTTGCCGTCACAAGCCACGCCACGGCGAGGCCGAAAACCGCGGCAGCGAGAAGCGCGCCGAAGCTGATATCGACGGAGCCGGCCCGCAGCGCGGGTTGAAGGAGAACTGAAAAGTCTATGCTCATGGCCAAATCTAACAGATTTCCAATGATTCGTAAGATCAAAACAAGAACATTCCTGCGGCAGAAATGAGTCAGGCGGGGCACATGCCGGAGGCGGTTTGAACCTCGTGTTTTTTATTTCCTCCGCGCAAGAGATACGTTATGGGAAGCCATGACCATCAAACCGCTTATAATTTTGCCCGATCCCGTGTTGCGTCAGCAATCCAAGCCCATCGAACAGGTGGATGCTGAGGTGCTGCGCCTTGCCGACGATATGCTCGAAACCATGTATGATGCGCCGGGTATCGGCCTCGCCGCCATTCAGATCGGCGTGCCACGCCGCATGCTGGTGATCGACGTGGCACGCGAAGGTGAAGAAAAGGCTCCGGTCGTTTTCATCAATCCGGAAATCCTCAAAGTGTCGGACGATGTCTCGACCTATGAGGAAGGCTGCCTCTCCATCCCCGATTATTATGCCGAGGTGGAGCGCCCAGCGTCGCTCACCGTGCAATATGTCGGCCGTGACGGCAAGCAGCAGACGGTCGAGGCGGATGGTCTGCTCGCGACCTGCCTGCAGCATGAGATCGACCACCTGAACGGCGTTCTCTTCATCGACCATATTTCGCGGCTCAAACGCGACATGGTCATCAAGAAATTCACGAAAGCGGCCCGCGCAAAGATCTGATCCGGCCTCTTTGGGCTGGAGTGGACGACAGGGAAGGGGGCGACGATGTCTCTTCGCATCATTTTTATGGGCACGCCGGATTTTTCCGTTCCCACATTGCGTGCACTGGTGGATGCGGGCCACGAGATCGTTGCCGTCTACACCCAGCCGCCGCGTCCCGGCGGCCGCCGTGGTCTCGATTTGCAGAAGTCGCCGGTCCATCAGGCAGCCGAATTGCTGGGGCTGCCCGTGCTGACGCCCGTAAATTTCAAGGCCGAGGAAGACCGCCAGCAGTTCCGGGATTTCAACGCCGATGTAGCCGTCGTCGTCGCTTACGGTCTGCTTTTGCCCGAAGCGATCCTCTCCGGCACGCGTCTCGGCTGTTATAATGGTCACGCCTCCCTGCTGCCGCGCTGGCGCGGGGCTGCCCCCATCCAGAGAGCGATCATGGCCGGCGATGCCGAAACCGGTATGATGGTGATGAAAATGGAAAAGGGGCTCGATACCGGCCCCGTCGCGCTCACCGCAAAGGTCGCGATCGACGAGAATATGACGGCGGGCGAACTGCATGACAGCCTGATGCTGGCGGGTGCGCGGTTGATGCGGCAGGCGATGGACAAGCTGGAGGCAGGCGACCTGCCCCTCGTCACGCAGGCGGAAGAGGGCGTGCTCTACGCCGCGAAGATCGACAAGGGCGAGACCCGTATCGATTTTTCAAGGCCCGCACAGGATGTCCATAACCACATTCGCGGGCTTTCGCCGTTTCCCGGCGCATGGCTGGAGATGAATATCGGCGGCAAACCCGAACGCATGAAGGTTCTGGCCTCCGAACTGGCAAGCGGAATGGGAGAAGCGGGCGCAGCGCTCGACGATGCTCTGACCATTGCCTGCGGTAGCGGCGCCGTGCGGCTCACCCGTTTGCAGAAGGCGGGTGGCAAGCCGATGTCGGCGGCCGATTTCGTGCGTGGCACACCGGTTCCGACCGCAACGAGGCTCGGCTGATGCCACGTTTCCGCATGACCGTCGAATATGACGGCACGCCTTATTACGGCTGGCAGAGACAGGATAACGGCCCCTCGGTTCAGGGCGCGCTGGAGGCTGCGGTTCGCTCGTTGACGGGAGAGAGCGTCTCCATTCGCGGTGCCGGCCGCACCGATTCCGGCGTGCATGCCGTTGGACAGGTCGCCCATATCGATCTTTCCCGCGATTGGGAACCCTACAAGCTCCGCAATGCCTTGAACGCGCATCTCGCCATGGCCGGGGAGGCCGTGGCCGTGCTCGATGCTGCAGCCGTGACCGAAGATTTCGACGCCCGTTTTTCAGCGCTGCGCCGCCATTATCTCTATCGCATCATCTGTCGCAAATCCCGGCTGGCGCTGGAGCACAAGCGGGCATGGTGGGTATCGAAGGATATGGACCACGAGCGCATGCATGAAGCCGCACAGATGCTGGTCGGCCGGCATGATTTCACGACCTTCCGCTCCGTGCATTGTCAGGCGAACAGCCCCGTGCGCACGCTCGACCGGCTGGACGTGACCCGCAACGGCGACCTCATCGAAATCCGCGCGACCGCGCAAAGCTTCCTGCATAATCAGATACGCTCCTTCGCCGGCACGCTGAAGATGGCAGGTGAAGGCACTATGACGCCTGATGATGTGCGTGCAGCGCTGGAGGCACGAGATCGCAAGGCCTGCGGTCCCGTTGCGCCGCCGGACGGTCTTTATTTCATGCAGGTCGATTATCCCGATGTCATTCCGCCGCGCCGCCGCCCCGAAGTCGAAGTGACGGAAGACGCGGACTGACCTGAAGCCTCACTGCCTCTCAGGCCGGATAGACGCCGAGAAAACGCTGCAATGCTTCCGACAGCAACATGGCGGGCACCAACAGCGTCATGACGACGGCCGAGACGAGCAGCGACTGGTCGCGGATGAAGAACCGCACGATCCGCGAAAAGGCAAAGACCAGCGACAGAAGCAGTGCCAGCCAGAGAATGGCGATCAACCCCTGCAGCGGCGGCAGGAAGAATGCGATCAGGATGAGAACCGCATAGGCATAAGAAAAGGGCAGCGACAGCCAGTTCACGGTGGTGACGAGCGGTGCGAATTTTTCCCGGGCGCCAAAGGCATAGAGCAACATGCCGATCAACAGCAGCGGCACGATCCAGCAGATGGCTTCGACCATCGCCAGACGGAAAAAGAAGATGAAGCCCGTTCCCGTT
The DNA here is from genome assembly GCF_027498475.1 of Agrobacterium salinitolerans. Lineage (NCBI taxonomy): Bacteria > Pseudomonadati > Pseudomonadota > Alphaproteobacteria > Hyphomicrobiales > Rhizobiaceae > Agrobacterium > Agrobacterium salinitolerans. Next base: position 453,227 of record NZ_JAPZLN010000001.1, on the reverse strand, counting down.
CCGGGCGGATAGCTGGCGAGATAGGCGGCGCGCAGCCACAGCCAGGAAACCAGCATGGCCGGCAGGCACCACAGCGCCGAATAGAAGGATCGCCACATGCCGCGCTCGGAGAGATCGAGATACCGCGCGCCATTATGATCGCCGAGCAGCAGAAGCCACAGGCCTGTCAGATAGAGCCTTATTTCACTTGCCGTCGGCATGGGCGAACCAGCGTTCGATAAAGGTCTCGTAAATGCGTGTCAGCATCTCGAGATCGGCAACGGCCACGCGCTCGTCGACCATATGCATGGTCTGCCCGACGAGGCCAAATTCCACGACAGGGCAATAATCCTTGATGAAGCGCGCATCCGAGGTGCCGCCCGTGGTCGAAAGCTTGGGCTCCTTGCCGGTTACGGCTTCAACCGCGCCTGACAGTGACGAGATGAGCGCATTGTTGCGGGTCAGGAAGACGTGGCTCGGACGGTCCGCCCAGACGATCTCATATTTGACCGGAGCCCGGTCGGGGCGAAGCTCGCCTTCGGCTGCGGCGGCATTGAGGCGGCGGATGATTTCCGCCCGCAGGCTCTCTGCTGTCCAGCTATCGTTGAAACGAATGTTGAAGGCCGCCGTCGCCCGCGCCGGGATCACATTGGTGGCGGCATTGCCGGTATCGACGGTCGTCACTTCCAGATTGGAAGGCTGGAAATCATCCGTGCCGTGATCGAAGGCCGGATGCATCAACGCATGGGTAAGCTGCAAAAGACCGCGAATGGGGTTGTCGGCGAGATGCGGATAAGCGGCGTGGCCCTGAACGCCATGGACCGTGATTCGGCCCGAGAGCGAACCCCGGCGGCCGATCTTGATCATGTCGCCCAGCTGGTCGGGATTGGTCGGCTCGCCCACGACACAGGCGTCCCATGTCTCGCCTCTGGCGGCTGCCCATTCCAGCAGCTTGGAAGTGCCGTTGATCGACGGGCCTTCCTCATCGCCTGTAATCAGGAAAGAAACGGACCCCTGCGGCTTGCCGTGTTTTTCGATATGGCGGGCAATGGCCGCCACGAAACAGGCGATGCCGCCTTTCATGTCCACCGCACCGCGACCGTACATTTCCCCACCGGCGATGTCTGCCGAAAAGGGCGGATGGCTCCATGCGGCCTCATCACCCACGGGAACGACATCCGTATGGCCCGCAAACATCAGATGCGGACCTTCGGTGCCGAGCCGTGCATAGAGGTTTTCCACGTCAGGAGTGCCGGCCTCCGTCGCCATCACACGCTCCACCGCAAAGCCGAGCGGCGAAAGCAGGGTGTCGAGCAGGGAAAGCGCGCCGCCTTCCGCAGGCGTTACCGAAGGGCAACGGATGAGGGCGGCGAGATTGGCAACGGGATCGGTCGTGGTCATGGTATCAGCTTATATCAGTCGCGCAGAAGCTCGTTGATGCCGGTCTTGGAGCGGGTCTTTTCATCGACGCGCTTGACGATCACGGCGCAATAGAGGCTTGGGCCCGGTTCGCCGTTCGGGAAAGGCTTGCCCGGCATGGTGCCGGCAACGACGACGGAATAGGGCGGAACTTCGCCATAGGTGATCTCGCCGGTGGCGCGATCGACGATCTTGGTCGACTTGCCGATGAACACGCCCATGCCGAGAACCGCACCTTCGCGCACGATGCAGCCTTCGACGACTTCCGAACGGGCGCCGATGAAGCAATTGTCCTCGATGATCGTCGGGCCCGCCTGCAAGGGCTCCAGAACGCCGCCAATACCGACGCCGCCCGAAAGATGCACATTCTTGCCAATCTGCGCGCAGGAGCCGACCGTCGCCCAGGTATCGACCATCGTACCTTCATCGACATAGGCGCCGAGATTGACGAAGGACGGCATCAGCACGACGTTCTTGGCAACGTAAGCCGAGCGGCGCACGACGGCGTTCGGCACGGCGCGGAAACCGGCGGCGCGGAACTGGTTTTCACCCCAGTTTTCGAACTTCGACGGCACTTTGTCCCACCAGGTGGATTCGCCCGGTCCGCCGGTCACGATTTCCATGTCGTTCAGGCGGAAGGACAGAAGCACGGCCTTTTTCAGCCACTGGTTCACCTTCCAGTTTCCGTCAGCCTGCTTTTCGGCCACGCGCGCCTTGCCGCTGTCGAGAAGTTGAAGAGATGTGTCCACGGCGTCGCGAACCTCGCCCTTTGTCGATACGTTCACACCATCGCGGTTGTCGAATGAGGTTTCGATGATGGTTTCGAGGGAGGTTAGATCCGTAAGGCTCATGGAAAATTCCTTGAATGTCGCGTGGTGTTCGTGGTCACGGATGGTCCCGCGCCGCTGGAAGGCTTTGGTCATTTGATCTAAGGGAGTGTTGGAAAGGCGTCAATGTGATTTGGGTGATTTGGCGCGTCAGACGAAAGGCATGGAAATGACACGACTGAAAAACGGCAAATTGCGGCGCAAGGACGGGGTATGGGACCCGTTGAAGCGCAGCTCTGCGGACAAGCAGCAGGCCGAGGTCATTCCCAGGACGCCACAGTCGGATTCCCCGTCCTACCGGCTTGCCTATGCGGACATGGATTTTCTCTGCCGCGAGGAACTGCGTCCCGTCAGGCTTCAGCTGGAACTTCTGAAGACAGAAATGGCGCTGGCCGAGCGGGGCATCAAATCCACCGTCGTCATGTTCGGCGGCGCCCGTATTCCTGAACCCGGCGGCGAGGCCTGGGCGGCGCGCAACGAGACGCAGAAGCGCAATCTGGAGCAATCCTCAGTTTATTACGACGAGGCGCGCAAATTTGCCCGTCTCTGCACCGATTATGCCGCGAAATCAGATCACCTCGAATATGTCGTGGTCACCGGCGGCGGTCCCGGTGTCATGGAAGCGGGCAATCGCGGCGCTGCCGATGCCGGCGGCCCGTCTATCGGCCTCAACATCGTCCTGCCACACGAGCAGGCGCCGAACCCCTATGTAACACCGGAGCTGAGCTTCAACTTCCACTATTTCGCCATTCGCAAGATGCATTTCCTGATGCGGGCGAAAGCGGTGGTGATCTTTCCCGGCGGTTTCGGCACGCTTGATGAACTCTTCGAAACGTTGACGCTTATCCAGACGAAGCGCATGGAGCCCATTCCGCTCGTCCTGTTCGGTGAGAAGTTCTGGCGATCGGTAATCAATTTCAAATTCCTGGCGGATTTCGGCACCATTGCACCGGATGATATGAATTTGCTGCATTTCGCCGAAACGGCCGAAGATGCATGGAAAGTCATCTCGGCCCACTACGAACACTGATTATGCTTGGCGCGGCGAAGTAATTTTAGGGTTTAATTAGCAATCTTCTTCTAATTTCACCTCGTCGCGCTGCAGCGCACTGTCCCCTGCGGACGGGCCTCCATGACGGAGATTTATCATCCGTTGACGTCAGCCTTCTTCGGGCGGGCGATTTGATCGAGGCCAAAATGTTCAATTTCCAAGTGAAGTCGCTTGCGACGAAGCTGATCCTCGTAACCGGCTGCGCCATCACCACGGTTCTCGTTGCATCGAATTCCTTTCTCATTTCCCAGACGAGTGAGCGCGTGCACGCGCTGACCATGGATCAGGCCAATACCGAAGCGCGCGCCATCGCCAATGTGATCGCCGCCGATGTGGGCGAACTCGGCAGCGCCGCACGCTCCATGGCCGGCGTCATCGGCCGCGCGCATCAGGCGAAATCGATGGACCGGCCCGGCATCGTCAACATCCTCAAGGCCAATGTCGAGCAGAATACTTTTGCTTTCGGAAGCTGGTTTTGCGAGCAGCTCGGCCTTTTTGATGGACAGAGCACGGAGATTGCGGGCAGGCTCGATCTTGGCACCAATGAAAACGGCGCGTTTGCCCCCTATTGGTCGAAGACCCAGAAGGGCGACATCCAGTTTTCGACCTTCAAGAACGATTATGCGGCGGAATGGTATGCGCTCGCCGCCAAATCCGGCAAGGGCGCCATTACCCAGCCTTATCTCGCCGAAGGCACGGAAGTACCCACAACCATGACCTCGCTTGCCTATCCGGTCATGTCGGACGGCAAGATGATTGGTGTGGCGGGTGTCGATATCTCGCTGGCCTCGCTGTCGCAGAAGCTGCAGGCGCTGCATCCTTTCGAAACCGGCCGCGTAACGCTCGTTTCGCAGGGCGGCCAGTGGCTGGTGCCGCCGACGCCCGAGCAGAACATGAAGGCTTACGACGGAGACGGTGCGAGCACCGTGCAGGCGGCGATTACCTCCGGCAAACAGGGCCTCATTGAAAATCTCGGCCTCGATACGGACGCGCCCTATAACCGTCTCGTCTATCCCTTCGCCGTTCCGGGTCTCAACGCGACCTGGGTGGTGCTGGTGGATATTCCCCATCAGGCCCTGAACGCACCGGTTCAGGAACAGACCTACATGATGATCATCGGCGCGATCGTCATTCTCGCTGCCGTCATCACTGCGCTTTATTTCGCCGTGCGCCATTTCGTCCGCAATCCGCTTGCCTCGCTGGTTTCCGACGTCAGGACGCTGAGCGACGGTCGCTACGATGTACCGGTTTCCGGACAGGAGCGCCGGGATGAGACGGGTGCGGTGGCTACTGCACTTGAAGGTTTCCGCGCGAAGCTTGCCGGTATCCGCGAGATGGAGGCCGAAGCCGAGGCCCAGCGTGGTCACGCGGAAACGGCGCGCCAGCGCTCGGAATCCGAGCGTACTGAAAACAGCCGCATGCAGCAGCACATTGTCGGCGTGCTGGGTGCTGGCCTCAATGCGCTTTCGCAGGGCAATCTCACCTACCGTATCGAAGACGAGTTCCCCGGCGAATATGCGAAGCTGCGCGAGGACTTCAACTCGGCGCTCGCCAGCCTCGAGGAAACCGTTTCCACGGTCAACGCAACCGTCGTCAGCATCGGCAACGGCACCGGCGAGATCACCCGCGCAGCCAGCGATCTTTCGCACCGCACGGAACAGCAGGCCGCAAGCCTGGAAGAAACCGCCGCCGCCCTCAATGAGCTGACCGCGCAGGTGAATTCCAGCGCGGAAAACGCCGCAGAGGCGGCCGGAGCCGTCAGCCATGCCTGCGACGATGCGGGCAAATCGGGTGAAGTCGTGCAGCAGGCCGTGAACTCCATGGAAGGCATCGCGCAATCCTCTGCCGAAATCTCCCGCATCATCGGCGTTATCGACGAGATCGCCTTCCAGACCAACCTTCTGGCGCTGAATGCGGGTGTGGAAGCCGCGCGCGCCGGTGATGCCGGCAAGGGCTTTGCCGTCGTAGCACAGGAGGTGCGCGAACTGGCGCAGCGGTCCGCCACCGCGGCCAAGGAGATCAAGGGCCTCATCAACACCTCGGCCACCCAGGTGGACGAGGGCGTCCAACTGGTCGGCAAGGCCGGTGCGACGATGAAAAAGATCGCCGATCAGGTTCTGCAGATCAACCAGTTGATACGGCAGATTTCCGCCTCCGCCAGCGAGCAGGCGGTAGGCCTTAAAGAGATCAATTCCGCTGTCACGCAGATGGATCAGGTTACCCAGCAGAATGCGGCGATGGTGGAAGAAACCACGGCGGCCAGCGTGACGCTGAACAGCGAAGCCGAAACGCTGAAGTCGCTCGTGGCCGGTTTCTCCGTTTCCGGCGGCCATTCCAGCCAGCAACTGCGCGCCACGGCGGCGGCAATGCGCGCACCCGCCGCTCCGGCAAGGGCGCAGGCTGCGGCTCCTCGCGCCCGTCCGAGAACCAGCGGTGCAAACGCGCTGGCGCAGGATGACTGGACGGAGTTCTGACAGGCCTTCCTGACTTCAAATAAAAAGGGCCGCTGGGGATACCAGCGGCCCTCAGACTGCTGACAAACCCCTGGCGTGAGCTGGGGGTTTATGATTCATTGGGACATGTTGAAGAAACCTGCTCCTGAACAGACCGCTCTCGAGATGGTGACGCTCGATAGCCTGGTCCCGAAAGATCACCTGCTTCGCAAGATCGACGCGGTGATCGACTTCTCATTTATCCATGATCGTGTTGCCGGTCTTTACTGTGCCGACAACGGCCGTCCGCCGCTCGATCCCACACGCATGTTCAAGGCGCTGTTCATCGGCTACCTGTTCGGTGTTCGCTCGGAGCGGCAGTTGATGCGCGAGATCGAGGTGAACGTCGCCTATCGCTGGTTTCTGCGCCTGAAGCTGACCGATCCTGTCTTCGATGCCTCGACGCTGTCGCAGAACCGCCGCCGTCGCTTCAACGGGACGGAGGTTGCCCAGGATATCTTCGATGCCATCGTGGAGCAGGCGATCCGGCATGGTCTGGTGGATGGGACCGTGCTCTATACGGATTCGACCCATCTGAAGGCCAATGCCAACAAGGGCAAATACGATCTGGCCATGCTCCAGAAGTCGCGGGCCGATTATTGGGCCGATCTCGACCGGGCAATCGAGGCGGAGCGCGCAGCCCATGGGCAGAAGCCGTTGAGGGAGAAACAGCGCGAGCCGGAGGTGAAGGAGACGAAGGTCAGCCGTACCGATCCCGATAGCGGTTATATGGTGCGCGACGGCAAGCCCAAGGGCTTCTTCTATCTCGATCACCGCACTGTTGACGGCCGCCATGCGATCATCACCGATACGCATGTAACGCCGGCCAATGTGCATGACAGTATCGTCTACCTGGAGCGGCTCGACCGGCAGCGCCAACGCTTCGACTTTCATGTCGGGGCGGTCGGGCTGGACGCAGGCTATGCCACGGCAGGCATTGCCAAGGGTCTGGAGGACAGAGATATCCTCGGCGTGACCGGCTATCGCAACCCGACCCCGCCCAAAGACGGGATGATGCGCAAGTCGAAGTTCGTCTACGAACCAGAGACCGATGGCTACCACTGCCCTGAAGGACAACTGTTGACCTATGCGACGACCGACCGCAGCGGTTACAGGCACTATCGCTCAGACCCCTCCATCTGCCGTGACTGCCCGCTTCTTGCCTCCTGCACGTCCAATGCCGGCTCGATACGAACCATCACCCGGCATGTCTGGCAAGATGCACGCGAACGCACGGATGTTCATCGAAAGACGGCGTGGGGCAAGGCGATCTACAAGCGGCGCAAGGAAACGGTGGAGCGCTCCTTCGCCGATGCCAAGCAGCTCCACGGGCACCGCTATGCCCGCTTCCGCGGCTTGATCAAGGTTAGATGGCAGTGCCTGCTCGCCGCGAGCGCCCAGAACATCAAGAAAATAGCGATGGCGCTCACGAAAGCACCCAAACCCGCCTGGGGATGAGGAAACGAGGCTCATCTTATCTCCCGTTCACCCGCAAAAGACGACAACAAAACGTCATCATCCCGAAAAAGAAAAAACCCGCCGAAAATATCGACGGGTTTGTCAGCGGTCTGAGGGCCGCTGGGGATACCAGCGGCCCTTTTTGGTGTTCGTATTCCGTCACAGACGGGCGAAACGTTCCGTCAGTAATTCGAAGAAGCCGTCGGCGTCCACCTTGCGCATCACACGGGCGTTGGCGGGCCGTTCGGTAACATTCCACCAGTCCACCACTGTCATGCCCATGGTCAGCTCGGAATGGACCTCGATTTCGACATTGCATTCGCGACCTTCGAACAACTCGGGCTTGATGAGATAGGCAATGACGCTCGGGTCATGCAGCGGACCGCCATCCGAACCGTACTTCTCAATATCGAAACGTTCGAAGAATTCCAGCATTTCAGCCATGGCGATGGCCGGCCGCGTGCCAATGTCGCGAATGCGGCTGACCCGAGCCTTGGTCGTCAGCAACTGATGGGTGACGTCGAGCGGCATCATGACGATCGGCATGCCGGAGCGGAAGACGATATCGGCGGCCTGCGGGTCGACATAGATGTTGAATTCCGCCGCCGGTGTGATGTTGCCGCCCTCGAAGAAGCCGCCGCCCATCATCACCAGCTCCTTGACGCGATCGGCGATTTCCGGCGCCTTGAGGAGAGCCAGCGCCACGTTGGTCAGCGCGCCAAGCGTGCAGAGCGTCACCGTGCCGGCCGGTTCGCGCATCAGCGTTTCGATGATGAAATCGACCGCATGCTGCTTTTGCGCTTCCATGGTCGGCTCATCGAGAACCGGGCCGTTGAGGCCGGTGCTGCCGTGAACATGCTCGGCGGTGATGGGCTTGCGCACCAGCGGCTTCTCCGCGCCCTCATAGACGGGAATATCGGTGCGGCCGCACAATTCGCAGATGATGCGGATGTTGCGGCTGGTCAGTTTCAGCGGAACGTTGCCGGCAACGGCGCACAGCCCGAGAATGTCGATTTCGTCAGGGCTTCCAAAAGCGAGCATGATTGCCGCCGCGTCGTCCTGGCCCGGATCGGTGTCGATGATGATTTTTCTGCGTTCTGCCATGTCTTGCCCGCCGTTGAGATGAGCGCTTTTTTCGAGCGGCGGGTGCTCACTTGTCAAGCCTCATTCCCCGGTATCCCCTTTGCTCGTCGCCGCGTCTTGCGTATTGCGGTTGTGCTTCCCATATTGCAGGGGCCGGTGCGATTGACCGGCAAGGCTGCCGGAAGCGGGGCCGCGAAACGTCGCTTGGTTGCAAGGACAAAAGAGACATGAGCCGCATGACGCCATTCACCCACCCGCTTTTGCTGGGTTTTGATGCCATGGAAAAAACGCTGGAGCGCATGGCTAAGGCCAATGACGGCTATCCTCCCTATAACATAGAGCGTCTGCCCGGCAACGATGACGTGCCCGAGCGCCTGAGGATTACCATCGCGGTTGCCGGTTTTTCGCAGGACGATCTGGATGTCACGACGGCCGATAACCAGCTTGTCATCCGCGGCCGCCAGCAGGAACAGGAGAAGCGCGATTTTCTCTATCGCGGAATCGCGGCGCGCCAGTTCCAGCGGGTATTCGTGCTTGCCGACGGCATGCAGGTCAGGGAGGCGCGCCTGCGCAACGGCCTTCTTTCCATCGATCTGGTCCGGCCGGAAATTTCAAACGTGGTGAAGAAAATTAATATTTCCGTCTCAGAGTAGACCATGAACGCCGGAATCCGACACGAATCGCTCGGCGTGAAGAAGGAGGCTGAAATATGCTGTTGAAAGAAGCGCATGCGCGTCTCACCCAATCCCAGCTCGCCCATATCGGCGAAGGAGAAGTGGGATATATCCGCAAGATTCGCGCGGAAGACGTCAGCCGCTGTTTCCCGGAAGCGCCCGATCTCGATCCGCAGTTGGACCTTTGGGCGCTGTTCGGTGCAGATGGTACGCCGATCCTCCTGACGGACAACCGGTCCAGTACGTTTTTCAAGGCTGCCGAAGACGATCTCCAGACCGTCAGCCTGCATTGAAGAAAAAAGCCCGCTTTTGAGCGGGCTTCAGACCGCTGACAAACCCGTCGATATTTTCGGCGGGTTTTTTCTTTTTCGGGATGATGACGTTTTGTTGTCGTCTTTTGCGGGTGAACGGGAGATAAGATGAGCCTCGTTTCCTCATCCCCAGGCGGGTTTGGGTGCTTTCGTGAGCGCCATCGCTATTTTCTTGATGTTCTGGGCGCTCGCGGCGAGCAGGCACTGCCATCTAACCTTGATCAAGCCGCGGAAGCGGGCATAGCGGTGCCCGTGGAGCTGCTTGGCATCGGCGAAGGAGCGCTCCACCGTTTCCTTGCGCCGCTTGTAGATCGCCTTGCCCCACGCCGTCTTTCGATGAACATCCGTGCGTTCGCGTGCATCTTGCCAGACATGCCGGGTGATGGTTCGTATCGAGCCGGCATTGGACGTGCAGGAGGCAAGAAGCGGGCAGTCACGGCAGATGGAGGGGTCTGAGCGATAGTGCCTGTAACCGCTGCGGTCGGTCGTCGCATAGGTCAACAGTTGTCCTTCAGGGCAGTGGTAGCCATCGGTCTCTGGTTCGTAGACGAACTTCGACTTGCGCATCATCCCGTCTTTGGGCGGGGTCGGGTTGCGATAGCCGGTCACGCCGAGGATATCTCTGTCCTCCAGACCCTTGGCAATGCCTGCCGTGGCATAGCCTGCGTCCAGCCCGACCGCCCCGACATGAAAGTCGAAGCGTTGGCGCTGCCGGTCGAGCCGCTCCAGGTAGACGATACTGTCATGCACATTGGCCGGCGTTACATGCGTATCGGTGATGATCGCATGGCGGCCGTCAACAGTGCGGTGATCGAGATAGAAGAAGCCCTTGGGCTTGCCGTCGCGCACCATATAACCGCTATCGGGATCGGTACGGCTGACCTTCGTCTCCTTCACCTCCGGCTCGCGCTGTTTCTCCCTCAACGGCTTCTGCCCATGGGATATGCGCTCCGCCTCGATCGCTCGATCCAGATCGGCCCAATAATCGGCCCGCGACTTCTGGAGCATGGCCAGATCGTATTTGCCCTTGTTGGCATTGGCCTTCAGATGGGTCGAATCCGTATAGAGCACGGTCCCATCCACCAGACCATGCCGGATCGCCTGCTCCACGATGGCATCGAAGATATCCTGGGCAACCTCCGTCCCGTTGAAGCGACGGCGGCGGTTCTGCGACAGCGTCGAGGCATCGAAGACAGGATCGGTCAGCTTCAGGCGCAGAAACCAGCGATAGGCGACGTTCACCTCGATCTCGCGCATCAACTGCCGCTCCGAGCGAACACCGAACAGGTAGCCGATGAACAGCGCCTTGAACATGCGTGTGGGATCGAGCGGCGGACGGCCGTTGTCGGCACAGTAAAGACCGGCAACACGATCATGGATAAATGAGAAGTCGATCACCGCGTCGATCTTGCGAAGCAGGTGATCTTTCGGGACCAGACTATCGAGCGTCACCATCTCGAGAGCGGTCTGTTCAGGAGCAGGTTTCTTCAACATGTCCCAATGAATCATAAACCCCCAGCTCACGCCAGGGGTTTGTCAGCAGTCTGAAGCCCGCTTTTGAGCGGGCTTTTCTTTCGCGGGTTAAAGGAACGGGCGGTCCGGCATGTCGTCGATGGAGATGACGCCGTCCTTGTTCTTGTCCAGCCGTTCAAACATCTTTTCGCCGGCGGCGGTGAATTCGGCCTTGCTGACCTGACCGTTCTCGTCGGTATCGGCCCAGCGGATCAGCGCGAAACCTGCGCCCTTGCCGCCATGCTTGCCCCATCCCTGATGGCCGAAACGGCCGCCATGTTCGCGCTCGGCATGTCTTTCGGCGCGCTTGCCCTCGGGGCCCTTGCCGTCTTCGGCTTTGGCCTCCTCACGCTCGGGACGGGGATTGGCGGCGCGGAAAGCTTCCATTTTCGCCTGGCGATACTCACGCATTTCCTTCGGCGTGATCGAGCCGTCCTTGTCCTTGTCGATCTCGGTGAAGAGCGCGTCCTGACGGGCGGCGAATTCTTCCTTGGAAATCTTGCCGTCCTTGTTGGCATCCGCAACCTTTAGGAGGTGAACGAAGGCGGCCTCCTGGCGGATTGGCATGCGATCCTTATGGCCTTTGCCGGGTGCGGCGAAACTTGCCGTTGCGGCCGTGCTGAGCACAAGGGCTGCGCCAAGAGCAGACAGGGCGATTTTTCGTGTGGTCATCGTCATTACCTTTCTTTGGTGTCCCTGAAGAGAAGATAGTGACGTCCAGCAAGCCCCACCACTTAAACATCGGTAAGGTGTATGAAGCTTCGGTAATGTTTGCTGCTCAGCCTGCGATGGTTTTCGTCAGGAAGCCGGTCAGATCGTCGGTGATGTAGTCGATATGCGCATCCGTGACGGCCGGGATTTCCCAGCGTTCCATGACGACGCCCTCGAGATTGGCGGGGACGAGCAGCACGGTCTTCATGCCAAGCGCCTTGGGCGCCGCGAGATTGCGGGGTAAATCCTCGAACATGGCGGCTTTTTGCGTGTCGAGCTTCGCAAGCGCCGCGAACTTCTCATAGGTCGCGCTGGCCGGTTTCGGCAGATAGGCGGCGGCGACGATATCGAAAATATCCTCGAAATGATCGAGAATGCCAAGCGCACCGGCGGCGGCCTGCGCATGTTTGACGCTGCCGTTGGTAAGGATGAATTTGCGGCCCGGCAGAGCTTTGATCGCCTCGCCAAGTTCCGGATGCGGTTTCAGCGCCGAATAGTCGATGGCATGGGCACGTTCCAGAAACTCGTCCGGGCTGATGCCGTAATGGATCATCAGGCCCTGAAGCGTCGTGCCGTGGTCGTGATAATAGCGCTTCTGCAGCGCCCGCGCCTCGTCGGGATCGAGCTTCAGAAGCTCCGCCACATAGGCCGTCATGTTACGGTCGATCTGCGAAAACAGATTGATGTGATGCGGATAGAGCGTGTTGTCGAGATCGAAGACCCATTCGCTCACATGGGCGAAATCGGCGGCTTCGGGCAGGTTTTTCGGCTTTGTGTCCATGGGCTGCTTTATGCCTGTTTCGAAGGCCGAAGAAAATCGAAAAGACGACGATTGATCAGAAAATCGGGCTTGGCTGCGGGCTCTCGCGCATGATACCGCCAAGACCATGGAACTCTGGATTGGCATCACTTTCGCAAGCGCGTTCCTGCAGAACCTGCGCTCGACCCTGCAAAAGCACCTCAAAGGCATGATGGGCACCACGGGCGCGACCTTCGTGCGCTTCGTGTTCGGCATGCCTTTCGCTCTCGCTTATCTTGCTTTCCTGCATTTCGGGCTCGGTCGCCCTCTGCCGGTGCCGAACATGTCCTTTGCCGTGTGGGCGACGGTCGGCGCCATGGCGCAGATTGCCGCCACCTTCCTGCTGGTGCACCTGTTCTCCTTCCGTAATTTCGCGGTTGGAACGGCCTATTCCCGCACAGAACCGGCGCAGGCGGCACTGTTCGCGCTTATTTTCATCGGGGAAAGCGTCAATGGCGGCACATTGGCGGCCATCGCCATCTCGGTCGCCGGCGTCATGCTGATTTCGGTGGCGCGCACGGAAGTCACGCCCGCTTCCTTCTTCACCTCGATCTTCAGCCGGACAGCGGGTATCGGTCTTGCCTCGGGCGCTTTCTTCGGCCTGTCATCAGTCGCTTACCGGTCGGCGTCGCTCGCGCTTGCGCCGAGCCTTCCCACTCCGGATGCGATGATGCAGGCGGGCTTTACTCTGGTTGTCGTCATCGTCATGCAGACGGTGTCGATGTTCCTGTGGATCGTCTGGCGCGAGCGGGAAGAGTTGCGGCGCATCGCCAAGGTGTGGAAACCGTCGCTTGCGGTCGGTTTCGTGGGCGCAACGGCCTCGTTCGGCTGGTTCACGGCGATGACCCTGCAGCAGGCCGCCGTGGTGAAGGCATTGGCGCAGGTGGAGATGCTCTTCGCCTTCGCCTCGACCGTGCTTTTCTTCAAGGAGAAGATCAACCGGCTCGAACTGTCCGGCTGCCTGCTGATTGTCGTGGGCGTGCTGTCGCTTTTGGCATTCGGCTGAATGTCAGTTGTGGCGGACAGGCTTGCCGTCCGCCACCTGAAGCACATCAGGGCACGATGAGCGTGCCGGCGCCTTCCGTGAAGATTTCCAGAAGGACGGAGTGGGGCGTCTTGCCGTTGAGGATCACAACGCCTTGAACACCGGCCTTGATGGCGTCGATGCAGGTCTCGACCTTCGGGATCATACCGCCGGAAATCGTGCCGTCCTTGATGAGCGCACTCGCCTGCGAGACGGTGAGTTCCTTGATGAGTTCCTTGTTCTTGTCGAGAACGCCGGGAACGTCGGTGAGAAACAGCAGACGCGAGGCGTGAAGCGCACCCGCAATCGCGCCGGCAAAGGTATCGGCATTGATATTGTAGGTGGCGCCATCGCGGCCGGGCGCGACCGGGGCGATCACCGGGATCATTTCCGACTTGGCGAGCAGGTCGAGCAGGGTGCGGTCGACTTCGGTGACTTCGCCGACGAAGCCGAGATCGAGCACACGTTCGATATTGCTGTCAGGATCGATGACGGTCTTTTTCGCCTTTTCGGCAAAGACCATGTTGCCATCCTTGCCGCACAGGCCGATCGCCCATTCGCCCGTCTGGTTGATGAGGGCGACGATTTCCTTGTTGATCGAGCCGGCCAAGACCATTTCGACGATCTCGACCGTCTTGGCGTCGGTGACGCGCAGACCGCCCTCGAATTTCGATTCGATGCCCATCTTGGTCAGCATCGCGCCGATCTGCGGGCCGCCGCCATGCACAACGATGGGGTTAATGCCCGATTGCTTCAAAAGGGCGATGTCTTCCGCGAAAGCCTTGCCGAGCGTGGAATCCCCCATTGCGTGACCGCCATATTTCACCACGATGGTCTTGTTCTCGTATTTCTGCATGAAAGGCAGAGCCTGTGCGAGCAGCCGCGCCTGAGTTTCGCTTTCGGAAGACGTCATCTAAAAACCTCGGTCTGTGGTTGCGGCCGTTGAAAGCCTGCCACCGCTCTAAAGCAAGTCTTTGACGGATGAAATAACCTCCTGGCCTTATTGTGTCGGCAACGGTCAAATTTCTTTTTTTTGGCTGTCCCGGTCCCGTAATGAGATTGACATAAAGGTCCAATGGGACCAGCCTTACACCGAAAAGGGGAGGGGTTAATTCAGGGTGACAGGTGATGTCGCGCGCCGCGGGAGCGATGCTGACCTGAACGACCGAGGAGCGAGAAACCACATGACGGCACCCGATCGAGACAAGCAAAGCGGCTTGCAGGATGAAGTGCTTGCGGGCGAATATGTGCTGGGTGCGCTGCCGCCGGAAAGCATGGCGGAGCTTGCCAAGCGCGTCAAACGCGACCGCCAGTTTGCGGCCATGGTCAGGCGCTGGCGGGACAATCTGGCGGAAACCGAATATCGCGAAAACGCAACCGTCGCCGTGCTGCTGGAACGGGACCCGAGCCGCTCCGGCCTGCCGTTCAGGGGCCAGCCGCTACGGGGCGGCAGCATGTTCGCAGCCATATTTTCGGAGGTCTGGCATTCCGTGCGCTTCTGGCGCCTTCTGGCGTTGACGGCGATGCTCTGGACCGCCGTTCTGCTTTTCACCATCGCCTGAGAGGCATGCCCCTCAAAGAGAGATCGTTCTGACGATCTCGGCCCGCAGGCTATCCAGCCCGAATGATTTTTCCGAGGATGTGGCGAGAACTTCCGGATAGGCGGCGGGACGCTTGCGGATTTTCTCCAGCGTTTCACCGATCAGCCGCGGAACGCCGGCATCCTTGATCTTGTCCGTCTTCGTCAGCACGATCTGGTAGGAAACGGCCGCCTTGTCGAGCAGGGTCAGAACCTCCTCGTCATTCTTTTTCACGCCATGGCGGGAATCGATCAGCACGTAAACGCGCTTCAGCGTCGCCCGGCCGCGCAGATAATCGAAGACGAGCTTCGTCCAGGCGTCGACTTGATCCTTGGGGGCCTGCGCATAACCGTAACCGGGCATGTCGACCAACGCCATCGGCGGCAGATCGCCCGCTTCGCCGGAATAACCATCCGGAACGAAATAGTTCAGTTCCTGCGTGCGTCCGGGCGTATTGGACGTGCGGGCAAGCCCCTTGTGGCCCACCAGCGCATTGATGAGCGAGGACTTGCCGACATTCGAACGACCGGCGAAGGCAATCTCCGGCGGCCCTTCGGGCGGCAGGAATTTCATTGCGGGAACGCCGCGAATGAAAATCCAGGGTCGCCCGAACAGGGGCTTTTCGGTTGCCGTGCCGGTCTCACTCATTTCGATTGCACCGGCTTTCGCTTGAACAGCCCCTTAATGTTATCGAACAGCTCGATCTTGGCGCCCTGGCGCTTCATGATGACGGCCTGCTGGGTGATGGAGAGCGTATTGTTCCATGCCCAGTAGATGACCAGACCGGCCGGGAAGGAGGCCAGCATGAAGGTGAAGATCAGCGGCATCCAGTTGAAGATCATCGCCTGCGTCGGATCGGGGGGCGTCGGGTTCATGCGCATCTGCAGGAACATGGTGATGCCCATGACAAGCGGCCAGACACCGATCATCAGGAAGTGCGGCACGTCGTAAGGCAGAAGGCCGAACAGGTTGAACAGCGACGTCGGATCCGGCGCGGAAAGGTCGTGGATCCAGCCGAAGAACGGCGCATGCCGCATTTCGATGGTGACGTAGATGACCTTGTAGAGCGCGAAGAAGACCGGGATCTGCAAAAGCATCGGCCAGCAGCCGGCGACCGGATTGATCTTCTCTTCCTTGTAGAGCTGCATCATCGCCTGCTGCATGGCCATGCGGTCATCGCCATGCTTGGCTTTCAGCTCTTCCATCTTCGGCTGCACGCGCTTCATGTTCGCCATGGAGGCATATTGCTTGCTGGCGAGCGGGAAGAAGAGAGCCTTGACGACGATGGTGGTGAGCAGGATCGCCACGCCGAAATTGCCAAAATAACGGAAGAAGAAATCCATCAGTTTGAACATCGGCTTGGTGATGAAGTAGAACCAGCCCCAGTCGATCAGAAGGTCGAACTTCGGAATGGCGTAGGTCGTTTCGTAACGGTCGACCAGCGGCACTTCCTTGGCGCCGGCAAAGACGAGGCTCTTCAGCTCGATCGACTGGCCGGGCTCGACTGTCAGGGCATCGCTCTTGAAGTCTGCCTGGTAGCTCGGCTGATTGCCGGTGATGTGCGAGTAGCGCGTCTCGAACGGTGTCGTCTGCGGCGGAACGATGGCCGCGGCCCAATATTTGTCGGTGATGCCGAGCCAACCGCCGGTCGCCTTTGCAACTGTTACCGGCGCTTCTTCGACGTCCTTGTATTTTTCTTCCGTCAGGCTGCCATCCTTGCCGGAGACGCCGAGGAAACCTTCATGGATGACGAAGACCGGGGGAACCGCGGGCTTGTTGTTGCGCGTCACACGGCCATAGGTGGCGAAGGAGATCGCAGCCTGTCCCGGGTTTTCTACCTTGTCGGCCACCGAGATCATATAATGCTCGTCGATCGAAACCGTACGCGAGAAGATGACGCCCTTGGAATTGGTGTAGGTCAGCGTGACCGGAGTGGTTTCCGTCAGCTTGTCGCCGTTGGCAAGCGTCCAAACGGTGGTCGGGCCGGGCACGCCGCCGACGTCCTGTGCCGCAACGTAACCGAGTTCGGTGAAATAGCCCTCCTTGGTGTCGGAGGGCGAGAACAGCGTGATGATCGGGCTCGAGTCATCGACGGTCTCATGGTAGTCCTTGAGCCGGATGTCGTCGAAGCGGGCGCCGGTAAGGTTGATCGAGCCGGCGATGGCGCTGGTCTCGATGGCGACACGCTGGGTCTTTGCGATTGCCTCTTCGCGGGTCGCGGTGGCGGCGGCCTGCGGGGAGGATGCGGGCGGTGCGCCTTCAACGGCGGCCCCCGGTGCGGCGCCCGGCGCAGGCTGCTGTTGCTGCGTCGTTTGCTGCTGCGCCTGGCGGGCCTCTTCGGCGCGGCGCTGCTGCTCGATACGCGGATTCATATAAAGGAATTGCCAGGCGAGGACGATGACAACCGAAAGGGCTATCGCGATGAAGTAATTGCGGTTCTTTTCCATCATTCTTTCCTGGAGCGGGTCTCCTGGGACCGTTTCGGTTTCGCCGTTCCTTCAATTCGCTCGTTAAGGAGAGACTGAAGTTTCGGGAAGGCTGTATCAAGCACGTCCCTGCGGGCGACAATCACATAGTCATGACCGGGCTTCATTGCGACCCCGGCAGAAAGCCTGACGGCTTCCTTGAGACGGCGGCGCATGCGATTTCGCTCGACCGCGTTGCCTTGTCTTTTCGTTACGGTAAAACCGACGCGAGGCTCGGTTTCCGGGGCTTTCCGGTCAAGCACTTCCAGAAGAAAGCTGCCTCCCCGCCGTTTTTCTCCTGCCTGAACGGCAAGGAAATCCGACCGGTTTTTAAGCCGGCCGGGCAGTTTTCCTGTCTTACTCATGTGCCCGCGACTTTCACCGGGTCACAGAGACGGCAATTAAGCCGAAAGACGAGCGCGGCCGCGCGCACGGCGGGCTGCGAGAACCTTGCGGCCGCCGGCGGTAGCCATACGGGCGCGGAAGCCATGACGACGCTTGCGGACGAGCTTGGACGGTTGGTAAGTACGCTTCGACATTTATTTAATACCGCGGTGTGCGGCCCTTCTTGAATTTGCAATAATTTGCAAGAGCGTTTCGTTTTTTGCACGGCTAACCCCGCCTGGGCGAGCTTTCAATGGCCGAGCGTGCGCGGCTTATAAGGGCATAGGCCGAGCAAAGTCAATTGCCGAAGGGGTTTTCGCGCTTCACCTTTTGCGGAAAACGCATCGCCATCTTCTTCGCCGACAGCCGATAGAGGCCAATTCCAGCGCGTCATCGGTAAAATCCGAAATTCTTTCTTAACGCGGCATTGATAAATCTTGTGACGCGAAAAGTTATGCCAGCTTCCCATTTTCATCGCGCAGCTGGTTTTTGTTGGGGGAACGAAGTTGAGAATTCGCGGTCGTATCAATCTACTTGTCGGGCTGATGAGCCTTGTTGCCTGTACCATTGGCGGTCTGTCCATCTATGCGATCAACGAATTCTGGGTTCGTTCGCATCATTTCGAGAAAGCCGCCGAAAGGGCTTATAAGGGAGAGGCGCTCAACCGACTGGTGACGGCAGTCGTCATGGACGCGCGCGGTATCTATGCGGCCGCCGATGTGGCTGCGGCCACCCCCTTTGCTAACGGCATGGTGAAAAATCTCGACGCCATGGAAAAGCTGATCGCTACTTGGGCCCCGCTGGTGCCGGCCGAGCAAAAAGCGAGTTTCGACAAGCTTGTCAGCCGATCCAAGGAGTTTCGGTCCTTCCGCTTGGAGACGGTCCGTCTCGGTAAGGAAGTCGGGCCCCAGGCGGCCAACCAGCAGGGTAATAACGAGGCTAACCGCACCAACCGCAAGGCTTATCAGGCGGAGATCGACAGTGTCGTGAAAAACGACCTTGCCGAACTCGAAGTCGTGAAGGCGGGGGTCGATTCTTTCAGCACCGCCATATTCTGGGTGATTGTCGCGGTGACGGTTGCAGGTGTCGGCGCGGGAGCGGCCTTCGGCCTGTATATGGGAACGCGGCAACTCAGCGCACCCATCCGCAGGGTTTCGCAGGTGATGAATGCTGTGGCCGACGGAAATCTCGACGCCGCCGTCCCCTATCTCGGCCGCAACGATGAAATCGGCGAAATGGCCGCGGCCGTCGAGGTCTTCAAGAAAAACGGCAGCGAAGTGCGCCGCATGAATGCGCAGGAAGCCGCCATGCGCGCGAAAAGCGACGATCTGCAGGCCGGCATGGCCATCGTCGTCGACGCTGCGGCCCAGGGCGATTTCAGCCGCCGCATCAACAAGGATTATGGCGACGACAACCTCAATCGTTTTGCCGCGACGATCAATTCGCTCCTCATCGGGGTCCATAATGGCGTGTCCGAGACCAGCCGCGTCATTGAAGGCCTTGCGCGGGGCGATCTGACGGAGAGAATGGATGGCGAGTTCCGCGGCGTTTTCGCCGAACTTCAGGTGAACGTCAACCAGACGCTAACCAAGCTGCGCGAGACGATGCGCGAAGTGCGCGGCAGCACGGAAGGCATCAGCGGCAACGCGAACGAATTGCGCTCGGCGGCCGATGACCTGTCGAAGCGGACGGAACAGCAGGCGGCGGCGCTGGAGGAAACCTCAGCCGCTCTGGATGAGATTACCGCCGTTGTTCGCAATTCGACCGATCGTGCGCAGGAAGCCAGCGCCATGGTTGCCGAAACGAAGCAGAAGACGGAGGAGTCCGCCAATGTCGTGCGCGACGCCGTGTCCGCCATGGATCGTATCGAGCATGCCTCGCGCGAAATCAGCCAGATCATCAACGTCATCGACGAAATCGCCTTCCAGACGAACCTGCTGGCGCTGAATGCCGGTGTGGAAGCCGCCCGTGCAGGCGAGGCGGGCAAGGGCTTTGCCGTCGTCGCTCAGGAGGTGCGAGAACTTGCGCAACGATCCGCAACCGCTGCGAAGGACATCAAGGCGCTGATCACCAAATCGGGCCAGGAGGTCGGGCGCGGCGTATCGCTGGTGCAAAGAACTGGCGGCGCACTGAGCGAGATCGAGACCCGCGTTCTGGCAATCAACGAGCACATCCACTCGATCGCCACGGCCGCCAGGGAACAGTCCACCGGACTGCACGAGGTGAATACCGCCATCAACCAGATGGATCAGGTAACGCAGCGCAACGCCGCCATGGTGGAGGAGACCTCGGCCGCAACCCACAAGCTGAGCAGCGAGGCGGACCATCTCGTGACGCTCGTGGCGCGCTTTAACGTTGGCGTGGAGAATGTGCAGCGCAGCCCCCGCATTGAGCAGCCCGCGAGACCGACGGCGGTCTCCGCCGGTCCGGTGGCGGTCTCCGGCAGGACACCGGCAGTGGCGTCTCCGGCCCGTAAATTGATGAACAGCGTCAGCCGCGCGCTCAATGCCCAGCCTGCGGCGGCACCCGCGCATGGCGACTGGCAGGAGTTTTAGACGACAAGCGGTCCGCTTCAGACCGGCTCATTTTCGAACGCCGCCCCTGCCGGGCGGCGTTTGTTTTTCCGGCAATGAAAACCTTTATTTTGCAGTGCATTGGAAAAATATCCATTAGGTCCTATTATCATCACTGCATATAAACCGAGCCGTTCCACGCAAGCAGCGGCGCGCATACAGGATCATGGGCCCGGTGTTTTCTAAAGGCGTAGACAGCTTGGACCGCACGCAAGACGATCGGGTGCATTGCATGCCGGGATTGACCGCCGGTCTTTCGGGGCGGTTGCTGTTGCTCACAGTCATCTTCGTGATGATCGCCGAAGTGCTGATCTTCGTACCTTCCGTCGCCAATATGCGTCTTTCATGGTTGCGCGACCGTCTGAATACGGCTGCGGCCGCCGGGGCTGTCATCGACGGCCTGCAGGCTGAATTGCCGAGAAGCGTGCAGAACGACACGCTGATGGCAACCGGAGCGAAGCTTATCGCCCTGCGCAAGGACGGCACGTCGCGCTTGCTCGCCGTGGCGGAAACGCCGCCGGGCGTCGATGAGCAATATGATCTTTCCGACGTTTCGCAGGTGGCGGCGGTGCGGGACGCCTTTTCCACCCTGCTGTTCGGCGGCAACCGCATCATCCGCGTTTTCGACGTCGTCGGCGACAGCGACACGATCATCGAACTGGTGCTTGGCGAAAACAAGCTTAGGGCGGCAATGCTTGCTTATGCCCGCAACGTTTTCCTGATTTCCATCGTCCTGTCGCTGATCACCGCAGGCCTGATCTTCATCTCCATCAACCGCATCATGATCCGGCCCATACGCCGGCTGACGCTCGGCATGCAGAACTTCTCCGAGGACCCGGGCAATCCCGAGCGGATTTTCGTACCTGATGAGGGAACGGATGAACTATCGGTTGCCGGCCGCCACCTCGCCGATATGCAGACCGAACTGCAGAAGACCCTGCGGCAGCAGAAGAACCTCGTGGATCTCGGCCTCGCGGTCTCGAAGATCAACCACGACATGCGCAATATCCTCTCCTCCGCCCAGCTCATGTCAGACCGTCTGGTGGATGCCAAGGACCCGATGGTCAGGAGCTTCGCGCCGAAACTCTTGCGCACCATCGACCGCGCCGTGGCCTATACCGGCGAGGTTCTGGCCTATGGCCAGGCGACCGAAGGCGCGCCGAAACGCAAGATGGTGCAGTTGAGCCTTCTGGTGCGGGATGTGCGCGATATTCTGGCGCTCGATCCGGATAGTGGCATCGAGTTTCAGGACAGCGTTCCCTCCGATCTCACGGTGGATGCGGATTCCGAGCAGCTCTTCCGGGTCATCCACAATCTCTGTCGCAATGCCGTTCAGGCCTTGCAATCCGATACCGCGAATGCCGGGCTTCGACACCTCTCCATCTCGGCCCAGAGGGCTGGCAGCGTTGTCAGCATCGTCATCGATGACAATGGACCCGGAATGCCGCGCAAGGCGAAGGAGAACCTGTTTTCCGCTTTCAGGGGTTCGGCCCGCTCCGGCGGCACGGGCCTCGGGCTGGTCATTGCCCGCGAACTCGTGCTTGCCCATGGCGGCACGATCGCGCTCGTCGAAAAGCCCGGTCCCGGCACGCAGTTCCGCATCGAGATCGCCGACCGCGCCGCTTCCGTACAGGCGGCTAGAACCGCCTGAAAAACCTGCTCCGCAGCGGGTTCGCACAATCGTTCTCCACACCCAAACGGACATGGTATCTGGCCCGTGGAAAATGATCCTCATGGAATTTCAAATAAAATCAATTAGATACATGAATTGCTGCGGAAAAATGACAATTTCGAAGCGAAATCGCTTGCATTCGGAATGAGGACGTTTTAGAGGATCGCCACGCCACCGGAAACGACCGGAACGGCACGCACCCGTAGCTCAGCTGGATAGAGCACCAGACTACGAATCTGGGGGTCAGGAGTTCGAATCTCTTCGGGTGCGCCATTTCTCTTCCGATAAAATGAAGTCCTGAAACAATCGCTCTCACGCGCGATATCGCTGGTATTGGCAACTCCTTCAGACGGATGCTTCGAGGCTCCGTAGGGCCGCGCGAATTCCGAACGTTCCGAATATGTGCTAAAATCACCCCTTCATCAGCTGCCCCCGGGGTGAAAGCCGCGTTGGAAACGGACAAGGTGTTTGCGGATTCGATTCCGGAAAATTACGACCGCATGTGATTCTCGCCGCCGTTTAAAACGGCACTGCCGACCCGGTTCTCAGTCTATAAATGCTAGTGGGGAATATTTGAGCAATACCCCCTAAATATTAGTGGTTTTGGTTGAGGGCCTGTACCAAAGGGTTTTCCGATAGTCCGAGATTGTCGGGCTTTCGAGTGTCATCGAACCTTCCTCAAACCTTCGTCATATTGTCATACAATAAAAGCATATGCGCTCCAGAAAAGGAGCGCAGAATGACGCCACAATCACTTGAACTTTCAGGAATCGGCAAGGGCTTCGGGGCCGACGATGTTCTGAAAGAGATCGATCTTTCCATCCGCCCTGGAGAGTTTTTGTCTCTCGTCGGCATGTCGGGCTGCGGCAAGTCCACGCTTCTGCGTATCATTGCGGGGCTGGAAACGCCGGATCGCGGTTCGGTGTCCATCGGTGAACAGGATGTGACGGAGGTTGATCCGAGCGATCGCAATCTGGCGATGGTGTTCCAATCCTATGCGCTTTATCCGCATATGAGCGTGCGCCAGAACATTGCGACGCCGCTGCGCATGCGGCGCCTGCCTTTCGCTGCCCGCCTGCCGCTGATCGGACGCTTTGCAGCGCCGGCGGAAACATTGAAGCAGATCGATGCCGCCGTCGAGCAGGCGGCCGAGACGCTGCAGATCGCGCATCTGCTGGATCGAAAGCCGGCGCAGCTTTCCGGCGGCCAGCGTCAGCGTGTGGCGCTTGCAAGGGCGCTGGTGCGTTCACCTGCAGCCTTCCTCATGGACGAGCCGCTTTCCAACCTCGATGCGAAGCTTCGCGCCCATATGCGTGAGGAACTGGCGGGCCTGCACCGCCGGCTCGGCGCAACATTCATCTATGTCACCCATGACCAGATCGAAGCCATGACCATGTCCGACCGCATCGCGCTGATGTCGGAAGGCCGTATCGAGCAGCTTGGTACGCCGGACGAGCTTTACCGCAAGCCCGCGACGCTGACGGTCGCGCGTTTTATCGGCACGCCCTCGATCAACCTGCTGCCGGTCGAAATCGATGCGCAAGGCAAGATCGCCGCTTTTGGACGCGATCTCGGCATTGAAGGTGCTGGCCGTGATGCCGGCCCGGCGACGCTCGGCCTTCGCGCCGAGGATTTGCGTCCGGGCGAAGAAGGTTTTGCCGTGCGCGTGGTGCGCAGCGAAACCCATGGCGCCGACCGCTTTGTGAGCTGCCGCCTGCTGAGCGATGAGACGGTCGCCATCACCCTGCGTCAGGGCGCCGGCGATGCTGTGGGCGCGGATATGAATTGCGTGATGAATCTCGGCTTTGCGCCGGAACGCGCGCATCTTTTTGCGGCCGACGGTCTGCGCCGCAAGGTGACGGTGCGCGAGCGGGTGCCGGCATGACGGCGGTCGATTTTTCCACGGCCGCGCGCGCGAAGGCTCGCCCGCGGCTTTCAAAGGCGGACCGGCGGATGATCTGGCGCGGCCTGATGTTCGCTGCTCCCGCAAGCCTGCTGCTGCTGGCGATCTATATCGTTCCGATGTTCGTTCTGGCCGGTTTTGCCGTCACCGATTATCAGCTCGGTTCGCTTTCCACCCGCTTTGTCGGCCTTGGAAACTTCGTCAAGGCGTTTCAGGACCCGGTTTTCCTGCGCTCTCTGGCCAATACCGCCATCTATGCGCTCATCGTCATTCCCTTCGGTGTGTTTCTGGCGCTCGGCGTCGCTTTGCTCGTGTATAATCGCAAGCGCAGCCGCGCTTTCTGGGAGGTGGCCTATTTCCTTCCCGTCACCGCAACCCTCGTCGCCATGGCGACCGTATGGCAGTTCCTGCTGCACCCTTCGCTTGGGCCAGTGAACGCGGCGATCAAATGGCTGGGTTTCGAGCCCGTCGCTTTTCTCTCCAATCCCGTGCTCCTCATTCCCACCATGGCGCTGATGGGCGTCTGGCAGATCCTGGGTTTCAACATGGTGCTGTTCCTTGCTGGCCTCACGGCCATTTCGAAGGATCTGCATGAGGCGGCGCGGCTGGATGGCGCGAAGAACCCGGTTGATCGCTTTCTGACCGTCACGTGGCCAATGCTGGGGCCGACCACCATGTTCGTTGTCGTCACCACCTCCATCTCCGCGTTCAAGGTATTCGAGACGGTGGCCGTGCTGACCAAGGGCCGCTCCGGTTCCGAGACCCTGCTTTACGACCTCTATCTCGAAGGTTTCGAATATTCCAATACCGGTTATGCCGCCGCGCTGACGATTATCTTCCTCGTGATCGTGCTGATCCTGTCGATCGGCCAGACGCTGCATATGGACCGGAAGGTGCATTACTGATGGCCGCACTCCGCAAATATTTCCCGCATCTCGTACTGGCTCTCGGCGCTTTCGTGATGCTCCTGCCATTCTACTGGATGGTGCTGACCTCTATCCGCTCGCCGGCAGAGATTTTCGATGTGTCGCTCTGGCCCATCCCGCAGAAATTTGACGCGGCCGACAATTATGCACGGGCGGCGGGTCAGGTGCCGATGGCGCGTTTCATGCTGAACGGCGTCATCGTCTGCGTCGGTATTCTCGTCGTACAGGTCCTGACATCGGTTCCGGCCGCCTATGCGCTGGCGAAGCTCAGGTTTCCGGGCCGCAAGCTGCTGCTGGGCCTTGTTATTGCCGCGCTCTGCGTTCCCATTCAGGCGCTCGCCTTGCCGCTCTTTGTCGGTCTGGCCAAGACAGAGTTGCTGAATACCTATTTCGCGATGATGATGCCGTTCTTCCTGTCGGTCTTCGCCATCTTCCTGTTCAACCAGTCCTTCCGCAGCTATCCGAATGAAATCATCGAGGCCGCCCGCATGGACGGGTTCTCGGAAATGGAGATTTGCTGGGGGCTGGTCCTTCGCGGTTCTCTGCCTTCGCTTGCCGCTTTTTCGATCTTTTCGCTCGTTGCCCACTGGAACGACCTTTATTGGCCGATGATCGTGGTCTCCGACACCAATCTCGCCCCGCCGCCGCTTGGCATGATGCTTTTCGCGGATGTCGAATCCGGCGCCAATTACGGTGCGCTGATGGCGGGCGCAACACTGATTACCGCGCCGATGGTGCTGTGCTTCCTCCTCGCACGGCGGCATTTCATCGCCGGTATTACCATGACCGGCGTCAAGTGACGCCGCTCAGATTTCCTCCTCACAACCTTTCTGGAGACTGATATGAAACTCAACCGACGCGCTGTGATGGGCGGTCTGGCTCTTGGCATGGCTTTTGCTGGCCTCGCACAGCCGGTTCTGGCCAACGAAATCACGCTCAATGTTCTTTACAATCTGCCGGGATTCACCAAATTCCATCAGCCGCTGGCCGATGAATTCATGAAGAAGAACCCTGATGTGAAGATCAACTTCCTCGCTCCGGCCGCCGGTTACAATGAAGGCCAGCAGCAGGTTCTGCGCTCCGCCGTCACAGGCAATCTGCCGGATGTTTATTTCTCGGGTTACAACCTGACGGCTGAACTCGTTCACACGCTCGCACCGCGCAACCAGATCACCGATCTCGGCCCGTTCATTGAGGCTGAAGGCGGTCAGGCTTTCCTCGACAAGAACTACAGCCCCAAGATGGCCGCCCTCGGCCAGATCGACGGCAAGCAGTACGGCCTGCCGGTCAATGCGTCCTCGCCGATCATCTACATCAACTCCGACCTCGTGACCAAGGCTGGCGGCGACCCGGACAAGATGCCGACGACCTTTGCTGAGCTCATTGCTCTCGCCAAGAAGATCAAGGCGCTCGACCCGAAGTTCGCCGGCATGAGCTACGACATCAACGGCTGGCCGGACGACTGGTTGTGGCAGGCGCTCATCGTCGAACAGGGTGGAAAGCTCGTTGACGAGAAGGCCAAGACCGTTGGCTTCGACAACGAGATCGGCCTCAACGCCCTGAAGATGACCCGTCAGTTCGTCACCGAAGGTGGTCAGAACCTGCTCGACTGGGATCAGTCTCGCCAGCAGTTCGGTGCAGGCCTCACCGGCTTTATCTTCTCAACGCCCGCCCACGTTCAGACGATCCAGGGTCTGGTCGGCGACCGCTTCAAGCTGAAGACCGCAACCTTCCCGCTCGACAACAAGGAAAAGGGCGGTGTTCCGACCGGCGGTAACTCGGCTGTTATTCTGACCCAGGAAAAGGCCAAGCAGGACGCGGCGTGGAAGTACCTGAAGTGGATCACCGGTCCGGAAGCACAGAACACCATCGTTCGCATCACCGGTTACCTGCCGACCAACAAGCTGGCCACCGGCCCGGACTTCCTCGCTCCTTATTATGTCGAGAACCCGAATGTGAAGACCGCTTCGCTTCAGGCTGATCGTTCTCTGCCTTGGGCCGGTTATCCGGGTGGCGATTCCGTCCGCATCTGGCGCACCCAGCGCGACATCATCGGCACCGTCATGCGCGGTGAGGTGACGCCGGAAGACGGTCTCAAGCAGATCGTCGAGCAGACCAACGCCCTGCTGAAATAAGCAAAACCATTGAAAAGGCTGCGGGGAAATCCGTTCCCGCAGCTATTTTGCGCAGAAAGCCCTGTTATGAAGATCATCCAGATCACCGACACTCATCTCGTACCCCCCGGCATTGCTGTAAACGGCGTCGATCCGGAAAAGCAGCTGTGCGCGGCGGTGGCCGATATTGTCGAAAAACACGCCGACGCCGATCTTCTTGTGATGACGGGTGATCTTTGCAATTACGGCGAGCCGGAAGCCTATGAACTGCTGCGAGACATCCTCGCGCCGGTCTCCGTGCCTGTGCGGCTGATGCTCGGCAATCACGACCGTCGACCGGAATTCGTGGCTGCCTTTCCCGAGCAGCCGCGTGACGACAACGGCTATATCCAGTCCTTCATCGACACGGAATTCGGTCGGCTGCTGTTTCTCGACAGCCACGAGGCCGATGTCATCGGCGGCATGTATGGCGCGGATCGTCTGGCATGGCTGGAGAATGCGCTGGAAAGCGCGGACGACCTGCCGGTGACGGTGTTCATTCATCACCCGCCGATGGATTGCGGCATCCGCCATTTCGAACATATCGGTATGCATGATGACGGTGCTGTCATGCGCCGGCTCGCCGCTCATCCGGCCGGAATACGTCACATCATTTTCGGCCATATACATGTGCCGATGGCAGGGACGACCGCCGAAGGCATCGCCTATAGTTCCGGTCAGGCCTGCGCGCATCGTTTCATCACCGATATCGATGTTGTCGATCCGCTGTGGACGGGCGGCAATCCCTGTTACCGGATCATAAGCCTTGGTGCATTCGGCCTGCGTGCCTATGACGCGGAAGTTGGGCAGCTCGTGCTCGGTCAGGCGCCTGTCTGCGAAGGTCCCTGACACCGGACGTTTCCGTGTTATACGGGGATGACCTTCGCCTCGTGCCTGTTCCCGGTGTAGGGTGCGAGGTTCTTTGCCGATTACAGGGTTGCGGTGGTGAGAAGACCCCCGTTGCTTGTCGCGGGGATGCGCCACTTCTGGTTTGTTGAACGGGATGTGATACATCGGAACCATGGTTCCGTGCGCACCCTTGATCTATGTCAGTTTCATCGATGAAACGGCACGCCATAGTCGCCGAAAGGTGGCCGACCAATGCCGTGCCATCGTGATGACAGATCATGGAGAATTGCATGCTTGAAAAGCGTATCCGCAACGCGTCCCTCTTGAACAGGATCGTCAGCGCCGAAGAGGCCGCCAGTCTCATTCAGGATGGCATGACGGTGGGCATGAGCGGCTTTACGCGCGCCGGTGAAGCCAAGGCAGTGCCGCTGGCGCTGGCCGAGCGCGCCAAGACGAACCCCATGAAAATCACCCTGATGACCGGCGCCTCCCTCGGCAACGATCTCGACAAGACAATGGTCGAGGCCGGCATGCTGGCGCGCCGCATGCCGTTCCAGTCCGATCCGGCTTTGCGAAAAGCGATCAATGACGGCAAGGTGATGTTCATCGATCAACACCTTTCCGAAACGGTCGAGCAATTGCGCGGCGGCCAGATCCACGGCGTCGATGTCGCCATTATCGAGGCCGTGGCAATCACTGCGGAGGGCGGCATCGTGCCTACAACCTCGGTCGGCAATTCCGCAAGCTTCGCCATTCTGGCCGATAAGGTCATCGTCGAGATCAACCTGTCGCAGCCCGAGGTGCTGGAGGGTTTGCATGATATCTTCATTCCCGCCAAGCGCCCAACCCGTATGCCCATTCCCGTTGTCGCGACGGATAGCCGCGTCGGTCTGCCTTTCATTCCGGTGCCGCCGGAAAAGATCGCCGCCATCGTGCTGAGCGACAAAAGCGACAGTTTCTCCACGGTGCTGCCGCCGGATGACGAGACCAAGGCGATTGCCGGCCATCTCACCGACTTTCTGTTGAACGAGGTGCGTCATGGCCGCATGACCCACGAACTCCAGCCGCTTCAGGCCGGTATCGGCACCATTGCCAATGCTGTCATGCATGGTTTCATCGATACGCCGTTTCACGATCTCAAAATGTATTCGGAAGTCCTGCAGGATTCGACCTTCGAACTGTTCGACGCTGGCAAGCTGACCTTTGCTTCCGGTTCGTCGATCACGCTGTCTTCTGCCATGAACGAGCAGGTCATGCCGCGACTGGCCGATTACAAAAGCAGGCTGATCCTGCGTCCGCAGGAGGTGAGCAACCATCCGGAAGTCATCCGCCGCCTCGGTATCATCGGCATCAACACCGCGTTGGAATTCGATATCTACGGAAACGTCAATTCCACCCATGTCGGCGGGACGCATATGATGAACGGCATCGGCGGCTCGGGCGATTTCGCCCGCAACGCCTATATGTCGATCTTCGTTACCAAGTCGATCGCCAAGGGTGGCGCGATCTCAAGCGTCGTGCCCATGGTCAGCCATGTCGACCATACCGAACACGATGTCGATATCCTCGTCACCGAAATCGGGCTTGCCGATCTGCGCGGGCTGGCACCTCGCGAGCGTGCGGCTGTCATCATCGCCAATTGCGTCCATCCCGATTATCGCGATGCGCTGGCTGGCTATTATCACCGGGCGACAGCGCGGGGCGGGCATACGCCGCATCTCATCGAAGAGGCGTTGTCCTGGCATCAGGCGTTGCGGGAAAAGGGCACGATGCGACCCCAGCAATAGGCGTTGAAACAGGTGGTCCTCTTGCCGGTTTTTCGACCGGCAATTGGGTCCGTTTGGACACACCGCTGGGGAAAGTGCCCGCCACTCCGCTTAGGTTGCTGGCGCGACTGTTCCGCCTCCGGTAGAAAATCTTCTCCACCCGGCCGCTATCGAGCTGCCTCAGGGTTGTAGGAGAGTGATGTGATGCCCCTTCGCTTCGTCGCCATGATCGCGATTGTCGCCCTGCTTGCAAGCTGCGGCGGGCGGCCCATCGGGGTCATGACACCGACGGGACAAACTGTGGCCGGTACGACGCCGGTCAATCTCCTCGTTGCGACAACGCGCGCCCCGTCCGAAAATCCCGCGGTTCTTTTCGGCGGCGAGCGGGGAACGGGGCTGAAGGTCGATGCGGTCACGGTCTCCATTCCGCCTGCTGCCAACCGCAAGGTTGGTCAGGTGCAATGGCCGAAAAAACTGCCACCCAATCCGCTGAAGGATTTCACCACGGTTGCGGTTGAGCCCATTCTCTCCGAAGCAGAAACCAGAAGTTGGATCAGTAAGCATATCGCAAAGGACCGCCGTGTGCTGGTCTTCGTGCATGGTTTCAACAATCGTTACGAGGAATCCGTCTATCGCTTCGCCCAGATCGTCCATGATTCCGGCACGGATGTCGTTCCAGTGGTCTTCACCTGGCCGTCGCGCGCGAGCATTTTCGACTATAATTACGATAAGGAAAGCACCAACTATTCCCGCGATTCGCTGGAGGAGATGCTGACGCGGCTGGCGAAAGATAAATCCATACGCGAAGTCACCGTCATGGCCCATTCCATGGGCACTTGGCTTGCGGTGGAGGCGCTGCGCCAGATGGCCATCCGCAACGGCCGCGTTGATCCCAAGATAAGCAATGTCATTCTGGCTGCTCCGGATCTCGATGTCGACGTGTTCAGCCGGCAATTCAGCAGCCTCGGTAAAACGCCGCCGAAATTCACCCTCTTCGTGTCGCAGGATGACCGCGCGCTCAGCCTGTCGCGTCGCATTTCCGGCAATGTCGATCGCCTCGGCCAGATCGATCCTTCCGTGGAGCCCTATCGCAGCCAGCTGGAAAAAGCTGGCATCACCGTTCTCGATCTCACCAAGCTGCAATCCGGTGATCGTCTGAATCACGGAAAATTTGCCGAGAGCCCCGAGGTCGTCCGCCTGATCGGCGACCGTCTTATTGCGGGCCAGACGGTGACGGATTCCGATGTCGGCCTAGGCGAAGCGTTGGGTGCCGTCAGTATCGGTGCTGCGCAAACCGTCGGAACGGCGGCCAGCGTGGTGGTCAGTGCGCCGATCGCGGTCTTCGATCCGCGCACGCGGGAAAATTATGGCAGGCAGGTGGAGCGGCTTGGCCGCTCTGTGGAAAACACCGTCGGGTCGGTGGGCGATACAGCCGGTTCCGTGGTGGACGATCAGGCGCTTCAGTCGTCAAGGGTCAACTGCGATGCCGCCGCAAATCGAAACCGGGCGGAATGCCGTAGTCGCTAAGCCACGATACGACCGGGGGTGGCGGAAACGTCAGGCGCTTTTGTCACCACACTCCCGCAGATTTGTATACAGCTTGTATTTTTATCTGTATGGTCGGGCCAACAACCCAACTTCCGGAGTAGACCCCATGCGTTGGAAACGCACCCTCCAGCTTCTCGATGTTCATTGCGAAGGCGAAATCGGCCGTGTCGTCACTGGCGGCGCGCCGAAAATTCCCGGCAACACCGTGGCCGAACAGCTGCACTGGATGAACACCGATCCGCAAGGGGAAGCCTTGCGCCGCTTCCTGACGCTGGAGCCGCGCGGTACGCCCATGGGGTCGGTCAACCTGCTCCTGCCGCCGAAACATCCCGATGCGCACGCCGCCTTCGTCATTCTCCAGCCGGATCAGGCGCATGCCAGTTCGGGTTCGAATTCCATTTGCGCGACGACCGCGCTTCTGGAAAGCGGCATGGTCGAGATGCAGGAACCGGAAACCGTCATCATTCTGGAAACGGCCGCTGGTCTCGTCAAAGCGACGGCCACCTGCCGTGACGGACGCTGCGAAAAGGTCAAGCTGACCATGGTGCCGTCCTTCGTGCATGAGCTGGATGTCAGCATCGACACGCCGGAATGGGGCAAGGTGACGATGGATATCTCCTACGGCGGCATTTTTTATGCGCTGGTGGATGTCCGCCAGATCGGGCTCACGATCGAAAAGGCCAATGCCGCCAAGCTGGTCTCGGCCGGCATGATCCTGAAGGATCTGGTCAACCGTGAAATGACCGTCGTGCATCCGGAAATCCCGGCAATATCAGGCGTCGCCTATGTGATGTTCCGGGACGTTGATGCCGATGGCTCGATCCGCACCTGCACCACCATGTGGCCAGGCCGCGCGGATCGCTCGCCCTGTGGTACCGGCAACTCCGCCAATCTTGCAACGCTTTATGCGCGCGGCAAGGTGAAGGTGGGAGATGAATATAAATCCCGCTCGATCATCGGTTCGGAATTCGATGTCGGCCTCTCCGCCGTCACCGAGGTGGCGGGCCGACCTGCCGTCATTCCGACCATTGCCGGACGCGGCTTCACCTTCGGTCTGCACCAGGTTGGCCTCGATCCCTTCGACCCGCTGGCCGATGGTTTTGCCATGACCGATGTCTGGGGTCCGGAAGCGGGCAACATCTGAGGCATGCTTTAAAAAAATGACATTTACAGCCGCCCGATGAACTTTGGCGGCTGTTTTCCCGCGGCAAAAGATGCTAAGCGGGCGCCAATTCCGTCATGCTCCGAGGTATCCCGATGAAGTCGCTCACCCTGCGCCGCCCTGATGACTGGCACCTGCATCTTCGCGATGGCGCCATGCTGGAAGGGGTGATCGGGGATACGAGCCGCCATTTCGCCCGCGCCATCATTATGCCAAACCTGGTGCCGCCGGTTGTTACCACGGCCGACGCCCGCGCCTATCGCGAACGCATCGTCAAGGCAATTCCGGCGGGTGACCGTTTCGAGCCGTTGATGACCCTCTATCTGACCGAGGACACGCAGGCCGACGATGTGGAAGAGGGCAAAAAAAGCGGCCTCATCACTGCCGTCAAGCTCTATCCGGCGGGTGCGACCACCAATTCCCACGGCGGGGTGCGCGATTTCAACAAGGCCATGCCGGTTCTGGAACGCATGGCGAAGATCGGCTTGCCGCTTTGCGTGCACGGTGAGGTAACGACGCCGGAGGTCGATATTTTCGACCGCGAAAAGGCCTTCATCGATACGGTTCTGGAACCGCTGCGCCAGCGCCTGCCGGAGCTCAAGGTGACGATGGAGCACATCACCACCCGCGACGGCGTGGATTACATCAAGTCTTCCAAGGCCAACATCGCCGGCTCAATCACCACCCATCATCTCATCATCAACCGCAACGCCATTCTGGTTGGCGGCATCAAGCCACATTATTATTGCCTGCCCGTCGCCAAGCGCGAGGAGCACAGGCTTGCGCTGCGGGCTGCTGCGACGTCGGGCGACGCGCGCTTCTTCCTCGGCACGGACTCCGCTCCGCATGTGGACCCGCTGAAGGAATGCGCCTGCGGCTGCGCCGGCATCTATACCTCGATCAACACCATGAGCTGCCTTGCCCATGTCTTCGAGGATGAAAACGCCCTCGACAAGCTGGAGGCCTTCGTCTCGCTCAACGGCCCGGCCTGGTATGGGCTGGCTCCGAACGAGGAGACAATCACGCTGGTCAAGCGCGACGAGCCGGTATCATTCCCGGCCAAGATCGAGACGGGCGCGGGGCCGGTCACCGTATTTGACCCGATGTTCCCGCTTCATTGGGATGTAGACTGATTTTATAACCGCCGGCACTGCCGGCG
Organism: Agrobacterium salinitolerans; assembly: GCF_027498475.1. Taxonomy (NCBI): domain Bacteria; kingdom Pseudomonadati; phylum Pseudomonadota; class Alphaproteobacteria; order Hyphomicrobiales; family Rhizobiaceae; genus Agrobacterium; species Agrobacterium salinitolerans. Next base: position 419,747 of record NZ_JAPZLN010000001.1, on the reverse strand, counting down.
GTTTTGTTATGGTCTGCCAGTACCTCGGCGGGCGACGGCATACCGAACAAAGACGCGTGCTTTCCGAACACCCATCCGGGTTTTCGGAGCGAGAAACCAAGGCCTAAAAGGAGAACGCCTATGAACCACTTCACATTCACCGATCGCACCGTCGTTGCGGAACTGGTTGCGAAAATGTTGTGGGAAATCAAGGCTGTCCATTTCAATTCCGAAAGCCCTTATACCTTTGCCTCGGGCATGAAGAGCCCTGTCTATATCGACATGCGCAAGCTGATCTCTTTCCCGCGCATTCGCTCCGCAGCCATGGATTTTGCGGCGGCGGCGGTGATGCGCGAGGCGGGTTTCGAGAAGTTCGACTGTGTCGCCGGCGGTGAAACGGCAGGCATTCCCTTTGCCGCCTTCCTCGCCGAGCGCCTCGGCCTGCCGATGATCTATTGCCGCAAGAAGCCGAAAGGCCACGGCCGCAACGCCCAGATCGAAGGCCATATGCCGGAAGGCGCTCGCGTTTTGGTCATCGAGGATCTGACGACGGCCGGCGGGTCGATGTTCACCTTCATCGATGCTATCCGGGCGGCTGGCGGCATTGTCGATCATGGCATCGCGCTGTTCTATTACGGCATCTTCGAAGAGGCTGAAGCGCGCTTTTCCAACGGCAATGTCAAACTGCATTATCTGACGACCTGGCGCGATGTTCTGGCTGTTGCCCGCGCTGAAAAACTGTTCGACGAAAAGACCCTGTCAGAGGTTGAAGCCTTCCTCGACAACCCACTGCCTTGGTCGGCAAAGCACGGCGGCGTCAGCGAATTGCCGCAATCGTGATTTCGGATGTGGCCAGCCCAGCTTGTGGCTGGCCTTCCGATCGATCTTCGTCTAAATCGATTTAAGTTCATTTGATTTGCTGTTTTGAGGAGGACCGTAATGATCCTGTGTTGTGGTGAAGCCCTGATCGACATGCTGCCCCGGCAGACGACGCTGGGCGAGGCGGGTTTTGCCCCCTATGCAGGCGGAGCGGTCTTCAATACGGCGATTGCGCTGGGGCGTCTCGGCGTTCCTTCCGCCTTCTTCACGGGTCTTTCCGATGACATGATGGGTGATATCCTGCGGGAAACCCTGCGCGCCAGCAATGTCGATTTCAGCTATTGCGCCACCCTTTCGCGCCCGACCACCATCGCCTTCGTGAAGCTGGTGGAAGGTCATGCGACCTATGCGTTCTACGACGAGAACACCTCTGGCCGGATGATTACCGAGAAGGAGCTTCCGGCACTGGGCGCGGATTGCGAGGCGCTGCATTTCGGCGCGATCAGCCTTATCCCGGAGCCCTGCGGCAGCACCTATGAGGCGCTGATGACACGCGAGCATGAAAGCCGTGTCATTTCGCTCGATCCCAATATCCGCCCCGGTTTCATCAAGGACAAGCAGTCGCATATGGCCCGCATCCGCCGCATGGCCGCCATGTCTGATATCGTCAAGTTCTCGGATGAGGACCTCGCCTGGTTCGGTCTTGAAGGGGATGAGGACACGCTTGCCCGCCATTGGCTGCATCACGGTGCAAAGCTGGTCGTCGTCACCCGTGGCGCTAAGGGCGCGGTGGGCTACACCTCCGGCTTGAAGGTTGAAGTCGCCTCTGAACGCGTCGAGGTCGTGGATACCGTTGGTGCTGGTGACACCTTCGATGCCGGCATTCTGGCTTCGCTGAAAATGCAGGGTCTTCTCACCAAGGCGCAGGTTGCCTCCCTGACGGAAGAGCAGATCAGAAAGGCGCTTGCGCTGGGGGCAAAGGCTGCGGCAGTCACCGTTTCGCGGGCCGGGGCAAATCCGCCCTTTGCGCATGAAATCGGTTTGTGATGGGCGCGGTTGAACCATTTTGAACGAGTGGTTCAACACTCTTCCCGGCGCTAAAGCCGTAAAAAACCGTTATTTCGATATTATGAAGCTTGTGTCCGCTGTTTTTTCACGAAACAAGCGTCGCATGAGCGTTCCCAAGTCCCATCCTTTTGATTTCGACCCGACCTATGGCATGCAGCGTGAACAGCTGCTGGCCATCACCCCGCCCGAGGCGCCACCCGGCTTCGATGATTTCTGGAAAAAGCGCTATCGCCGCGCGCTCGCCACGGATCCCCGGCCGGTGCTGCGCAAGAGCAGGCTCAGCGACCCCCGCTGGCATGTCCTAGATTTGACCTACACATCCACCGACGGTTTTCGCATCGGCGGATGGCTGCTTTTGCCGCGCGAGGGACAGGTGCGTCGCGGCCTCGTTGTTGGCCATGGTTATGGCGGTCGCGAGGCTCCTGATTTTGACGTGCCCGTGGAAGAGACGGCCGTGTTGTTTCCCTGTTTTCGTGGGCTTTCGCTCAGCACCTGTCCGCCGATCTCGTCCGATCCGGCCCTACATGTTCTCTATAATATCGACAGGAAGGACGATTACGTCATCGGCGGCTGCGTTGACGATCTGTGGGTTGCCGTTTCCACGCTCATAAGCCTTTATCCCTGGCTGGACGGGCGGGTGGGTTACAGCGGCATCAGTTTCGGCGGCGGCATCGGTGCCCTGGCCATTCCTTTCGACAAGCGCATTGATCGTGGCCACCTTGTCGTGCCGACATTCGGCCACAGGCCGTTCTGGTTGACGTTACCGACTGTTGGCAGCGCGGATGCCGTCCAGGCCTATTCCAAGACCCACGCCCATGTGCTCGAAACGCTGCGCCTGTTCGATGCCGCCTGTGCTGCCGCCCGCATAAAAGTCCCGATGCTGGTCGCGCCTGCGCTTTTCGATCCGGCAGTGGCGCCACCTTGCCAGTTCGCCGTGGCCAATGCTTTGCCAGAATCGAAATTTAATGAAATCTTCATCCTCGACGCCGGACATTTCGATTACCCTGACAGCGCATCGCAAGATGCGGTCCATAAGGACAAGGTCAGACGGTTTTTCAAGGTGCCATGAAACGCGAATATTTCCGTTGGTATAGTCACAGGCTCCATCGTGACATGGAGCTCCTGATATTCGGTCATGCCGGTGCGAAGGTGCTGATGTTCCCGACACGCGACGGGCGATTTTTCGAATATGAGGAACTGGGCCTTGTCGGCAGTCTCGCTGACAAGCTGGAGGCGGGCCACCTTCAGCTTTATTGCATAGAGGGGCTGGCCAGAGAGACCTTCTATGCGGCCTGGCATCATCCCGCCGATCGCATTCGCCGCCATGCCGCTTTCGAAGAGTATATTCTGAACGAAGTGCTGCCGCTGATGTCAGAGAAAAATCCTCACGGCAGCACCATTGTGCAGGGTTGCAGTCTCGGTGCATTTCAGGCCGCCAGCCTCGTCTTTCGCCACCCGCATCTTTTTCGCAAGCTCGTCGCCTTTTCCGGTCGGTATGATCTGACGATGAAGGTGGAATCCTTCGGCGATCTGTTAGACGGTTATTACGACGACGACGTCTATTTCCATACACCCAGCCACTTTCTTCCGGGCCTTGACTGCCCATGGCGGCTTGATCACCTGCGGCGTATCGACATGGTCTTCACCATCGGCGATGCCGACCCGTTTCTGGACAACAATCATCATCTGAGCCGTGTCCTGTCGGATAAGCAGGTGGGGCATCGGATGCACGTCTGGGACGGCCGCGCCCACCGTGCGGGTGCGTGGCGCAAGATGGCCGCGCTTTATATTTGAGCCGCCCCATTAAAAAAGCCGGAGGTGTCTCCGGCTTTTTTGGATCTTGGTCGTAACGAACCTCAGCCCGCCAGACCCGCTAGCGCCTTCACCAGTCCCTGCGTCGAGCTGTCATGGCCCGCCGCACTTTCCTTGCCTTCGACGACGGGAAGCAGGCCGGTTGCCAATTCCTTGCCAAGCTCCACGCCCCATTGGTCGAAGGAGTTGATACGGAACAGCACGCCTTCGACGAAAACGCGGTGTTCGTAAAGCGCGATGAGGCGGCCAAGCGCAAAAGGCGTCAGCTTGTCGTAGACGAAGGTGATGGACGGGCGGTTGCCGGTGAAGACGCGGTGCGGCGCGATGAAATCGGCTTGGCTGTCTTCCATGCCCTTGGAGGTGAGCTGGGCTTTCGCTTCTGCAAGCGTACGGCCCTTCATCAGCGCTTCCGATTGCGCCAGGCAATTGGCGATGAGAAGCTGGTGCTGGTGGCGCAGTTCTGGCTCAAAACCATTGGCGGCGATCATGAATTCCGCCGGAATGACGCTCGTGCCCTGATGGATGAGCTGATAGAAGGCGTGCTGGCCGTTGGTGCCGGGCTCACCCCAGACGACCGGGCCGGACTGGCCTTCGACGGGCGTGCCGTCGATGGTCACACCCTTGCCGTTCGACTCCATGTCGAGCTGCTGCAGATAGGCGGGGAAACGCGACAGCCGCTGGTCATAAGGCAGGATTGCGCGTGTCGGATAATTCAGCACGTTACGGTTATAAAAACCGATGAGACCGAGCAGCATCGGCAGGTTTTCTCGGATCGGTGCCTCGCGGAAGTGCCTGTCCATGGCATGTGCACCATCCAGGAACTTGCCGAAATTATCCGGGCCGATGGCGATCATCAGCGGCAGGCCAATGGCCGACCAGATCGAATAACGTCCGCCCACCCAGTCCCAGAAACCGAAGATGCGGTCGCTTTCGATGCCGAAGGCGGCAACTTTTTCCAGCGCGGTGGAAACGGCGGCGAAGTGATGCTTGACGGCAGCCTCACCGAGCTTCTCGGCGATGAAGCGGCGCGCGGTGGCGGCGTTCGTCATCGTCTCGATGGTGGTGAAGGTCTTCGACGCCACGATGAAGAGCGAGGTCTCGGGGTCGATGAGCTTCAGCGTATCGGCAATATGCGCGCCATCGATGTTGGAAACGAAATGCGCGCGCGGGCCATCATGGAACGGTGCGAGCGCCAGCGTCGCCATGACCGGGCCGAGATCGGAGCCGCCGATGCCGATATTGATGACGTCGGTGATCTTTTTGCCGGTCGCACCCTTGAGGGAGCCGGAACGGATCGCATCGGCAAACTTGCCCATGGCCGCCAGAACGGCGTTCACATCGGGCATCACGTCCTTGCCGTCCACGAGAACCGGCGTGTTGGAGCGATTGCGTAGCGCCGTATGCAGCACGGCGCGGTCTTCGGTGAAGTTGATCGCCTTGCCGGAGAACATTTCTTCGCGCTTGGCCTCGACGCCGCCTTCGCGCGCGAGCTGTTCGAGAAGTGTGACGATCTCCTCATTCACGGCGCATTTGGAGTAGTCCATCAACAGGTCATCGAATTTGGCGCTGAAACGGCTGAATCTCTTGTCGTCTGCCGCAAAGGCGGCGCGCAGATCGGTTGCGGCTGTGCTGCTCGCCGTTGCTTTCAGTTTTTCGATGGTGGCCTGCATCTTGTGCTCCTCGGCTTCCGTGGAAGGATGAGGAAACTATTCTTTTTCAGGCGGCCAAATCAAGGCGACTTTGATAAAAGAAAAGGGCCGGGACGAAAGAAAGAGCCGGTCGCCCGGCTCTCCCCATTGCGCGTGACAATCAGTTCAGATTGCGCAATTCGCGCCGCAAGATTTTGCCGACATTCGATTTCGGCAACTCGGTGCGGAACTCGATGATTTTCGGCCTTTTGTAGTTGGTCAGGCTCTTGGCGCAGAAGGCCTTGAGTTCCGCTTCCGTGAGCGACTGGTCCTTCTTGACGACGAAAAGCTTAACGGTTTCGCCGGAATGTTCATCCGGAACACCGATTGCGGCGCATTCCAGCACGCCCGGATGGCTGGCGGCCACTTCCTCTACTTCGTTCGGATAGACGTTGAAACCGGAAACGAGGATCATGTCCTTCTTGCGGTCGACGATCTTGGTGTAACCGCGCTCGTCCATGAAGCCCATGTCGCCGGAACGGAAGAAGCCGTCCGCCGTCATGGCTTTCGCGGTTTCATCCGGCCTCTGCCAATAGCCGGCCATGACCTGCGGGCCACGAATGCAGATCTCGCCGACTTCACCTGTTGGCAGGCTCTTGCCGTCCTCGTCGCGAATATCGATTTCCGTAGAGGAGATGGGCAGGCCGATGGTGCCGCTGAATTCCGTGGAATCGAGACGATTGACCGTTGCAACGGGTGATGTCTCGGAGAGGCCGTAACCCTCGGCAATCGGGCAGCCGACGATGGAAAGCCAGCGTTCCGCGACAGGCCTCTGCACGGCCATGCCGCCACCGAGAACCAGAATGAGCGATGACAGATCGAGTTTGCGGAAATCCTCATTGTTCATCAGCGCGTTGAAAAGCGTGTTGATGCCGGGGAAAATATGCGGCTGATAATGCGTCAGTTCCTTCACGAAGCCGGGAATGTCGCGTGGATTGGCGATCAGCAGATTGTGGCCGCCGAGCGCAATGCCCATCAGCGAATTCACCGTCAATGCGAAGATGTGACAGAGCGGCAGCGCGCAGATGAAGTTCAGAACATCAGGGCGGTCCTTTCGGCCGTTGAAGGCGGCGTCCAGCCACAGGCTGATCTGAAGCTTGTTGGCCAGAAGGTTGGCATGGGTGAGAACCGCACCCTTTGAGACGCCAGTCGTTCCACCGGTATATTGCAGGAAGGCGATGTCCTGTGCCGTGAGGCTAACCGGCTTCAAGGAAAATCCCTGGCCTTCCTTCAGCATGGCCTTGAAGCTGATCGAGCCGGGAATGGCGTAGGCGGGCACCAGCTTCTTGACCTTGCGAACCACCAGATTGACGATATGACCCTTGAGGCCGAGAAGATCGCCCATCGCGGCGACGACCACATGCCGCACCGCGGTTTTTGGTACCGCCTGCTGCGCCACATGGGCGAAGTTTTCCAGCACGAACAGGGCTTTCGCGCCGGAATCTTTCAGCTGGTGTTCCAGTTCGCGCGGGGTATAGAGCGGGTTGACATTGACCACGACCATGCCCGCCCGCAGAATTCCATAAACCGCGACGGGATTTTGCAGGATATTCGGCATCATCACGGCAACCCGGTCGCCTTTTTCCAACCCTCTGGACTGCAGCCAGGCAGCGACCGCGCGGGTCTCGGCGTCCAGTTCCCGATAGGTCAGGGACTTTCCCATGCTGGAAAAGGCCTTGCGATCGGCAAATTGCTTGCAACTCTTTTCGAGAAGGTCGACGAGCGAGGCATTTGTCGAGGCGGGGATCTCTGAAGGCACGCCCGGCGGATAGGATGCCAGCCAGCGTTTGGTAACACCGACATTCTCCGGATGTCCCAGGGACAATTCACTCATGCTGCTCCTCCCAGAGTCTTTGTCGCGCCGCGCGTTCGATGAACCGCGAAGAGGCGCTTTGTGCTGCCTGACATTCACGAAGCGCCCGCATTCAGGCGGCCCAATCAGCCTGATTGAGGGAACCCCGTGTGGCGTCACCGGATCGACCGCTCCTCTCGCTCCCCGGTGACGAATGATAGACGCGTAATCCCTTAACGTCCATCTTGTCGGCAAAGCTTATTTAACTCTAACGTAAACGTCAATATTGCTGCCGCACATTGCGCCAATCCATGAGGAGAAACGCATTTCGCCAGGCTTTTTTGACTTTAATCCTGATTTGAGCGATCAACATAATTCGCAAAGCAGGGCAGGATTGGAAATGGCAGGCAGAGTAGCGCTGGAACTGAAATCGGTCGGGAAGAGATTCGGCGATACGGATGTGCTGTCCGATATCGATCTTTCCGTCGAACGCGGCGAAATCATTTGCCTGGTGGGGCGCTCCGGCTGTGGAAAATCGACCTTGCTGCGCATCGTGGCGGGTGTGGAGACATCAGACCATGGCAGCGTTTCCCTGAACGGCGCTGTCGTTGCCGGTCCCGCTGTTTTCGTGGAGCCGGAAAAGCGCAATATCGGTTTCGTCTTTCAGGACTATGCGTTGTTCCCGCATCTGACCGTGGAACAGAATGTCATGTTCGGTCTACGGTCGCTGCCGAAGGCGGAGGCGCGTCGTCGTGCTGCGGAAATGATCGAACATGTTCACCTGCAGGAACTGGCGAAACGTTATCCGCATACGCTGTCGGGCGGGGAGCAGCAGCGTGTGGCTCTTGCCCGCGCGCTTGCCCCGCAGCCGGGCCTACTTCTGATGGACGAACCCTTTTCCAATCTGGACAGGGGACTGCGAGACAGTGTGCGTGAGGAAACGCTCGGGCTCCTGCGGCAGCTGGGCACCACGGCGATCATGGTCACCCATGATCCGGAAGAAGCGCTTTCCGCAGGCGACCGTGTGGTTCTGATGCAGCAAGGTCGCATCGTGCAGAGCGGTACGGGTTACGAAATCCACGATCATCCCAAAACCCGTTATGCGGCCGATTTTTTCTGCGCCTTCAACAAGATCGAGGGCCGGATGAGACAGGGCCGCGTCGAAACGCCGCTCGGGCTTCTGGGCGATGCGTTCGATCTGCCTGACGGTCTCGCCGCCGTTGCCTATGTTCGCCCAAATGCGATTTCGATCATCGAGGACGGTGCGGCGAAAGAAGGAATTGCCGGCGAAATATCGAGCCGTGTCTTCCTCGGGGAGATCGAGCAGCTTGGCATAGCCGTGCCCGGACTTTCGGCAGATCTGCGTGTGAGGACGATGCAGCGCACACCCACCCGGACCAAGACGGTGCGCTTCGGTATCGATCCCAAGGGAGTGTTGATATTTACTGGAGGTTGAGTGAGCGGATTTGCATGCTTATTCTCGCTTCATTTTCAACTCTTGGTGATCGATTCCGCCTTGAAAACAGAGAAATAAAACTTGATTTGGCGCGTCATGTATGATGTCTGCTCCTCCATATTGCCGCTATCGCAGAGGGAGACAAAACATGACGAAATTTACGAGATTCGCCCTGCTTGCCAGCACGGTTGCCTTTGCGGCCGGAACGGCCAGCGCTGCTGAACTCAACATTTATACCACCCGCGAACCGGGCCTGATCCAGCCGCTGCTCGACTCTTTCACTGCCTCGAGCGGCGTCAAGGTCAATACCGTGTTCCTGAAGGATGGTCTTGCCGAGCGCGTTCTGAGCGAGGGCGCAAGCTCGCCTGCCGACGTTCTGATGACGGTGGATGCCGGTAATCTCGTTGATCTCGCCGAAAAGGGTGTCACCCAGGCGGTCGAATCCGAGACCCTGACCAAGGCTGTTCCCGCTGAGCTTCGCGATGCCAAGGGTCACTGGTTCGCGCTGTCCATGCGCGCCCGTGTTCTCTACGCAGCGAAGGATCTCGATCTCGCCGCCTTCAACTATGAAGATCTGGCGGATGCGCAGTGGAAGGGCAAGGTCTGCATTCGCGCCGGCCAGCATCCCTATAACACGGCGCTGTTTGCCGACTACATTGCCCATTACGGCGCTGCGGACACCGAAAAGTGGCTTGCCGGCGTCAAGGAAAACCTGGCCCGCAAGGCCGGCGGCGGCGACCGTGACGTTGCCAAGGACATTCTCGGCGGCATTTGCGATATCGGCATTGCCAACTCCTATTATGTCGGCCTGATGCGCTCGGGCAAGGGCGGCGAGGAGCAGGTGAAGTGGGGCGATGCCATCAAGGTGGTTCTGCCGACCTTCAAAAATGGCGGCACGCAGGTCAATATCAGCGGCGCAGCCGTGGCCAAGAACGCTCCGAACAAGGCGGAAGCCGTCAAGCTTCTGGAATATCTCGTCTCCGACGAAGCCCAGAAGATTTATGCTGAAGCCAACTACGAATATCCGGTCAAGCAGGGCGCGGCTCTCAACGAGATCATCGCTTCCTTCGGCACGCTGAAGATCGACAACAAGCCGCTCACGGAAATCGTCTCGCATCGCAAGCAGGCGAGCGAGCTGGTCGACAAGGTCGGTTTCGACAAGTAAGGCCAGTCGACGATAACAATGTGGAAGGCGTTCGCACCCGCGGACGCCTTTCCGCGTATTTTCCAGAAGCACATGAATCCAGACGCCATCCAGCCATTGACCCCCCCGGCGAGAGCCAGGTTTTCCTCCACCTTCTGGTGGCTGGGCCTTTCTTTGCTGGCGGTTTGTGGCGCCATGGTGCCAGTTCTGGCGCTTGTTTCGCAGGCGGTGCAGGGCTCGGACGGCCTGTGGGCGCATCTCGGCTCGACCGTGCTCTGGACGGCGCTTCCGGATACGGCGATCCTTCTCGCCGGGGTCGGGCTGCTGGCCGGTGTCGTCGGAACCTATGCCGCCTGGCTGGTCACCGCTTATGATTTTCCCGGCCGCAAAATATTGGAATGGGCGCTGCTGCTGCCGCTGGCCATGCCCACCTATATCGTCGCTTACGCCTATCTGGATATTCTGCATCCGATAGGACCGGTGCAGGGTGCGATCCGCTGGCTGCTCGGTTATTCCAGCCCGCGTGAGTTCCGTCTGCCGGACATAAGGTCCATGACGGGCTGCATCGTCCTTCTCGGTTTCGTGCTGTTTCCCTATGTCTATATTCCCGTGCGCGCCATGTTCCTGACGCAGGCGGGAAACCTGCTGGAAGCGGCGCGAACGCTCGGCGTTTCCAGACGCGCGGCCTTCTTCAAGGTGGCAGTGCCGCTGGCGCGACCAGCGATTGCGGTCGGCATCAGTCTTGCGCTGATGGAAGCGCTGAATGATATAGGCGCTTCGGAGTTCCTTGGCGTCCGCACTCTCACCGTTTCCGTCTACACCACCTGGGTCACGAAATCTGACCTGCCGGGTGCGGCGCAGATCGCGCTATCCATGTTGTTCATCGTTGTTGCCCTCGTGGCGCTGGAGCGCTGGGCGCGGCGCAGGCAGCGTTATGCGGTTTCGGCGCAGAAAAACAGGGAACTGGAGCCGCTGCGGTTGACCGGCCCGAAGGGCTGGGCGGCCTTTGCGCTTGGCAGCCTGCCGGTCCTGATCGGCTTCGTGGCGCCGGCGAGCTATCTCTTCATCGAGGCATGGAAGCGGTTCCGCTTCAGCGGCCTGTCGGCGCGCTTTGCCGACGAGGCAGCGAACACCATCCTCTTTGCCGGGCTGGCGACGGCGATCACCCTTATCCTCGGGCTCGCGGTTGCTTACGCAATGCGGCTTGCACCGGGACGTCTCGCGCGCTGGTCCTATCGCCTTTCGACGGTTGGATATGCGGCCCCGGGCACGGTCATCGCCATCGGCGTGCTGATCGCGCTTGGCGGTTTCGACCGTTTTGTAGATCAGACCATGCGTGACTGGTTCGGCATTTCTACCGGCCTTATCTTCATCGGCAGTGGTGCGGCCCTCATCTATGCCTATTGCGCCCGTTTCCTTACCATTGCCGCTGGTGGTGTCGATGCGGGGCTCAGCCGCATCCCGCAATCCTTCGATCACGCCTCGCGCACGCTTGGGCGTTCCGCGACCCAGACCTTCCGCCAGATTCATCTGCCGCTTTCCAAGGCTTCGCTGGCGGCGGCGGCACTGCTGATCTTCGTCGATTGCGTCAAGGAACTTCCCGCCACGCTTCTCCTTCGCCCGCTCAATTTCGAAACCTTCGCCACCCATCTTTATGGTGAAGCGGCACGCGGCACCTATGAGGAGGCGTCTATCGCAGCTCTGGCGATTGTCGTCATCGGCATGCTCCCTGTGGTGCTGCTTGCGAGGATCGGCCGACGCAAGGGCTGATTCCATGTCCGCCCTCACAAATGGCGGGTCTAAAACTGTGTGAGAAGCCAATAAGCTTCAAATCAGCCCCGAAAACGACAAGCATCCCGCCTTAATCCTGATGTAAACACTCATCTTAATTGAGGCGCTGCGGCCTGTCGGATATGATACCGGCTGCGATCTGTTTCGGGGCATATCTTGAAAAATTTGCATGGGATGTTTTTGAGCCGTCTGCTGTTGGGAACGGCTGCCGTTGTTCTGATGGGGCCCGTGATGGGCCACGCGCAGGAAACGACCGTTCTGCAGCAGATTACCGTTGAAGGGCAGGGCGCGGAAAACGCGACTGGCCCGGTCCGGGGTTATGTCGCGACGAAAAGCGCCAGCGGTTCGAAAACCGAGACGGAAACCAAGGATATTCCGCAATCCGTATCGGTCGTCGGCCGCCAGGAAATGGATGACCGCGGCGCGGTGACGAAAATCGACGAGGTGCTGCGTTATACCCCCGGTGTGACGGCGGAGCCTTTCGGCGCCGACCCCGACACGGACTGGTTTTACATTCGTGGCTTCCAGGCCACCCAGACGGGCGTGTTTCTGGATGGTCTGAACCTGTTCAGCTACGGTTTCGGCGGTTTCCAGATGGATGCCTACGGTCTGGAGCGCGTGGAAGTTCTAAAGGGCCCCGCCTCTGTGCTTTACGGTGGCGCCAATCCCGGTGGTATCGTGCAGATGGTCCGTAAGCGCCCGCAGGATGAGCCGGTGCGCGAAACGGAAATCGGCATCAATAATTTCGGCAATGCCTTCTTCGGTTTCGATCTCGGCGACAAGGTCGATGGTGAAGGCGTGTGGAAATACCGCGTCACCGGCAAGGTCTCGGGCGGCGACAATTACACTGACTATTCCGAGGATCTGCGCGGTTTCATCATGCCGCAGATCACCTTCGAGCCGGACGCACAGACAAGCGCCACGCTCTACGGCTATTTCTCGGCGCTTGATCAGGTTCATATCGGCAACGGTTTCCTGCCCTATGTCGGCACCGTGGTCGACGCCCCCTTCGGCAAGCTTGACCGCAAGGCCTTTTATGGCGAGCCGGATATCGATAATGGCCGCGTCTACCAGTCCATGGTGGGTTACGAGGTCAGCCATGAATTCGACAACGGCTGGAAGATCAGCCAGAACGCCCGCTATGGCTACCTCCACAAGCATGAGAAAGGGCCCTATCCGGGCGGCTGGGCCAATGCCGATGCCAACGGTCAGCCGATCCTCGATCCCACCACCAACGACTATATGCTGACCCGCTTCGGTTATGACGGTTTGTCGAAGGTCGACAGCTTCGGCAGCGACAACCGCGTCGAAGGCCAGTTCGATACCGGCGCGGTCAGCCATTCGCTGCTGTTCGGCCTTGATTATAAATATTACCGGCTGGATCAGGTGCAGGCCTGCTGCGGATCGAATGCGATCGGCGCGCAGAAGCCGGTCTATGGCTCGACACAGGGAACGAACTTCGTTTATGCCGACAATATCGTCACCCAGCAGCAGATCGGCATCTATGCCCAGGATCAGTTGCGGTTTGGCGATGGCTGGCTGGTCACGCTGAATGGCCGTTATGATTATGTCGATACGGAACTGAACAACAGGCTGCCGGCGGGTGTTTCCCGCCGCTCCAATGACGACGCGCTGAGCGGACGTGCCGGTCTGGCCTATGAATTCGATAATGGTCTGACCCCTTATATCTCGGCCGCCACCTTCTTCAATCCGCTGATCGATACGCTTGCCGACGGCACCCCGGCGTCCCCGGAGGAAGGGCATCAGTTCGAAGCCGGCATCAAATACGAGCCGAGCTTCTTCGACGGCAGCATCACGGCCTCCGTCTTCAAGCTGGTCAAGGACAATGCCATCGTGTCCTATACCGCCGGCGGCATAACCACGAGCGGTCAGTTCGGGCAGGTGGAATCCACTGGCTTTGAGCTGGAGGCCAAAGCCAATCTCAGCGAGAACTGGAAGGCGCTCGCCTCCTATTCCTATACGGATCTCGAGATTACCCGCGATGCCAACCCGAACCTTATCGGCAAATCGCCCTGGATCGTGCCCACCCAAACCGCCTCGCTGTGGCTGGACTATACCTTCACCAATGATGCACTCGATGGGCTGAGCCTCGGCGGCGGCGTACGGTATCAGGGTAAATCCTGGGCGGATGAGGCAAATACGCTGCGTGTTCCAGACGCTGCGGTCTTTGATGCCGCGATCCGCTATGAGAAGAACGACTGGACGGCCTCAGTCAACGTCGCCAATGTCTTCGACAAGGAATATGTGAAAAGCTGCGCCGGCGTCTCCGTTTGCGGCTGGGGCGATAGCCGCACCGTCACCTTCAAGCTTTCCAAGAAGTGGTAATGCTTGGCCGAAGCCCGGCAGTTGCGGGGTAAGCAGTTTGCCACTATAAACATGAATAGATTTATCATGTTTATAGTGGCGCCATGGCGCCCTGCGGGATCGAGAGGCCATGGCTTTCCGCGTGCGGATGGAAAATGAGATCGAGGGTTTCGCTGTTATCGGCGGGCCGCGTTCGCGGGTGTGGAACGGCGTCGTCGCCGATCTCTGGGATGTGCGTTGTGCCCCGAAGGCGGGCGGCCGTTATGTCGGCAAGGATCCGCGTTTCGTTTTCCTGCTGGATATGGACGGGACGGATGACAGCCGTTTCATGATGAACCGCTGCCGCCGCGACACTTACGGCTCGTCCAGGGCGAACCGGATTTCCTTCGTGCCCGCCGATCTCGATGTGCACGCCGAACTCAGCAATGTCTCCTTCGTGCGCCATCTCGATCTGCATTTCGATGCGGGATTGCTGGGCGCCCGGTTGGCGCAGGGCTTCGATCCGCACAGCCTGCTCGACCCGCATCTGATGTTCGAGGATGAACGCCTGCTGGCGCTCGCCCGGCTGATCGCCGCCGAATGCGATAGTCCCGATCCGCTGCATGACCTCTACGGCGAAAGCCTCGTGCTGGCGCTCTTGACGGACTTCCTGAAGGTGAAAAGGGAGCCGGTCAGGAAACGCAGCAAGCTTGCCGCCTGGCAATTGCGGGCCGCGACCGATTATATCCGTGAACATTGCCTGCGGTCGATCCGGCTGGAGGAACTTGCGGAACTCACCAACCTGTCGCAAGCCCATTTCAGCCACGCCTTCAAGGCTTCCACCGGTGTACCGCCGCACCAATGGCAGATGCAGGCACGCATCGATCGCGTCAAGGAACTGATGATGCGGCCGGACATGGCGCTGACCGATATCGCGATTGCCGCCGGTTTTTCGGATCAGGCGCATTTTTCCCGCGTCTTCCGCAAGATGGTCGGCGTTTCCCCTTCCGTCTGGCAGAAAATCCGCCAATAGGCGCCGTTTCGTTCCCTCCTCCTTCAAAAAAATCCGGTCACGAAGCCGGAAACTCTTCGGAACGATTTGCCGGGTGCCGGGGTTTACCAGGCGTGACACCAACGAAGAAATCGATGGAGGAAACTATCATGTTGCATCAGGAACCCCGCGTCGGACAGGACCCCTATGTCAAGGATACGCCGAGCCTGATCGCCAGCGACAAGGTGGAAGGCACCCGTGTCTATGGAGCCGACAGCAAGCATATCGGCTCGATACAGCGCATCATTCTCGAAAAGCGCGGCGGGCGCGTCGCCTATGCGGTGTTGAGCTTCGGCGGCTTCCTCGGCATCGGCGACGATTATTATCCGCTGCCGTGGGAAAAGCTGCATTACGACGAAGAACTCGACGGCTATCGTATCGACCTCACCAAGGAAAAGATCGAAAATGCGCCTCACTTCGCCAATCTCGATGATAACGAACTGCTAAACGCCAGGGACCGTAAGGTCTATGACTATTATGGCGTCGCACCATATTGGATGTAAGGTCCAAGGAGAATGCGCTTCCGACTGTTTAATCATCGAAAGCGTCGCAAACAAAAGAACGGCTCCTTTCCAGGAGCCGTTTTCTTTTGGGTGCATCAATGCGGATTTTTCTGCATCTCGGAAACCGCATCGGTGAAGCATTTGCGCGCTTCTTCGGGCGATTTTCGTCCGTCAAGGGCGGCACGGCAGGCGCTTCTGGCTTTCACGAAGCTCAATCCGCCAATCCTGGGCCAGCCTTCCGTCAACAATGTCAGCGCTTCGAAGGGGCCGGCGATGACACTCTTGCCCTTCGCCTCAAGGTTGACCTCGACAGGTTCTGTCCATCTCTCGTTCTTCATCGTGCACCTCCCAGAGCAACGCGATCCCGAAATACACCCGACAGCAAAGCAACCCATGAACGCAGCCGTGTGTCACTGTCACTTAGGATATGCGCAAGCAAGCGAATTGACAACGGGGATCAGCGGAAGCCGAAAAACGAAAGGATCGCCAGAACGATGACGACGAGGCCGACGATGTAAATGATCTGGTTCATGATTTTCTCCTTGGCTGGTGTCATCACCATAACGTGAAGGAGAAGACGAAGTTCCAACATCCAATAAGAATTTAATCACGTACTAAAATGTTGCGGACGTCCGATCGCCGATGAGCGCGGGTGTCATCTCCGCAGGATCACCCAGATCGCGTGGATGATGCCGGGAACATAACCGCAAAGCGTCAGAAGAATATTCAGCCAGAAATGCAGGCCGAGCCCGACCTGAAGAAATACGCCGACGGGCGGGAGGATGATGGCGATGAGAATACGAATGACGTCCACGAGGATTGGCTTTCCAGTTTGTGATCACTGGCCAGTCAACGTGTATAACCGCAATTTGGTTTCAAATCTCGCTCTGACCGGCAAGGTCGTTGCAATGCGAAGATCAATCGCATGGACGCGTTGATCGAGTAATGATCACTCCTTGGAAGGAAGAAATGGTGCCGCTTACGTGACTCGAACACGTGACCCCGTCATTACGAATGACGTGCTCTACCAACTGAGCTAAAGCGGCCCGATTTTGACCCGCTTGTTGCGGATCAGCTTCATGGCGGGCTGATACAGGCAATGTTCACGGATTTCAAGCCTTGAATGTGCTGGTTTTGAAATTTCCGCAAAAAGCTTTGCCTGTCCATTGTCCGCCCGAGACTTCAGCCTTTCCCGCAGATGCGCTTTTTGGCCGTTTCATATTCATTTGCCAAGCGATCGACGAGCACCGCCACCGGTTCCACCGCCTTGACGGCGCCGATTCCTTGCCCCGCGCCCCAGATATCTTTCCAGGCCTTGGCGCCGCCGGAGACTGTTTCGAAGTCCATTTTTGAAGGATCGGCTTCGGGCAGATTGTCGGGGTCCATGCCCGAGGCGACGATCGAGCTTTTCAGGTAGTTGCCATGCACACCCGTGAAATAGTTCGAATAGACGATATCCTTGGCCTGCGCTTCCACAATCGCCTGCTTGTAGCCTTCGGATGCGCGCGCTTCCTCGGTGGCGATGAAAGGGGAGCCGATATAGGCCATATCCGCGCCCATGGCCTGCGCCGCGAGAATGGAGCCGCCATTGGCGATGGCGCCGGCCAGCAGCAGCGGGCCGTCGAACCATTCGCGGATTTCCTGAACGAGGGCGAAGGGTGAAAGCGTGCCCGCATGTCCGCCGGCACCCGTCGCCACCGCGATAAGCCCATCCGCACCCTTGCGAATGGCGGAGCGGGCATGGCGGTCGTTGATGACGTCATGGAGCACGATACCGCCATAGGAATGCACGGCCGCATTGACCTCCGGCACCGCGCCAAGTGAGGAAATCACCACCGGCACCTTGTATTTCACGCAAAGGCTGAGGTCATGTTCCAGCCGGCGATTGGACATGTGCACGATCTGGTTGACCGCGAAGGGTGCTGCCGGGCGCTCGGGATTGGCCCGGTTATGAGCCTCAAGCTCCTCGGTAATCATTGCCAGCCATTCGTCAAGCTGGCTTTCAGGCCGCGCATTGAGTGCCGGGAAAGCGCCGATGACGCCGGCCTTGCATTGCGCCAGCGTCAGTTGCGGATGTGAAATGATGAATAGCGGTGATGCTATGACCGGAAGACGCAGATTGTCTTTCAGCACGGACGGTAGCATGTCTCCTCCCATGAATTACGTTTACGCGCACGTAAGTCAATATCGCGTTCAGCAGCAGATTGAAAGCGAAAACAGCACGGCATTCGCCTCTCGAATCTGCGTTCGTAGCGCCACAATGGATCGATTTTCCTGAAATCAATCCGGTCTTTATCATAAACGAAGCTTGCGGAGGGGCGGTATAGCCGTTACCGAATCGTGAACCCATGGCGCAGCGCCGCATATTTTTGCAAAGCGCAATAGAACAAGGATCGGTCGTGAGCGGACTGGAAACGGCAATCAGAAATGCTCTGGAAAAATCGGACAGATCGAACGCCGAAGTTCGTGCGCGGATTTATCAATCTTCCCGTCAGGCGCTGGAAGCGGGCCTGCGCAAGCAGGGCATAGACGATCCGCAGCTTGTCGCCCAGCAGCGCCAGCGGCTTGAAGGGCTGATCCACCAGATCGAGAATGAAGAGCGCAACCGGCTTCTGGATATGGTGGAACAGCAATTGCGTCCGCCAGTAGCGGAAAGTCCGGCACAGGATGATCACGCGGTCGATCCCGTTTCGCAGACGCCTCACCACGGCGATTTGGGTGTTGAGCCGGAACTGCGTGGTGAAACGCGAGATGTTCGACCGGGTGCTGCCGTCGCTCCGGCGCCGTTGAATGCGGGACAGCGCAATGGAAAGCCGCCGAAGAGAGGCTCCCGCGCCAGCGATTCTTCGCTTGCCTTCCGCCCGGAAGGCGCGGTGGGCCGCCGCAAACGCCGGGGGCTTTTCGCCCGGCTTTTCATCTACGTGACGCTTCTGGCCTTCATCGGTTTCGGCGCCTGGTGGGTTTATTCCTCTGGCCTCCTGCTCTCGCCGGAGCAGCGCGATACCAGCGTGCCCAATCCGCCGGCGCAGGTGCAGGCGGAGGATTTCAACGGGACGGAGCCCGCGCCGCGCCTTTCCGCCGGCCGTGGTTTTTCCGATGACTGGGTGGAAATCTTCAACGCGGAGCGTGGCGGTTCCGGTGTTTCGGCCGGCCCGCGCGCCAATGTGGAAAACATCGCCACACCCGCCGGCAAGGCGATAAAGCTGACCTCGAGGAGTGTCTCGCAGGATGGCGCCGTCAGCGTCGAGGTTCCGGTGGAGGTGATGCGGGATATGGCGGGCAAGTCCTCGACCATTTCGATCACGCTGCAATCCTCCAGCGACCGGCAGACCCAGGTTTCCGTTGCCTGTGATTTCGCGACATTGGGCGATTGCTCCCGCCACCGCTTCACCGCCACGGCCGAGCGCGCGGACATGCTGCTAAATACGACATTCGAAAGATCTCTCGCCCCCAATGCGCCGGGCAAGATCTTCATCAACAGCGATATCGATGGCAGCGGCCGCCCGGTTAATCTTTATTCTGTGCGCATTCTGCCGGGCCAGTAAGAGAAAAACAGGCGTCTCGAAAGGAGGCGCCTGTCAGCGTTTTGGGTCCTATTTGATAAAATCCGGCCCCGATCCCACAATCTTGTTGTCGATTTCGCCGATCGCCTTTTTGTCCTTCCCCTCATAATCGAGCGCCAGAAGGATGTGGCGGATGAGGTTCACCCGTGCGCGGCGCTTGTCGTTGGCGCGCACCACCGTCCAGGGGGCGTCGTCGGTGTGGGTATTTGCCAGCATTTCGTCGCGTTTTTGCGTGTAGTCGTCCCATTTCGTCAGCGCCGCTATATCCATATCCGAAAGCTTCCAGCATTTCAGCGGGCTGTGGCGGCGGTCATGAAAGCGCTCGATCTGCGTTTCGCGGCCGATATCGAGCCAGAATTTGAACAGATGAACATCGTCGTGGACCAGCATCTTTTCCAGGCGCGGCGTTTCCTTGAGGAAGCGTTTGTGTTCCTCCGGCGTGCAGAACCCCATGACCGGCTCGACCCCGGCGCGGTTATACCAGGAGCGGTCAAAGAGAACGAATTCGCCGGCGGTCGGAAAATGCGAGATATAGCGCTGGAAATACCATTGGCCGCGTTCGGTTTCCGTCGGCTTGGTCAGCGCCACCACGCGCGCATAGCGGGGATTGAGATAGGCCCTCGCCGCGAAGATCGCGCCGCCCTTTCCCGCCGCATCACGGCCCTCGAAAACCGCCATCACCCTTTTGCCGGTGGTCTGCAGCCAGAACTGCACCTTGACAAGCTCCACCTGCAGCGCCTCGAGAGTGGTGTCGTAGTCCTCCCTCTTCATCTTCTTGTCGTAGGGAAAGTTGCCGGCGGAAAGTTTCTTTTCCTCAACCCAGTCAGGAAGAACGGGATCGTCGATGTCGAAGCTGCGCAGTTTGCCGTCTACGGTGATATCGACCGTCCGCTTCTTCGTTTCTTCGCCCATGGTTTCCTCCGGCCGTTGTTGTGTAAAGGCAACTCAACGCCAATGAGTTCACATCCGTTGCCAGAATTCAAGTGAAACAGAACCGCTTGACCGGCCCGCGGCGGCGAGGGCAATTGCGGCGTCGATTTCGCGCATATACGTTGTGGAAAATGCGCGGTGATGAATCTCTGTCATGAAGCTGGCCTATGAGATTTCGATGCGCTGTCAGATGAAAGTGGAAAGAGCAGGCTTAAATGGCAGTCATGGAAGGCGATGGTGGATTAAGGCGTTTGGGAAAGAAGCTCGGCCGGAACTGGTTGCCCCTTCTCATCGTCAGTATGCTCGCCATCGTGGCCGTTGCCGAGCTTAACACGCCCTATATGCCCGCCGCCCTGTGGCTTTGCGCCGTTATTGCCCTCCTCACCGGCCGGGAGGGCCCGGTGCCAGATTCCGCAAAGGACGGAAGTCCGGCTGCCGAGACGGATGAACAAGAAGTGCCCGGCGAAAACGTCATTTCCGGCGTAAGGGCGGGGCTCGCGGTTCTGGACACGCCCGTTTTCATGCTCGACAGGAACGCCAGCGTGCTGTTCCAGAACGGCGCGGCCGAGCGCGCCTTCGGCCAGTTGCCTGCCGGCGCGCATATTTCCGCCCGGTTGCGCTCTCCCGGCCTTTTGGATGTCATTCGCGAAACCATCACCACCGGCCAGCCCAATCAGGTCGAACATTCGGAGCGCTTCCCTTCCGAACGGGTCTTCATCGTCCGCATCGCCCGTGCGGATGTGGGTGAGGGAGTAGGCCCGCCATTTTACATCCTGTCCTTCCGCGACGTCTCGGAGCTTCGCCGCATCGACCGTATGCGCAGCGATTTCGTCGCCAATGCGAGCCATGAATTGCGCACGCCGCTTGCCTCTCTGCGCGGTTTTATCGAAACCATGCAGGGGCCGGCGCGCAACGACCCCAAGGCGCAGGAACGTTTCCTCGCCATCATGCTGGATCAGGCAACCCGCATGAGCCGGCTGGTGGACGATCTCATGTCCCTTTCGCGGCTGGAACTGCGTGCAAATATCGCGCCGGACCAGAGGGTCGATCTCGTTCCCGTCATCGGCCATGTGCGCGATACGTTGCTGCCGCTTGCCGACGAGCTTGAGGTGACCATCACGCTGCACCTGCCGGACCGGCCGGCGGAAGTGCAGGGAGATCGCGACGAACTGGTGCAGGTGTTCCAGAATCTCGTTGAAAATGCTTGCAAATACGGCCAGGAAGGCAAGGTCGTGGATGTCTGGTTGCGGGCCGAACCCGGCAAACCTGTGGAGGTGAGCGTCATCGACAAGGGGCCAGGCATTCCCGCCGAACACGTGCCCCGCCTGACAGAGCGTTTTTATCGTGTCAGCGTCGCCGACAGCCGGTCGAAAAAGGGCACGGGTCTCGGCCTTGCCATCGTCAAGCACATCCTCACCCGCCATCGCGCCCGCCTCATCATTAAATCGGAATTGGGCAGCGGCACGGACTTCACGGTCAGATTTTGACATAAAATATGCATCTGTTTTTGATGTGGTAAATATTTATAAATAAAATCAATAGTTTAAATTGTCACAAATCTTTCGTCAAAGTGACATAAAAGGAAGTGGCTACGGTGGTTAAGAAAAGGTCGCCGAGCGCAAGCTAAGAGCGAGTGTCGCTATCGGCTGCGTCCACAACAAAGCCCACGACGGGAGAGACAAATGAACATCGTTAAATTTTCCGCAGCAGCTCTGGTGGCTTCTGTCGCCTTCGCTGGCGCCGCCGCTGCTCGCGACCAGATCCAGGTTGCCGGTTCCTCCACGGTTCTGCCCTACGCCAAGATTGTTGCCGAGACCTTTGCCGAAACCTTCCCGAACTTCAAGGCTCCGGTTGTTGAGTCCGGCGGCACGGGCGGCGGTCTGAAGGCGTTCTGCTCCGGCGTCGGCGAAGGCACCATCGACATCGCAAACGCTTCGCGCAAGATCAAGGCCGACGAACTGGCCGCCTGTAAGGCTGCTGGTGTTACCGACGTTCAGGAAGTGAAGATCGGTTACGACGGTATCGTTTTTGCGATGGACGCTTCCAACAAGGACATCAAGCTGGAGCCGAAGGATCTTTACCTTGCGCTCGCCGCTGAAGTCGTCAAGGACGGCAAGCTCGTTGCCAACCCCTACAAGAAGTGGTCGGAAATCAACAAGGAACTGCCTGACGTCGCTATCGCCGCTTACATCCCGGGCTCCAAGCACGGCACGCGCGAAGTCTTCGAAGAGAAGATCATGGCTGACGGCTGCAAGGAAGCCGGCGCCACCGACGTCATCAAGACGCTCATCACCGACGCCAAGCAGGCCGCTGCAAAGTGCGTTGCAGTTCGCAAGGACGGCGCAGCTGTCGATATCGACGGCGACTACACCGAAACGCTCGCTCGTATCGACGCCAACAAGACCGGCCTCGGCGTTTTCGGCCTCGCTTTCTATGAAAACAACGCTGACCGTCTGAAGGTTGCGACCGTTTCGGGCGTCGTTCCGTCCACCGAAACCGTTGCCAGCGGCAAGTACCCGGTTTCGCGCCCGCTGTTCTTCTACGTGAAGAAGGCTCACCTGGGCGTTATCCCGGGTCTTAAGGAATATGTCGAGTTCTTCACGTCCGACGAGATGATCGGCCCGGATTCCCCGCTCGCCAACTACGGCCTGGTTGCCGCCCCCGACGCAGAGCGTGAAGAAATCCGCTCGAAGTTCTCGGCCGGCTCCACGATGTAATGAAGAAGGAGGGGCGCGGCTTTGCTGTGCCCCTCATTCAGCCTCGCTGGGGCCGTCGTCCGCGGTTGATAGTTCCCATTCATCGCCATCCACATGATTGTCGATGGATTTCAGATGGATAGGATGTATCAACCTTGACGCTTGCCAGACGATGATACAGTCAGGCGGCAGGCATCACGGCATGGTCCAGCGGTCTCGTTTTGATGACTTTTTGATTTGCCCGATATCGCACCGTGCCCTTGAGGCACGCCGAGGGAACTCTAATGAACACATCGATCCTTTTGCTGCTACTGGCGCTCATCGGCATCGGCAGCTATCTGCTCGGCAGCCGGCGCGCCGTCGCCCTGTCTGGCGGTCGCCCGTCCAACATGCATTCCCGTGCCGGTTATCACGGCTCTTACGCGGTCGTCTGGGCGGTGCTGCCCGCGGCGTTCATTCTCTGCGCCTGGCTCATTGTCAGCCCGTTGCTCGTCACTTCGGCGGTGCGCGGCGATTTTCCCGAGGATGTGCGCGCGCAGTCCGAAGCGCAGCAGAGCCTGACCTACGGCATGGTGACCTCCATCGCCCGTGGCCTGCAGCGGCTGACGCCGGAGGAAACCGCGCAGGTCGAGGCGGATACGGCCGCGGTCCGGCCGCTTCTGGCTTCCAAGGGTGTTGCAATCGCCGGTGATCCCGAGCGTTTCATGATCGATGCCGCCCACACGCTCAACAGCATGACCGCCACCAGCCGCATCGCGATGATCGCCATCGTCCTGCTGGCCGCATTCGGTGGCGCCGCCTATGCGCTGCGTGCGATCGCGCCGCGTTTCCGGGCGCGCAACAAGGTCGAGAAAGTCATTCTCGCGGCCCTGCTCGTCGCTTCGTCCATCGCCATTCTCACGACCATCGGCATCGTCTTTTCGATGCTGACCGAGGCGATCCAGTTCTTTACCATGGTGCCGGCGCACCAGTTCTTTTTTGGAACGGTCTGGGATCCGCGTTTTGCTGCGGCGGGTGCCACAGACTCCGCCGGCCAGTTCGGCCTAATCCCGCTGCTCGCCGGCACGCTTTATATCGGTTTCGTCGCCATGCTGGTTGCGGTTCCGGTCGGTCTCTTCTCGGCGATCTACATGGCGGAATATGCCTCGCCGCGTTTCCGCTCCATGGCAAAGCCGCTGCTTGAAGTGCTCGCCGGCATTCCCACCATCGTCTACGGTTTCTTCGCGCTGACGACGGTCGGTCCTTTCCTCAGAGACATCTCCACGCAGATCAATGGTCTGGCGACGGGCGACTACGCCAATTTCATCCAGGCGCAGAGCGTCATCACCGCCGGCTTCGTCATGGGTATCATGCTGATCCCGTATGTGTCGTCGCTGTCGGACGATATCATCACCGCCGTGCCGCGCTCGCTGCGTGACGGTTCGCTCGGTCTTGGCGCCACGCGTTCCGAAACGATCAAGAGGGTCATTATTCCGGCCGCTCTTCCCGGCATCGTCGGCGCCGTGCTGATGACGGCTTCGCGCGCCATCGGCGAAACCATGATCGTGGTTCTGGCCGCCGGCGTGGCGGCCCGTCTTCAGCTCAACCCCTTCGAGCCGATGACCACCGTCACCGTCAAGATTGTCAGCCAGCTCACCGGCGACCTCGAATTCACCTCGCCGCAGACGCTGGTCGCCTTCGCGCTCGGCATCACGCTTTTCGCCATCACGCTTTGCCTGAATATCTACGCGCTTTACATCGTGCGCAAATACCGGGAGCAATATGAATGACCGACATCGTTTCTCCCGCAGCCGGCGCGAGCGCCGTCAACAGGGCCACGCGCCGTGATATCGGCATCAAGCGCCGTTATGCCGCCGAACGCCGCTTCCGCGCCTACGGCATCGCGGCGATCTCCTTCGGCCTCATCTTCCTCTTCCTGCTGCTCTGGTCGGTTTTCTCCAAGGGTTACACCGCTTTCCAGCAGACGATGATCACCGTTCCGGTCGAGTTTTCCGAACAGATCATCGATCCGAAGAATGAACGCGCCACAAACCCGACAAAGCTGATGACGGCCAATTATCCCGTCGTCGCCCGCGATGCGGTCGCCAAGGTTCTTGGTGTTGCGCCGACGGACCGCGCCGGCCTACGCGCCGTCAGCCTGCTGATTTCCGACAGCGTGCGCACGCAGCTTCGCGACATCGTCGTTGCCGATCCCGCCGTTATCGGCACCACGCGCACCGTCACGCTTCTCGCTTCGGGGGATGTCGACAGCGCCTTCAAGGGCCAGGTCGATCTGACGGCGGATGAAGCCAATCGCCGCATCTCTAACCAGCAGCTCGGCTGGATGAACCAGCTCGCCGAAAGCGGCCAGCTCGGCAAACATTTCAATACCGGCATCTTCTTCAACGGCGCGTCGAGCCGTCCGGAAGCAGCGGGTGTGGGTGTGGCGCTGATCGGCTCCTTCTACATGATGCTGATCGTGCTGGTGCTGTCATTGCCGATCGGCGTCGCGGCCTCCATCTATCTCGAGGAATTCGCCCCGAAGAACCGTCTGACGGATCTTATCGAGGTGAATATCAACAATCTCGCGGCCGTTCCTTCGATTGTTTACGGTCTGCTCGGCCTCTCGGTCTTCATCAACTTCATGGGCTTTCCGCGCTCGGCCTCGCTGGTCGGCGGCCTCGTCCTGACGCTGATGACCCTGCCGACGATCATCATTGCGACGCGCGCTGCCCTGAAGGCCGTGCCGCCGTCTATCCGCGCCGCCGCCCTCGGCCTCGGCGCTTCCAAGATGCAGACGATCTTCCACCATGTGCTGCCGCTCGCCATGCCCGGCATCCTCACCGGCACCATCATCGGTCTCGCCCACGCGCTGGGCGAAACGGCGCCGCTGCTCCTGATCGGCATGGTGGCATTCGTCGCGAATTACCCGACAACGCCGATGGATCCGTCCACGGCCCTGCCGGTGCAGATTTACATGTGGGCGAACGAAGCCGAGCGTGCCTTTGTCGAAAGGACATCCGGCGCTATCATCATCCTGCTTTTGTTCCTCATTGTCATGAATGTTGGCGCAATCCTGTTGCGTCGCCGCTTCGAACGGCGCTGGTAGAGGGAGATTGAGCAATGAACATGTTGTCGGAAGCAGCAGTTGAAAAGGCGCTGGACAAGAAAATGAATGAAGTCTCATACAAGATGATCGGCAAGGACGTTTCGGTTTATTACGGCGAAAAGCGTGCGCTCTACGACGTGAACCTGAATGTTCGCGAAAATACGGTGACGGCGCTGATCGGCCCGTCTGGCTGCGGTAAATCCACCTTCCTGCGCACCCTGAACCGCATGAACGATACGATCGACGGTTGCCGGGTGACCGGAAAAATCACGCTCGACACCGACGATATCTACGATCAGGCAATCGATGTCGTGGAATTGCGCGCCCGCGTCGGCATGGTGTTTCAGAAGCCGAACCCTTTCCCGAAGTCGATCTACGAAAACATTTCCTACGGTCCGCGCATCCATGGTCTCGCCCGCAACAAGGCGGATATGGACCAGATCGTCGAGCAGAGCCTGCAGAAGGCCGGCCTCTGGAACGAAGTGAAGGATCGCCTGCAGGAATCCGGCACGGGTCTTTCCGGCGGTCAGCAACAGCGCCTGTGTATCGCCCGCGCGGTTGCCGTCAGCCCGGAAGTGATCCTGATGGACGAACCCTGCTCGGCGCTCGACCCTATCGCGACCGCAAAGGTCGAGGAACTGATCCACGAGCTGCGCACCAATTACACCATCGTCATCGTCACGCACTCCATGCAGCAGGCGGCGCGTGTTTCCCAGCGCACGGCCATGTTCCACCTTGGTCACCTTGTCGAGGAAAACGAAACCGACAAGATGTTCACCAATCCGGACGACCAGCGCACGCAGGATTACATCATGGGCCGCTTCGG
The DNA here is from genome assembly GCF_027498475.1 of Agrobacterium salinitolerans. Classification (NCBI taxonomy): domain Bacteria; kingdom Pseudomonadati; phylum Pseudomonadota; class Alphaproteobacteria; order Hyphomicrobiales; family Rhizobiaceae; genus Agrobacterium; species Agrobacterium salinitolerans. The sequence continues at coordinate 393,237 of NZ_JAPZLN010000001.1, read as the reverse complement.
CTGATCCCGGCCGGCGCTTTATCGAAACCGAACAAGACTGGTGCCTCTGCCGTGCCCGCTTCCGGGCACGCGCATGCAGGCCAAGCCGGAGGACTAGACCATGACACAGACAACGACCCATTCGCATATTCTGTCGGCATATGACGACGAACTGAAATTCCTGACGCGCCGTATCGCCGAAATGGGCGGTCTGGCGGAACAGATGTGCGCCGATGCCGTGCGTGCGCTCGTCAACTCCGACGCCGCACTCGCCCAGAAGGTCATTTCCGACGACGCGATCCTCGATCATTCCGAGCGTGAGATCGGCGACAAGGCCATCGTCACCATCGCCAGGCGCCAGCCGATGGCTGCAGACCTTCGCGAGATCATCGGCACGCTACGTATTGCAGCGGACCTCGAACGCGTTGGCGACCTCGGTAAGAATACTGCCAAGCGTGTCATCGCGGTTGCCGGCACCGGCGTGCCGCGCAAGCTCGCCCGTGGCATCGAACACCTCTCGGAACTGGCGCTGGTACAGCTCAAGGAAGTCCTCGACGTCTATTCGACACGTTCGGCGGAGAAGGCAAATGCCATCCGCGAGCGCGACGAGGAAATCGACGCCATGTACACGTCGCTCTTCCGTGAGCTTTTGACCTACATGATGGAAGATCCGCGCAACATCACTACCTGCACGCATCTTCTGTTCTGCGCCAAGAACATCGAGCGTATCGGCGACCACGCCACCAATATCGCCGAGACGATCTATTACATGACCACCGGCAGCCAGCCGGAAGGCGAGCGTCCTAAGGATGACAGTTCCAACACGCTCGGTTCGGTGACCGAGTAACAGACAGGCAGCGGCTTGCGGAGTTAGTATATGGTGCCCAAGATTGCAGTTGTGGAAGATGAGGAAGCGCTGAGCGTGCTGCTTCGTTACAATCTCGAGGCTGAGGGATATGACGTCGACACGATACCCCGTGGAGACGAGGCCGAAATTCGGCTGCAGGAACGTATTCCAGACCTTCTTATCCTGGATTGGATGCTTCCCGGCGTTTCCGGTATCGAACTGTGCCGTCGGCTCAGAATGCGGCCGGAAACCGAACGCCTGCCCATCATCATGCTGACGGCGCGCGGTGAGGAAAGCGAAAGGGTTCGCGGCCTCGCCACCGGCGCCGACGATTATGTCGTCAAGCCGTTCTCGACACCGGAACTCATGGCCCGGGTCAAGGCCATGCTGCGCCGGGCTCGCCCCGAGGTTCTGTCTTCGGTGCTGAAATGCGGCGATATCGAACTGGATCGCGAGACCCATCGCGTTCACCGCAAGAGCCGCGAAGTGCGCCTCGGCCCAACGGAGTTCCGCCTGCTGGAATTCCTGATGACCTCTCCCGGCCGGGTGTTTTCCCGCTCACAATTGCTGGATGGCGTCTGGGGTCACGATATCTATGTGGACGAACGCACCGTCGACGTGCATGTCGGACGTCTGCGCAAGGCGCTCAATTTTTCGCATATGCAAGATGTCATCCGCACCGTGCGCGGCGCCGGATATTCAATGGAAGCCTGAGGAAACCGAAACCGATGGTTTCACTCGGGAAAAATTCCCAAAATTCAGAAGGCCCGCAGCCGGGATGGTGGCGGGCCTTCTGAATTCGAACCTTCCCCAACGCGTGTCCTTGTTGTTTTTGAAGGCGACAGACGGTCTGCTGAGAGTCGGATTGCGCGGTGAAACCAGACAGGAGGGATGGCGCGGCACGTCGCCGACGAACTCAAAGTATTTGCCGCAAGGGCGTGTCGCGATTTTACATCCGCAGAAGGCGGAAGAAGAGGAATTGGGAGCGCCTCTCAAACAGCGTGCGCCCATTCCGGGACCGCCTTGAGTTTTGCCATAAAAAAACGGGCCCGAAGGCCCGTAGTTTTTGAGTGTCGAATGCGTGCCGCAACACTCAAGCTTTGCGACGTTCGCTTACCGGCTGGTAGGCGAGTTTCGCATGGAACTTGCAATAGGGTGACGATTCCAGCGCTTCACAACCGCAGAAATGGAAATCGTCTTTCAAGGGATCGCCGACCGGCCACTTGCAGGTGCGCTCCGTCAGTTCCGTCAACGTCAGGCGACGGGAAATCGGGGTGACGACGTTTCTGGAAGGAACGTAATCGAGGACTTCCGCGGTCTCGATGCCGATCTCTTCCTGAAGAGCCGTTGCTGCGTTGGAACGGGTCAGAACCCGAGCAGGCGCTGTGCCGACACGGCCCGCGAAATTCGTCGCGCGCGGGGCAGGAGCGGCGGCGCGCTTGGGCGCGGAACGCGCCGAAGTGACCGGGCCGCCGGCCTTGACGCGACCCGGCAGGTTGAGACGGTGGACCTTGCCGATGACGGCATTACGGCTGACACCGCCCAGCTGCGCTGCTATCTGGCTGGCGCTAAGTCCCTCGGACCACAATTTCTTGAGTTTTTCGACCCGTTCGTCTGTCCAGTTCATGCCGCTTCTCCGCTCGTCGCGTATAATGTCGGCAGAATCCATCTCCGCCTCGCGGGCGTGCCGCGAGCGTGGTTTCTGCCTGATTTTCGGTGACTAGTTCCGCCGCAATGCAGTCTAGTAATTAGCGATTAACCTAGTGCCACGCAGACTCCGTGGCAAGAGTCGTGGGAATCATCTCGAATCGATTTTCCGGTTTTCCCCAACTTGCTGGCGAGTTGAGTCTGAAAGGCAACACCTTGGGCCTCATCCACCGCCACCTACTAGGGCTTGAGACGCCCGAGAAACGCGGACTTTTGTTGACATCGGCAGGCGAAGTGACAATAGTGCCCCTGCCGCCGCGAGGCGGCATTTTTGATTTTCAGGCGAGGGATAACCCCGAAAGCCTATTGACAACTGTCTGACAGCGCAACCGCGCAAGGAGTGATACAGCCATGGCCGAAGCCGCCGCGCCATTGTTCGATACGTTTGCAAGAGCCCCCCTGCGCTTCGAGCGAGGCGAGGGCGTCTGGCTGTTCACGGAAAGCGGCGAACGATATCTGGATTTTGCGGCCGGCGTTGCGGTCAATTCACTGGGTCACGCCCACCCGCACCTCGTGGAGGCGATCAAGACCCAGGCCGAGAAGGTCTGGCACGTCTCTAACCTTTATGAAGTGCCGGGCCAGGAAAAGCTTGCAAAGCGCCTGACGGAAGCGACATTCGCAGACAAGGTCTTCTTCACCAATTCCGGCGCGGAAGCGCTGGAATGCGCGATCAAGACGGCGCGCCGTTATCATTATTCCAAGGGGCATCCGGAAAAGTTCCGCATCGTCACCTTCGAAGGCGCCTTCCACGGCCGCACGCTCGCGACGATCGCCGCCGGCGGCCAGCAGAAATATCTCGAAGGTTTCGGTCCCAAGGTCGAGGGTTTCGACCAGGTGCCCTTCGGTGACGTTGATGCGCTGAAAGCCGCTATCACGGACGAGACGGCCGCGCTGCTGATCGAACCCATTCAGGGTGAGGGGGGTATTCGCGCACCAGCCAAGGAATTCCTGCAGCTGCTGCGGTCGCTCTGCGATGAGCATGGCATGCTGCTGATTTTCGACGAGGTCCAGACTGGTGTCGGCCGCACGGGCAAGCTCTTTGCCTATGAGCAGACAGGTGTTGCGCCGGATATTATGGCGGTTGCCAAGGGTATCGGCGGCGGCTTCCCGCTCGGCGCCTGCCTTGCGACGGCGGATGCCGCTTCCGGCATGACGGCAGGCGTGCATGGCACCACCTATGGCGGCAACCCGCTGGCCATGGCTGTTGGTAACGCCGTACTTGATGTCGTCCTCTCCGAGGGCTTCCTGGAAAAGGTTCGTGATGTCGCGCTGGTTTTCCGTCAGGGCCTTGCTTCGCTGAAAGATCGTTATCCCGATGTCATCGAGGAGATTCGCGGCGAAGGCCTGCTTCTCGGCATCAAGGCGAAGGTTCCCTCGGGTGAGCTGTTGCAGGCCATGCGCGCCGAGCATCTGCTGGGTGTGCCGGCGGGCGACAACGTCATCCGTCTTTTGCCGCCGCTCGTCACCACGGCGGAAGAGGCCCGCGAGGGCTTGGCGCGCGTGGAAGCGGCCGCCGCTTCACTGACAGTGAAACAGGCAAAGATCGCCTGAGGAAACAATAAATAGCGGGCCTCTTCCCCGAGGCTCGCGAGCATGGGACAGTTTGAAATGGCTTCACCTAAACATTTTCTCGACCTGTCGGCCGTCAGCTCGCAGGATCTGCGGGCAATTCTTGACGATGCCCGCGCACGCAAGGCCGCCACCAAGGCCGGAACGGCGGAAAAGCCGCTAGCTGGCAAGATGCTGGCAATGATCTTCGAAAAGCCGTCCACCCGCACGCGCGTCTCCTTCGATGTCGGTATGCGCCAGCTCGGCGGCGAGACGCTTTTCCTCTCTGGTACGGAAATGCAGCTCGGTCGCGCCGAAACGATCGGTGACACGGCCAAGGTGCTGTCGCGCTACGTCGACGCCATCATGATCCGCACGACGGATCATTCGCGCCTGCTGGAGCTTGCCGAACATGCGACGGTACCGGTCATCAACGCCCTGACGGATGACACGCACCCCTGTCAGATCATGGCGGATATCATGACCTTCGAAGAACATCGCGGCCCAGTCAAAGGCAAGACCATTGCCTGGACAGGTGACGGCAATAACGTCCTGCATTCCTTTGTGGAAGGCTCGGCCCGTTTCGGTTACCGCATGACGATGGCCGTACCGATGGGCTCCGAACCGCATGACAAGTTCCTGAACTGGGCGCGCAATAATGGCGGCGAGATCATGCTGTGCCACGACGCTGACAAGGCCGTTGCGGGTGCGGACTGTGTCGTCACCGATACCTGGGTGTCCATGAACCAGGAACACAAGGCGCGCGGCCACAACATTTTCCAGCCCTATCAAGTCAATGAAGCTCTGATGGCCAAGGCGGAAAAAGATGCGCTGTTCATGCATTGCCTGCCGGCCCATCGCGGAGAGGAAGTAACGGATGCCGTGATCGACGGTCCGCAATCCGTCGTCTTCGACGAGGCGGAAAACCGCCTCCACGCGCAGAAGTCCATCATCGCATGGTGCATGGGCGTCATTTGATGAGCAGTCGCCCGGCCTGACACGCGTCACGCCGGGTGCTTGAACTTGACCGTATAGATTACCATCTGTGGGACTTCGAAGAGGCTCGTCGGTTTTGCTGGCGGGCCATCATCACGATTTGCACGTTTTTCCCCGGAAGCGGTTTCTCTTCCCGGGTCTCTGTGCGACAAGCGAAAAAAGCACATTTCGAAAGCCGGACTTTTGGACGGTAGCGGCGCCACGGCTGCGCCAAGGAGTATGACATGGCAGATGTAACGGTTGAACTGGACGATCTCGATTTTGCTGGCGACGATAAGGTAGTGCCCTTTCAGGTCGAAGGTCTGGATGTGCGCGGTCGCGCCGTGCAGGTGGGTCCGCTGTTGAACGCCATTCTCGAGCGGCATGACTATCCCCCGACGGTCGCCCGCCTGCTGGCGGAAGCGACCGTTCTGACGGCGCTGATCGGCACCTCGCTCAAATTTTCCGGCAAGCTCACGCTTCAGACCAAGGGCGATGGTCCGGTCGATCTTCTGGTCGCGGATTTCACCGCGCCGGAAAGCATGCGCGCTTATGCCCGTTTCGATGAGGAACGGCTGGCGGCGGCGGTTGCGGAAGGTGCAACCTCGCCGGAGCAATTGCTCGGCAACGGCATTCTGGCCTTCACGATCGATCAGGGTGCGGGCATGCAGCCCTATCAGGGCATTGTGCCGCTCGATGGCTCCTCGCTGGAAGACATTGCCGGCGTCTATTTCCGCCAGTCGGAACAGCTTCCCACCCGCGTGCGGCTGGGCGTTGCCGAGTTCTTCGACCGTGATGGCGAAGGCAAGCCGCGTCATGGCTGGCGTGCGGGCGGCGTTATCGCGCAGTTCCTGCCGCAGGCGCCCGAACGGCTGCGTATGCGTGACCTGCATGGCGGTGACGGCGATGAAAGCGGTCACGAGGTGCAGGAGGACGATGCCTGGACGGAAGCCGTCACGCTGTTGAACACGGTGGATACCGACGAACTGACCGATCCACAGGTGCCGGTGGAACGCCTGCTTTTCAGGCTTTTCCATGAGAGTGGCGTGCGCATCTATGATCCGCAGGCGGTTTTCGACCGTTGCAGCTGCTCGCGGGACAAGATCAAGGGTGTGCTGTCAGGCTTCACTGCCGAGGAGATCAAGGCGAGCGAGGAAGACGGCGCTATCGCCGTGACCTGCGAGTTCTGCTCCACCACCTATCGCTACGATGTCAGCGAATTTGAAAATGCCTGAATAGAAAGCCGCGCCCTATAAAGAGTGCGGCTTTTTCATTTGCCGGGCGCGTGGTCAGTTCAGAACCCGCATCAGACCCGGTGAATCCAGCGAAAAGGCGGGTATGGTGACGTTGAACACCTCGCCATTTTCCGTTTCCATTTCATAATGGCCGAACATCAGGCCGGAAGGTGTATCCAGCGGGCAGCCGGAGGAATATTCGTAGCTGTCGCCCGGTTTCAGATGCGGCTTCTCACCCACGACGCCCGGTCCATAGACCTCATCCACCTGACCGTTCTGATCGGTGATGTGCCAGTAGCGATTGACGAGGGTGACCGGAATATCGGAATTGTTCGCGATCACGACTTTGTAGCCCCAGACGTAACGATCGTCATCCGGGTCGGATTGTTCCTCGAGATAATACGGATCGACCGTTACCTCGATATCCCTTGTCAGAGCACGATACATACGCGCCACACCTCGATATTATGCCTGCCGCCGTATCCTACACTATAGGCTCTGGCTATCGTCAAGAAAATGAATGACTTGACGGGCAGGAGGCGTCTCCTGATGCGCTTTTTTCCACCGTTAGGGATAACGGTAAAGGTAAATATTGGTTGCCTGATGCGGTCTTTCGGGCTGGACAGGCGAACCATGGCCCGACACGCGGTCAGGCCATGGCGACTTGCCGATTGAATTCTCAGGCCGAAACGGCCGCAAGACCCTTTGCCAGATCCTCCAGGAGATCGTCGGTATCCTCGATGCCGCAGGAAAGGCGCAGAGTGCCGCCGGAAATGCCGAGCTCGGCGCGCGCCTCGTCAGTGAGGTTCTTGTGCGTCGTCGTGCCGGGGTGGGTGATGAGGCTCTTGGCGTCGCCGAGATTGTTTGAAATCTTCACGATCTCAAGCGCGTTCTGCAGCTTGAAGGCCGCTTCCTTGCCGCCCTTCAGTTCGAAAGCCACAAGCGTCGAACCGCCCGACATCTGCCGGGCGATAATGTCCGCCTGCGGGTGATCGGCGCGGCCGGGATAGATGACCTTGGCGACCTTGTCGTTCTCCGCGAGAAAATCGGCGATTTTGCCGGCATTGGCCGTCTGCTGTTTGACGCGCAGCGGCAGCGTCTCGATACCTTTCAGAAGCGTCCAGGCATTGAAAGGCGACATGGCCGGGCCGGTATGGCGGAAATAATCCTGCAGTTCTTCTTCGATCCATTTCTTGTCGGAAAGGATCACGCCGCCAAGGCAGCGACCCTGACCGTCAATATGCTTGGTTGCCGAATACACGACGATATGCGCGCCGAGTTCGAGCGGCTTCTGGAAAAGCGGCGTCGCAAAGACGTTGTCGACCACCACTTTCGCGCCGATCTGGTTGGCGAGTTTCGCCACACCGGCAATATCAACCACTTCGAGCGTCGGGTTGGTTGGGCTTTCGAGGAAGAACAGCTTGGTGTTCGGCTGGATCGCCTTTTCCCAGTTGCCGAGATCGCGTCCGTCGATCAGCGTGCATTCGATGCCGTATTTCGGCGCAAGCGTCTCGACCACCCAGCGGCAGGAGCCGAAGAGGGCGCGTGCGGCAACGATGTGATCGCCGGCGCGTAGCTGGCACATGATGGCGGCGGTGACGGCGGCCATGCCCGAGGCAAGCGCGCGGGCGTCTTCAGCGCCTTCCAGCAGGCACATGCGTTTTTCGAACATGTCATTGGTAGGGCTCGCATAGCGGGCGTAGATGAAACCGTCTGTTTCGCCCTTGAAGCGCGCTTCGGCGGCCTCGGAGTTTTCGTAGACGAAACCCTGGGTCAGATAGATTGCTTCCGACGTTTCACCATACGGTGAGCGTAGCGTACCGCCGTGAACCAGCTGGGTTGCCGGGCGCCATTTATTGCTCATGTGATCCCCTTCAAAACAAAAAAACCGGCCGCAAAAGCAGACCGGTTCCTAGCACCCGGTCTTTTTAGCCACTTGTTTAACGTGGCTGCAAGCCGACCGGCCAAATCACCACGGGATAAGCTTGCCATACTGCCGTTATCGGCTTGCGTCAATGCTTTCCTTTTGGTTTTGTCGCCGTAAAAAGGAATGACAACCATGACCAGAACCACGGGCATTTTGGCGGATGGCGCAATCCGGGCGCTGTTTGCGGGCGGCAAGCTGAAGAGCGAGGCCGATCTCGATGCTGATCAGGTCCAGCCCGCCAGCCTCGATCTCAGGCTCGGCTCGAAGGCCTATCGCGTGCGCGCCAGCTTCATGCCCGGTCCGGGAACCCAGGTGATCGACAAGCTCAATCGTCTGAGCCTGCACGAGATCGATCTCACCCAGGGCGCGGTGCTGGAAACCGGCTGCGTTTATATCGTCCCCTTGATGGAAAGCCTCGCGCTGCCGGCGGACATGTCGGCGTCGGCCAATCCGAAAAGCTCTACCGGCCGCCTCGATATCTTCACCCGCGTCATGACTGACGGCGCGCAGGAATTCGACAAGATACCGGCGGGTTATGCCGGCCCGCTCTATCTGGAAATCAGCCCGCGCACCTTCCCGATCGTCGTGCGACGCGGCTCGCGCCTGTCGCAGATCCGCTTCCGCACCGGCCATTCGCTGCTCAACGAAAGTGAACTGCTGAAGCTGCACGAGACGGAAATGCTGGTCGCCAGCGACACGCCCAACGTGACCGGCGGCGGCATCGCGCTTTCGATCGACCTCAAGGGTTTCGGCGAAAACGGACTGATCGGTTATCGCGGCAAACATCACACGGCGGTGGTGGATGTCGACAAGAAGGCCCAGCATGACGTTCTCGATTTCTGGGAGCCGCTCTACGCGCGCGGCCGCGCCGAACTGATCCTCGACCCGGACGAATTCTATATCCTCGTCTCGCGCGAAGCTGTCCACGTTCCGCCGCTCTATGCGGCTGAAATGACGCCCTTCGACCCGCTGGTAGGCGAATTCCGTGTGCACTACGCCGGCTTCTTCGATCCGGGCTTCGGCCATGCGCAGGCGGGCGGCACCGGCAGCCGCGCCGTGCTCGAAGTGCGCAGCCACGAAGTGCCCTTCATCCTCGAACACGGGCAGATCGTCGGTCGGCTTGTTTACGAGCATATGCTGGAAAAACCGGAAGGCCTCTACGGAACCGGCCTCGGCTCCAACTATCAGGCCCAAGGACTGAAGCTCTCCAAGCATTTCCGCGCCGAATAACGAACCCGGCGGGTGCTTGACACCCGCTGCGAACTATCCGATGTCTTATGCGCGGTGCGGGTGTAGCTCAATGGTAGAGCAGCAGCTTCCCAAGCTGAATACGAGGGTTCGATTCCCTTCACCCGCTCCAATTCCACCCCAGCAAATAATAGGCCTCTTGCCGCCGTTACATTCGCGGACCGAGCGAATATGTGATTTAGCTTGACTACAATTAAATTGCACGTAATAGTTGATGCGGTCGTAACATAGGGGAAGTGTTATGAGTCGCAAACTTCTTTCGGAATTTCTGGGAACCTTTTGGCTCGTGTTCGGGGGATGCGGCAGTGCGGTTTTTGCCGCAGCCTTTCCAGAGCTCGGCATCGGCTTCCTTGGCGTCGCTTTCGCTTTCGGTCTGACGGTTCTGACCATGGCCTATGCGGTAGGCGGCATTTCGGGCGGTCACTTCAATCCGGCCGTTTCAGTCGGCCTCACCGTTGCGGGTAAATTCCCGGCGGCGAGCCTCTTGCCTTACATCGTGGGGCAGGTTCTGGGGGCGATCGTCGCAGCTGCGGCGCTTTATGTCATCTTCACCGGCAAGGCGGGGGCTGACATTGGCGGTTTTGCCGCCAATGGTTATGGCGAACACTCGCCGGGTGGATATTCTCTCGTATCGGCGCTGCTGATCGAAGTCATCCTGACGGCGTTTTTCGTGATCGTTATTTTGGGTTCGACACATGGCAGGGTTCCGGTCGGCTTCGCGCCGATCGCCATCGGTCTTGCCCTTACCCTTATTCATCTGATTTCCATTCCGGTCACCAACACATCTGTCAATCCGGCCCGCTCCACGGGACAGGCATTGTTCGTTGGCGGATGGGCGCTGCAGCAGCTCTGGCTGTTCTGGCTCGCTCCGATCCTCGGCGGCGCCATCGGAGCCGCGATCTGGAAAATCTTCGGCGAGGAAGAGAAGGCCGGCCATGCCGGTTCGGTTCAACCTGCCCAGACATGAATAAGAGGCTTTGTTTCCTCGAATGGTCGGGGAAACGACTGAGGAGGATGACATGGATCTTGCTTCGATATTGGCCCAGATCGTCGGCGGTGCGGTAGGTGGCACGGCGGGCGGAAAGATAGTGAAGGACTCCGATCTTGGTTCGCTCGGCAATCTGATTGCGGGCGCCATCGGCGGACTCGGCGGCGGAACTGTGCTCGGTTCGCTGCTCGGCGCGGCGGGAGACGCGGCAGCCGGTGGCGTGGATATCGGCGCTCTCGCCGGCCAGCTGGTTGGCGGCGGTGTCGGCGGTCTGATCGTGCAGATCATCGTCGGCCTGATTAAGAACAAGCTCGTTGCCAAGTAGAGCGGTTCGGTCGCCTTCAAGATGAAATGAAGGACCTTGCCGAAGGAGGAGCTTTGTTCGGCAAGGAACGGCTCGCGTTATCGATGACGGCGGTAACGTAAGGCCTGAGGCGGCTTTGCTGGCAGCGGCAATGTGATAGGAGCCGTGAGCCGCCGTTACTCGAAACAAGTATCTCGATTGTTTTGGTTCTATCGAAGATACCGGATCATGAGGTATTTTTGACGGCTGGCGCGTGTGGCGTCTTGTTCCATGCAAAGGGTTTGGTCTTGAGTTCCACCACGGCCCGCCAGGCCGCGATGGACAGCATCAGCCAATATGCGGGCATTGCCAGCCACCGCCTTCCGACATGCCGTCTTTCATAGGCGATCATTCTGCTGCGGCCCATCAGGACGAAGATCGTGTAGCTTCCGACGATATTCAGCACATCGATAAAAAACAGAAGACCCTGCCAGGAGAGCAACAGGTCGGCGCCATTTTCCCGAAGAGCGATGGTCATGAATGCCAGCGAAACGAAGAGCAGGGGGTGCGCCAGCGACGACAGAAGCATACCTCCGATCAGCAGTTGAAAGACCACATAGGCAAACCATCCCATGCCGCGCGCGGTCGCAAAGGGCGCACGGGTCATCACCAGCCAGCTTTGCAGCCAGCCCTTGTACCAGCGTGTTCGCTGGTTCAGCCACACGGATAGTGAGGTCGGCGCATCCTCCAGCGTCTGTCGCCGGATAACGCCGCAACGATAACCCAGCCGATGCAGCCGGAGGCCGAGATCGGCGTCTTCCGTTACATTATAGGGGTCCCAGGCGCCAGCCTTCCGCAGCACGGCGGTCCGGAAATGATTGGAGGTGCCGCCAAGCGGCAGCGGCAAGCCATGTGCGGCAAGGGCAGGTAAGATGCAGCGGAAGAGGGCGGAATATTCCAATGCGAAACACGCGCTGAGCCAGGAGAAAGAAGCATTACTGATGATAAGCGGGGCCTGCAGGCAGGCTAGCTCGTCGGGTTGGTTGCGGAAGGCGCTATAGGCTTCGCGCAATTGCTGCGGATGGGGCCGGTCCTCGGCGTCATAGATGACAACGAATGCGCCGCGTGCGCCGGAAAGCGCGTAAGTCAGGGCCTTTGGTTTGGTGCGCGGTAAGGAGGGCGGCACCCTGACAACCTCTATATGCGGCCCGGGATTCATCCGCTGGATCGCCTCAATTGTCGCACCGTCGTCTGCCTCGCAGACAAGCTTTATGTCCAGTCGGGATTTGGGCCAGTCCAGACGCTCCAATGCGCCGATGAGCTGCCCGACGACGTCCTCCTCCCGGTAAAGCGCCACCAGAACAGTATAGACAGGCAATTGGCTTTCCTGCCGAAGAGGCAAGGTGGCGTCCTTTTCCATGGATAGATGGAAGAGCGCGAACAGCCTGAAAAGCAGGGTCAAGAGGTAAAGCATCGTCAGGGTGGCATGCAGGTACGTAAATGCCGCTTCCGTATAAAACACCAGCGACAGAATAAGCAGGGTAAGGAGAACGCCGCTGCAAAAACCCTGCTCGCCGTGAAGCGTGATCCTGGCGGAATGGTGTGGCGCCGTGTTGAAAAGCAGCTGTTGGGTTTCCGCCAAGCGACGGGTCTCGCCCGCTTTCCAGATTGCGCCGCGCATGGCCTGCGGGGTTGTCACGGCAAAATCGTCGAGAAGACGCGGGCGCTGATCCAGCATGTTTTTCAGCGACGCCATCCGCGCCAGTTCCGGCACAATCAGCAGCGTTGGCGTGCCGTTCAGCGGTGTCAGCCGCAGGAACCTTGGTTCGGAGAGCTGAGTGTCCAGCCCGTTCAAGTCCGTCACGCGATCCGGGCCGATTTCCGGGAGAAACGGCAACCGAAGGAATCTGGCGAAAGCGCCGAAATAGGCATCCGCCGTGACGAGACCGCTTGCCAGCAATTCCTCCTCCAAAGTTGAGCCATTTTCCAGAGCCCGCTGTTCGAATGCCTCGATATAGGGTCCGCCCAATCCCAGCGAAGAGAGAAAGCGGACCTGTCCGGTCTGGTCCTGTTCGGAAGCGGTTGGGAGTGGATTTTCACTGGCGTGGGAAAATGCAATTTTTCGTGTCGCCGGCGTCATGCGAAACGAATCTCGTGTATATTGCCTAAAATAATCCATGCATCGCCGCCGCCGTCATGGTAACGCCCAACTTCCTGCCACGGATAGTATAGATGAGAATGACGAATGTAACGCGGAATATAAGTTTCGGATTTACTTTAGCTTTCGCTTTACAATTTACTGGTTTTTTTAGCGATGTGCGTGCAGAAGGCCTGTCGGACGGGAACCGGATGCCGGTGCTTTTCGATGCGCAGGAGCGGTTTCCGGGCGGCGATCTTTCTTCCGTTCCCCGCATCAGATTTCTGATGTCGGTCGATTTCCCGCCCTTCAATTTTACCGATCAGGAAGGCCGGCTTGCGGGTTTCCATGTCGATCTGGTGCGTGAAATCTGCGCTCAGTTGAAGGTCGAAAGCAAATGCCAGGTGCAGGCGCTGCCATTTGACGAGCTGGAGGCGGCTTTGGAATTGGGCGAGGGCGAAGCTGTGATTTCCGGCCTCGCCACTACCGCCGACCTGCGCAAGAGTTTTACCTTCTCGCGGCCCTATCTCCTGATGCCCGCCCGTCTTGCGGTGAACAAGGCGGCGAAATTCACCGGCTCCGGTGCTGATGCGCTTTCGGGAAAGAAGGTGGGTGTGGTTGCTGGCTCGCGGCACGAACAGATGCTGAAGGCTTTCTTTCCAAAGGCCGCGGCTGAGGGCTTCGACGGCTACGAACCGATGTATGACGCGGTGAAGAAAGGCAAGGTAGACGCCATTTTCGCCGACGGTCTGCGTCTGCCTTTCTGGGTTTCCGGAAGCGCGTCCGAAGGCTGCTGCGCACTCTACGGCGGTCCCTACATGTCCGACAGGTTTCTCGGTGAAGGCCTATCCATCATGACCGTCGATCCCGACAACGTGCTTGTTCCGGCTTTCGATCAAGCGCTGGCGGCCCTTTCCCGTAACGGCAGGCTGGAAGAAATCTACCGGCGTTATTTCCCTTATGGGCTCTATTAGGGAGAGCCGGCCACCAGATCGGCTCCTATGCCAGCTCTTATTTGGCTGGCGCGAAAACCTCTTCATTGCGGCGCAGGCGCAGAAGCGCGATCCACACGGCGGCGGCGATGGCGGTTTCCACCATGAAATAGCTGCCGATCGTTCCCGAAATGCTGAAGGACCATGTGAAGAAGGCGACGACGACGGAGCCGATGAGGTTGCCGCTGTTCCAGATCTTCGCGCGAATATCCTGCCGTCCGGATGCGCCGAGCGCCTCGAGCGCGGTGGCGGCAACAGCCATGGGCAGAACCGCCCAGCAAAGCACGCGGGTGATGATGGGCAGCGAAACATATTCATCGCCGAACAAAAGCGGCAGGAATGGCGCGATGATGAAAATGACGAACGCGCTGCCGGTCGCGATGAAAAGCGCGGCCTTCAGCACGTTATAGGCGCGCTCTATGGTCTTGCTGATGCCCTGCAGGGCGGCGGAAGCCGAGCCGGGATAGATCAGCCGGTTGAGGGCCTCGACGGAGAGATAGGAACTGTCGAGAATGCGCCGGGCGATGGAGTAGCTGCCCAGCACCTCGGCGCTGGCAATGGCGCCGAGAACGAGAATATCGGCATTGCCGCGCACGGCCTTGAACAGGAACTGGGTGGAAAACAGGATGCCGATGCGGATTTCCTCGCGCACGATGCGGAACACCGGGCTGCCGAGTCTCGCTATTGCCTTGACCGAGATCATGGCCGCAATGGTGTGGGCCGCAAGGTTCCACAGCGCCCAGGCTTCTACGGTCTCTACCTTGAAGATGAGGCAGGCGACCACCGCGGCAATGGTTCGGGCGACGGCAAACATCACTTCCAGCTTGTTGGCGGAGGCGAAGTCGGAATGGGCGATGAAGCTCTGCGTGGAAAGCGAGATGACTTTCAGGAGGACGAGGTTCGTGAACAGAATCAGGAAGGTGGTGATCAGCGTGTGCAGCAATGTTTCCGAGGTCGGGAAAAATACCGGGATCGTCACCATGCCGACGATCGTCAGCACGACGCCTGTCGCGGCGCTCAAGAGATAGCTGTGGCCGAGCATGACGGGAAACATGCTGCGATCCTGCGCGACGCGGCGGATCAGCGATTCCTGCGAGCCGATGCCGCAGATCTGGACGCCGAGATTGGTGACGGCCGTGATGGAGGCATAAAGCGCGAATTGTTCGACGCCGAGATGGCGGGCAAGCAGCGCGAAGGTCAGAAGCTGGGCGGCGCTGGACATGAGGAGCGCCCCGCCGGACGCCATGTAGGTCAATCCCAGTCTGACTAGATGGCCGAGCCGCGGCGTATTGAACGACACCTCATTCTCCATGTTTTCCGGCATTGCCGGACGAATTCAAAAATGGCTGTGCTGCTTTTTTAGAATTCAGCGAACTGAAAAAGCCGCAACTGGCCAATAATGTGAAAGTCCGCGATCCGTATGAATGGCAGTTTATCCTGTCTTATCCCTCTTGAGGTAAGAGAGGGTTAAAGCAATTGCATAATAATGACGATAATGACTGTTTATGGTTATTTGGACATGGCCCTGTATCAGAAGGGTTTCGTTCTTCGTCACAAGGCAGGCCAATGATCCGACGATCCATTTCCGATGCAGGCGACCATGCCGCGTTTGGCTGATCCGCAGCCCGTCTCTGCGCAAGGCGGCGCCATATCCTTTACCGGCAGCCGGCGCGACGCGTTTTTTTTCGTCGCCACCATGCTCTATATCTGGATTTCCGTCGCGCCTTTCGAAAATCTAGCAGTACCGCCCGTGCCGCACGCCGCCGCAAACCAGCTGACCGGCCTCGTGATTGCATTGATCCTCGGCGTTTTTGCGCTGCGCCACCGGCTGACAGGGCTTCTGCTGCGGCCGCGGCTGCCCATTCTGCTGTTGTTCTTCTGGCTGGCCATATGCTCGGTGGTTGGAACCCAGCCCGGCACGTCGCTGCAACGCCTGATCTTCACGGCGCTCCTATGCTTCATCACCAGCGTCCTTGTCGTCATGCCGCGCGACCGGCGGCAGTTCGACCGGATGATGGCCATCTTCGCCATCATTCTCTTGGCGCTGTGTTATCTGGGTGTGATCTTCCTCAGCTCGCGCTCGATCCATCAGCCCTATGATCTCGATGAAAAAGCGTTGGCGGGTGACTGGCGCGGTATCTTCAATCACAAGAATGCCGCCGCTCCGGCCATGATCATTCTCTTCATGATCGGGCTTTACCTGCGCAACGCCTGGTCGACGCTGGGCGGCCTGGCCATCACGCTGCTTTCAGGGTTCTTCCTCTGGAAGACCAACGGAAAAACCGCGGCCATGCTGCTGCCCGTCACCGTAGCGCTGATCTGGATCATGGAAAGACATGCCCACCGCACTCTACTGATGATTGGCGGTCTTCTGGCCTTCATCAACATATCCGCGGTCGGCTCCACCTATTTCCCGAGCATACAAAATTTTGTCGAAAGTCTGGGCATCGATTCCACCTTCACCGGGCGGACAGACATCTGGCGGCTATCCTTCGACACTTTCGCGCAATCGCCGATCTTCGGTCAGGGGTTTCAGGCCTTCTGGATGAGTGACCGGCTCCTGTCGCAGGCTGATATTGCCGGCACCTGGGCGGTCTCAGCCTTCCATGCCCATAATGGTTATGTCGAAAGCTTGCTGAACGGCGGCTTGCCTGCCTTCATTCTCACCGTCATCTGGCTGGTCATTATACCGGCGAATGATTTCCGCACGGCGGTGGACAAGGGCGCGGATTCGGGCCTGACCCGACTTTTTGCGAGAATTTGGGTGTATGCGCTACTTTCTTCGTGTCTAGAGAGTAATTTCTTTACCGGAACCGGGCCTATCTGGTCTTCTCTTCTGATTGCAATCTATTGTTTGAGGCATCAGGCTTACGACATACTCGAAGAGGGACAGTAATTTGCAGACAGGCCGGGGGGCTTTGTATGACGCAAAAAATCGGGACTTTTAGAGACCGGATCAATAACCGGCTGGTGCGCTATTTCCCCGGACCGGCGGTGCGGATCGAAACGTCCGAGCCGATCGTGTCCTTCACATTCGACGATGTGCCGGCGAGCGCTTGGACAAAGGGCGCCCGTATTCTGGAAGACGAGGGTGCTCGCGGGACGTTTTACATCGCGGGCACTTTCATCGACAGGTACGACGAACAGCAGGAGATGATTTCCACAAAAGGCTGTTTGGAACTGGCGGCGGCCGGTCACGAGCTTGCCTGTCACACCTTTTCTCATCGCAAACTGTCGAGTTTTTCACGGCGCGGGCTTGAAGAGGATTTCGACCGCAACGAAAGGGTGCTCGGATCGTTCGATGGAGGCCGTCACGGGCGGAATTTCTCAATTCCTTTCGGCATGGCCTCGCCGCTCATGCAGCCCCTGTTGCGTCGACGGTTCAAGACCGCCCGCGGCATTATGCCGGGGATCAATCGCGGCAGCGTCGATCCGCATAATCTCGCCGCCGTTGAATTGCGGCCGGACCCGCATTATCTGGATGCTGCCGGCAGATGGCTCGAAGATGTTCTGGAAAAGGGTGGCTGGCTCGTCATCTTCACCCATGATGTTTCACTGAAACCGACTTTTTACGGTTGCCCGGAAGACAGGCTTCAGGCTCTCATCCGCAGGGCATCTTCCGGTGGTGCGAAGATCATGACTGTCGAAGCAGCGGTCAGAACGCTCGGCCTGTAGACCGATATCGCCGGCAATTGCCGGCCTATTGGCTGGCCCAGATGATGCGGGCGATCCATTCCACGTCCGCCATGTCGAAGCTGCGGTTGGGATGTTCCGGGTTGAGCGAAAGAAGCTCGATGTTTTTGGGGCTTTGCCGCGCCAGCACCTTGGCCATCACTTCGCCGTCGCGGCTTTTCAGCACCACGCGGTCACCGCGCCGCACCTGTGCGCCGGGTTCCACGATGAGGATGTCGCCGTCGCGGTAGAGCGGCATCATGCTCTCGCCCTGCACCTCCAGCGCATAGACGCCCTGCTTGCGCTCGGGAGACGAGGGGAACTCCACCACATCCCAGCCCTGACCCGCCGGAAAACCGCCATCGTCGAAAAAACCGCCGGAGCCTGCCTGCGCAAAACCGAGCAGGGGAATGGCATTGTCGGCACCGGAAGGCTGCATGGCCTGCGCCCTGCCGAAAGCATAACCGAAAAACTGGTCGACACTTGCCCCGGTCGCTTCCAGCACCTTGGAGACGGATTCCGTCGAAGGCCAGCGTTTGCGGCCATCCGGCCCGAAGCGTTTCGATTTATTGAACGAGGTGGGATCGAGGCCGGCGCGCTTCGCCAATGCCGAAGGCGTTAGCTGGTGGCGTTCGGCAAGCGTATCGATGGCGCTCCAGATCGTCTCGTGTGACAGCATGATAGAAAGCCCGCAAGTGGAGCCGATAGCGGAAAGCTCCTGTCCTTTACTGACCGGAATCTAGACCATATCCGGTCAGAAGTAAAGCAAGGAAAGGAATAAAATCCTTTTCTACGCCACCATGGCCGATGTATTTATCTTGGCGAGCTGGATCACCGCCTGGGTGCGGCTGTCGACCTTGAGCTTCAGCAGGATGGCGGAGACATGCGCCTTGATGGTGGCTTCGGAAACATTGAGCTCGTAGGCGATCTGCTTGTTCAGCAACCCTTCGGCCAGCATGCCCAGAACCCGGCTTTGCTGTGGCGTCAGCGTTCTGAGCCGGCCGATCAGATCGGCCACGTCAGGATCCTGTTCCTTGTCGCCCTGATGGCCCGACGGTATCCAGACATCGCCTTCCAGAACCGCGCGGATGCCGTCCCTGATATCGTCGATACCCGAGGATTTGGAAATGAAACCGGAAGCACCGAGTTCGATGGAGCGGCGCACGGTGGTCGCATCGTCCGTTGCCGAAACGATGACGATCGGCAGGCTGGAGAATTCCGCCCGGAGCGCCATCAGGCCTGAAAATCCGCTGACCCCCGGCATGGCGAGGTCGAGAAGCATGAGGTCGGCGTCGTTGCGCGCTGCGGCTGCACTGCGGGCGGCCTCGAAATCCCCGGCTTCAATAATGCTCTGTTGCCCGTCGAGGCCGGATACGGCCTGTTTCAGGGCACCGCGAAAAAGCGGGTGGTCATCTGCTATGATAATGACAAGTTCCGACATTCTGGCCCCCTCCCAAGGGCGTTATGCGGTTCTTTTTCTGATACTGGCTCACTCCCGTTTGCCGATGGTCGAAACACATCCGGCTCCTCCGCCAAAGGTTGCGCCAATCGGTCCCGCATTACAAGGAAAAGCTTGTGGACAGGCGGTCTTTCAGGTTCTCCGCAATAAAATGCCGTGGAAACTGTGGACAATCTTCGAGCTTTGCGGCAAATCCCGCTGAGTGGAAAGCCTTGGAGAGCCCTATGCAGGAAACGTCCGCGATCATCTATAAAATCGTGCCGGAGACATTATGGAGCGCGGCCAAGGCGAAGGGCGTCTTCGAAGGTGCGGCCATCGACCTGACTGACGGCTTCATTCATTTTTCAACGGCGAAACAGGCGGCAGAGACCGCCGCGCGGCATTTTTCCGGCCAGGTCGATCTGCTTCTGATCGCCGTCGACGGCGCGGCCCTCGGCGACAAGCTGGTCTATGAACCCTCCAGAGGCGGCGATCTTTTCCCGCATCTTTATGCGCCTCTTCCCTTGACCGCCGTGCTTTGGGAAACGCCGCTTTCGCTCGGTCACGACGGCCAGCACCAGTTTCCGGAGATTTTGTGATGGGCGGATTATTTTCCTCGGTCGGCCGCAAGGGCCTGTTTCTGGTCGATCCGGAAAAGGCCCATGGCCTGTCCGTTGCTGCGCTGAAAAGCGGCTTCCTGCCCACCTGCATGGTGCCGCACGATCCGCGTCTGCAGCAGACGGTAGCTGGCCTCGTCTTCCCCAATCCGCTCGGCATGGCGGCGGGTTACGACAAGAATGCGGAAGTGCCGGGGCCGCTCCTCAAGCTCGGTTTCGGCTTTACCGAAATCGGCACCGTCACGCCCAAGGCGCAATCCGGCAATCCCAGGCCGCGCATCTTCCGTCTGGTCGAGGACGAAGGTGTCATCAATCGCCTTGGCTTCAACAATGAAGGCCACGCCGCTGCGCTGGAGCGCCTGAAGCAGGCAAAGCTGCGCGGCATCGTCGGTGTCAATATCGGCGCCAACAAGGATAGCGAAGACCGCATCGCCGATTATGTGCAGGGCATCGAAGCGTTTTATTCGGTGGCATCCTATTTCACCGTCAATATTTCCTCGCCCAACACGCCCGGCCTGCGCGATCTTCAGGCCCGCGAAAGCCTTGCCGCGCTTCTCGCCGCCGTGCTGGAACGCCGAAAAGTGGAAGCCGAACGCTTCGGCAAACGCATCCCGGTCTTCCTCAAGATCGCGCCGGATCTCACCGAAGAGGGGCTGGACGATGTCGCCGAAGAGGCGCTCGCTCATGATCTCGATGGCCTGATCGTTTCGAACACCACGCTTTCCCGAGAAGGCCTGAGGCCGGGCCCGCACAAGGGCGAGGCAGGCGGTCTCTCGGGCAAGCCGCTCTTCGAGCTTTCCACCACGGTTCTCGCCAAGATGCGCCGTCGCGTCGGCGGCAACCTGCCGATCATCGGCGTCGGCGGTGTGTCATCGGCCGAGACCGCTTTGGAAAAGGTGAGGGCAGGGGCCGATCTCGTGCAGCTCTATTCCTGCATGGTCTATGAAGGCCCCGGCCTGCCCTCGGCCATCGTCAAGGGCTTGTCGAAGCTGGTCGCCCGCGAGGGCGTACAGTCCATTCGCGACTTGCGTGATAGCGCGGTGGACCGCTGGGCGGATCGCAAGCTCGGTTGAGAGCGGATCTGGACGGTTGAGGTAGCGCTTCCTCAGGAGGTTCTCCTTCCTCATCCCTGTGACATCCTCGGGCTTGTTCCGGGGAACAGGAATGAGGGAAGATGGTGGTTCCCGCCGCTTTGCCTCAGGCGCAGAGCACCATCGCCCAATAGGGCCGGTTGCGGCTGGCCGTATCATAGGCGACCGCGACGCCGAGGCCGTTATAAGGCCCAAGCATGTTTTCAAGGTGATGTTGTGAGCCGATCCAGGCCTTGACCACCCGCTCGACGCTGTCCTGCCCGGCGGCCACGTTCTCCGCTGCCGGAAGCGGCACATTGCCTTCCTTCATGCGAACCAGGAAACTGTCGGTCAGGCCGATAAGATGCGCCATTTTCTGCGCCTTGACCATGCGGCCGGCCTGATAGGCGGCGGCACCGCTTGCCGCGCCATTGATGGCAAGCGGCGAAAGCCCCTTGGATCGGCGCAGATCGTTGACCATGGGAAGCGCCGCGGCCGTCTCGTCACGGGTGCCGGAGGGGATGCCCTTGTTGGTGGGCATGGACACGCAGGCGGAAAGAACGGAGCCGGCGGAAAGCAGCACGAAACCGCGCCGGGTAAGCGTGTGAAGCGAAGTATCGGTCATGTCAGCGGCGGTAGCTCAGGAGGCGCAGGATGATGAAAACCGGAATGACGATCGTTGCCCCGAGGATCAGATAGTCGCCGATTGCGCCCAGCGCATGGAAACCGCTGCGCCACAGGTCGACAACGAAATCGCGCGCGCCGTAAATGATGTTCCATGGCGTCAATCCGAAGATAGCCATCAGAAAGCCGACGAGCAATGAAACCACCAGCAGTTTCACCACGGTACGGGCCACCGTGTCACCCAGCATTTTGTTGACCTCACCGGCCATCAGCACGTCTCCTATTTTATCCTGACATATAAAGCACGACGCTTCGATGCAAGTTTCGGCGACTATATCGCGTCATATTCGTCAATTCCACGCAGGCCCATGAAATAGGACTTGAGTTTTTTTGTGGCTTGATAAATGACAGCCGGCATCTTCTCAGGAATCTTGAATGGCCCCAAACCAGTTTTCTTCCGGTGACGTCATTGCCGACCGCCGGGCTGACTATGCTCGCATGCTGGCGGAGAGCGGTGACTATCCCGCCGCCGCCGAACTCATGGAGCAGGCGCTTGAACTTGCGCCACAGTGGACGGCGGGCTGGTTTCGCTTCGGGGAATATCACGAAAAAGCGGGCGAAACTGAAAAAGCCGTGGCGGCTTACGGGAAAGTCGCTGAACTGGACGCCGAAGGACTGTTTGCAGCCGAGTTGAAACTCGCGGTTCTCGGCGCCGCCGAAACGCCGGAGCAACCGCCCAGCCGCTATGTGGAAGGGCTGTTCGACGATTACGCCGACCGTTTCGAAACCTCGCTCGTGGAAAAGCTGGATTACAGCGTGCCGCAAAAGCTGGCGAAACTGATCGGCAAGGCGGCGAAAGGCGGCGTCTTCGATACTATTGTCGATATTGGCTGCGGCACCGGTCTCCTTGGCGTTGAAATCCGCACTTTCGCAAACCGGCTGGAAGGTTTCGATATTTCCCAGAACATGCTTGGCAAGGCGGAGGAAAAGGGGCTTTACGATCATCTCGACCAGGCCGATCTTTCGCTGGAGCCGGAGGCCTCGGGGCTCTTCACATCCACGCTCGCGCAGCACCGTGCCGACCTCGTCGCCGCCGCCGATGTGATGATGTATCTCGGCAGTCTCGAGGCTGTCATGCCGCTCGTTTCCGCCCTGCTTGCGCCTTCAGGCTTTTTCGCCTTTTCGGTGGAGGATGCGGGGGAGGAAGACGGTTTCGTGCTTCGGGAATCCCTTCGTTACGCCCATTCTAAGAGCTACGTGACCGACCTTCTTGAGCGGGCCGGCTTTTCCCTCATCGAAATCCGTAAAACCACCATTCGCAAGGATGCCGGAAAACCCCTTTCCGGCATTCTTTTTCTTGCCCGTGCCAAAGCCTGAACATTTCGTTTCTTGCCATTTTTGCGATAGGTCAGGCTTCCTTACATATCCATCTTGCTCAGATGTTTTTTGCAGTGCAAAATATGCCTGAAGCTGAGGAAAAAAGCGTGAGCAGAACGAGAAGCGTTTACGGCATGTGGAGTTCCGATCCGGCCAAACATGCGCCGGTGGAGGACGTGCAGGGCATCGTCACCGGCGCCATCGTCTCGGCGCTCGGCTTTTATCTTCTGAACAAGGTCGGCCTTCTGACCGGCGGCACCGCCGGCGTCGCCTTTCTCCTGCATTATGCTTTCGGCATCAGCTTCGGCCTCCTGTTCTTCCTCGTCAATCTGCCGTTTTATTACCTGTCGTTCCGCCGCCTCGGTCTTGCCTTTTCCTTCAAGACCTTCATCGCCATCGGCCTTGTTTCTGTGCTGACGGAAGTGGAAGCCCGCTGGATGGTGATCGATAGCATCAATCCGCTCTGGGCGGCGTTGCTCGGCGGCCTGCTGCTAGGTTATGGATTGCTGGCGCTCTATCGCCACCGCGCCAGCCTTGGCGGTATCGGCATTCTCGCCATCTATATTCAGGATCGCTTCGGCATTCGCGCCGGTCTCATCCAGCTCGCCTTCGATGCCTTCGTGATGCTCTGCGCCTTCCTCGTCATCGATCCGGCGACCGTCGTTTATTCGATTGTCGGCGCGTTTGTCCTCAACATGTTTCTGGCCATCAATCACCGCTCGGATAGATACATCGTCGTGCGTTGAGCAAAGGTGGTTGAAATCCGGAGCACTTCAGCGCAATAGCTCGGTAGAGACCAAAATTCGGGGAAAAGTGCATGGATGATACGAGCGCAGGCAGGAGACTGAACCTTTGGGCCTCCGCGCCGGATCGTCATTCATTGCTGGAGGACGCGCAGGGCGTTCTCGCGGGCAGCATGCTGGTTTCGCTCGGCGTCACGCTGTTTTCCGCTGCTGGCCTTTTGACGGGCGGTACGGTCGGTCTGGCGTTTCTCGTGCATTACGGCGCAGATCTCAGCTTCGGTACGGTCTTCTTCCTCGTCAATCTGCCGTTTTATTATCTCGCCTTCCGTCGCCTCGGCCTTGCATTCACGGTCAAGACCTTCTGCGCCATCGCCATGACGGCGCTGCTTTCCGAATATATGCCGGGCTTCTTTGCCTTTGAGAGCATCAACCCGATTGCCGCGGCACTGTTCGGCGGGTTGACGGTGGCGGCCGGCATGCTGGCGCTGTTCCGGCATCGCACCAGCCTCGGCGGCTTCGGCATCCTGGCGCTCTATCTTCAGGATCGCTTCGGCTGGCGCGCCGGCCTCGTGCAGCTCGCCTTTGACGGCATGGTTCTCGCCTGCTCCTTCTTCGTTGCGACGCCTTTCGTTATCCTTTGTTCCATTCTCGGCGCGCTGGTCATGAACCTCACGCTCGCCGTCAACCACAGAAACGACCGCTACATCGCCATGTAGCGGTCGTTCGAGGCGGTCAAGGGTGCTCAGGCCGCCTTCGCAGCCGCGTCGATCGGATGCTGCGAGCGGAAGCCGACCGCGATGCGGTTCCAGGTGTTGATTGCGCCGATCGCAACCGTGATTTTCACGATGTCCTCATCGGAAAAATGCGCTTTCAACGTCTCGAAGGCATCATCCGGAGCGCCGGTTTCGGCAATCTTCGTCACCGCATCCACCCAGCCAAGCAGAGCCCGTTCCTGTTCGGTATAAACGGGGGATTCGCGCCAGACGCTCATCAGGTTGATCCATTGTTCGGAAAGCCCGTCATGGCGGCTTTCCTTCACATGCATGTCCACGCAGAAGGCGCAGCCGTTGATGATCGAGGCACGCAGCTTGATGAGGTGGATGAAGCGGCGCTCAAGACCGCTGGTCTGAACATAATTTTCAAAAGCCATCATGGCCTTGAAAGCTTCGGGGGATGCTTTGGCATAGTTGACGCGGGTTTTCATGTGTTTCTCCGTTGGTTGGGTTGGTTTAAGGCGTGTGTCATCGGTCCGGGAAGCGGCAATGCCATCCGGGAACGTGATTGGTGGTTATTCCGGGTCTCGTTTTCGGGTTCAGCGCATCGTCGTCTTGCGCTCATTCATGTCCAGAAAGGCGCAGCCACGCGCGGCAATCCCGCCATCATCATTGGCAGCAAGATCACCCAGAATATCGGCGATGGTGGTTTTGGCGAGTTCGGCCCGGTAGACTTTCTCTGCTTTCAACATCGCGGCATTGATTCCGCAGGGCTTGGTGAAATAACGGCCGGGCAGCGGGTTCGGCCCGCGCTGGCGGATTTCCGCGCAACGAAACGCCGGCTGCGGTCCTTCGACCGCCAGAACGATGTCAAGCAGGGTGATCTTGTCGGTCGGTCGCGCCAGACGATATCCGCCCTTAGGCCCCGGCACCGTGGCGACAATACCCGCGCTGGACAGTGATTGCAGGTGCTTCAGAAGATAGCTCGTGGAAACGCCGTGAAATTCCGCCAGCGCCGCTGCCGATAACACGCCGCCTTCTGAAAGTCCCGCCAGCATGCCCACGCTGTGAATGGCCTGTTCAACGCCGTCGCCGAGTTTCATTAGTTCCTCACGTCTTGTTGCTGTGTCGTGGATATTATTTATCCACGATTCTGATTTCCTGTCAAGCGTCGCTGGAGCGCTCTTCTTTTTCTCAGGTTTTTCACTACCTTGAAGGGGTGAAACATACCGAGTCTCCCACGTCCGGCACGCATGTCGGCACCTTGCCCCTTCCATTCCAGAAATGGTTTGCCGAAAAAGGGTGGTCTGCGCGCGCCCATCAGCTGGAGCTGATGGCACGGGCGAGGGGCGGGGAAAACATGCTCCTGATCGCCCCAACAGGCGCAGGCAAAACGCTGGGTGGCTTCCTGGCCTCGCTCACCGCTCTCACAGAGCGCGGCAAGGTTCCGCCCGGCTCCGGCTTTGTCGGCGTGCACACCCTCTACATCTCGCCGCTGAAGGCGCTTGCAGTCGATATCGAGCGAAATCTCACCAAACCCGTTTCCGAAATGGGTCTGCCGATTGTCATCGAAACCCGCACCGGCGATACGCCCCAGGCGAAACGCCAGCGCCAGAAGGTGAGGCCGCCGGATATCCTGCTGACGACACCGGAGCAGGTCTCACTGCTGCTTGCCAATAAGGAGGCGGAGCGCTTTTTCCGCGACCTGAAATATGTGGTGCTTGATGAGTTGCACTCGCTCGTCACATCCAAACGCGGCCATCTGCTGTCGCTGGCGCTCGCGCGGGTGCGCAGGCACGCG
The DNA here is from genome assembly GCF_027498475.1 of Agrobacterium salinitolerans. Classification (NCBI taxonomy): domain Bacteria; kingdom Pseudomonadati; phylum Pseudomonadota; class Alphaproteobacteria; order Hyphomicrobiales; family Rhizobiaceae; genus Agrobacterium; species Agrobacterium salinitolerans. The sequence goes on along the minus strand of NZ_JAPZLN010000001.1, from coordinate 367,316 downwards.
CCGGATGTGCGTTTTATCGGCCTGTCGGCCACGGTCGCCGATCCGATGGATTTGCGCCGTTACCTTGCGCCGCAGGGACAGGGCGAGCCGCCGGCCGGCCTCATCACGGTCGAAGGGGGCGCAAAGCCGGATATCTCCATTCTGCAAACGGAAGAGCGCATTCCGTGGTCCGGCCATTCTGCGCGTTATGCCGGCAAGGACTTGTACGAGGCGTTGAAGCGGCATCAGACCACGCTGGTCTTTGTGAATACGCGCTCACAGGCGGAAAGGGTCTTCCAGGAACTCTGGACCGTCAATGACGACAACCTTCCGATTGCACTGCATCACGGTTCGCTGGATGCCGGCCAGCGCCGCAGGGTGGAGGCGGCGATGGCGGAAAACAAGCTGCGCGCTGTTGTCGCGACCTCTACGCTCGATCTCGGCATAGACTGGGGCGATGTGGACTTGGTGGTGCATGTCGGCGCGCCAAAAGGCGCAAGCCGTCTTGCCCAGCGTATCGGGCGCGCCAATCACCGTATGGACGAGCCTTCAAAGGCGATCCTCGTTCCCGCCAACCGCTTCGAGGTGATGGAGTGCCGGGCCGCGCTGGATGCCAATTACATCGGCGCGCAGGATACCCCGCCCATTGCCGAAGGCGCGCTCGATGTTCTCGCCCAGCATGTGCTCGGCATGGCCTGCGCCGAACCCTTCGATGCGGATGAGCTCTATCGAGAAGTGACCAGCGCCTCGCCCTATGCCGATTTGCCGCGCCCCACCTTCGACCGGGTGGTGGATTTTACCGCCACCGGTGGTTATGCGCTGCGCACCTATGAACGTTACGCCCGCATCCGCCAGATGAAGGATGGCCGCTGGCGCGTTTCCAATCCGGCTGTCGCCCAGCAATATCGCCTGAACCTCGGCACCATCGTTGAGGCCGCGGAACTCAATGTCCGCATGGTCAAACGCAACGCCAAGGGCACGGTCGGGCGCGGCGGCATGTCGCTCGGCAAGGTGGAAGAACATTTCCTCGAGCAGCTGGTGCAAGGCGATACGTTCCTGTTCGCCGGTAAGGTGCTGCGGTTTGAAGGTATCCGCGAGAACGAATGCCTGGTCTCGCAGGCCTTTTCCATGGACCCGAAAATCCCCTCCTATGCTGGCGGCAAGTTTCCGCTTTCCACCTATTTGGCGGATCAGGTGCGCTCCATGCTTGCCGATCCTGCCCGCTGGCAGGCGCTGCCGGATCAGGTGCGCGACTGGCTGGAAATCCAGAAGGAAAAGTCCATCATTCCCAAGCGCGATGAGCTGCTGGTCGAGACCTTCCCATTCCGCAAGCGGTTCTTCATGGTCATGTATCCCTTCGAGGGGCGGCTGGCGCATCAGACGCTCGGCATGCTTCTGACCCGCCGGCTGGAACGCGCGGGCGCCAAGCCTATGGGTTTCGTCGCCACAGATTACTCGCTCGCCATCTGGGCCATGGCGGATATCGGCATGCGGTTGAAATCCAACCGGCTGTCGCTCGCCGACCTGCTCGATGAGGACATGCTGGGCGACGATCTGGAGGCGTGGCTCGACGAATCCTTCATGCTGAAACGAACTTTCCGCAACTGCGCCGTCATCTCCGGCCTCATTGAACGCCGCCATCCGGGCAGGGAAAAGACCGGCAGGCAGGTGACCGTGTCGGCCGATCTTATTTATGACGTTCTTCGCAGCCATGAGCCGGATCATATCCTGCTGGAAGCCACGCGGCGCGATGCCGCGGCAGGACTTTTGGACATTGGCCGTCTTGGAGATATGCTGAAGCGAATCAAGGGACACACCACGCATCGCGCGCTGGAGCATGTCTCACCTCTTGCCGTTCCGGTCATGCTGGAAATCGGCCGGGAGACGGTGGCGGGCGAAGCGATGGACGATGTGCTGGCGGAAGCTGCCGATGAGCTGATCGCCGAGGCGATGTCCTGAAAGACCCATTGAAGGAACGACGACAACATTGCTGAGCCGGCTGACATTGAGCGACAGATTTTCCAATGGCTTCGAATGCCTTGGCAGCGAGACCGTCATCAATGGCGTTGCCGCCTGGTGCGACCCGCTGGGCGGGCTGTATCTGCCTGACCTCTCGCTGCTGGTCGTCTCCGATCTGCATCTGGAAAAGGGCGCGGCCTTTGCCCGGCGCGGCTCCATGCTGCCGCCCTACGACACCATCGCCACGCTTAAAATCCTGTCCTCGCTGATCAGCCGCTACGATCCGAGGATCGTCGTCAGCCTCGGTGACAATTTCCATGATCGCGTCGGCTCGCAGCATCTGCCGCTGCCGCTGCGCGAACTCATTCGCGAGATGGCGCGTGGCCGCGAATGGATATGGATAAACGGCAACCATGATCCCGATGGTACGGTCGATCTGCCGGGCTCTTCGGTGGACGAGATGTTTTACGGCGCTCTCGTCTTCCGCCACGAGCCGAAACCGGGAGATGCCGCCGGCGAAATCGCCGGGCACCTGCATCCCTCCGCCACGGTCCGCCGCCGCGAAAAGACGGTGCGACGGCCCTGTTTCGCCACAGACGGTTCGCGTCTATTGATGCCGGCTTTCGGGGTGATGAGCGGCGGGCTGGATTTGCGCCATAAGGCGATGCGCGGCCTCTTCGATCACTCCGCGCTCGTCGCGCATCTGATGGGGCGGGACCGCATCTATTCTGTGCGATTTTCAAATCTCATCGGCTGAGCGTATTTTCCGAACGTAAGACCGCTACGTAGTTACCGGAAACGCTCTATTGCCGGTAGACCAGCACCGGTATCTTCGAATTCTTGAGCACCTTGGCCGTGACGCTGCCGAGCAGCAACTCCACGAAGCGCCTGTGTCGGTGCGAGGCCATGGCGATGAGATCGCAGCCGCTCTTGTCGGCGATTTCGATAATCGCTTCGTCCGGCCGCCCCGCGCGCGCAAGCAGGGCCTCGCAATCGAGCCCCATGGCGGCGGCGTGCGCCTGCGTATCCCTCAGCAGATGTTCCGCTTCCTCGCAGCGGTGAAATTCCTCTTCTGCAATGGCGGCAATGTCCTCGACATCGCTGGCAATCACGTGAAAGGGTTCCGATACCGTCACCACGGTCACCTTTGCGCCTGCCTCCCTGGCGAGAGCGAACCCTTGGTCGATTGCGATCTGCGCCAGCGGCGAGCCATCGGTGGGAATGAGAATGTGCTTGAACATGACATTTCTCCTTTTCATCCCCGTCACAACCGCACATACCGCCATAACCTGGGTGCGGGGTTGTAACGCCTTGAATTTTACCGCAAACCGTTGGCGGAAGCGAATGCTATCTTCGCCGGCTGGGAAGGCAGACACTCTCTTTTTCGGGAAAAAAGGATCAGTCCTTGCGGAAGATGATGCTGGCGCCCCAGCCGGTCACGACTGCCAGTAGAACGCAGAGCGCGCCATAGGCAAGCGGCGTCTGATGCGCGGCATCGGTGATCGCCTGTTCCATGCCCGTCTTGACGACGCGCAGTTTCAGTTCGCGCTGGGCGATGAATTTGCCGCTCTTGAAGAGATAGGCGCGGGCGGTATGCACGCCATTCGGCACGTTGGCCGGCAGGCGCAAAGTCGCCCAGAACAGGCCGGTGCGTTCCAGCCGCACCCCGGTTGTGTCGTTGCGATAGATGCCGCTGGAAAGCTTCAGACGCCGATAAGCCTCCTGAAAGTCGAAAACATTGTCCGGCACGCCGGAGAAGACCGCGCTTTTCAGTGACAGATGGTCGACGCCGAGCCCCATGGCGCGGAGCGTTCCGGGCGAGGCGATGTCGGCGGTATTGCGCGTGCTGGCCATGGAATAGGATTCCGGCAGCGGCGTGAAGGTGATGGCACTGGTATTGATCCATATGCCCGCCACGCGCTGTTTCTTGCGCACGGTCATATAGTCGCTCGGCCCTTCCAGTGTTACGACAATGTCATATTGTCCGATGGCCAGCAGCAGCTGGTCGGTATTGTTGAGTGCGCCGAAGAGGGTGAAATCCGCGCCGCGAAAATCCGAAGCGATGGGAATTTCGGTGGTCGATGCGCCGATTTCGATGTTTTCCTGCAGCGGCGGCTGCTGCGGACCGGGCGGCAGGGCAAGCGGCGGCGTCTGGGCCGAAGCCGGTTGTCCGAGGGAAAGACATGAGGCCAGCGCAAGGGCGGCAAGCAGCAAATGGCGGATCAATAACCTAACCCCCCAACGGCGACTGAAAACAGGTCTTCCGGGCGCACCACCAGCGACACGGCAAGGCGAAGCGCAACAGCGAGGACGAGAAGCGCCAGCAGGGCGCGCAGCTGTTCGCCGCGCAGTTTTTGGCCGACGCGCACGCCATATTGCGCGCCAATGACACCCGCCACCATCAGGATGAAGGCCAGCACCACATCGACGGAATAGTTGGTCGCTGCCTGAACGACGGTCGTATAGGCGGTCACGAAAATGATCTGGAACAGCGAGGTGCCGACGACCACATTGGTCGGAATACGCAGAAGATAGATCAGTGCCGGCACCATGATGAAGCCGCCGCCGACACCCATGACGGAGGTGAGGATGCCGATGGCGAAACCCAGCGTGACGACGGGAATGATGCTAAGATAGATCTTCGATTTCTTGAACCGCATTTTCAGCGGCAGGCGGTGCACCCAATTATGATGGCCCGGCCGGCGCAACGTCACGGCTTCGTTGCGTGCAGCGCGGCGGAGCGCCGAAATGCTTTCCTTCAGCATCAGGCCGCCGACGGCGCCGAGCAGGATGACATAGAGGAGCGAAACGATGAGATCGAGCTGGCCGATGCTGCGCAGGAATGAGAATATCCAGACGCCGACCGTCGCGCCCACAAGACCGCCGACGAGCAGGACGGTGCCGAGCTTGACATCGAGCGTGCCGCGCCGGAAATGCGTGATCGCGCCGGAAACGGAGGAAGCCACCACCTGGTTCGCGCCCGTCGCCACGGCCACCACAGGCGGAATATTGTAGAAAATCAGAAGCGGGGTAATCAAAAAGCCGCCGCCCACGCCAAACATGCCGGACAGAAAACCGACGGCCGCGCCCATGCCGAGAATGATGAAAATATTCACCGACAGTTCTGCGATCGGCAGATAGACAGTCACGGCTCGGACCTCGGGCAAATGGTTCCGGGCGGCATGGCTTGTCCGGGTGAGGGGGCCGCGCCGCGATTTACACTTTCTGTCTGAAAAGACCGGGCATGCCCGATCTTCATCCGTCATGCCCACGAGGGCCTGACCTGTCAACATTCAACGGCAAATACGTTGATAATTTGGAAAGATAGCGGCCGTGTGTCGGCAACGGACCACATTCCTGCGCCGGGCTGAGCGAAAGCGGCCAAAGGGCCGCTTCGCCGGTTCTTGAATGTTTATTTGTTGCGGGCGAGAAGCGCGGTGACCAGTTCGTTGGTAATGCGCCCGTCCGGGGTCTGGCCCACGGATTTCTGGAAGTCCTTGATGGCCGTCACGGTGTTCTTGCCGAGCTTGCCGTCAGGTTGGCCGGCATCGAAACCGTTCTTGTTCAGGATCGCCTGAATGTTGCGGATCGCCTTTTCCATGTCCACGGAGGCGGTCTTCACGCCCTCCTTGCCAGCCCATTCCTCAGGCGGGTTGACGCTGTTGGCGTCTTCCGAAAGCGGCTTGACCTTCCAGGCGTCCACCTTGGCCTTTGCGCTCTGAAGCTGCTGCGGGTTCAAGGCCCCCGCCACTTCGTCGCGCTTCTGGGCGGCGTCGGCGTCACCATCCTTGGCTGCGATGGCGAACCACTTGTAGGATTCCTCGATGTCCTGCTTCACGCCGCTGCCGCGTGCATAAAGAATAGCGAGATTGAACTGGCTGTCACGAACGCCGAGGTCGGAGGCTTTGATGAACCATTGCGCGGCGGCGGCGAAATCCGGCTGACCGGCCGCATCGGAAGCGAGCAGGACGGCGAGATTATGCATGGCGCCCGCATTGCCCTGTTCCGCGGCCAGCGTGTAATAGCGCTTGGCTTCGGGAAGGTTACGTTCGACGCCGTTCGCCTTCTCGTAAAGATTGGCGAGGCGATATTGCGCGGGTGCGAGGCCGCGATCTGCGGCGAGTTTGTACCACTTTGCCGCCTCGGTGCGGTCGGCGGCAACGCCGCGGCCATCGGTGTAACGGGCTGCGATCTCGAACAGCGCCTGCGTGTCCCCCTTGGCGGCCGCTTCGGCAAGCGAAGCGGGTGCGATGCCGGCGGGAACGGTGATGGCGTCCTGGACGGGAACAGTCGTGGCGGCAACCTGTGCCGGAGCCGAGGGTTCGTTCTGCGCGACGGTGCCGGAATTTGCCGCATCCACGGCGGGAACGTCGGCAACCGGCGGCTCGTCAGGCAGCGGCGCGCCGCCGATGGTGCGTGGATCGATGATATTTTCCGCCGGTGCGGTGTTTTCGATGCTGTCGGCGGATGCGGCCTGTTCCGGATCGATGGCGAGATCGGACGGAATGGTCACGGCCTTCTCACCCGTTTCGGGAAGCGCGGAAACCGGGCCCTGGTCCGTCTTCTGCTCGATGATCGGCGCCGGAGCTTCCGCGCCGCCGATCAGCGTCTTGACGAGCGGCATGGCCATCATTGCCAGAAGAATGGCGCCGATGCCGAGCAGCAACGGGCGACGATAGCGCGAAAGCGTGGAGGTGTCGGTCTTGCGGCTCTTCTTGCCTGTGTCCAGCTTCTCCGGCGATGTTTCCATGGCGGCGGCCTGCGCTGCACGACGGGCGGCGGCAATGAAATCCGTCCGTCCTTCAGCGTCTGCGGCCTTGCCGCTGGCGGCCACCTGGCTGGCGCGAACGCGCTCGAGGATTTTCTTGATATCGGGCGCGCCCGAACCAGGCTCCAGAAGTTCGTTCTCCTGACCGGCAGGCAGAACGTCGATCGGATCGAGCGACGGGGCGGGCTCAACCTGCGTGCGGGAGGAGGAGGAGGCCGATATCGGTTCTTTTTCGGCTTTGACGGTCTTTGCAGTACCCGTTTTGAAACGCTTCGTCAGGCCGGCGAGCAGGCTCTTTTTTTCCACCTTCGCGGGTTTCGCTGCAGCAGGAGGCACGATGGCGTCCGCATCCTTCTCGTCGGCGTCGAGAATGGCCTGTTCTTCGGCAATATAACCCTCTTCCGGGAAGATGGCGGCCGGCATGGACACATGTTCGCGCGCGGGGACTGCCCCAGGTTGCGCAACGCTGCGCTGCGCGGCCTGTTCGCGGTAGACGGGAGCATTGTCGAGGTTGTCCAGCCGGCCGGCAATCTGCACCAGCGTCTCATGCAGCGCTTCGAATGTGCGGTGCGTACGTTCTTCGGTATTGCGGCTCAAGGCTTCGAGACTGCGCAGATCGGTCGCAAGATCGGTCAGCATGCTCATGTCGGCAAGGCTTGCGCCGGCCGAGAGATTGTTGCGGGTATAGGCGTCCAAAACGGCCTCGGCCGCCTGCCGGGCTGCCTCGATGATATATTCGTCGTTGGACGCCATGTAGTCTTCGATGGCCGCCATGCGGGCGTCGAGTTCAGGCGGCATGGCCGCGGCCTGCATCTGCACCGGCTGGCTGATCAGCGTCGAGAGATGGGCGATCTGGTTTTCGAGGCTTGCGAGCGCATGGCTGTCGGCGGGCGCGGCATGGGCGGTCTCGTCGAGGCGGGCGGCAATGTTGCCGAGCCGCTCTTCCAGACGCGAGAAAGCGCTTTCGCTGAGGTCCGATGCCGGCTGCGGCTGGCTGTAACGATAATCGAGGTCCTCGATCCGCCGGGAGAGCAGGTCGAGCCGCTCGGCCAAGCCGTCATTGACGGCGCCGTGATCCAGCGCGTCGATCTTGCGGGAAATATCGCTGAGGAAAGAGGTCAGTTCCGCCTGTTGCGAGGGGCGCTGCGACCGTTCCAGAAGCAGCGACAGCTGGTCTAGCCGCTCATGTAACTGCGCGGCGTCGCGGGCGGTGCTGAGTTCGTCGATCTTGCCGGCCAGCGCTTCAAGGCGGGCGGTGAGGTCCGGCGCCGGTTCAGGTTTTGCGGCGGCAAGGCGGTTGATGTCGCCAAGCTGTTCGGCAAGGCCGTTCAGCCGGTTCTCCAGACGCTGCGCCAGCGCATTGTCCGTTGCCTGCGCATTGGCGCGCGTGCCGGATGCGGCAATGGCGCGGCTGATTTCATCCAGCCGCTGGTCGAGACCGGAAAACTGTTCGGTAAAGGCCGCTTCGTTCGGCTGAATGTGCTTGCCGAGCTGCTCCACGGCACTGGCAATCGCAATCAGCTTGTCTTCGAGCACGCGCACGGCCGGATTGTTGCTCATGCCGCCAAGCTGCGTCTTGATGTCATCGAGACGATAAGCGAGCGAAACGATCTCATCCTGCAACGCGCCGGCGTCGAAACCGCGCAGCGTGTCTTCCACATTGTTCCAGCGGTTTTCGATCCGGTGTACGCTGTCTTCGCGTGCCAGCTGGTCGATGGTGGCGCGCAGGTCCTCGAATTCGTTGCGCAGGCCATAAGCGTCAGGGGACGCCAGATTGCCGAGCTGGTCGATGCTGCCGGCCAACCGCGCAATGTCGTCGCGCAGATCGCCGATGAATTGCTGGTCTTCCGCCACCGCACGGATATTGCGGATTTCGGCACGCAGTCCCTGCGCTTCGCGGGCAACGCCCTCGGCAATATCGTGCTTCAGCTCGTGCCGCAGATTGACCAGCGCCTGGGCGATCTCCTGCAGGGCTGCGTCATCGCGCTGCGGTTCCTGATGGGGCGGCATGGCACGGGCGCGCGGCGCGGGAGCGGCCGTCTGCTGGGTTTCCCTCGAGCCATATGCCGGCGCGAGCGGCCGGGTAATCGTCCGTTCCGGGCGGACGGCGGGTTCCTGCGGGCGCTGGAAGCTTGCCTCGAGAAGACGCTGGCGCTGGCGGATTTCGTTGACGGGATCAAGCTGCGGTGGCGTAACGGCAGCGCGGGGCTCACGCGACGCGGCATAGGCCTCGGTCTTGGGCTCTGCCTGAGCGCTCGCGGATCGCGGATCGCGCGGGAATTTCTGGCTCATCAGCCCCTCAATGCGGGCTTCAAGGCCTTCAATGGTGCGATTGAGAGCATCAAGAGACGACCTGTCGCTTGGCTGTTGGTTTTTCGATCGCAATCCGTTCATCTTTTCGCTCGCTTCGCTTCCGCCCGCTGTGCCCGGTTATATGTCGCGACGTGGCCTGCCTGAACACGCCGTCGCCGCAACATGCAGCAATTCCAGAGCCGGTATTTGCCCCCGTTTGAGGAAAATGCGCCGAGTACGAAGCAGTTACCTCTGTCGGGAGAATTCACGAAACGTGGTAAAGAAGTGGTTAACTATGGTCGGAATTTTTTAACTTTTACGGCGCATGGCCGCCTGACGCCGGGCCGGATATACGTTGCGCGAAAAAGGAGAAGGAATATTCCGCCGAAATTTATTTGACGTTTACGCGCACGTCAAATATTGTCATCCCATATCGGCCGGATTATCGCCGGCGCCCACGATGCGGAGGAACATCGGTAATGCCTGTTTACAAGGCCCCAGTTAAAGACACGCTTTTTATCCTGAACGACGTTCTTGGCCTCGAGCGGTATAACAACCTGCCCGGCTTCGAGGACGCAACCCCCGATATGATCGAGGCCATTACCGGTGAAGCCGCAAAGCTTGCCGAAGAGCGGCTTTTCCCGCTCAACCTTTCCGGTGATCAACAGGGCTGCAAGCGCGCCGATGACGGTTCGGTTTCGGTGCCGGATGGTTTCAAGGATGCCTATGACGCCTATTGCGAGGGCGGCTGGATCGGTCTTGCCGTGCCGCCGGAATTTGGCGGACAGGGCTTGCCCTACACGCTGCATGCCGCCATCGGGGAATATATGTCGTCCGCCAACCTGTCGCTGATGATGTATCCCGGCCTGACGCAGGGCGCGATCGCTGCGATCCTCGTGCACGGCACGCAGGAACAGAAGGAAACCTATCTGCCGAATATGGTGGGTGGCACATGGTCCGGCACCATGAACCTCACCGAACCCCATTGCGGCACCGATCTCGGTCTTCTGCGCACCAAGGCGGTGCCGCAGGCTGACGGCAGCTACAAAATTTCCGGCCAGAAGATTTTCATCTCCGCCGGCGAACATTCCATGACTGACAATATCGTTCATCTGGTGATCGCCCGCATCGAAGGTGCGCCAGAAGGCACCAAGGGCATTTCGCTGTTTATCGTGCCGAAGTTCCTGGTCAAGGAAGACGGCACGCTCGGCGAGCGCAACGGCGTCACCTGCGGCGCCATCGAACACAAGATGGGCATTCACGGCAACGCCACCTGCGTCATGAACTATGATGGTGCGACGGGGTATCTCCTGGGTGCGGAGAACAAGGGCCTGTCGGCCATGTTCGTGATGATGAACGAGGCCCGCCTTGGCGTCGGCCTGCAGGGTCTTTCCGTCGGTGAGATCGCCTATCAGAACGCTGTCGAATATGCCCGAGAGCGCATTCAGGGCCGCTCGCTTTCCGGCGCGAAATTCCCGGACAAGAAGGCCGATCCGATCATCGTGCATCCGGATATCCGCCGCACGCTGATGACCATCAAGGCCTATAACGAGGCGGGCCGCGCCTTCCTGCTGTGGACGGCGCTGCAATCCGATATCGCCCACCGCGCCGCTGATGAAAAACAGCGCCAGACAGCGGATGACCTGCTCGGCCTCGTCACGCCGATACTCAAGGGTGTGCTTACTGACAAGGGCTTCGACCACGCCGTGATGGCGCAGCAGGTCTTCGGCGGCCATGGCTACATCGAAGAACATGGCATGAGCCAATATGTCCGCGATGCGCGTATCACCATGATCTACGAAGGTGCCAACGGCATTCAGGCGCTCGATCTGGTGGGCCGCAAGCTCGGCATGAATGGCGGCCGCGCCGTCATGGCACTGTTCAAGGAAATCGGCGATTTCTGTGAGGAAAACCGCGCTGATGAAAAGCTCAGCCTTTACACCAAGGGCCTGAAGAAGGGCTTGAACGACCTGCAGGCCGCAACCATGTGGTTCATGCAGAACGCCATGGCCAAGCCCGACAATGCCGGGGCCGGTTCGACCGATTATATGCATCTCTTCGGCATCGTGGTGCTGGGCTACATGCAGGCGCGCATGGCGAAAGCCGCCAGTGAAGCGCTAGCGGCAGGCAGCACTTCGGACGAGGATTTCCTCAAGACCAAGCTTGTCACGGCGAAGTTTTACATGGAGCGCATCATGCCGGAAACGGCGCTGCGCAAGGCCCGCATCGAAACCGGCGCGGACACCATGATGGAACTGGCTGCGGAAGCATTCTGAGAAGGTTGGCGGTAAACACGCCGCAGGGAGAGAGTTTATGACCGACGTATTTATCTACGACCATGTCCGCACCCCACGCGGACGCGGCAAGAAGGATGGCAGCCTGCATGAGGTGCCCTCCGTTCGCCTGGCCGCCAAGACGCTGGAAGCCATCCGCGATCGCAACGGGCTCGACACCTCTGCTGTCGATGACATCATCATGGGCTGCGTCGATCCTGTCATGGATGCCGGCGCGGTGATCCCGAAAGCCGCCGCCTTTGAGGCGGGTTACTCCAACAAGGCGCCGGGTATGCAGATCTCGCGCTTCTGCGCCTCGGGTCTCGATGCCATCAACTTCGCAGCCGGCAAGGTCAAGGCCGGCTCGGACGATATCGTCATCGCCGGCGGGGTGGAAAGCATGTCGCGCGTCGGCATGGGCATGTCCGGTGGCGCCTGGTACATGGACCCCTCGGTCAATTTCCCGGCCTTCTTCATGCCGCAGGGCGTATCGGCTGATCTCATCGCCACCAAATACGGTTTCTCCCGTGACGATGTCGACGCCTATGCCGTCGAGAGCCAGAAGCGCGCGGCGCATGCCTGGGAAAAGGGCTATTTCAACAAGTCGGTCATTCCGGTGAAGGACCAGAACGGTCTGACGATCCTTGATCGCGACGAGCACATGCGCCCCGGCACGGATATGCAGGCGCTTGCCTCCCTCAATCCTTCCTTCCAGATGCCGGGTGAAATGGGTGGCTTTGAAGCCGTCGGCATCATGGCCCACCCGGAGGTGGAGCGGATCAACTACGTGCACCACGCTGGCAACTCTTCCGGCATTGTCGATGGCGCCGCCGCCGTGCTGGTCGGCTCCAAGGCGGGCGGCGAGGCGATGGGTGTGAAACCCCGCGCCCGCATCAGGGCTTTCGCCAATATCGGTTCCGATCCGGCGCTGATGCTGACCGGCCCGGTGGACGTCACCGAAAAGCTTCTGAAAAAGACCGGCATGTCGCTTGCCGATATCGATCTTTTCGAACTCAACGAAGCCTTCGCCGCCGTCGTCCTGCGCTACATGCAGGCTTTCGACATCAGCCATGATCGGATGAACGTCAATGGCGGCGCCATCGCCATGGGCCATCCGCTCGGCGCAACCGGCGCGATGATCCTCGGTACTGTCCTGGATGAGCTGGAGCGGCGCGATCTGAACACCGCGCTCGTCACACTCTGCATCGGCGCGGGCATGGGCACGGCGACGGTTATCGAGCGGGTTTGAGGCAGGCCATGAGGCGCGAGGTTTACGAGCGGCCCAAGAATGAGATCGAACAGCAACTGGCGCGGCACAATCTGGAAAAGGATATGGCACAGGATCATAGGGCGTCCATCCGCCCTGTTTCCCCTGTCCACATCCGACGGCTCCGGGCAGAGCGTTGGGGCTTGATCGTGTTTCTCGTTCTTGTGGTCAGTTGTATCGGCCTTGCAATCGGACTGTCGTAACCGCAGGGAAATTTGAGGGAAGAGGAATCCCAAATGAGCACTTACACCAATTTCACCATCGAGACGGACGCAGACGGCATTGCCCTCGTCACCTGGGACATGCCGGAAAAATCCATGAATGTCTTCACGTCAGACGTTCTCGAAGAACTGAACGCTATCGTGGATGCCACAGTAGCCGATGCCGCCGTGAAAGGCGTGGTCTTCACGTCAGGCAAGAGCACCTTTTCCGGGGGCGCCGATCTCTCGATGATCAAATCAATGTTCTCCTTTTACCACGAGGAAAAGGCGAAGAATCCGGACGAAGCGGCCCAAAAGCTGTTTGATCTCGTCGGCAGAATGAATGGCCTGTTCCGCAAGGTCGAGACCAACGGCAAGCCCTGGGTCTCGGCCATCAACGGCACCTGCATGGGCGGCGCATTCGAATTGTCGCTCGCCTGCCATGGCCGCGTGGCCTCCAGTGCCAAGAGCCTCAAGATCGCTCTGCCGGAAGTTAAGGTCGGCATCTTCCCCGGTGCCGGCGGAACCCAGCGCGTCTCGCGCCTGACGGACGCGCAATCCGCCTTGCAGATGATGACGACCGGCCAGTCGCTGACCGGCGCGCGCGCCAAGGCCATGGGGCTGGTTCATCAGGTGGTGGAGCCGGATCAGCTGGTCGCAACCGCAAAGCAGATGATCAAGGACGGCCTGAAGCCGGTCGCACCTTGGGATGAAAAGGGCTTCAAGGCCCCCGGCGGCGGCATCTGGACGCCGGCCGCAGCCCAGCTCTGGCCTGCCGCTCCGGCGATCCTGCGTCGGGAAAGCGCCGGTAACTATCCGGCCGCCCTCGCCATCCTCAAATGCGTTTATGAAGGCCTGCAATTGCCCTTCGATACCGCGTTGAAGGTGGAGCAGCGTTATTTCACCGAAATCCTGCGCTCGAAGGAAGCCTTCGGCATGATCCGCTCGCTGTTCATTTCCATGCAGGAACTGGGCAAGGGCGCACGCCGCCCGGCCGGCCAGCCGAAGACGGAGTTCAAGAAGGTCGGCGTCGTCGGTGCGGGCTTCATGGGTGCTGCCGTGGCCTATGTCACCGCCGCAGCCGGTATCCCCGTCACGCTGGTGGATCGCGATCAGGAAGCCGCCGACAAGGGCAAGGGCCATTGCGAGGAAAGCGTCAAGGCCGCCATAACCAAGGGCAGGCTGACGCAGGATGAAGGCAAGGCCCTGCTCGACCTCGTTACCCCGACAGCGGATTACGCCGCGCTCTCCGACGCCGATCTCGTCATCGAAGCCGTGTTCGAGGACCGCGACGTGAAGAAGGCCGTCATCGAGGCCGTGGAAGCCGTGTTGCCTGAAGGAGCGATCTTCGCCTCCAACACCTCTACCTTGCCAATCACTGGTCTTGCGAAGAACTCCAAGCGCCCGGTGGATTTCATCGGCATCCACTTCTTCTCGCCTGTCGAGAAGATGATGCTGACGGAAGTCATCCTTGGCAAGGAAACGGGCGACAAGGCGCTCGCCGTCGCGCTGGATTACGTGGCGAAAATCAAAAAGACGCCGATCGTCGTCAACGATACACGCGGCTTCTTCGTCAATCGCTGCGTGCTGCGCTATATGGCGGAAAGTTACGACATGCTGATCGAAGGCGTTCCGCCCGCCATGATCGAAAATGCCGCTAAATTCGCCGGCATGCCGGTCGGCCCGCTGGCGCTGAACGACGAGGTGGCGATCGATCTTTCCTACAAGATCCTGAAAGCCACCGTCGCCGATCTCGGCGAAAAGGCGGTTGATCCGCGCCATATGGAACTCGTGAAGAAGCTGGTGGAAGGCGAGGGCCGGTTCGGCCGCAAGAACGCCAAGGGCTTCTACGACTATCCGCAAAAGCCCGCCAAGAAATCCCTCTGGCCCAGCCTGAAGGACCTCTATCCGCAGCAGAAGCCTGAAGCGGTGGATATGGAGGTACTGAAACAGCGCTTCCTCGTCACCGTGGCGCTGGAAGCCGCCCGCACGGTGGAAGAAGGCATCGTCACCGATCCGCGTGAGGCAGATGTCGGCTCCATCCTCGGTTTCGGCTTTGCACCTTATACCGGCGGCGCGCTGTCCTACATCGATGGCATGGGCGTCAAGACCTTCGTGGCACTCGCCGAAAAGCTCAGCAAGACCTATGGCCCACGCTTCAGGCCGACGCCGCTGCTGAAGGAGATGGCCGCCAAGGGCGAGACCTTCTACGGTCGCTTCGATCCTTATGCCAGCGCCGCCAAGGCGGCCTGAGGCTTCACGCGAGACATTGAACAGGCCCTTCGGGGCCTGTTTTATTATGTCTGCCTCCCCGCTTTCCGTGCATCCTTTGCTCAGTTGAGACGTTGAAGGGGCTGACCGGGCAAAACTGCCCGCCGCAGCAATTTAGCATGCGTCAGGAGACAACGATGAAAGCACCACTGCGATCCCACGGTTTCGACAAGCCATCCGACCTGGACGACGAATTGGCCGAACTGGAGGAAGAGGCCGAAGCTGTAGCTGCCGAAGCAAAGGCGGAAAAACCCGCAGCCAGGAGAACGCGGACCGCAAATACCATCGACCCGTCGCTGCGCGCCGAATTGGACGAGCTTCGCAAACAGGTCGACAAGATCCGCCGCGATGTCAAACGGCTGGAGGCTGCCCAGCATTCCCGCCACGCGCCCGCACGGCCCCACCAAGAGCGCGACGGCGAGAATTCCCGCCTGATGACGGTGGTGCGCTCCGTGGCCGTCACCTCGCTTGCCAGCCGCATCTTCGCTTCCTCGCCCGTCATGGCGGCGCTGGTGGCCGTTGTGCCTTTCGCGCTTGGCCTTGCCGCACGACGCAATGAGGGGGCGTAAGTCGCTACCTGCCGCGCCGGCACCCGCTGGCCCGGCGGATGCCCAGGAGCGGGTTTTCCGCCGCAATCCGGCCTTCGCCGGGTAGACTTTCGAGCCATCCACAGGCGCCGTGAAAAAACTGTCAAAAAACTTCGCAAGGGCGCTTGCCATGTCCGAACAAGATGTTATAACCCCGCTCACTTTCGGGGCACCAAACAGCCCCGCCCGCCAAAAGCGGAGGTTCTTCAAGGACCTGAAGTGCCCGGATAGCTCAGTTGGTAGAGCAGCGGATTGAAAATCCGCGTGTCGGTGGTTCAAATCCGCCTCCGGGCACCATTAACTTGCTGAAAACGCTAAGTTTTTGAAAAGTCCTTTGATCTAGCTTGTGCTGGAAATACGCTAGCACACGTCTAGCACAGCCCGCAAAATTGCTCTTTTCCTTCAAGGCCCGTCACGCCTTCTGCGGTTGCAGGTTAGCGCAGCTTTAACGCAGGCGTGCTAGCAACGTAACCGATTTCGGAGAGCGTCATGTTGCAGCGTGCAAAGCAGCCCAAACAACCCTTTACCCTCTTTCAGCGCCCCGGTGGCACCATCTGGTCGGTGCGGTTTTCCGCAGGCGGTAAGCAAGTTCGAAAAAGCCTCGAAACAGACAATTACGACGAAGCGCATCACCGGGCTTACCAGATATGGAGCGAGGCGAACTATCGCGTGAAGAATGGTTTCACCGCTGTTGTGCGCCCATTCGCAGAGGTGGCCGAGGAATTCATCAAGCTCGTGGTCGCGGAAAGCGAACGTAACGACCGCAGCGAGTACCACCCTCGCGACTGGCCCCCGGTCATTCGTCGATATCTCGTCGGCTTTTTCGGCAGCAAGCCCATCGACACCATCCGCGAGCCGGATATCGAACGCTATGTGGAATGGCGGCGGAATTATTGGGTCAGCGGCCCCGGCAAGGATATCGAGTTCATCCGTTATGAGCGCAATGGCAAAATCCTCCGTCGCACAGCGCGCCATGAGGTGCCGTCGATCAGTCGGCAGAGGGGTGAATTGACCATCGTACGGGCCTTGTTTCAGCAGGCTCTCAAATGGGGCTATTGCGGCAAGCTGGAAATAGCCGACATCAAGGTTCGCAAACGCATCGATAATAGCCGTCCAAGCTTTACGCCGGAAGAATTCGAAACTCTTATCGGCACCAGCCTGCAACGCATCTATCCAGATCATAGCGGGCAGGGAAAATTAATCCGTGGTAGGGATGGCCGTGTATGGCGGCAATTCCGGCAAAATATGCATGTCATTTCCGACAGGCTGAAACTGCACGCCCATATCGAAATCGCTTCTGGCAGTGGAATGCGGCCAACGGAGCTTAAAAACCTCGATTGGGGTCATGTCGTCGGCTTCCGCTCGGCGCGACAGGGCAAACTGCAAGATCAGGATGTTCGCTTTCAGGTTCAGGGCAAAGGCAAGCACGGTGCCGTCGTCCCGCAATTGTCCGTCATCCCATGGCTTCATGCGCTGTGGGATGCGTTCGAAAGGGAAGTTGGCCGGGAACCGCGTGATGATGATCCCGTTTTCGCCGATCATACCGGGAAACGCATCGAAAGCTTCAAGAAGGGCTTTTCCGAGCTACTGAAAGTATGCGACTTGCAGCAGGATTTCCGTGGCGTGGCACGCACCACCTATTCGTTGCGGCACTATTATATTTCCGAGATGATCGCTCGCGGTGTCGATGTTTATGATATCGCCCGCAACACCCGCACCTCTATTGCCATGATCGACAAGCATTATGGTCAGGTCAGCACTGAGCGCCGCAAGGATCAATTGAGACCCGATCACAAGGAATGGTGAGCATCGGCGTCACGCCGCAAACGCCGGGAAGCATCCGCTGATGCGGCCTCCTTTGATGCCGTAGGCGGCGATCCCATTTTCCACGATCAATGTTGCGGAATAATCGCCGCTGTCAAAGCTGACTTCCGTGATAATTTCCCTGATGGCAGCATGCGCCTCCGAGCGAAGGTCGTATCGGGTCACGTCATCGGCCCGCTCCCACGCGTCTCGCAGCCTACCGATGCGGTCGCAGGTTTCCGAGGACTGTTCGTGCCGAATTGTCCGGCGCTGGCGTTCTGCCTGTTGGTGCCGTAGCTCGGCTTCGACAAGCTGACGCTCGGCCTGCCGGGCCTTCAGCAACGCCACGATGGCATCCAGCGGCTTGCTTTCGTCTTCGATAGACTGTGCCAGACGCTGCTCCTTTCTGCGAAGCTCTTCCAGTTCAAGCGTCAATCCGGCAATGGTCTCATCAAGCTCCCGGCGCACATCATCGAACCTTTCCGCTTGCAGCGTTTCGGCCAGGTTGATCTCCCTGACGTGATCAAGGATCGCGACCTCCAGCGGCTCGTATCGGAAATGCCGATTGCCATCGGCACAGCGATGACCGCGCACATAGTTCGCGCAGACCAGATAGCGGCCGTTTTCATTACCTTTGACTCGGCTCATCTTCATCGTCATCGTCCCGCCACAATGGGCGCAATGGCAAAGCCCGGTGAACAGGTTGGCGAATGCGTTGCCCTTGCGGCCCGGTCTGCCGGGGTTGCTTCGCATGGTCTGAACGCGCAGGAACAAATTTTTGTCGATAGCGGCAGGGAAATAATTCTCAATTGGATCACCATCCGGCACGCGCTTGCCGTTCTGCATCCGGTGCGGCTGGAATGTGCCAATGACATCGTGCCGGGTTAGAAGCGCCTTGATGATGCTCTGATACCAGCCATCCTTGCTCTTGAAGGCCGGCACGCCATCGGCATTGAGCTTGCGGGCGATCACCGTCGCACCAAGTCCGCACGCCGCCATCTCGTAGATTGCCTTCAGCGTTGCGGCATGGTGGTTCAGCGTGAAGGCGTAACGGTTCGTATCGATCCGCTCGGCGTCGATCCATGCGGGCGTGATGCCGGTGATCTGGCCCTTGCCTTCGCGGGCCTGTTGCCGCTTCCGTTTTGCGACCGCGCTGATGCGCTCGCTCTTGGTCTGGCTCTCCTCGTGGCCCCGCGACATCACCGCAAGCCCGATAATTAGCTTGGTCCAATCCCCATTAAGCCGGTCGCGGCTGTAAATCTGCCGGTCCTCACCGAGTGTCACGATGACGATGCCCGCGTTGATGATCGCCATGAACAGCGTCAGCGCATCCGGCACGGCTTCGCGCGATAGCCGGTCGAGGCTTTCGATCAGCAGATAGCTACCCTTGGGGATTTGCCCGCTCTCGACCATCGCAAGGAACCGGCCAAGCGCGCCGGTTTTGAAGTTCCTACCCTTCCATGCGCTGACACCCAAGTCCTGCAAGCTGTCGTCCAGAAGCAGAGAGTGCTCGTCCGCAAACGCCTTCGACCGTTCAAGCTGTCGGCGTAAGCTATCACCACGAAGCTGCTTGCGGGTGCTCATACGCACATAGGAATAGGCCCGGATCGGAAAGGTGCTGTTGTTGCTGTCTTCGGTGCCCATAGCGGCCTCCTCATGTTGCAATCCGCTAACATGGAGCTATCGAGCGGGCGAGCGTGAGGAGCGCCGGGTGCAAATGTCTACACCAGCGTAAGGGTTTGGCTTGCGGGAATGAGTTGTAAATCTACGGCGCAAATCACCGCAGGTTTCGTTGAGATTACTGCGGCCTGTACGGTTAACAAGAGGTTAATTTCCGTCGAGTGCAAAGACATTTAGCGGGACACTGGTGCGGCTGACGGATAACGGCAACATCCACCGCAGGCCCATCATATGACCAGCATTCTGACGAACACCTCGGCACTGGCAGCGCTGCAAACCCTTCGCATGATTGGCAGCAATATGGCCGACACACAGCGACAGGTAAGTTCAGGGCTTCGCGTGCAAACCGCAGCGGACAACGCGGCCTATTGGTCGATCTCCACGACAATGCGCTCGGATAACATGGCGCTCGCCGCCGTGTCGGACGCTTTGGGTCTTGGTGCCGCCAAGGTCGATGTCGCCTATGCGAGCATGGAAAGCACGATTGATGCACTTGGCGAGTTCCGGGCGAAGCTGGTTGCGGCCAAGGAAGACGGCGTGGACAGAGCCAAAATCCAGACCGAGCTTGACCAGTTCAAGGGCCAGTTCGTTTCCATCGCGACATCGGCGAGCTTCAACGGCGTGAACTGGGTGAATACGGATGCACCGGAGAACCTGTGGGAACTGTCCTCGCTGTCGACGAGCATCACGTCATCGTTTATACGATCTTCTGATGGCTCCGTGCGGGTCGGCACCACGGATATCGATGTTGCCGATCTCAGCCTGTTCAATGTCGGCGGCGGCGGTGTCTTGCAGAAAGATATCCGCTCGCTCGGCGCTATTGGCGGGTTTCGCGGTAGCAATGTCACGACGTATGGAGACCCTGGATATCAGGATTTCGATTTAACCGGCGCTTTTAGCTTGTCGGGAACCGATACGATCAGCTTCGACCTACTGGTTGATGGCAGCAATAGCTATACCGTCACCATCGACGCAAACACGATCAATTCGGCTCTCTCGAAATCAGATGGCACGGTGTCGAATGATGCGGAGTTCGCCGACGTGCTGCGATACGCATTCGGCACCATCAACGATGTGGCGAGAGTTATCACGCTGTTCAACGGCGTGCGTATCCAGAGCGTCGAGGCAACCGGCTCGTCCAATTCGAGCATCGAGCTTTCCGGGGTCACATCGAATTTCGCTCCGGGGAATTTCGGCGCGGGACTTGAGAACGGCGCAACCTCGGAGCTTGCAGACGATTATCCGCAATGGAGTTTCGGCTTTTCAGGCCCCTTCACCGTCTATCGCGATGTCGAATTCAGCTTCGACATTCAGGTAGGGAGCGATCCGGCCACGACCGTCACCGTCACGCGGGACATGGTGGATACGGCGCTCGGCACATCGGACGGCAAAATCGCGTCAGCCGCCGACATGGCGGCACTGCTGGACTACGCGCTTGACGGCGAAGGGCTCGACGTGACGGCGAGCGGCGCATCCATCCTGTTCGAGATCGACAAGACCCTTTATCCCGATGCAGGGAGACGGGCGTTCGTTCAGATCGGCAACGTCACCGACAACATCGGCCCTGCTCCGGATTTTGATATTCTCGACGTGGATATCACTGACCCCGCCAACGACCTCGACAACTACCTGACCGGCGTGGATGCCATGCTGCAAAAGGTCATAGCCGGTGCTAGCACGCTCGGCGCGGTCAAGACACGCATCGACATGCAGCAGGATTTCGCGCAGACGCTCATGGACAGCATAGACAAGGGGATTGGCCGTCTTGTCGATGCCAACATGAACGAGGCGTCTACGCGGCTCAAAGCACTCCAGACGCAGGAACAACTTGCGATCCAGTCCCTGCAGATCGCTAACAGCAATGCGGAGAGTATCCTACAATTATTTCAATGATCGATGAGCATCCAGCTCCGGCGAAGAACTGATCCGCTCACGGACGCGCGTCGTAGCGCAAACATGCTAGGGCTGCTGAAATGGCAGGACGTCGTTCCTGTGGCGTCTATGCGTCTCGCTGACAGCGCAACCACATCGAGATTATTTTCGCGCGCTTTCCCGCTCTTCATTGTCACGGTTCATCTTTCGCAGCACGACATGAATGGTCGACAAAAAGAAATAAAACATCCAGCTTAGCCACAGGGCAGCGTCGTAGCCGGTTTTCTGTTTATCGTTATGATGTCTGATGCCGAAATTGTTGGCGATATTGAACAGGTCGCTCTCGTCCTTGTTGTCGAGAACAGTTTTCACCTGCGGCCGAAGGTACTCAAGGACATCGGCCAGATCACGAACTGCTTGTCGCCGGTCATCGAGACTTGCCCCATGGCGACGATACTGCGTAATCGCCGCGTCAATGCGACCGCGGATATTTTTGTCGTTGGTCGGTGTGTCGGCTGCAAAAATGGCCTCAAACCCCCGATCGGGCTTGTGCAGAACATCGCCAACTTCTGATAACTCAAACTTTCCCTGATAGAGGTTGAGAAGGTCGTTGATTTTTTCACGGAAGACTTTCTCGCCCTCATGCTTGTTGAAGGTCTCCCAATGCATGCCGCAGTCGCTAAACGAGTGATATGTCCCATCTATTGGCTTGGAGACAACGGAAAAAAGGTACTCGATGATGTCAAGTAAATCGTCTTCCGTGTAGAAGGCGTACTTTTCGTCAATGGGCCAAAGTCCGTCTTTTCGAAGCTTCAGCATCATGTCAAGATCGGGAGATAATATCAGACCCGGCACATCCCCCTGATCGACGCAGTACCAGCCGAGATATTCATTGAAATAACCTTCAGCCCGGAGATCTTTGAACAATCGAAAAAACAAATCTCTGATGACTTCAAGCGGAAAGCCAGCCGCGTTCTTATTCTTTCCGGTTCTTACCGAGTAGAACTGCTTTGTCATGTACGACCCCTTTGGTGCTCTAAATACACCAAAGCCGCGTACCATGTCTCCCAAGTGGATGGATTTTCCAGAAACTCTTTGCTCGCCCTTTTGGCAGACGGCTGTATCCGGGAAACACGTTCAATGGTTTCGGAAAGGATCACAGCATGTCTCACCTCAAGGCTCTCAAGCTCACTTCTGCCGTTCCGGCTCGCGCAACCGCCGATCCGGTGCAGCGTTCGCGGGAAAAGATGATTGCCGCACTGGCCGAGCAGAAGCAGATGGCGGAAGCGAAGATCGCCGGTCAGGCATTCACGCCGACGCATGTCGTGCGCAAGAAGAACGCCGAAGGTGTCCGTGTCGAGCTCGAAGCACCCAAGCGCGTGCGCCAGGGCTGGTTCATCGACGGCAACGGCAAGGTGTTTTTCGCACTGCGTTATGCGGGCAAGACCATCGAATTCGCCAAGGACAAGAACGCTGTCGAGATCGGCGAGCTTTCGGCGCTGCCGAAGGTCATCGACACGCTCGTTGAGGCTGTCCGGGCTGGCGAGCTTGACGCGCAGTTGACCGCCGCCGCCGTCGAACGCGGCAAGATGCTGCGCAAGTCCGCATAAACTGCGCAGTTTTTACCGGGCAAGCATCCGAAGGGCATGGGATCAAATGATCCCATGCCCTTCGTGCGTTCCGGCGTTGCTGTAATGTCATCAAAGAGCGTCACGGACGCGCGTTCGGTGCGGGGCGCTGCGCAACACTGTTTTCGGGCTGGGCCGCATTCCTTGATGCCTCTGTGCTTCTGCTTGACATGCGTCGCCCGCCGGGCCTGCCCCCCGCAAGCATGCGCAACCTCTGCCATTTGTCCGGTCGTGTCTTTGAACTCGCCCTTTGAGCCATCTGGAATTTTGTTTCCGCCTAAACCGAGCGGAGACCTGATGCAAGACCATTCACCCGGCGATCACGCCGACAAGCTTACGCAGGCGCAAATTGACCTGGCCATGCTGTTCATGACCGACCTACATGTGGGGGCCGAACGCCTCTACAAGATCAAACGCAAAGGCACATCGCTGAGCTTGCGCTACGAAATCGACGGAGAAATGCACCAGCGCAGCTATCTGTCGGCGGTGTCGTGGCGGGCTATTTTGTTGTTTGCGCTGACCGAGGGCAAAAATGTCGCCGTTCACGAGATGGACCAGGCGGGGCGATACCGGCGCGTGTTCCCGAAAACCCTGCTGCGCCGCCTTCAATGGCATGCACGACCGAATGCGAATTTCCCGCCGGTTGTTCGGCTGTACGAGCCCAATGGCAAAGCCGTCATGCTACTGACACGGAGCCGGCTCTGCGGGCATGCCGTCGATGCCCTGCATAATCTCAGCGATGGCGGGCCGGTGTTTCAACCGCTGTGGATTTCCGACATCATGGCGCTGCGTCCCATGCTCGGCATCGAGCTTGTCCGCGATGAGACGTTCTCGGCCCCAATGCCGGTTAACGCATATCTGGAAGCAACCGCGATGACTGGACGGATTGTCGAAGAGCCGGAGCTTTCCGGTTTGCCGCTCACCGGGACTATTCCTCGGCTTGCAACCCCGCCATCATCGAAGGCCGTTCAAAGCATCTTCAATCAGCAATGCCTTGAAAATTCGGCATTGGAGAAGCTGCGAGATCGCACGATCTACGAGGACTATGGCTTCTAAGTGCTTTCGACCTACACGTCGATTTGCGATTTCTTCGGGCGAAAGATCAGCCCTTGTTCGCTAACTCAAAAATAAACTGTTGTTGCTGTGTCGCCAGCAATGCACCTGCGAACTTCTCTTCCGAGCCGTCTTGTTCCCAACGCAACGCATACCGGAGGATCGGGACATTGTGTTCGAGCGTCAAGTCGGACAGCCTCTGGCGCTCGCTTTCCTCGTACTCCGCATCATCGGCGAACTTGCTCGTCTCCGGCTTATGCTTGCGGGCCAAGAGGTCCGACGCTATCCGATCCTGCCGGGTGATGAATTCGAAACCGACAATTGCATTCAATTGCGCGTAAAACTGCGGTTCCGGCAATACCTTTTTCCGCAAGTTCAGGTCAGGGCGCACGAAATACGAATTGATCCTTTTAGAACGGTCCATGCTGAACATCGCGGTATATGTGGCTGCTCCCGCGTATAGGGAGACACCGCCCTCCAAATAGGCCAGCGGCTTTTGCAGTCGTGCGATGCGTTCTTTGAGTTCTGATGGTGTCATTGCGAATATCCGCTTATGCCGAATGGGAACCGAATTGCTCCGGTCCCCATAGCTGGCGGTGATTGAGGTTTGCTTAAAGCGGCTATTCAGATGGCCGCCTTCGCCATCACTCGCCTTAGTATCCGCGTAGTGTGCTGCACCGGGAGATGGCGAGGCCACCGAATTGCACGATCTACGAGGCTAAGCCTTCGAGTGACCTGAAAGATACACTGCATAGTCTCGCCGGTAGTCTTCAAGCACGCTGTCGTCTTTGCAATGCATAAATCGGTCATGAAGCTCGGGATTTCCTTGTTTCGCGGCTGCATAGATCGGATTGCGTTCAAGCCACTCGTTGGGAACCATCTGATCGAGCTTCATTTGAAGCAGGACCATCCGGCAACGGATTTCGTTGATTTCGGCGGTCAAAGGCCGGTACATTTCAGCCCATTCGGTCTGGTATTGGTAGATGGCGCTCTCGGCATCGGCTAATGTGTCGCTAAGCATGAAATTGCTCCGTTGAAAAAGTGAAGGTTTGTGTGAAAGGGGCTCCGGGGCCATTTGACCCCGGATTTGTCGTGTTTCACGACAACTTGGCCTTTGCGGTGGTCGGATTGCCCATACCGCGCAGCCTGCGGAGGCCAACCAAGTCCTCAAGACGCTGGAACATCTGCCGATAGCTCAACCCCCTGATATACGCGTAGTCGGCTCCCAGCACTTGCAAGAGCTTTTCGTCGGAAATGGTCTCGCCTTCAGCTAGCAAGATCTTCTGCGCCAGCGGCAGGAGCTCACCCGGCATCGGCCAAGGGCAATGGGCGACCTTGCAGCGGTCGCGAATAGGGGCGGCCAGCTTCTCAAGATGGTTGGTCGTCAGGATGAACAGCGTGTACGGCATCACCCTGTCGATTTCGGCCTTGAGAGCATTTTGCGCCGAACCGGAAAAACCATCAGCCTCATCGATGATGATGATGCTCAACCCTCTTTCGTTGAACTTCGTAACTGATGCGAAGGTTGCAATCTTCTCACGCACGGTATCGATGGAGTTCTCCATGCTGCCGTTGATGAACATGATGTCGTGCTGCGACACATCTGCGCAGAGGTTTTCGGCGAGTGCGCGCGCGAATGCAGTCTTACCGGTCCCGGCTGGACCGAACAGCAGCAGAGGCCGTGTGTTGTTGCCGCCAACATAGCTCATGGCGGCAAGCTTCTGATCGTAGTGGTGGAAGTCGGACAGCGCTTTCGGTCCGTAGGTAACGGCAAAATTCATCGTAATCTCCATGTTCGGGAATTGTGGGGTGGCCCTGAGCCACCCCGGTAAAATCAGGCCTGCACGGCGTCTTCCATCGCAACCTTGAGGCCAGTCGCCGTAACGCCGCTGACCTCGATGGATCGCGTTTGGCTCTTGCTGTCCGTTGCCTCGGCGTCTTCGCCCTCACTGATCTTCGCGATGGCAGCGAACACCGCGTTGAGAACCGCATCGCTGTTCAGCGTGAATAGGACGTCGTGGCCGCTATCCGGGCTGCGGCGGCTGATATGGACGAGGAAGCCATCGGCGCCATCCTTCATGTCCGCAGCCTGTGCTGCGGGAATGACGAAAACCGGTGTGTGCTGCTTACGCGCCTTCGCCTTGCCGATTTCACACGGCTTCTCGACCGACGACTTTGCCTTCTGGAGACGGATATTCTCGACGCCGCCTTCATCCTTGATCCACTGGACCAAGTCTTCGGGCGTCTTCTCCTTGGCCTGCGCGGCTTCGAGAACCTTGCCGAGCGAGCTTGCACGGCGGCGGTCCGCATCACCGAACACGATCTTGACGGCCAGCGAGGCCGCAGAGGTTGCCGCATTCATGCTGATGTCGAACACGGTCGCAACCTCGCGAAGCTCTTCCGCCGTCGTCGACCGCAGCAGCCGATAGGTCTCGGCAAGGATCTCGTATTTGCGGCGATTGCTCACAGCAAGCTCACCGGCTTCCCATGCCTGACGGGCGCTGCGAAGTGTGGTGACCTTGGACTTCAGGCTTGTCTCTGCCTGCACCTGTTCGGCCAAGCTGATCGGGGCAGCGGAGGCTTCAACGATGGTGTTTTCCTGTGTGATTTCAGACATTTGTTTCTCCTGTATGTCGTGATTGACAGCCAGAAGATCGCCCGAACCCGCAAAATCATCACCGAGTATTATTTGCGAAGGTATCGGAGATATTCTTTTATTTTCAATTGCTTAGATGAGGTGGATTTTTGCGGTGCATTTTCGGACATTAGAAATGCGTTATATTTGCCCGCGACCTTCTCGGCTAATGCCGGGTCCAAGCGAAGGCGCTTGCTATGCTGACCGATTTGCACAGCCGCTTCGATACATATGGCTAGTCTGGCGGTGCGCGACTGGATTGACTTCATCGTCGGAAAGGGCGGCAGCGAGGCCACGCAATAACGCTGTTCGAGCCTCTGGATATCGACGGGGGAGAAGTATCGTGGGTTCGCAAGTTCCCGCTCGACATTCCTCAGAATGGCGCAAGCATCGTAAGACGGCTTCGCCTGCCACTCCTTGAGCCGTTGCTGAAACGGCCCCGCAGCGAACGCGGAACCCTTCTTACGCTTCTGCTCATAATAATGACTGATCGCTTCGAACCGCTCTTGCGGAGTGTCGCGCATCATCAATGCGAACGCATCCGGCCGTACCAGGCTGGCAACTGGCGCGCCAAGCCGCCGTTCGAGTTCCTGTTTGATGGCGCGCTCGCGTGGGAACATCCCATCATCAAGGAAATCGTAAAGGGCCTTGCGGATGATGGCAGCACCTCGGACCAAGCGTGCGGGGGATCGTTCGATCTGGTCAGGGATCGGCCAAGGTTCGGGCCAATAGAGCTTGATGAGGGCCAATTGCTGCAAGCTGAAGCCGCGCAACGGAACGTGTGGGGGTAATACTTTGCGGAACGGCCCGCGTCCCTTTCCATAACGACGCATAGGAGTTTTCTGCCGGAGAAAATGGTCGACGCGGGCGGTTTCGTGCAACGCCCATAACCGCTCAAACAGATCGATAGCCGCGATGGTGCTCAGCGGAACGACATCTTCGCGGAAAATGTCGCGCAGGCGCTGAACCGCAGGAACTTGCGTATGGTCGGGGAAAAGAGAGTTGCCGTTATGGGGAGAAATGCTGGTCATGGCCAAGATTGCGATGAATTTCTTGCCAATCTGTTGTTGCCGATAGTCTCGCTTTGCGTTTTCGGCAAAGCCGCGTGCGCTGTTTCGGGGAAATTCGATTCGGACGGATCATTCGGTGGGATGTTTGATGGTGTCGATGTCTGAGCATCTGTTGTTGTCTTCGACCTTGTCATGCTCTGAGCATGCGTTTCGAAGACGTTCTTGGTTCTCGTGAACCTTGTCATCTGTTGGTAGACTACATCTGCCGCTCTGCGAACAGGGCAGCAGGAGACCTACCAGAATTGCAGCCTCTCATGCGCATAGCGTGGCAACAGCGCCGGAAGCGTGCAAAGATGACTTATCGGTTCATAAAGTCCCAGGTGCAGACGACCTGATCGCCGCTGAACCACGGTAATGACATTTCTTTCGTACAGTAGCGTGCGCGCTTTTCGGCATCTCCGACCGGCAGCAATAGGGAGTTGCCGCCCGGACATAGCGTCGTCCAGTGGGTGCCGATGATCATGTGAATATCGCTCTCATCGTGGGGCGGCAGTCGCAGCATGCCGTGGGCGTGGATTTTTCCCTCGACGTGTTCGAGGATGAACACGCCTTCGGTCCGCTCATCTTTCGCCAGCTTCTGCCATTTCGGCCCCAGCAGTGCCCGGTCAATACGGGCAAGCAGGCTTTTCAGGTCTTTTCGTATGCCGAGTGTCGATCCCTCACCATTCGTAACCAATGTCAGGAAGCCATTGGGCCGAATGGTCTTCGCCATGAGTTCCACATAAGCGTCCCGCAGTTCGCGATAGTTCATGTCCTTCGTCTGCACCATGCGCCTCTCCTTGCTGCTCGGTCAGCAGCGCTATTCCGATAAATATTTCAGTTATTTAGCGGTCAGCAGCAGAACCCCGCATCAAACGGGTCAGAACCGCAGGTTTTGAAGGAGGGAAACAATGGTCAGCGATATCGAACTTTTGGAAGCAGTCTGCGAGCGCATGCAGCAGGTAGGGCTTGTGCAGAGCAAGGCCGAGTTTTCGACGCGGATGCTCGGCAAGGGTCCGAGCTATTTGACGTCGATGAGTGCGCGGGACCGGCAAGTGCCGGAGGAAGTTGTGGCGTTTCTTAGCGACCAACTGACGGCAGATGTCGAGGCCGACGATGTCGCAATCTTCATTCTATCCGAACAATGCAACCAGCGCCGACGCGATCAGGATCACCGCCATGACCTGCTCGGCTGGATCGCACACCACCGGGCGTTGCCGATGGATGACACGGCTAAGGTACTTGCGCAGCCGAAAAGCATTGTGCTGGGTTTCTCAATCCGGCGGAAGCTCATCGGCTGGCTGTCACGCGGCCGCACGGCAAAGCCGTGACCATTGAACTTGTCGTGTTTCACGACAACT
The DNA here is from genome assembly GCF_027498475.1 of Agrobacterium salinitolerans. NCBI lineage: Bacteria > Pseudomonadati > Pseudomonadota > Alphaproteobacteria > Hyphomicrobiales > Rhizobiaceae > Agrobacterium > Agrobacterium salinitolerans. The sequence goes on along the minus strand of NZ_JAPZLN010000001.1, from coordinate 338,639 downwards.
CGGCTACAACAGATCGACGGCAGCTTTCATCATCTCATCGCGCACATCGATATAGCGCTGGGTGGTCGTCAGGTTTCGATGACCGGCCAGCGTCATGATGACCTTCGGGCTGACCCCGGAATGTGCAAGCCGGGTAATGAACCAGCGGCGACCGCTATGCGAGGTCGCCCCATCGAGACCGGCGCTCCTATATAATTGTCCCATCAACTGGCAGAGCGTGTTCGCCGAAAACGCCGTCCGTTTCTGTGTCAGCAGCAGCGGCGCATCAGCATCGCATTCTACGGGCCATTCGTTCCGGTGCCTTTCGATCTCCCGACGCAGCTTGTCGTTTAGGAACACGACCCGCGCATGCCCGCCCTTTGTGACTTCCGCGCTCAAGCGCAGTTGCTCGCGGACCTTGCCCTCGCTGTCGATCACGTCGCGCACCGTCAGGGCGGCGATTTCTCCGACGCGGAGCCCTGCGAGATGCGACAGCATCAACGCCAGCCGGTTGCGTCCCGCATGCTTCATCTGCGCTACCACGACCAGCAGCCGCTTGAATTCAACATCCGTCAGCACGCGTGCTTGCTTCACCAGAACCTCACGAAAAGCAGGATTTCCATGCCTTTCGTTATGTTGCCGATGAGCAGAAAGGGCGAGCGCTGTCGACAAACTGAAAATTGCTCTGCGGGTTCAAGGCGCTAGGGGCGGCTTGAGCCGAAACCTAAGAAAATGTGCGTTTTATGAGGTTTGTAGCTAGGCACGGTCTACGCTACGACAGCCGCTCTCGATTGACGGTATGGAGCTCCCTGTGCCCGGCTTAAATCTAGGACGACCACATCGATAAGCCCTTTTAATTCTTCGGGCATCGCGTCGAAGATTTTGTTTTGAAGCTCAGACGCGGAGGATATTCCGTGTCGCCGGCGACCGGCTACGTTGATTTCCGTACCGAACCAGAACACGAGGTAAATGCCTTGCTTCTCCGCATCTGGATGGCTCGCGTATCGCTCATTCAATTGTGCCGACGCTGCCGAATACAGCTGTGGGTGCCACTGTCCCTTTGCCTCGATTACCAGTAACCGGCGACGCCCAGCTACTGCCGCCGAGACAGTAAAGTCACAACGATTCCCCTCAGCCATATGATGTTCGATGGCAATGGGCATATTCATGGCTGTCATTCTAGACGCGAGACTGTCTACGACCCTGTTTCGGGCTGTATTCTCGTCCACATGGCGTCCCCCATTATAGTAGGTTGCTAGTGGATCTGTTTCTGCCATACGCAGCCATTCTTGCAAAAAGGCGAGTTCTTCTATTGCTAAAGCCCGCAAATCCTCCACGCTTGCTATGCCGGTTGCGGCAAACAGTGAAACAACGTCTTCCGGGTTAGGGGCATTGTAGCCGGACAGTGCTAGCTTTTTCACGGCCTCTGCACGTTGTGTGCGTAACGCCTCATCGAAGCTGCAAAACCTTTTGTCGCCAAGCATTTTATCGAGAACAGGCAGAGACCTGTCTGGCGCATCTGTTCCGATGCGCCAGACCACGTCGGTTAAAAACCTGAAAGCTCGCTCGCTTGGTGGATCTCCCGTTCCATACGAGCTTGGAAGATATACTGGCGGCCACTTTTCCACGAATGCGTCCACGATCTTGAAAATTTTGTCGGCGTTTAGTGCAGGCCAGCCGTCCTCTCTATCCCCAAAGCGCCCGGCCTTCTCATCAATTGAAAAAATTGCATTGGGATCGTTCTTGAGATTGACCCAGCCGTCATCGTGGGACTGTGCAAAGAAGAACTTACGAAGCTCCCAAAAGCGCTGGTCGAGGCTTCGATGTTCAGCCTCCGTTGCGGCTTCCAATTCTGGTCCGCATATGCCTTGCTTCGTACGCTCTTCGATCAATTCGAGAAGATCTCCGCGATTTGCGTGGGTTGCGGCGAGATTGAATAGGGTGTCCCGGGCCAATACTGGCATCATAGGATGCGCTCGAAGCCACTCCATCGACAAGCTACCGCGCAGATGAGCGAACGCCGTCTTGTTGGCTAGATGCCATACACGGGTATGGCCGTCTCTGGGGCCTAACAATCCCGGCTCGATGAGGGCTCGTACAAATCGCTCTGCGCTATCAGTTTCCCTAAACAACTGGTTGTCGAGTTCACGCTCGAACGCTTCATAGTCATCCGCGGACATCGAAGAATATTTTCCACTCTCGACTTTCGCAGCACTCAAAATAGCCGAACCAAATTGCGCAAGGCTGCCACGCTCCTTGAAGTGGAACCAGCATGAAAGAAACGCAACATATGCGACTGAAGAAGAGAAACTGCTTTCGGCCATTTGCTCAAGCGTTGGGATATGTTCTTCAATATGCTGCAAGCAGTTTCGAAGTGCGTCCTCAACTAAACTGATGTCGTCGGTGTATTTTGAAAGGTGTTCTGGCTCGAACAGGAAGGTGCGGGCAAGCGTGCGCACCCATCCCCAGTGTTCACCATTTCTAACCGCTTCTAAATTTTCACGCAGATGCGTGCGATCATTCTCCGCTTGCTCTTGCCTGCGCCGTCCCCATCGCCGCTGCCGGCGCTCCCACTGCCGCTGCTGCTCAAGGCGCATCACTCGGAAATTCCGCTCAAGAAGTACCCATCTCTTTAGAAAGTCTGGGTTTTGCGCGGCTTGTTCGCGAAGGCGTCGGCGATATGGATCAGGCCCTCGTGTTTCCTTCTGATTCTTAGGTCTCGCCCAAAATGCACTCCAAAGGCCTGGGTTTTCGGTCGTAAATGCATGTTCTGCCATCCGCATCTGATCGCCTTCACAGTAGGCGAGACCAGAATGGCTATGGCCGCCATTGATATGCCAATGGACTCCCCAAGCTGTTTCTGGATCAACGGCACCTTCAAAGGCTCGACGATGGAGCTGGTGTCTCAGCTCATTGTCTTCGAACAAAGCTTTGATCGACGCGCTTTTCTCTGCGTTGCCGCCATGCTCATACCAAAGGTTCCGGACCCATCCCCATACGCGATCGGGATCATGGGATGTCGTTGCCTTTTCAAAGTAGTGGTCAAGAAATCTTCCGACGATCTTGCTCACGCCATGGCGACAATGACAATCATATTCTGGATTTTCACAAGTACATTTCAGTCCCGTCGTCAGACGATCGAGGATTTCTACGGACCTTTCTACGGATATTTGGCTGATAATATGCTTCAAATAATGCTCAGCCATGTAGTCATCGTCATCGCGATAAGCATGCCGTGGTGGAGACATGTCGATGAACCCTTGCAACAGGATGTCGACGGTTTCCGGTGGAAATTTTTTAACTCCGGCGTCTGATATTAGATCCGCTGCTAGCCGCAACGATACGACGCTACCTTCTCGAATGAGGGTTTCGCAATCGCCATCGGCTGGAACCATTCCAAGCTTAAGGGCCGCCCGTGCACCAAGAGTTCTCGCATGTCGGTCTGCTTTTGCGTCAAGCATGATCGCACGCACATCATTGAGCAGCGACGCTGGCCCTCCCGAATTGCTGATAAGTTCGAGAACCAAGTCGAGCAGAGGCGAAGTGAGTGCCGTGGAACGTAACATGCTCCTGATGTCATCGACGAGATCTATCGTGATGAAGCCGCCAACGCTAAAACGTCGCCAGTAGTCACCCCGTCGAAAGCCGGGGTTTTTCTCCGCAATATCGGCAAGCTGCTGAAGAAGAAGTTTCTTCGATTTACTAGTGAGCTGTGAAGGGTCGCCGTTGGCCAAAATCGCATAAGCGTCAAGCTCAATGGCCGCCCGCTGTATCCGCTCTGTCCCAACCGATGCCATCCAACCCAATAATCCGCGTAACTCATCTCGAACTGCACCGTTGGGGGCGACTACAGAGAGGACGCGTTTGAGCGACAGTGAGTGAACCTTATCCGTTATCCGGCCAACGATGTACTGCGCTGCACAGTATTCGGCGACAATTCTATGCACCGGCTCATGGCGGTCTGGTTCCGACGCTGGCTTGAATAATCGTGTATCCAAGGCGTTAATAGCAGCGCTTGCGTCGGCCAGCCCGAGAGACCTTAGATAGGGGTAATCTATATCGTCAGGAAACTCTTTAACAGAGATGCCGGAAGCGCCCGATAGTAGTATCTTTGCCATGGCCTCGGATGCGGCATCGACAATTTCTCCTGTCGCGGGGCGTTGAATGCCTGGAACCGCATCGCCAGCCTCGATGGCAAGACGGAGAACAGCATCTCGGAAGATTTGCGCCTTGGTGGTGAATTTCCGGCCGCTTTGTACAAATGCATCTCCGAACAGTTGGAGGAATTGCGGATTACCAAGAAGTGGTGACAGCTCGAAGCGATTGGCTTCTTCCACAAAGGCATCGAAGTTCTCGGTCGGAAGATATGCTGTGAATAGGCCTCTTTGTTCTTCAATAGCTAAAGGCTCGATACGGACAACGACAGGATCTGCTCCAAAACAGTCCCGAAGCAACCGTGTGCGCGCATCTTGCCATTCGCTTGAACGACTGGCGAACACAACAGTCCCAGTGGAGGTTTCGCGCGCTTTGACAATTATGTTGTCGACGGCCGACTGGTCGACCTTCGCAACCTCATCGAGTGCGTCTACGATCAGCGAGCGGTGGACAAGATTTTGAGTTTGATGGCGAAACCTGCTGCCGCGAATAGGCGCTGCGCCGAGTAGCCGCCCAAATTCAATGAGTAATTGCGTCTTCCCGGCGCCGGGTTCTGCAAGGACGACAAAGACTGTGCCACGTGCGAGAACTTCGCTTTCCGAAAAATAATCGTCCCCGACCTTTAGGCGTCGATTGATATACAGTTCCGTCATATAGCGAAGATATCTCGTCTTCTAGGCAATCTCCACTTGCGTAATCAGGTAATCCACTCAGTTTTGCTGGAATAAGCGTCAGTTTTGCCCCGTAGCCTCGCTTTCATGCCAGTGATGAAGGGCAAGCCATGAAAGAAACGAGCCGGCCGCGAAAATGATCACTCCCAAGACGGCGAGCAGAACGAGTGTTGCGAAGACGCGGAGCTTGTCCGAGTGGCTTTGTGCTTCCAACAGCCTGAAAGCCAGCCCGGCATTAGTGCCAGCTCACCCGACGGAAAACTCTCCCACAACGACCCCAACAAGTGCGAGCCGCCACCGATTTTGAGGCCGCGAAGAAATAGGCAATGCAGTTGAAGCGCTCAAATACCGGATCGTTTGCTATCGAGACGCGCCGTACGTGCGAAGGAGATCGATATGATCTTGTCTCTGTGGCTCCCACGTTCGTCCCTTTCATGTGGCATTCGTGCTTCGAATAATGAGGGAGGGTTTCCCGTAACTTGTGGGAAGCGCAACTTTTGATATTTGTGAAAACTGAGCAGCAGCTGCGGGCGATTTCGCGCCAGAACATTCAGCAAATGTGCGTTTTATGATATATCGCTTTTGAGCTCTCCAGAAAGAGTGAGACGCCAGATTACGATCAAAACATAGAGGCAGAGTACTTCTTTGCTGACATTATAAAAAAAGCCCACAGCGATTTTGTCGGCGACCATTTCCTTCGCATTGACAAGCATCTATAGGTTGAGGTCGAATATCCATGCAGACGCGGTCAAATTACGGTTTTTGTGATCTGAAAGTTATGGGATGTTTCCAAAGAGGCTTTAGCCGGGTAGGCAGTTTATCGCTGACGGTAAAATCGTAAATCTTTAGGACAGTAATGGTATTGAAAGTGTTCTTTTGGACGGTCAAGAGCTGGTTGATGCGGTTGAGAAACGGATAGGTGCGCGTGATCGGCAATTCCCCTCCCGTCAATACGACTAGAATATTAGATCAGGAAAAATTCCGTAATGCGGCGCGCGCTGCCGGATTGCAACGCGTCGTTTTTCTAGCCGGTCCATATATTGAAACGGCCAAGCCACCAAGACGGAATTCCACAAACAAGGCCGCTGTGCTGCGATACAAGTTGTACCACGCTTTAGAGGCAGAAGGCTGGATAGTAACGCTTGGAGAGTATGAAAAGCTAATTGATGCTGCTGATCCGTTGCTGGGCGATCATAACAATGCGGCGCTAGCTGAAATCAGTCATGCGCGATCCGTGGATACAGATGCGATCATAATGCTGCCTAGTAGTCCGGGGTCGTTTTTAGAACTTGGTGCATTCTCGCATCTTGAGGATATCTGCATAAAAATGCTTATTATTGTGGATGCGAAGTATCGCGATCACAAGAATTACATGAACAGTGGTCCTATCAAACATGCCCAAAATAATCATGCGGATGTTCAGTTTATCGATTATGCGAATTATGAAGATTGCTGGATAGCCGTTCAAAAACACATCATCGCAAGAGCGAGAAAGAAGGCAGCAAGAGGGATCGTAGCACCATGAAGCGAGTTGATCCTCTTTTCGCGTATCTTTCAATATTATCAGTCATCCAACCGGCACGGATCCAGGATGTAGAGGAAAGCGCGAAGGATTTCCTAGGAACAGAGCTGGCGGGATGGCTTTTGGAGAGGGGGTTACTGCGTGAAGCTCATGAAGGTGCTCGTCTAGCGGAATTTGTGGTAGCGGTACGCCGAGGGGTCTATTTCCTAACACCGAAAGCCAAACTAATAGTGCGTCGTGCTGGTTTAGAACGTTCAATTGATAATCGACGATTGTTCTTGATGAAGGCACAGCGAAAGAGGTACAAGTGATGGGCGAGTTGGTATCGCTTTCAGCTTGTTCGCTGTTTCGGCGAGCCGGTGATCAGGTTTGGTTTGAAGAGGCTCGTGGTCTAAGTCCGAGAGGCAATTTGCCGAAGGCTTTCGCCAAATCGCCTCTCGGACTTAGACCACGTGCTCAAGGCAGTCTCGAATATATAGACTGGAAATTGCTGTAGATGCCAACTCGCTCCTACTATTTCCCCTCAGATTTTCGACACTTAGATGAAATCATCAAGTTGGAGGTTGATGGCTTATCAAGTGCGGATCTAGATCATTTTCGCAACTTGAACATGCCTCCACTTTTACGTGCGGGAACCATCGCAATCTTTTTGGGTATAAGCCCGAAAACTATATATTCTATAAGAAGAAATCAAAGTAAGCACTATCGTTCATTTTGTATGAAAAAAAGTGATGGTAGTCTGCGCAATATTGACACTCCTCGGACTTACTTGAAAGTTGTTCAGTGGTGGATACTTGATAATATATTGAACAAAGTGGTTTTTAATTCAAATATATTCGGCTTTGTTCCGGGGAGAAGCGCTATCCAGAATGCCCAGTATCACTTGGGGGCTCAGCATCTATTAAATGTAGATATTCAGGATTTTTTCCCCTCGATTTCGATTGAGCGGGTGCGCGCGATTTTTTCTACATTAGGATTTAACGAGGAGGTTGCCACTGTGTTGTCTGAGCTCTGCTGCTTACATGACCGCCTCCCTCAAGGCGCACCAACGAGCCCTGCAATAGCAAATCTCGTTTTGCGAGATCTTGATAGCGATCTGTCGAGGATTGCGGAGGCAGAGTGGTATAAGTATTCCCGGTATGCTGATGATTTGACATTCAGCTCTATGACTAAGATTGAAGATACATTCCTTGATCAGGTGTATGAGGCTGTTAATCGCGCCGGGTTCGCGCTTAAGCCCGCGAAGACCCGCTTTTCCGGAAGAGGGGGGCGGATGGAGGTAACTGGAGTAGTGATTAATGAAAAACTCCAGCCTTCCAGAGATTGGCGCAAGACAACGCGCTCAAAGCTTCATCGATTGCGTGATGCCGCACGTTTAACTCGGAAAGAGGTGGCATTTCTCTTTGGGATAAAGGGCATGTCAGTCCAATTCCCGGATAGTCCACAGATGCAGAGTTTGGCTTTTGAGGCTGAAAATATCTTAAAACAAAAGTCACATACTGTTATCGGAAGGGGTAAGCAGCCGGTATTACCGAGTGGGTTAACTCTTAGACAGGCAGAGGTTTTGGTAAAGCTTCGGCCGCATAAGACAAACGCAGAGCTAGCTTATGAACTCGGAACGACGGAGGCGGCAGTTAAAAAACGACTACAGGAAGTTTTTAAGAAGGTTTCGGTGACAGATAGGATTGAAGCTAAACAATGGGCAGATGAAAATCTGTAAAAAAGTGTTCCAGCGTATTGCCCTAGTGAAAGTAGCGCAGATCTAGCGCGTACCCGTAAGATTACAATGTAATCAAATGTTTATTGTGGATTCAGTCAATTGAAAATCCGCGTGTCGGTGGTTCAAATCCGCCTCCGGGCACCATTTATCTCCAATTGCATTGTTGATGGATTGTGCGCATGGACGGCTTGTCCATTTGCAGGCAAATTTCGATGAGTAGCTCCCGCCATCATATGCTTTTGATAGGCCCGGTGTAACCATAGGCCAACCCTGTTTGTTGCAGGCAGTTGGAGAGCAGCCCGCAAATGGATCGTGTCACAAGCCCACCTCTTCTACCTCCCGGCATTGTCTATTTTGACGGCTTTCTCTCTCCAGAGGAGGAGATCGCCGTCGCCGACAAACTGGATGCGGGTGTGTGGAGCACGGAGTTGAAACGCCGCGTGCAGCATTTCGGTTATCGGTACGACTATAAAGCGCGCGCTGTTACCGCGGATGCGTATATCGGGCCGTTGCCGCCATGGCTTGGCGTGTTCGCGGAGCGGTTGGTTACCACAGGTTATTGCCGGGATTTGCCCGATCAGGTTATCGCGAACGAATATCTTCCCGGGCAGGGCATCAGCGCGCATGTCGATTGTGTGCCCTGTTTTGACGATGGGATCGTATCGCTAAGCCTTCTATCTGCCTGCGAGATGGTTTTCCGCGAATTGCGTGGACCAGCCATATGCGGCGTCTTGCTTCAACCTCGCTCCGGCGTCTTGCTGAGAGACGCTGGCCGCTACGGGTGGACCCATGAAATTCCGGCTCGAAAATCGGATATCGTGAATGGAGTTAGGACAGCCCGAAGCGACGAATTTCCCTCACTTTTCGCAAAGTTATTGCTTCGAAACAGTCTTGATCAGAGAGGAGAGCATTGTTCTTTTATTCGCTCGAGTAAAAGGCTGAGAAGCTGTATCGGGTCTTGATCCATCGCCGCCGACAGTTTTGCAAACTCAACGACATCTATGCGTCTTTCAGCCCCTTCGGCCTTTGCGACATAGGACTGTGGCTTACCCAGCCGATCTGCGATTTGCTGCTGGGTTAACCCTGCTTTTCGCCGCGTGTCGGTCAGTATCTCAACAAGAAGCCGATACTCGGGTGTATGCGTAGACTTTGTCATGTGCCGAAAAATCTCAAAAATCGCAGTGTCAAGGGTCGACCCTGAATTATCCTGCTACGGGATATTGTCGCGGCGCTCAAGTTCTCTGCGCACACGCCGCCATTTGCCCTGCTCGAAGCTTCGCGAATAGCGCCATGCCCGGTCTTCTTCCATTGCGGCGAATTCCTCCGCGCGCTCGCCATGTCGTTCAATCAGGTCATCGGCAAGGCGTTTAATCTCCGAGCTTGGTAAGAGCAGGGGTCGAATGCGGGTCTGCCATTCGAGCCAGAGGTAAGCCGCCAGGACGAAACTGCAGCCCGCGATGAGATAGAGATAATCGGCGCTGAGCGGCATGGCCTACCTATAATGACGTGATCGTTAACGCCATAATGTACATAGACCCGTGGTTTCTGTCAGGAACAATCTGTTCCTATGGAATCATTTGCAGCAAATCTGAAAAGGCGCGCGAAGGAGCTTGGTCTCTCCAATGCGGAAGTTGCCCGCCGAGCGGGACTTACGGAGCGTCGTTACGGCAATTACATCATGGGCCGAAGGGAGCCCGATCTGGCGACACTCGTTCGGATAGCCACCGTTCTGGATAGCACTCCGAACGCATTGCTTGATTTTGAGAAGAAAACAGCCGCGCTGACTGGCCATGATCTGCTGAAAGCAAAGATCGCTTCGGCAGCAAATGCACTGCCGGAAAGCGATCTGGAAGTCATGGCCATCGCAATAGAGGCAGTGGCGAACAGCCGGGCAAAGTAGCCCGGCGCTCTAAAGATGCTCCCGATTATCCGAATTCTGTTCTGCCCGGTCGCGATAAAGCGCAGCGCGCCCCAGCAGCATCAGGGAAACCGGGGTCGTCACCGTCATAAAAATGCCGATGAAGATTTCGTGGAAGGCGAAGCGGTCGCCGGAGACGGAGAAATAGATGATCGAGGCCATGACAATGCCGCCGGTGCCCCAGCTGGTGCCGAGCGTGGGCGCATGCAGACGCTCATAGAAGCTGTTCAGTCTGGCAAAGCCGATGGTGCCGATCAGCGTCAGCGAGGCGCCGAGCAGCACGAAGAAGGCCACGGCAATGGCCGCCCAGAGCGGGAATTCGTGTGCCTCGCTCATTCGATCACCTCGCCGCGCATCAGGAATTTGGAAAGGGCGACGGTTGAGACGAAGCCGAGGATGGCGATCAGCAGCGATGCCTCGAAGTAGATGTCATTGCCGGTGCGCAGGCCGAAGGTCAGGAGAAGCAGCATGGCGTTGACATAGAGCGTATCCATGCCCAGCACGCGGTCCTGCGCGCGCGGGCCGATGGCGATACGATAGACGGAGATCGCCATGGCGATGGCGAGCATCAGCTGCGCCAGCGAAAAGGACCAGAAAAGAATAATCGAACTCATTCGAATATCTCCATCAGCAGTTTTTCATATCGGTTCTTGATGAGGCTTATCCAGGCCGCCTCATCCACATCGTCGAGAACGTGAAGCAGAAGCGTGCCTTGGCTGGAATTATATTCGAGCCATGCGCTTCCGGGCGTCGAGGTGAGGATTGTCGCCAGAACGGCCAGCGCCATCGGGTCGCGAATATCGAGCGGCACCGCCAGGAAGCCGGATTTGCGGTCCCTTTCGCGCTTGAACAGGATGATCTTCACGACTGAGATATTGGACCTGATGATATCGTAAAGCACGATCAGGATCAGCATCGCGAGCTTGTGCCAGTTGCGGATGCGCGGCTTGGCGGGCCTGAGCGACGCCATCGCCCAGGAGGCGATGAGCGCGACACCGGTGCCAAGCAGCAAATGCCCCGGCGAAAAGCTGTTGATCGTCAGCCAGAAGAAAATCAGCGAGATCGTCAGCAGCGGGTAGGGCAGGAGACGGCTCATCATGGTTCGGCCTCCGGATTGGTACCCGCTCGCGGTGCGGAAATCACGCCCTGAATATAACTCGCCGGCAGGTCGAGAATACGCGCCGTCTCCTGCATGTATCGCATCACCGGTCCCGCCTGCACGGTCATGGCAAGTGTCAGCCCGAGCAGCAGCATCACGGGGGCGATTTCGATGACGAGCACGCGTGGCACGGTGCCTTCGATGGAGGCCCAGAAGGTGCGGATGCCGGCGCGGGTCATCGAAATCAGCGAGGCGAAACCGGCAAAGACGATCAGGAAGACCAGCCACCAGGACAGCGTTGAGACGCTGTCATTGGCGCCAAGGCCCGAAGGGTTGAGAATGGCGGTCAGCATCGAGAATTTGGCGATGAAGCCCGAAAGCGGCGGCAGGCCGGCCAGAAGAATACCGCAGGCCGCAAAACAGGCGCCGAGCACCGCCATGGTGGCGGGCATGGTCACCCCGACTTCTTCTTCCTCCTCTTCTTCCTCGCCCTCGCCATAGGCCTCCATGGTCACGGCCAGAACGTTTGCGCCCGCATCCTGTCCGCGCTCGACGAGTTCGATCAGCATGAAGAAGGCGCTGATGGTGAGGGTGGAGCTGACCATGTAATAGAGCGCACCGGCCGCAACCGTCGGATTGCCGGTGCCCATGGCGGCGAGAAGCGTTCCCGACGACACCAGAACCGAAAAACCAGCCAGCCGCCCGAGGGCCTGCGATGCCAGAACCCCGATGGCCCCGAAGATGATGGTTGCGATGCCGCCGACAAGCAGGGCATCATGGCCGAAGCCTGCAGATTCTCCCGCCGTCTGCCCGAAGAGCAGAAAGGACAGGCGGGCTATGACATAAATCCCGACCTTGCTCATGATGGCGAAGAGCCCGCCCACCGGGGCCGACGCCGCACCATAGGCGGAGGGCAGCCAGAAATTCAACGGCCACATGCCGGCCTTGACCAGAAAGGCGATGCCGAGGACGGCAGAGCCGGTTTCCAAGAGCATACGCTGATCGGGGTTGAGGCCCTCGATACGATGGGCGAGGTCGCCCATGTTCAGTGTGCCTGTCACGCCATAGATGAGGCTGACGCCGATCAGGAAGAACAGCGCGGCGACAAGGTTGATGGCGATGTAATGCAACCCTGCCTTCACGCGCTGCTGGCCGGAACCATGCAGCAGCAGGCCATAGGAAGCCGCCAGCATCACTTCGAAGAACACGAAGAGATTGAACAGGTCCCCGGTCAGGAACGCGCCGTTGACACCCATCAGCATCATCTGGAACAGCGAATGGAAATGCGCGCCCGACCTGTGCCACTTCGCCATCGAATAGACCAAGGAGGGAATGGCAAGCAGCGCCGTCAGCAACACCATCAGGCCTGAAAGACGGTCGGCGACGAGCACGATGCCGAAGGGCGCCGGCCAGTTGCCGAGCAGATAGACGCCGCTCGAAACCACGGCGGCGATCTCTGTATTGACCGTCGAGTTCACCTCGCGGAACAGCAATATGGCGACCACCAGCAACAGCACGGTAGAGGTGAGGCTGATGGCGGCCTTCGCCACGCGCTGGCGCTCGTCGAAGAACAGCAGAAGGGCCGCGGTAATCAGCGGCAGCAGGATGGGCGCTATGACGATGTGGAAGGGGAAAGACATCATTTCGTCTCCCTCCCGTCCACATGGTCGGTGCCGGTGAGGCCGCGGGCGGCAAGCAGTACGACGAGGAACAATGCGGTGGTGGCGAAACCGATGACGATGGCCGTCAGCACCAGAGCCTGCGGCACGGGGTCGGCCAGCGTGGAGCTGTCGACACCGTTGACCAGCACCGGCGGCGCGTTGGTCTTGATGCCGCCGACGCCGAAGATGAAGAGATTGACAGCGTAAGACAGCAGCGAAAGCCCGACGATGACCTGATAGGTGCGCGGGCGCAGCACCAGCCAAACGCCGGAGCCGGTCATGATGCCGATGCCGATGGCGAGAATGAGTTCCATTACACGTCCTCCGCTCTTGCGGCTTCAGGCGTGCGAACGCGGTAGTTGCGCAACGATTGGTGTGCCAGTGCTATCAGGATAAGAACAACGGAGCCGACGACCAGCGAGAACACGCCGAGATCGAACAGCAGGGCGGAAGCGGTCGGCATTTTGCCGATATAGGGTATCTCCGTGTACTGGAAATAGGAGGTCAGGAACGGGTAGCCGAAATACCATGAGCCGATACCCGTCGCCGCCGCCATCAAAAGGCCGAAACCCATCCAGCGCAGCGGCAGGATGCGGATGCGGTCCTCTGCCCAGCGTGCGCCGCCGGCGAGATATTGCAGCAGGAAGCCGATGGCCATGGTGATGCCGGCCGCAAAGCCGCCGCCCGGCAGGTCGTGCCCGCGCATGAAAAGGAAGATCGAGAAGGTGATGATGACCGGGAACATCCACTGCATCACGATGGACGGCACATAGAGATAGTCGCGCACCGTATCGCCCTTGCTGCGGTCCGGCCGCTCGGCATCGAAGGCGTTCTGCATCTGCTGCTGTTCCGGCACTCCGACACTTTCATGGGCGGGGCGGAAACGGCGAAGCAGCGCAAAGACGGTGAGCGCGACGATGGCCAGAACCGCGATTTCACCGAAGGTATCGAAGCCGCGGAAATCGACCAGAATGACGTTGACGACATTGGTGCCGCCGCCTTCGGTATAGGCGCGTTCTAGGAAATAGGTCGCAATCGCGTTCGGCACGGGCAACGTCATCACGGCATAGGCGATGACGGACATGCCGATGCCGCTTGCGGCCGCCAGCAGGAAGTCACGGGCGCGGCGAAGCTGCGCAGGGAACTCGTTGCTGCTGTCGACTTTCTCGAAGCGTTTCGGCAGCCATCTGAGACCGAGCAGGATGAGAACCGTGGTGACGATTTCCACCAGCAGCTGGGTGATGGCGAGATCCGGCGCGGAAAGCCAGACGAAGGTGAGGCAAGTGACAAGTCCCGAGACGCCCAGCATGACAAGCGCGGCGAGGCGATGATATTTCGCCTGCCAGGCCGCACCCATGGCCGCGATCATGCCGATCAGCCAGAGAATGGCGAAGATCGGATCGAATGTCGTGACGCGCGGCAGCGAGAGAGAGAATTCCGAAAGGAAGAGCGGCGAGAAACCGGCAAGAAGCGCCACGAGGATGAGGAGCCTCAGCTGCGGCTGCAGACGCCGCGTGCCGAGCGTGCTTTCCAGCCACCGCGCCCATTTCCAGGATACGGTGACGAGAATGCGCTCGAAGATGCGCTGTCCCCGCAAATGCCGGAAGACCGGCGGGCCGTCGTCGCAGCGCGAGAAATAACCGCCGAGCAGGGCATAGATCGTGACGCCGCCGATCAGCGCCGCGATACTCATGATCAGCGGCAGGTTGAAACCGTGCCAGATCGACAGGCTGTAGACCGGCGTTTGCGCGCCGAGAACGGAAAGCACGGCCGAATGCAGGAACGGGCCGATGGAGAGGCTCGGTACGATGCCGACGATCAGGCAGGCAAAGACGAGGAATTCAATGGGGAAGCGCATCCAGCGCGGCGGCTCGTGCGGATGCGGGTTCGGCAGATCGACGGGCTTGGGGCCGAAGAAGACCGTGTGGATGAAGCGCAGCGAATAGGCGACGGCGAATGCGCCCGACAGCGTCGCGACATAGGGCAGCGCCCGATCCAGGAGCGAGTCGGCATGGGTTTCGACGGCTTCGGCAAAGAACATTTCCTTGGAAAGGAAGCCGTTGAACAGCGGCACGCCAGCCATGGCCGCGCTCGCCGCCATGGCGAGCGTCGCGGTCGCCGGCATATAGGTGTAAAGCCCGCTTAAGCGCCGCATGTCGCGGGTGCCGGTTTCATGGTCGATGATGCCGGCCGCCATGAAGAGCGAGGCCTTGAAGGTGGCGTGGTTGACCATGTGGAAGATGGCGGCAACCGCCGCAAGCGGGCTGCCGAGGCTGAGCAGCGTGGTGATGAGGCCGAGGTGGCTGATGGTGGAATAGGCCAGCAGCCCCTTCAGATCCTGCTGGAACATGGCAAAATAGGCGCCGAGCAGCAGGGTTATGATGCCGGCCGCACCCACCAGCCAGAACCATTCCGGCGTGCCCGCCAGCACCGGCCAGAACCGCGCCAGCAGGAAAACTCCGGCCTTCACCATGGTGGCCGAATGCAGATAGGCGGAAACGGGTGTGGGCGCCGCCATGGCGTTGGGCAGCCAGAAATGGAACGGAAACTGTGCGCTCTTGGTCAGCGCACCGCCGAGGATAAGGATAAGCGCCGGTAGATAGAGAGAATGGGCGCGGATGGTGGCCCCTGCCTCGATGATCTTGTCGAGGTCATAGCTTCCCGCCATGTGCCCGAGGATCAGCAAACCGGCCAGCAGGCTGAAGCCGCCGATCCCGGTCACGGTCAGCGCCATGCGCGCGCCGTCGCGTGCGCCGGCGTTCTGATGCCAGTATCCGATGAGCAGGAACGAAAAGATGCTGGTCATTTCCCAGAAGATCGACAGCAGGATGACGTTGCCGGAGAGCACCACGCCAATCATCGAACCCATGAACGCGAGCAGGAAGGCAAAGAAGCGCGGGATCGGGTCTTCGGCCGACATGTAATAGCGGGCGTAGAGCACCACCAGCAGGCCGATGCCGGTAATCAGCATCGTGAAAATCCAGGCAAATCCGTCCAGCCGCAGGGTAAAGTTCAGGCCGAGCTGGGGCAACCATTCCACATCATATTTAAGGACCGCGCCACCGCTGACGCTTGTATAAAGAAAGATGCTGCTGACAAGGCCGAAAAGGGCGACTGCGCCCGCGACGGCGGCGGGACCGGCGGCCGCACCCTCACGCGGCATGAAAGCCGTCAGGAGCGCGCCGACGAAGGGCAATGCGACAATGAATGGAAGAATGGTTGCAAGTGTCATATGCGGCGGCGGTTTTCTCTCTGGAATGGGAGCCTACGGCGGGTTTCCGACGCCTCCGATCCCTCAAGGTTCGCGATGAACCTGATGATGCTGACCGCCGGAATGACTAGTACATAATATGCGGAGGCGCGCGTGGAACCACACTGGCAAAGTCTCGGGAAGTTTGTGGCACGATGGCAACAGCAGCGAGCGAGACTTCGGCGTCATCCCTGAGGTTCGGGGCGAATGAAGCGAATTCGCTATAACGAAAGTCCGAACCGGTGTCGCCGATCCTGCAGCCGAAATCGTTGCCGCTATCGCAAGCTTTTTCGCGAAGAGAAACCGAACGGCCCGGATCGGCGCTCTGCAATCGCTCAAGGCGGCTGGTTTTGGAAAGGGTCTTGACGCCAGCCTGGGCTTGAAAGCCGATCATGACGAGCAGGCTCGCGACCACGATACCGATCAGCACTTGCGGATGGCGCCTTGAACTGCGGCCTTTCTCCATCCATGGCAAGTTGGCATCTCCTTGATCGTAAAGGTCTCTTTAAGCGTCACCGTTGAGCGAATATCGTGTTGATTTGTTTTAGGGGAAGCCTGACATGCTTGTCCAGCGCGCGTGCGGGAAAAAGCGCCGACCGTGTTCGATTCATTTTTGTTTTTGTGCGTTTGCGGCAAAGTGAGGGCGCCATTGGCTAAAAGCTTTTACAAATTTTACCGTTTGACGCCGTCGCCTTTGTTTCTTAACTTTCAAGCAAGGAATTAACCATAAAGATTGATGGTATTTCGACGGCGGAATGGGGTTCTCTCCCCTTCCAGGCATGACGCCGCACTGCCGTACCGGTGCCGATCCGGTATTTTCGTTTCTTGGTTCAAGAAGGTCTGGCAAGCGTCGATGCCGCATCGTCCGCGATGGGTATGTTCGTTCAAAAATCCCCTTAGGGTGCTGGCATTCTGAACCTTGGCAAAATTGGCCGGGTTTCACCGGCCGTCATGTTGTTGGGGATGTCGGTTGGGGCAGGACTTGCCATCAGATCAAGCGCGCAGATCGGCAGGCGGAAGCCTGGCGGGACGGTTGCGTTTTGCCGGCCTCGACGAGACGCAGTCCGATTTCCTGCGCAGCTATCGCAGCATGCTGGAGCCTTACGTCAAGGCCGGGCTGCGGGACGTGATGACCCGTTTCCAGTCCATGCCGGACTGTTCCCCGTCTTTCGAAAGTGAAAACCAGCTTGAGCGCTTGCACGATCTGCAATCCTCGCACTGGAGCGTTCTGACCGATGCGCGTTTCGATGCGCTCTATGCAGAGCGCGTGAAGGTTCTTTCCGACAATGCCAGCCGCATGGGGCTCGATCCGCGCTGGCAGATCGCCAGCCATGCGGTGGTTCTGGAACATCTCGTCGGCGGGCTGGTGGCCGAACACGCACCGCGCTCCATCCTGCCCGGAAACCGCAAAAAGAGCCGCGAACTGGCGGAAGCGGTCAAGAATGTCGTCCGTCTGGTGATGGTCGATACCGAGATTGCCGTCTCGCTGCGCTTTAACGAATTGCGCCTGCGCCACGGCCGCGAACTGGCGCAACAGCGCGACAATGACCGCTCGGAAGCGGCGAGGTTGCTGGGCACGGCGCTGACGGCCTTTGCGGCGGGCGATTTGCAGGCCCGTATCGGCCGCGATGTGCCGGAAGCCTATCGCGATGTTGCGGCGTCCTTCAATGCGGCTCTGGAAACGATTGGCGCATCGCTGATCGAGGCACAGAGCAGCATCGGCGAGGCTGAGGCGCTGGGCGCGCGGTTTGCCGATATGGGCCGCTCGATTGCCGAGCGTTCCCGCCAACAGGCCGAAGCCCTTGTTGAAACCTCCCGCGCCATTCAGACGATGATCGAAAACGTCGCTGAAAACGGCGCGCGCATATCGGCCACGGAAACGGCCGTTTCCCGCGCCCGTGAGGCGGCGGTCGAAAGCGGCCGGGCGATCGGCGAGGCCATTGACGCCATGTCGGACATCGAACAATCCGCCGAACAGATCGGCAGGATCATCGGTACGATTGACGAGATTGCTTTTCAGACCAACCTTCTCGCCCTCAATGCCGGCATCGAGGCGGCGCGGGCGGGTGAAAGCGGACGTGGTTTCGCGGTCGTCGCGCAGGAGGTCCGGGCGCTCGCCCAGCGTTCCGCCGACGCTGCAAGGGAGATCAAGAGTCTCGTCGGCACCACGAAGACGCAAGTCGAGGACGGCGTGCGCATGGTCAACCGCACGCAGGACGCAATCGGCGGCGTCGTCCGGCAGGTCTCGGGCATTAACGACATGATCGCGGAAGTCTCCCGGCATACGGCCGAGCAGGCCGGCGAACTGCAATCGGTTGCCGCCGATATCGGCGAGCAGCAAAGGCAGGCAGGCCGGAACGCCGTCGATATCAGCGCGAGCGCCTCCGAGGCCGACGCGCTTCAAACCGTCATTCTCGAACTCGGCCGCACCGTCCGCGAATTCCGCATCGCCCGTCAGGGGCAGGCGAGAGCGGCGTCCGGCGCGGACCGGCAGGACGCTTCATTCATGGCCCGTGCGGATAACCGCCCGGATTACGGCCAGGATTACCAACAATTCAGACGTCAGGGAGTCATGTAATGGCAGCCAGAAAAGCAGCTGAGGCGACGCTGAAACTGTCACCGGTGCTGGATCTCAACGAAGCATCGGCCCTGCACGGCAAGCTGATGACGCTGAGGGGAGCGCCTTTGTCGGTAGACGCGTCCGAGGTGGAGCGTATCGGTGCGCTTTGCGTCCAAGTCCTCATGGCCGGCGCGAAGTCCTGGGAAGAGGACGGCAAGCCCTTCGGTTTTGCCAGGGTGTCCGATGCATTCGACAAGACGATGAAACTGATAGGCGTCGATATTGACCATTTGCTCCCCAAGGAGATGCAAAAGTGAAGAAAAAAGTTCTTACCGTGGATGATTCCCGGACGATCAGGAACATGCTCCTGGTCACGCTCAACAATGCCGGTTTCGAAACCATTCAGGCCGAAGACGGCATTGAGGGTCTCGAAGTGCTCGAGCAGAGCAACCCCGATGTTATCGTGACGGACATCAACATGCCCCGTCTGGATGGTTTCGGCTTCATCGAGGGTGTGCGTCGCAACGAAAAGTATCGTGCGATCCCGATCCTCGTCCTGACGACCGAAAGCGACGCTGAGAAGAAGAACCGCGCCCGTCAGGCCGGTGCGACGGGCTGGATCGTCAAGCCGTTCGATCCCGCGAAACTCATCGATGCCATTGAACGCGTAACCGCCTGATACGGGACATTTCACGATGGATATGAACGAAATCAAGGAAATCTTTTTCCAGGAATGCGAGGAGCAACTCGCCGAACTGGAATCGGGGCTTCTTAAATTGAATGACGGCGACCGCGATCCGGAAACCGTCAACGCTGTTTTCCGTGCCGTTCATTCCATCAAGGGCGGGGCGGGTGCCTTCGGTCTCGATGATCTCGTGGCCTTCGCCCACGTTTTCGAAACGACCCTCGACTGTGTTCGCTCCAACAAGCTGGAACCGACACAGGATGTTCTGAAAGTCATGCTGCGCTCCGCCGACGTGCTGGCGGACCTGACCAATGCGGCAAGAGACGGCGGCAGCGTCGATGAAACCCGCACACGCGGCCTCGTCAAGGAACTGGAAGCGCTGGCGAACGGCGAGACCGTGCAGGTTTCCGCACCTGTGGCAGCGCCGGCTGCCGTCAAGGCGCCGCAACCCGTCGCAGCCAAGCCGACGGATGAGAGCGGCTTCGAGCCGATCCCGTTTTCCTTCACCGACTTTGCCGACGAAACCACGCCGCTGATGGAGGCGCCGTCCTTCCAGATCACCTTCAAGCCGCATGCAGCGCTTTATTCGAAGGGCAACGAGGCAGCACTTCTCCTGCGCGATCTTTCGCGCATCGGCGAGATGAGCATCAATTGCGACCTGTCGGAACTGCCTTCTCTCGACAAGCTCGATCCTGAAACATCCTATCTCTCCTGGACGGTTTCGATCACGACCGACAAGGGCGAAGAGGGCATCCGCAGCGTCTTCGAATTCGCCGAATGGGATTGCGATCTGGAAATCGTGCCGGTTGTTTCGGACGTCGCAGACGATGCGGAAGAGCTTCCGATGATCCCGGTGCCGTTCGATCTTTCGGCCCTCGATAGCGGACCGGAAGAGCAGCCCGTTGTTGAAATCGCCAAGGCGGAAGCGCCTTATGTTGCCGCAGCCGTTGAAACGGCTGTCGCGACGACGCAGATCGCCCAGAGCGTCAATGCCGCCATCGAAAAGCGCGAAGCGGCGGCAGCGCCTGCCGCAGCCCAGGCGAACGCCAGTGCCGCGGCCAATGCCAGCGCCGGCCAGACCATCCGCGTCGACCTCGACCGTGTCGACCGCCTGATCAACCTCGTCGGCGAGCTCGTCATCAATCAGGCGATGCTGTCGCAGAGCGTCATCGAAAACGATGCGAGCGGCACCTCCGCCGTCAATATGGGCCTCGACGAGCTGCAGCAGCTCACGCGCGAAATCCAGGACAGCGTCATGGCGATCCGCGCGCAACCGGTGAAGCCCGTGTTCCAGCGCATGTCGCGTATCGTCCGCGAAGTCGCCGACATGATCGGCAAGCAGATCCGCCTCGTCACCGAAGGTGAGAACACCGAAGTCGACAAGACGGTCATCGACAAGCTGGCCGAACCCCTGACGCATATGATCCGCAACGCCGTTGACCACGGCATCGAAACGCCGGAAAAACGCGAAGCAGCGGGCAAGAACCCGGAAGGCACCATCAAGCTTTCGGCCAAGCACCGTTCTGGCCGTATTCTCATCGAACTTCAGGATGATGGCGCCGGCATCAACCGCGAACGCGTTCGCCAGAAAGCGATCGACAACGACCTCATTGCTGCCGATGCGAACCTGACCGATGAGGAGATCGACAATCTGATCTTCGCGCCGGGCTTCTCCACGGCGGACAAGATTTCCGATATTTCCGGCCGCGGCGTGGGCATGGATGTCGTCAAGCGTTCCATTCAGGCGCTTGGCGGCCGCATCAACATCTCATCGCGCCCCGGCTTAGGCTCGACCTTCACCATGAGCCTGCCGCTGACGCTCGCGGTTCTCGACGGCATGGTGGTGACCGTCGCCGGCCAGACGCTGGTGGTGCCGCTGACGGCAATCGTGGAAACGCTGCAGCCGGAAGCGAAAAACATTCACTCCTTCGGTTCCAACCAGCGGCTGATCTCCATCCGCAACTCCTTCTGCCCGCTGGTCGATGTCGGCCGCGTTCTGAACTTCCGCCCGACCCAGGCCGATCCGGTCGAGGGCGTCGCCCTTCTGGTTGAATCGGAAGGCGGCGGCCAGCGCGCCCTGATGGTCGACGCGATCCAGGGTCAGCGCCAGGTTGTCATCAAGTCGTTGGAAGCCAACTATACCCATGTTCCGGGCATTGCCGCCGCCACCATTCTCGGTGACGGACGCGTTGCGCTCATCCTGGATGTCGATGCCATCGTCAGCGCCTCGCGCGGACAGCCCCTGAAGCAGGAAATGTCGCTTGCGGCGACAGGTTGAAAGCGGATCGTTCATGGCAGCACTTAATTTCAGCGATCAGCGCCAGTCTCCCGACGAGGTTCTTGCCAGCGGCGAATACCCGCTGACGAGACGCGACTTGTCGGAAATCGCGGCGATGATCTATGCCGATGCAGGCATTTATCTCAACGACACCAAGGCGTCGCTGGTCTATTCCCGCCTGTCGAAGCATATCCGCAATCTCGGCCTGTCGGGTTTCCGCGAATATTGCGCACTGGTGTCCTCGCCGGATGGCGCGCAGGCGCGGCGCGAAATGCTGTCGCATCTCACGACCAATTTCACCCGCTTCTTCCGCGAGAACCATCATTTCGAACATCTGCGTGACGAGGTCCTGCCGGGTCTCATCGCGCGGGCGAAGAGCGGCGGACGTGTCCGCATCTGGTCGGCGGCCTGCTCGGACGGGCAGGAGCCCTATTCCATCGCGCTTACCGTGCTCGCCATGTTTCCGAATGCGGCGGATTACGATTTCAAGATCCTCGCAACGGATATCGACCCGAAGATTTTGGCGCAGGCCCGGGCAGGGGTCTATGACGACAATGCGCTCGAAACCGTGTCTCCCGCCATGCGCAAGCAATGGTTCACGGAGGTCGATGCCGGCGGTCGCCGCAAGTTCCGCATCGACGACAAGGTCAAGCGCCTCATCACCTTCAACGAATTGAACCTGATGACGCAATGGCCCTTCAAGGGCAATTTCGACGTGATCTTCTGCCGCAACGTCGTGATTTATTTCGACGAGCCGACGCAGATGCGCATCTGGTCGCGTTTCGCAGGCCTGCTGCCGGAAGGCGGTCATCTTTATATCGGGCATTCCGAACGCGTCTCCGGTGACGCCAAGAACCTGTTCGACAATACCGGCATCACCACCTACCGCTTCACTGGCAACGCTTCGGGGAGGAAGGCATGAGCGCACTCGCACGGGTACTCGTCGTCGATGATTCCCCCACCATGCGCGGCCTGATTTCGGCTGTCCTCAAGGCCGATCCGGAGGTTGAGGTGGTTGGGCAGGCCGGCAATGCCATGGAAGCGCGCGCCGCCATCAAGCAGCTCAATCCCGATGTCGTGACGCTCGATATCGAGATGCCCGAAATGAACGGGCTGGAATTTCTCGAAAAGATCATGCGCCTGCGGCCCATGCCGGTCATCATGGTCTCGTCGCTGACCCATCGCGGCGCGGATGCGTCGCTCGCCGCGCTTGAAATCGGCGCCTTCGACTGTGTCGGCAAGCCGGCGCCGGGCGATGTACGCCCTTTCGGCGATCTGGCCGACAAGGTGAAGGCCGCCGCCCGCTCGCAACACGCCGCCTACCGCGCGACGCGCCCGGACGCCGCCGCAGCGCCGCAGCCAACCCCGGTCAGTGAATATCGCGCAGGGCGCAAGGTCGTGGCCATCGGTTCCTCCACGGGCGGTGTCGAAGCGTTGATCGCCGTGCTGCAGAAGTTCCCGGCCAATTGCCCGCCGACCGTCATCACCCAGCACATGCCGCCGACCTTCACCAAGAGTTTCGCCGAACGGTTGAACCGCATCTGCGCGCCCGTGGTGGAAGAGGCAACGGACGGTGCGCGTCTGCAGACCGGCAAGATCTATCTTGCGCCAGGCGGCGAGCGCCATTTGCAGATCGCCAACCGGTCCGCACCCTGCTGCCGGCTTGTTGAGCGCGATCCCGTCAACGGCCACCGTCCTTCAGTCGATGTGTTGTTCGATTCGGTGGCCGAGCTTGCCGGTCGCAACGCCGTCGGCGTCATTCTCACAGGCATGGGCCGCGATGGCGCTGCCGGCCTGTTGAAGATGCGTCATGCCGGCGCACGCACGGTCGGCCAGAACGAAAAAACATGTGTCGTCTACGGCATGCCCCGCGTGGCCTATGAACTTGGCGCCGTGGAACAGCAACTCCCGCTGGCCTCCATCGGCGAAGAAATCCTGAAACTAACCACTGCCCGCAAAGAAGGTGCTGACTAATGTCTCTCGCAGAAAAGATCAAAGTTCTGATCGTTGACGATCAGGTGACCAGCCGGCTGCTCCTCAGCGATGCGCTGACACAGCTCGGCTTCAAGCAGATCACCGCCGCCGGTGACGGCGAGCAGGGAATGAAGATCATGGAGCAGCAGCCCCATCATCTCGTCATTTCCGATTTCAACATGCCGAAGATGGACGGTCTCGGTTTCCTGCACGCCGTCAGGGCCAACCCGACCACCAAGAAAGCCGCCTTCATCATCCTCACCGCGCAGGGCGACCGCGCGCTGGTGCAGAAGGCGGCCCAGCTCGGCGCCAACAACGTGCTGGCCAAGCCCTTCACGATCGACAAGATGCGCGCCGCGATCGAGGCGGTTTTCGGATCGCTGAAATGATTGAAGCTGCGGCCAAGCGCGTACATATCATTCAGGGCGAGTACAAGGTCGTCAGCGATCCCGATGTGGTGATGACGACGATACTCGGCTCGTGCGTGGCCGCCTGTCTGAGAGATCCCGTTGCCGGCGTGGGAGGCATGAACCACTTCCTGCTGCCGGGAACGGGGAGCGTGACCGGCGGAGATGCGACGCGTTATGGCGTGCATCTCATGGAGCTTCTCATCAACGGGCTGCTGAAGAAGGGTGCGCGGCGCGACCGGCTGGAAGCCAAGGTTTTCGGCGGCGCCAAGACGATCGCCAGCTTCTCCAATGTCGGTGAGCAGAACGCCATCTTCGCCATGCAGTTTCTGAAGGACGAAGGCATTCCGGTCATAAGCTCCTCCACGGGGGGCGATCATGGTCGCAAGATCGAATTCTGGCCGGTCTCCGGTCGCGCCCGTCAACATCCGCTCAGCGGCGCGGAAACCCAGAAGACGGTTGCTCTGGAAACGCGTCCGGCGCCGGCCCCCAAGCCAGTCGCCAACGACATCGAATTTTTTTAGTCACGGAGTTTCCAATGCAGCTTGCAGAACCCACCGCCGCAACTCCGTTCGAAGAAGCCCTGCCGGATGTGCTGATGCGGGTGGTATCGGAACTGCACGATGTCGCCTATCTCATCGAGCGCATCGAACCGCAATTGCTTGATGTGATCAGCGGTCAATTGTCCGCCGACGGCGTAAAGCTTCTGCAGGGTATCGACCTGGCCGTGCAGAAGACCCGTGGCCTTGCCGAATTCATCGATACCATCACAGGCTCCATATCCAGTGAATGGATCGTGGATGTCAGCACCGCGCTCAGCCTGGTGAAGCTGGCCGAGATGCAAAAAGCCCTTGGCGCTGCCTACCGCCACGGCCACTCGCAGCCCCTGGACAAGGCCTCGGGCGACTTCGACCTGTTCTAGAGCAGATCTGCGTTTCCTGCCTTCCCGCGCGGAATGCGGAGAAAGGCAACGCTCGCGCAAGCTTCGCACCCTATTGTCATTACGGGGCCAAAAGGTCTCGGACTCTATGAATGACGGTGCGGAACAGAATGAATCTGTTAAATCAAATCCCTCAGGTCTTGAAGAATGTCGCGGCGCTGGGGCAGACGCGGCTGCTGATGTTGGGCGGCGTGGGCGTTGTATCCATGGCCATTATCCTCGCGGCGGCTCTTTATGTGAACCGTCCCGCTTACGAGACCCTCTATGTGGGGCTTGAAAAGAGCGACCTCAACAAGATTAGCATTGCGCTCGCCGAGTCGGGTCTCGACTTTCAGGTGGGAACCGATGGCTCCAGTCTTCAGGTCCCCGTCGGGCTCACGTCCAAGGCGCGGCTGCTTCTGGCAGAACGCGGCCTGCCTGACAGCGCCAATGCCGGTTACGAGCTTTTCGACAATGTCGGCTCCCTCGGTCTGACCTCCTTCATGCAGGAAGTGACACGCGTTCGCGCCCTTGAGGGCGAGATCGGCCGCTCCATCCAGCAGATCGACGGCATCGCGGCTGCACGCGTCCATATCGTCATGCCTGACGTCGGCAATTTCCGCCGAGGCGAACAGAAGCCCACCGCATCGGTGATGATTCGCGCCAGTGCCTCGGCCGGCCGCAAGGCGTCCGCATCCATCCGTCACCTTGTCGCCTCGGCGGTTCCCGGCCTTGAAGTCGATGATGTGACCCTGCTTGATTCGACAGGCCAGCTTCTGGCTTCCGGCGACGATGTCACCAATGCCGCCATGAACCGTTCGCTGACGCTGGCGCAGAACGTGCAGCAGGAAATCGAAACCAATATCGACAAGGCGCTGGCGCCTTTCCTCGGCATGGACAATTTCCGCTCCAGCGTCACGGCCCAGCTCAATACAGACAGCCGCCAGATCCAGGAAACCGTCTACGATCCGGAATCGCGCGTCGAGCGCTCCGTGCGCACGGTAAAGGAAGATCAGAAGTCCCAGGAAACGCAGCCGGACACGGCCGCGACCGTGGAACAGAACGTACCGCAGGCTGCACCCCAGGGCGGCGGCGGCGGCCCGCAGTCCTCCGACCAATCGGCCAAGAAGGAAGAACAGACCAATTACGAGATCAATTCCAAGACGGTAGCCACGGTCAAGAACGGCTACACCGTCGAAAAGATTTCGGTCGCAGTCGTCGTCAACAAGGGCCGGATCGCCAAGATGGTCGGCGAGCCAGCCGATCAGGCGAAGATCGACGCCTATCTTGCCGAAATGCAGAAGATCGTCACCTCGGCAGCGGGCATTTCTTCCGATCGTGGCGACATGGTCACCCTGACGGCAATGGACTTCCTCGAAACGCAATTGCTGGACGAGGCCACAACCGGACCCGGCGTCATGGAAGTGCTGAGCCGCAATTCCGCAGGTATCATCAACTCGCTCGCCTTTGTCGCCGTCGCCTTCCTTGTCGTCTGGCTCGGTGTGCGCCCCCTGGTCCGCACGGTGACCGGCAACGCCGCCGCCGGTCAGCTCAGCCAGGAGGCCGCCGGTCTCGAACTACCGGATTTCTCTCCCGGCATGGATGCGGGCGCAGGCGGTCTCATGGAAGGTTTCGGGGCGGATTTCGGCTTCGACAGCACCGACGACCTTCTGGCAGGAAACGATGGCGAGGGCACATTCAACCGCCGGGTGCGCGAAGGGCCGGAACGCAGGCTCTCCCGCATGGTGGAAATCAGCGAGGAAAGAGCCGCCAAGATCCTGCGCAAATGGGCCGTGGAAAAAGCAGCATAATATCGAAAAGGCCGGTTTTACCCGGCCTTTTTCCGTTTTTGGGCTTTTTGCTATGCTTGGCGGGCGAGCCGTGGCAATCTCGTTTCGGGACAGTGTTTACAAAAAATTCAGCAACGATACAGTTTGCTGGGAATTGGCTGAGAATGCCGTTTATGGATTGAACAGCTTTTCAGTATGTTTTTTTAGTAATAGACGAGCAGGGAAATACGTGGAAAGGCTGTTGTCAGCTAATGGCAAATCCCAGTCCGTTCCATAAAATGAAGTGATTCGGTCTCCGGGGCTTGCCGTCCCATTTTGGTAAGTTCTCGAATGGAATGATTCCATCCCGAGGTATAATCTCCCACTGGGAGCAAGAGGGCGTAGGCGATTGAAAGTCGATGTTGATATCCGCAGGCTGTCTGCCAAGCCTATGGAGGGCATGGGTAAGCCCTTGCCGCGCGATCAGCTTGCTAAAAACGTCGCAGCCACGGCTGCTGCCGGTAACGTTGCAGGCGCACTGGATCTGCTCGTAACCTACGCTGGCGCCTCGCACTATCTGCTGGCGCGGGATGATCTTCTCGAAGAAACCGGACTGAAATTCATCGTCACGTCCGACTGGCCTTTCGATCTGGTCCGCAGGCTGGGTATTGAACTCACCAACAGCCAGAACCGGTCTAGCGAAATGGAGAAATGCCTTTCGCTGCTTCAGCCACGATTGCTTCTCCTGCCTGACGACGTTCTGGTTCCCTATGGCATAGACAGGCAATATTCGGCACTCTCCTTCTGCGTTGGCCGCATCCGCCTTTCCCTTCTGCTGCTGTTTCCGGAAGAAGCGGTTCCGTCACCGGAGCGCCTGCGGGAAATCGCCCTGCTGACGGGGTATTGCGTCAGCTTCGGCATCGCCAGCGAAGCAAAGACCGTTCGCGATATCGATCTCACGGAGCGCGAGCTCGAATGCCTGTTCTGGATCGCGGAAGGCAAGACGAGCGATGAAATTGCGATGATCCTTGGCATTTCGCGCAATACGATCAATAATTACATTACAAGCGTGATGCGGAAAACCGCGACGAAAACCCGCTCGGAGGCAATTGCCTACGCCGTGCGCAACAACCTCGTATAATGGTCGGACGGATGGTACAGACGAAAGACAATGAGGGTACAGGTCAAATGGGCATGTTTTACCGCAGCCCTGTCGTGACGAGCCGGTCGGATCTTTTTCCGAAGCTTGTCGCCATGCAGAAGCTGGTTGGCGCGCGCAACTTCGTGGTCACGAAGGCTGCCGCTTCCGGTTTCCCGAACAAGAAGAAGATGACCTGCGAGCTGGAAAACTGGGGCATGAATGCCGCAGAACAGAGCGCGCAGTTCATCCGCGCGGTCGGCGACATTCTGCTCGATCATATCGAGACATCGCTCCTGCCGGTCATCTGGCGCAACAAGAACGCCGGCGGTTTTGCCGACCTTCCCGATGTGCCTGCACTTCTGCGCCGCATCGAGAACGACATATTGCCCTATGCGGGGCTCGCGCTTCCGGTTCGACTCGGCACCATTGGCAATGGTTACATCGTTTTCTGCGGCACCAACCTCGTTCTCGACAATGAGGTCGTCATCGAACAGCACATCAAATGCTGTGAAATCATGGTGGACATGCTGGCGCTGGACGAGCGCAAGGCGGCGCCTTCCGAGGCGCTGAGCGAGAGGGAAATCGCCTGCCTGCAACTGGCGGGGGACGGCCGTATCAGCGAAGAGATCGCGGTCAAGCTCGGGCTTTCCGTGCACACCGTCAACGCCTATCTCGGCTCGGCGACGATCAAGCTCGATAGCGTCAACCGCATCCAGGCGATCGCCAAAGCCATCCGGCTCGGTTATATCCACTGATGGTGAACGGGTTTCCCGTGCCGTAAACCAGTCGTTTCGGGCCGCTCCATTGCCGTATATGGGCCGGGGACCGGCGGTTTCCTGTATTTCGCGTTTTTTAACAGTTGCCAGCTAAAACTGTCGCAGGTTTGGCTTTGGGGAACTGTTTCATGCATAACCGCCTCTTTAAGTCCGTTGCTGGAAAGGTCGTCGCACTGACGATCGGCATGATCGCGCTCAGTGTGGCGGCAGTTGGGTTTTCGACCTACATTCGCTTGAAGGACAACATTATCACCACTGCCTTGCGCGACACGCGCGGCGCGATGCGCAGCATGGCTATCCTCTACGAGATGAAAGTCGGCGGCGTCGCTCTTGAACTGGTCGAAGCGGAGTTGAAGAGTGTCGGCCGCGCCAGTATCGGGACATTGCGCGACAACGATCTCGTCGATCGCACGGCCGCAGCAAACGGAGGCATCGCCACCGTCTTTGAAACCAGGGCCGGGGATTACGTCCGTCTGACCACCAATCTGAAAAATGAAAAGGGCGAACGGGCAACCGGCACGAAACTCGCCGCCGATCACCCTGCTTTCGCGAAAGTCTCGAAAGGCGAATCCTATTTCGGTCCCGCCACACTTTTCGGCACCAACTACATGACGGGTTACATGCCCGTTCTGAACAAGACAGGCGCAACCGTTGGCATCCTGTTCGTGGGTGTTCCCATGGAAGTTTACAATGCGCAGATATACAGCCTGCGTGACCTGATGCTGATCTGTGGCGCGCTCGCCATGCTTGGCGTCGGATTGCTCGCCTATTTCGTCATCAAGCGCACACTTCAGCCGCTTGGCAAGTTGACCGATGCGGTGAAATCGCTTTCGGACGGTAATCTCGAGACACAAATTCCCTACGCCGCCAACACCAATGAGTTCGGTAATATCGCCCGCGCGCTGGTAATTTTCCGCGAGAACGCGATCGAGAAACTGGCGATTGAGGGCAAGAGCGCCGAGGAACGCTCCGCAGCCGAGTCCGAACGTTCTCGCAACGATGCCGAGAAGCAGGAAATGGATAGCCAGATCGAATTTGCCGTCAGCGAGATTGCTTCCGGTCTCGGCAGGCTTTCGCGTGGCGATCTGAGCCGCACGATCGAGACGCCTTTTGCGGGCCGCCTTGACCGCTTGCGCACGGACTTCAACGAATCCCTCCTGAACCTGCGCGATGCGCTGGGGCAGATCCGCGAGCGCACGCTTATCATCCAGCATAGCGGCTTTGAAATCGAGCAGTCGTCGGTCGATCTGTCGAAGCGTACCGAAAATCAGGCCGCTTCGCTGGAAGAGACCGCCGCCGCCGTAGATGAAATCACGGTTACCGTCAGATCATCGGCCGAGCGGGCGCGGGAGGCGAATGAGGCCGTCCTCGTCACCAAGCGGAGCGCCGACAGTTCCGGTTCGGTCGTCAGCAACGCCGTGGACGCCATGGGCCGCATCGAAGACGCCTCGCGCAAGATCGAGCAGATCATCGAGGTTATCGACGACATCGCCTTCCAGACCAATCTTCTCGCGCTCAATGCCGGCATCGAGGCCGCGCGTGCGGGCGAGGCGGGCAAGGGTTTTGCTGTTGTAGCCCAGGAAGTGCGCGAGCTTGCCCAGCGCTCCGCCGACGCGGCCCGCGAGATCAAGCAGCTCATCAACCAGTCGACGCATGAGGTCAGCTCCGGTTCGAAGCTGGTACAGGAGGCGGGTACGGTTCTTTCCGCCATCAGCCAGCAGATCGTGACCGTCAGCCAGCATGTCGAAACCATCGCAACGGCAACGCAGGACCAGTCTTCCGCGCTTCACAACGTCAACAGCTCCGTCAACCAGATGGACCAGATGACGCAGCAGAATGCGGCGCTTGCCGAACAGTCGAGTGCGGCCAGCCGGGTACTGTCCGGTGAGGTGGAAGCGCTGCTCGATCTGGTGCAGCGGTTCCAAATGGAGCAGGGGGCAGTGGCCGGCAAGGATCGCTACAATCAGGCGGCCTGATACCTCTGTTTTTTTGAAGGCCAATACCGCTCCCGGATCGCAAGGTCCGGGAGTTTTTATTCGGCCGCCGTCCGGACTGTAATGGATATCTGGTTGATATAGGCCCGTAGCGCCGCCGGCTTGACCGGTTTGTGCTGAACCGAAATCCCGTATTTCTCGGCATCGCTGCGCACTTCCGGGCTGCGGTCCGCCGTCACAAGCAGGGCGGGGATCGGCTTGCCGTAAAATGTCCGGATGAGACGGATAGCGCTGATGCCGTCGCCATCGTCCAGATGGTAATCGGCAACGATGACGTCGGGTGCTGCGGCCAAAGCGAGGAAGGGTTCCTCCAGCGTCGCCACGGAACCTGCGGGTAAAACCTCGCAACCCCATCCCGTCAAGAGCAGAGTCATACCCTCGAGGATTTTCGGCTCGTTGTCGATGCAAAGGACGCGGACGCCCTGAAGGCGGTCGCTGGCTGCGGGACCGATTGTCCCGCCATCGGTTTTGGCCGGTTCGAGGCGGTCCGCTTCGCGCGGCAGGTGAATGCGGAAGGTCGTGCCTTTCCCGGGGGTGGAAATCAGCTGTACCGGATGGTGCAGCATGCGCGACAGCCGGTCGACGATGGAGAGACCGAGCCCGAGGCCGGATGCCGTTTTGGCGCCTTCGTCCAATCGGGCGAATTCCTTGAAGACGGTGCGAAATTTGGATGAGGGGATGCCGATACCGGAGTCCGTCACCTGAATGACCACTTCGCCGCCCCGGCGGCGCGCACCGACGATCACTTTGCCCCTCAACGTATATTTGATGGCATTGGAAACCAGATTTTGGATCAGACGCCGCAGCAGATTGGGATCGGAGCGGACCGTGAGCGAGGTCGGCATGACGACAAGGTCGAGGTTCTTCTCCTGCGCCATCGGTGCGAAATCGGTTTCGATGCGTTTCAGCAACTCATTCAGCGGCACCGATGTCATGCGGGCCTTCATCGAGCCGGTGTCGAGGCGGGAAATATCGAGAACCGCACCGAGAATGGTTTCGACCGATTCCAGCGCCGAATCGATATTGTGGACGAGATCGCTTTCTCCCGATGCGCCAAGCCGCTCGACCAGAGAGGAAGAATAGAGGCGGGCGGCATTCAGCGGCTGGAGAATGTCGTGGCCGGCGGCGGCGAAAAACCGTGTCTTGCCGATATTCGCCTCGTCGGCGGATGCCCTCGCTTCCGCCAGTTCGCGGTTGACCCGGGTAAGCTCCACGGTTCGCTCCGCCACGCGCTGCTCCAGCGTCTCGTTTGCCTGTTTCAGCGCCTGATCGCTCGCCACACGCTGGGTAATATCGGTGAAGGTGGCGACAATGCCCTTGTCCGGCATGGTGTTGGAGCGCACTTCGATGATGCGTTCGCCGCCCGCCAGCACCAGCGAGAAGGGCAGGTCCATGGTCAGGAAGCTGGTAATCAGCTCATTCGTGTCGCCGTCAGGCATGTCGCCGCGTTCCTGCAACATCGAAACGATATCCGTGAGCGGTACGCCCACCTGCCCGAATTGCTCGGGCAAATCCAGAAGGGTGCGGAAGCGCCGGTTCCAGATGGTCAGCTGCTGCGAACTGTCGAAAACCGCAATGCCCTGATCCATCTGGGCCAGCGCCGTTTGCAGCATGTCCTGATTATATTGCAGGGCCTCGCTTGCCTGGTCGAGCAGCCATGCCGTGTCGGCGCTGGTGTCTTCCGCCTTCTGAAGAATGATCGAGAGCACAAGGCGGGCGGAAGAGGAGCCGATGGCGCTGCCCAGCAGCTGTTCGGAGAAATGGATCAGCGCCATATCCGCCGGCTGGTCGTCATTCAGTTTCCTGCCCGCCGTCTTTTCATAGGTGGCGAGTGACCGCAGCATGCGCTCCTCGCCGAGATAACGGGCGACCGCGCTTTTGAGATCGCCGACGCTGACACGGGTTTTCCAGCCGCGCGTGGCGAATTGCGATTTGGAGTGGCGCTTGACGAAGATGCCGGACTGGATGCGCTCCACCGGCCTCGGATTGCGCGAAAGCGAGCCGAGCACAAAGGCAAGGCTGTTGACGAGCAGGCTGAGAATGACCGCATTCACGAATGGATCGGCTTCAGGCCCGTTGAACACCGTGCTGCCGGAAAACAGGAAGCCGAGAATATTTGCGGCGACTTCGGAATTATCCGGTCCGCCGAAGCTTGGCAGGAACAGCAGATAGGCCCAGACGAAAAAGCCGGAAGTCAGCCCGGCGATTGCGCCGCGCGCATTGGCGCGCCGCCAGAACAGCCCGCCGAACAAAGCAGGGGCCATCTGGGCAATGGCGGCGAATGCGAGAAGGCCGATGGAGGCGAGGCCCGTGGCGCTGTCGGCGGCGCGATAATAGCCATAGCCCAGAAGCAGCACCGCAAAGATTGCCGTCCTGCGGATGTTGAGCAGCGTCTTGGCGAAGTCGTCCCGGTGCGGCGAACGGTTCAGCAGCTTCTGCCGCAGGAAGATCGGCATGACGATATCGTTGGAAATCATGATCGATAGCGCCACTGAAGCGACGATCACCATCGCAGTTGCCGCCGAAAATCCACCGATGAAGGTGATCAGCGACACCACCGGCATCTGATGATTGAGCGGCAATTGCAGCACGTAGAGGTCGGCGTCGCCATTGGCGCCGAGCGTAAGAATGCCGGCCAGCGCAATCGGCAACACGAAGATATTGATCGCGACAAGGTAGAGCGGCAGCAGGAACCCCGCCATGCGCAGCTCTTGCGGCGTGCGGTTTTCAACCACGGTAACGTGGAACTGGCGCGGCAGCAGGATGATGGCGAAGCAGGAAAGCAGCGTCATCACGACCCAGCGGCTGACGGGCGTGTGATGGGATATGGCCCGCATGGCCTGTTCGTTGTCGGAGGCCAGCTGCCACAGATGCACGGGGCCGTCGAAAAGCACGAAGAGCACATAAAAGCCGACGGTGCACATGGCGACAAGCTTGATCAGCGATTCCATCGAAATCGCCAGAATGAGCCCGTCCTGATGTTCGGTGGCATCGGTGTGGCGTGTCCCGAACATCACGGCAAAACCCGCCATGACAATGGTGACGACCAGCGGCAGATCGAGGAAATAAAGATTGCCGCTGCCAATGCCGTAATCGCCGGGATCGACCATCGTCGCGACCGAGCTGGAAACGGCTTTCAGCTGCAGCGCGATATAGGGAATGGCGCCGACGAGAGCGATGATGGCGACGATCATCGCCACGGTGGAGTTCTTGCCGTAACGGGCGGCAATGAAATCCGCAACGGACGTCAGCTTTTCCGTTTTCGCCAGTTCGACGATGCGGCGGATGATCGGCATGCCGATGGTGAAGGCAAGGATCGGACCGGTATAGATGCCAAGAAATTCCAGCCCCCTGTCTGCCGCGAGCCCCACACCGCCGAAATAGGTCCAGGAGGTGCAATAGATCGCCAGGCTAAGCGCATAGACGAACGGGCGCCCCTTGTTCGGAGCGTTTCTCTTACGGCTCTTCCTGTCCCCATAGCTTGCAACCGCAAACAGCAGCAGGACGTAAGCGAAGGCCGAACCGAATATGATCCACCCAGGAAGCACGCATCCTCCCCATGCAGGAATTCCTTGATATGAGCATAGGCGAATTCTTCGCCGTTGAGAATGAGCGCGGTCTGAGCATAAAGTTCAAGGTGAGCGTGCAGAAAAGCTAATAAATGCAATCCCGCGGATTCCAAATGATGCCCGGACCTTATATGGTTCCATCCGTAGGGACAGTCACATAGCTTCAGCTCGCGAAGCAGGAGAGAGGGACAATCTGAATGCTTAACGAATTTAAAACCTTCATTGCCCGCGGCAATGTCATGGATCTGGCCGTGGGTGTTATTATCGGTGCGGCTTTCAGCAAGATCGTCGACTCCGTCGTCAACGATCTCATTATGCCGATTGTTGGCGCGATCTTCGGCGGTTTCGATTTTTCGAACTACTTTCTGCCGCTGAGTTCCAATGTCAACGCCACGTCGCTCGCCGCCGCCCGCGATCAGGGCGCCGTCTTCGCCTACGGCAACTTTCTGACGGTTCTCATCAACTTTCTTATTCTTGCCTGGATCATTTTCCTGATGGTCAAGGGCGTCAACAAGCTTCGTGATTCCGTTGAACGCAAGAAGGTAGAGGAAAAGCCGGCAGCTGCCCCGCCGCCGGAAGACGTCAGGCTCCTGACCGAAATCCGCGATCTTTTGAAGACGCGCTGATCCGGTTACGCCCGCCTTTATCCGCCGGCCTGTAGTGGCCGGCGGATTCCCGTTAGCGCCGATCCATAAAGAAAATCCATGATCGCCTCACGGAATATCATGCACATGGCTGGTTCGATGCGATAAGAAGGCACCAAACGGAGTGTCTTTAATGTCCATTTTGAACAGTCTGAGTGCGCGCTCTCTGGCGGCTCCCGAGAGCGGCATCGTTGAAGTCGTGAATTATGCCCGGGGGCGGGACAATCTCCTGCCGTTGTGGGTCGGCGAGGGCGATCTGCCGAGCCCGGATTTCATCAATCAGGCCGCCATCGATGGGCTGAACAACGGCGAAACCTTCTACACCTGGCAGCGCGGCATTCCGGAATTGCGCCAGGCGCTGAGCCGTTATTACGAGCGGCATTTCGCGGCGTCGCTGCCGCCGGAGCATTTTTACGCGACCGGTTCCGGCATGCAGGCTATCGTGCTTGCCGTGCAGGCGCTGACCTCGCCCGGTGACGAAATGGTCTATCTGTCTCCGACATGGCCGAATATCGTCGCCGCCATTGGCGTGGCGGGTGCGAAGGCCGTTCCGGTCGGTATCGATTTCCGCGACGGCCGCTGGGATCTCGATATCAACAGGCTGGAAAGCGCGATCACGGATAAGACGAAGGCGCTTTTCATCAATACCCCTTCCAATCCCACCGGCTGGACGGCGACCCTCGACAATCTTCGTGACGTTCTGGCGCTTGCCCGCAAACACGATCTGTGGATCGTCGCCGACGAGATTTATGCGCTTTATCACTATTCCGGCAGCCGTGCGCCATCCTTCCTTGATGTCATGGAGCCGGACGACAAGATCGTCTTCGCCAATTCCTTCTCGAAGAACTGGTCCATGACCGGCTGGCGCGTCGGCTGGCTTGTCGCCCCGCCTGCCATCGGCCAGGTGATCGAGAATCTCATTCAATATTCCACCTCAGGCGTGGCGCAATTCATGCAGCGCGGCGCGGTCGCCGCCCTCGATCACGGCGATGGTTTCGTCCGCGAGAATTACCAACGCGCTTTGACCTCCCGCGACATTCTCTGCGATGCGCTCATCGCGACGAACCGTGTGGAAACCCTGAAGCCCGACGGCGCTCTCTATGCCTTTCTCAAGATAGACGGCGTGACGGACAGCCGGGCCACCGCGCTCGATATCGTCGACAAGACCGGGGTCGGTCTTGCGCCCGGCACGGCCTTTGGCCCGGGAGGGGAGCTTTTTCTCCGCGCCTGCTTCCTGCGCAACCCCAGGCAGACGGAAGACGCGGCCGATCGGCTGGCATCCTATATCCTCGGCAGGTAAGCGTCGGCTTTCCGTGCCAGGGTTTTCCCTGCCGTGCCGGGATCGCGCTGCGGTAGGGAAATCGACAACAAAATCACAGCGAAGGCCTAAAACTGCAACCCCACGGCGCAACCATCGACGTGGGGCGTTTTCTGTGATATGCGCTCCTTGTTCCATTTATGAGAACATTTTCACTAATAAATAAAAAGCACTTCATTGCGCTAACCAATCGTAAGCCACCTTTTTAATGGGGCGGTGGATTGGCCGCGTATTCGCTGTGCAAGTAATCAATGATGAAGAATTATTGGCTTTGATGAGCTCAAGAAAAGCAAACAGGGAAGTAGTGTCATGGCTGTTCTGGTCACGGGTGGGGCCGGTTATATAGGAAGCCACATGGTGTGGGCTTTGCTCGACGCCGGGGAAGAGGTCGTTGTTGTCGACCGGCTTTCAACGGGGTCGCGCTGGGCTGTTGCGCCTGCGGCGCGTTTTTACCTGGGCGATGCGGCGGACCGCGCCCTGCTCGACCAGATTTTCGAAGAAAACCGGATCGAAACCATTTTCCATTTCGCAGGCTCTGTCAGCGTTCCTGAATCCATCAGCCAGCCGCTCGAATATTACGAAAACAATACGGGCACGACCCGCGCCCTCGTCGCTGCGGCGGTGAGCCATGGCATTTGCAATTTCATCTTCTCCTCGACAGCCGCCGTTTATGGAAACCAGCCCTTTGATGGTCCCGTTCCTGAAACCGCGATCCTCAGCCCGGAAAATCCTTACGGCCTGTCGAAGCTGGCGTCTGAAATCATGCTGCGCGATGTCGTGCAGGCGCATGATTTCAACTATGTGGCGCTGCGTTATTTCAATGTCGCCGGAGCCGACCCGCAGGGCCGCGCCGGGCCTTCGCCCACGGGCGTTGCGAACCTCATCAAAGTCGCCTGCGAAACGGCAAACGGTCGTCGCGACCGGGTGGAAGTTTACGGAACGGATTACCCGACCGCCGATGGCACCGGTGTTCGCGACTATATTCACGTCAGCGACCTGATCGACGCACATATGCTGGCCATGGCGCATCTGCGTGCCGGTGGCGGCACCCGCACACTCAATTGCGGTTATGGCGTCGGTTATTCGGTTCTGGAGGTCCTGCAGGCTGTGCAGCGGGAATCGGGACGCGATTTCCCGATTATCCATTGTCCGCGCCGCCCGGGCGATATTGCGGCCATGGTGGCGGATTCGTCGCGTATCCAGTCGGAACTGGGCTGGCGTCCCCGCTTCAACGATCTGGCGACAATCGTTCGCACGGCGCTTCAGTGGGAGGCCAAACGCCAGACCCTGCAAAGCGACAGGATTCCGCCGGTGCGGCGCAAGCTGGCTGCAATAGGCTGAGCGGCCTTCGCCTTACCGTACACGGTCTTTCTTGGCGGAAGCATAGATCGCCGGCCGATCCGGTGGAGCGGCTGGGCTAAGCCAGCGATCCCGGTCGAAGAAACTGCGTGTCAGCTTCAACCCCGGCGATTGTTCGCTTGCGAGCAAAATCACGTTCAGGCGGTGCGGCGCCGTTGGTTCCGGTTTTATGGAAACCGAAATACCGAAATGTTGTGCCTGATAGGGCTGCATCCGGCGTGCCGGCTCAAGCATGTCCGCCAAATCGGCCCAGCGTGTCTGTCCGATAATCATGGCGACCGCTTCATCGAGCTTTGTCAGAACGGCCGCTCCGTCCGGTGTCTTGGGCGCGACGGCCTTCATCCTGATGGAGCGAATTTGTCCCGAGGCTTGCCCCCTTATTTCGAGAAAGAGCGATGCCCGCTCGGCCGGGTCTGATGCGTTTCCTGCCGCAAGATCGGCCATGCATTCGAAATTGCGGATGTTGACCGGGCTCGCGTGCCAGCCCTGTGAGTTGGAAAAACCTGCGGCAGTAATGCGGTCGCAAAGCTCCTTGCCGGAAACAACGAAATCGCGGGCAAGAGATGCCCTGTCGCCCGCTTGCTCGAATTTCAGCAGGTGGGGCGGCAGAGAGACTTTTGGGGCAACCGGTTTCTGCCGTTTGACGGGCTTCATCTTCGGCGGTGGTTCCACGGAGCCTGTGGTGGATGCCAGATTGAGATAAATCAGCAGGCTTTTGAGATGTTTCCTGTCATTGGCCAGCAGCACCGTTGCGCCGATGGCAAGGCAAACGGCCAGCACCGCAAACAGCAGCGCGCCATGGCTCACTCTCTTCTGCAAGCCCGCGTCCATCGCAAGACCTCAAGGCTGGCGGGGGAGGGCGTCAGCCGGTTCTGATATGGCTTTTCGGGCCGTTGGTAGCCCGGTGAATATTTGGTTCGAGCGGTCGCTCTGAAAATTTTATGCAATTCACTGCCGAAGTTTCCGGCGATGCGGGTCCTATTCGGCGTTATTCTTGCCGCCGTCCTGTCCGCTGGCGCTGCTTTCATCGTCCGCAACCGGAATGGCGTAGGAGCCGTTCAGCCAGCGGGCAAGATCGAGCGAGCGGCAGCGATCCGAACAGAAAGGATAGTCTTCGCGTGTCGAGGGCCGCCCGCATTCAGGGCATGGCTGGGATTTGCGAAGCGGGGTGACGGTTCCGGCGCCTTCAGTGGTGGACTTTGCCATGGCCTATCCTTCGAGCCAGCCCGAAGTCACTTCAAATCCTTCTCCAGAAAGAAGCGACATGGTTTCGTAAAGCGGCAGGCCGACGACATTGGTATAGGAGCCGGTCAGTTTCTGTACGAATGCGCCGGCAATGCCCTGGATACCATAAGCTCCCGCTTTGCCGCGCCACTGGCCCGAGGAGATGTAAGCCTCGATCTCGCGCGTGGAGAGGCGCTTGAAGCGCACCTTGGTCTCCGCCACCTTCTGCCGGATTTTGCCGCCGGGGGTCACAAGACAGATGCCGGTATAGACCCAATGGCTGCGCCCCGAGAGAAGATGCAGCGCCGCGGAGGCCTCTTCCGTATATTCAGCCTTGCCGACGATGCGGCGACCGACGGCGACCACCGTATCGGATCCCAGGACATAGGCGTCTTTCCACGCCTGCTCGTTCTTCAGCGCCGTCTGCGCGGCTTCCGCCTTCTGCAATGACAGACGGCGGCAGAGCGTGCGCGGGTGCTCGAGCTTGGCCGGCGTCTCGTCAATATCCATCGGCATCAGACGTGCAGGCTCGATGCCGATCTGATGCAGCAGCTCCAGACGCCGCGGCGAGCCGGATGCCAGAACGAGCTTTTGTTTTGAATTGGTCATTGCGCTGCCCGGGCGTCCGATGCGGAAGGTGGATTACTTGAAGCGATAGGTGATGCGGCCCTTGGTGAGGTCGTAAGGCGTCATTTCGACCAGCACCTTGTCGCCGGCCAGAACGCGGATACGGTTCTTGCGCATGCGGCCCGCCGTGTGGGCGATGATTTCGTGGTCGTTCTCAAGCTTCACGCGGAATGTTGCGTTCGGCAGCAATTCGGTTACGATGCCCGGGAATTCAAGGACTTCTTCTTTTGTCATGTAAGGGTTTTCTTCCTGTTGATAGTGCCGGACATATCGAGTCCGGGAAAATTGCGCGGAAACTACACAATCCCGGCACATTTGTGAACCTCTAAAGCATCGGCTTGGAAATCGC
Organism: Agrobacterium salinitolerans; assembly: GCF_027498475.1. Taxonomy (NCBI): domain Bacteria; kingdom Pseudomonadati; phylum Pseudomonadota; class Alphaproteobacteria; order Hyphomicrobiales; family Rhizobiaceae; genus Agrobacterium; species Agrobacterium salinitolerans. The sequence continues at coordinate 299,071 of NZ_JAPZLN010000001.1, read as the reverse complement.
GATTGATTTTAACAGGCCGAGGCAGTTTTCAGTCTTTTGAAAGCGTATCCGCCACCGGCTGCTGCCGCCTCGGCAGTCGTTCCGAGATCAGCTTAGCCAGATGGTCTCGTACCTCGCGATAGGCGTCGAGGATCTGCTCGCGCGTGCCTGTGATCACCGTCGGGTCCATGGTCGGCCAATAGACCACGTCCAGTGAATTCGAGCGCGTCAGTTCCAGTGCGGCATGATGAGCTTCGGGTGTCAATGTAATGATCAGATCGAAAAAATCATCCTCGATCTCGTCAAGAGTGCGTGGTTTGTGCTTGCCGAGCGAAAATCCTTGCTCTTCCAGTACGGCATCCACGAAGGGATCGCGCTCGCCGGCCCGCACGCCTGCCGACTGTATATAGATGCCGGGCGCCACCAGCCGTTTGGCGATGACCTCCGCCATGGGGGAACGGATGGAGTTCATGCCGCACATGAAGAGGACCGATTTGGGCGCTCGTCCCTCGTTTGGTGCTGCGGCAGGATCGATCATCTCTAACCCCGCCAATAAAGCACACAGACAAGGGTGAAGAGGCGGCGCGCCGTGTCGAAATCTATCCTGATCTTGCCGGAAAGCCGGTCCATCAGCGTCTGCGAGCCGTCATTGTGAATGCCGCGCCGGCCCATGTCGATAGCCTCGATCTGGCTCGGCGTAGAGGAGCGGATCGCCTCGTAATAGCTTTCGCAGATCAGGAAATAATCCTTGATGATGCGGCGGAACGGCGTCAGCGACAGAATATGGGTCGCGACATCCTTCTCGTCTTCGGTGCGGATTGAGAAAACCAGCTTGGAATCGACCAGCGATATATGCAGCCGATAGGGGCCGCCATCATGGCCGAAGGGTTCGAAGCTGTTTTCTTCAATCAGATCGAAAATGGCGACGGCGCGTTCATGCTCAACGTCGGGCGTGGACCGGCCGATGCTGTCGTCCAGTACCACGTCGCAGAGCCGGAAATCGCCTGAAGCCATCGCTTAACTTTCCGGATTGAGGCGAATGGAGACCGAACGCGCATGCGCATCCAGTCCCTCGGAGCAGGCAAGGGTGATCGCCGCGGGCGCAAGCTGTCGCAACTGCTCCGGCCCGAGCCGCAGGATCGACGTGCGCTTGACGAAATCCAGCACCGAAAGGCCGGAGGAGAAGCGCGCCGAGCGTGCCGTCGGCAGAACGTGGTTGGAACCGCCGACATAATCGCCGATTACTTCGGGTGTATGACGCCCGACGAAGATCGCACCCGCATTGCGGATGTTGGCCATCAGCGCATCCGGGTCATCGACGGCAAGTTCCAGATGCTCGGCGGCGATGCGGTTGGCGAGCGGAATGGCGTCGGCGAGATTTTCGACCAGGATGACCGCGCCGAAATCTGCCCAGCTTGCCGCCGCCGTCTCGGAGCGTGACAGGCGCTTCAACTGCCGCTCGACAGCCGCTTCAACGGCCTTGCCGAGTTCGGTGTTGTCGGTGATGAGGATGGACTGCGCGCCGCGATCGTGCTCCGCCTGCGCCAGAAGATCGGCGGCCAGCCAGTCCGGATCATTGTCCTTGTCGGCGATGACAAGCACTTCGGAAGGCCCGGCGATCATGTCGATGCCGACGGTGCCGAAGACCTGGCGTTTTGCGGCCGCCACATAGGCATTGCCGGGGCCGACGATCTTGGCGACCGGCGCGATGGTTTGCGTGCCATAGGCAAGTGCGGCCACAGCCTGCGCGCCGCCGATGCGATAGATTTCCTCGACGCCCGCAATACGCGCCGCAGCCAGCACCGCCGGATTGACCGCGCCACCATTGGCCGGCACGACCATGACGATGCGCTCCACACCGGCAACCTTTGCCGGCACCGCGTTCATCAGGACGGAGCTTGGATAGCTGGCGGTACCACCCGGCACATAAAGGCCGACGGCCTCGATGGCGGTCCAGCGCGAGCCGAGGCCCACGCCGATCTCGTCCTCGTAGATGTCATCCTTCGGCATCTGCCGTGCATGGTGTTTTTCGATACGACGGGCGGCAAGTTCAAGCGCCTCGATCACGCCGCTGTCGACGGCGGCAAAGGCCGCGTCGATTTCATCCGCCGTGACACGCATCGAAACCTTGGTGAAATCGATACCGTCGAATTTCTGGGAATAATGGGCAAGGGCCGCATCGCCGCGATGGCGGACATCGTCGATGATGTCGCGAACGGTTGCGTTGACGTCTTCGGAAACTTCTCTCTTGGTTGTCAGGAAGGTCGCGAATTTCTGTTCGAAATCAGCCGATGCCCGCTCCAGCCAGATTGCCACGCCATTACCCTTTCATAGTCCCCGCGGGTGGACCCGCGAGGTGCACGAACTCACCGCAGAAAAATTGCGGCTCTGGTATGTGGCATAAATCGAAACGGTGACGAAAGGCAACCGTTGCAATGGCGCGGTGTGCTTATTCGCTGTCTGGATGATGCGGTTTGGCAGCCGTTTCCCATGCGCCGCTCACATCGGTCAATTGCGCCTCGATGCATTCGACATCAAGAGCGATGGTGCCGCCGCCGGAAAGCGCCAGTTCCACAAGGCCATCAGGGCCTTCGCCGTTTGGTTTGAAGCGCATCGCAAGAAGCGAAAGCACCTGCTCCCTGTCGGCAAGATTGATTGACTGCGAGCGAACGGCGGAGACGCGTTTCAGGAAAACGACGCTGCGGCAGCGTTCCGGCGGCAGGTTCTTTTTGTCAGTGCTTTCCCAGACGAAACGGTTGGCGGAAAGCGTGAATTGGCCATGCTTCGGCTCGAAGGCGACATCCTTCAGCTTGAAGACACTGTCCTGCATATGCGTCGAAATGACGGAGAGATCTTCAGTATCCAGCGCGAGTAATTTCAGGCCGCTCATCTTTTTCTTCCTTCTTCTGCGGTGCGGACCGCTATTTCCATGACTTACATTGGAAATAGGCAGTCCGGGCCCACTCTGCAACGGGTAGAAAACGGATGAGCGGCGAAGACAGGATCAATCGCTGACGCGTTCGACCAGCGCACCGCAGCGGTTGAGCTTTTCCTCAAGGCGTTCGAAGCCGCGATCCAGGTGGTAGACGCGCGACACCATGGTTTCGCCTTCCGCCACGAGGCCGGCAATGACCAGCGATACGGAAGCGCGCAGGTCGGTCGCCATGACAGGCGCGCCCTTCAGGCGGGAGACGCCTTCGATGCGGGCCATCTGGCCGGAAAGCGAAATCTTCGCACCGAGACGGGCGAGTTCCTGCACATGCATGAAGCGGTTTTCAAAGATGGTTTCGGTGATGTGGGAGACGCCCTGCGAACGGGTCATCAGCGCCATGAACTGTGCCTGCAGGTCGGTGGGGAAGCCGGGGAAAGGTTCGGTGACGATATCGACCGGCTGGATGCCGTTGCCGTTGCGCACGACGCGAAGGCCGGTCTCCGTCTCGCTGATCGTGGCGCCTGCAAGCCTGAGCGTGTCGAGCGCGTTGTCCAGCAGCGCTGCGCGCGTGCCTTCCAGCACCACGTCACCGCCGGTCATTGCCACCGCCATGGCATAGGTGCCGGTTTCGATACGATCCGGCAGAACGCGATGGCGCGCGCCGGAGAGAGAGGTAACGCCTTCGATGGTGATGGTGGAGGTGCCGGCGCCTTCGATCTTCGCACCCATGGCGATCAGGCACTGGGCCAGATCGACCACTTCCGGCTCGCGCGCGGCGTTGTGGATGACGGTGGTGCCGCGGGCAAGGCTTGCCGCCATCAGCATCACATGTGTCGCGCCGACGGAAACTTTCGGGAAGGTATAGACAGCGCCGATCAGGCCGCCCTTGGGAGCGGTGGCGTTGATGTAGCCGCCATCGATCTCCATCGTTGCGCCGAGCGCCTGCAGGCCCTCAATGAACAGGTCGACCGGGCGCGTGCCGATGGCGCAGCCGCCGGGCAGCGAAACGCGGGCGCGGCCCTCACGTGCCAGAAGCGGGCCGATGACCCAGAAGCTTGCGCGCATCTTGGACACCAGCTCGTAAGGTGCGGTGGTATCGACAATGGTGCGGCAGGTGAAATGCACAGTGCGGGAATAGGCCTCGCCCTGGCTTTCGCGGCGACCGTTGACTGAAATATCCACGCCGTGATTGCCGAGAATGCGGATGAGCTGCTCCACGTCAGCCAGATGCGGGACGTTTTCGAGCGTCAGCGTATCGCTGGTCAGAAGCGATGCGATCATCAACGGCAAGGCGGCGTTTTTTGCGCCGGAGATGGGGATGACGCCGTTGAGCTTGTTGCCACCCGTAATTCTGATGCGATCCATGCGTCCCTACGGGCCTGTGCCCGCCTTTCTATCGTGCCTTGCGGAAAGGCGTGTCCTTAGACCAGTTTCCGCGGCGTTTCAATTTTATGCTGGTGAATTCTCTATGAGGATGATTCGTCCGTTTTTGCGGCAGGCAGGCCAATCGTCTCGTCTTCTTCGCCTGCGCGGCGCGCACGAACCTGCTGTTTGCGCTTCAAAAGATTTTCACGAAGCTTCTTGGCCGCGCGCGCCTTGCGCTCCGCCTCGCGCTGTCGCGCCTTTTCGCCCGGCCCCGCCTGAAGCTTGCCATCGGTCACCGGGGCGGATGCCTCCGCGGAAGCACCGGCGGAAACCGCTGCCTTTGCCTGTTTGTCATGATGTTCGTTCATAGAATGAGCAATATCTGAAAAATGCATTTTTCAACAGGGGGCACGCTTTTTTGCCCCGCTTGATGAAGAATATCGTTTTGCGACTTGCGCTCGTCAAAAACCTATGGCAATAGGCCGCCACGCTTGATGCTGAAGCAAATGCTTCGGCACCGGATGCTGCTATAGCTCAGGGGTAGAGCACTCCCTTGGTAAGGGAGAGGCCGAGAGTTCAAATCTCTCTAGCAGCACCATTTCTCTCCAAAGTTTCAAATGTTTACATGGTTGTTGAACCTGTGTCGCCTGCGGCTGCATGATCCATGCGTGTGCCACGCAGTTTGCGGCAAACGGAAAACCGCGCCCCTTGCGAAGCGCGGTTTCCACATCCGAATATTCTGTTGCTGCCAGAGCGGGACGAAACCGCCCGTAGCCAACGGGCGCCGCTTACTGGCGGAATAGCGACAGGATATTTTCGGAACTGGTATTGGCGATGGAGAGCGACTGGATGCCAAGCTGCTGCTGTGTCTGAAGAGCCTTGAGCTTGGTGGATTCTTCGTTCATGTCCGCATCGACGAGACGGCCGATGCCCTTGTCGATGGAGTCGGTGAGTTTTGAGACGAAGTCTTCCTGCAGGCCGATGCGCATCTTGATGGAACCGAGAGCGGCGGATGCGCTGCTGATCGACTGAAATGCCGTTTCGACATCGGTGAGAAGGTTCCCGATAGTGTAGGTCGGCGGCGTTGCAGAATTGAAGAGCTTGAGATCGATATTCCATACGGAAATGCCGGACGCCGTGCCGGGCTGGCCGATGATGCCCTTTGTCGTGTCAAGCGTTGCGGGCGAGCCGGTCAGGCCGAAAAGCACATTGGCGGTTGTTGTGCCGGCGGTGGTGTCGACAAGCGTATAGTCCGTTTTCGTGACGCTGACGGTGCCGGCGCCATCGCGCACAAAACCGGAAACGACGGTCTTGGCGCCGGTGCCCAGCAGCCAGTTTTCGCCACTGAAAGATGCACCCTGTGCAATCGATTCGAGCTGTTTTTTCAGCTGGTCGATTTCTTCCTGGATTTTGGTCTTGTCGACACCCTCTTCGGTTGCCGCGACGATTTTCGACTTGATTTCCTTGACGACTTCGACGGTGCTTTCCATCGCGGAATAAGCGACATCGACCTTGGCGGCGCCAAGCCCCAGCGCATCCTGAACGGCGGACAGAGCCATGTTATCGGAACGCATGGTCGTCGCGATCGACCAATAGGCGGCGTTATCGGAGGCCGATTTTACCCGCAGGCCCGAAGAGACACGGGATTGGGTTTCTTCGAGCTGGCCGCTTATTGCGCGCAGGGTTTGAAGCGCCGACATGGCGGCGACATTCGTGATAATGCTTGTCATAATTGCCCCTCTGAGCTGGCTAAATGGGAAGGGACATTCCGGGATCGCCGGAAACGACTGAGCGGCGTGATGCCTGTTAACCTCTTTTTCGTCTTGGTTAACGAGTCGTTTCGATGCGCTGATTTAGCCGTGATTTGGTTAATGAACTCTTAATCTAGAAATCTCTTAATTTTTCGGGGCAATTGGACAAACAAAAACCGCGCCTTTCGGCGCGGTTGATTTTTTCGCTTTCGGTCTTCGATTAACGGAAGAGCGACAGGATGCTTTCGGAGTTGCTGTTGGCGATCGAGAGAGCCTGAACGCCGAGCTGCTGCTGGGTCTGCAGAGCCTTGAGGCGGGTGGACTCTTCGTTCATGTCAGCGTCCACGAGGCGGCCGACGCCCTTGTCGATGGAGTCGGACAGCTTGGAAGCGAAATCTTCCTGCAGGCCGATACGCATGGAGAGCGAACCGAGCTTTGCTGCAGCGCTCGTCATTGCCTTGAGCGAGTTTTCAACCAGCGTCAAGGCTTCGGCCATGTTGGTGGCGCGGTCTGCGGCTGCATACTGGGTGATATCAAGCGTGTAGACGGACTGGGCGGCAACAGTTGTGAATGTTCCGGTCGTGCCGAGAATGCCGGTCGTGTCGGGGACGCCTGCCGAGTCGACCGAGCCGAAGAGCGTATTGCCGGTAGCGGTGCTGTCGAGGGCGTATTTCGTGGTCGTGACGTTAACGGCGCCACCGGTGGAGCGAACGAAGCCGGCAACGACCGACTTGTCCGGGGCCGTGCCGGGTGTTGCTGCGCCGAGGGTCGAAGCGCCTACCAGCCAGTTTTCGCCGTAGAAGGATGCGCCCTGTGCGATCGATGCGAGCTGCTTCTGGAGCTGGCCGATTTCTTCCTGAACCTTGGTGCGGTCGACGCCTTCTTCCGTTGCCGTGACCAGCTTTGCCTTGATTTCCTTCACGACTTCGATTGCCGATTCCATACCGGCAGAAGCGGTGTCTACCTTGGCGGCGCCGAGGCCGAGAGCGTCGGAAACCGAGGAAAGCGCCATGTTGTCGGAGCGCATGGTGGTCGCGATCGACCAGTAAGCAGCATTGTCCGCAGCTTCGCCAACGCGAAGGCCGGAGGAAACGCGTGCCTGGGTGGATTCCATGTTCTGGCCGATAGAGCGCAGGGTCTGGAGCGCAGACATTGCTGCGACATTCGTGATAATGCTCGTCATAGTAGTGTGCCCCTTGAATGGCTGATTAAAGAAGGGACATTCCGGTTTCACCGGGAACGGCGTACAGCATCATGCCTGCTAACTGGCTGATTTTTAACGTTAGCTCGCCGTTTCGATGTGCATTAGGTAACGCGGGTTTGGTTAATGAATTGATAAGCGTGGAAAGAAATTCATCTCCGGAAAATTTAAAATTGCAACTCTCGCGCGCACGCGCGCGTATCCCCGAAAGTTTAAGAAAAAGATAAGGCCGCATCCGTTTCCGGATGCGGCCTCGTGGATGCATTCAGTCCGATTCAGCCTTTCGGACCTTTATGCTTTCTATCCCAATCCGCGTTCGGTCAGCCCCCGTTTGCTTATGGGAAGAAATGGATCCCCCAGCCCCGAAGGGCTATGAGAAGCTCGGCTCTTAGCGGAAGAGCGACAGGATGTTCTGCGAGTCGCTGTTGGCGATCGACAGAGCCTGGATTGCCAGCTGCTGCTGCGTCTGCAGAGCCTTCAGCTTGGTGGACTCTTCGTTCATGTCGGCGTCGACGAGGCGGCCAATGCCCTTTTCGAGGGAGTCGGAGAGCTTCGTTGCGAAGTCCTGCTGCAGGTCGATACGCATGGAAACAGAGCCGAGCTTGGCGCCAGCGCTGGTCATCGCCTTCAGAGCGGCTTCGACGGTGCTGAGGTTGGTTGCGACGGTTGCATCGGTCGTCGTCGCGTCCATGTTCGCCAGAGCGTAGGTGGCGCCCAGAATACCGCCGGTGCCGGCAGCAGCTTCGAACAGTACGTTGGTTGCCGAAAGTGTATAAGCCGTCGTCTTAACGGACGTCGTGCCGTCAGCAGCGCGGACGAAGCCGGAAACCACGGTTTTGTTCGCGGAGCTGAGATCATTGAGCAGCCAGTTTTCGCCGTTGAACGAACCGCTTTCCGCGATCGAAATAAGCTGCGACTTCAACTGGGTGATTTCTTCCTGGATCTTGCCGCGGTCCGCAGTCTGTTCGCTGGCGGCAACGTATTTGTTCTTGATTTCCTTCACGACGTCGATAGCAGCTTCCATGCCTGCATAGGCCGTGTCTACTTTCGCAGCGCCGAGGCCGAGGGCGTCCTGAACGGCACCAAGAGCTTCATTGTCCGAACGCATGGTCGTTGCGATCGACCAGTAAGCAGCGTTGTCGGTAGCCGAGCCGACGCGCAGACCGGAGGAGATGCGGCCCTGCGTGTCTTCCATGTTGGAAGCAATCGAGCGGAGAGTCTGGAGAGCGGCGGTTGCGCCGACATTGGTGAGAATGCTTGCCATAATAAATGTGTCCCTTGTTTTTACGAAATACTGGAGTGGGGACATTCCGGACTTGGTATTACCGGTCGCAACGTTTCGGCTTCATGCCACTCGGTTCAGAAATTCTTAGTTTCGGAAACCAAACCCGCTGCGTGTGATTGGAATTTCGCAGCGAAAAATTGCGCAATTATTAATTTGGGCGCCAAGAAATACTGGAAAATACTTATGGTTACTGAGTTATTTAGTTAAATGGTGATTTTTCTGTTTATAAATATAGTTACTCAGGCCCTAGTGAAAATGGTAAACAAAGCATCAAAATGCGAAAACCCCGCTGCCGTTGGGCTGCGGGGTTAAAAAACAGGGTTAACGGGTGTCAATCCGGCACAAAGGCCGTCAGTTGAACGATCTGACGAGGCTGCCGACAAGCAGGTTCCAGCCGTCGATCAGCACGAAGAACAAGATCTTGAACGGCAGGGAGATGGAGGTGGGCGGCAGCATCATCATGCCCATTGCCATGGTGATGGTGGCGACGATCAGATCGATGACCAGAAACGGCAGGATGATGAGGAAGCCGATCTCGAAACCGCGCCGGATTTCCGACAGCATGAAGGCCGGAACCAGCACGCGGTAGTCGACGACATTGTCGGTCATCACTTCTTGTCCGCGCTCGCGGGCGATGTCCACGAACAGCTTCAGATCCTTGTCACGCGTATTGGCGTTCATGAAAGTACGGAAGGGCTCCGCGATGCGCTGCACGGCCTGCTGTTCGTTGATCTGGTTCTGCAGAAGCGGCTGTACGCCGTCGGTCCAGGCTTTGTCGAAGGTGGGCGACATGACGTAGAAGGTCATGAACATCGCCATCGACAGCAGGATCATGTTGGAAGGGGTCGAAGCCAGTCCCATGCCGGATCTGAGGATCGAGAAGGCGATCACGAAGCGCGGAAAGCTCGTGACCATGATCAGGATGCCCGGCGCGACGGACAGAACCGTCAGCAGGCCGAAGGTGCGGATGATCCACGCCGCGACGGAGCCGTCTATCTGCGTGTTGAACAGATCGGACGGGAATTGCTGGGCACTGGCAAGGCCCGGCAAAGCGAGAAGGACGGCGATGGTTACAAGAAATCGAATCATTCGATGACAAAGGTCCGGAACATGACCTTGGATACGCGCCCTTGAGAGCGCAGGTCAACTCGTTCCTGAATGTCATCCTTAAGATATTGAAAGCCGCGCGGGCCTTCGAGCTGCTGAAGGGAAACGGTCCGGACATAGGCGAGAATATCCTGGTGTATATCTTCCGCAAGCCCCACCTCGACCGGCCCCTTGAACATCAGCGCCACTTCCAGCCGCACCCAGTTCGTCGAGGGATAGGCGAGGTTGGTGGTGATGGGATCGAGCTGGACGATGCCGTTCGCCTCAGCCGAGATTTTCTCGATGCCCTCGTCCTTTTTTTCACCGTGCCCGCCGGCAGCGGCCGTGGCATGGGCCTCCGCGCCGGCGATCTTCGGCGCGATCATGCCGCCCACGAGCCAGCCGCCGCCCGCACCGACCAGGGTGAGGATGGCAACGCCTGCGATGGTCATGACCAGAGGGGAGGATTTTTTCTTGCCCTCTACCTGTTCGTTTTCCATGGGTCAGTCCGTTCCCGTGTACCGGCGTCAGAGCGGCGAGAACAGGTCGACGACCTGTTGCCCGACCGGGGGCTGTTGCACTTCCGTCAGACGTCCGCGGCCGCCATAGGAGATTCGTGCTTCGGCGATACGCTCGTAGGAGATCATGTTCTGGGCGTCGACATCCTGCGGCCGGACGATACCGCCGACGTTGAGGATGCGGATTTCGTGGTTCACGCGCACTTCCTGCGAGCCGCTGATGATGAGGTTGCCGTTTTCCAGAATGCCGGTCACCACGGCGGCCACCAGCAGCGTCAGCTTTTCGGAACGCTTGGTCTTGCCCTTCGCCTGGGTGTCGGTGTCGGAGCCGTATTTGATGCTCGAGTCCGCTTCCGGGGTCCAGCCGAAGATTTCGGCCTTGGCCTTCCAGTTCAGGCCGCTGGCATTGGTGCGGTTGCGCTCGGTCTCATTGTCGAAATCGGCCTTGTCATTGATCTGGATGTTGACGGTCAGAATGTCGCCGATGTTGAGCGCGCGAAGGTCCTTGAACAGCGCACCCTGGCTGTCGCTCCACAGCGAATAGCCGCTGGCCATGTGCTTCGGCTGCTTGGGATACATGCCCATCTGCGGTGTCTGGCTGAATTGCAGGCCGCTGCCGATCGGGCTCATCGCGGGCGCGTTGCCGATTTCCTTCAGGGTCTGGTTGTTCTGGCAGCCGGCAAGCAGAGCGAGCGGCAGGAGGAGGGCCGGAAGACGACGCGCGGTCATGAAGGATCCTTCGAAGTGTTTTTGTCGGTTGCCTGCGACATGATGCCGGCGACGGTTGCGGCTTTCGCCGCATCCATTTCGCTGAGGATCAGGCCGGATTGGCGCGGCGGCAGCTGCATGATGATGGCGGCGGCGATCTCCACATGCATCTTTTCGAGCTGGGGTGCTGCGGCATCCGGCTTCATCGTCTTGTAGACATCAACAAGATTGGCTTTCGCCTGGGCGAGAAAATGTTCGCGGCGCGCCAGCCAGTCCTCATATTCCGCCTTGCGGTCTTCCAGCACGGCAATGCGCTCATTGACGTCGGACTGCAGCTTTTCCAGCTCCTGCTTCTGCATAAGATAACGCTGGTCGCGGGCCGCATCGGCGATGTTGGTGCAGAATTTCTGGATTTCATCCTGCGTGCTGAGTTCGGACACCACATTCTGTTGGCTTTCCGCGCCAGCGGCCGGCAGAAGGAATAGCAGCGAGGCGACGGCCGCGAAGCGAGTAAGGCCATTCGGGAATATGTTTTTCTTCTGATGTTCCATCATTGCAGCACAAGCTCCGCCTGAAGGGCACCAGCGGATTTGATGCCTTGCAGAATGGCGATGATACCGTCCGCCTTGAGCCCGATGCTGTTGAGACCGGCAACCAGTGTGCGAAGGTCGGGACCTTCGACGATGGCGACCTTGCTGCCTTCCTGCATGGCCATGATATCCGTCTGCGGCTGCACGGCTGTCTGGCCGCGCGAAAATGGCGCCGGCTGGATGACCTGCGGCGATTCCGTCACCTGCACGGTCAGCGTTCCGTAGCTGACGGCGACGCGGGAAATGCGCACATCCGCACCGATGACGATGGTGCCGGTACGTTCGTTGATGACGACCTTGGCAGGCGTATCCGTCTCGACCGTCAAATTTTCGATTTCCGCCATCAGTCGCGTCAGATCAGCGGTGCGCGGCTTCTGCACCGCGATTTCCTGCGAATCGCGCGGCTCGGCGATGCCATCTCCGTAACGGGCGCGGGCAAAGGCGTTGACGACATCCGCGACCCGCACGGCCGTCGAGAAGTCCGGGTTGCGCAGCTGAAGGACCAGATTGACCGAGTCCTTGAACTTGGACGGCAGTTCGCGCTCGATGATCGCACCGTTCGGCACGCGGGCGGAGGTGGTGACGCCCTGCGTCAGCGTCGCGGCATCGCCCTGTGCGGAAAAGCCGTTGACGATCAGCGCACCCTGCGCGACCGCGTAAATCTGGCCGTCTGCGCCCGAAAGCGAGGTCATGATGAGCGTGCCGCCGCGCAGCGACGAGGCGTCGCCCAGCGAGCTGACTGTCACGTCGACACGGCTGCCGGGGCTGGCGAAGGGTGGCAGATTGGTTGTCACCATCACGGCGGCGATGTTCTTGGCGTTCGACTGGCCGCCCTGCGTGGTGATGCCGAGGTTTTGCAGCATCGCGCGCATGGATTGTTCGGTAAACGGCGAGGAGCGCAGGCTGTCGCCCGTGCCCTGCAGGCCGACCACGAGACCGTAGCCGATCAGCTGGTTGTCGCGCCCGGCCTGCAGCGATGCGATATCCTTGATACGGGATGTATCCGCATGGGCTGCGGGCAGCGAGAGGAAAGGTTGGGCCGAAAACAGAACGGCCGCGGCCAGGATACGAAGCACTCTCATTTCGCCATCACCTGAATGGTTCCGTCCCTCATGACCGTGCCGCTGACCATCACGCCGGAATCGATGTTGCGTACCCGCACGACTTCGCCGAGCGAGCCATCGGTCATCGGCGTCCCCGAAGCCATCAGCGTCATATTGCCGATTGTGAAGACGAGTTTGACGCTGGTGCCGCGCGTGACGAGCGACGGTTCGCGCAAGGCGGCAACGGGGATCGTGCGGCCGGGAAGCAGGGTCTGCTTGGAGATCATGCCTTCCACTTCGCTGATATCGCTCGCATAACCCGAGGAAATATTGGGATTGGTCACTTCGACAGGCTTCACCTGGTCAGGCGAGATGGTCTCGCCCGGATAGATGGTGCGCGTCGGGACCAGCGCCATCGGCGCCTGTGCAAGGGCGGGGGCAAGCGCCCCCAGCGAAAAGGCAGACGCAAGGCACATACGGACGAGCGCCGTTCTGCTGCTGCTATGTTTCCGGCCAAACCTCATGTTCGCCTGCCTTTCCGTTCTTACTTCAGGTTCTTGCTGACAATCGAAGCCATTTCGTCAGCGGTGGTGATGACCTTGGAATTCATCTCGTAGGCGCGCTGCGCCGTGATCAGATCGGTGATTTCCTTGACGGCGTCGACGTTCGAGCCTTCGAGGTAGGATTGCTTGATGTAGCCGTAGCTCGGATCATCAGGCACGCCGACGACCGCGTCGCCGGAGGCCGGCGTCTGGGCGAAGAGGTTGTCGCCCAGCGGCTTCAGGCCTGCTTCATTGGCGAAGTTGGCGATGGTCAGCTGGCCGAGTTCGGTGAAATCGGTGGCATTGCCGATGCGGGCCGTGACCTGACCCGTGCGGGTCACGGTGATGTCCTGCGCGTCCGTCGGGATATTGATGTTCGGGATGACGTTATAGCCGTCGACCGTCACCAGATTACCGTCGGCATTCTTGTTGAAGGCGCCTGCGCGGCTGTAAAGCGTCGAACCGTCGGCCGCCTCGATCTGGAACCAGCCCTGGCCGATGATCGCGACGTCCAGCTTGTTGCCGGTCTCGATCAGATTGCCCTGGGTGTGGATGTTGCGCACGGCCGAGGTCTGTACGCCGAGGCCGATATTGGCGCCCTCGGGCACGATCGCCTGGTTGGCGCGGTTCGGCACGCCCTGCATGCGCTCGGTCTGGTAAAGAAGGTCGGTGAACTCCGCACGCGCGCGCTTGTAGCCGGTGGTGTTGATGTTGGCGATGTTGTTGGCAATGACTTCCAGATTGGTCTGCTGGGCGTCCATACCGGTGGCAGCGATGGCAAGAGCTCTCATGTCAATATTCCTGTGGGCTAGATCTGCATTTTGGTAATGTCGAGATAGGCCGACACGATCTTGTCTCGGAGCGCGATGGCGGTCTGCAGCGACTGTTCGGCCGAAAGCATGGCATCGACCACTTCACGCGTGTTCGCCTTGCCCTGAATGCCTTCGAAGGAAGCGACTTCCGCCTTCTTCAGATTGTTCATCGCATCCAGCGATATATTGCCGAGAACGCTGGCGAAGCTTGCGCCCGTCTGCTGGGCGGGCGTCGTCTGCTCGCTGCCGAAAACGCTTTCCGTCAGCGAGGAAATACCGCTTGCGCCGCGGGTGAGCGAAAGGGAACTGACTTGCTTGATACCGTCGATCATTGCGATGCCTTCAGAAGGTCGATTGTGGAGGCGACGAGGTCGCGCGTCTGGCGGATGACCTGAAGGTTGGCGTCGTAGCTGCGGTTGGCTTCGCGCATGTCCGCCATTTCAATCAGGATGTTGACGTTGGGCATCTTCACCATGCCGTTGCTGTCTGCGGCCGGGTTGCCGGGGTCGTATTCGTTGATGAAATCGCCACGGTCGACGCCGAGCTTCTTCACCGTCACGCGCTCTACGCCGCTGACGCGGTCGAGCTCGGACCCGAAGGTGACGGTCTTGCGGCGATAGGGGTCGGCGCCGGGGGTGTCGCCGGTGGATCTGGCGTTGGCAATGTTTTCCGAAACAATGCGCAGGCGCGTGGACTGCACTTCGAGACCGCTGCCGGCGATCTTGCTCGCCGCACTCAAGGGATCCATGGCTTACCTCTTAACCGTCATCAGCATCATGCGATGGAAGGATTTGACGAGATTGGCGTTCAGCTCGTACTGCCGCTTGATCTCGCCGGTCTTGGTCATTTCTTCAGCGAGCGCGACGGAATTGCCGGACTCCTGCATGCCGATCTCGTTGTTGATCGGGTTGTCGCGCACTGCGATATTGTCGCTGAGGGTGCTCTCGCCGAAGTGGGCAGGGTTGGTCCTCGCCATGCCGACTTGCTGGCTGGTGGCCTGCATGACCGCTTCGAAAGGGCTGACATCCTTGGCGTGGAACTTGGGTGTGTTGGCGTTGGCGATGTTGGTCGCCACGACTTCCTGCCGCACGCTCAGCCATTCCGCTTGGCGGGATGCCAGTTCGAACAGTTGAATCGGTTGCATAGACTTCTCCATCTCGTATGCCCCGAACCTACGGGGCTAATCTTGCGTCAGACTTGCGGGGAGGGGAGACGGCGCTGGCCAAAGGCCGGAAGCGGGACGGAAGAGGGTCTGCCGAAGATAAAAGCGCATGTCTCCATTGCGGCACGCGTCGCTTTGAATGACCAAATGCGGCTGTCACGCCCATTCCAGAGAGCGCCGTGCAGGGTGGCTCGGAAGCGGATTCGATTCACCTTGAACGCGGCCCGATATTAGCGCTAGAGTGGTGAGAACGATGGGAGACAATCATGGATCTGGTAATTCCAAGTGCCGCCAATCTCGGCCTGTTCGTCAGCGCCACGCTGGTGCTGCTTCTCGTGCCCGGCCCCGCAGTCCTTTATATCTTCGCACGCTCGGTCGAACAGGGTCGTTCCGCCGGTCTTGTTTCAATCCTTGGCATCCATACGGCGACACTCGTTCATGTCGTCGCTGCCGCTGTCGGATTGTCGGCGCTGCTCGCCTCGTCTGCGCTCGCCTTCAGCGTGGTGAAATATGCCGGTGCGGCCTATCTGATCTGGCTTGGCCTCAAAAAGCTCTTCGGCTCGTCGGACATTCCCGATATCGAGGGCGGTTTGCCGACGCGCAGCCGCATGCGCATCTTTCGCGAGGGCTTCATCGTCAACCTCCTCAATCCGAAGACGGCCTTGTTCTTTCTGGCTTTCCTGCCGCAGTTCGTTGAGGTCGGAAGGGGCCATGTGGCAATGCAGATCGCTTTTCTCGGCATTCTCTACACGGTGATCGGCGTTTTGACGGATGGGACATATGCCCTTGTGGCGGGAACGGCCGGCAACTGGCTGAAGCGCAGCCCGGTTTATCTCAGCGCTGAACGTTGGGTTAGCGGTTTCGTCTATATCGGTCTCGGTGTGACGGCGGCTTTTGCCGGCAACCAGAGAAAATAAACCGCGGGACTCGCAGTAGCCGTCCCTGACGGCAACTGCGGGGACAGCCCAGATTACCGATGGAATGACGCCGCAAAGGGGTCTTTGCGGCGGTCATCGGGAAGTTTTGCTTTGGGAGTGTTGTCACCGAGATGCGCAACGCGGCCTTCCGCTCATGGGTGGCCGGACTATTTTTCCGGATGATAGGTTCTTCCGGAGGACGTCTCTATCAACCACTCGCCGTTGCGTTGCTCGATCTTCGTCAGCAGCGCATTGTCAGGCAGGGTCGAGCCGACCCTCACCATATACATGCCCGAACCGTCCTCAATTAGGGCGCGGCCATTGGAGACATGCAGCAGACGGAACGATGTCTGGCCGGGGAAGGGCTGGTCTTCGATCCCCGCTGCCAGGTCGTTCTGTTTTTCCTTGCCGCCTGCGTTCACGGTGGCCGTCGTTAGCATGTCGGGCAGCTCCGCCGGCGGCGGGGTGTCTTCCTTGTTGCGGTTGGTCATGGCCATCGGCGAAACGCTGAAGACTTCCCGCGGCCCGGTATGGGGCAGATCGCGCGTGCGATCGCCGCCCGCCACCTTCATGCCGAATTTTTCTTCGTTGAAAAACACGTACCAGGGGAAAAAGGCTGCTGCAGCGGCGAGCCCGATGCCCGTCCATGCGAGAATACGGTCGGGTGTAAAGAAAACCGGCTTCGGCAGCACGTCTTCATCGTGGCTATTGTCGTTCCGCTTTTTCCTCACGGGTCAGCCTCTCATTCTCGGGGTTACCTGCGGCTGACCGTTCTGCGCGCCGCCGCGCAATGCGGTCGCCAGGTCGGCATAGGCATCCAGCGCTGCCGGCTCGCTCGGCAGCTGTTTCAACGTTTCATAGATGATCGGCACCTGCTTCACCGCCATGTCGAGATCGGGGTCGGTACCGGGCCGATAACCGCCGATGAGGCGAAGATCGCGCGTTTCCTCGAAGCGATGCACCAGCGCCTTGAGGCGCGAGACCAGCTTTTCCTGATCCGGTGTCCAGGCCTTCTTGGCGAGACGGGAGATCGAGGCGAGCGGATTGATCGGCGGGTAACGGCCTTCTTCGGCAAGGCTGCGGTCAAGCACGATATGACCGTCGAGAATACCGCGGGTCGAATCGGCAATCGGATCGTTGTGATTGTCGCCATCCACGAGGATGGAGACGATGGCGGTGATGGTGCCGGTGCCTTCGGCGCCCGGTCCCGCCCGTTCCAGCAGTCGCGGCAGTTCGGTAAAGACCGAAGCGGGATAACCGCGTGCGACAGGCGGTTCGCCCGAAGCGACCGCCACTTCGCGGATCGCATGGGCAAATCGCGTCACGCTGTCGATGATGAGAAGAACATTGTCGCCCTGATCGCGAAAATGCTCGGCGATGGTAACGGCGGAAAGCGGGGCCATCTTGCGCAGCATCGGGCTTTCATCGCTTGTCGCAACGACGGCGATGGACTTGCTCATGTTCTCGCCCATCGTGTCTTCGATGAATTCGCGCACTTCACGGCCGCGTTCGCCGACAAGCGCAATCACCACCTTGTCGAAGGCATCTGCCTTGGCGAGCATTGACAGCAACGTGGATTTACCGACGCCGGAGCCAGCAAAAATGCCGAGGCGCTGGCCGAGGCAAAGCGGCGAGAAGATATCGATAGCGCGAACACCCGTCTTAAAGGGTGTCTCTACGCGCTTGCGGGTCATCGAGGGTGGTGCGTTGTTTGAAATCGAGCGGCGTTCAATGCCCGGCGCAAGCGGCCCCTGATTGTCGATGGGTTCGCCCAGCGCGTTGATCGTGCGGCCGCACCAGCTGTTGTCGGGCGCGACGCGGAAAGCGCCCTTGCGGATGACGGTGTCGTGAATGCCGATCGGCTCGCCGGGCTCGATGGGGCAGACATAGCAGATGTCCGGCTCCACGCGCACCACTTCGCCGAGATGAATGCCGGTCGCGCTGCGATGGGCGACGAATTCACCGAGCCGCACATGCCGCGACAGGCCGGAAACCGTATAGTGCCCGGCGGCGATGGTGCGGACATGACCGCCATGCGCAACCGAGAACTCCGGATCGGCATAATGCCCGGCGAGGCTCGCCAGCTGCGCGAGCTTCGGTGAAATGGCATCAGCCAAGAGCATGGATTCCGGCATTGTCATCAGTCAGTTCCTCAACGCGCGCCGCCAAGCGTCTTGATGCCCTCGCCGAAGGTCGATTCGGTATCGCGCATCAGCGAGGAGATGCTTTCAAAGGCGCGGTTGACCTGGATGAGCTGGGTCATCTGGGAAATGCCGTTGACGTTCGACTGCTCGAGGTAACCCTGAACGACGCCGACTTCATGGTTGTTGACCACCGGAACCGGCTGGGCCACCGGCTTCACGCCGCTATTGGGATGACGCAGGAAACCCTGCGAAAAATCCGCCTGAAAGATGCCGAGGGTAGCGACGATGTTTTCGTTCTGCCGGATGGCTCCATCGAGACCGACGGTGATCGGGCCGCCATTCGGATTGAGCTGGATCGGACCGCCGCCGGCATCGAGAACGGGATAACCGCTCGAGGAGATGAGCGCGCCGTCCGGACGCATGGTGAAACGGCCGTCGCGGGTCAGAATCTGGCCATCGGGGGTATCCAGCGAAAACCAGGCGTCGCCCTTGATGGCAAAATCGAAGGAATTGCCAGTCTGCTCGAAAGCGCCCTGACGAGTGGAAAGATAGTCGTTGCCCTGCGAAACGAAGGCCACCCGAGCGTTCATGTCATTGTGATTCTTGGCGACCATTTCGTCGAATTTCACTTCGGAACCGCGAAAACCGACGGTGTTCACATTCGCCATATTGTCGGAAATGGTGGTGAGACGGCGCTCCAGCGCTATCTGTGAGGAGAGGGCGACATATAGTCCGGATTGCATATCATTTGCCTCCGAGTTTCAGGGAGTTGATCGAGATCAGCAGGTCAGGGGAAATGCCGTAGCCGCTGGAGGAGCCGAAAACGGCCAAAGGGTCGTAGGTCGTCGAGGGGTTTTGCATTTCCCACATGATGGTGAAACGCTCGAGCAGCTTTCCAACCTTTTCGGGGTCCTGCAGATCCTTGATATTAATGCTCTTTTCGATGAGCGCCGCCTGTTTGTCGATGTCGGCCGCGGAAAATGCGTCGGGGAGGTTGAACGTTGTGCGAAACACCTGCGCGAGCGCGTCGTCGGCGAGAAAATCGAGGCCGGATGTGATGGTTGATGCCTTGCGTTCGAAATAAAGGGCGAGCCGGACACCGTTATTGTCATCACCGGCTTCCTGTTCCAGGGTCTGGCGCGTGTATTTGCTGATGACGCCCGTTTGGGCCGCGTCGACCGAAGTCGCCGCTGCGCCCAGGCCGGCAAAGTCCAGCGACTTCGCAAAATCTGCATAACGGCTGTCGGAAAGCTTGTTGGCGAAAGCGTCCTTGTCCGAGGCGCCTTCCGTCAGCACCTTGCGGATGAAAGCCTTCGCATAGGCCATGTCCTCAAGGCCGTGGGCCTTCAGCGCGTAATTGTAAAGGCGCGTATCGGCCATGAAGTCGTCGATGGATTTCACGTCGCCGATCTTCGCGCGATAATATTCGGTCTCGCGCGCCACGTCGGGCTGTTCCGAGACCCGCTCAAGCGATTTGCCGATATCCTGACTGATCAGTCTGTAGCTGGTGTAGGTGGAAGTCACTGAACCGCCGCTCTCGTTTGATCCCGATCTCAAGGCGCACGTCCGCCTTTGTCGGCATATTGCCGTGGCTTGCTTGTGCGAAACTGGCTGGAGACAGGAATGCGAGAGCGGCTTTGCGGACAGGTTCACGCAAGCCACATTTTTTAGACATGGCGCCATGGAACACTGTTCGGGCGTGGTCGATCAATGAATATTGTAATTGGACTTATAATCACCTTCGGCTGCATCATCGGCGGCTACATGGCGATGGGCGGTCATCTGGACGTGCTGGTTCAGCCGTTCGAATTGATGATCATCGGCGGCGCCGGTCTCGGCGGCTTCATCATGGCGAACCCCATGAAAGTCGTGAAGGATTCGGGCAAGGCGCTCGGCGAGGCCTTCAAGCATTCGGTCCCGAAGGAGCGAAACTATCTCGACGTGCTCGGCGTGCTCTATTCGCTGATGCGCGACCTGCGCACGAAATCGCGCAACGAGATCGAGGCCCATATCGACAATCCGGAAGAATCCTCGATTTTCCAGAGCGCGCCATCGGTTCTGAAGAACAAGGAATTGACCTCGTTCATCTGCGACTATGTTCGCCTCATCATCATCGGCAACGCCCGAAGCCACGAAATCGAGGCGCTGATGGATGAGGAAATCGAAACCATCCTGAACGACAAGCTGAAACCTTATCACGCGATTACCACCATGGGGGATTCCTTCCCTGCCATCGGTATCGTCGCGGCGGTTCTCGGCGTTATCAAGGCCATGGGCAAGATCAACGAATCGCCGGAAGTGCTGGGCGGCCTCATCGGCGCCGCGCTCGTCGGCACCATGCTCGGCATCATCCTGTCCTATTCGATCTGCAACCCGCTGGCGTCCCAGGTCAAGATCGTCCGCACCAAGCAGCACCGCCTCTACATCATCGTCAAGCAGACGCTGATCGCTTACATGAACGGCTCGGTGCCGCAGGTCGCACTCGAATATGGCCGCAAGACCATCTCCAACTACGAGCGGCCATCTATTGACGCCGTCGAGCAGGAGATGATGAACCCCGGCGGCGAAAACAAGGCGGCATGACGATGGCAAAAGCTGCAGCGCAACAAGCACCGGCCATCGACACGGCCCTTCTGGCAAAGTTGACGGGCGGATTATCCGATCGCAAGACGATCGCCAAGATCGGTTCCGATATCGGCCATCTCTACAGCGAGTTCCTGCCAGACATCTTCCACAGCGAGACCGGCATCGCGATCGACGTCGAATATGTCGGTTCCGAATCGGGACTGATGACCGATCTCATCGCCAATGTCGGGAGCAATGTCGCGGTTGCCGATTGTTCCCTGCGCAACTGGTGCCCCAATTTCATGATGACGGTCGGCAACGGTTTCGTCATCGCGCTCATGGAGCGCATGCTGGGCGCGTCGCCGGACATGATTGGCGAGCCGGACGAGCGCAGCCTCTCCCATATCGAGCTTGATCTCGCGGCCATGGTTCTTGGCCGCATCGCAGGTGTCCTGCGCTCCGGTGTCAACGCGCCGGGCGGATTTGAGGCAACCATCGATCCGCCATTCAATTCCAACGGCAAAAGCGCCTTCGACGAGATGATCGCCGGCCTTTACGGCGTGACCATCCGCCTCAAGGTCGATATTGGCAAGGTATCGTCGGAGTTCTCGCTGATCGTGCCGCAGCGCGCCCTGCTCAAGACTTCCATCGTCGCCCCCAAGGCTTCAGCCCAGGCGCTGAAGAAGCAGGAGGAATGGATGGAAATGATTTCGGAGCAGGTGAAGCGATCGCAGGTCACGCTCGAGGCGCGAATCAAGCTCGAAACACTGACGCTCAGGACGATTTCCAAACTGGTGGCCGGCGATGTCATTCCGTTTCAGGCTCTGAAGCAGGACGATATCGGCGTTGAGGTCAGCGCCAACGGTTCCAAGCTCTACAATTGCGAATTCGGCAAGTCCGGCGACCGCTACATGGTTCGGGTGAAGAACAATGTCAGCACTGACGACGAGATCTTACGACATTTGATGGGTTAAAATCCTGCCCGGCCTTCGAGGATTTGGGCAGGTTGACGCAAGTTTCAAAGGGAATAATCAGCGCATGGCTACGAAGAAAACACCTGTGACCGATGATGCGGCGCTGCCGTCGTTTGAAGACGACGGCGACCTCGACCAGGCTATCGGCGATCTGCGTGGCGTCCTCAAGACGGATGCGGAAGGCTCGCTCTCCGATTTCGGCGACTTCGGCGATTTCGGAACGGCGGACGAGGTTTCGACGGACACCGATCTTTCCGCCTTCGGTGGCGGAACGGACGATTTTGCTATGGACGATTTTGCCGCCGCCCCGCAGGTTGCGGGTGTGAAGGCGCCGCTTGGCAGCGGATTGTCCGAAAATATGGAAATGATCATGGACATCCCGATCGATGTCCAGATCGTTCTCGGCACTAGCAGAATGCTCGTTTCGGGGCTGATGAGCCTTGAAGAAGGAGCAACGATCGCACTCGACCGCAAGATCGGCGAGCCGGTTGAAATCATGGTGAATGGCCGCCGTATTGCGCGCGGTGAGATAACGGTTCTGGAAGACGACGATACGCGCTTCGGCGTAAAATTGATTGAAGTACTGAGTACGAAGAAAGCCTGATCCCTGTGGGGACGGAGAGGAAAGACCATGATGGACTTCGAGGATTTCGGTAACCCCATTGCGGGCAAGCCGTTGTCTCAGGCCGACAAGGCGGCCGCGGTGCTTCTTGCCATGGGCAAGGGCGTCGCCGGCAAGCTGCTGAAGTTTTTCACGCAGCACGAATTGCAGATGATCATTTCCTCGGCTCAGACCCTGCGCGTCATTCCTCCGGATGAGCTCGCGCAGATCGTGGCGGAATTCGAAGACCTGTTCACGGAAGGAACGGGCCTGATGGACAATGCCAAGGCAATCGAAAGCATTCTCGAAGAAGGGCTGACACCGGAAGAAGTCGACAGCCTTCTCGGTCGCCGCGCGGCCTTCCAGGCCTATGAAGCGTCGATCTGGGACCGTCTTCAGGAAGCCGAGCCGGAATTCGTCGGCAAGTTCCTGTTGCGCGAGCATCCGCAGACCATCGCTTATATTCTCTCCATGCTGCCTTCCTCTTTTGGCGCCAAGGTTCTCCTGACCATTCCGGAAGAGCAACGCGCCGACATCATGAACCGCACGGTAAACATGAAGGAAGTCAGCCCGACCGCCGCGCAGATCATCGAGAAGCGCGTGGTCAACCTCATCAACGAGATCGAGGCCGAGCGCAATGCCGGCGGCTCGACAAAGGTTGCCGATCTGATGAACGAACTGGACAAGCCGCAGGTCGACACGTTGCTCAGCTCGCTCGAAACGCTCAGCAAGGAAGCCGCAAACAAGGTAAAGCCGAAGATCTTCCTCTTCGACGACCTCATGTTCATGCCGCAGCGCAGCCGCGTCCTGCTGCTCAACGATGTTTCGGCGGATGTTCTGACCATGGCGCTACGCGGCGCCACGATGGAAATCAAGGAATGCGTGCTTTCCAGCATCAGCCCGCGCCAGCGCCGTATGATCGAATCGGACCTTTCCGTGCCGCAAGCCTCGATCAATACCCGCGAAGTGGCGATCGCACGCCGCGCCGTCGCTCAAGAAGCGATCCGGCTCGCCAATTCCGGCCAGATCCAGCTGAAGGAAGCCGCCGCGGACGACCAGTCGGCCGCCGCTTAAGCGGAAGCCGGTTGATAACCGGCTTTTACGCCGAAACCGGCCATTGCGATGGCCGCTCACGGGCGCTAGTTTCGGGATGACGGCCTGCCGGGATCGGCGGGCCTTTTTTATTTCGGGAACGTGCCTTGGCAGACGATCAGGACAAGGACAGTAAAACAGAAGACCCCACGGAGAAAAAACTTCGTGATGCGGCGGAAAAAGGCAATCTTCCATTTTCGCGCGAAGTGCCGATCTTTGCGTCGTCGCTCGCCTTTTACTGCTATCTGGTTTTTTTCCTGCCCGATGGTGCCGGCCGTCTCGGTGTCACCCTGAAGGACCTGTTCGGCCAGCCCGAACAATGGAACCTCAGCACCCGGCCGGATGCCCTGTCGCTGCTCTATTTTCTTGGCACGTCCGTTGCCTACCTGCTCATGCCGGCCATGATCATGTTCATCGTTTTCGGGCTTGCCTCGTCTTTCCTGCAGAACCTGCCGTCGCCGGTGCTGGAGCGGGTGCGTCCGCAATGGTCACGCATTTCACCGGCAAAAGGCTTCACCCGTATCTATAGCAAGCAGGGCTTTGTGGAATTCGCCAAATCGGTGTTCAAGATCATGATCGTTTCGGTCATCATGTTCTTCGCGCTTCGCGGTGATTTCTATAGCCTCATCGATCTGATGTTTTCCGATCCGCAGGTGATTTTCGTCCGGTTGGTTGAAATCGTCAAGAAAATGATGGTGGTCATCCTGCTCTCGACAGCGCTGCTCGCTGCCGTGGACGTCTTGTGGACGCGCCATCATTGGTTCAGCCAGCTGAAAATGACGAAGCATGAGGTGAAGGAAGAATACAAGCAGTCGCAGGGTGACCCGGTGGTCAAGTCCCGCCAGCGCTCGATCGCCCGCGACCGTGCCCGCCGCCGCATGATCAACAACGTGCCGCGCGCGACACTCGTCATCGCCAACCCGACACACTTTGCGGTAGCACTGCGTTACGTGCGCGAAGAAGGAGACGCACCTGTCGTCGTTGCCAAGGGTCAGGACCTTATCGCATTGAAAATCCGCGAGATTGCGGAAGAAAACAATATCCCTGTTTTTGAAGACCCACCGCTTGCACGCTCCATGTTTGCGCAAGTCTCGGTAGATAGTGTGATTCCACCAGCCTTCTACAAGGCTGTGGCGGAGCTCGTTCATCGGGTTTACGCCATGAAGTCATCGAAAATACGGGTTCAATAAAACCAATGAAAAAATCCGCCTATTCCGAACAGCGGGAAATGATCGTCGCAGAGGCGATCAACCCGATCGCCACCGAATTACGCTTGTTAGACCCGGCCGACCTGATTTCGCTGCTCCGATTCGAGTGCTACGGCAGCATCGCCGACCTCGTTTCCTCGGCGGCGGAGCTTTATTACCATCCTGGTACGATCAATTTCGGCACCGGCGGCGAATATAAGCTCGAATGGGAAGGCGCGCCGGAGATCGTTCTCGATCTCGAGCTGAAGCCGAAGGGCGCCACGGTCTATGCGCGATTGACACTCGCCAACGAGCATGCGGCGATCGAGATCAATCACGTCTCGTTTCAGAACCCTTCCGAAAACCCGGACGAGAATACCGAGTTTCTCCGCCACAGCCTGGCTGCTGCCCGATTCGTGGCCACCCGTCAGGGCGAAGCGGCTTAACCGTATCAGCCGCCACATCTTTTCATCAAGTAAGTTGCGCTCGTTCATATCACGGGCGCAACCGCGTTTTTCCGGTGCGTTTTGATCCGGGCTTGCCCGAAGCCTGCCGGTTTATGCGAAACCCGGCTGCGAAGGTCAGGAACGCCTTGCAAATCAGTCTCGTTGTTTGTTACCTATCGCATTAACGATTTGTTAACGAACGGCAGGTCGCGGTGGTCGGTTCAGACCATTGGCGATGCGCATGATGCTTCTGCTCGTTGTCGGCACCGCGCCGGATTTCTTTTTAAATTTTGAGTTGGGTGGACCCCATGACCAGCATTTTGACCAATGCGGCGGCGATGGCCGCGCTGCAAACCCTGCGCATGATCGACAAGAGCCTCGAGACAACACAGGCGCGCGTATCTTCCGGCTACCGTGTCGAGACGGCCGCGGATAATGCGGCCTACTGGTCCATTGCAACGACGATGCGCTCCGACAATAATGCGCTTTCGGCCGTGCAGGATGCTTTGGGTCTGGGAGCCGCCAAGGTCGATACCGCCTATGATGCGCTTGAAAGCACGATTGAGGTTGTCAAGCAGATCAAGGCCAAGCTCGTTGCGGCTTACGGCGTGGGCGCCGACCGCAGCAAGATTCAGGATGAAATCAAACAGCTTCAGGAACAGCTGAAGAGCATCTCCGAATCGGCCTCCTTCTCGGGTGAAAATTGGCTGCAGGCCAGCATCAGCAACGGCGGCACGCCGCCGGTTGAAGAAGCGATCATCAAAAAGGTCGTTGCATCCTTCACGCGCACGGGCTCGGGCAATGTCGGGGTCACCACCGTCGACTACACGCTCGACGGCAGCACCGTGCTTTTCGACCTCAGTGGCGGAAAGCTCGGGATTCTCGACAAGAACGCCGTTTTTGTCAGCAAGACGGAATATGAAGTCACCCAGACGTCAACGACTGCTGGCACGACGACGGATACGGGTTATGTCGTGCCGAAGCTGACCGATGCACAGATCGGCGCGCTGAATGCCGCGACGGCGGATACGAATACCGATCCGAATGTCTACGGCAACGGAACCGACAATTATCTGCGACTCGCCGAAAATGTATGGGTCAAGGTGACGGCGACAGATCCGTCGAGCGGCAGCGTCACCGTTTCCCCAGCCTATCGTGACACCGGCAGCAACGACTGGTTTTACGACACCAGCAGTGGAACGGTTTCGACCGGTCGTTCCCTCGAGTTTTCCGTCTCCACCCTCGATCTCGCCAAGCTTGACGTCGTCGCGGCAGCCATGGGCGGTTTTGCAGGCGGCGGCACGACCTATACCGATGCCGACGCCATCGACATGATGATGTCTTTCGTGGACAAGCGGCTTGAGGCGATGACTAGTACGGCTTCCAGCCTGGGTTCGCTGCAGAGCCGCATCAGCATGCAGGACAATTTCGTCTCCAGCCTGATGGATGTGATCGACAAGGGCGTTGGCCGTCTCGTCGATGCTGACATGAACGAGGAATCGACCAGATTGAAAGCGCTGCAAACGCAGCAGCAGCTCGGCATCCAGGCGCTCTCCATCGCCAACGCCAATGCGGAAAATATCCTCCAGCTCTTCAAGTAACGGGTCTGGCTGGCGTGGGCACGAGGGGATGGAGGGGCGCAGGCTTGCTGATCGAGCCCGCCTTCATCTTCGCACAAGTTTGAACACCTAACGTCGGGTCAATATGGGGCGGATTGCATGGCGTGATCTGGCCGGGAAACGTGGAAGAGACGGGCAGGGTAGCAAGGATGACGGTGGTGCCGCCAAACGGCTTAGAGCATTTCCAGGAAAAGTGGGTTCCGGTTTTCCGTCCGGAAATGCGACAGAACGCGTCAGATCGCAGGCAGCGAAACATGTACCGCCCCTTTGGCCTGTTTTGCTGGGGGCGGGCATGAGCGCGTCCATTGCACGATATCTCAAGGACTTCGGTGACACGCAGCCTGCCGGGATGGCCTTTGGCGATCCATTGGCGGATGTCGACGCCACATCCGCTTTTGTCGATCTCGCAACGGGTTTGGATGACTTCGAAACCGTCGATGTTGAAGGTGAAAAACAGGCGGCTTACGCCCGCGGTCGCGAAGACGCCACCCGCGAGATCACTGAAAAGATGCAGGCGGAGAGGGAAGAGCTGATCGCTGCCCATTCGGCCGAGCTGGAAACCCTGCGTTCGGGCCATCTTGAAGAAATCGCAGCTTCCCTGTCCCGGGGGCTGCGCGAGGGCATCGACGCGATTGCGGCCAATCTCAGCGAGCAGACCGCCAATATCCTTGCTCCGGTCCTGACGGAAAAGCTGTCGCTCAAGGCGGTCTCCGCGCTGGCGGATGTGGTGCGTAGCGCCATGCCGGATGGCGAAGAGGTCACGCTTGTCGTGAAAGGCCCGAAAGATTTGTTCGAGCGGCTGAAGACGCAGCCGGGCTTTGAAGAAGAAACGATGAAATTTACCGAGACCGCCGATATCGATCTTTCCGTCGAGCTGGGTGAAAGCGTGTTTGTGACGCGCATGTCCGCCTGGGCGTCCAGTCTTCGCAAGGTGATGAAATGAGTGAAGGCGAAAATCACCACCACGGCAAGAACGAGATCATCATCGTCAAGCGCCACAAGGGCGGGCATGACGGCGCCCATGGCGGTGCGTGGAAAATCGCCTATGCTGACTTCATGACGGCGATGATGGCGTTCTTCCTCGTGATGTGGCTGGTCAATGCCGCCAACGAGGAAACCAAGGCCTCGGTCGCGAGCTACTTTAACCCTATCAAGCTATCCGATGAGAAACCCTCGTCCAAGGGGTTGGAAAAGCCTGTCGATAAGGAAGAGGGCGTCCAGAAGAAGGATCAGTCCAACATCCAGGCGGAAAAAGTCACCAAAGGCTCCGCTGCGGCGACGGGCGAAGATCTGACCTCCCAGACCGGTGAACAGTCGAATTTCTCCGAAGCGGACTTTTTCGAAAATCCCTACTCCGTGCTCGCCGAAATTGCCCAGCAGGTGGGGCAGCAGGCCAATGTCAGCGCCAAGGGCGAGGGCGGCGCTGCTGATTCCGGCCCGGCGACGGGCGCTAGCGGCGGTGAAGCCTATCGCGATCCCTTCGATCCCGATTTCTGGACCCAGCAGGTGAAAATCACCCGCGCCGATCAATCGCAAAAACCGGTTGAACAGCAGCAACTCGCCGAGAACAAGCAAGAGGATGCGACCGAAAACGCTCAGGCGGTCGCACTTAAGGCGTCCGAGACACCCGCCGACAAGGCGGAAGACGGCAAGTCGATGGAAGTCGCCGCCGTGGTGCCGCAGCAGCGTCCGGACGCCGCAGAGCAGGCAGCGCTTGCGCAGCCGAAGCCGGATGAGCCGCGACAGGCAAGCGATGTTGAGCAAAAGGTGAGCGATGCCGACTGGGAAAAGGCCGACACGCTGCGTGAGGAGATCGAAAAGCAAATCTCAGGCATCACCGGCAGGCTTTCCGAAGGTCTGGTGGTGACGCCGGCGGAAGGCGGGTTGCTGCTTACCATTTCCGACCAGACGGAAACGCCGATGTTCAATATCGGATCGGCCGTTCCCCGGCGTGAAATGGTTCTGGCCATGGAAAAAATCGGTAAACTGCTTCAGGAGCGCGGCGGCAGCGTGGTGATCCGCGGCCATACCGACGGACGGCAGTTCAAGGGCGAGGCCAATGACAACTGGCGGCTCTCCATGGATCGCGCTCACAGCGCCTATTACATGCTGGTGCGCGGTGGTCTGTCGGAAGAGCGGGTAAAGCAGGTCTCGGGTTTTGCGGACCGCAGATTGCAGGTGCCGGCAGACCCTATGGCGGACGCCAACCGCCGCATCGAAATTCTGCTTGAGGCCGATCGGGGGTGAAAGTGACGAAAACCTCGAAACGCTGGCTTCTTCTTGCGGCGACGCTTTGCGGTCTCGGCTCCGAGCCGGGCAGGGCGTTGTCGCAGTCGCAAGACAATCTCATGCCCTATTCCATGCTGCGCTCCCTGCAATTCGTGCAGGATTCGGTCGCCATGGGCGACCATTCCGCCTCGGAAATGCAGCGATTTCTACTCCAGACCATCGATGAGCGGCTGAAGAGCGCGCCTTCGGCGATCTTCAAGGATCCGCGCAATGTCGATGCGGCGCTCATCTATGCGATGAGCGGCGGCAATCCGTCCACGCTGGAATTTCTGGTCGCGCGCGATGTGGATGGCAATTTCGACAGCCGCGTCGCCGATGTCCTGCGCAAATACCTCTCCGGCAAGGGAACCCTTGTCGCGCAGAGCATTGCGGCCATGGTGCCGGAATATCGCGGCAAGCGGATTGGCGCCTATCTGGCGCTGATCAGCGGGAATGTGACAATCCCGCGCGATCCGCTGGCTGCGCTCGGCTTTTACGACATCGCCCGGCTCGAAGCGCCGGGCACCATCGTCGAGGAGGCCGCATTGCGCCGCTCGCTCGCCATTGCGGTCGAGGACGGCGATGCGGCGCGCGGCGTCGATTATGCGCAGCGTTATGCGCGGCGGTTCCTGCATTCGCCCTATGCCAGCCAGTTCGCAGACCTTCTGGTTTCGCTGGTGGTCAAGCGCGCCGATTCCATCGGCCATGAGGCGATACAGGAAACCTTTGCCATGATGGATACGGAAAGGCAGAAGGAAGCCTATCTGCGGCTTTCGCGGCTGGCGGCGATCAGCGGCAAGGATTCACTGGCGCGCATGGCGGCGTTGAAGGCGAAGGCGCTGTCTCCGGCACTGCCGGGTGAGCCGGAAGTGCAGGCCAATCTCTATGAAAGCCTTTCCAATATCGGCACGCCCGATGTGGTGAGCGCGATCGAGACAATCGGGCAAATTCCCGAAGCGCAGCTTTCGGATCGGGACAAGGCCTTGCGGGAGGCGGCAAGGACGATTGCCGACCAGGTGGTTCGTCCTCCCTCCCCGCAGACCGGTGTTGAGGCCGAGACTGCGGCCGCGAATGAGACCGGGCGGGATCCGCCCGAAAATGAGGCGGGCGCTGCCGATGCAAAAAGCATATGGCGGGTCGAAACCCAGAAGGTTGACGACGAGGGCGATAATGTGCGGCAGCTCGTGACGAGCGGCCGCAGCAAGCTCGATGAAATCGACAGCCTGTTGAAGAAAGGCGAGGGGGCACCATGATCGACGCAACCATCAACACGATAGTGAATGCGCCGCCATCCGATCCGCGCGCCGGCGGCGCCAGTGTCAGGGACGACGCCAAAGGCGGCAGTTTCGGTGATGCCCTTTCCACGGTCCGGGACGAGCGCCCGCCGCACGCGCTGCATTCGCGGCGTCAGCAGGACGAAAATCCGGCTGAAGGACAGCAGTCGCAGCCCGATGGCGAGGCGGAAAAGATGGATGTCCCGGTCAAGCGCCCCCCAACATTTCTCAATGCGATGGTCAAGGAGCATGCCGGCGAAGGTCGTGCCCAGGAGGCCGTGGCCGAGTTTCAAAACGCTGTGAAAACGGTCCGCGCGACGCCGGAAAACGGCAAGACGGGCAAGAAGCTCAAAGACAACGTCGAAAAGGGCGCCGAAGCGGCGGACGATGCGATCGATCCGAAGTTGACGGAACTGCAGTTGGCGACGGCCGCTGCCGCCGATATGGCGACCGCCAAGACACCGCTTGAGGAAATTGCCCAGGCGATTGCCGGCAAGGCCGACACGGTTAAATCAGACCGGGGTGAACCCGTCCGGAGCAAGGCCGAGCACTCGATCAAGGACATGCCGACAGGGATTGCACCCGCCGGTAACGAGGCGGGTTCGGGTTCGGAAAACGAGGGCGACGCCGCGGCATTCCGTTTTTCCTCGCCGCGTTCGGGCGCGGCCCGGGCTTTGGATATGAGCACGGTTCAGCGTGACGGCCGTGTCGAGTTCGACGCGCGGGAAAGCACCGGCAAGACGACCGACACCATAACGGTTCTCGATTCACGGCGGTTCATTGGCCTCGCGCCTTCGACCAACGCCTCGGCTCTGACCGGCCTGATCGTCAATGATCCGGAATGGGTGAGCGCCATGCAGCCCGGTTCGTCGCTGTCCAATGCGGCGGCCCAGAGCAGCACAGGCAAGGTCGTCCATACGCTGAAGCTGCACATGACGCCGATCGAGCTTGGGTCGGTGACGATGTCACTGCGTCTTGCCGGTGACGAGCTTTCCGTTCACATGACGGTGGAGAGTGTTGCAGCCTATAAAAAGCTGCAGGAAGACAGCAAGAGCATCCTTGACGGCCTCAAGGCCCAGGGGCTGACGGTCGACAACATCACTATCAGCGTCGCTTCTTCCGACAAGAGTGACCAAACGGGCACACAAGGCAACAATCAGCAAAATCAGCAGGCGCAGCAGCAGGGGCAGCAAGCCGCCGCCGGGCGCAACCGTGACGAGTCCGGGGCGCGCGGCGACCGGCAAGGCAATGGCAATAATTTGGGGGTGCATAATGAAGGCATGGATGGCGCTCTTGGGTCTGCCCGCACTTCTGCTGACAATGGCGTCTACCTCTGACAACGCGTCCGCTTCGGCAACATCAGGTGTCTGCGAAAGAGAGATTCAGTCGGCGGCACGCAAATATGGCGTGCCGGAGGGAATTCTCTATTCGGTGGGGCTGACCGAAACGGGCCGCAAGGGACGGCTCGACCCTAACGCCATGAATATTGAGGGAAAACCGGTATTTGCCGCCTCCACCGAGGAGGCTTTGACCACTTTCGAGGCGGCGAAGCGCAACGGCGCGAAGCTAATCGACCTCGGATGCATGCAGATCAATCATTATTTTCATGGCGAAAACTTCGCATCCGCGCGGGAAATGTTCGATCCGCGCCGCAATGTGGAATATGCCGCCATGTTCCTGCGCAACCTTCACAACAGGCATGAAACCTGGACCATGGCGGTCGCCCGTTATCACGCCGGCCCGAACAATGATCCGGCACAGAAGAAATATGTCTGCCGTGTCATCGCCAATCTGGTGGCGACAGGCTACGGGAAATGGACCCCCAATGCGAAAAGTTTCTGTGACGGATAACAACCTGAAATTGCCTTCAGACGTTGCGGGACTCGTATTTCGAAATGTGGCGATAGATTGATCGAAAAAAGGCGCTTCAAGCGGTTTTTTCGGAATTTTGAAATTTCTACACAAAAATTTTGTGCCATATATGGTTAATACCCACTATATATAGATCAAATCGGCACAAAATGGTTAATCAATTATTAATATCTATCGATGATTTTCTACAGTTGTTCGTGAATCCCCCGATTCGTACCAATGCCACATTGGAAAACACCACACTGATTCGGAGGCGGACGAATGATCGTAGTGGTTGATGAGCGCGAGCTCGTTAAAGACGGCTATACATCTCTATTTGGGCGTGAGGGCATTCCCTCGACCGGGTTCGATCCGGTCGAATTCGGGGAGTGGGTCTCGACGGCGGCGGAAAGCGATCTTGCGGCTGTTGAAGCCTTCCTGATCGGCCAGGGCGACCGGAGCTTTTCTTTGCCGAAGGCGATCAGGGATCGCACGACGGCCCCGGTGATCGCGGTCAGCGACCAGCCCTCGCTGGAATCGACGCTGGCGCTTTTCGACAGCGGCGTTGACGATGTCGTGCGCAAGCCGGTGCACCCCCGTGAGATCCTTGCGCGTGCAGCGGCGATCCGTCGCCGATTGCAGGTCATCTCGAATTTTACCGATGCGGGGCCGATCCGGGTTTTCTCTGATGGCCGCGACCCGGAGGTGGGTGGTGAAGTGTTCCCCTTGCCGCGCCGTGAGC
The DNA here is from genome assembly GCF_027498475.1 of Agrobacterium salinitolerans. NCBI lineage: Bacteria > Pseudomonadati > Pseudomonadota > Alphaproteobacteria > Hyphomicrobiales > Rhizobiaceae > Agrobacterium > Agrobacterium salinitolerans. Next base: position 266,417 of record NZ_JAPZLN010000001.1, on the reverse strand, counting down.
GCCGCATCCTCGAATACTTGATCGCCAATCGCGGACGCCGCGTTTCCAAGACGCAGATTTTCAATGCCATCTACGGCATCTTCGATGACGACGTCGAAGAGAACGTCGTCGAAAGCCATATCAGCAAGCTGCGCAAGAAGCTGCGCAAGAAGCTTGGCTACGATCCGGTCGATTCCAAGCGGTTCCTCGGCTACAGCATCGACTGGCAGTGATTTTCATTGACCCGCGTGGTCTTTTTCAAACGCGGTATTTCAGACAGCTTCACGCAAGCCAAACGCTTTACCTTCTCCCTGAAAGATGACCACGAGGGTTTTTGAATGAGTATTTTCGGCACTATGCGAACCGGTGTTTCCGGCATGAATGCGCAGGCGAACAAGCTGGGCACCGTGGGCGACAACATCGCCAACGCAAGCACCACCGGCTACAAGCGCGCATCGACGTCGTTCTCCTCGCTCGTTCTGCCCTCCTCGTCGGGCAGCTATGCTTCCGGCGGCGTGCAGTCCAACGTTCGCTACAGCATTTCGGAGCAGGGCAACCTCTCCTACACCACCTCGAGCACCGACCTTGCTGTTCAGGGCAACGGCTTTTTCGTGGTTCAGGACGGCGCAGGCACGCCCTATCTCACGCGTGCCGGCTCTTTCGTGAAGAACTCGGAAGGCTATCTGGAAAACGCGGCTGGTTTTCAGCTGATGGGTTATCCTTACGGTTCCAATCCGCCGGCGGCTGTCGTTAACGGCTTTACGGGTCTTGAGGCCATCAACGTCAATAATTTCGGCCTGACGGCATCGCCCTCCACGCAGGGCAGTTTCCCGGCCAATCTTAACCGTGACGATACGGCTGTGGCGGCTGCGTCGCTTCCAAGCACCAACTCCGCGACTGCGACGTTCGGCAACAAGACTTCGTTGACGGCATTCGATAGCGGCGGTGCGAAGGTACTTTACGATTTCTATTACACGAAGACCGCAGACAATACCTGGGAAGTTGCGGTTTATCGTCAGGATCAGTCGACGAATGGTGGATTCCCCTACACGGCAACTGCGCCTGCGACGCTTGTCCAGGAAACGGTGACCCTCACTTTCGATCCCGCCACCAACAAGCTCACGACCACGTCGCCCACGTCAATCACGATTAATGACAGCAACAGCGGTGTGGCGCAGGCGATCAACATTGATCTGTCTGAAATGACGCAATTCTCGACCAAGTTTACGCCTGGCACCGCAATTCTGGACGGCAACGGCCCAAGCCAGATCAAGGATGTGGAAATCGGCAAGGATGGCGTGGTAACGGCGGTCTATCAGGATGGTGGTCGCCGCAACATTTACCAGCTGGCGCTGGCCACGGTACCGAGCGTCGACAATCTCAGCCCGCAGAACGGCAACGTCTATCTGCCGAGCAACGAGTCGGGTGTCGTTACCATCGGCTTCCCGCAATCGGGCAGCTTCGGTTACATCCAGAAGGGTGCGCTGGAAGGCTCGAACGTCGATATCGCCAGCGAACTCACCGACATGATTGAATCCCAGCGTATCTACACAGCGAATTCGAAAGTCTTCCAGACTGGATCGGATTTGATGGACGTCCTGATCAATCTGAAGAGATAATACTTCTCACGAGGACAGATGAATGTCGCTCACGTCAGCAATGAATACTGCGCAATCGATTTTCAATAACACAGGTAAGCAGACCGACGTTACTTCGAAAAACATTGCCAATGTCGGTAATGCGAACTACGTCAAGCGAACCGCCATTCTTGGCACGACCATGGCCGGAGCGAGTATCGTCTCCAATGGCCGTGCCCAGAATGAAAGTCTTTTCAGGCAGACGATTTCCACTTCTTCTCTCGCTTCCGGCCAGAATACGGTTCTGACCGGTCTTGAGGAAATGAAGAGCATTTTCGGCGGCAACGATTATGAGAGTTCGCCGGCCACCTATATGAAGGAACTGCTGAAGAGCCTGGACGCTTACGCCGCCAAGCCGAGCGATGCCGCTCTGGCCGCAACGGCGGTCACCTCGGCTATTGATGTCGCCAGTTCCCTGAACAAGGCCTCGAGCGAATTGCAGTCGATGCGTCTGCGCGCCGACAAGGAAATCGCCCTTCAGGTCGACAAGCTGAACGGGCTGCTTGCAAAGTTCGAGGAAGCCAATAACGAGGTCAAAGCGCAGACGGCGATCGGCGGCGATCCAAGCGACGCACTCGACCAGCGCGAGACGCTTCTCAAGGATATTTCCTCCATTATCGGCATCAATGTCGTCAATCGTCCCAACAACGATGTAGCGCTTTATACGACGGATGGCGCGACGCTGTTCGAAATCGTGCCGCGCAGCGTCACTTTCAAAACGCAGCCGGGCTATGATGCGACGACCACGGGCAACGCAATCTATGTCGATGGCGTAGCGCTGAAGGCTGGCAGCGGCAGCAACACGACGGCGGAGGGGTCGCTTCAGGGCCTGATGCAGGTTCGTGACGATCTGGCTCCGACGATGCAGAGCCAGCTCGATGAAATCGCCCGAGGCCTCATTACCATGTTTGCGGAAAAGCCGGCGGATTCCACCAGCGGCCTGCCGGACATGCCGGGTCTCTTCACTTACGGCTCGCCGGCGGCGACCACCATTCCGGCAGACGGGATTGTCTCTCCTGGGCTCGCAGCGAGCATTACCGTCAACCCGGCGTTAATTATTTCCAAAGGTGGCAATCCGGAATTGTTGCGTGACGGCGGTATCAACGGTACCGATTACGTGATCAATACCGCAACCTCGGGGGGAACCGGCTTCTCCGAGCTGATCCGCAGCTATGTTACTGCTTTTGACGCGCCCATGAATTTTGCCGCGTCGACACGTATCGATACGAATACCAGCATCCTGAAATACGGCACCAACTCGATGGGGTGGCTTGAACAGGAACGTTCCGGTGCGACTTCGGCGAACGAAGCGAAAAGCGCGCTTTATGAGCGCTCCGCCACGTCCTATTCGAACAACACGGCGGTCAGCCTGGACGAGGAGTTGTCGCTGCTCATGGATATCGAGCAATCCTACAAGGCCGCGACCAAACTGGTGACGACCGTTGATGAAATGCTCAAGTCCCTGATGGACATGGTGAGGTAAACGATGAAAACGTCATTCATTTCATCGCTGGCGATGCAGAACAGCATGCGCAGCACCATCCTCAAGGCTCAGCTTGAGATGACCAATCTCAATACCGAGTTGACGACGGGCAAGCATGCCGATCTTGGCGTGACACTGGGCGCCAACACCGCCCGCAGCCTCGATCTCAATCGCGATATCGACCGCATTACCTCGCTGGTCAGCGTCAATTCGATTGCAACACAACGCCTCAAATCCTCGCAGACGGCGCTGGACGGTATGGCGAAGGCCGCGCAGGAGATTCAGAAGGTTCTGGTCCCCAATACCAGCAGTGAAGCACCGACGCTGTCGACGGTTGCCCAGACCATCTCGAATGCGTTCAACAACTTCACCAGCTTCGCCAATACGGCGGTCAATGGCGAATATCTGTTCTCCGGCATCAATACGGATGTGAAGCCCGTCGATGACTATTTCGCAGATGGATCTCCGCTGAAGGAAGCCTATGAGACGGAACTGAACGCGTTCATGGCGGCGCAGACGCCGCCGGTGGGTGATTTCGCCAGCCTGTCGAAAACACAGGTCGAAGCCTTCATGACGCATATCGAAGGCGTGTTCAACGGTACGACCACGGTCACGAACCCGCCACACAGCAGCCTGACGGCCGGCCAGAACTATGATTTCTGGACGACCTTCGGTTCGAAGGCGAGCGACACCAACATGACGAGCCGCATCAGCCAGAACGAGGTTGTCGAAACGTCGAGCAACAGCAACTCGCAGGGCATGCGTTATTTCGCCTTGACCGCGATGACGTCAATGACCTTCCTCGACGCGAAGGTGGACAGCGGCGTCCGCGAAATGGTGGCGATGAAGTCGGTGACCAATATCGGCACCGCCATCAACGGTCTGAACCAGCAGCAAAGCCAGCTCGGTCTTTCCGAAAGCCGTGTCTCGAAAGCCAATGATTCGCTGGAGGCCCAGAAAAAGATCATCGAAACGCATCTCTTGGATATCGAGGGGATCGATACCTATGAGGCGAAGACACGCCTCGACCTGCTGCAGCAGCAGATTGAAATCGCATACAGCCTCACGTCGCGTCTGCAAAAAATGAGTCTGGTCAACTACCTCTGATGATCAGGGGTGGCGGCAGATAAAGGATACATGAATGTACCAGTTTTCCTACGCCGAAATCATGGAGGATGGTGTCGCCAACGCGAAAGATCGCGAGCGGCAGGCGTTGACCAAATCGATCGAACTTCTGGTGGAGGCGAGGGACTCCTCCTCGCAGCGGCCGACGATTGAGGCACTTTTTTACACTCGCCGTGTCTGGATACGCTTCATTGAAGATCTCAAACAGCCGGACAACCAGCTTGCCATCGAGCTCAGAGCCAATCTGATCTCCATCGCGATCTGGATTTTGAAAGAGTGCGAACTGATCCGGAAACGTCAATCGACGAATTTCCAGGGCATAATTGACGTGACAACCATCATCAGGGATGGACTGAAATGAAAAGTACACTTCGGATTTCGCTGAAATCGGGCGAAAAGATCTTCATCAACGGCGCAGTTCTGCGTGTGGATCGCAAGGTAGCGCTCGAATTCCTGAACGATGTCACGTTCCTGCTCGAAAACCACGTTCTGCAGCCCGATCAGGCGACGACGCCGCTCAGACAGCTTTATTTCATCGCGCAGATGATCCTCATCAACCCGGAAGGGCGCGAGCAGTCCACCAACATGTTCCGCAAGTCGGTCAGCATGCTCTTGAACTGCTTCCAGCACGACGAGGTTCTGGCGGAACTGAAGCGGATCGACGGGCTTGTCGCATCCGGCAAGGCTTTCGAAGCGCTGAAAGCCATTCGCGGTCTCTACCCGATCGAGGAGAAAATCCTCAACAATCAGGAAATGACCCCCGCAACGATCGAACAGATTCGCAAGGAGATCGCACCATGGCGGTAGATGCAGTCAATTCGGCAGCGGCAAACCCCTGGGCGAATGCCGGCGCCAGCAGCAGCGACAAGAACGCGGCTTCGCTGAACTATGACAGCTTCCTGAAGCTCCTCATCGCGCAGATGAAGAACCAGGATCCGACCAGCCCGATGGATGCCGGCGAGCAGATGTCGCAGCTCGCAAGCTTCTCGCAGGTCGAGCAGACCATCAAGACCAACACCCATCTGAAGAGCATGCTGCAGGCGGAAGCCCTGACGCGCGCCTCCGATCTGGTTGGCAAGACGGTCAAGAGCGCCGACGACACCGTCACCGGCGTGGTGAAGGAAGTCGAGGTCTATTCGGACGGTGTTGTGGCCATCACCGAAGCTGGTGACAAGGTGCTGCTGCAGGCTGGCGTGACCTTCTCCAATGGCCCGATTACGAGTACATCTGATAGCGGAACCGATTCGGATAGCGCGACTGGTTCCTGACATTGAAGAGGCGGTATGACGCCGCCTTTATGAAACAAGGATGCGACGATGAACGAGGCCGATGCGCTTGATATCATGCAGGCGGCAGTCTGGACCGTTCTCGTCGCGGCCGGTCCGGCGGTTCTCGCCGCCATGATCGTCGGTGTCGTCATCGCCTTCATTCAGGCCCTGACCCAGGTTCAGGAAATGACGCTGACCTTCGTTCCCAAAATCGTAACGATCATGATCGTTCTCGGCGTCGCCGCCCCCTTTGTGGGCGCGCAGATATCGCTCTTTTCCAATCTCGTCTTTTCCCGCATCCAGTCCGGCTTCTGACCTCCGTTCGATCCCGATGCCACCCTCGCGCAAGCTTCAGCGGCTAGGGATAGGGGCGAAGCATCGGTCCGGATTGTGTGCGCTTTTCGAAAACCGGTGCTTCGGAACCGTGCGGCGGCTTTTCCGTCGCCCTTCTCATGAAGAGACAGGACGAAATCATGGCGCAACCACCAGTCATTTCCTTACCGAAGGTCAGTCCGAGCGCGCGTGATATCGGCTTCGCCCTCGGCATTGTGGCGATCCTCTGCGTCCTCTTCCTGCCCATTCCGGTCATGCTGGTCGATATTGGCCTTGCCTTTTCGATCGCGCTCTCGGTCCTTATCCTCATGGTGGCGCTCTGGATCCAGCGGCCCCTGGACTTCTCGTCTTTCCCGACCGTGCTGCTGATAGCGACCATGATTCGCCTGTCGCTGAACATCGCGACAACGCGCGTCATTCTCTCGCACGGCAGCGAGGGGCCGACGGCGGCCGGCGGCGTCATTGCGGGTTTCTCCAGTCTCGTCATGTCCGGCGATTTCGTGATCGGTCTGATCGTTTTCATGATCCTGATCACGGTCAACTTCATCGTCATTACCAAGGGTGCGACGCGTATCGCGGAAGTCGGCGCGCGCTTCACCCTCGACGCCATCCCCGGCAAGCAGATGTCGATCGACGCGGATCTCTCCGCCGGCATCATCGATGAAAAGGAAGCCCAGCGCCGCCGCCGCGAACTGGAAGAAGAAAGCTCCTTCTTCGGCTCGATGGACGGCGCCTCCAAGTTCGTTCGTGGCGACGCCATCGCCGGCCTCATCGTCACCGCGATCAATATCTTCGGCGGTATCATCATCGGTTATTTCCGCCACGGCATGCCCATCGGCGAAGCGGCCGACGTCTTCGTCAAACTTTCGGTCGGCGACGGTATTGTCTCGCAGATTCCGGCCCTGATCGTATCGCTCGCCGCCGGCCTTCTGGTCTCGCGCGGCGGCACCGCCGGCTCGACGGACCAGGCCGTTGTCAATCAGCTGAGCGGCTATCCGCGTGCGTTGATGGTTTCAGCCATGCTGATGGGCCTGCTGGCCATCATTCCAGGCCTGCCGTTCCTGCCCTTCATCTTCCTCGGCGGCATCATGGCTTTTGGCAGCTGGTATATTCCACGCCAGGCCGAAGCCGAAAGCGCCCTTCGTCGGCAGGAAGAGGAGAACAAGGTTCTCCAGAACACCGAGGCGGAGAAGGATTCCGTCAAGCAGGTACTGAAGACCGCCGAGATCGAGCTCGCGCTTGGCAAGCAGGTTTCCACCCGCCTTCTTGGCGCGCATCAGGAACTGGCTTTCCGTGTCGGCAAGATGCGCAAGAAATTCGCGAGCCAGTATGGTTTCGTCGTGCCGGAGATCAAGGTCTCCGACGACATCATGATCCAGGAAAAAGCTTACCAGATCCGCGTCCATGGCACGACGATCGCCTCCAGCAACCTGCGTGTGGGGGATGTCCTCGTGGTGACTGGGGCAGGGCGCAAGCCGAGCATTCCCGGCGACGAAATCCGCGAACCCGCTTTCGGCATGCCTGCGGTCTCGATCCTCGAAACCTTCACCGAAGATCTCAAGCGCGAAGGCTTCCATCCGATCGATAACGTCTCCGTGGTGCTGACGCATCTGAGCGAGGTCATCCGCAACAACCTGCCGCAGCTTCTGTCTTACAAGGATGTCAAAATCCTCATCGACAGGCTCGATCCCGAGTACAAAAAGCTGGCCGACGAGATTTGCTCGTCACACATGTCCTATTCCGGCCTGCAGGCGGTTCTGAAGCTGCTGCTCGCCGAACGCGTGTCGATACGCAACCTGCATCTCATTCTCGAAGCGGTTGCAGAACTCGCGCCGCATGTGCGCAAGACGGAACAGATCGTCGAACATGTTCGGGTGCGCATGTCGCAGCAGCTCTGCGGCGATCTGGCCGACAATGGCGTGCTGCGCGTCCTGCGCCTCGGCAACAAATGGGACATGGTCTTCCATCAGGCGCTCAAGCGCGACCAGAAGGGCGAAATTGTCGAATTCGATATCGATCCCCGCCATCTCGAGGAGTTTTCCGAGCAGGCGTCGAAAGTTATCCGTGAATTCATGGATCGCGGCCTGCCCTTTGTCCTTGTAACCTCGCCGGAAACGCGGTCCTATGTGCGCATGATTATCGAGCGACTCTTTGCGACCCTGCCGGTTCTTTCGCATGTGGAACTGGCCAAGGGTCTCGAGATCAAGATTCTGGGCGCCATTTCATGATAACCGACCCGCAGGGGACAATCATTGCATTGTTCCTTGCCATCTGCCGTATCGGCGCATGCTTCATGACCATGCCGGGCTTTTCAAGCTCGCGCATTTCGCCGCAGATTCGCATGCTTCTGTGCGTTGCTGTGTCCATGGCGCTCCTGCCTGTGCTATGGGACACGATCTATCCGAAAGTTTCCGGCGCAAGCCAGGGCACGGTCGTCGGCCTCATCTTCACCGAGGTCGTCATCGGTTCGATGTATGGCCTGATCGCGCGGTTCTACACGCTCGGCTTCCAGTTTACCGGCGCGGTCATCGGCGCTTCCATTGGCCTCAGTGCGCCGGGTGGCGCCGATGTCATTGAAGACGTGCAGGAAAACCAGATATCCAATTTCATCACTTTCGGCGGCCTGCTGGTTCTGTTCATATTCGATTTCCACCATATCGTCCTCAAGGCGCTGGTGGATTCCTATACCGCCACACCGGTCGGCGCGCTGATCAGCGGCCAGAAAATGCTGATTACGCTGACCGACACGCTCAGGGCTTCCTTTTCCATCATGCTGCGCCTTGCCAGCCCCTTCGTGATCTATGGCTTGATGTTTAACGTCGCGGTCGGCCTCATCAACAAGCTCGCGCCGCAGATTCCGGTCTTCTTTATATCGACGCCCTTCGTGCTCGCGGGGGGTATTTTCATGCTTTACCTGTCGGTCGCAGCCCTTATCCGTCAGTTCGTGGATGGTTTCGGCCCCGTCTTTATCGGCTTTTGATCGGGAGAAGACATTATGGCTTCGGACAAACGCTCGGAAAAACTCAAACGTCTGGTAACGGTTCAGCGGCACATGGAAAAAATGGCCGAGGTGGAACTGGCCGACACCACCCGCGCCCGTACCGAAGTGGCGCAATCCATGGAGAGCGTGCTGGAGGCCATGAGTTCCATGGAGCCGGTGCATCAGACATTCTCCCGGCACTATTCGGACCGCTACGGCCGTCTCGTCGTCCAGGACCGCCAGCTTGAGGGCGTTCAGCAATTTCAGGAAAACAAAGTTCTGAAGGAAAAGACCAAGGCAGACCGGCTGGAGGACAGGATGCACCTCGCGCGCGATCTTGAGCAGCGCGAGGCCGACGATAATGCAATCTATGATTTGTTAGAAATTACGAATGTTTCCCAGACACCAGCCTCCAGCAAGGTTGGCGATCCATAATCTGTCCCATTGTTGCATCGCGGGCGTTCTTGAGGACGTTTCCGGCGATGTTTCTTGATTGAGCGAATGCGCCGGCTTTTGCGCCGAGCATTCGTCAGCTCGGGAGATCTGGACGTGGCGATATCGGTGATAAGCGATCTGGTGATGGATGTGGTTCGCGCTGCGGACCCCCAGGAAGTTCAGGTCGCGCAGAAAAAACTCAAGGCGAACAAGGCGGCTTTTGCCGCAACCAGCCTTGCCGATGCCGGCAAGGGTTTCGGTGCCGCGGTCGATATGCTGGATGGCGCTTCCTCGAAGGCTGGCCTCGGCGACACCAATATTCGCGCGGCCCGCACCGAAATCCCGGAAACCTACCGCAAATATGAAGCCTCGGTACTCCAGACCTTCGTGGCCAACATGCTGCCGAAAGACAGCGAGGAAGTTTACGGCAAGGGCAATGCCGGCGAGATCTGGAAAAGCATGATGGCCGAACAGTTTGCTGACACGATCTCCAGGAATGGCGGCGTCGGCATTGCGGAGCAGGCTTACAAGGATGCGTTGCGGAAAGCCGAAAGCAAAGGCATTACCGACGTATCGATGAATGAAAAAGACCATAATGCTGCAATTCGGATGGTGGCGGAGTTCGAGCGGCAGGTCCTCGGCGTTTCCAATGAGAAAACGGACGAGGCTTGAGAATGAAAAACCCTAACGAGGAGACAAGCATGGACCTTATGTCGAACGACCACCGTATCCAATCCGTTCTCGGCCGCCTTGAGATGATCATCGACAATGAGAACGACAATATCGGTAAAGACCCCAAGTTCGACTTCAAGGTATCCAACGCCCACAAGAGCCGTTGCCTCTATGAGCTGACGATGCTGTTTCGCGATACGCCGCGCGAGGAAATCGCCGCCGGTTACATGGAACAGGTCAGGGGCATCAAGTCCAAGCTCGCCACCAATGCCAGCCGCGTCGAGGCGCATCTGAATGCGGTTCGCGCCGTTGCGGATTTGCTCAAGAACGCGCTCCAGGAAGCCGATACGGACGGCACCTATTCGCAGGAACAGTTCATGTACGGCGCAGCCTCCTGATGTTGAAGCTTCTTGTCACCGGCGTCTGGGTTTGCGCCGTCACGCTCGGCGCGGTGTATTTCTCCGTCCAGTTGGCGACGGCGCCCGCACCGGGTGAGGCGGGGGCAAAAAAGGCCAATCTGCAACTGGTCAAGGGCGAAAGCATCACGATCCCCGTCATCAATGACGGCGGGGTGAACGGCTATTTCCTCAGCCGTATTTCGCTGCGCGTCGACAAGACCAAGATGGCGAAGATCGAGCTGCCGGCAACGCAGTTGATGACGGACGAACTGTTCACGCTACTTGCGGGTTCTTCCATGGTCAATATCGCCAATATTTCCACCTTCGATCCCGAAGCCTTCAAGCAGCGCATCCGCGAGGGGCTGAACAAAAGGCTCGATGACGAGGTGGTCGAGGATGTGCTGATCGAACAGCTGGATTATCTGTCGAAAGCCGATATCCGCGAGCAGGACGGCAATGGCACGCCCCGTTCGGTCAAGCTCGTCGAGGGCGAGAAGGCCGAAGCCGGCAAAGAAGCGACGCCAAGCCACTGACGACCGGGGGGCGAGGGGCGTCGGCCAGATAGGGGATGTGGGGCATCCTTCTGGTTAATTGTCTCTTGCCGCATCCCCAGGCATTCGAGAGATTGCTTTCAGGCTAAATTCAACCAGCACCTGTATAACAAACCCATGAACCACCATCCCGCAGGCCATGCGTCGGATCGGTGGCGACGGCTTTGGCATTTGGGGGTTGGCAATGAGTTTCGCGTCAGGTCTCGCGCGGTCGGGATCGCAACGGAATATCCACGGACTGCGCGTCTGTGATCTCGATTGGAATGGGGCGCTGGAATTGATCAGCGGCAGGGCGTCTGCCTGTGAGGGGCATACGATGCTGTCCTTTCTCACCATCGAAAAGGTGAAGCTTTCGCTTAGGGACAACGCCTACCGGCAGATTCTTGAGAGCTGTCTGCTCTTGCCGCAGGGAAAGGCAATGAGGGCCGCTGCGCGCAACGAGAATGGCGAGCCTTTGTCTGCACCCATCGACGGCGTCGCCTTCACCATGGCGCTTCTGACCTATATGGCCGTGCCGAAGCGTATCGGTGTGGCGGGAGATGATTCGGCGCAGATCGGCGAGGTTCTCGCCAGGTTGCGGGCGCATGCGCCCTGGCACGATTTCGTCATGCTGAACCGCGATGCTTCGGCTGTTAAGGTGGATGTTCTGCTCGCGGGAATGTTGAAGGAAAACCAGGAAACATGGCTGCACCGCACCGTCAGCAGCGAGAATGCGCGGGTCACGATTGCGGTTGGGCAACTGTTCAAGGTCCTGTCTTCGGAAGTGGCCGGCATGCCGGAAATTTTCCGCAAGCTTCACATGAGCTGGCTCTACAGCCTTTGCGCCGAACCCTGGCACATTGCGCTCGGCAAGAGCTGAGGCCGTTCTCGCAGGCGTTGCGTTAACCATTTGTTTGCCACGATCCTTTAACCTCTCGTAAGGTTTTAACAGTCGCCCGTGGCGGGCGGCGCCGAGGGCGGCAGACGGCTTCAGATGGTTGATGACAATCCGGACATGATGGCGATCCGCCTTGACGAGGATGATGTCGCTACGCCCGTATCGCAATGGCGCAGACATTGCCGTCGGCTCATGACGTCCGGTTGCATCGCCGCCGCCGCCGTTGTCGGTGCTGCCCTTCCGCTTCTGCTCGTCGATTCGGGCTTTCGCGGTTATGTTTCGCAAGCCCGGATCGAGGTTATCCAGACCGCTTACGATGCCCCGGATGCCGTCCGCTTTCTGGCGATGGCGCGTCGTACGCTGCTTTCACCCTCCGGGCTCGACCGTATAACCGCCGATCTTAAGCTGGAGTCGGCCGATATGATCGGCGTTCGCAATCAGGGCGAGCTTGGCCTGCTTTTCGACCTTCTGACCGGCGCGGATGCGCGTCCGCTGTCTGAGCGTGAGGCGCTGAACGGCGCGGTGGGAGAAGCGATCCGGCTGGAACTTACCCCGGATGAAAACACGCTGATCGTGACCGGCAAGGCCGCGACGCCGGACGCCGCCATGCGACTGACCGATTATCTTTCGATGCGCGTCATCGCGGATGGCAAGGCCGGCACTATGACGCCCGCCATGCGCGAGACGGAAAGGGCGCGGGCAAGGCTCGATGAGGCGGAAGCGGCGCTGAACGGTTTCCAGATGCGCCACGGTGACGCGGTGATGGCCGAGGCGCAGCAACTCGAGCAGCAGCTGCGCGACGTAAACGACAGTCTGGCGCGTAGCACCCGGCAGCAACTGTCCATCCAGGCCGATCTGACAGCGGCTTCGGCCCTGAAGCCGAATGATGTATTTGCGAAGCCTTTGCCGGGCGGTACGGGTTTTTCGGTACTTGAGGATGTCAGGCAGAAGTATTCGACCGCCAGCATGGCGCTTGCTGCGGTTTCGGTCGATTACGGCCCGAAACATCCCCGCCGCATCGCCGCCCAGAATGCGGTGGATGCCGCACAGGCGCTTGCCGCCCCCGCCTTGCGGCAATTGCTGGAAGGCCTGCGGGCGGATGAAAAGCGCATCTCTCAGGAGATCGCGGCCGCAAATGGCGAGCAAAAGAAGTATCTCGACCGCCTCAATGAGCTGGGTGTCGCCCCCGGCGAGTTTTCCAGATTGCAGGGGGAACTGGACACGGCGCGAAATGCCTATCTGGAGGCAAGCGAACGCCGCGACCTCTCCTCATCCGCCACGCCCGCGCTCGAAACCCGTTTGACCAAGAAGGCCGCACCGGGCGAGTTGACCCGCGACCTGCCGCAGGCCGCCATGTTGGCGGGCGGCGGTGCATTGATCGGCCTGCTGGGCAGTCTCTATCTCCTGAGCTATCGTCGTCACGACGACGAAGAGGAGGGCGCATTGCTCATCGAAGAGGGCGCGGAACATCCATCCTCCGTCGAGCCGTCGATTGAGTCTCTGCAGATTTCCGAATTCGAACCGATCGAACCGGCTGTGTTCGAGGATCTGCAGAATCTTGCCGCAGGGGACAACATCGAGCCGGAGGAAGACGGCTTTGCCGATTATTACGGCGAGGCCGTCAATGACGACGACGACATGCCGCTGGACGAGCGCGTGCGGCAGGTGCTGATGGGCAACCGCACGGTCAGGAGTGCTGATCCGGCCCCTTACGGACTTCCGCCGCTTCTGGCTGACGCCCTTGCCGGGCACGTCGATCATGCCCAGGCCGAAGCAGAGGAACTGATGGAATTGCGACGCGAACTGGCGTTCCTGAGGGAGTGTCTTACCGATTACGCCGATCGCCGCGAAGACTACCGCAAAACAGCCTGAAAACGCCGCATTTTAGCTTGCATTCCTGTGGCGGGGGCACCATACGGAGCCGACGTAACCCAGCAGGAGCAGGACGCATGGCAGTTGTGATTGACGGGAAGGCGAAGGCGGCTTCGGTAACGGAGGCGGTCCGCAAATCGGCAGAAGCGCTTGAGGTGGAAAAGGGCGTAAAGCCTGGTCTCGCGGTTGTCATTGTCGGAAATGATCCGGCCAGCCATGCTTACGTGAACTCCAAGAGCAAGATGGCCAAGCAATGCGGTTTCAACTCCATCCAGCACACGCTGCCGGAAGAAACCACGCAAGCTGATCTCCTGAAGCTTGTCGGCGAACTGAACGCCGATGCCTCCATTCACGGTATTCTGGTGCAGCTGCCGCTGCCGAAACACTTCAATTCTGACGAGATCATCCAGTCGATCCTACCCGAAAAGGATGTCGATGGTCTGAGCGTGCTCAACGCCGGCAAGCTCGCGACCGGCGATCTCGCCACCGGCCTCATTTCCTGCACGCCCGCCGGTGCCATGCTGCTGGTACGCGGCATTCACGGCGACGACCTTTCCGGCCTCAACGCCGTCGTCATCGGCCGCTCCAACCTGTTCGGCAAGCCCATGGGCCAGCTTCTGCTGAATGCCAATGCCACGGTGACCATGGCGCATTCCCGCACCAAGGATCTGGCCGGCATCGGCAAGACGGCGGATATTCTCGTCGCGGCGGTCGGTCGCGCCGCAATGGTGAAGGGTGACTGGGTAAAATCGGGTGCGACCGTCATCGATGTCGGCATCAACCGCATCCCCGCGCCGGAAAAGGGCGAAGGCAAGTCGAAGCTGGTGGGCGATGTCGCTTATGACGAGGTGAGCGCGGTTGCTGCCGCCATCACGCCTGTTCCCGGCGGCGTCGGCCCGATGACCATCGCCATGCTGATGGCCAACACCGTCATCGCCGCCCATCGCGCGCTGGGCCTGACCGCGCCGAAATTCTAAGCGGTTGGAAACGGCCGGCTACGCTTTCGGAGCCGGCCCCGTCGAGGCACGCACCACCAGTTCCGCCTTCCAGAGTTCCTGATGCGGTTCGGTCTGGTTGAGCTTGATCCGGTTGATCAGGCGCTGGCCCACCCGCACCCCCGCCGCCCGGAGCGACGAACGGGTGGTGGTCAGCGGCACGGAGAAATTATCCGGCTTCAAAAGCGGCAGCACGTCGTCATGGGCGATCAGCGAAATATCCTTGCCGGGTTTCAGGCCGCGCTGGTTGAGAGAACGGATCGCGCCGAGCGCAAGCGCGGTACTGGCACAGAGAATGGCGGTCGGCTGTTCCGGCCGTGACAGCAACGCTTCCATGCCGAGATAACCTTCCTCATCGGTCATGCTGCTGTGTCTCTTGTTGTTCGCATGCAATGTCAGGCCATGTGTCGAAAGCGCCTTTTCCACCCCGAGACAGCGCCGATAGGTGAAATCATAACCCTCCGGGCCGTTCAGCAGCCCGATCCGCGTGTGGCCAAGCTGGAGGAGAAGCTGGGTCGCATCGCGAAACGCGCCCTCATTGTCCACGTCGAGATAGGGATAGTCCTCCTCCACGCCGACGGAGCGGCCATGGACGAGGAAGGGCAGGGAGAGCGACTGCAACATGGCGATGCGCGGGTCGTTCTTCTTCATATAGGCGAGATAGATGCCATCGACGCTGCCGTTTGTGGCGAGCCCCCGCAGAGCTTCGCGCTCCTTTTCCGGCTCGGTGGGCATGATCACGAGATGAAAGCCGCTGCGCGACGCCTCTTCACCGAGGCCGCTCAGGAATTCGCCGAAATGCACGTCGGAACGGTGGTGTTCGCCAATCGGCATGACAAGTCCGATGGAGCCGACCTTGCCCGTCGCCAGCCGTTGCGCTGCCGCATTCGGGCGATATCCCGTCTTTTCGGCAGCTTCCATGACGCGGCGGCGCGTTTCGGCGCTGACCTCCGGATAGCCGTTGAGCGCCCTGCTGATGGTCGTCTGCGAAATGCCCAGCAGTTGCGACAACTGTTTCAGGTTCATGTCTATAATTTCCTCCATGCGCGCGCCTAAGAATACGGCAAAGCCTCTCCTCAATTCCCAAAGCGCTTTAGATTTTTACCAGCCTCCACTGCATTTCTCAATCGAAAAGGATAGCCGCCTTCCGAATTAAATATGACTATTTATAAGGCGCTGCAACGTTTCCGAACAAAGAGCCTCTTGACTCTGTCTTAATGACAATGAGATGAATAGGCAGCCAAAGCGCTTTGATTGGAGAGGACGCTTTGAGCCTTTTATGTGATGGGAGGTAAATCACATGCAGAAGACTCTTTTGGCGACAGCTGCCGTCATGGCTTTGCTGTCCGGTGCGGCCTTTGCCGCCGACCTTAAATTTGCACCCGGCGGCGACGCCAAGTTCAACTGGAAAAGCTACGAGGACTTCAAGGCGGCCCATGCCGACCTGAAAGGTCAGACGCTGACGATTTTCGGTCCGTGGCGTGGTGAAGACGAGGCCCTGTTCCAGTCGGTGCTTGCCTATTTCGCCGATGCGACCGGCGTGAATGTCCGTTATTCCTCGTCGGAAAACTACGAGCAGCAGATCGTCATCGATACGCAGGCGGGTTCGCCGCCCAATATCGCCATCCTGCCGCAGCCCGGTCTTCTGGCCGATCTGGCGGCCAAGGGCTTTCTCGTGCCGCTCGGCGACGAGACCGCCAATTGGGTCAAGGAAAATTACGGCGCTGGCCAGTCCTGGGTCGATCTCGGCAGCTACAAGGGCAAGGACGGCAACAAGGCCTATTTCGCTTTCCCCTTCAAGGCGGATGTGAAGTCGCTCGTCTGGTATGTGCCTGAGAACTTCGAGGAAGCGGGCTATAAAGTGCCCGAGACCATGGAAGACCTGTTCAAGCTGACGGACCAGATCGTTGCCGATGGCGGCACGCCCTGGTGCATCGGCCTCGGCTCCGGCGGCGCTACCGGCTGGCCGGCGACCGACTGGGTGGAAGACCTGATGCTGCGCACGCAGCCGCTCGACGTTTACCAGAAATGGACGACCAACGAGGTCAAGTTCACCGATCCGGCCGTGGTCGAGGCGATCAACGAATTCGGCAAATTCGCCAAGAACGAAAAATACGTCAGCGGCGGCGTCGCGGCCGTGGCCTCCACCGACTTCCGTGACAGCCCCAAGGGCCTCTTCGACATTCCGCCGAAGTGCTACCTGCACCATCAGGCGTCGTTCATTCCGTCCTTCTTCCCTGAGGGCACCAAGGTCGGCACGGATGCGGATTTCTTCTACATGCCGACTTACGCGTCCAAGCCTGAACTCGGCAAGCCGGTTCTCGGCGCCGGCACGCTCGTCACCATCACCAAGGAAGCGCCTGCCGCCAAGGCATTCGTTGAATTCCTGCAAACGCCGATCGCCCACGAGGTCTGGATGGCTCAGTCGAGCTTCCTGACGCCCTATAAGGGTGTGAATGTCGATGCCTATGCCAATGAGCAGATGAAGCGGCAGGGCGAAATCCTCACGACTGCGACCAGCTTCGGCTTCGATGGTTCCGACCTGATGCCCGGCAAAATCGGCGCCGGCGCGTTCTGGACCGGCATGATCGATTTCGTCGGCGGCAAGTCCGCCGACCAGGTCGCCGCCGATATCCAGAAGGCCTGGGACGGCCTGAAGTAAAATCGGATCAGGCCCGGCGGTTTGCTGCCGGGCCTTAACCAACGGAACGGCCCCGACGACCGCATAAATCAGCGCGGCGCGGAGAGGATCAAGGGAGGGAACATGGCTCAACAACTCGTGTCAGCCATCGGCGTCATGGTGGCGGGCGTTTTTGCTTGCGCTGCCTATTATTGGCTATCCGACAAGGCGCTGCAGGCGATCTTTCCCGTCCGCTCGGGAGACGTCATTCACGCATCCCGCAATCTCAATCGCCGCGCCGCCGTCCGGCCCTGGCTGTTCATTGGCCCCGCGTTGATCCTTCTGCTGGTCTATCTGGTGTACCCTGTCATCGCCACGCTGATCCTGTCCTTTTATGATCGGACCGGCAGCGAATTCGTTGGGCTTGCCAATTATCGCTGGGCGATTTTCGATGCCGGTTTCCGCCAGTCGATCTTCAACAATATCCTCTGGCTCGCTGTCGTACCGGCCGCCTGCACCTTCTTCGGCCTCGTCATCGCTGTCATGACCGACCGCATCTGGTGGGGCAACATCGCCAAATCCATCGTTTTCATGCCGATGGCGATCTCCTTCGTCGGCGCGTCCGTCATCTGGAAATTCATCTACGAATACCGCGCCGAGGGGCAGGTGCAGATCGGCCTGCTCAACGCCGTCGTCGAATTTTTCGGCGGCAGCCCGGAAGTGTGGATTTCCATGCCCTTCTGGAACAATTTCTTCCTGATGGTGATCCTCATCTGGATTCAGACCGGTTTCGCCATGGTCATCCTGTCCGCAGCCCTGCGCGGCATTCCGGAAGAAACCATCGAGGCGGCGGTCATTGATGGCGCCAATGGCTGGCAGATTTTCTGGAAGATCATGGTTCCGCAGATCTGGGGCACCATCGCCGTCGTCTGGACGACGATCACCATTCTCGTGCTCAAGGTCTTCGATATCGTGCTGACCATGACCAATGGCCAATGGAACACGATGGTTCTCGCCAATCTCATGTTCGACTGGATGTTCCGCGGCGGCGGAGACAGCGGCCGAAGTGCCGTCATCGCGCTCATCATCATGGCGGCCGTCACCCCGATCATGGTCTGGAACATCCGCCAGGCGAACCGCGAGATGGAGGGCCGCTGAGATGAATATCGTCAAACGTCTTCGCCGCGTCGGTCTGCCGCGACTCATCGTCCATGCCAGTGTTCTGGTCGTTGTGCTTCTCTGGCTTCTGCCCACGCTCGGCATTCTTGTCAGCTCGCTGCGCGACAAGGACCAGATTACCGTATCCGGCTGGTGGACGGCCTTCTCCAGTTCCGAACAGACCTCGGCAGTTCGTCTCGCCGATGCTTCCGTGCAGAAGCAGGACGGCAGCCGCTACGTGATCTCCGGCAACGTCTTTGAAAACGGTCAGGGCGGCAAGGTCGCCGCCTTCGGCGTCCGTGTGCAGGAACCCACAGCCTTCAAAGCCGGGGAGGCTGCCGATATCGGTGATGGCGAGACACTTCTCGTCAATTCGGACGGCAGCTACGAATACAGCAAGGCCTCAAGCTTCGAGGGCTCTCGAGGCAAGCGCGTCTATATTTCCGTCGCCACGCCGCCGGTCTTCACGCTCGATAATTATCGCACGGTCCTGACCTCGGAAGGCATCGGTCAATCCTTCGTCAATTCGCTGACCGTGGCGGTGCCGGCAACCGTCATCCCGATCCTGATTGCCGCCTTTGCCGCCTATGCGCTGTCATGGATGAGCTTTTCCGGCCGCAATCTCTTGATTGCCATGGTGGTGGGCCTCATCGTCGTGCCGTTGCAGATGTCGCTCATCCCGCTTTTGCGGCTCTATAACGAAATCGGCACCATCTTCGGCGTGCCGTCCAAGACCTATGCCGGCATCTGGCTGGCGCATACCGCCTTTGGCCTGCCGCTCGCCATCTATCTGCTGCGCAACTATATTTCCGGCCTGCCGAAGGAGATCATCGAAAGCGCCCGTGTGGATGGCGCGAGCGATTTCGAAATCTTCGTCAAGATCATCCTGCCGCTGTCCTTCCCGGCGCTCGCCTCCTTCGCCATATTCCAGTTCCTGTGGACCTGGAACGACCTGCTCGTCGCCATGGTCTTCCTTGGCACGCAGAAGAACGAACTCGTGCTGACGGGTGCGCTCAACGCGCTGCTCGGCTCGCGTGGCGGCAACTGGGAAATCCTTACCGCCTCGGCCTTTGTTACCATCATCGTGCCGCTTGGCGTTTTCTTTGCTCTTCAACGTTATCTCGTGCGTGGCCTGCTGGCAGGCTCCGTCAAGGGAGGCTGATCAATCCATGAACGCCCATACCTCACAGGACACTTCCATGACCGCTTCGGTGACTTCCGCTTTGACGCCCAACAAGGATTGGTGGCGCGGCGCCGTTATCTATCAGATCTACCCGCGCTCCTATCAGGACTCCAATGGCGACGGCATCGGCGATCTCAAGGGCATCACCGACCGGCTGGCGCATATCGCCAATCTGGGTGCCGATGCGATCTGGATTTCGCCCTTCTTCACCTCGCCGATGAAGGATTTCGGATACGACGTCTCGAATTATGTCGATGTCGACCCGATGTTCGGCACGCTTGCCGATTTCGACGGGTTGATTGCCGAAGCCCACCGTCTGGGCATCCGCGTCATGATCGATCTCGTTCTGTCGCACACGTCCGACCAGCATCCGTGGTTCGTGGAAAGCCGCGCCAGCCGCAACAATCCGAAAGCGGACTGGTACGTCTGGTCTGACGCCAAACCGGATGGCACGCCGCCCAATAACTGGCTGTCGATTTTCGGCGGTTCGGGCTGGCAGTGGGACCCGACCCGCATGCAATATTACATGCACAACTTCCTGACCTCGCAGCCGGACCTCAACCTGCATAATCCGGAGGTGCAGGAAGAGCTGCTTGATATCACCCGTTTCTGGCTGAAGCGCGGCGTCGACGGTTTTCGCCTCGATACCATCAATTTCTATTTCCACGACCTTGAGCTGCGCGACAACCCGGCGCTGGCGCCGGAACGCCGCAACGCCTCCACGGCACCTGCCGTTAATCCCTATAACTTCCAGGAACACCTCTACGATAAGAACCGCCCGGAAAATATCGCGTTCCTGAAGCGCTTCCGCGCGGTGCTGGACGAATTCCCTGACATCGCCGCCGTGGGTGAAGTCGGCGATAGCCAGCGCGGTCTCGAAATCGTCGGCGAATATACGTCGGGCGATGACAAGATGCAGATGTGCTACGCCTTCGAATTCCTCGCACCGGACGCGCTCACCCCGCAGCGCGTCGCCGATGTGCAGGCGGATTTTGCGAGAGCCGCGCCGGAAGGCTGGGCTTGCTGGGCCTTCTCCAACCACGATGTCGTGCGCCATGTCAGCCGTTGGGGCGAGCATGTCGAAGATAAGGACGCCTTTGCCAAGGTGCTTTCGGCGCTGCTGATGACGCAGCGCGGTTCCGTCTGCATCTATGAGGGCGAAGAACTCGGCCTCACCGAAGCCGATATCGCTTTCGAGGATTTGCAGGATCCCTATGGCATCCAGTTCTGGCCGGAATTCAAGGGCCGCGACGGTTGCCGCACGCCGATGGTATGGGATGCCGGTCATGCGCAGGCCGGTTTCTCGACCGCCGACAGGACCTGGCTGCCCATTCCGGCCGAGCATAAGCAGCGCGCCGTCAGTGCCCAGCAGGGCAATGAAGCATCAGTGCTTGAGCACTATCGCCGTTTTCTGGCTTTCCGCAAAAAACACCCCGCTTTTGCCAAGGGCGGTATCGAATTCCAGCCGGTTGAGGGCGAAGTGCTGAGCTACACCCGCACGCTCGGCAACGAAACCGTGCTATGCCTCTTCAATCTCGCCGCAACGCCGGCAAAGGCCACGCTGCCGGAAGGGAACTGGGAGGTTCTTGAAGGCCACGGTTTTGCAAGCGGTCTTGAAGGCAGAAGCGTAGAACTTCCGGCATGGGGCGCATTCTTCGCCCGTTACGCCTGACAGATGAGGGAGGAACACCCATGACAAGTCTCGTTCTCAAGGATATCCGCAAATCATACGGGCAGGTGAAAGTCCTGCACGGCATCGATCTTTCGATCGAACAGGGCGAATTCATCGTTTTCGTCGGTCCGTCCGGCTGCGGAAAATCGACGCTGCTGCGCATGATCGCCGGGCTGGAGGAAATCACCGGCGGCGAGATGTTCATCGACGGCCAGCTCGTCAACGAAATCCCGCCCTCGCGTCGCGGCATCGCCATGGTGTTCCAGTCCTATGCGCTCTATCCGCATATGACAGTTTACGACAACATGGCCTTCGGCATGAAGATCGCCAAGGAAAACAAGCAGGAAATCGACCGCCGCGTTCGCGCCGCCGCCGAAATCCTGCAGCTGACGCAATATCTGGAGCGTCTGCCAAAGGCACTCTCCGGTGGCCAGAGACAGCGTGTCGCCATCGGCCGCGCCATCTGCCGCAATCCGAAAGTCTTCCTGTTCGATGAGCCGCTCTCGAATCTCGATGCGGCGCTGCGTGTCGCCACGCGCATTGAAATCGCCAAGCTCAACGAGCAGATGGCCGATACGACGATGATCTACGTCACCCATGACCAGGTGGAGGCGATGACGCTGGCTGACCGTATCGTGGTTCTGAATGCCGGCCGCGTGGAGCAGGTCGGGGCGCCGCTCGAACTTTACGAGAACCCGGCCAATCTCTTCGTGGCGAAATTCATCGGCTCGCCGGCCATGAACATCATCGAAGGGAAGATCGTCGGGACCGGCGAGCGGACGTCGATCGAGCTGGCCGGCGGCAAGACGCTTGCCGTCAATGTTCCAACCCCCGCATCCGAACAGGGCAAGGCCGCAAGCTTCGGTGTGCGGCCGGAAGATCTGAGCATCGTCACCGGTGATGATTATCTTTTCGAAGGGAAAGTGTCGATTGTCGAGGCTCTGGGTGAGGTGACGCTTCTGTATCTCGAAGCGCCGAAGGGCCAGGAGCCCATCATCGTCAAGGCACCGGGCATTGTCTCGGTCGCCAAGGGGCAAACCCTGCGTTTCGCCGCGCCGCAGGAAAAGCTTCACCTCTTTAATGCCGAGGGCAAGACCTACCGCGTCTGATTGCAGTCGACCCCCAAAACACCCCGGAACGTCCTCGTTCCGGGGTGTTTTGCGGAGCTTTTTACGGTTGTGGAAAAATAACGGAAATGTCCCGCTCTCGGTCTGTTTAAGACTGCGCTGATATGAATTGTTAAAGACTATGACCTAGTCTCGATCCATTGATCGAGCATGGGAGTCTGGGCGTGCAGAGCGGTACGGGTGTCATCAGGAACCATTACCTGAGCAAGGAAGAATCCTTCATGTATGACCGCGAAAACCGGTTCCGCATGGAAGATACCATGAATGCGGCACGCATCGAATATACCGAAAAGGCCGTGATGCACATGGCGGCGCGCCGCTGCGATGTCATCCGCATCTCCCAGACCGAAGCGGTGCTGGCGCTGCTGACGAAATACAATCTGCCGAACCAGTTCTATCTCGATATTCCCGACGCTCGCATCACCAAGATCGGCTGCGTGATGTTGCGCGTCAACGCCAATAACACGATCCACGTCCGCTTCCTGCGCATGCTGACACAGAAGGAACTGGACCGCATTTTCGTGTTCAGCACACATCCCGCACACAGGGAACGCAAGCTCGATATCAGGTCGTTCTGAGACCATCTGCGGATCGGCGAAAATGGTTTAACCGGCTGTTTCGACCCTCCGCATCACCCCGTGTCATATCCAGCCGTTGCTAACTATTATCACGGGATGATATAGGTGGTGGAAAGGATATGGCTATGGCAAGCAGTGCAAATCTCGGTCGTCATCTGGAAACTTATGTTTCAGACCTTGTGAAGTCGGGGCGTTATAATTCTCGCAGCGAGGTGTTGCGGGAGGGTGTTCGGCTGGTGGAAGAGCGTGAGAAGAAACTCGCCGCTCTTGATCTGGCAATTGCGCGCGGACTTGCAGACGCAGATGCGGGACGCGTGACGCCAATCAAGGACGTTGCATCGCAACTTAGCGCGAAGTACCGAAAAATTGCGGAAGAAAGCGGGCTGTGATCGTCGTTCTCACCGACGAGGCCAAGGCAGACCTTGACCGCATCGGTGATTTTATTGCGGCTGATAATCCGCGACGCGCAGAAACATTCGTTGTCGAATTGCTGGACCGATGTTCAAGGCTGGCGGAGATGCCTCGTGCTTATCCGCTGGTGGCCCGTTACGAGCAAACCGGTGTTCGTCGCCGTCCCTATGAAAACTACCTTGTTTTTATCGTGTTACCGGAACACGGGTTGAAATTCTGCACATTCTGAACGGTGCATAGGATCACGAATCCTTCCTCTTCCCGCAAGACTGATTCACACATCGATCCCGAAAACGCGGCATGAATTAAGAATTTGCAGGCTCTTGCCGACTGTCTCTGCCTTCGATGCCTGTGAGCTTAAGAAAGCCCGCCCAGAACCGTCTGCTTCAGTTTCACATCCGGCACCTCGGTGAAGGTCAGGTCGCCGCGGCCGAAATAGGATTTCTGGTTGGTCGCGGACCAGTCGTTGCAGACCAGCTTGTAGCGCCCTTTCTTCTCCGGCTTTTCCGGCATGGCGTAGAGATAGTCGCCAGTGCGCGCTGTGAGCGGAATGTCGCCATCCTGGTTGCATCGCTTGAGGATTTGCGCTAGCGCCTCGCCGTCCACTTCCGTCACCATCAGCTTGCCGTCGAAACGCAGCGAGGCGTTGAAATCGTAACGGCGAATCTCGCCCTCGGGCAGGCCCGCACCGAAGGAGGTGTGGCCGACGAAGCCGACATCCGCGCCAGTTTTGGCGGCGATAAGCTGCGCCACATGGCGGCCCGCCTCGTCGACGGTCATCGCCTTCGCCGATTTGCCGACAACTTCCCGTTCTTCCGCAGTCAGGTGTTTATCAAGCGTCTGCTCGATCAGGGCCTTGAGGGCAGGGGATGCGGGAGCGCCGCGATCGATGGAGATCGTCTCGATGGCCGCAGCCTTGCCGGGAGCCGCAATGGTCGCCACCGTCATGGAGGTGCACCATGAGCCGGTATGGACATAGCGGGTGGCGCCCTGTTCATGCACGAAGCTCAGATGGTCATGGCCGCCGACAAGCAGGGTGCCATCCGGCAGCAGCGGCAGGATATCACGGTCTGCGACGACGCCGGCATGGCTGAGAACAATGTTGATCGCACCGGGTTTGACGATGCCAGGAAGATTGGCCTTGGCCCATTCCACGGGCTGCGGAATGTCGAGCATTTCGCGCGTGGCCTTCGGGTAGGTGTTGATCGCATTGGTGGCGAAGCCTGCCACGACGACCCGCTGCTCCCCGAAGCTCACCTCGGCGCTATCAGCCGCATAGAGTTTGCCGCTGCGCTTGTCGATGATGTTGGAAAGCACGGTTATGCCGAGCGCCTGGGCGCGGCTGACGAAATTGGCAAGATCATTGTCGATATCGGGTTCATGATTGCCGATATTGATGACCGTGGGGGCAAGCTTGGCGAGCGTCGCAAGGAAGGTCCATTCGATTTCGCCGGCCGAACGTGTGGCTACCGCGTTGCCGAGTTCGAAAAGATCGCCATTCAACAGGATGATGTGGGGCGTCTTGTCGGCGGCGATACGCGTTTCAATGGCCGCGAGAAGCTGGCCGATACGCTCATAGGCCGAGTGCAGGTCGGAGATGACGATGGCGCGAAGGGCTACATCCTGCGCCATAACGGGCGTCGCCGCCACCAGCAGCGGCAGCATGGCGGTGCCTGCCATAAGCTTCAGCACGTCGCGGCGTTTGCTTGAAAAAATCGTCATGTCATTGCCCCATCATCCGAAACTGCGCCGTCGTCCACGGTCGGCTGGAGAAGGCCCTATAGGGCGATCGTCACAGCCGCATGACAAGTCTGACGTTTAGGATGTGGGAAATAAAGCGGATTCTGTCGGTATCCCGGCGACACCGCAAAGCAGGGTTGAAAGGCGAAAGCCGCATCCGGCCTTCGCCTCCACAAAATCAATGGAAGAGCACGCTGGCGCCCTGATCGGCCGGGCCGGCATTGCGGCGGAAAGGGGCGAAAAGTTCGCGACCCATGCCCCATTCATTACCGGAAAGATCGGCCCGCGCCGGTTCGCGTTTTGCCAGCTCGGCGGCGGAAACCAGCACCTCGAGCGAGCCGGAAATGGCGTCGAGACGGATGATATCGCCGTCGCGGATGAGCGAGATCGGGCCGCAATCGGAAGCCTCAGGCGTGACATGGATGGCGGCAGGCACCTTGCCGGAGGCGCCGGACATGCGCCCGTCGGTCACCAGCGCCACCTTGAAGCCGCGATCCTGCAGCACGCCAAGCGGCGGCGTCAGGCGGTGCAGCTCCGGCATGCCGTTGGCCTTCGGTCCCTGGAAGCGGACGACGGCGATGAAATCGCGGTTGAGCTTGCCGTCCTTGAAGGCGTCCTGAAGTTCCTGTTGGTCGTGGAAAACGATCGCCGGTGCTTCGATGATATGGCGTTCCGGCTTGACGGCGGAAATCTTGATGACCGATTTGCCGAGATTGCCCGTCAGCATCTTCAGGCCGCCCGTTGGCTGGAACGGGGTTTCGATGCTGGAAAGAACCTTCGGGTCGTGGCTCTGTTCGGGTGAGGGCTGGCGGGTGACGGCGCCCTTCTCGTCCAGCAGGGCATCCACGGTGTAGGCTGCAAGCCCCTGTCCGAAGACTGTGCGAACATCGTCATGCACGAAGCCCTGCTTCAGCAGCTGCTTGATAAGGAAGCCCATGCCGCCGGCGGCGTGGAAATGGTTCACATCCGCAAGACCGTTGGGATAGACGCGGGCGAGCAGCGGCACGATGTCCGAAAGATCGGAAATATCCTGCCAGGTGAGGATGATGCCGGCGGCACGCGCCATGGCGATCAGATGCATGGTGTGGTTGGTGGAGCCGCCCGTCGCATGCAGGCCGACGACACCGTTGACGACCGACCGCTCGTCGATCATCTCGCCAGCGGGCGTGAATTCATTGCCCTGCGCGGTGATGGCGAGAGCTCGCTTGGTGGCCTCGCGGGTCAGCGCGTCACGCAGTGGCGTGCCGGGATTGATGAAGGACGAACCAGGCATGTGGAAGCCCATGATTTCCATCAGCATCTGGTTGGAATTGGCGGTGCCGTAGAAGGTGCAGGTGCCGGGGCCGTGGTAGGATTTGGATTCCGCTTCGAGCAGCTCGGCGCGACCGACCTTGCCTTCGGCATAGAGCTGCCGAATGCGCGACTTCTCGTCATTCGGCAGGCCTGACGTCATCGGGCCGGCGGGAACGAAGACCGCGGGCAGGTGACCGAAGGCGAGGGCCGCGATCACGAGGCCGGGCACGATCTTGTCGCATACGCCGAGATAGAGAGCCGCATCGAACATGTTGTGCGACAGACCGATACCGGCAGCCATGGCGATGGCATCGCGGGAAAACAGCGAAAGCTCCATGCCGGGCTGCCCCTGGGTCACGCCATCGCACATGGCGGGAACCGCGCCTGCCACCTGCGCTATGCCGCCGGCCTCCCTGGCCGCATCACGGATGATCGCCGGGAAGGTCTCATAGGGCTGGTGAGCCGACAGCATGTCGTTATAGGCGGTGATGATGCCGAGATTGGGAACCCGGTCGCCGGCAAGGATGTCCTTGTCGGCGGGGGAACAGACGGCAAATCCATGTGCAAGATTGCCGCAGGAAAGCACGGAACGGTGAACGCCTTTGGAAACCTGCAGCCGCAGCCGCTCGAGATAGGTCTCGCGGTAGGGCTTGGAGCGTTCGACGATGCGGGCGGTAATGGCCTGAATGCGGGAATCGGCGGACATGGGCGTTCATCCTGTTCGTTGGTCGGCAACCGGCGTTCCGGGAGGTGAGCGGCCGGTTGTCGTGGTTCAGTCTTCATGTCTTCGGGGCGCGTGTCGCGGGCCGCAGAGGCGGCAACCGCACTGGCTCATGGCGCCCAGTATATATCCACGGGCGTTTCCGCCCGGTTCAGCACGGCACGGATCGGCATTTCATCCTCATCCTCACCGGACTGTGCTTTCTCCAGCGTCGCCTTCTTGGCCGCACCTTCGATATGCAGCACCAGAAACTCGGCATCGTGCAGGCTGGAGAAGTTGAAGGTCAACCGCTCCTCGCCGGCATTTTCCGCCGCCATGGTCAGAACGCCGCGCGGTTCATCGAGATCGAGCGCTTCGTAGAGATTGTCTCCACCGGGGAAGAACGATGCCGTGTGGCCATCCGTTCCCATGCCGAGAATGACGACATCGAAGGGATCGCAGATCGCTTCGGTCTTGACCGTCGCAAGGGTTGCGGCATCTTCCGGCGAGGCCGCCGGCTGGAACAGCGGCACGAAATAAGCCGCCTTCGCCTTGTCCTGCAAAAGGTTTTCGGCGACGAGACGATGGTTCGACCGGTCGCTTTCGGGCGGCACGAAACGCTCGTCCACCAGCGTCACGCTGATATTGGGCCAGTCGAGATCGTGTTTGGAAAGCGCCTGAAAAAACAGCTTCGGTGTCGACCCGCCGGAGACCGCAATGCTCGCGGTCCCCCGTTCCTTGGTTGCCGCATCAAGGCGTTTGGCAACCTCCGCGGCAAGCGCGGTCGCCAGCGCTGAGGGAGTGTCGAAGACGTGAATGGTTTCGCTCATCGCGCGGCCCTCAGTCGGCATCGTGCCAGGTGCGGCCGTCGCGCTCGATCAGTGCGATCGAGCCGCTCGGACCCCAGGTGCCGGCCGTGTAACCCTGTACGCCCTGGCCAAGTTCTTCCCAGCTCTTGAGGATCGGATCGATCCAGTCCCAGGCGGCCTCGACCTCGTCGCGGCGCATGAACAGCGTCTGGTTGGAACGGATGGTATCCATCAACAGCCGCTCATAAGCATCGGGGCTGCGCACGTTGAAGGCTTCCGCAAAGCTCATATCCAGCGAGACCTGACGCAGGCGCATGCCGCCCGGGCCGGGATCCTTGATGAGGAGCGACTGCTTGACGCCTTCATCCGGCTGCAGGCGAATGACCAGCTTGTTGGCCTCGATCTTGCCCGCCGCATCGTCGAAGATCGAATGCGGGATCTGCTTGAAGGTGACGACGATTTCCGAAACGCGGGTCGCGAGGCGTTTTCCCGTGCGGATGTAGAAGGGAACGCCCGCCCAGCGCCAGTTGGCGATTTCAGCCTTGATGGCGACGAAGGTTTCGGTGTTGGAAACGCCGCCTTCCAGCTCTTCCAGATAGCCTTTGACCGGACCACCGGCGGAAGCACCGGCGCGGTACTGGCCGCGAACGGTCAGCTTTTCGACATTGCTGGTATCGATCGGCTTCAGCGAACGCAGAACCTTCAGCTTTTCGTCGCGCACCGCTTCCGATTTCATCGAAGCGGGTGGCTCCATGGCCACGAGGCAAAGCAGCTGAAGGATATGGTTCTGCACCATGTCGCGCAGCGCCCCGGCCTTGTCATAATACCCGGCGCGGCCTTCCAGACCGACCGCTTCGGCAACCGTGATCTGAACGTGGTCGATATGGGCGGAATTCCACAGCGGCTCGTAAAGCGCATTGGCGAAACGCAACGCCATCAGGTTCTGCACCGTCTCCTTGCCGAGATAGTGGTCGATACGAAAGATCTGCTCTTCCTTGAAGACGTGGCCGATGGTGTCGTTGAGTTCCTGGGCGGAGGCGAGATCGCGGCCGATCGGCTTTTCCACGACGATGCGGGTCGAACGGGTGATCAGCTTGTGCTCACGGATCTTGTCGGCGATATCGCCGAAAATGCCCGGCGCTACGGCCAGATAAAAGGCGCGCACGCGCTCCTTGCCCTCGTCCAGCAGCTTCTTCAGCACATCCCAGCCATTGTTGCCCTTGGCATCAACAGGCACATAAAAAAGCCTGTTCAGGAACACGGCAACCTGCGCGTCGTCATATTCGCCGGTCTTCAGGTGCTCCTTCAGCGCGTCTTGCGCGAATTTGCGATATTCCTCATGGGTCATAACCGAACGCGATGCGCCGATGATGCGGGTCGGCTCCGTGAACTGGCCTTCGACCTGCCGGTGATAAAGGGCCGGCAGAAGCTTGCGCTCGGCAAGATCGCCCGTGCCGCCGAAAACGACACAATCAAAAGGTTCAACAGGAATGATCTGACTGCTCATATCGATTCTCTCGATCTTCAAAGGTTGGGGCATCAATAATCTAATCGATTTAAAAATGCCAGACTCAGTTATGTGAAATTATGAATTTTGGTTCGGCCGTAGGCCGTAAGTGGAATGGGTTGCGTTTCGGAAGATGCCTTTTGCCGGCGGCGGCACCGAAAAGAAGAACAGTACCATGAGAGCGGCAATCCCCCGCCAGAACGGATGGATGGCGTCCGTCCTTCCGAGGTCGTGGCTTTGCTCGATGCTATCCAATAACATCTGCGCTTCCTCGACTTGTCGTGCAGCTACGCGAATTTCTATTCCACCGAGAGCGACAGTGTAATGCCAGAATATCGAGGCGAAGTGGCTCGGCAGCGCAAGCGTTGGCACTCCATATGCCCGCAGGAAAGACGCCGTCACTACGGTTTCTGCTAGCCCGTAGCCTGTTGCAACAGTGACAAGCCCGTCATCCGCTCTTTGCATCGAACCTCCTTGTTTCATACTGAAGGATCAAAACCTGTCCCGCAACGCGAACCACGACAACGCCAGAAAGAGCAGCGGCGCGCGGAGCGACGCCCCACCGGGGAAGGCGGGCACTTTCAGCCGCGCGAAGGGCGCCAGCATGTCCTTTTTACCGAGGACCAGATCGGCATAAAGCTTGCCACAATAATTCGACAGCATCACCCCGTGGCCGGAATATCCGCCGATGGAGGTGACGCCGGGCATGACCTCGCGCACGAAGACCGACCGTGGAAGTGTGATGCCGACGGAGCCGCCCCAGGAATGGGTGACTTCGACGGCCTTCAGTTCGGGATAGATTTCAGCGATCTGCCGACGGATATGGCTTGAAATATCGCGCGGCGCATCGGCCGTATAGGCCTCGCGCCCGCCGAACAGCAACCGGTTGTCGGCCGTCTTGCGGAAGTAGCGCACCACGAAACGGGAGTCGGCCACGGCCTCCCGGTCGGGAATGATGTCAGGAAACGCGTCCAGCGGCGCGGTGGCGCCGATAAAGGAACGGATCGGCATTATATGGGCGGCTGTTACCGGTTCCAGATTGCCGATATAGGCATTGGTCGCAATCAACACCCGTGGCGCGGTGATCGTACCGAAAGGGGTTTCGATGATGGTCTTGCCGCCCACTTGCCGGATGGATTTCGCCGGCGTCATTTCATAAATGTCGGCGCCGGCATCTTTCGCCGCCTTAGCCAGCCCCACCAGCAGCTTCAGCGGGTGGATATGGCCGGTGCCGGTATCGCGCGTGCCGCCGAAGTAATGGGTGGAGCCGACGCGTTTACGCGCCTCGCCGCGTTCCATGTAGGAAACATGCGGATAGCCGTAGCGATTGTTCATCGCATCGACGCTGCGGCGATAATCATCCTCGTAGGCGGCCTTGTGCGCCACATAGAGCTGCCCGGGAAGATATTCCATGTCGATGCCGCGGCTGACGGCGAAGCCGCGCAGGTAGTTTTTGGCGTCCTCGGCAATGTCGAACAGCAGCTTCGATTGCTCGAAACCGATCTCTTCTTCCATCTCGTCGGGGAAGGAACGCTGGCCGGTGCCGAACTGCCCGCCATTGCGGCCCGAAGCGCCATCGCCGAAACGATGCGCTTCGATGAGGGCGACGGAGACACCGTTTTCGGCGAGGTTACAGGCGGCCTGAAGGCCGGTATAACCGCCGCCGATGATCGCGACATCCACCTGCTTCGACCCGTCGAGGGTGGGATAGTCAGGCCGCTCGCCGACGGTTGCCTGATACCAGGATAGTCCCGGCGCAATCGGGCTTTGCCATGTCATGCTCGTGGTTCCTCACACGTTGAGAAGCAGAAACTCGCGCTCCCAGGGGCTGATGACCTGCATGAAGGTCTCGAATTCCCCGCGTTTCAGGCCGGCATAAAGGCCCACGAATTCATGGCCGAACACCCGGTCGAACTGCTCCTCGCCTTCCAGCAGGGCAACGGCTTCAAGCAGGCCGCGCGGCAGGTCGATGGAGCCTTCATTTGCCGTATCGGCGGTCGGTTCGGTCGGCTCGATATTGTTGACGATGCCGAGCCAGCCGCAGCCGAGCGAGGCGGCAAGCGCCAGATAGGGGTTGGCGTCCGAGCTCGGCAGTCGGTTTTCGACACGCCGCGCCTGCGGGCCGGAAATCGGCACCCGGAAAGCCGTGGTGCGGTTGTCGTAACCCCAGGCATTGTTGACCGGGCAGGCCATGTCGGGCGTCAGGCGGCGATAGGAGTTCACATAGGGCGCCAGCATGACGAGAGCGTTCGGAACATAACGCTGCATGCCGCCCACGAAGGAGAAGAATTCTTTCGAGGGGCTGCCATCAGGATTGGAAAAGATGTTGCGGCCGCTGTCGATTTCCACCACCGATTGGTGGATATGCATGGCCGAACCCGGCTGGCCCTGCATCGGCTTGGCCATGAAGGTGGCGTAGATGCCGTGTTTCAGCGCCGCCTCGCGAATGGTGCGCTTGAACAGGAATACTTGGTCGGCAAGCTCGATCGGATCGCCGTGGCGCAGGTTGATTTCCAGCTGCGCCGGACCTTCCTCATGGATCAGCGTATCGATCTCGAGGCCCTGTTTTTCGGAGAAATGGTAGATATCGTCGATCAGCTCGTCGAATTCGTTGATGCCGGCGATGGAATAGCTCTGACCGCCAACGATGGAGCGTCCGGACCGGCCCTTCGGCGGATGCAGCGGATAGTCAGGGTCGTCATTCATGGCGACGAGGTAGAATTCGATTTCCGGCGCCACGACCGGTTTCCAGCCCTTTTCGGTATAGAGCGACAAGACGTTCTTCAAAACGTTGCGCGGCGTGTAGGGCACGAAATTGCCCTCGGCATCGACAACGTCGCAGATCACCTGCGCGGTTGGATCGCTTTCCCAAGGCACGACGGACAGCGTCGAAAGATCCGGCACCAGTTTCAGGTCGCTGTCGCGTGGCTCGTAGCGGAAGTTCGCCGTCTCATCAGGATATTCGCCTGATATCGTGTGGCGGTAGAGCGCGGACGGCAGGGCGAGCGAGGTGTCGCCCGTGAATTTCGCCGTCGGCATCATCTTGCCGCGCGCAACCCCGGCAAGGTCTGGCGTGATGCATTCTATGTCTTCGATCCCGCGCGCGCGCAGCCATTGCGCGGCTTCGCGCCAGGAGGAAACGCCACGGGTGGAGGAAAGATCGAGGGGAGGGGACTTCTTTGCCATGGTTGCCTGTTTCTTCGGGCGGAGCATGGTTTTTTTGGCGGGCATGTATCACCGGGTCTGTGTTTCTGGTGGAGCCATCATAACCGTAGTTTGGCAATTGGCGAGGGGGAAAGCGCCATTGACAAGCGGCGGCACTTGGAAAAGAGGAAAGGAAACGGATCGGATGGAATGATGACAGAGAAATGTGACGTGCTGATTTTGGGGGCGGGCGCCGCCGGCATGATGTGCGCCATCCGCGCCGGCCAGCGCGGCCGCTCCGTCGTCGTTCTCGACCATGCGAAAGCGCCGGGCGAAAAGATTCGCATCTCCGGCGGCGGCCGCTGCAACTTCACCAACATCCATGCCGGGCCGAAGAACTATCTGTCCGCCAATCCGCATTTCGCCAAATCGGCACTCGCCCGTTATACGCCGCGCGATTTCATTGCTCTCGTCGAAAAACACCGCATCGCCTGGCACGAAAAGACGCTCGGACAGCTCTTCTGCGACGACAGCGCCAAGGACATCATCCGCATGCTGTTGGCCGAAATGCAGGCAGTGAATGCGAAATTGCGGCTCGAAACTGCCGTCTCTGATGTCACCCATGATGGCGCCCGTTTTCGCGTTGCGACATCCGGGGGCGTCATCGAGGCCGAAAGCATTGTCGTCGCGACGGGCGGCAAGTCCATCCCGAAAATGGGCGCGACCGGTTTTGCCTATCAGATCGCCGAACAATTCGGCCTCAAGCTCATCGAAACGCGCCCCGGCCTTGTACCTCTGACGCTCGATCCCGCTTCGTTGGAAAAGCTCAGCCCGCTTGCCGGCGTCGCGGTTCCGGCCGAGATTTTCCACGGCAAGACCTCGTTCAACGAAGCGCTGCTGTTCACCCATCGTGGTTTAAGCGGCCCGTCGATCCTGCAAATCTCCTCCTATTGGCGCGAAGGCGATGTCATCCGCCTGAAACTGGAGCCGGCGCGCGATATCCTCGCCTTGCTAAAGGAAGCGAAACAGAAGAACGGCCGCCAGTCGGCCCAGACCGCTCTGGCGGAAATCCTGCCGAAACGGCTGGCCCAGCATGTCGTCGAAAAATCGGGCCTGACCGGCAATCTTGCCGATATATCAGACAAGGCTCTGGCGAGTTTGGCGAATGAGGTGCAGGACTGGCAGATCAAACCCGCCGGGTCCGAAGGCTACCGCACGGCGGAAGTCACGCTTGGTGGTGTGGACACGACCGGCCTCGATTCCCGCAGCATGGCGGCAAAATCCGTGCCCGGCCTCTACTTCATCGGCGAATGTGTCGATGTCACCGGCTGGCTCGGCGGTTACAATTTCCAGTGGGCCTGGGCGTCCGGGCAGGCGGCCGGTGAATTCGCGTAACGCCGCGCCCGTTAAGACCTTGTTAAGGGGCGTGGAGTCATCCTGATCAAATGCCAGCAAAGCCGGATCGCTCAATGATCCCGCTGCACATGATGTCCTGCTGGAGGCCCTCAACAGGGCATGGGTCGGTTGAGTTTTTCGTCAGGAACCCGCGCATGAACAGATCCGCACATCGCCGCCCTCGCGCCATTGCCATCGCCCGCACTGACAACGAGAGCAGGCAGCTGACCTTTCGCCTAACTGCAATCGCAGCCGGTGCTCTGGCTGCCCTGATCGCTCTTTTTCACTGAAGTCCGGCGTCTCGCTCTTACCATTCCCGCAATCGCGCTGAAAAGCCGCGACAGACGCGATGCCGCAGCCATGTCCGTATAGAATTTGTCTTCCTGCAGGATGGCTTCCCGCCGCGTGCGTGGTTTTAGATTATCAATGATAATCTGTGCTGCATAAAACGCGTGCAGATCGTCCATGTCGCTCTCCTTGTTACGGAAGGCCATGATGCACGCCGTTTTTTGTTTTATCTGCGCAAGAAAATGCGCTACGTTTTTCACCGATGAAAAACGTCACCTGGGATTCCTATCAGCTTTTCCTCGATGTGTCACGCAGCGGCGGCCTGACGGGTGCTGCCGCGCTGACGGGTTTGAGCCCGGCAACCGTCGGGCGGCGCATGGTCGAGCTGGAGGAGCGCATCGGCAAGGCCCTGTTTCAGCGCAGCCAGACGGGATATGCGCTGACGGGGGATGGCCGTGCACTGCTCGACCGTCTTCAGGCGATGGAGAATGCAGCCAAGGACATCGAGGGATGGCAGAAGGCGTCGTTGGCGTCTTCCATCGTTCGTATTGCCGTCGGCACCTGGAATGCCTGGCTGCTGGCAGTGAATTTCTCCGCCATCTGCACGGATCGCGATGATTTCCGCATCGATCTTTTCATTGCCGAACAGCGGGCCTCTCTGGCGCATCGCGAAAACGACATCGGCATCCGCGCCTTTGAGCCGCAGGAGCGTAACCTTGCCGCCATCAAGACGGGGGAGGTGGCCTATGCGCCCTACAGGCTGCGCAATGCTGCCGCCACTGTAACCGACCGTTGGTTGGCGGTGGCGGAAGAGAGCGCCATTTCCACCTATCTGCGCTGGCCGCATGAGAACCGCCGCAACGATATTGCCGTGACGGTGAACCGGCCGGTGGCGCTGCTCGATCTGGTGCTGGCCGGGGCCGGGGTCGCCGTGCTTCCCTGTTTCGTCGGCGATGCGGATGCGCGGCTTCTTCGTGAAGGCGGCGAAATCGAACCACTCCGCCACAATCAATGGATCGTCATGAACAATGACGATCGCCACCGCCGCGATATCAGGACCGTGGCGGATCGGATGACCCGTCTCATCAAGGGGCATTCCGATCTTTATGCCGGGCGCAAGAGCCGCCCGGCATGAAAGAATGGCTGCCGGTCAGGCGGCGGCACTTCCCTGCGCAACGATGACGGGGATCAGCAGATCGCCCCAGTTGCCGCCGCCGCCATGGTGGCGGGCCGAGCGGACGAGCTCGACGGAAACACCGGCCTCGACAGCTTTCATGACGGCCTGGTTGAGGCGGTGCAGATCATTGGCCAGCATGCGGATGGCGGCCTGCTGATCCTGCGTCATGGCGGAGGATTGCTCCTCGGCGCGTTCCTTGACGTGGGTCTTGATGGGGTTGTGGGCATTCATGGCATTTCTCCTCTCATTATTGTCAGGGGTTTTTGATCCGGTTTGCAAGCCCTTCCCGATATCGGGAAGGGCCGTTTTGCTTGTTTATTCGGCCGCCGGGCGGAACTGGTCGTGCTCGGTGGATTCCTTCATGGCTGTCGTGGACGACGTGCCGCCGGAAATGGCGAGCGATACGGCGTCGAAATAGCCGGTGCCGACTTCGCGCTGGTGCTTGGTGGCGGTGTAACCGTTCACTTCCGCTGCGAATTCCGCTTCCTGAAGCTCCGAATAGGCCGCCATCTGCCGGTCCTTGTAACCGCGCGCCAGTTCGAACATGCCGAAATTCAGCTGGTGGAAACCGGCAAGCGTGATGAACTGGAACTTGTAGCCCATCGCGCCGAGTTCCCGCTGGAACTTGGCAATCGTCGCGTCGTCGAGGTTCTTTTTCCAGTTGAACGACGGCGAGCAATTATAAGCGAGCTTCTTGCCGGGATGCACCTTGTGCACGCCTTCCGCAAACCGGCGCGCCTGTTCGAGATCCGGCTTTGACGTTTCGCACCAGATCAGGTCGCAATAGGGCGCATAAGCAACGGCGCGGGCGATGCAGGGCTCAAGACCGTTCTTGACCTGATAAAAGCCCTCGACCGTGCGCCCGGCATCGTAATCCACAAACGGACGGTCGCGCTCATCGATATCGGAGGTCAGAAGCTTGGCGGCCTCCGCATCCGTGCGGGCGATTACCAGCGTCGGTACACCCATGACATCAGCCGCGAGCCGCGCCGCCGTCAGGTTGCGGATATGTGCCGCCGTCGGTATCAGCACCTTGCCGCCGAGATGCCCGCATTTCTTTTCCGATGCCAGCTGGTCTTCATAATGAACACCCGCCGCACCCGCTTCGATAAAGGCCTTCATGATCTCGAAAGCATTGAGCGGCCCGCCGAAACCGGCCTCCGCATCGGCAACGATCGGCGCAAACCAGGTGTCGACCGAAAGGCCCTTGCCCTCCGCCGTCTCGATCTGGTCGGCGCGCTGCAAAGTGCGGTTAATGCGCTTTGCCAGCTCCGGTGCCGCATTGGCGGGGTAAAGCGACTGGTCGGGATACATGGCCGATGCCGTGTTGGCGTCCGCTGCAACCTGCCAGCCCGAGAGGTAGATCGCCTTCAGCCCGGCGCGAACCATCTGCATGGCCTGATTGCCGGAAAGCGCGCCGAGCGCATTGACGAAATTTTCCTCGTTGATCAGCTTCCACAGCCGGTTTGCGCCCATTTCGGCCAGCGAATGGCGGATGTCGACGGAGCCGCGCAGCCTCTCCACATCGGCGGCGGTATAGGTACGCTCGATGCCGTCAAAACGTCCCTGCGGTGCACCCGGAACAAGCTTGTAAAAATCAGTCATACTTCTCTCTCCCAAGATAAATACAGTTTCAAGAACGGGCGACTGTGCATTGCGTGCGCCGCCGTTCGATGTGACTACATTTACATTTTTCGAGATTTGAGCGCCAGAACAAACATAAAAACAGTGACTTGAAAGAGGTTATCCTGTAGGATGCGTGACAGGGTGGAGCTGTAAAATTGTAAATTTTGTAAAAGACTTTGGCCCCACGAGTTTGTAACACACTTGTATGAGTCGCGGATGGGGAGGTGAGGCTGTGTCGGAAAACAAGATTTTTGCCGGGCCGCGTGTGCGCCGCATTCGCAACGGCCTGGCGTTGACGCAAACGGCGATGGCCGAGGCGCTGGCGATCTCGCCGTCTTATCTCAACCTCATCGAGCGCAACCAGCGGCCGCTCACCGTGCAGCTGCTTTTGAAGCTTGCCTCCGTCTACAAGGTCGATCTGGATGACCTGCAGGGAGAGAGTGCCGGTTCCGCCGGGCAGCTGCGCGAGGTCTTTGCCGATCCGCTGCTTGCGGGCGAGGTGCCGTCGCCGCAGGAACTGATCGAGGTTGCCGATGCCGCGCCCAATGCGGCAAGCGGCGTCCTCAAGCTTTACCGGGCCTACCGGGAACAGGCGCAGCGCCTTTCCGATCTCTCCGATCTTCTGGCGCGGGAAGGGCATGAGACGGCGCTTTCCTCCACCCGTCTGCCGATCGACGAGGTACGGCATGTCTTTGAAAACCGGCCGGCCTATTTCCACACCATCGATGCGGCGGCCGAAGAACTCCACAAACACCTGTCGGCGGGCGACGATCTGGCTTCGGGGCTGAGGGCATGGCTTCAGAAAAACCATGGCATCGTGGTCCGCACTCTGCCGGTTCATGCCATGCCGAACCTCAGGCGGCGTTATGACCGCCATTCGATGCGGCTGTTTTTATCCGAACGCCTGTCCCAGCCGGATCAGCTGAGGGAAATGGCCATGGAGACCTGTCTTCTGGCGCTTCGCGAAGAAATCGGCAGGGAACTGGAGGCGCTGAGCCTGAAAGGGGAAGAGGCAAGGCGCATCGCCCGCTTCGAACTGGCGCGTTACGCCGCCCATGCGTTGATGATGCCCTATGGCGCGTTCCTGAACGCCGCCCAGCGGGCGAAATGCGATCTCGAGGTTTTGCGGTCGCGCTTCAACGTTTCTTTCGAACAGGCGGCAAACCGTCTTGTCAGCCTGCAACGGCCGTCAGCAGCGGCGATCCCGTTTTTCCTGATGGAAATCGACAATGCCGGCAACCGTTTCCGCCTTGCAGGGGCCAGCGGTTTTCCACGGGCGCGTTTTGGCGGCCTCTGTCCGCGGCTCAACATCCATGCCGCCTTCGCACAGCCGGGACAGGTGCTGGTGGAAGCAGTTGAGATGCCGGATGGCGACGCGTTCCTCACTGTGTCGCGCACGCTGGAAGGCCCGCAGGCGGGTTTCGGCGAAAGGGTGCGGCGAACGGCCGTGCTTCTCGGCTGCGATCTCGCCCAGGCCGGAGACACCGTCTATGGCCCGGCCGCCTCGGGTGCTGCGCCCGTCGCCGTCGGGCCTTCGTGCCGGCTGTGCGAAAGGCAGGGCTGTCTGTCGCGGGCGGAAGCGCCGCTGACGCGGCCGCTGGGGCTCGATGAAATGGTCACCGGTCTTAGTGTTTTCGACTTCCAGTAGGTGTTTCCATTCGCATTTTTGCAGCCGGAACACATTTGGTTGAAAATGCTGTGCTGCACATTTCCCGCTTGCTCCCTTTTGTTTTCCTTTCTAGTCTCTCCAAAAAAAGGGGATCACGCTTCCACCGTGAGGATGCGTTAACAGGAGACATCATGAAAAACCGCTCTCTCCGTCTGACCTTGGCTCTCACCACCGCGCTCGTTGCAGCAGGCTCGGCAATGGCCCAGGAGAAGGTCGTCCACGTCTATAACTGGTCGGATTATATCGACGAATCGATCCTTACCGATTTCACCAAGGAAACCGGTATCAAGGTCGTCTATGACGTTTTCGACAGCAACGAGCTTGTGGAAACCAAGCTTCTGGCCGGCAGCTCCGGTTATGATGTCGTGGTGCCCACCGGCCCCTTCCTCGCCCGCCAGATCAATGCCGGCGTGTTCCAGAAACTCGACAAGTCCAAGTTGCCGAATCTGAAGAACATGTGGCCCGAGGTTTCCGAGCGTCTGGCCAAATACGACCCCGGCAACGAATATGCCGTGAACTACATGTGGGGCACCACCGGCATCGGCTATAATGTCGCCAAGGTGAAGGCGGCCCTCGGCGATGTTCCGGTCGACAGCTGGGATATTCTCTTCAAGCCGGAAAATGCCGAAAAGCTGAAATCCTGCGGCATCAATATTCTCGATGCGTCGGACGAGACCTTCGCCATCGCCATGAACTATCTCGGCAAGAATCCGGATAGCAAGGAAACCGCCGATCTCGAGGCGGGCGGCGACGTCTACATGAAGATCCGCCCCTATGTGAAGACCTTCAATTCCTCCGCCTATATCGATGAACTGGCGAACGGCGACAGCTGCATCACCATCGGCTGGTCGGGCGATATCCTGCAGGCGAAGAGCCGCGCCGAGGAAGCCAAGAACGGCGTCGAGGTGAACTACGTCATTCCGAAGGAAGGCACCTACATGTGGTTCGACAACCTTGCCATCCCGGCGGATGCCAAGAATGTCGAGGAAGCCCACGCCTTCATCAACTATCTGATGCGGCCAGAAGTCATCGCCAAGGCCTCCAACTATGTTCAGTATGCGAATGGCAATCTGGCGGCGCAGGCGGTGATGGATGAGTCCGTCGTCAAGAACCCGGCGGTCTATCCCGATGCCGAGACGCTGAAGAAGCTCTTCACCATCTCGCCCTATGGACCGAAGGAACAGCGTGTCCTGAACCGCGTCTGGACGCAGATAAAGACCGGTAGCTAAGCAGATTTGGGATGGGGTGGATTCTATCCACCCCCATTCCTGTGCTTGCCACAGTTGCCAGCGACCTGACGTCTGTCAGGTCAGATGAAGTCTTTTCAGCCCAAGGACTTGGGTTGGCTGGTTCCCTGTGACATCCTCGGGTTTGTTCCGGGGAACAGGAATGAAGACAGTGGAATGGCATCGATACGGCCTCCTGGTCGTATAGGTTGTCGATGGGTTCTTGGGTGAAACGGGGCGGGCATGGCAAAGACACTTGGACCGGTCAAACGCAAATTTAGCCCTTGGGACAATCCCGATGCGGTGCCCTTCATCCGCTTTGAAAACGTCACCAAACGTTTTGGCGATTTCGTCGCCGTCAACAATCTGACGCTGGATATCTATGAACGCGAGTTCTTCTCGCTGCTCGGCCCCTCCGGCTGCGGCAAGACCACGCTGATGCGCATGCTGGCCGGTTTCGAGGAACCGACCGAGGGCCGCATCCTGCTGCAGGGCAAGGATATTTCCGGCGTTCCGCCCTATAAGCGGCCCACCAACATGATGTTCCAGTCCTACGCGCTTTTCCCGCATATGTCGGTGGAAAAGAACGTCGCTTTCGGTCTGGAGCAGGACGGCCTGCCCAAGGCGGACATTTCCGCCCGCGTCGAGGAAATGCTGCGGCTCGTCAAACTCAGTGAATTTGCCAAACGCAAGCCAAGCCAGCTGTCCGGTGGCCAGCGCCAGCGTGTGGCGCTTGCCCGCTCGCTTGCCAAGCGGCCCAAGGTGCTTCTGCTGGATGAACCGCTCGGTGCGCTCGACAAGAAGCTGCGCGAGGAAACGCAATTCGAACTGATGGATATCCAGACCAATCTCGGCCTTACCTTCCTCATCGTCACCCACGATCAGGAAGAAGCGATGACGGTCTCGGACCGCATCGCGGTCATGGACAAGGGCAATGTCGTGCAGGTGGCGACACCAGCCGAGATTTATGAAGCGCCGAATAGCCGCTATGTGGCGGATTTCATCGGCGATATCAATATTTTTGACGCCAATGTCGTCGCCAATGCCTCCGATATCGGCAAGCCCGGCCCGGTGACGCTGGATTGCGAAGGGCTGAAGGTGGCGGTGGAGCAGGAATGTGCTGCCGCGATCGGCAGCCAGGTGGCTTTCGCCATCCGCCCCGAAAAAGTCCGCATCTCGCTCGACCAGCCCGCCGATAGCAGCATCAATTCCGCCTATGGCGAGGTCTGGGATATCGGTTATCTCGGGGACTTCTCCGTCTTCATCGTCAAGCTTGCCGATGGCCGCGTCATC
This sequence comes from Agrobacterium salinitolerans, assembly GCF_027498475.1. Taxonomy (NCBI): domain Bacteria; kingdom Pseudomonadati; phylum Pseudomonadota; class Alphaproteobacteria; order Hyphomicrobiales; family Rhizobiaceae; genus Agrobacterium; species Agrobacterium salinitolerans. The sequence continues at coordinate 225,196 of NZ_JAPZLN010000001.1, read as the reverse complement.
CGCGCCGCGCAGGCGAATGTCTCGCGTCTCGTGGATCGCCCGATCACCTTTGGCGATATGGTGTGGCTGAACTGGAAGCCGGATTCCGGCCTCGTCCTGACGCGCTGAGGGAGGTTTCGATGGCGATCACCACTCCTGAAAACCGGCAAAGCCTCTGGCGCTGGCTGGTCGTCGCGGTTCCCTATGTCTGGCTGCTGCTGTTTTTCGCAGCGCCCTTTTTCATCATTTTCAAAATATCGCTGTCGGATACGGCAATCTCCATGCCGCCCTATACGCCGGTCTTCGAAGGGTTTTCGAAGCTCGGCGCGTTTTTCTCGCAGTTGGATTTCGAAAACTACCTGTTTCTGACGGAAGACCCGCTCTATATCGACGCTTATCTTTCGTCGTTGCGCATCGCACTCATCTCCACCTTCCTGTTGTTGCTGATCGGTTATCCCATGGCGCTTGCCATGGCGCGTTCGCCATCATCCGTCCGCCCGACGCTGGTAATGCTGGTTATCCTGCCGTTCTGGACCTCGTTCCTGATCCGCGTTTACGCCTGGATCGGTATTCTGAAGCCCGAAGGTCTACTGACGGTGCTGTTTCAGTGGCTCGGGTTTCTGGGGCCGGACCAGCAGGTCAACATCTTCCGCACCGAGACGGCGATCTTCATCGGCATCGTTTATTCCTATCTGCCCTTCATGGTGCTGCCGCTCTATTCGGCGCTGGAAAAGCTCGACAATACACTGCTGGAAGCGGCGGCCGATCTCGGTTGCCCGCCATGGAAAGCTTTCTGGAAGATTACCTTCCCGCTGTCGCTGCCGGGCGTCGTGGCCGGATCGATGATCTGCTTCATTCCGATAACAGGGGAATTCGTCATCCCCGATCTGCTTGGCGGCGCCCAGACGCTGATGATCGGCAAGACGTTGTGGACGGAATTCTTCGGCAACCGCGACTGGCCCTTGGCATCCGCCGTCGCCGTGCTGCTTCTCATCTTGCTGGTGGTGCCCATCGCCATCTTCCAGAACCAGCAGAAGAAGGCGGGGTGAGGCCATGAAGCGTGGAAAATTCGACACTACCGTCCTCACCCTCGGTTTTGCCTTTCTTTATATCCCGATCATCATCCTGATCGTTTATTCCTTCAACGCCTCGAAGCTCGTCACCGTCTGGGGCGGCTTTTCGCTGCAATGGTATCGCTCCATGTGGTCGAACCAGGGGCTGATGGATGCGGCCTGGGTGACGTTGCGCGTCGGTATCCTCAGCGCCACCATCGGCACAATTCTCGGAACGCTTGCGGCGCTGTCGTTGACGCGGTTCGCGCGGTTTCCGGGCCGGGTGCTGTTTTCCGGCATGATCTATGCGCCGCTCGTCATGCCAGAAGTGATCACCGGCCTGTCGCTCCTGTTGCTCTTCGTGGCCGTCGGAGTGGATCGCGGTTTCTGGACGGTGGTTATAGCCCATACGACTTTCACCATGTGTTACGTGGCGATTGTCGTGCAGTCGCGGCTCCTGACCTTCGATCGCAGTCTTGAGGAAGCAGCGCTCGATCTTGGCTGCCCACCGGTCAAGACCTTCTTCCGCATCACCCTGCCGCTCATTTTTCCCGCCGTCATCGCCGGCTGGATGCTGGCCTTCACGCTGTCGCTGGACGATCTGGTGATCGCCAGCTTCGCCACCGGCCCCGGCGCAACCACGCTGCCGATCAAGATCTATTCGCAGGTTCGCCTCGGCGTAACGCCGGAAATCAACGCCATCTGCACGATCCTGATCGGGCTCGTCACCATCGGCGTGATTGTCGCCTCCATCGCTTCCAAACGCACGGAATTGCAGCGGATGCGGGATGAACATGCGGCGGCACGGAACTGATCGAATATCCTGCGTCAATTTTTACGCGTTACTGTTGAAATCGCGAGAAAAGTAGAAGCTGTTAATTTAGTTTCGGCGTTTTACGGTCTCAGAATAGGAATTTTCGTGGGTAATTGATCGATTTTGGTTTTAACCGCTTGTTAATAGGAGTTGGCGGAAAGTAAACCCAACGCAGGGCCGTCAAATTTTTGATAGCCGGGACTGATAATTTCCATATGGCGAGATTGTCCCCCTTTCTCTCGTTGAAAAGCACAACTCATTCAGGCGGCCGCAAGGCCGCCTTTCTTTTTGCCGCAAAGGCTCGCGCCACTCAGCGATTTTCGGGATGATCCATGGATTTCGAGACGAGAAGCACGGGAATAAGTCCGGCAATGATGATGATGATCGCTGGCACGGCCGCATCCTGCACCCTTGCGCGCGACGCATCCTCATAAACCAGCGTGGCCAGCGTGTTGAAGCCGAAAGGCCGGAGCAGGATGGTGGCCGGCAGTTCCTTCATGGATTCGATCAGGACGAGCAGAAAAGCCGTCAGCGCTGCGGGCCGCATGTTGGGCAACAGCACCTTGAACAGCGTCTGTGTCCGGTTGCGCCCAAGCGTCCGCGAGGCCATGTCGATATGCGGCGAAAGCTTCTGGAAACCGGCATCGAGCGTGCCTTCCGCCATGGTCATGAAGCGCACGGCATGGGCGTAGATGATGGCGAAGGCGGTGCCGGAGAGCAGCAGCCCGGTGGAAAAGCCGAAATGTGCGCGTATGAAGCTGTCGACGCCATTGTCGAGGCTGGCCAGCGGAATGAGGACGCCGATGGCAAGCACGGTTCCCGGCGCGCCATATCCCATGGAGCCGAGGCGCGCCGCCACTTTTGAGAGGCGCGAGCGCTCGGTGCGGATGGCATAGGAAAACACGAAAGCGGCAATCAGGGTCACGAAGGCGGCAGAAAGCGAGACTTCGAGACTGTGTCCGAGTGCTTTCAGAAGCTTCGGCGCAAACAGCGCATCGAGCCTTCTGGTGGCGTAACCGCCCAGCACGATGACGGGAATCAAAAAGCCGCTCGCCACGGGAACGAAGCATAGAAGGCTCGCGCCCCAGCGCCGCCAGCCGGCAAGCACCTTCAGCCGGTGGCGCTGCGCCATGCTTGTCGCTTTCGGCGCGCCGAAACGCTGCTTTTCCCGCGCATTGCGCTCGATGACGATCAGCGCACCGACGATGACGAGGATGACGGCGGCGATCTGCGTCGCATTGGCGAGGTTGCCGCGATTGAGCCAGGTTTCGTAGATGGTGAAAGTCAGCGTCTGAACGCCGAGATATTCAACCGCGCCGATATCGTTCAGCGTTTCCATCAGGACCAGAGACAGCCCGATGGCGATGGCCGGCCGGGCCATCGGCAATTGCACGGAGAAGAACACGTTCAGCGGTTTTGCGCCAAGCGTGCGGGCCGCTTCGGCCGCAAACCGTCCCTGCATGGAAAAGGCGGCGCGGGCCGAGAGATAAACGTAAGGATAGAGGACCGAGCTCAGTACGATCACGGCGCCGCCAAGCGATCGTATGTCCGGAAACCAGTAATCGCGGATGCTGTGATACCCGAAAGCGGCGCGCAACGCGCTCTGCACCGGGCCGGTAAAGTCGAGAAACTCGCCAAACGCATAGGCGGCGAGATAGGAAGGGATGGCGAGCGGCAGGACGAGCGCCGCGGACAATAACCGCCGCAGTGGAAATTCGAAGGTGGTGACAAGCCAGGCGCAGACGATGCCGAAGAAAGCCGTCGTCGCGGCCGTCAGCCCCAGCAACATGAAGGTGCGAAACCCGGCGCGCGGCAGGACATTGACGAGAAGATGCTGCCATCCCTCCGTGGTGCCCGTCAGCGCCAGCCAGAAGATCGCCAGAATGGGCATGGCGGCAATGGCCGCGACGATGACCGCCGTGATGGGCAACACCGAGAAGCGTCTTGTTGCCGGAAGGGAAACCGTCATGGACATGCCAGTCTACTGTCGTGCAAAGGCCTCAACCGGCGACCATGGTGCCGGCGGCTCTCGCATTGCTACGCCCGCATGGCCTCAGTTGGCAAGAACCCGCTGCGACGGAAAGGTAATTTCCACCAGCGTGCCTTCATTCGGCGTGGAGGTGATGGAGAAATTCGCCCGGTTGGCGTCCACCATGGCTTTGGTCAGCGGCAGGCCGAGTCCGGTGCCGTCACCGCGTACACGCTTGCCGGACGAAGCCACTTGCCGGAACGGCTTCATCGCCTGTTCCAGTTCCGCCCGGGTCATGCCGATGCCGGTGTCGCGAATGCGCAGCGACACGCTGCCATTGGCCTCATAGGCGGTGGACACCACGATCTGGCCGCCGGAAGGCGTGAAGCGGATGGCGTTGGACAGGATGTTCAGCACGATCTGCTTGATCGAACGCAGGTCGGCGACGATTTGCGGCACGGATTGCGCAAGCGCGGTGCGGATGATGACGCGCTGGTTATTGGCCTGCGGCTGCACCAGCGAGACCGCCTCGGCCACCGTTTCATTAAGCGGCACTGCAATGAAATCCACATCCATCTGCCCGGCCTCGATCTTGGAGATATCGAGCAGATCGTTGACGATGTCGAGCACATGCCGGCCCGAACGGCCGATATCATTGGCATATTCCACATAACGCGGATTGCCGATCGGCCCGAAACGCTCGGTCGCCATCATGTCGGAGAAACCGATGATGGCGTTGAGCGGCGTGCGGATTTCATGGCTGACGCGCGCCAGGAAATCAGTCTTGTGGGCATTGGCGGTTTCCGCAGCCCGCTTGGCGTTGCGCAGTTCTTCTTCCGTGCGCTTCCACTGCGTGATATCGCGGATAACCACGCAATAGCCATGCGAGGATTTTAGCCGGCCGATGGTCATGAACAGCGGCAGGAAGCCGCCGGAGGCTTCGCGGCCGATCACTTCGCGGCCGTCGTTCAGCACGCTGGCGACACCGTTATTGGCAAGGCCGGAGAGATAATCCAGCACGGCGCGCTGGCTCTCATGGGCAAAGAGGGTGACGAAAGGCTTGCCGGCGATTTCAGCATTGTCATAGTTGAACAGCGCGCTGGCGGAACGGTTGAGCGAGCGGATTTCGCCTTCGTCTCCCAGAAGCACAACCCCGTCGGTGGCTGTTTCCAGAATGGAATGCAGCTCCTCCACTTCCCCCTGCAACAGGGAGAGGCTGCCTGCTTCCGCACCTTCGGCGTCGCCAGTGGCAATATTTTCGTTGGCTGCTGCAACCGGCGCCTGCTTTTCCTCAAGCGGCACCAAAGACAGCATCAGCGCCTTGGTCTCTTCCCAGCGGATAGACTGCAACCGCGCCTTGACGGGAATGATGTCGTTTTCGGCGCTCACGACCACCATGCCGCCTTCATTGTCCGGCATTTCTTCCAGCTCCTGCCGCTGCAGCAGCGCTTCCAGACCCCCCACCTCTTCGAGTTCGTCGAGAGAACCATAGCCTGTCAAGCGCAGGAAATCCGGATTGGCGTGGATCAGCCTGTCGCCGGCATGCACCAGAAGCGCCACGGGCATCTGGTCCAGCGTCTCGGCCGTCAAGGCATTCGCGGGGCGAACGGACGGGCTGACCATGGCGGCGGCAATATCGGCAGCCGGCCGCTCGTCAGCCGCAGGTTCCTGCTTTTCGTCGGAACCGCTTTCATCCGCGGGTGCAAGAATGGCCGCAGGCTGCTCGCCACGAACATAATCGGCGAAAAGATCGTCTTCCTCCGCGGGCTCGGTTTTATTGCCGTCATTTTCCGTTTCGGAGGGTGCGCTTTCCGAAGCATCCGCATCGATATTCCGCTGGATATCCTGCATGATCGGCTCAGCGGAAATGGCCTCCTCATCCGTTTCCCGGTCTTTTTCGCAAGCAGCATCGGCCGGCGCAAGGGCTCTGCCGATTTCGCGGAAGGCGGCCTGCTCGCCTGCGGTCAGCCCCTCGCGGGAGCGCGAGCGGCGCTCCTCCAGATGGACGACCTTGTCGGAATAGTCCGGTTCCAGAGCGGGCGCCGCAACCGGCGCTTCGAATTCCGGCGGGGTATAATCATGGTGCTGTTCTTCTGCCGAAACCACGTCCGATGCACCATCCGCCGCATCGGCTTGCGTTACCGGGGCCTCATCATCAGCGGTGGAACTTGCGTCTTGCGCCGCGTCGTCATCCTCATCGATAAAGGCCAGCAATTCGTGGCTTTCATCCTCGATGGCGTGCTGCGGCAGGGCTTCCGCCGGATCTGCCTCTTCGCCGTTGAGGAAGGTCAGGCCGGTGGCATGCGGGTCTTCGGCGGCGTCGGCAAGCCGCACGATGCCGAAACCGCGGAAACCGTCGAATTCGCGGGAGCGCGTATAGGTGGGCAGGGCGGCAAGATCGATCGGCACCATCAGCGATGTGCCTTCCACCGGCCAGTAGATCGTCTTGCCCGACCATGTGTCGCGTCGGCCGAGAAGCTCGCGGATCTTGCCGTCCGGATCGAGATTGAACAGGGCCGCGACATCGGCAAAGCCCATGCCTTCAACGGCAGCCGCCTTGGCGCCCACCGCCTCCGCGAATTCATGCGAGATCGAACTGAAGCGTCCTTCCGCATCGATTTTCCAGACGAAACGGGAAGCGCGCGCACCGGCATTGAAAACAAAAGGCTGCGCTTCTGCGCCAGCGCCGACATCCGTCTCTTCGGTCTCCGTCTCCGCCGCTACCTCCTCATCCGCCGCAGGAGCAGCTTCTGAGGGCGCGGTTTCGACGATTTCATCGTAAGCAACTGCGTTTTCTTCGGCCCGGGCTTCTTCGGCAGGGGCATCGGCGATTGCCCGCTCGGTTAAGGGCGCTTCTGCTTCATCCTCATCGAGTTCGAAAAGATCGGCGATGTCGTCCGTCATCGCCACATTCGCAGCGGTGTCGGCGTCCTGTGCGGAAAGCGCCGCCGGGGTTTCCGTTTCGTCTTCCGGCAGGGACAGGACGCTGTCGTCATCCTGCTGCGCTGGCGCTTCTTCTTCGGGATCGGCCGGCAGTTCCTGTACCTCTTCCACATCCTCAATGCCGGCAACAGCGTCGAGCACGGAATCGAAGGAGGTTGCAGCGGCAACAGTCTTGGTCTCCGCAACCGGCAGGGCTGGCGCTTCCTGCGGCCTGTCTTCGAAAAAACCATTGACGGGATCGAGTGTGCCCAGCGCGGTTTCGACCACGAACATCAGGTTCAGTTCGGGCGATGTCGCGATCTGGCCGGTGGCCGCGGGCAGATAACCCTTGCCGGTCGGCACTGGCCGCTTGACGAGATGGCCGGGCTGTCCGGCCGCCATCTTCACCAGCGTCCGCGCTGTGTGGGGCGTAATACCGAGAGAAGAAAAGCCGGGGGAAGCAGCGACAATCTCGTTCTCGCCGTTCAGAACCGCCATATGGATATCGGGGTCGTCGAACCCTTCGATCATGCGCCGGGCGCATTCCGCCGTGTCGGGTGCGGCCTGATCGGTGAGGGCGGAAAACAGGATGGCGGGCTGGCCGGGTTCGGCCTCGATGACTTCCGCGCGCGCGGTAACGGCAAGGCTGCGGAAACCCGAGGTGATGCGAATGGTAAACGGCAGGCTGTCGCCCGCTTTGGAAAGCCGCGCCGCCGCGGCCGCCAGTTGCCGGAAGGTCACGTCCTGCGGTTTCGGGCCCTGTTCCAGAAAATCATAGACCATCGGCGTGCCAAACAGCGCCGCACCCCGGCCATTGGCCCAAAGGGCGTTTTTAAGGTCGAGCGAGAACAACGCCATGGCCTCGCCGCGCCCGAAACCGTCACGCACCCGTTCATGCACTGCGATATCGATAAAGGGATACTGGACGGCGGGCATGTCGAAACCTATTCTGGCACTACCGGACCTCGCGGGCTTTCGGCTTCCTCATGAAGCTCTAAACGTAAACCCGCCGAGGCATCACGTTAACAGAATTTTAAATAACTTCACAGGGCGATCCGGTCCACCATCCGCCGGATGAATCGCCAAATAGAGTTAACGTCAACAGGCCGCCGCGGCCTCTTAGTGACAATCCGGCCCATTGAAAAGAGCTTGCCTTTCTTCGCCTTTTTTCGCAAAATTCGAACAGGCACTTGCAAATGGGCAAAACACCTTTTATGTCACCCCCCGTGACGCCGCTTCGGCGTTTCATGTGCGGTTGTAGCTCAGTTGGTTAGAGCGCAGGTTTGTGGCACCTGAGGTCGGTGGTTCGACCCCACTCAACCGTACCATTCCCCTCTCCCAGTAAGTTTATATGTCACAAGGACTTACCGGGAGAGGGGAGTATTTTCTCCACATTGGTGACGTTTCATGACTTGTGGGTGTCCGCGCAAGGCCCGGCGACGAGCTGACCTGCCTTCCGATTTCGAAAGCATCCGGAAATCATAGCCGCGATCGTGACGATGCTCGCCCAGCCTTGGCGAGGCATCAGCCCTTCCCACAAGACGCCTGCCAAAAACCATTTGGCTAAAATCGCTTGCGCTGGTATTGTCGGCCCAACGAAACCTTATGAAAGCCAGCAGCATAGCGTCTACGCTTGTGCGCGGCGAAATGGACAAGACAGTGATCGACCCCGGAAACGGCCCAAAGCCGTCGGAACAAGGGGCGTCGGTGGCGAACAAAGGGAAAGCGAAGCGATCCCGTCGTGGCAAGAAACACAAGCGTGACGGTCAGCCCCGTGACGCTGCTGTGCTGTCGCATGATGTTGCCGCAGATGTTCCGGCCGGTTCCTCCTACGTATCGGCTCTTGAGCCGGATGCCGAGCCGCGCAAGAGAAAGCGTCGCAGGCGCTCTCGCGGCAAGGGTGCTTCTCAGCAGGCTGCCCCAGCTTCCACCGTGCAGGCGCAGGGTTCAGCTGCAACAGATGCTGCCAATCCATCCTCCGTGCCGCCGGGCGCAGGGCGAAAGTCGCGCCACCGCAAGCGTGGTCATCGCGATCCACAGGGTCGTCCGCTCGTTCCCACCCATGCGCCGAAACACGTTGGCAAGCAGAACGGCCGGGCAGGAGGGGTCGGGCAGGACCCGCATCGGCAATCCGAACTATCCGCCCGCCATGCCGGTCGCCAGCACGAGCATGGCCAGGAGCCGCCGGCGGATATGTATGCGGCGCTCGATCTCGGCACCAATAATTGCCGGCTTCTAATCGCGCAGCCGACGAGGCCCGGCCAGTTTCGGGTCGTCGACGCCTTTTCGCGCATCGTCCGGCTGGGCGAGGGGCTGGTGTCGAGCGGCCGGCTTTCCGACGACGCCATGGATCGAGCTGTCGAGGCGCTGAAAGTCTGCTCCGCGAAGCTTTCCGGTCGTCCGATCAGGCGCATGCGGCTCATTGCCACCGAGGCCTGCCGCGCTGCGTCGAATGGCGAGGAGTTTCTGGCGCGAGTTACGCGGGAGACGGGACTGAAGCTCGAAATCATCAGCCGCGAGACTGAAGCTCGCCTTGCGGTGTCCGGCTGCGCCTCGCTTGTCGGGCGCGAAGCGCGCTCTGTCGTGCTGTTCGATATTGGTGGCGGATCGTCGGAAATCGCCGTTATCAAGGTCGGGGAAAATCGCTCGAACCGGCTCGCCAATCACATCACCCACTGGACCTCGTTGCCGGTCGGTGTCGTCACGCTTTCGGAACGTCATGGCGGGCGCGATGTGACGCCGGATGTTTTCGCCGCCATGGTGGGGGAAGTCGAAGGGCTGCTCGACGCCTTCCACTGCCCGCCTCTCGCGCCGCAGACCCATCACGAGGATTTTCACCTGATCGGGACCTCGGGCACCGTGACGACGCTTGCCGGCGTCCATCTCGATCTGCCACGCTATGACCGCCGCAAGGTGGATGGCCTCTGGCTTTCCGATGCCGAGGTGACGGCCATGCAGGACAAGCTTCTGGCATGGGATTTCGCGGGCCGCGCTGCCAATGCCTGCATCGGGCCTGACAGGGCCGATCTGGTTCTGGCCGGCTGCGCCATCCTTGAGGCCATTCGCCGCCGCTGGCCGGCGCGGCGCATGCGCGTGGCGGATCGCGGCCTTCGCGAAGGCCTGCTGACGGATATGATGGCGGATGACGGCGCATGGCGGCGCAACCGGATAAGGCGCATGCAGATGGCACGGCAGGACAGGACGGAAGGTTTGACATGAGCAAGGCGCCGACAAGCAACAACCGCACCGGCCGCAAGATCGGCCAGAAGGTCAAGAAGACCAAGCTAAAGGCCTCGTCGCGCCGCTGGCTGGAACGTCATATCAATGACCCTTATGTGCAGCGCGCCAGGCTTGAGGGCTATCGCGCCCGCGCCGCCTTCAAGCTGTTGGAAATCAACGACAAGCATGAGATTCTGAAGGGCGCACGCCGCATCATCGATCTTGGCGCCGCACCCGGCAGCTGGTCGCAGATCGCCTCAAAGGTGACGGATTCGACAGAAGATGACATTCGCGTTGCGGCCATCGATTTCCTCGAGATCGATCCTATTCCCGGCGTGAAAATCCTGCAGCTGGACTTCCTCGATCCGAGCGCGCCGGAAAAGCTGATGGAGGCCGTCGGCGGTACGCCTGATCTGGTGCTGTCGGATATGGCCGCGCCCACCACCGGGCACCAGAAGACCGACCACATCCGCACCATGCATCTGTGCGAAGTCGCGGCCGATTTTGCCGTTCAGGTGCTGGCGGAGGGCGGGCACTTCCTTGCCAAGACCTTCCAGGGCGGCACGGAAAAGCAGCTGCTGGACATGCTCAAGAAGAACTTCAAGCAGGTCTTGCATATCAAACCGGCCTCGTCACGTTCGGAGTCGGTGGAAATGTTCCTGCTTGCCAAACACTTCAAGGGCCGCAAGAACGCGCCGCAGGTCGATATGGAGGCCGGAGAGGCTTCCGAAGACTAGCGCATCGGACAGAAAGCCATATTCGATTTTTGTCCGTAACGGTGCCCAGATTCAAAGAGTTAAAGCGTCCTTTGTACGCCCAAACGGGCGCACAAAGGACGCTTTAATCACTCCGCCGGTTGCGAGACCTTGCCGCGGTGGCCGGAGACGGCCGCCCCGGCATTGCCGTCCATGCGGATGATCGGCACTATGGCGAACAGCGATACCAGTGCGACGATAGTGAAAGCGATGTGGAAATCGGCGAGCTGCAGGTGCGTGCCGGACATCGTGCTGCTGACTTCCAGAATGGAGGCGGCGAAAGCCACGCCCACTGCCAGGCTGATCTGTTGCAGCACCGACGCCATCGAGGTCGCCTGGCTGGCCTGCCTGTCCTCGATATCGGAATAGCTGAGCGCATTCGACCCGGTGAAGAAGAAGGACCGGGCAAATCCTGCCGTCACCAGAAAGATCATGATCAGCGGATAAGGCGTTTCCGGGGTGAAGAAGCTGTTGGCAAGCGTCGTGCAGGCGCCGACGATGCCGGCACCGATCAGCGTCGAGCGAAATCCGGTTGCCGCAAACACTCGCTTGGCCATGAATTTCGTGGTGATCGCGCCGATTGCGCCGGCAAAGGTGATCATGCCCGACTGGAACGGGTTCAGCCCGAAACCGATCTGCAGCATCAGCGGCATCAGGAAGGGTATGGCGCCCGTGGAAATGCGGAAAACGGTGCCGCCGACGGAAGCCGCCCGGAAGGTCGCGTTCTGAAAGATGCGAAAATCCAGAATGGGGGCAGGGTGCCGTGCGGCGTGGCGCAGATAAAGAAAACCGCAGATGAAACCGATGATGGTCGAGGCGATGCCGATTGCCGGCGGCAGCGCGGGCAGGCTGACGACGGAGAGGCCGAACACCACGCCGGAGGCGGCTATGCCTGAAAGCACGAAGCCCTTACCGTCCATCGGCGGCGGATTTGTCGTTTCGATTTCCGGCAGGAAGATCGTCGACAGCCAGATGCCAATGATACCGATCGGCACGTTGATGAGGAAAATCCAGTGCCATGAAAAATAGGTGGTGATGAAACCGCCGATGGGCGGTCCGGTGAGCGGTCCGACGAGCCCGGGGATCGTCAGCAGCGCCATGGCGGAGACGAGTTCGCTGCGTTTGGTCGTGCGCAAAAGCACGAGACGTCCGACGGGCGTCATCATGGCCCCGCCCATGCCCTGCAAAAAACGCGAAAGTACGAATTCGAACACCGAGGACGACACCGCGCAGCAGATCGACCCCACCACAAAAACGCCGATGGCGAAACGGAAGATTTTCTTCGCGCCATATTTGTCGGCCATCCAGCCGCTGATGGGAATGAAGATCGCCAGCGCCACCATATAGGCCGTCAATGCGAGCTTGAGCGTGATCGGGCCGACATGAAGATCGGCGGCAATTGCCGGAAGCGAGGTGGCGATGACGGTGGAGTCCATCTGCTCCATAAAGAGAGCGACTGCCAGGATGAGTGGAATGATGCGGTTCATTGAGGCTGCCTGCGGCTTTCCGCTGCGACAAAGGATATCGCCGTTCCTCCTACGCCTGATAACCCGGCTTGCCAACACGTTAATTATCAATTTTTCAAGTTCCGATCAAACCTGCGTGAGGCCGGTTTTCTTGCAACTTTCTCGCTCTATTGTCAGTTGGGTGAGTTCAGTTGGCAATCACGGCCAGTTGGCGATATCGGGAGTAAGATAATGACCAAATCCTTCAGCATGAGCAGACGTGGCCTCATCGGTGCGGCGGGCGCAAGCGTTCTCGGTGCGCCAATTTTGATGGCGCGCAGCGCAAATGCCCAGACCAGCCAGCCGCAGACTTCCATGGAGATAGAACACGCGATGCCACCTGAAACCAACCGCTTCAAGCTCGGCAATTTCGAAGTGCTGGTGGTGAAGGATGGCGCACGCGCGGCCCCCAATCCCGGCGAGACCTTCGGCACGGATCAATCGCCCGAGACGGTTGGAAAATTGCTGGAAGACAATTTTCTGCCGAAAGAGCAATTCGTCAATTCCTTCTCGCCGGTCCTCGTCAATACCGGCACCGATCTCGTGCTGTTCGATACCGGCTTCGGAGAAGCCGGGCGCGGTGCGGGCAATGGCCGGTTGATCGAAGGCATGGCGGCCGCCGGTTATACGCCGGAAGATGTGACCGTGGTGGTGCTGACCCATATGCATGGCGATCATATTGGCGGGCTGATGGAGAAGGGCGTACCGGCTTTTTCCAAGGCCCGCTATGTGTTCGGCCAGGTGGAATATGATTTCTGGACAGACGACAAGCGCGTCGGCACGCCCGCGGAAGGCGGTCACAAGGGCGTTCTCACGAACGTCAAGCCGCTGGCGGACAAGGCGACCTTCATTGGCGACGGCGCCAGTGTCGTATCCGGGATTACCGGTGTGGCGGCCTTCGGTCATTCGCCGGGCCATATGATCTTCCGTGTCGAATCGGAAGGCAAACAACTCATCCTGACGGCGGATACGGCCAACCATTTCGTCCTTTCCCTTCAGAAGCCAGACTGGGAGGTGAAGTTCGACATGGACAAGGCGGCAGCCGCTGCGACCCGCAAGAAGGTCTATGACATGATCGCCACTGACCGCTTGCCTTTCCTTGGGTATCACATGCCTTTCCCGGCGGTGGGTTACGCGGAAAAGCTGGATACGGGCTATCGTTTCGTGCCGAAATCCTATCAGTTCGACATCTAATGCATGTCGCGCAAAAGTGTTCAGCGGTTTTGCGATAACGACATGCATAAAAACAAGCAGTTATAGCGCGTCGTGTGGGGCAAGGACCCACACGACGCGCTATAACGTCTGCTGCAATGCAGCAACAAAGAAAGCCCGGAAGGCAATTCCGGGTTTTTTCTATTCCCTTCCTGTCATGAACGTGTTACCAGCCCTCGCCAACTTCCAAGCAATCCTTGCAGGGCGCCGGGGTGAACTTTTCGTTCCGGAACGGCCACGCATTTTCAGTATGAAGGAATTTGGTCATGGCACGCATCATTCAAACACCCACTGGTTTGGACGCTCTCACATTTGACGATGTGTTGCTGCAACCCGGACATTCCGAGGTTATGCCGGGACAGACGAATATCGCCACCCGCATTGCCCGCGATATCGATCTGAACCTGCCTATCCTCTCTTCCGCCATGGATACGGTGACCGAAGGCCGTCTTGCCATCGCCATGGCCCAGGCCGGCGGCATCGGCGTCATCCACCGCAACCTGACCCCCATCGAACAGGCCGAAGAAGTCCGGCAGGTGAAGAAGTTCGAAAGCGGTATGGTCGTCAACCCGGTCACCATCGGCCCGGATGCGACGCTTGCAGAAGCACAGGCCTTGATGAAGGCGCACGGCATTTCCGGTATTCCGGTGGTTGAAAACGGCGGGTCCGGCGGCCACAAGAACGGTCGCCTCGTCGGCATTCTGACCAACCGCGACGTGCGCTTCGCCTCCGATCCGCAGCAGAAGATTTACGAACTGATGACCCGCGAAAATCTGGTCACGGTCAAGGAAAGCAGCGTCGATCAGCAGGAAGCGCGCCGCCTGCTGCACAAGCACCGCATCGAAAAGCTGCTGGTGGTGGATGGAAAAGGCAATTGCGTCGGCCTCATCACCGTCAAGGATATCGAGAAGTCGCAGTTGAACCCCAACGCCACCAAGGATGCGCAGGGCCGTCTTCGCGCCGCCGCCGCTATCAGCGTCGGCGCTGACGCCATCGAGCGCGCGGAGCGCCTCATCGATGCCGGCGTCGACCTTCTGGTCGTGGATACCGCGCATGGCCATTCGCAGCGCGTGCTCGATGCCGTTTCAGTGGTTAAGAAGATGTCGAACTCGGTTCGCATCATCGCCGGCAATGTCGCGACAGCCGACGGCACCAAGGCGCTGATCGATGCCGGCGCCGATGGCGTCAAGGTCGGTATCGGCCCCGGCTCCATCTGCACGACCCGCATCGTTGCTGGCGTCGGCGTTCCGCAGCTCGCGGCCATCATGTCGTCGGTCGAAGTCGCCAATGCGGCTGATATTCCTGTTATCGCCGATGGCGGCATCAAGTTCTCGGGCGATCTGGCCAAGGCGATCGCTGCTGGCGCTTCCGCCGTCATGATCGGCTCGCTGCTTGCCGGCACGGATGAAAGCCCGGGCGAAGTGTTCCTCTATCAGGGCCGTTCCTTCAAGGCCTACCGCGGCATGGGCTCCGTTGGCGCCATGGCGCGCGGCTCGGCTGACCGTTATTTCCAGGCGGAAGTGCGCGATACACTGAAGCTCGTGCCTGAAGGCATCGAAGGTCAGGTTCCCTACAAGGGCCCGGTTTCCGGCGTGCTGCACCAGCTGGCCGGTGGCCTGAAGGCCGCCATGGGTTATGTCGGCGGCAGCAACATCAAGGAATTCCAGGAACGCGCCACCTTCGTTCGCATCTCCAGCGCGGGCCTGCGCGAAAGCCACGCCCATGACGTGACGATCACCCGCGAAAGCCCGAACTACCCCGGCGCGGTTTGATCTTTCGAGGCGAATCCGTAAAAGGATACTGAGTATTTGGCGCTCCCCGATTCATGCCGGATCGGGGAGCGTTTTGATGATTGGAGAAGAAAGCATGTCACCCACGACCGCAATGTTCTGGCCGATGATCGCCCATGTCTTTCTGGTCTTCTGGCTTTACGCGCTCCTGATCGTCCGGCGTAACAAATACACCTTCAAGGATCGCGAATCCGCGATCAAGCTGCGCGACCGCGGCGAGGAAGCGCGCGAAAGCTATCTGGTGAACCGCAATATCGCCAACCAGTTCGAGCTGCCGGTCCTGTTCCACATTGCGTGCCTGCTACTTTACATCACGGATGCGGACAATATCGTCACCGTCGTTCTGGCATGGCTGTTCGTGCTCTCGCGTTATGCTCATTCCTATGTCCATGTCACCAGCAATCGCCTGCGTCAACGCGGCGCGTTGTTCGGCATCGGCTTTGCGCTGGTCGTCTGCCTGTGGGCATGGCTCGCCATATGGTTGGCACTGGAATAAATCAGCACCGTGAGGTTGCCTCATAAGTGAGACAATCCCGCCTTGCAAAATGCTCCGATTTGCGATGGGTCAATTCCATGACGCCCCATCCCCGCTAATCTCCGCTTGCCGTCGAGGATTTCTGGCGGACAGAGATTAGGGAGTATGTCATGACTAAGACAATGAAGGCGGCGGTTGTCCGCGCATTTGGAAAACCGCTGACCATTGAGGAAGTGGCGATACCGGATCCTGGTCCCGGTGAGATTCTCATCAACTACAAGGCGACGGGCATTTGCCATACCGACCTGCACGCCGCAACGGGTGACTGGCCGGTCAAGCCCAATCCGCCCTTCATTCCCGGCCACGAAGGTGTGGGTTACGTCGCCAAGATCGGCGCTGGCGTCACCGGCATCAAGGAAGGCGACCGTGCCGGAACGCCCTGGCTCTACACCGCTTGCGGATGCTGCATTCCCTGCCGCACGGGCTGGGAAACGCTGTGCCCAAGCCAGAAGAATTCCGGCTATTCCGTCAATGGAAGCTTTGCTGAATATGGCCTTGCCGATCCGAAATTCGTTGGCCGCCTGCCGGATAATCTCGATTTCGGCCCGGCTGCACCGGTGCTCTGCGCCGGCGTTACCGTCTATAAGGGGCTGAAGGAAACCGAGGTCAGGCCCGGTGAGTGGGTGGTCATTTCAGGCATTGGCGGGCTTGGCCACATGGCCGTGCAATATGCCAAGGCCATGGGCATGCATGTCGTTGCCGCCGATATTTTCGATGACAAGCTGGCGCTTGCGAAAAAGCTCGGAGCCGATGTCGTCGTCAATGGTCGCGCGCCTGACGCGGTGGAGCAGGTGCAGAAGGCGACCGGCGGCGTCCACGGCGCGCTGGTGACGGCGGTGTCGCCAAAGGCCATGGAGCAGGCCTACGGCTTCCTGCGCTCCAAGGGCACCATGGCGCTTGTCGGCCTGCCGCCGGGCTTCATCTCCATTCCGGTTTTCGACACGGTGCTGAAGCGCATCACGGTACGCGGTTCCATCGTTGGCACACGGCAGGATCTGGAGGAAGCGCTGACCTTTGCCGGCGAAGGCAAGGTGGCCGCCCACTTCTCGTGGGACAAGCTCGAAAACATCAATGACATCTTCCACCGCATGGAAGAGGGCAAGATCGACGGCCGTATTGTCGTGGATCTCGCCGCCTGATGTGAAAAACCGGAGGGGGCGCTCACGCAAATGTGTGGCGCCGCTCGCCCCCGCCTCGTTCCTCGCCCTGCGATCTGCGCTATCTTTCCGCATCCGCGCGTTCAAGGAGGATAGAGCGATGGACAAGCCCAAGATCACGCAGGCCATGATCGACGCTTACGATGAATATACCCATCTCAGCCTCGACCGCCGCAAATTCATGGAAAAGCTCACCGTGCTGGCCGGGTCAGGTGCTGCTGCGGCGGCCATCGCCCCGCTTCTTTCGGCCA
The DNA here is from genome assembly GCF_027498475.1 of Agrobacterium salinitolerans. Taxonomy (NCBI): domain Bacteria; kingdom Pseudomonadati; phylum Pseudomonadota; class Alphaproteobacteria; order Hyphomicrobiales; family Rhizobiaceae; genus Agrobacterium; species Agrobacterium salinitolerans. The sequence goes on along the minus strand of NZ_JAPZLN010000001.1, from coordinate 208,036 downwards.
ACAGCGCCCATGCGGCGGTCATCGCGGCCGATGACGACAGGATCGTTGCCGAAGAGGTGACCTATCTCGCCCCCGGCGGTGAGATGAAGGGTTACCTCGTTACGCCGAAATCCGCTTCCGGTCCCATCGGCTCAGTTATCGTCATCCACGAAAACCGCGGCTTGAACGATCATATTCGTGACGTGGCAAGACGGGTGGCGCTCGCCGGTTTCCGGGCGCTTGCGGTCGATTTCCTCTCACCGCAGGGCGGCACGCCCGCCGATGAGGAGAAGGCGCGGCAGATGTTCAGCGGTCTCGACATGGATGCGACCGTCGACAATGCCGAAGCGGGCCGGGTATGGCTTGCGGCGCGGCAGGGGGCGAATGGCAAGGTCGGTGCTGTCGGTTTCTGCTGGGGCGGCGGGCTGGTCAACCGTTTCGCCACCAAATCGGCAGGCCTGAATGCCGGCGTCGCCTATTACGGCCAGCAGGCCCCGGCGGCCGATGTACCTGCCATCAAGACGCCGCTGCTTTTGCACTATGCGGGTCTCGATGAGCGCATCAATGCCGGTATCGACGCCTATAAGAAGGCGCTGGAGGAAAACGGCAAGACCTTCGAAATCTTCGTTTACGACGGCGTCAACCATGCTTTCAATAATGACACGTCCTCGGCTCGTTATGACAAGGCGGCGGCTGATCTTGCTTGGGAGCGGACGGTGGAGTTTTTCAAAAAATATCTGGGGTGATGGTTTTTTTGTCGTGCATCGTCTGCGAACCGGATGTGCGTGGGGCTTTACCCCCCTCTGCCCTGCCGGGCATCTCCCCCTCAAGGGGGGAGATCGGCAAGAGGCTCTCTTGTCGCTTCATTCTCAAGCTTCAAGATGGACGAGACATCGCCGCAGATCGATCTCCCCCCTTGAGGGGGAGATGCCCGGCAGGGCAGAGGGGGGTAAAGCCCCGCATACCCTCGATCCGTTGATCTAAACGCCGCCAGCCCCACGCTTCAAATGCTCATCCAGCCTCGGCATGATTTCCACGAAGTTACACGGCAGATGACGATAGTCGAGCTGCGCCTTGAGAATACCGTCCCACGCATCCTTGCAAGCCCCCGGTGACCCCGGCAGCACGAAGATGAAGGTGGCGTTCGCCACGCCACCGGTCGCACGTGACTGGATGGTGGCGGTGCCGATCTTCTCATAGGAAATGCGATGGAAAAGTGCGGAAAACCCGTCCATGCGTTTTTCGAACAGTGGCTCCAGTGCCTCGGGCGTCACGTCGCGGCCGGTAAAGCCGGTGCCGCCGGTCGTGATGACCACGTCCACGCCTTCAGACAAAGTCCATTCGCGCACCGTGTCTGCGATCGCCGTCTTATCGTCAGGCACGATGGCGCGGGCCGCGAGCCTGTGGCCCGCTTCTTCCAGCCTTGCGACGAGCGTATCGCCGGACTTGTCGTTCTCCAGCGTGCGGCTGTCCGAAACAGTCAGAACCGCAATGCCAAGGGGAATGAAGGGTCTATCGCCTGCCATGGCCTTATCCTCGAAATATCCGGCCCTCAAATGGTCCGCGTTGCGTGAAAATACCAGCCGGGACGTTTTTTCCGAAGCGATGTTTCCGCGTTTTTGGTGGCATCGAAGGAATGAAAAATCCCGAAACAGGTTGCCCCGGAACCGGACATGCGAACAAGGGCCGCCCCTTCTTCAGACAGCAGCCCGGTTATCTCCGCGATTTCCGGCAGCAACGCCTGTGCCGGCGGCTGAAGATCGTTACGGCTTTGGGCAAGAAAATCCATCCAGCCAATCGTCGCAGGGTCGGGCAGCGGCGGATTGGTCTTGTTCTGCAATCGCCGGAAAATCTCCGGCGTCGAAACCGCTTTCAGCGGATTGGCCATAACAATGGATAGTTCCGGCAGATCAGTGAGCGGTTCGATGTCCTCGCCGATGCCGCGAGCGATCAAGGATCGGCTCTCAAGGCACATCGGCACATCCGCGCCGAGCGTCAATGCCATTGGTGCAAGCGTATCCGGTGCGATAGCGGCACGCCAGTGCCGCAAAAGCCCCCGCAGTGTCGCCGCCGCATCCGCCGAGCCGCCGCCTATGCCGGAAGCCACCGGCAGGTTCTTTTCAAGATGAATGGCAACCGGGGGTGCCGGTTGACCTGTCGATGCGAGCGCATCGCGCAACAGGTCCCTGGCGCGGGTGACGAGGTTATCGCCGCCATCGCCCGCACGCAAAAGATCGCCGAAGGGGCCGGAGATGGAGAAACTGTCGGCATCGGCGTTGCGAATACGGATAGTGTCGCCGGCTTCGGTAAAGGTCACCAGCGTTTCGAGCAGGTGATACCCATCCGCTCGCTGGCCGGTCACATGCAGCGCCAGATTGATCTTGGCCGGGGCCGCCTCGATGGTCTCAGCGGCCCCGGAAACCTCATGCCCGCGCATGCGGCGTCAGGATTTCTTGTCCGGAGTGGCAGCCGGCGCTGGCGCCGGAGGAGCCGGCGGCACCGGCGCGACTTCCTTCTTGGCGGTATTTTCGGCATCCTTTTCGACAGGCGGCAGGCCGTTGGCGATCTTTTCCTTCACCTTGGCCTTGTCCACGTCGTCGCTGTCGCCGATCAATGCGCGGTTCCACTGATAGACCGCCTCGATCTTGCGGCCGACTCGCCAGTAGGCGTCGCCCAGATGGTCGTTGATGGTTGGATCGCCAGCTTTCAGTTCGATCGCCCGTTCCAGCTCGGTCACGGCTTCATCGAAATCGCCAAGGCGATAATGCGCCCAGCCGAGAGAATCGACAATATAGCCGTCATTCGGCCGAAGCTCGACGGCACGGCTGATCATCTTCATGCCTTCATCGAGATTGATCCCCTTGTCCACCCAGGAATAACCCAGATAGTTCAGAACCTGCGGCTGTTCCGGGTTCAGTTCCAGCGCCCGCTTGAAATTCGGTTCTGCCTTGTCCCATTCCTTCAGCCGCTCATAGGCGATGCCGCGCTGGAAGAAGATGGACCAGTCGGATTTCTGCGGCACGGAGCCGATGACCTCGATGGCCTTGTCGTAGTTCTCGGCCATCGCCTTGTAGTCCTTGGCGTCCGAAAGCACGCTGCCATAGGCGAGATAGGAACGGATGTCCTTCGGGTCGGATTCGAGCAGCGATTTGAGATGCTTGCGCGCCTCGTCCACCTTGCCCGTCTGCGCGAGCGTCAGTCCGAGCTGCAGCTCGGAGATGCGATACATCGGCGAATCCTTCGGCACCTCGCGATAGAAGGCAATGGCGCGGTCAGGCTGTTTCAGCGCTTCTGAAAGGCCGCCGAGAAGGATGAGCGTATCCGGGCTTTTCGGATCGAGCGCGCGCGACGTCTGCAGATAAAGCGTCACGATCTCTTCGGCGCCTTCGCGGTTCAGCGCGCCGGCGATGGAGAACATGACGCTGGCGGCGCCCTCCACGGCATTGGTGATCTGCTGTTCCGGCTTTTCACCGTTTTCGATGGACTGGCGAAGCGCCTTCAGCGGCGCGTAATTCGGCGCGAAAGTGTCCCCGACCGCAATCGCATCCAGCGCCTTCTGCTTGTTGCCGGCGGAAGCCTCCAGCCGGGCAAGCGCCATCACCGCGCGCATATAGGTATCGGAGGCGGTTGCCCCGCCTTCGCGGTCCGTTACCGCTTCGTTGAGGCTTTTACGGGCCGCTTCATTGTTGCCGGAAACAAGGGCGATGGCCGCCGCATTATATTTCTGGAAGATCGAAATCCAGCCCGGGCCCTTCATATTATTGACCAGCGCCAGCGCTTCCTTCGGCTTGCCGGAACCGGCGCGCGCCCATGCCGTCAAAAGCGTATTGACCATGCGGTCGAGATCGTTCGGACCGTTATATTTCAGAATTTTCTCGGCCTTGGCGAATTCCTTGTCCTTGATGGCGTCGAGACCGCGCACGATGGTCGTCACGCGCTCCACCGAGGTATCGTCCTTCATCGAATCGGCGATCTTCGCGCCAGCCTCGAAATTGCCGCTCAGAAGTTCGGCGATCATCAGCCGCTGGCGGATTTCCGTATTGGCTGGATCGAATTCCAGCGCCTTTTTATAAAGCGAAATCGCGGTGGGATAATCTTGATCGACATCGGCATTGCGCCCGGCGAGGAAGGCGCCGGAGAAGGTGTTCACCTTGGCCGGATCGAACGTAACAGCCTTGTTTTCCGGTGTCGCCTTCGTCTCCGCAAAGCCGGGGCTTGCACCCGCGCCGATTGCGAGAGCAGCGGCAAGAGCCGCGCTGCAGAGAAGACGGAGTGCTGGTTTACGCCGCATGAGGGAACCTTTGCCTTTGTGCAGAAGCACGGAAAAATCAGTTTCCATTGTTGGTCACGATAGAATGGCTTTTTTGAAGCAGCCCCGCAAGAAATTATGGCCCCGGCCACAATCACGCCTTGCGAAGAAGCTGGCCTGGAACATTGGGCGGACGGTCTTTTCCATCCGCCATTCGTTCGGCCTGCGGCGTCAGTTCAGACGCTCGATGCAGAAGTCGATTACTTCCAGAAGCGCATCTTTCCAGGGGCTCTGCGGCAGGGGCGCCAGCGCGTCGCGGGCAATGGTGCCGTAATGCGTGGCGCGGCCGATCGTGTCGCCAAGACCGTTATATTTGGTGATCAGGCCAAGCGCCTTTTCGAGGTTCGCGTCGCTGCTTTCGCCCTTCTCGATGGCCGTGCGCCAGAAAGCGCGCTCATCCTGCGTGCCGCGACGATAGGAGAGGATGACCGGCAGGGTGATCTTGCCTTCGCGGAAATCGTCACCGGTATTTTTGCCGAGATCGGCGGACTTTCCGCCGTAGTCAAGGACATCGTCGACCAGCTGGAAGGCGAGGCCGAGATTCATGCCGTAGGATTTCAGCGCGCTGCGGGTCGCCTTGTCGGTCTTGGCGACGATGGGGCCGACTTCCGCCGCCGCCGCAAAAAGGGCGGCCGTTTTGGCGCGAATCACCTGCAGATAATCGTCTTCGGTGGTTTCCATGTTCTTGGCGACCGAAAGCTGCAACACCTCGCCTTCGGCAATCACCGAAGCGGCTGTGGACAGCACGTCGAGCGCATCCAGCGAACCGACATCCACCATCATGCGGAACGCCTGACCGAGCAGGAAGTCGCCGACGAGAACGCTCGCCTGGTTGCCCCAGATGGTGCGGGCGGTGGATTTGCCGCGGCGCAGATCGCTTTCATCCACCACATCGTCATGCAGCAGCGTCGCCGTGTGCATGAACTCCACGCTGGTGGCGAGCTTGATGTGATGATCGCCCTCGTAACCGAACATCGAGGCCGAGGCGAGCGTCAGCATTGGCCGCAGGCGCTTGCCGCCTGACGAGATGAGGTGGTTGGCTACCTCGGGTATCATCTGGACATCGGAACCGGCCTTGGAAAGGATAAGCTGGTTCACCCGTTCCATGTCAGGACGGGTCAGATCGACAAGCGGCTTGACGGATGCGAGTTTGTTTTTGCTTTCTTCAAGCGGTATGACGACGCCCAAGGGACAGGACTCCAGTTCGAATTTGAAGTCGACAATAAAAACTGACGCCTTGCGCGGCAAGGGGCGAATTGCCGCTAGCCATTCAAAAAGATGGGAATTTAGGTCTATCCATGCGTGAACTGATCCGAACCAACGACGCCGTGCTGCTCTCCTTCGCTGAAAGCCTGATGAGGGATGCCGGCATCCATTGCCTCATCGCCGATCAGGCGATGAGCATTCTGGAGGGATCGCTCGGTCTTTTGCCGCGCAGGTTTCTGGTGGAGGAAGATCGGGCCGATCAGGCCCGCCGCATTCTCATCGATGCCGGGCTCGGCGACGAGCTGCGCAACGAAGAGGCGTGAACGGCGGTGAGCGACGGCATTTCCGAAACCATCGACGCCTTTCACCGGGGTCGCTTTCACATCGTTCAGCCGAAGGGCAGGGGGCACAGGGCGGGTATGGATGCCATGCTTCTGGCCTCGCTGGTGGCGGATGACCGCGCCTGCCGGATCGCCGATCTCGGCGCGGGTGCGGGTGCGGCCGGCATGGCGGTTGCGGCGCGGCTCGAAAAGGCGCAGGTGACGCTCTATGAACGCTCGCCGGAAATGGTTCAATTTGCTCGCCGCAGCCTCGAATTGCCCGAGAATGCCGCGTTTTCCGCGCGGGTGAATGTGTGCGAGGCGGATGTGACGCTGCGTGCGAAAGCGCGTGTCGCGGCCGGATTGCCCGACGATCATTTCCATCACGTCATCATGAACCCGCCCTATAATGATGCGGGCGACCGTCGCACGCCGGACGCCCTGAAAGCCGAAGCGCACGCCATGACCGATGGCCTGTTCGAAGACTGGATCAGGACGGCGGGCGCGATCATGGTGCCGGGCGGGCAGCTTTCCCTGATTTCAAGGCCGCAATCGGTGGCGGAGATTATCGCCGCCTGCGGCAGCCGTTTCGGCGGCCTCGAAATCACCCTCATCCACCCGCGCCCTGGCGAGGACGCGGTGCGCATGCTCGTCACCGCCATCAAGGGTTCGCGAGCGCGGCTGTCCTTCCGCGCGCCGCTCATCATGCATGAGACCGGCAGCCATGCCTTCACCCCCTTCGTCGATGACCTGAACAATGGCCGCGCCGCCTATTCGCGTAATGTAAGGGCAATCCGGACCGCGTCATAAATATCGCCGTTCCGCCGGCCGCAAACCATTGTGTTTTCCGGGGCGATACATACATCCCTGACGAACGGATAAATGCTGCGAGGATTGAGTAGTGGGTTTTCTGAAGTATCTGGTGCCGAAACGCTTTCGTAAAAAAGAACTCGTCATCCCGGTTGTGCGCATGCAGGGCGCAATCATGGCCGGCGGCAACCAGTTCCGCCCCGCCCTCAATCTCGCTTCCTATGCGCCGCTTCTGGAAAAGGCCTTCGCCGTCAAGGATGCGCCGGCTATCGCCATTTCGCTCAATTCGCCCGGCGGTTCGCCGGTGCAGGCGCGGATGATCTATAACCGCATCCGCCAGCTCGCCGAGGAAAAGGAAAAGAAAGTCCTGATCTTCGTGGAGGATGTTGCAGCCTCCGGCGGTTACATGATCGCGCTTGCCGGCGATGAGATCATCGCCGATCCCACCTCCATCGTCGGTTCGATCGGCGTCGTTTCCGGCGGTTTCGGTTTTCCGGAAATGCTGAAGAAGATCGGCGTGGAGCGCCGTGTCTATACGGCGGGCGAGAACAAGGTCATCCTCGATCCCTTTCAGCCGGAAAAGGAAGGCGATATCGACTACCTGAAGTCGTTGCAGGTCGAAATCCACAATGTCTTCATCGATATGGTCAAGATGCGCCGCGGCTCGAAGCTGAAGGGCGACGAGACGATCTTCTCCGGCCTGTTCTGGACCGGCATGCGCGGCCTGGACCTCGGCCTGATCGACGGGCTTGGCGACATGCGGGAAGTTCTGCGCCGCCGTTACGGGACAAAGGTCAAGCTTCAACTCGTCAGCGGCGGGCGTTCGCTGTTCGGCAAAAAAGTGCCTGGCGTGAATGCGGCACTCGGCCTCAACGCCGAAAGGCTTGCGGCAGGCGCCGTCTCGGGACTTGCGGAAGTCGCCGAAGAAAAGGCATTGTGGTCGCGTTTCGGTCTATGATGTCGCGGGAATAGGGCCTTATGGCGCAGCTCATTACAATTCTTCTTCTGGTGGTGGGATCCGTCATCCTTTACCGCCGCTTCGTTCGCGATGCGGAAAAGCTGTCGGCGAAATCCAAGCAGCGCGAAAAGGAACGCGAAACCGGCGCCATCGGCACGCTGATCAAGGACCCGGAAACCGGCGAGTATCGGGTGAAGCGCGAGGATGAGACGTAAGCCGGTGTCTTCACGCATAAAACCTTGACCCCCACGCCATGCCGTGGCACCAGTCCGCATCCGAAGTAAGTCACTGCTTACTTATCCTCCTAACGCCGCGATGACTGAAATGACCGATATTCCCGACCATATGAACCCCAAGCGTTCCTTTCAGGCACTGATCCTGACGCTGCACAATTACTGGGCCGACAAGGGCTGCGCGGTATTGCAGCCCTATGATATGGAAGTGGGCGCTGGTACGTTTCATCCGGCAACGACGCTGCGCGCGCTGGGCCCGAAGCCGTGGAAGGCCGCTTATGTGCAGCCGTCGCGCCGCCCTTCCGATGGTCGTTATGGTGAAAACCCCAACCGTTTGCAGCATTATTACCAGTATCAGGTCATTCTGAAGCCCAACCCGTCCAACCTTCAGGAACTCTATCTCGGTTCGCTGAAGGCCATCGGTCTCGATCCGCTGTTGCATGACGTGCGCTTCGTCGAAGACGACTGGGAAAGCCCGACGCTCGGCGCCTGGGGTCTCGGCTGGGAATGCTGGTGTGACGGCATGGAAGTCTCGCAATTCACTTACTTCCAGCAGGTCTGCGGCATCGAATGCTCGCCTGTCGCCGGTGAACTGACCTATGGTCTGGAGCGTCTGGCCATGTATGTTCAGGGCGTCGACAATGTCTATGACCTGAACTTCAACGGTCGCGAGGGCGAAGAGAAGATTTCCTATGGCGATGTCTTCCTGCAAGCCGAGCAGGAATATTCCCGCCACAACTTCGAATTTGCCGATACCGCCATGCTGCATCGCCATTTCATCGACGCCGAAAAGGAATGCCAGGCGCTTCTCGCCGCCGGTGCGCCGGGTGATAATGATAATCAGCGCCTGCACAAATGCGTGTTCCCGGCCTATGACCAGTGTATCAAGGCCAGCCATGTCTTCAACCTTCTGGATGCGCGCGGCGTAATTTCGGTTACGGAACGCCAGAGCTATATCCTGCGCGTGCGCACGCTGGCGAAAGCCTGCGGCGAAGCCTTCCTGCTGACGGATGCGGGCGGGGTGAACTGGAACAGGGCCGCCTGAACGTCTATGTAAGGCGGGGCAACAGTCTAACGTGCGGACGTCACCATGGTGTCCGCGCCTCTTGAGGAGGGGTCGGGAATGTTCATCACGCTGGCAATCATCGCGGCAATCGCGCTCTATGTCGTCTTCATCTATAACGGCCTCGTCAAGGCGCGGCAGATGAAGGAAGAGGCGTGGTCGGGCATTGACGTGCAGTTGAAGCGCCGCGCCGATCTCATTCCCAATCTCATCGAGACCGTGAAGGGTTACGCGGCGCACGAAAAGAGCACCTTCGAGGAGGTGATTGCCATGCGCAACCGGGCGCAGGCCGTGCCGGCCGGTGATGTCGAAGGCCGCGCCCAGGCGGAAGGCCTGCTGTCGCAGGCGCTTGGCAAGCTTTTTGCGCTCGCCGAAGCCTATCCCGATCTGAAGGCCAATACGAACTTTCTGGAATTGCAGCGGTCGCTGGAAACCATCGAAAGCGAAATCCAGATGTCGCGCCGTTATTACAATGGCGCCGCGCGCGATCTGAACGTCAAGGTGGAAAGCTTCCCCTCCAATCTGGTCGCCGGCCAGTTCGGTTTTGCGAAGGCGCCTTATTTCGAGATCGAAAACCCGGCCGACCGCGCCGTGCCGACGGTGAAATTCTAAGCTCACTGTTCTTCCGGCGGCTTAAAACCACCCGTTCAAATTCCGATAATCCGGCTCTTCGCCGCATTCTTTGACAAGACGACAATCATGATCGAACTGACCATCGCCCCGCCCGGCCACCCGCTTTCCGGTAAGGTCGAGCCGCCCGGCTCCAAATCCATCACCAACCGCGCGCTTCTCCTGGCTGGTCTTGCCAAGGGCAAAAGCCACCTGACCGGCGCGCTGAAAAGCGACGATACGCTTTATATGGCCGAAGCCCTGCGCGAGATGGGTGTCAAGGTGACCGAACCTGACGCCACTACCTTCGTGGTGGAAGGCACGGGTGTACTTCAGCAGCCGGAAAAGCCGCTTTTCCTTGGAAATGCCGGCACCGCAACGCGCTTCCTAACTGCCGCTGCCGCGCTTGTGGACGGCGCCGTCATCATCGATGGCGACGAGCACATGCGCAAACGCCCGATCATGCCGCTGGTGGAAGCCCTGCGCTCCCTCGGTGTCGAAGCGGAAGCGCCGACCGGTTGCCCGCCCGTCACCGTCTGCGGCAAGGGTACTGGGTTCCCGAAGGGCAGCGTCACCATCGACGCCAATCTTTCCAGCCAATATGTGTCGGCGCTTCTGATGGCGGCCGCCTGCGGCGACAAGCCTGTCGATATCATCCTCAAGGGCGAGGAAATCGGCGCGAAGGGCTATATCGATCTCACCACATCGGCCATGGAAGCCTTTGGCGCGAAGGTGGAGCGGGTGAGCAACGCCATCTGGCGTGTGCATCCGACCGGTTACATGGCCACCGATTTCCATATCGAGCCGGATGCCTCCGCCGCCACCTATCTCTGGGGCGCGGAGCTTCTGACCGGCGGCGCGATCGATATCGGCACGCCCGCGGACAAATTCACCCAGCCGGATGCCAAGGCCCATGAGGTCATGGCGAAGTTTCCGCATCTGCCCGCCGAAATCGACGGTTCGCAGATGCAGGATGCCATTCCGACCATTGCCGTTCTCGCCGCCTTCAACGAAACGCCGGTACGTTTCGTCGGCATCGCCAATCTGCGCGTCAAGGAATGTGACCGTATCCGCGCCGTTTCGCTCGGCCTCAACGAAATCCGTGATGGTCTGGCGCATGAGGAAGGCGACGACCTGATCGTGCATGCCGATCCAGCGCTCGCCGGGCAGACGGTCGATGCCTCCATCGATACCTTTGCCGATCATCGTATCGCCATGAGCTTTGCGCTGGCGGCCCTGAAGATCGGCGGTATCGCCATCCAGAACCCCGCCTGCGTGGCCAAGACCTATCCGGGCTACTGGAAGGCGCTCGCCTCGCTCGGCGTCGACTATAGCGAAAAGGAAAGCGCTGCCGAGCCGCAGCACTGAAGCCATCAAGGAGGGATCGCCTGTGAAGACCACCGCCGCAAGACTTCTCGCGCTGCTCGTCTTCCTGGGCGTGGCCTGCCCGGCCTTTGCGGAAGAATTTATCCGCTCCTATCATTCCGTCGTCGAGGTTGCGAAGAGTGGCGAACTGACGGTGACGGAAACCATCACCGCCCGTGCCGAAGGACGAAACATCAAGCGCGGCATCTTCCGCGATTTCCCGCTTTACGCGATGGATGCGAATAACCGCCGGACCAAGGTGGATTTCAACGTCGTTTCGGTGGAGCGCGATGGTGCCCCGGAGAACTGGCGCACCGAAAATATCGATGGCGGCATCCGCATCTATACCGGCAGCGCCGAGCGTTTTCTGCCGACCGGCGAGCATGTCTTCCAGATCACCTACACCACCGCCCGGCAGATCCGTTATTTCAGCGACTATGACGAACTCACCTGGAATGTCACGGGCAATGGCTGGCAGTTCCCGATGGGCGAAATTTCCGCCACCATCACGCTGCCGCAGGGTGTGAAGGCCACCGATACCGCCGTCTTCACTGGCCCGCTTGGCGCGAAAGGCAAGGATGCGCGCATTTTGAGCGAAGGCAACGAGGTGTTTTTCGCCTCCACCCGCCCGTTTTCGGTTGGCGAGGGCATGACGGTTGCCGTGAAGCTGCCCAAGGGTGCGATTGCCGCGCCGGACGCCTCACAGGAGGCAGGCTGGTGGCTGCGGGATAATCTCGCCATCCTGCTTTCGGGCGGCGGGCTTTTTGCCGTGCTGCTCTATTACCTGAGGGCGTGGTTCGCCGTCGGCCGCGATCCGGCCAAGGGCGTAGTCGTGCCGCGCTGGGATGCGCCGGAGGGGCTTTCGCCGGCTCTGGTCAATTACGTTGATAACAGGGGTTTCTCAGGTGCCGGCTGGACGGCGCTCTCTGCCTCGGCCCTTGATCTTGCGGTCAAGGGTTATGTCGTTCTGGAGGATTTGAAGAACGCCATCGTCATTCGCTGCACGGAAAAGGCAACCGCTGCCGATCTGCCGAGCGGGCAGAAGACGCTGCTTGCCTCCATCGGCGGTTCGGGGAAGGCGCTGACCATCGACAAGGCCCATGGGGCGGAGGTGGAAAAGGTCGGAAAACAGTTCCGCGCGGCGATAGAGAAAGAACATCGCGGCAAATATTACCGCAGCAATGCCGGTTACACCGTCTTCGGCATCTTCCTCAGCATCGCCCTCATCGTCGCGACGTTGATCTTTGGCGATCTGGATGAAAGCGCCATTGCCGCCGTGCTGGTCTTCGGCTTTTTCGCCTTCTTCTTCAGCATCCTGTCGATCGGCATCGGCCGGCAGTTCTCGCGCGGCGCCCCGCTGCGCAAGCGGATCGGCGGCATCGTCATGCTGGCCTTTGCCGGTTTCGTGGCCTTTTCAGCCATTGGCGGCATCGCCACGCAAATCCTGCTGGATGTCACCCATGACACCAAGTCGCTGGCGCTGGCCGCCATCGGCGGCATCGTGCTCACCAATGCGCTGTTCCTGTTCCTGATGGGCGCGCCGACGCCGCTCGGCCGCAAGCTGATGGACGGTATCGAAGGTCTCAGAACCTATCTGACGCTGGCGGAAAAAGACCGGATGAACATGGCCGGCGCGCCCGCCATGTCGCCGCAGCATTTCGAGACATTGCTGCCCTATGCGGTGGCGCTCGGCGTCGAAAAACCGTGGAGCCGCACCTTCGAGGCCTGGCTTGCGACCGCCGCTGCCGGGGCCGCGGCTGCAAGTTATGCGCCCGGCTGGTATGCGGGCAGCAATTACGGCAGTTTTGGCGACAGGATCGGCGGCTTTTCGACCTCCATGGCCAATACCATCGCCTCCACCATTCCCCAGCCCGTCAGCTCTTCCGGCTCCAGCTTTTCGGGCGGTGGCGGCGGCGGTTTTTCTGGCTCCGGCGGCGGCGGCGGTGGCGGCGGCGGCTGGTAACGCCCGCTGGCGCTAATTTAACCGATAGCTGGTGACTTTTGCCGCTGGTCTTGCTAAGTCCGCGACACTCTTTTGCAACAGATTAAAGTCCTTATCCCATGCCCGATCTTCTGCTTGAACTTCGCTCCGAGGAAATCCCCGCCCGCATGCAGCGCAAGGCGGCGGGCGATCTGAAGAAACTCGTCACCGATGCGCTTGTGGAGAGAGGGCTGACCTATGAGGGTGCGCGCGAATATTGGACGCCGCGCCGCCTGACGCTGGATATTCGCGGCCTCAACGCCCGCTCCGCCGATGTGCGCGAGGAAAAGAAGGGACCGCGCACCGACGCCAATGAAAAGGCCATCGAGGGCTTTCTGCGCGGCGCCGGCCTCAATGATATTTCGCAGGCTCAGGTCGTTTCCGATCCGAAGAAGGGCGATTTCTATGTCGCCATCATCAACAAGCCCGGCCGCCCGGCGGAAGAGATCATCGCCGAGGTTATGCCCGGTATCATCCGCTCCTTCCCCTGGCCGAAATCCATGCGCTCCGGCCCGGCCTCAATGCCCAAGGGTTCCAGCTACGGCGGCATCGAAGGCAAGGGCTCGGAAAGCCTGCGCTGGGTGCGTCCGCTGCAATCCATCGTCTGCCTGTTCGGCCCCGAACATGACGAAACGCAGGTCATTCCCTTCGTCATCGACGGCATCGTCGCCGGCAACGTCACCTATGGCCATCGGTTCCACGCACCGGGTCCCATCACCGTGCGCCGTTTCGAGGACTATGTCTCGAGCCTCGAAAAGGCGAAGGTCGTGCTGGATGCCGAGCGCCGCAAGGACATCATCCTGCACGACGCCAAAGATCTGGCGTTCGCCAACGGTCTTGAACTGGTGGAAGACGAGGGCCTGCTCGAAGAAGTCTCCGGCCTCGTCGAATGGCCGCAGGTGCTGATGGGCACCTTCGAAGAGGATTACCTGCAAATCCCGGCGGAAATCATTCGCCTCACCATCAAGACCAACCAGAAGTGCTTCGTCACCCGCAATCAAGGTGCGGAAGAGGGCCTTTCCAACCGCTTCATTCTGATCTCGAACATCGAGGCAAGTGACGGCGGCAAGGAAATCATCCATGGCAATGGCAAGGTCGTTCGCGCCCGCCTGTCGGATGCCCGCCATTTCTGGAACCGTGACCAGGGCGATCTGCCCGATCTGGAAACGCTCAAGGATTCGGCTGCGAAATTCGACCTCGATCTGAAGAAGCCGCTCGACCAGCGCATGGCAAAGCTCGATGCGCTCAACGTCACTTTCCACGCTAAACTCGGCACGCAGGGCGAGCGTGTGGCTCGCATTCGCGAACTGGCCAAGGCGCTGGCCCCCGTCGTGGGTGCCGATGCCGATCTGGTGGACCGCGCCGTGGTGCTGGCCAAGGCCGACCTGCGCACTGAAGCCGTCGGCGAATTCCCCGAGCTTCAGGGCCTGATGGGCCGCAAATACGCGGCCTTGCAGGGCGAAAACGAAAGTGTGGCCGCCGCCATCGAAGACCACTACAAGCCGCAAGGCCCATCGGATCGCCTGCCGGCCGACAAGGTGGCGATCACGGTGGCTCTGGCCGACAAGCTCGATACGCTCGTCGGTTTCTGGGCCATCGATGAAAAGCCGACCGGTTCGAAGGACCCCTTCGCCCTGCGCCGTGCGGCGCTGGGCGTGGTGCGTATTCTGCTTGAGAAGAACGTGCGCCTGCCGCTGCTGAGCGTTGCGAAGGACCCGGATCTCCTCTCCTTCTTCCACGACCGTCTGAAGGTCTATCTGCGCGATCTTGGCGCCCGTTACGATCTGATCGACGCCGTCCTGACGCCCGAATCCGATGATCTCCTGATGATCGCCCGCCGTGTCGAGGCGCTGACCGCCTTTATTACCGGTGAAGATGGCAGGAACCTACTGGCCGGTGCAAAGCGCGCCACGCAGCTTCTTGCCGCCGAGGAAAAGAAGGGTACCGTGGTGGCCGATGGCGTTTCGGAAGAGCTGTTGAAGCTCGATGCTGAAAAAGCGCTTTACACGGTGATCAAGACCGCTTCTGCGGATGCCGCAAAGGCCGTCGAAGGCGAGGATTTTCGCTCGGCCATGCAGGCGCTTTCGACGCTTCGCGCGCCCGTCGACAAGTTTTTCGAGGATGTGCTCGTCAACGACGAAGATGCGGCCATCCGCGCTAACCGTCTGGCGCTGCTGAAGGCTATCCGCGAGGCCACTGGTACGGTTGCGGATTTCTCGAAGATTACCGGGTGAGAACGTGGGGGTAAACGGGCATTGCAGAATGCTGGGTTTCACCCCCCTCTGTCCTGCCGGACATCTCCCCCTCAAGGGGGGAGATCGACCAGTCGCGACCTCTTAGCCACATTGAACGTTTCGGGAAGAGCGGGGAGCATGCCTCTCGCCGATCTCCCCCCTTGAGGGGGAGATGCCCGGCAGGGCAGAGGGGGGTAATCCACGGTCTCGACTGCCGCAGGATGAGTTCCCATTGACCCACACGCCTCCCAAAATCCTCATCAGCGCCTGCCTCCTCGGCCAACCCGTCCGCTATGACGGCAAAGGCAAACCTCTGTCCCACCCGACAATCGAACGCTGGCGGAAGGAGGGCAGGCTGGTGACCATCTGTCCGGAAATGGCGGGCGGCATGCCCGTGCCGCGCCCGCCGGCGGAAATCGAGAACGGTGCCTCCGGCCTCGATGTGCTGGAGGGTCGCGCCCGCGTGCTGGAGGTGACCGGCGGCGATGTCACGGCGCAATTTATCGCCGGTGCGGAAAGGGCGCTGGCCTTCGCCAGGGCCAATGGCTGTACTTACGCGCTGCTGATCGACGGCAGTCCGTCCTGCGGATCGGTTGCGATCTACGACGGTTCGTTTTCGGGCGTCAAACATGCGGGCAATGGCGTGACGGCGGCGCTGCTCGAAAAAGCCGGTATTGCGGTCTTTTCCCCGGCCGATATCGACCGGCTGGATGCGCTGAGCCATTGAAATAAAGAGCGCCGGAGTTCCCCCCGGCGCCGTTTTCATCAATAGCTCTCGGGCCAATCACCCCGCCATGCGCATCCGCTCTGCCATCCCATGCAGTTGGTGGCCGGAAGAGACGCGGAAGCCGCGGATGAGGTTCAACAGTTCCTCGGTGTCGACGGCCAGCGCTTCCGCCGAAGCCGTGGTCTCCTCCGCCATTGCTGCATTGTGCTGGGTGGCGACATCGAGCTGGTTGAGCGACGAGGAGATCGAGCGCAGCGTCGTATCCTGTTCGGCGGCCGAATGGGCGATCTTGCTGACGATCTCGTTTGCGGATTTGATCTGGTCCGAAATGCGTTTCAGCGCGTCACCGGCTTCGCCGACAAGCCTCACGCCGTTTTCCACCTGGGCGGAAGAGCGGGCGATCTGGGCCTTGATCTCCTTGGCGGCGGCGGCGGATTTCTGCGCCAGTTCGCGCACTTCCTGCGCCACCACGGCAAAGCCCTTGCCGGCCTCACCGGCGCGTGCCGCTTCCACACCGGCATTCAGCGCCAGAAGATTGGTCTGGAAAGCGATGTCGTCGATCACGCCGATGATGTTTGAGATCTGATCGGATGACTGTTCGATACCGCTCATCGCCGTGATCGCTTCTTCCACCACCCGGTCGCTGCGGATGGCTTCGGAGCTGACGGTGGTGACGCGCTTGGCGGCGTCGGCCGCCCCTTCCGCCGTCTGGCGCACCGCAACCGTCAATTCATCAAGAGCGGCCGAGGTTTCTTCCAGATTTGCTGCCTGCCGTTCGGTGCGCTGCGAAAGCTCGTTGGAGGCCTTGCGGATTTCCTCCTTGGAGCCGCCGATGTCGATGCTCTTGGAGTTCACTTTGGCCATGGCGGCATCGAGATGGATCAGGGCCTCGTTGAAATTGTCGCGCAACGCCGCGTAACGGTTGCCGAGATCGCCGCAACGTACGGTCAGATCGCCGCCGGCGAGCTTCTCCAGCGCCTCGCCAATGGTGGTGACGACGCGCGCCTGCAGTTCCGCCTCGTCGCGCTGCATGTCGAGATTGTTTTGGCGCTCGGCATTGAGCTGCCGCTGCTGCTCTTCCTCACGCCGCTGCATGGCGTGGCGCTCGCGCACCTTGTCCTGAAGCGAGGCGGTGGCCTTGGCCATCATGCCTACTTCGTTTGTCAGGCCGGTATGGGGAATGGCGAGCGAGACGTTTTCATTGGCCACTTCCCCGAGCGCCCGGTGAATATCGCCAAGCGGCTTCGAAATGCCACGGATGACATAGAAGGCGGCGGCAAGCGCCAGCACGAATATGGCGACGCCCATGGACAGCGCCTTCATCACATCGCCGCGCACTTGTGCGTTCAGGTCGTCGATGTAAACGCCTGTCACGACCACTACCTGCCAGGGGTCGAAGGCAAGCGCATAGGCGCTCTTGGCGTAGTCATTGCCTTCCATGCCGGGCTTCGGACCGTAAAAATCCGTCTGGCCGCCGCCATTGCGGCCAAGCCGCACCAGTTCGTCACGATAGGCGAAACCCTTGCTGTCGGGTTTGCCCTTGTAGCTTTCCCCGACCCGTTTTGCATCAGGATGGAACTTCATCGTCACGTCATAGTCGTAACCGAACAGATAGCCGTCCGGCGTGAAGCGCATGGCGCTGACAGTGGCGTAAGCCTGTTTCACGGCTTCGTCGCGCGAAAGTGTTCCGGCCGTTTCCTTGTCGTGGAAAGATTGCAGGATGGAAATGGCCGATTGCACCTGCGTCCGCAGCATGCCGTAGCGTTCCTCATAGATAGCATCGGTGGCGGATTTCAGCTGGTAAAACGTCGCCACGGCGAAGGCGGCCATCAGGGCCAACACGAGAACGATCAGTTGACGGGAAATGGAAAGGTTCTTCATGGGCGCTCACAAGCGTTTGGAATCGCGCGCCTGAAAATGCCGCGCGGTACCGATGTTTCGGAGAGGGGAGAGGCGCATGATGCGCGATAAAAAGGGCCGAAAGCGCGTATCCGCGCCGTGGCCTCATCCTGTGCTGCATCGCACTATAAAATCACTTAGCGGCTAAAAATTTGAATAAATATTTAATTAGCGAAGGCTTTATGAGGCTTCGTGCGCAGAATAAGCGGCGGAGAAAGCAACATTCTCCGCATGGTTGCGGCGTCGTTTTGGGAATGCAGCGATGACGCGATTACTTGACATTCGTCATGATCAAGCGTCATCGGCCGGTCAGTTGCCGCGCAATTTGAAATCCGGGAACTGGGGCGCGCCGATTACCGAGGCGCTGGCCGGCTTGGCTGCGTTTTCGGTGGAAAGTTCCTTGACGGCTGCCGTGGTCGTCGTCACGTCGATACCGGCCGGTGTCGAAACCGTCTCAACCGGATGTGCCGCGGGCTCGGCCTCGTCATAGGTCGCAATCGCCGTGCTGGAGGTTTCCGCCATCCATGCCGGATTGGTGCTGACGAAGGTGACGGGCGCGCCGCCAAGCCAGGCTTCGGTGCGCACCAGGGTGCGCTTGCCGTCGACTTCGCGCATTTCCGTGTGCTGCGTGCCCGGCTCAATGGAGGGAACGGCATAACCTTGCGCCACGGCTTTTGCCTTCATGGGTTTGCAGCCCGCGCAATCGCGACGAATGAAGCTGCCATTGGCCACATGCACGCCGTTTATATATTCGATGGAAGACGCCATCGCCGACCCGCCGGTCAGCGCGATAACAGCTGTCAGAAAAAGACGACGCATCGAAAAACCCCCGAAATGACGGCGCGGCCTCGTGGTCGAGACACAGTGCGCCATTCAATGTTCCGGCAAGTATTACCGATGTTTCGTTTCCATCGGGTCAGTAAACTTGGTAAAAATTGAACGAAATATTCGTGTCCAATCCAGTTTGCCTTAAGGATCAGGTCTTTTCGCGCGCGACGGCCTGCCAGCCGATATCGCGGCGGCAAAAGCCGTTTTCCCACTCCACCTTCTCCGCCAGCGCATAGGCGCGGGCCTGCGCTTCCGTCACGGTCTTTCCAAGGGCGGTGACGTTCAGTACGCGTCCACCCGTGGCCACCAGCCCGCCATCCTTCAGCGCGGTTCCGGCATGGAAAACCTTCGCCTCTTCGCTGGCCTCGGGAATATGGGCGATCGGCGTGTTCTTGTCGTAAGCGCCGGGATAGCCCTTCGAGGCGAGGACGACGGTCAGCGCCGCATCGTCGTGCCATTCGGCCTCAACCTTGTCCAGCGTGCCGGCGGCGGTGGCATAGAGGATCGGCAGCAGATCGCTTTTCAGGCGCATCATCAGCACCTGGCATTCGGGGTCGCCGAAACGGACGTTATATTCGATCAGTTCCGGACCCTTGGCGGTAATCATCAACCCGGCGAAGAACACGCCGGAGAAGGGATTGCCATCCTTGGCCATGCCCGAGATCGTCGGCTCGATGATCTCCTTCATGGTGCGCTCCACCATATCAGGTGTCATGACAGGGGCGGGGGAATAAGCGCCCATGCCGCCGGTATTCGGACCGGTATCGCCATCGCCGACGCGCTTGTGATCCTGCGCGGTGGCGAGCGCCAACGCGGTCTTGCCGTCGGACAGGCAGAAGAAGCTCGCTTCCTCACCGTCGAGGAAAGCTTCCACCACAACCTCGGCGCCAGCCGCGCCGAAAGCGCCGTCGAAACAGTCGTCGATGGCGGCAAGCGCTTCCGCCTCGCTCATGGCAACCGTTACGCCCTTGCCGGCGGCAAGCCCGTCGGCCTTAATGACGATGGGCGCGCCCTGTTGGCGAACATAGTCCTTGGCCGGTTCAGCGGTCTTGAAACGCTGGTAAGCGCCGGTCGGAATATCGTAGCGCGCGCAGAGATCCTTGGTGAAGCCCTTGGATCCCTCCAGCTGGGCGGCGGCTTTCGAGGGGCCGAAAGTGGCGATGCCGGCGGCGCGCAGATCATCCGCAAGACCCGCCACCAGCGGTGCTTCCGGGCCGACGACGACGAAGTCGATTGCTTTTTCCTTCGCAAAGGCGATGACGGCTGCGTGGTCTTCCACGTTCAGCGTTACCAGCGTTGCGTGGTCGGCAATGCCGGGATTACCGGGGGCGGCATAAAGCGCATCGAGCAGGGGAGATTGGGCGATTTTCCACGCCAGCGCATGTTCGCGTCCGCCGGAACCGATCAACAGAACTTTCATGGTCAACACCCCTGCAAATTCGCCAGTAACCTTGTGGCACGGGCGTTAAGGGCAGGGGGGCGAAAGGTCAAGGAGAAAGCGCCGTCAATGCCTGTCTTTCCCTTGAACTCAGCCTTTCCTGTGGAATCGTTGCCGCCTCTTGTTGTCACGCCACAATCAGACATTATGTTCGCCGCTCCAGATGTGACATCAGAGAACCTCATGACCGCAGATAATGCCCGCCTCGCCACGCTCATCGCCTCCGAAATCAACGCCCGCCCCGATCAGGTGAAGGCGGCGGTAGCCTTGCTGGACGAGGGCGCGACCGTTCCCTTCATCGCCCGTTACCGCAAGGAAGTGACCGGAGGCCTCGATGACACCCAACTGCGTACACTCGCGGAACGCCTAGTCTATCTGCGCGAATTGAATGCACGCCGCGGCTCCATCGTGGAGTCCATCACCGGTCAGGGCAAGATGACCGATGAGCTGATGGTAAAGATCATGCAGGCGGGCACCAAGGCGGAGCTGGAAGACCTCTACCTGCCCTATAAGCCGAAGCGCCGCACCCGTGCCGAAATCGCCCGCGAACGTGGCCTCGGTCCACTCGCCGAAGCCATCTGGGAAAACCGTGCGGCCGATCCGGCGAAGCTGGCGGAAGCCTATGTGCAGGGCGATGTGGCCGATGTGAAGGCCGCACTTGAGGGCGCGCGCGATATCGTTGCCGAAACCATGACGGAAAACGCCGATCTTCTCGGCCGCCTGCGTGATTACATGCGCCAGAACGCCACCTTCCGCGCCAAGGTCGTGGATGGCAAGCAGGCGGCGGGCGAGAAGTTCTCCGATTATTTCGACCATTCCGAACGCTGGGCAACGGTGCCGGGCCACCGGGCGCTCGCCATGCTGCGCGGCTGGAACGAGGAAATTCTCACACTGACGATCGATGTCGATGCGGATGATCCCTCGCCGGTGAAGCCGTCGCAGCGCACCATTGCTGCCGCTTTCGATATCCGCAATGCCGGACCTGCCGATCAATGGCTGATGGACGTGGCGGGCTGGACCTGGCGCGTGAAGCTTTCCATGTCGCTGTCGCTCGATCTGATGCGCGAGTTGCGCGAGAGGGCGGAAGAAGAGGCGATCAATGTCTTCGCCCGTAACCTGAAAGATCTGCTGTTGGCCGCTCCCGCCGGCTCCCGCGCCACCATGGGCCTCGATCCCGGCATCCGCACCGGCGTCAAGGTGGCCGTGGTCGATGGCACCGGCAAGCTGCTGGATACCAGCACGGTTTACCCCTTCCAGCCAAAGAACGACGTGCGCGGCGCGCAGGCCGAACTTGCCTTGCTCATCCGCAAACACAATGTCGAGCTGATCGCCATCGGCAACGGCACGGGTAGCCGCGAGACGGAGAAGTTGGTCGCCGATCTTCTGGCGCAAATGCCAGCCTCCGCTTCCGGCGCAAAGCCCACCAAGGTCATCGTCTCGGAAGCCGGCGCATCGGTCTATTCCGCTTCGGAACGGGCGGCCGCCGAATTCCCCAATCTCGACGTTTCGCTACGCGGTGCCGTCTCCATCGCCCGCCGTCTTCAGGACCCGCTGGCGGAACTGGTGAAGATCGAGCCGAAATCCATCGGCGTCGGACAGTACCAGCACGATGTCGATCAGGGCCGCCTCAGCCGCTCGCTCGATGCTGTGGTGGAAGATGCGGTGAATGCCGTCGGCGTCGATCTCAACACGGCCTCGTCGCCGCTTCTGGCACGGGTATCGGGCCTTGGCAGCTCGATTGCCGATGCCATCGTTGCCCATCGCGATCAGACCGGTCCTTTCGCCAGCCGTAAGGATTTGCTGAAAGTGCCGCGCCTCGGCCAGCGCACCTTCGAACAATGTGCCGGCTTCCTGCGCATCCCGAACGGCAAAGAGCCGCTGGATGCCTCATCGGTGCACCCGGAAGCCTATGGCGTGGCAAAGAAGATCGTTGCTGCCTGCGGCCGTGATCTGCGTTCGCTGATGGGTGACAGTGCCGCGCTGAAAGCGCTTGACCCCAAGCGCTTCATCGACGAGCAATTCGGCCTGCCGACCGTCAAAGACATCATCGCCGAACTGGAAAAACCCGGCCGCGACCCGCGCCCGAGCTTCAAGACCGCGACCTTTGCCGATGGTGTGGACGAGATAACCGATCTGAAACCCGGTATGTTGCTGGAAGGCACCGTCACCAATGTCGCCGCCTTCGGTGCGTTCGTGGATATCGGCGTGCATCAGGATGGCCTGGTGCATGTGTCGCAGCTCGCCGACCGTTTCGTGAAGGACCCGCATGAGGTCGTCAAGGCGGGCGATGTCGTTAAGGTGCGAGTCGTGGAAGTGGATGTAAAGCGCAAGCGCATCGGGCTGACCATGCGCAAGGATGGCGGTGAGGCGGCGCCGCAGCCGATGCGTGAAAAGAACAATGCGGGCGCTATGCGCCATGCCACAGCCAAGCCGAAAGAGCGCAACGAGGGGTCGCAATCCGGTGGTGCTCTCGCCGCCGCTTTGGCCGAAGCCATGAAGCGACGCTGACCTCCGGTTGAAATGTTTTTTGACAAAAAGGCCCTGCCGGACACGCCGGCGGGGCTTTTTGCTTGATGAAATCGTTCAATTTTTTTGAAATAAGACTATCTTGAAACTTGTGCTGAAAGGAATACGGTCAGCAAAATTGATAAGTGAGACTTAGCAATTGGGGGTGCCATGGCGTCGTCTCTGCATGTTCTTCTCGAAAAGATAATCAAGATCGGTGATCTCACCGTCAACAGCCCGGGCGGCAGTCGCACATTTGGCGACGGCACGGGAAAAAAAGTGGTTCTGAATTTTACTGACGAAGCCGCCATGCAGGAGATTGCCGCCGATCCGGCGCTCAAGCTCGCTGAAATGTACATGGAAGGCCGGGCGCAGGTCACGGAAGGCGACATCTACGATTTCCTGGCGCTGGTGAAGGGTAATACGCTGAGCGAAGCGCTGTCCTTCGGCATGATCTGGCGCGGCATGGCCCGCATCATCGCCGCCCGCATCAAGATGCATCTGCCGGTCAATCACAACAAGAGCAATGTCGCCCATCACTATGATCTGAGCGCCAAGCTGTTCGATCTCTTCCTCGATGAGGACTGGCAATATTCCTGCGCCTATTTTAATCCGCCAGGCATCAGCCTTTATGAGGCACAGGTCGCCAAGAAACGCCACATCGCCGCCAAGCTGATGACCGATCCGGGCCAGAGCGTGCTGGAAATTGGCTCCGGCTGGGGTGGCATGGCGATGTATATCGCCGAAAGTGCCGGTGCCGATGTGACGGGCATCACGCTCAGCGAAGAACAGCTGCGCGTCTCGCGTGACCGGGCGGCAAAACGCGGGCTTGCAGGCAATGTCCGCTTTGAATTGCAGGATTACCGTTATCTGCCGGCCTCGAAGAAATATGACCGCATCGTCTCCGTCGGCATGTTCGAACATGTCGGGCCGACCCATTACCGCGATTATTTCGACAAGGTGGCGGAGGTGCTTGATGACAAGGGTGTGATGGTGCTGCATTCCATCGGCCAGCCCAGCCCGGCGCTGGCGACCAATCCCTTTATCGAAAAATATATTTTCCCCGGTGGTTACATTCCCTCGCTCGCCGAGGTTCTGCCGGCGATCCAGAAGTCCGGGCTCTTGGTAAAAGATATCGAAATACTGCCCATGCATTACGCCCATACGCTTCGGCATTGGCGGGAACGTTTCGTGGCGCGAAAGGCAGAGGCGGTCGCGCTTTACGACGAACGGTTCTTCCGCATGTGGGAGTTTTATCTGGCGGGCTCGGAAATGGCTTTCACCCACGAAAACTTCCATATTTTCCAGATCCAGCTTGCCAAGGACCGCGATGCCGTGCCGCATAATCGCGATTACATCGCGCAGAACGAGGCAAGGCTGCTGGAGTTTGAAAAGACCCGGGCACCACTGGAGACGGTGACGTTCTGACGACGGCGGACGAACGCTTCCGCACTCGCGGCGTCATCCTCGCGCTTGTCCCACTGCTGTCCAGAGATTTAAACCGGACAGCAGTGGGACAGGCCCGAGCATCACAAAGGATAGGTTTGGCGCCCTGTCGCGCGCCTCGCAGTGGTGTTCTGCTTCTCCCCACGCTGGTTAATGGAATGGAAAGACAATCCCTCTAATTCTACGGGCACCTGTCTGTATTGCGTTTCTGGGGTTGTTTCATGTTCAAGCCATCAGCGGCCATTGCCGCCTGTGTCGTGTCGCTTTTTGCCGTGGGTAATGCCCATGCTGAAGGCTGGTTTTCCGGCGACTGGTATCTGAAGCTCGGCGGCGCGGGTTTCACCGCACCGAAATATCAGGGCGACAACAAGAATGAATTCGGCTTCTCGCCGATCATTTCGCTCGGCCGTCAGGGGCAGGGTGCGCGTTTCACCTCGCGCAACGACAGCGCCTCGATTTCGCTTCTGGACAATGGCCCGATCAGCATGGGTCTTGCTGGAAAGCTGGTGTCCCCGCGCGACGAGGGCGACTCGTCCGATCTTAAGGGCATGACCCGCATCAAGCGCGGCGGCGAGCTTGGCGGTTTCGCCGAGGCCTATCCGACCGACTGGCTGCGCGTTCGCGGCGAAGTCCGTCAGGGTATTCGCAGCCATAGCGGCGTTGTCGGCGACGTTGCCGTCGATGCCTTCACCGACATCGCCCCCGGCATCCAGATTTCCGCCGGTCCGCGTGCGACATGGGTGAGCAGCAAATATAATGAGCGTTATTACGGCGTAAGCGCAGCCCAGACGGCTGCCGGCGCGCCATCGCCCTACAGCCCCGGGGGCGGCCTGCATTCGGCCGGCGTTGGCGCAGCCATCACCTGGAAGGTCACCGAAAACGCCGAAGTCGGTTCGTTTGCGGAATATCGCCGCCTGACCGGTGACGCCGCCGACAGTTCGCTGGTGCGCGAACGCGGTTCGAAGAACCAGTTCATCGTCGGTGTTCAGGCCAGCTACAAATTCAATTTCTCGCTGCCCTGAGGGGCGGACAATAAGGTCTTGCAAAGCCCCGTTGCCAAGCCGCAGCGGGGCTTTTTCGCATGCGGGGCCGATGCTGAAATCCATTCCGATTTTTTTGCCAATGCTGTAGAACCATCCCATGGTTCACCACAGCGATTTGTCAGACCGCGTTTCCGACGCGCCATCCAACAACTGGGTCTATCGGATTTTGCCGAGGCCCCTCTGGCCCTATGCGCAGCTGGCGCGGTGGGATCGTCCCATTGGCTGGCAATTGCTGATGTGGCCGTGTTTCTGGGCCGCAGCCCTCGCGGCCAATGCGGCGGTGGCGAGTGGCGGCTTTTCCTGGGTCACGCTGATCTGGCATCTCGTGTTGTTCTTCATCGGATCGGTGGCAATGCGCGGCGCGGGCTGCACCTATAATGATCTTGCCGACCACAAGATCGACATGGCCGTGGCGCGCACCCGCTCGCGACCGCTGCCATCGGGCCGGGTCAGCCGCGGCCAGGCCAAGCTCTTCATCATGCTGCAGGCGCTTGCCGGGCTTGTCGTGCTTTTGCAGTTCAACGGCTTCGCAATCGTCACCGGCATAGCCTCGCTGGTCTTTGTGGCGATCTATCCCTTCGCCAAGCGCTTCACCAACTGGCCGCAATTTTTCCTCGGGCTCGCCTTTTCCTGGGGTGCGCTGATGGGCTGGGCCGGGCAGTTCGGTTCGCTCGCCTGGCCGGCAGTTCTGCTTTATGTCGGCTCCATCGCCTGGACGATCGGTTATGATACAATCTACGCCCATCAGGACAAGGAAGACGATACCGCCGTGGGCATCGGCTCGACCGCTCTGCTGTTTGGAGAAAACACACATCGCTGGCTGGTTTTCCTTTATGGCACAGCCCTTGTCATGATTTTCCTGTCCTTCTGGATGGCGGGCGTTAACATCATTGCCTATAGCGGCCTCGCCGCTGCGGCCATCATGCTGTTCCGGCAGGTCTGGGTGCTCGATATCGACGACGTCGACCAATGCCTGGTGCTGTTCAAATCCAACAACCGCGTCGGTGTGATGATTTTCGCGGGTCTCATCCTGCCGCTTCTGCTTGCCTGAAATCACCGGAATGGAAGACGCCAAAAAGCCCGGCCGCATTGTGCGCGCCGGGCTTTTGATTTGTTTTTGCTGACTTTTATCAGCTGCGGGCGATGATTTCCTTGCCCTCGATCTTCATGCTCATGCCCAGCGAACCGGTGGAGCGGCGAACGAGGAAGCGCGGACGGCGATCCGCGAAATAGGAATGGCGGCGCCGCGGACGGGTATTCTGGGTGCGCACCTTGCCGAGATGTTCTTCCAACGGACGGGCAACGCCATCGGCCTCCACCATCAGCATGGGAATGCGGTAGGCCTCGGACCAGCTGCGCCAGTCGGCGGCGATGTCGCAGAGATCGTGGGCGACGAGAAGCGGAACGCAGAGGTCCGGATCGTCATGGTGAAGTTCCAGCGTCACGGTGACCTGTCCATCGCCATGGTCGATAGCGCGGGCGGCGACACCCTTGAAGGCGCGGGCTGGCAAAGCGAAGGACAAAGGCAGGCCGGAAGAGGAGAGAACCTTTCTCAGAACGGCGCCCCGTTCATCGAGAGTGACGGCAACATCGGTCGCGCCATTGCCTTTTCCATAGGTGACCTGTTGCGGAAAACGTGCCGGGTCTAACCTGAGAGTGGCGACGGCCCAGTCGGGCTTCAGAACGGTCTTGGTCATGTTTAATCTACCCTTGTTTTACCTGAGAGCCGGTTTCCGGTCTTCTCATCGGGACTTTTCATCCTCTGATGTCAGGAGATTATCCGCCGCCTGTTCGAGACTGCTTAAAAATCGCGGTTAAGAAAACTTTGCATTCCCAGATGGTTAGCAAAACCCACTGTGGCATGGTTTCGCGTAGGTAAAAGAGATCGAGACAATGCGATTTTTATGCCCGCCGAAAATGTGCTCTTTCAAGCTACGGGCAAGGCGCGTCACGCATAGTCGCGCCAAGGCTTGCCGTGCGCCCGGATGGGACGTGCGAGGGGTGGATTTAAAACCGGAGCTTTTGGTGCCCTAAGGGATGCACTGCGCTCCAGGGGGCATTCGGATGGTATCGACTTTTCTCAGCTACGACCTCATCAACCGCGATATGAAGACGAGCATTTCGCGCGTGTCGCAGCAGGGACTCGTGGAGCGGCAGACGAAATATTACAAGGAAAACATCGGCAATGTGAAAAGCGTCGATGAGTTCCTCGATAATTACCAGCTCTATTCCTATGCCATGGATGCCTTCGGTCTCGGCGAGATGACCTATGCCAAGGCCTTCATGAAAAAGGTGCTCGATAGCGACCTGAATGATCAGAACAGCTTCGCGAACAAGCTGACCGACGAGCGTTATCGGGAATTTGCTGCCGCCTTCAATTTCAGCTCTTCGACGAAGACCGTGCAGACGGACGCGCAGCTCGACAAGATGATCGGGCTTTATGATACGTCGATCACCAATCTGAACGACAGCCTTGCGGAAGAGACGCGTTATTACAAGGCAATCATCGGCACGGTCACCAATGCCGATCAGCTGCTTCGCAACGACCGCACCCGCGCCTATATCTTCCAGGTCTTCGGCATTGATGAGAAGACCTATTCCTATGCCCACATCAAGGGCTTGATGACGAGCGACGTTTCCGATCCGGACAGCTACATCAACCAGAAATTCGGCGCGGCCTATAATGACGCGGTCGAAAAGCTGGCGATGAAGGGCAATATCGAACTGCACGGGCAGGTCACCGCGCGTATCACGGCAATCGATACCGAACTTGCCGGGACCGGCCTGACGGCTGATGAGCGCTCCAAACTCGAGGCGGAGAAGGTGACGCGTCAGGACCAGCTGACCCAGCTGGAGGCCGTTCTGCCGCCGCAGGATCAGTGGGAGGCAAAGCTCGCGGCAATCAAGGCGGAACAGACGACGCTGTCGAACACCGTCAACCAATATAACAAGATGGCGCAACTGGCCAATGCCTTCGAATTCGGGAATGACGGTACGGTCGTCGCCGGCGGGGCAATGACAGCCGAAAATCTGAAAGCCGTCACGGACTCCTATATCGGCAGCGCGCCGCGTGTGACGCCGACCGTCGCGACGCTGAATCGGGATTATTTCGAATCCAAGATTGGGTCCATCACGACGGTAGAGGAACTGGTGTCGGATGCGCGGCTTCTCAATTACATCAGAACGGCCTTCGACCTGAACGACCTGACCATCGTGCCAGCGACGATCAAGAACATCCTCACCAGCGATCTCAGCGATCCGAACAATTACATCGCGACCCTGGGCAGGAACGACAAACGTTACCTCGCCCTGAAAAACGCATTCAATTTTCTCCCCGATGGGACGCTCGCGGCCGGCGCGACGCCGCAGACAACAACACAGACCGCGACGACCACCGGCGGTTACATGACACATTACAACGATGCGGACGAGGCAGCTGACGCAAAGGCGCTCACGCTGTTCAAGAGTAGTATTGGCAATGTTAGAAGCGTCAATGATTTTCTTGGAACCAATGCCGTCTATACCTATGCGCTGAAAGCCGTCGGTCTCGATCCTGCCAAGGTGAACATCTCCGATATCAAGAAGGTGCTGACCAGCGACCTTCAGGACAAGAAGAGCTACGTTTATACGCTGAAGGACGACCGGTATGTAAAGCTTGCCGAACTCTTCAACTTCGCCAAGGACGGTTCGGTCGGCACACCCATTCTGGCGCAGTCCGAAATCGAGCTGCAGACCATGTCAGCCGACTACATCAAGAAGAAATCGGCTTTCGGCACCGACAAGGACAAGGAAGCGGCAACGACCGAGGCAAAATATTTCTCGGGCGAGATGCAGAAGATCAAGACGCTGAGTGAATTCCTCGCCAATGATCGCCTGACCAAATTCGCGATGGAATCGCTCGGTATCGATCCCAAAAGCGTGACCAAGGAACAGCTGCAGAAAATCTTCACGTCCGACCTCGATGACAAGAACAGCTACGTCAACAAGGAGATGGACCCGGTCTTCCGCCGCCTCGTCACCGCATTCAATTTCGACAAGGAGGGCAAACTCCTTCATGAAGACCGCAGCCTGATCCAGACACGGCGCGGACTTTATGAAACGCTCGACAATTATCTGACCCAGACGCTGGAAACGCAGGCGGGTGAAGAAAACGCCGGTGTGCGACTGGCGCTCTATTTCAAGCGCATGGCGGCGGGGACGACGTCCTATTATTCGATCCTTGCCGATACTGCGATCCAGAACTTCATCAAGACCACCTTCGGCATTCCCGATGAACTCGGCAATGCGGGCGTCGATACCCAGGTGGCGATGATGAAGAAATATTTCGACATCAAGGATTTTCAGGATCCGGATAAGGTCAAGAAGCTGATCGCCCGCTTCACCATCATGTACGACAACCAGCAGAACGTCGCCGATCCCATCATGACGCTGTTCAACGGCAGCGGCTCGGCGGGTATCAGCGGCGACACGCTGCTGGCGGTCGCAACGTTGCGAGCACGGTAGGTGAGAAAGGCCGGGTTTGCCCGGCCTTCAAGAGAGTCACCATCCCGGCAGCATATGCCCGGCGCGCAGGCGCGGCATCTTGGGGAACGTCTTCACGTCGCTATCCATCTCGTCAACCACGGCCATCGGTGAGATGTTGTCGAGGCAGGCTGTGATGTGGTCTGTAATGGCATTCACCAGTGACGGTGAGAGGCCCGGCCTTTTCATCAGGCCGATCTGCACTGGCGGCAGGGGCGGGAAACCGTCGGCGGCGGTCAGAACCTTCATGCCGGTGCGCAGCGCCGATTCAGGCAGGACCGAGACGGCCATGCCGGCCAGCACGGCGGCGGCGACGACGGTCGAGGACCAGCTCGTGAACAGCACCTGATAGTCCCGCCCATCGGCATCGAGCGCCGAACAGGCAAGCTGACGCCAGTGGCAGTCGCGCCGCCCGACGGCGAGCGGCACGGGTGCATCGTCCTTCAGCGGGTGGTTGGCGGAGGCGACCCAGCAGAGCGGTTCGGTGCGCACCACATCGGAGGAACGGGCGCGCGGATTATGGGTAACAAGCGCGATATCGAGATCGCCGCGGTTCATTTTTTCGGCAAGGCTGGCTGAGGGTTCGCAGACGATATAAAGCTCGACATTCGGGTGGGTCTTTGCGAAGCGCCCGATGATTTCAGGCATGTAGCGGTCGGCGTAATCGTCAGGGGTGCCGATGCGTAGCGTGCCTTCCAGCCGGTTGTCGTCGAAGGCGGCGATCGCCTCATTATTCAGACGGATGATACGCCGGGCGTAATTCATCAGTTTTTCACCCTCCGCCGTCAGACGGTTGCCACGCCCGTCCTTGGCGAAAAGCTGCTTGCCGATGCGCTCTTCCAGCCGCCGCATCTGCATGGAGACGGCGGATTGCGTCTTGAAAACGCGGTCAGCGGCTTTGGTAAAGCTGCCCGTATCGACGATGGCGATGAAGGTATGCAGCTGGTCTATGTCGAGAGGTGCGGACATGGATAGTGATCCATCAGAATGATTGATGTCTCACATTAGAAACATTCGTTGGACTGATCAATAGTCTTGCGACATTTTGACACCAAGCAAATCAGGATCAACCCGGGCCGACGGGATGTCGGGCCCTAACCCAAGGCAGCTTCTCGCGCGTGGTGCGTCGGGGGCGGTGCCGCCTCGTGCCGTTACGAAAGGATAAGTATCATGCGCACGGCAGAACGGAGAATGGAACTGGAACTTGTAACCGCACGGCCGGGGGACGCCTGGCGTCGCGCCGCTGTGCTGGGTGTTTCCGGCGTTAAAACCTTCGTGCAGCGCATCTACAATCGTATCGTGGCCAATGGTCTCACGGAACTTGATGACCGTCTTCTTGCCGATATCGGTCTGGCGCGGTCGGATGTCAGCGATGCTCTCAATACCGGCCTGTTGGAAGATCCGACGGCACATCTCACCCGGGCCGCGCGCAAACGTGCGGTCACGCGCTTCAAGACGCTTTGAAATTCCGCCTCCGGCAGACCTCCAGCTGCCGGACGTGGCTTCCAGCCGCAAGGTTTTCCCCGCAGGGTGATTTGCCAATAGCCCTGCCTTTGCCCGGTGTCAGGCCCCCTCGGCCGCGCCGGGCTTTTTTAATTGTGGTGCAGCTTCAGCACCAATACCTCAATATTGATATTCTTCGAAGACGGGTAGCACCGAGCCGCCCCAGCGGCCGTGATAAAGCGCAAGCAGGTCTTCCGCGAGCGTGGTCTTCTTGGCCAGCACCTCGTCCAGCGACGAGAGGAACACGGTCTCGTCCTGACCTTCGCCATTCAGCCGCTTGCGGTTTTTGAGGCCGGTGCGGGAAATGTCGAGAACCTCGCGGGCAATGCCGAGAAGCGGCTTGCCGGAAATCTCGGCATTGAGCCCCTTGGCCGGCACAGCGTTGCGAAGCGCGATCACCTCATCGAAGCTCCAGCCGGCGGTCAGCGCATCGGCAGCGGTCAACGCCTCGTCATCGTAAAGAAGACCGACCCAGAAAGCGGGAAGGGCGCAGATGCGTCTCCACGGGCCGCCATCCGCACCGCGCATTTCGAGGAAACGCTTCAGGCGGACATCGGGGAAAAGCGTGGAGAGGTGGTTCGTCCAGTCGCCCATGGTCGGCTCCCATGCGGCGATTTCGCCCTTCAGAGCCCCATTCATGAACTGACGGAAGGTGACATGGGTGCAATCGTGATATTTGCCGTCGCGCACGATGAAATACATCGGCACATCAAGCGCCCATTCGACATAATCCTTGAAGCCGAAATCATCGTTGAAGGTGAAGGGCAGCACGCCCGCGCGGCGATTGTCGGTGTCGCGCCAGATATCGCCGCGCCAGGAAAGAAGACCGTTCGGCTTGCCCTCGGTAAAGGGCGACGAGGCAAAAAGCGCGGTTGCCAGCGATTGCAGCTTCATGGAAACGCGCATCTTCCGGCGCATGTCCGCTTCAGAGGAGAAGTCGAGATTAACCTGAATGGTGCAGGTGCGGTACATCATGTCGAGACCCTTGGTCCCGACCTTCGGCATATAGCGCGTCATGATCGCGTAGCGCGATTTCGGCATGCGCGGCGTCTCGTCATAGCTCCACAGCGGGCTGCCGCCGATGCCGAGGAAACGGATGTCCATGGGCTCGGCTACTTCGCGCAGCATCGCCAGATGCTGGTTGGATTCCTTGCACGTCTGGTGCAGGTTTTCGAGCGGCGCGCCCGATAGCTCGAACTGGCCGCCCGGCTCGATGGAGATGGCGCCCATGCCGTGCTGCTCGCCAAGGCCGATGATGTTCCCGGCGTCCATGATCGGCTCCCAGCCGAGCTTTTCCTGCATGCCCTTCAAGAGCGCGGAAATGCTGGCCTCGCCGAAATAGGGGACGGGACTGTTATCCTCTCGGAAAAACGCGAATTTTTCGTGCTCGGTGCCGATGCGGAAGTCGGCTTCAGCTTTGCAACCGCCCGCCAGATAGTCTGTAAGCTCCGTGACGGAGGAGAGGGGGGTCTGGTCGGTCGTGTCGCGTGCCATGGCTTACCTTGTTATGACGTCTCTGTTGCGGCGAGGCATATGATTGGCAGATAGGGCCGGATCGTATCCGCTGGCAAATGAATTTCTTTTAAAGATGCATGAAGCGCAACGGGGCCGTTCAATTCCAGTCGCCGATCGCCGCCTGAATGACCGCGAGCGCGGCGACGGCGGCCGTATCGGCCCTCAGGATGCGCGGCCCGAGCGGAATGGGGGTAACGAAGGCAAGGCCGCGCAGAAGCTCCCTTTCTTCCTCGGAAAATCCGCCTTCCGGACCGACCAGCAGGGCAAGTTTGCGCTCCGTCACGGCTTGCAGGATCGGCAGCGGATTTTGCCCCGCATCGCCTTCGTCGCAATAGACGATGCGCCGGTCGTGGGGCCAGGTCTCGAGCATGTCCTTCAGTTTCACCGGCTCGGCTACCTCGGGAAGGGACAGTATGCCGCACTGCTCGGCGGCTTCGATAGCGTTGGCGCGCAGTTTTTCGGTATTGTGGATCTTGCCCTGAACATGCTGCGTCATCACCGGCTGCAACAGCCCGGCGCCCATCTCCACCGCCTTCTGCACCAGATAATCCATGCGCCCGGTTTTCAGCGGCGCGAAAAGATAATGCAGGTCCGGGGCGTTCGGCTGGGGCCGTGTCTGCTCGATGGGGACGAGAACGATCTTCTTGCGGCTCGGAAACGCGAGTTTCGCTTTCCATTCGCCATCGCGACCGTTGAACAAAAGGATTTCCGCACCGTCGGTCATGCGCAGCACATTGGCGAGATAGTTGAATTGTTCGGCTGTTGCCTCCTGTGCGACGCCTTCGGCAAGGCTGGCTTCGATATAAAGGCGTTGCATCCGGAAATTTGCGCGCATGGGGTTCTGTTTCAGGTTCAGAGAAAGAGAGAGGACATGAGCCAGTAGAGCAGCGCCGCAAGCGTTGCACTGGAAGGAACGGTGACCAGCCAGGCGGCGATGATCGTCATGAAGTGGGAGCGGCGGACGAGATAACGGCGGCGTATCTCGGAAGGATTGTCGACATATCTTTCGGATCGGCGGGGCCTACCGTCACCAGCCTGAACAAGTTCCTGTCGCCGCCGCGACGATTGCGTGTACCATTCGCGGAAGAAACCAACGCCGAACACCGCGCCGATTGCCGTGTGGGTGGTGCTGACCGGCAGACCGAAGCGCGAGGCAATGAGCACGGTGAGCGCCGTGGCCACGGAAACGCAGAAGGCGCGCATCGGATTGAGCTTGGTGATCTGCTCGCCGACGAGGCGGATGAGGCGCGGGCCATAAAGAAGAATGCCGCAGGAAAGCCCGAAGGCGCCGACCAGCATTACCCATAGCGGCGCACGGGCGGATGTCTGCACCGCCTCGTCATGCAGGGCCCGCACGATGGCCACGACCGGACCGATGGCGTTCGAAACGTCATTCGCCCCATGAGCGAAGGACATCAGGCCGGCGGCGAGAACCAGCGGCCACTGGAACAGCGTCCGAAGCGACTGGTTGCGGTTTTCCAATCCCTCCGATTGTTTTCGGATGATCGGCACGCAGAGCCGCCAGACCACGAGCCCGGTCACAAGCCCCATGAGGCTGGCATGGCCAAGCGACACATGCATCAGCTGCCGCAATCCGACCCAGATGAGGTAGGCCATGAAGACGCCCGCCATCAAACCGATGAGAACCGGTACCCACAGCCGGGCGGCGGCGAGCTTGTCCTCGCGGTAAATGATGAATTCCTTGATGAAAGCAAGGATGGCGACGGCGATGATGGCGCTGATGAAGGGTGCCAGCACCCATGCGAAGGCGATGCTGCCGAGCGAAAGCCAGTCGACCGCCTTCGCTCCATAGGCCGCCATTCCAGCGCCCGCAACCCCGCCCACCACCGTATGGGTGGTGGAAATCGGCGCCCTTGTCCATGTCGAGACATTGACGAGAAGGCCGGCGGCGAGAAGCGCCGAGAGCATGGCCCATGAAAAGGCGGTCCTGTCGGGAATGGTGCCGATGTTGATGATGCCGCTGGAAATGGTCTCGACGACGTTGCCGCCAGTTATAAGCGCCCCGGCAATCTCGCAGATGGCGGCGATGATGAGGGCGGCGGCAAGCGGCATGGCCTTGGCGCCCACCGCCGGGCCGACATTGTTCGTAACGTCGTTCGCACCGATGTTGATCGCCATATACGCGCCGATGGCGACGGCGGCGATAATTATGACCGAACCCGCGGTGCCGGTGACGAAGACGTCGGCGAAGATGGCCGCCAGAACAACGAACATGAACCCTGCGCCAAGGCCGGCGAGCTGCTGCGTGACGTGCAGCGTCGCTTCCTCGACACGGGTAATCTTGTCGAGATCCTTATCGAGCGTTTGTTTCATGTTCAATGGCGGCTTGATTGCCATTCACACCTCGTTTGCCAGCATTCCCTTTCGTCCGGCAGCGTCGCAGGTTGAAGGCAATTTTACAGAAAGACTGTTACATCTCGCACATCTTTCCAAAAGGAAAGACGATAAAGGCCAGGTTGGAAAAACAAACTGCTCATTGCCATGTCAAGGGCGGTCGCACTATTTCGAATGCGTCATCCGCTTGTCGAAAGCGAGCATCAGTGCTTTCAGTTCCGGCTCGTTGACACGTTTTCCCGCCTCCTGGGGGCTGACCCATTCCAGCCGCCTCGATTCCTTCTCGGGAAAGCTTTCCTGCATCTCCGAGACTTCGAGCAGATGCACCTGAACCCTGCACGGCACATTGACGCCGCTGTTCAGCTTTTTCTCATATTCGTAATAACCGAAAGGCGCCTTTTCCACCGTGCCTTTGACGCCGGCTTCCTCATAGGCTTCCTGCTCGGCCACGGCATGGGCCTTCTTGTTGGCCATAGGCCAGCCCTTGGGAATGACCCAACGTCCCGTATCCCGGCTGGTCAGCAGCAACACTTCCGGTCCCGGATTCTTCTTGGACAATCGATAGCACAGTGCCGCATATTGCTGTCGCGGCGGTCTGCGCAACATCAAGCCAACATCTGTCGCCAATCGATTCAAAATCTTCAATCCGAATAGGTCCTTCTTTGCCCGCTAATGATAATTGCTAATATAGATACTCCGTAAATTCCGCCAATCCCTCATCACCCATAACCCACTACTGTCTTCATGCTGATGAAGCCTGCAGGCCCGGAAAAAATACGGAAGATGTGCGAACAGGGCTTCGACCGGGCAGCTTCCCGGGCAAACAGCCGATTGCGGCAATCGCGGTTTTGTCTGCTTTCAGGTCCTGAAACGCAAAACCGCTATGAATAATTGCCGATATTGCGCCTGTCGGGATTTAATCCCCAATGTCGGAGACCTTCGATCACGCCATCGGCTTCCGTCGCACGCGCCTGGAAGAAGCGATTGCCGCGGCCCGCCAGTGAGACAAGCTCCGGCAATGCATTGCCCACGATCACGCCGCGAATATCATTCAGTTCGAACATCGCCCGATCATTGCCAGTATCGCCCGCGACCGCTGATTCGTCGAGGCCGATGCGCAATTGTCCACATAACCATGCAAGCGCCGCACCCTTGTCAGCGGCCTTTGGCAATATGTCGAGATCGCGGTCGCTGGAATAGACGATGCGGGCATCGATATCGGCCGCCACAAGCGCTGCTTCGATCTCGCCAAGCGCCGCATCATCAGCGCCATGCAGGAACCAGCTGGATTTCAGGCCGTGCTGATAGCGCTCCTCCTGCATCGTCACGCCAGGCACGCCGGCCATCACGTCGATGATCCTCTGCGGATCGAAACCGGTGCCGAGAGAGGTTTTATAGGCGCTTTCGAGCTCGCCACGCTCTTTCGCGTGCAGCATGGTGCCGACGCCGCCGATGATATAGTCGGGCTGCGGCAGTGGCACCTCTTCGAGCAGCGCAAGCTGGTCGTCGATCAGCCTGCCGCTGTTGAAAACCAGAAGGGGACGTTGACCGTTCGGCAACGAATACCAGAAATCGCGGAACCGGCGCGTGGCGTCGTTATCGCCGACGACGGTTCCGTCGAGATCTGTGGAAAAAAGGCGAAGCGGTCTCAATCGCCATCATTCCATGGTTCGGCCCAATCGGCTTCTTCCAGAACCGGCATCATGGTCCTGCCTTCCACAAGGGCGAGAAGCTGCTGGGCGATGCCGGTCCATGTGAACAGGCTGCGCGCCTTATGCGCCCCCATGCGGGAGAGCCGCCCGTAAAGCCGCTCATGTTTGAACGGCTTCATCATGGTGATGCCAAGGTCTTCCTTGTCGAAAGGATCGGCAAACAGCGCATGGCGGCCATAGCTGATGGCCCGGAACAATCCGCCATGGGTGGTGACGACGGTGGGCGTACCGCTCGCCATCGCCTCGATCGCCGTCATGCCAAAGGGTTCATAACGGCTTGAGAGCACGAAGAGATCGGCGGCGCGATAAATGTCCGGCAGGTCCTCATCCGTGACGTAGCCGGAAAAGGCCACCTTGTCTTCGAGACCGAGCGCTCTCACCCGCTCCTTCAGCTGGTTGAGGATCGTGGTTTCCTGCTCGTCCATATTCTCGCCGCCGACCGCCAGATGCAGCCGGGCTTCCGGTTCTCGCTCGGCAAGAACGGAGAAACCGTCGATCAGCAGGTCGTAACCCTTGTTGGTGGCGAGGCGTCCAAGCGCCAGCACCGTCTTGCCCTCGAAACCGAAGCGCTGGCGGATCATCTGCCGCGTCGCATCGGAAACTGGGAAGAAACGGTTGTCATCATAACCCGGCGGGATCATGTGGATGTGCTTGCGCTTCAGGCCATAATCCTCGATCAGAACATCGAGCTGCACCGGCGTCGTGGCGATTACCATGTCGCAGCTGCGATAGATGATCAGCTCGTGCTGGATACGTTCCCTGAAGTTGAATTCCAGTTCGAACGTATCGGCCTTTTCCGGATAATCGGTCTCCATCTGGCGCTTTTTCCAGATGCCGAGCGAATGCGGCGTGTGCAGATGCGGGATTTTCAGCGCTTCGGAGAGCCGCTGCCCCGCCACACCAGCATCCCAGTAATGGCTGTTGATGAAAGAATAATTCAGGTCGTTCTTCTTGATGAAACGCAACGCATTTTCGCACCACTCCATCAGGTGGCGGTGCAGGTATTCCTTGGGAATGAAATCGCGGCCGCCGCAGGGAATGCGCACCACGCGGACGCGCTCGTCCACCTCATCAAATTCCGGCTGGTCTTCAAAACGGCGGGTGTAAAGATCGACAGTATAACCGAGCTGTCCGAGTTTGCGTGCAAGCTCAAGCACATAAACAACCTGCCCCCCGGTGTCCGCCGCGCCGAGTGGCGGGTGCGCGGCGACATAGCCATGCGTCGATATGAGAGCTATCCGCGGATAGCGTTCAGTTTCGCTCGTGGTCGTCATGGGTCCCATCTTGGTAAATTTTTCCAATTAACCCGATAAAAAGACCGAAGGGCACAAAAGGTTCCATCAAAAACTGAAAAAAGATGCCGTATTTTGCCGGATAGTGTTTTCAACCGCTGCGCTGCTGCTGCCTCAGACGCGAAATTCGGTCCCATTCCCGCGCCTGGTGGGCCTTGGATGTCGTCTCCACGATGAAGTCGATATGGGTCTCCGCCGCCGCCCTTGCCGCTGCCGGGTCGCCGGCGGCGATCGCATCGTGAATTGCGATATGCTGTCTCAGCACCTCATCATGGGCGCTGGACACGGTGAAGATGAGATGGCGATTATAAAAGATGTCGTCGCTCAGAAGCCGGTAGCAGGACCGTAACGTGTGCATCAGCACGATATTATGCGCCGCCTCGCCGATGGCGTTGTGAAACTCTACATCGCCCGCAAGCTCCTCTTCGAAACGGCCCGCCTCATGCGCTTCCCGCATTCTGTCTACGATGGCGGCAAGGTTGCGCCTGTCCGGTTCCGTCGCCCGCTGTGCGGCAAGTTCGGCGGTCATGCCTTCGATATAGCGGCGATATTCGAGGAAATCCCGCGTCGCCCGGCTGTGGCGGGTGATCAGCGCGCTCAAGGGATCGGAAAAGACCGGGCCGACAATATCGGCGACATAGGTGCCGCCGCCATGCCGGCTGGTAAGGAGGCCACGGGTCTCAAGCTCCTTCAGCGCTTCCCGCAGGATGGGCCGCGAGACATCGAGGCGTTGCGCCAGTTCGCGCTCGCCGGGCAGCCTGTCGCCGTCCCGCAATATGCCATCGAGGATCAGTTCCTCGAAACGCAAGATCACCTCCTGCGATGTGCGGCTGTGCTCGATGCGCGCAAAAAGCGTTTCGTCCATCGCAGAAGTCTCCGGCGAAATCCCGCCCCGTATTTCGATGGGGCAAATTATCAGCGAAGCAGCGCACTGGTCAAATATTCTATCCAGTTCCGCGCCTCATCCGCGCCATGCCTGCGGCAACACGGCATCTGCCTTTTCGAATTGGCTTTTGTTAAAGCAGCAGCAGGACAGGGCGACGAGGGCGGATTTTTCCGCCAGGTGGATCAAAACAATGACAGCGGCGTCGATTGCGGTGTTTTCATCGTGATCGATGTTTTAGAGTTTTTTCGCTTTTCTTCGAATCGCGAAAACATTCTAACTCTTTATTTTTGCGCATTTCCGGACGGAAAACCGGGGTCCACTTTTCCTGGAAATGCTCCAATGAAACCAGCGCAACAGGCGGGGACGATATTGCCATGGCCAAAGGTAGATTTGCTTTCGCAAGCGCGCCGGAAAGATCGCTGGCGCTCGGGGAGGTTCATGCGCGGCCGACGGTGCTTCTCGCACCCTCGCGCATCATCGTCCAGCTCGCCTTCATGATGGATGGCGGTTCCGCCGTGCATCACTCGGTCATCGCGGAAATGTCGCGCAGCCGAGGTGTTGCGCCGCCGGAGCGCGATGCCCGTCACCATGCCATGCCCTGGGGGCAGGGCACCTTGCGCTGGGAGCGGCATACCGAATTTTCGACCTGGTTCTGGGATGGCCCCGCGCCGGAAAAATTCGGCGGCGAGATTGCCGGCGATCCCTTCGGTGACGGCTTTTCGCCGCCCGGCTCGCTGATCTCTGGTGTGCGGCTTGAAATCCGCCCGGAAAATGGCGTGGCGTCTCAGGCGGAGACAATCTTCGAGCCGACCAGCCTCTGTCACAGTGACGTGCGTGACGGTCAGGCGGCGATCCTCACCGATTTCCGGCAGGATCGCGACGGGCTGACGCAGATATTGGTGATCGACCGGGGCCTCAGCGATTACAGCCGCGGTGCGCTGGTGCAGCGGCTGTTGGATATCGAGACCTATCGCACCCTTGCCATGCTCGGCCTGCCGATGGCGCAGACGCTGTCGCCGGAAATCCGCCGCATCGAGGACGGTTTGACGGGTATAACCCAGCGCATGAAAAACGGTGCGCGCGACGAGGCCGATGCGCTCTTGGCGGAAATGACCCGGCTTGCCGCGGAGCTGGAGGCCAATGCCGCGCTCAGCCTCTATCGTTTTGGCGCCAGCCGCGCCTATGACGGCATCGTGCGCGAACGCATCCGGGCGCTCGCCGAAACCCCGGTACAGGGCCATGAGACCATGGGTAGCTTTCTGGAACGGCGCATGGCGCCCGCCATGCGCACCTGCCAGTCGGTGGAGGAGCGGCAGGCCAACCTGTCGCGCAAGCTCTATCGCGCCACGGCGTTGGTTCGAAGCTGGATCGATGTGGAACTGGAACGGCAGAATACGGTGTTGCTGAACACCATGAACAAACGCGCCGCCATGCAGCTTCGCCTGCAGCAGACCGTGGAAGGCCTCTCGGTCGCCGCCATCTCCTATTATGTCGTCGGCCTTATCGGTTATCTCACCAAGGCAGTCAGCCATGACGTGCTGCCGGTCGACCCGACCGTCGTCACCGGCATTTCCGTTCCCTTCGCAGTGCTTGGCGTCTGGTGGGTGGTGCGCCGCATCCGCCGCTCCCATGCCGAGGGCGGGCATTGAAATCAGGATGTCAGCCCTGCTCCCAATAGGGTGAAGGCCCATAAAGCCCGGCGAGATAGTCGATGAACAGCCGCACCTTGGCAGGCAGGAACTGCCGGCTCGGATAAACCGCCGAGAGCGTGACGTTTCGCGATCCCTCATAACCCGGCAGAACCTGCACCAGCTTGCCGCTGCGCAATTCATGGCCGATATCCCAGGTGGAGCGCAGCGCAATGCCGAGCCCTGATATCACCGCCTCGCGGATCACCTCGCTGGAATTGGTGATAAGCATCCCCTCCGGGCGAATGCTCATCGCGCCGCTCGGTCCCTCCAGCCGCCAGACATCGTTATTATGGGCAGGCAGGCAGCGGTGCTTCTTCAAGTCCTCGATTGTTGTCGGCATACCGTGGGCAGCCACATAGTCCGCTGACGCGCAAAGCATGCGACGCACAGGCGCCAGCCTGCGAGCCACGAGGCTGGAGGAATTGAGATCGGCGATACGGATCGCCAGATCGTAACCACCCTCGATGATGTCGATGAATTCGTCGCTCAGCACCAGATTGACCGAAAGATCCGGATGCCGCTCCATGAAACCCTTCAGATGCGGCGCGATATGCATGCGCCCGAAGGAGGTCGGCGCGGAAACCTTCAGTGTGCCGTTGACCGTATTGGCGCGGCCGGACACGAAATCCTCGGCCTCCTCCAGCCCTTCCAGCACGGCAAGCACCCGCTCGTAAAAGCCCTGTCCCGCTTCGGTCAAAGAGATTTGCCGCGTGGTGCGCTGGAAAAGCCGTGCGCCCAGCTTTTCTTCCAGCCGCTTGATGCGCTTGGAAATGACGGCGGGCGAATAACCGAGCTCCCTTGCGGCCAACGACATGCTGCCGGAGGCGGCAACGCTTGCGAAGACTTCCAGATCGCCCAGATTCGTCATAGTTGCCCTCGATTGTTTCCAGAATGGAAAAAATCCATAACATTTGATTGCGTCGTTTCAAAGTGGTAAAGAAAGAATACCAGTTGGTAAGATGGCATGGAGGAGGGGCGGTGACGCAGCCGATCAAGTTTCTGGAGCCGCGCGCGAAAGTCGTCGCGGGGCGTGACCGCATCATAGCGGACCTCAAGGATATTCTGCCGGCGGATTGTCTTGTGCACGAACCGCGCGAACTCGTGCCTTTCGAAACCGACGCCTTCGTCTCCTATCGCCGCCTGCCGCTGGCCGTGGCGTTACCGAAAACGACGGAGGAGGTGGCGGCGGTGATGACATATTGTCACCGTTACGGCATACCGGTTGTGCCGCGCGGGGCTGGCACCTCGCTCTCCGGCGGGGCGATCCCGCAAGAGGATGCGGTGGTGGTCGGCCTTTCCAAGATGGCCTCGATCCTCGAACTGGATTTTTATAACCGTACAGCGCGGGTGCAGGCGGGCGTCACCAATCTTTCCATTTCCGATGCGGCAGGTGCTGAAGGTTTCTTTTACGCGCCGGACCCCAGCTCGCAGCTTGCCTGCACCATCGGCGGCAATATCGGCATGAATTCCGGCGGCGCGCATTGCCTGAAATACGGCGTCACCACCAATAATCTGCTTGGCGTGAAAATGGTGCTTGTCGATGGCACAGTGCTGGAACTGGGCGGCAAGCACCTCGATGCGGCCGGCTACGATCTGCTCGCCCTCGTCTGCGGCTCGGAAGGTCAGCTCGGTATCGTCACGGAAGCGACGGTGCGGCTGATCGCCAGGCCGGAAGGCGCGCGACCGGTGCTGTTCGGCTTCGAGACGTCCGAGGAGGCCGGTTCCTGCGTGGCCGATATCATCGGGGCGGGCATCATCCCGGTCGCCATCGAATTCATGGACAAGCCGGCCATCGAAATCTGCGAGGCCTTCGCCAAAGCGGGCTATCCGCTGGATGTCGGCGCGCTGCTGATCGTCGAGGTCGAAGGCTCCGAGGCGGAAATGGATGCCATGCTGGCTGACATCGTGGCGATTGCCCGAAAACATGGCGTGAAGACGGTGAAGGAATGCCAGTCGGCGATGGAAGCGGCGGCAATCTGGAAAGGCCGCAAATCCGCCTTCGGCGCGACCGGCCGCATCGCGGATTATATCTGCATGGATGGAACGGTGCCGCTTTCGCAACTTTCTTATGTATTGAAAAAGACAAGCGAAATCACCGACCGGCTCGGCCTGCGCGTCGCCAATGTCTTCCATGCCGGCGATGGCAACATGCACCCGCTCATCCTGTTCAACGCCAACGATCCGGAGGACGCAGCCCGTGCGGAAGAGGCAGGCAATGAAATATTGAAGCTCTGCGTCGATGCCGGCGGTTGTCTCACCGGCGAACATGGTGTCGGTATCGAGAAACGGGATTTGATGCGCCACCAGTATGGCGAGGCCGATCTTGCCCAGCAGATGGCGGTGCGCGCGGCTTTCGATGAGGACTGGCTGATGAACCCTTCCAAGGTGTTTCCGCTGGAGGGGAGGGGATGATGGGTGTGGGATTTTTGACGTTGGAGAGTGTGGCTTACCCCCCTCTGCCCTGCCGGGCATCTCCCCCTCAAGGGGGGAGATCGATATGCC
Organism: Agrobacterium salinitolerans; assembly: GCF_027498475.1. NCBI lineage: Bacteria > Pseudomonadati > Pseudomonadota > Alphaproteobacteria > Hyphomicrobiales > Rhizobiaceae > Agrobacterium > Agrobacterium salinitolerans. Next base: position 165,106 of record NZ_JAPZLN010000001.1, on the reverse strand, counting down.
GCCCTCGCTCGTTTCATTGGCAGGGTGCCATCCGCTTGTCGATCTCCCCCCTTGAGGGGGAGATGCCCGGCAGGGCAGAGGGGGCTGTCTCTTGCTCCGAGCGCAGTGTTTCCCACACAAACGTCGCTATCCCATGCCCGGAGCCCGCCACCCCATGCTGACCCCCTATGCAGAAACCCAGGTCGCCGACATCATCCGCGACCACGCCGCGCGAAAATCCGCACTGAAAATCATCGGCGGCAACACCCGCTCCGGTTTCGGCAATGCTGTCACGGCAGATGAAGCACTCTCTTCCCGCGCGATGAACGGCATCGTTTCCTATCTGCCCGCCGAAATGGTCATGACCGTCAAGGCCGGCACCCCGCTCGCCACCGTCGAGGCGGCTCTCACTGAAAACCGTCAGATGATGGCCTTCGAGCCGATGGATCACCGCCCGATCATGGGCACCGAGGGTGAGCCGACCATTGGTGGCGTCTTCGCCGCCAATGTTTCCGGCCCGCGCCGTTATGTGGCCGGTGCGGCCCGCGACAGCCTGCTGGGTATCCGTTTCGTCAATGGCAGCGGTGAGGTCATCAAGGCCGGCGGCCGGGTGATGAAGAATGTCACCGGGCTCGATCTTTCGAAATTCCTGGCTGGGTCTTTCGGCACGCTCGGTTTCCTCACCGAAGTCACATTCCGCGTGCTGCCGAAACCACCGGTGGAAAAAACCGTCGTCGTTTCCGGTCTCGACGATGAAGCGGCGACGCGCATCATGGCGGCGGCGATGGCGATGAGCGTCGAGGTTTCCGGCGCGGCGCATCTGCCGGAAAGCGTTCGTTCCCGTTTCATCGATGGCGGATTGCCGGACGGCCCGGCGACCATCCTGCGTCTGGAAGGCCTTGCGGCTTCGGTGGAGGCGCGCACGGCCAAACTCCTTTCCGTCATGGACCGGGTCGGGCCGTGGGCGCTGCTGGAGGCCGAGGAGAGCAGGCTTTTGTGGCGTCAGGTGCGCGATGTCGCACCCTATGCCGGGCGGGCGGCGAAGCCCTTGTGGAAAGTATCGGTCGCGCCTTCGGTGGGGCATCAGCTTGTTGCGGCGCTGCGCATGGAGGCGGGCATAGACGCCTTTTACGACTGGCAGGGCGGCCTTGTCTGGATGCAGATGGAGGCGGACCCCGAGGCGGATTTGCTGCGGGGCGCGATCCGGGCGCTTGGCGGCGGCCACGCGACTTTGGTGAGGGCAAGTGATGCGGCGCGCGCCACGGTCGCGGCCTTCGAACCGCGCCCGGCGGCGGAAGCGCTGCTTTCTGCGCGTATCAGGGAGAAGCTCGATCCGGCGGGCATCTTCAATCCCGGCAAGATGGCCGTAACGATGGAAGGGGCCGTCTGAACCATGCAAACATCATTCACATCAGAACAACTGGCCGATCCGCATGTGGCGGAATCCGAAAAAATCCTGCGCAAATGTGTGCATTGCGGCTTCTGCACCGCCACCTGTCCCACCTATGTCACGCTCGGCAACGAGCTGGACAGTCCGCGCGGCCGCATCTACCTCATCAAGGACATGCTGGAAAACAGTCGCCCGGCCGACCGCGAGGTCGTCACCCATATCGACCGCTGTCTTTCCTGCCTTGCCTGCACCACCACCTGTCCCTCCGGCGTGGATTACATGCATCTGGTCGATCATGCTCGCGCCCATATCGAACAGACATACAAGCGCCCCTTCAGGGATCGGCTGATCCGTAATCTTCTGGTTGCCGTCCTGCCCCATCCAGCCCGTTTCCGGCTGGCCCTGCATCTGGCCCGGCTGGCGCGGCCTTTCTCCGGTCTGCTTGCCAAGGTTCCGGCGCTGAAGCCGCTGCAATCCATGCTCGCTCTCGCCCCCGTCGCCGTGCCTGCGGCCTCCGCATCGACCCGTCCGGGAGAGCGGCCGGCCGAAGGCGAGAAACGTGGACGCGTGGCAATCCTCACCGGCTGCGCCCAGCCGGTGCTCGATCCCGGCATCAACGAGGCGACGTTGCGCCTGCTGGCGCGGCTCGGCATTGAGGTCGTGGTGCCGAAGGGGGAGGGCTGCTGCGGTTCTCTCGTGCATCATATGGGGCGCGAGGAAGAGGCGCTCACCTCCGCAAGGCGCAACGTTGACGTCTGGACGCGCGAGATGGAACGCGGCGGTCTCGACGCCATCATCATCACCGCTTCCGGCTGCGGCACCACCATCAAGGATTACGGCCATATGCTGCGGCTCGATCCGGCCTATGCCGAAAAAGCCGCGCGGGTCTCGGCTTTGGCGAAGGACATCACCGAATATCTCGCCACCCTCGATCTGCCGCAAAAGCAGAACCAGGGTCTGACGGTGGCCTATCATTCCGCCTGCTCCATGCAGCATGGCCAGAAGATCACGCTGGCGCCGAAACAGCTCTTGAAAGCGGCAGGTTTTACCGTGCGTGACCCGGCGGAAGGACATCTGTGCTGCGGCTCGGCCGGAACCTACAACATCCTGCAGCCGGAAATTTCCAGCAAACTCAAGGCGCGCAAGGTGAAAAATATCGAAGCCACAAAGGCGGATGTCATCGCCACAGGCAATATCGGCTGCATCACGCAGATCGGAACCGGCACGGATATGCCGATCCTGCACACGGTGGAGCTGCTGGACTGGGCCTATGGCGGGCCGAAACCGGCGAGGCTTTCGGTTTAGAACGCCGTGTGCCGATAAGGCAGTGATCCAGCGCGCCATGACGTGTGCCGCAAAGATTGGGTCGTGAGGGTTTTCTTTGTTCTCTCCTCATCCCTGTGCTTGTCACAGGGATCCAGCCAGCCCAAGTCTTGGGCTTGAAGGACTCTCCCCGCCGCGCAGACGCGCGTCGGCTGGATTCCTGTGACAAGCACATGAATGACGGAAGAGAGCTAGAACTTATACGCCACGCCGAAATTCACCGCATTGGTGATGATATCGGTCTTCAACGAGCCGCCATTGTCGATATCGACGTCGATAAAGGAATAGGTGCCCTTATATTCCACGAAGGTCGACCAGTTGTCGGTGATGCGGTAGCTGAGGCCGGCCTGCGCCTGCAGGGTTGCGCCGCCGAACTGGTATTCGAAGGTCCTGCCTGACGGGCGATACACTTCCACATGCGGCACGTTGATGCCGACGCCGGCACCCACATAAGGGGTGATCGGCAGGGATTCCAGCGGGAAGCGATAGAGCGCATTCAGCGTCAAAAGGTTCAGGCCGTCGGTGAATTCGAAATGCGACCAGCCGGAACGGGCAAGCGTCTCGTCGTCGGCATAGACCTTGTCATGGGTGAAATCGAGCGAGATGCCGAAATTCCTGAGCTGGCCCTCATCGAACCAGTAGGTGCCGCGCACGCCCCAATAGGGTGGATTGGAAAACGACTTGCCTTCCCACCCGGCCCGGAAATCAGGCCCGTCGGAAACCGTCACATCGCTGTGCGGCGCGCTTTGCCAGCCGCCATAACCGGAAATTTCAAATTCGCCCGCGATTGCGGCAGAGAAGGAAACGCCGCTGAAGAGCAGGGCGCAAACAAATGAAGTATGGCGCGGCATGAAGTGAATCCAGATTGATATCAGTAATTCACCAAACCGTTTTTTTATAACATTTGAATGACAGAAACGAAAAACGGGCGGTCAGTTGACCACCCGTTTCAAGGCCGTTCCGTCATCTTTGTGAGAGAGGTCCGGCGCCTGGCGTCCCCCGCCAAGTCTCCTTCAATCAATCTAGCGCCGATTGTACCGCTGCGGGACGTCAATTCAAGCGCGATGCGCCGCCACGCCGAATATAAGCCTACGTATTAGCGGTGCCGTTGCCATCATATCACTATGACCTTGGTGCCCACATTCACGCGTTCATAGAGATCGGTGACGTCCTCGTTGCGCATGCGGATGCAGCCGGAGGAATTGTTGCTGCCGATTGTCCAGGGTTGGTTGGTGCCGTGGATGCGGTAAAGCGTCGAGCCGAGATACATGGCGCGGGCGCCCATCGGGTTCGCCGGGCCGCCTTCCATGAAGGCCGGCAGGTAATGTCCCTTCCTCGCCTCGCGGGTGATCATTTCCTTCGGCGGGGTCCAGCTCGGCCATTCCGCCTTGCGGGTCACCTTGTGGGTGCCTGCCCATTCGAAACCGGGCTTGCCGACACCGACGCCGTACCGCCGGGCCTTGCCATCGGCGAGAACGAGATAAAGGAAACGGTTCGGCGTATCGATGACGATGGTCCCGGGTTTTTCACTGGTCGTATAGGTGACGATCTGCGGCAGGAATTGCGGTGCGATCTGGGTGCGCACCGGCGCGTTGGGGCGTACTGCGGCATTCTGCACCCTTGCCGGGCGCTGCGATGTGACGCCGGAGCTGGGGCGCTGCGGCATGGCGGCCTGACGCCGCTGGAAGAACGGCTGGCGTGCGGCAGGGGCGTGCGGATAAACCACGGGGCGAACATTGCCGCGACCGCCGAGCTGGGTGACCCAGGGGGCGGAAAGATCGGGGCTGACGACAATGGGCGGACGCTCGCGATAACGCTCATTGGCCATGGCGGCCGGAACGGCAAAGGTGGAAACGAGGCTCAGCGCCAGAAAAACGGACTTCATCGTCATCGGGTGGACTCTCTCTGCGGGATGTCGCAACTATGGATTTGCGGGGCTGTTCGCCCGCTTTGACGGACAGGTTCGCACCTCGACGCCAGCGAATCGTAAATGGCGGCTCATTAAAAAGCGCTTGATTAGGGAAAGCTGTATTTAAGGTTAGCACCCGGTTTTGAAACGTGGTGAATGAGTGGTAAGTGCGCGGTCTGAACCGGTCGCGGGCTGGAGTGAGAAGGGTGATTGCGGAATGAATGAAGCGGGACTTGAAACGGGCGCGGATGGCCTCGTGCGGTGTTTCTGGCAGCAGGGACTTGCGGATTACAGCCGTTACCACGACGAGGAATGGGGCTATCCCGTCACCGACGATCGCCGCCTTTTCGAGAAGATTTGCCTGGAAGGTTTCCAGTCCGGCCTTTCCTGGCTGACCGTTCTGCGCAAGCGCGAGGCTTTCCGTCTCGCTTTCGCCAATTTCGAATTCGAAAAGGTGGCGGAATTCGGTGACGCCGATATCGAGCGCTGCCTTGCCGACAAGGGCATCATCCGCCATCGCGGCAAGATCGTTTCGACCATCAACAATGCCCGCCGCGCCATGGCGCTGCGTGATGAATTCGGTTCGCTCGCCCGTTATTTCTGGGGTTTCGAACCGGCCGCCGCAGAAAGGCCGCAAAGGCTGGACTATGCGACTTTAAGGGCCAACCCCACCAGCGCCGCCTCCGTCCGCCTTTCCAAGGATTTGAAGAACCGGGGCTGGACCTTTGTCGGCCCGACGACCGTCTATGCATTCATGCAGGCCATGGGTATGGTCAACGACCATATCGAAGGCTGTCATTGCCGCCAGCCGATTGAGGCCATGCGGCGGGAGTTTGTACGTCCATGAAGGTAACCTCCCTTCTTCTGGCTCTCACCCTGGCAGTCGCCGCCCTGCCGCATGCCTCCTTCGCGGAAGGCCGCAATGTCGACGGTATCTGGCTCGATGACGGTGAAAGGCTGAGGGAAGTAGTCCTGCCGCCGGAGGGACCGCTGACGCTGGACGGCTGGACACGGCGTGGGCGTGGCGATGTCTATCGCATGAAGGTGAAGGCCGGGCAGACGGTGAAGATCGAGCTTGCAGCTTCCAGCGAATTCGTGCTGATGGCGGTCTTTGATTTTTCGACGCCGGATGAGGACGCGATCTTCTTCAGCGATTCCCAAGGGAAAACTGCAACCCTGACGCCCAAGGCGGATACGGAATGGCTGATCCGCCCGACGCTGATCCTGGGATCGCCGCGCCGTGGGCTCGGCGCGCACTACACCTTGACGATCAGCACCGGAAAATAACGCCCCGCCTTTTGCTCAGGCGGCCTGGGTCAGCATGATCAGACCGAAACTCAGAACACCCAGCAGCACGAGCGACAGGCTGGCGGCAATGATGACCTTGCCACCGGCATGGCGAAGGCTGCGAATATCGACGGATAGTCCCAGAGCCGCCATCGACATGATGGTGAGGATGTTGGAGAGCGAGGCGACGGGGGAAAGCAGGACCTCGGGGATGAGGCCGAAGGAGCGCGCCATGATCATCAGCACGAAGCCGATGATGAACCACGGAACCATCTGCTGCAGCTTCAGGCGTCCCTTGCCGGACTGGCCGTGGATGACGGAGAGAGTGGCGATGACAGGCCCCAGCATCAGCACGCGGATGAGCTTGACGATGGTGCCCGTCTGCACGGCCACGGCTCCTAGCGGTGCGGTGGCGGCCAGAACCTGCGGCACGGCATAGACCGTAAGCCCGGCGAAGATGCCATATTGGGTGGCGTCGAGTCCGAGGAGCTGCGGCAGGAACGGCATCAAAAGCACGGCAGCGACACCGAGAACGGCAGTAAAAGCAATCGAGGCGGCGACATCTTCAGGCTTGGCGCCGATGGCGGGCGCAGCAGCTGCAATGGCGGAATTGCCGCAGATGGAATTGCCGCAGGCGATAAGGGTTGCGAGTTTGGGCGGTAGACCCAGCATTCGTCCGGCTGCGTAGCTCACAGCCAACGACAGCGCCACGATCAGCGCGATGCCGCCGATCAGCAAGCCGCCAGCGCCTTTGAGAATGGAAAGGCTCAAGGATGCGCCGAGAAGCGCCACGGCGATTTCAAGCAGGGTCTTGGCACTGAACTTTATCCCCGCCGAAGCGACTGAAGGCAGCGACACCAGCGAACGCAAAAGCGTGCCGATCAGGATGGCAAGAACCAGATCGCCAAGCCAGGCGTGACCGGCAATCCGCACCTGAAAACGCTCCGCCAGAATGGCGGCACAGCTGACCGCCGCGCAGATGAGAATGCCCGGCAGAAGCGGGCTGAGCCAGCGGAGAGAAAACTGAAAGGGGTGAGCGAGGGTGCGATGGTGTGCCATGGGCAGACAATGCCGCAGTCGCCTGTTTTATTCTATCAAATAATATGGCATATATCGTTCGATAAAATCGAATGAAACGCCATGACCTTCGAACAACTCCGCATCTTCATCGCCGTCGCCGAACGCGAACATCTGACCCGCGCCGCCGAAGCCATCGGCCTCACGGCGTCCGCCGTCAGTTCCGCCATCAAGAATCTCGAGGCCTTTTATAATGTCGAGCTGTTCCATCGCGTCGGCCGCAACATCGAGTTGACCGAAAGCGGCCGGGCGTTTCTGGGCGAAGCAAAGGCGACGCTGGCGCGCGTGCGCAATGCCGAATTGATCCTCTCTGAGATGGGCGGGCTGACGCGCGGCGAAATTACCGTCTGCGCCAGCCAGACGATTGCCAGCTACTGGCTGCCGCCAATCCTGATACAGTTCAAGAAACTCTATCCCGGCGTGACCGTGCGGCTTGATATCGGTAATACCAAGACGGTGACGGAGGCGGTGCTGGAAGGTCTGGCGGAGGTCGGGTTCATCGAAGGCAAGATCGATGAGCCGGCACTGATGGTGCAGCCGGTCGTGTCGGACAAGCTGCTGGTCGTCACCGGTTCGGCCCACCCCTTTGCCGATGGCCGTTATCTCACAGCACTTGATATGCTTTACGGCACATCCTGGGTGCTGCGTGAGCAGGGCTCCGGTACCCGTTCCGCCTTTGAGGCGGCGGTGCGGCAGATGGGTGTGGATCCGGGTGAGCTCTCCGTCATGCTGGAATTGCCATCCAACGAGGCCGTGGTGATGGCTGCCCGCTCCGGCGGCGCGGCCACCGCCGTCTCCGCTTCCGTCGCGTCGCTTTTCCTGCGACAGGGCATGCTGGTCCGCGCCGGTATCGATCTGCCGGCACGCAATTTTGCCCTGCTGCGCCACAAGGAGCGCCATACCAGCCGCGCTGCGATGGAGCTGGAGCGTCTCAGCCGGGCGGCGTCGGAGGATTATAAGGCGGGACTTGCGGGATTGTAGGCCGCAGGCGCAAGGCGCGTGACGCTCACGTCATTTCCCGCGCAATGACATGATGCACGATGCGATAATCCCTGCTTTCCTCCCCGAAGGGGGCTAGCGGCCAGTCCCATGCAGCAGCAGGCGCGGCAATCTCGATGCCATGCAGCAGGTCTTCATGCTGCTGCACGCTTCCATCCTTGCCGATGACATCGAAGGCTGTATCCGTCACAAGGCAGACCTTGCAGGGCAGGCCGGCCAGTGCATCGACATGCGTATGGATGAGCTTTGGCAGGAGATCGTCCGGCACAGTCGCGATTTTCTCCCGCTCCAGCCGATGCTGCGCGCCCGTGCCGAGCTGCGACAGGAGGTTGGCCGAGACGACGAAATCGAGATAGGGCACTCGCCGCAGGAAATCGAGCGGTTCCGCCGTCCGGCCCGCCAGGAGATCATCGAAGCCGGAGAGATCGCGATTGGCGATGCGGACATTCTTTTTGGCGTTCAGCCGCAGCTTCGCCTGGACGCTGGCAAGATGCACCAGATCGACCAGAACGACGGTATCGAACATCGCTACCAGCGCATCGTGGGGCACATCCCGCAACAGGCCGGAACCCAGAACGACTGCCGTCCGTCGCTGCTTCAGCTTTCTCGCCGCTTGCAGCACGAATTGCCGGCTGTTGTTCTCATGCTCCGCCCAGGCTTTCGCGCACCGATTGGCGCGCGCCCAGAGGTTGACGGAATAGCGGACATGCGGCCGGAATTCTTTCGGCGTGACCGCGCGGGTGGCGGCATATTGCAGGGCTTCGAGGATCATGAATGCCTAACGGTAAATTTCACGACGATGGCCGATTTCGACCACCAGAACGACCAGCTTGTGGTCCTGTATATCGCAGATGATGCGGTAATCGCCCACCCGGTAACGCCAGAAATTTCCGAGTTCGGAACCCTGTAGGGCCACGCCGGTTTGGCGCGGGTCGTCCAGCGCCGCCAGCCTTTCATGGAGAAAGCTGCGGATACGCCGGCGCACTTCCGGGTTTATTTTGCGCATCTCTTTCTGGACAAGCGTGTGATATTCAATTGTCCAGATCACGCCAGAACTCCTCGGCGCTTATTACCTTCGATTCACCGTTCTGAATGCGGCGCGTCGCCTCTTCGGCAAGATAGAGGTCTTCCATATCCTCGATATGCTTCTCGATCGCCTCGCGGATATAGTAAGCGGATGTGCGGCCCGTGCGCTCAGACAGGGCCTTCAGCCGCTCATAGGTCTCATCAGGCAGGCGGATGGCCGTCTGTTTGCTCATGGGGGCAGGTCCTTTACGATCCGAAGTGGGATACACGTATCCCATATATCATCACTTGCCTTGCGGGGCCAGCAGAACCACAGCCTTTGCGGCTTGCCGCACCGGGCTTCATCCTCTAAAGCATGTCTCCCAAAAGTGCGCAGCGATTTTGGTATAAAGACATGCGCAAAAACAGAAATTAAAGCGCGGCGCGCTTTAACACCGGCATAATTTCAGGAAAATATCGGATCGGCATCATGAGCGAAAAAGCAAAAAAGCCTCAGAAACTGAAAGCCCGCCTGCCGCGCGGCTTCGTGGATCGTTCTGCTGCCGATATCCATGCCACCAATGAGATGATCGAGAAAATCCGCAAGGTCTACGAGCTTTACGGTTTCGATCCGATCGAGACCCCTCTGTTCGAATATACCGATGCGCTCGGAAAATTCCTGCCCGATAGCGACCGTCCGAACGAAGGCGTGTTTTCGCTACAGGATGACGACGACCAATGGATGAGCCTGCGCTACGACCTGACCGCACCGCTCGCCCGTCATGTCGCTGAGAATTTCAACGAAATCCAGCTGCCTTACCGCACCTATCGCGCCGGTTATGTCTTCCGCAATGAAAAGCCAGGCCCCGGCCGCTTCCGGCAGTTCATGCAGTTCGATGCCGATACGGTGGGCGCCTCCGGCGTGCAGGCCGATGCCGAAATGTGCATGATGATGGCCGATACGATGGAAGCGCTCGGCATCAGCCGCGGCGACTATGTCATCCGCGTCAACAACCGCAAGGTGCTCGACGGCGTCATGGAAGCGATCGGCCTCGGGGGTGAGGACAATGCCGGTCGTCGTCTCAACGTGCTGCGCGCCATCGACAAACTCGACAAGTTCGGCCCGGAGGGCGTGAAGCTGCTGCTCGGTCCCGGCCGCAAGGATGAGTCGGGTGATTTCACCAAGGGTGCGGGCCTCGGTGACGAGCAGATCGAAAAGGTTCTGTTTTTCGTCGGTATCACGAATTATGCCGATAGTGCCGATGATCTTGCAAAACTGGTTGCGGGTACGGCGAAGGGCGAGGAAGGCGTTGATGAACTCAACACCATCGGCGCTCTGGTCTCCAGTGCCGGTTATGATGCGACACGCATCAAGATCGACCCCTCCGTCGTTCGAGGCCTCGAATATTATACGGGTTCGGTCTTTGAGGCTGAGCTGACTTTCGACGTCACCAATGAAAAGGGCGAAAAGGTCGTGTTCGGCTCGGTCGGCGGTGGCGGTCGTTACGATGGTCTCGTTTCGCGTTTCATGGGCCAGCCGGTTCCGGCTACTGGCATCTCCATCGGCGTTTCACGCCTGATGACGGCGCTGAAGAACCTCGGCAAGCTCGGACAGGTCAAGCCGCTCGCCCCGGTGCTCGTCACGGTCATGGATGGCGATGTGGAGAGCATGGGCCGTTACCAGCGCTTTACCCAGGCGCTGCGCGCCGAGGGCATCCGCGCCGAAATGTATCAGGGTAACTGGAAGAAATTCGGCAACCAGCTGAAATATGCCGACCGTCTCGGCTCCCCCATCGCCATCATTCAGGGCGGTGACGAGCGCGCCGAGGGTGTGGTGCAGATCAAGGATCTGATCGAAGGCAAGCGCCTTTCCGGCGAGATCGAGGACAATGCCAGCTGGCGCGAGGCGCGGGTGGCGCAGGTCAGCGTGCCGGAAGCCGAGCTGGTCGCGAAGGTCCGCGAGATTCTGGAGCATCAGGCAGAGGACGTTCGCCGCGCCGCCGAAGGGCGCTGAAGCCATGGCGATCCTTGCGCTCGACCATGTTCAACTGGCAATGCCGGCGGGCCGCGAAGAAGAAGCGCGCCGGTTTTACGGCGGCCTGCTTGGTTTTGCGGAGCAGGCAAAGCCCGCCAATCTGGCCGCGCGCGGCGGGTGCTGGTTCACCTGCGGCCCGATAAAACTGCATCTCGGCGTCGAGCAGGATTTCCGCCCGGCGAAGAAAGCCCATCCGGCCCTTCTGGTCGATGATCTGGCAAGCTTGCGAAAAACACTTGAAACAGCAGGCTGCCATGTGGTTGAGGATGAGCCGCTGGAAGGGTATCACCGGTTTTATGTCCATGATCCCTTCGGAAACCGCATCGAAATGATGCAGCCGCTCGAACCGTGACGAAAAGTACCGTTCCATGCCCCTGATCGACATGCCGGAATTTGCCGGAGAGCTACTGGAAGAATTCGCCGCGCGCCGCACGAGCCGCGTGAACACGCCCGTCATCCAGCCCGCCGAACCGTTTCTGGATATGGCCGGCGAGGATTTGCGCCGCCGTATCTTCATGACGGAGAGCGAGACGGGGACAAGCCTCTGCCTGCGCCCCGAATTCACCATCCCCGTCTGCCTGCGCCATATCGAGACGGCGACCGGTACGCCGAAGCGTTATTCCTATGTGGGTGAGGTCTTCCGCCAGCGCCGTGAAGGTGCAAGCGAGTTCTATCAGGCCGGCATCGAGGATCTCGGCGATACCGATATCGCCGCCGCCGATGCCCGCGCTGTCATCGACGCCACCGGCATTCTGCAGCGCCTGCTGCCGGGCCGGGCGCTCGCCGTCACGCTGGGTGACCAGCAGGTATTCGAGGCGGTGGTTGCCGCCCTTGGCCTGCCGCTTGGCTGGCAGAAGCGGCTGGTGCAGGCTTTCGGCGATATGGCGCAGCTGGACGCGCTGCTGGAAAGCCTTGTGCATCCGAAGCCAATGACCGGCCTCGACGCGCGGGTCGCCGGCCTTCTGGCGACGGGCGACGAGGCGGTGCTGGTCGATTATCTCGACACGGTGATGCAGGAAACCGGCTATTCCACCAATGCCAGCCGCTCACCGCTCGAAATTGCCCGCCGTCTGCGGGAGAAGCTCGCGCTTGCGGCGACGCGCCTGCCGGATGAGAGTTTCGAGTTGCTGAAACAGTTCCTCGCCTTGCAGGCGCCTTTGCCTCGGGCCTCGCAGGTCCTTGGCGATTTTGCCGCCAAGGCCAAACTGAAGCTGGACGGCGCGCTTTCCGCTTTCGATAAACGCGTTGCGGCCCTTGCCAATGCCGGTGTCGATCTTGAAACCGTCACCTATGGCGCTGCCTTTGGCCGCCCGCTCGATTATTATACCGGCCTTGTTTTCGAGGTGGTGGAGGCTGGCAGCGACAGCGTGCTGGCGGGCGGCGGCCGTTACGACCGGCTGCTCACGCTTCTCGGCGCACAGGAAAAAATACCGGCCGTGGGCTTCTCGCTCTGGCTGGATCGCATCGAGACGGTGCGCGGGAGCGACAAGCCATGATCACCATCGCATTGCCCTCCAAGGGCCGGATGAAGGAAGACGCGTCCGCCGTTCTGGAACGCGCCGGGTTGAAGGTTGCGTCGGTCGGTAACGACCGCTCCTATCGCGGCCGCATCGAAGGGCGCGACGATATCGAGATCGCCTATCTCTCAGCCTCCGAGATCGCCCGCGAGATCGGCGCTGGCACGGTGGATTTCGGCGTGACGGGTGAGGACCTTGTACGCGAGGGGCTGACCAATGCCGACGCGCAGGTGGAATTCTGCGCCCGTCTCGGTTTCGGTCATGCGGATGTCGTTGTCGCCGTGCCTGAGATCTGGCTCGATGTGGACAGCATGGCCGATCTTGGCGATGTGGCGTCCGAATTCCGCGCCCGTCATGGCCGAAGGCTCGCCATTGCCACCAAATATTGGCGGCTGACGCAGCAGTTCTTTTCGCGCCAGCACGGCATTCAGCTGTATCGTATCGTTGAAAGCCTCGGCGCGACCGAGGGTGCGCCGGCGGCGGGGCAGGCGGATATCATCGTCGATATTACTTCAACCGGTTCGACGCTGAAGGCCAACCACCTGAAAATCCTCTCGGACGGCATCATCGTCCGTTCGGAAGCCTGCTTCGTGCGTGCCCGCAAGCCCGACCATGAAGGCGATGCGGCGGTTCAGGAAATCGTCTCGCGCATCAGGGCTGCGGTCTGATGACGTAAAAAAAGCCGCCGGAGCGATCCGGCGGCTTTTTATTGGCAATCGATTTGGCTTATGCGTGGGCGACAGCCGCGCCGCGCTTGGCGTCGACGGAATAGGCGCCAGCGCCGAAGGCGGCAAGCAGGATGTAAGCGCCGGCAAGGGTGATGTTCTTGACCATCATGATGCCGTTCAGCGTGTTGATCCAGCCAAGAGCCGGCTCAGGCCAGCCAGGAACGGCAACGGTGCCGCTGTGGAAAACCAGACCGGTGAAGATGCAGAAAACGGCAAGCGCCCAGGCCGCGATCTTGGTCTGGAAACCAGCGAGAATGGCAAGGCCGGCGACGAGTTCGAACAGGCCTGCAATATAGGCAAGCGCGGTTGCGGCGGGCAGGCCGGCGCCGGTGATCATGCCGGCCGTGCCGGCCGGATCGACGAGCTTGCTGAAGCCCGAGGTGATGAAGATGAAGGAAAGCAGAAGACGGGCGATGAGAACGAGAACGTTCTGGCTGGTGGACATGGATATCTCCGGTAAATAATCGGCGTGTCGCCGGTTGAACTGCAATGTCTGGAGATATCAATGACCGAAAATCATCCACCCATAAAGATGAACAATAGAAGACAAATCGTCTTCATTTTGTGAACGGTCTCGGGTGTCTATCCGGATTATGTTCAGGCGGCGAAGCGAATATCCTCAAAGCGCGGAAACAGGAAAAGTCCGGTTATGCGCCCTTGCTGGCCTTTTTCGAAGCCGGAAGATTCACCCATGCAGATGACCGGCTGCCGCATCGCCGGCAAGATGGAAAGGCCGGTTGAAAAACAGAAACGTGAGGGTGCGGTGGAAACCTGCTCGAAAAGTTCCAGCACGCGGGCGTGGTCTGCGCGGTCGTAACAGCGGACAAGGCTGAGCAATCCGCACTCGCCCGGCGGCAGGCCGTGCATAAATGACGCATGTTCGCCGAGCCGGATGACGCCGCTCGAAAGATCGCTGCTCCACTCCTCCGACATGAAGAAATGCGACAGGGTCCGGGGATCGGGCGTGGTTGTTACCGCCGCAGGCAGAGCATCGTTGCGTCTTGATATTTCAAACAAATCGCGCCCCCCGCATGAACACGTGCCAGCACCGCCGCTTCAAGCGCCACTGCCAGGTTGAACCCTTACAGCCACCCGCAGTCGAGCGTATTTGCCATACATCGAAACCCCTTCAATGCGTGGCCGCCTCGGCGCGGAACCCTTACGGGGGGTGACTTATAGTTTATTTTCCACTACCTACAACAACCACTCAGTGAGAAAATCAAAAATATTATGTATTTCTTCTTCAAAATCGTGAGGCATGCGAAAAAGTACAACTAAACAGCGCACTTGTAAGGCGGTCCGAGTTGAGGTCGGCCCCGTATGGGGTGGCGATTCGCTGGTGAATGTGCCCCATTATTGCATAGGGCTGCAAAAAATAGCCGGATAAAATCACGCCTGTTCCAAAACGGGACAATACACGAACTTCTCCTCCTGCGGCCTTAAGAATTGTGCAACCTGTTGATTCCATGTGGCATCTCTCGCGAGAGCGTCGACGTCCTCCTTGGGAGAGGCCCAAGAACCTGCAAGTGACTGATTTTATTGGATGTGATTAGATCCTTGGGGACGGCCCAAGGATGAGGCCGTTAAGCTGCGCCGCCTTCCGTCAATCACGTAGGTACCGGCAAAGAAAAAGGGCGATCCGAAGACCGCCCTTTCTTAATTCCGGTGACAGGACTGATTAGAAGTCCATGCCGCCCATGCCGCCGCCCGGCATTGCCGGCATCGGAGCGTCCTTCTTCGGAAGCTCGGCGATCATGGCTTCGGTGGTGATCAGCAGCGAAGCAACCGAGGCTGCGTTCTGCAGAGCCGTGCGGACAACCTTGACCGGGTCAACGATGCCGAGCTGGATCAGGTCGCCATATTCGCCGGTCTGGGCGTTGTAGCCGTAGTTGTCTTCGTTCTTCTCGAGGATCTTGCCAACAACGATCGAAGCTTCGTCACCCGCGTTGTCTGCGATCTGGCGAACCAGAGCCTGCAGGGCGCGGCGGATGATGTTGACGCCAGCTTCCTGATCGTCGTTTTCACCCTTGACGGTGATCTTCGTGGAGGAACGCAGCAGGGCAACGCCGCCGCCCGGTACGATGCCTTCCTGAACGGCAGCGCGCGTCGCGTTGAGAGCGTCGTCGATGCGGTCCTTCTTTTCCTTCACTTCGACTTCCGTCGAGCCGCCGACACGGATAACGGCAACGCCGCCAGCGAGCTTGGCAAGACGTTCCTGCAGCTTTTCGCGGTCGTAGTCGGAGGTGGTTTCTTCGATCTGCGCCTTGATCTGGGCAACACGGCCTTCGATGTCGGACTTCTGGCCGGCACCGTCAACGATGGTGGTGTTTTCCTTGGAGATCGAAACCTTCTTCGACTTGCCGAGCATGTCGAGAGTAACGTTTTCGAGCTTGATGCCGAGGTCTTCGGAGATGACGGTACCACCGGTCAGGATGGCGATGTCTTCCAGCATGGCCTTGCGGCGGTCGCCGAAGCCAGGAGCCTTGACAGCAGCGATCTTGAGGCCGCCACGCAGCTTGTTGACGACGAGCGTTGCAAGAGCTTCGCCTTCGACGTCTTCAGCGATGATGACGAGCGGCTTGCCGGTCTGAACGACGGCTTCGAGAACCGGCAGCATGGCCTGAAGGTTCGAGAGCTTCTTTTCGTGCAGGAGGATGTATGCGTCTTCGAGGTCCGCAATCATCTTTTCCGGGTTGGTCACGAAGTAGGGCGACAGGTAGCCGCGGTCGAACTGCATGCCTTCGACGACTTCGAGTTCGGTTTCAGCGGTCTTGGCTTCTTCAACGGTGATGACGCCTTCGTTGCCGACCTTCTGCATTGCTTCAGCAATGTCGAGGCCGATCTGACGCTCGCCGTTTGCAGAGATCGTGCCGACCTGTGCAACTTCTTCGGACGTGTTGATCTTCTTGGCCTTGGCCTGAAGGTCCTTGACGACTTCAGCGACGGCCAGATCGATACCGCGCTTCAGGTCCATCGGGTTCATGCCGGCAGCAACTGCCTTGGAACCTTCGCGAACGATGGCCTGGGCCAGAACGGTCGCGGTGGTGGTGCCGTCACCGGCGATGTCGTTGGTCTTGGAGGCAACTTCGCGAACGAGCTGCGCGCCCATGTTCTCGAACTTGTCTTCCAGTTCGATTTCCTTGGCGACGGAAACGCCGTCCTTGGTGATGCGCGGAGCGCCGAAGGACTTGTCGATAACGACGTTACGACCCTTCGGGCCGAGGGTGACCTTCACTGCATCAGCAAGAATGTCGACGCCCTTGAGCATCTTTTCGCGTGCTGTGCGGCCGAATTTTACTTCTTTGGCTGCCATGTTCAAAACTCCTGGTTTCGAATGGCCGGAACGGGTCCGGCTTGAAATTTAAGGAAGGATGGGTTGGCCGAAATCAGCCGATGATGCCCATGATGTCGGCTTCCTTCATGATCAGAAGGTCTTCGCCGTTGAGCTTGACTTCGGTGCCCGACCACTTGCCGAACAGAACCCGGTCGCCAGCCTTGACGTCGAGAGCGACGACCTTGCCGGACTCATCGCGTGCGCCGGAACCGACGGCGACGATTTCGCCTTCCTGCGGCTTTTCCTTGGCGGTATCGGGAATGATGATGCCGCCCTTGGTCTTTTCTTCGGACTCAACGCGACGAACGACGACGCGATCGTGAAGCGGGCGGAAGTTGGTGCTTGTCATTGTCTAATCCCTCGATCAAATGACTGCGCGAGTTTTTGCACTCGCCTGATGGGTGTTAGCACTCTCGTTTATCGAGTGCCAGCGGAACCGAGATAAGGAGGGCTTCTGCCGGAGTCAAGAACGCCCTGTCTGAAAAATTTCATGGCTTATGGTTATCAGCGTTCCATGACAGAAATTTCCCATGTGCGGGCAGGTGCTACGACGACATTCTTTTCGCGGGTTGCGGCCGCATCGTATCTAGGGGGTATTTGTGTTCATGCTGCGTCAGGCGGGTCAAAGACCGCCCTGGCGGCGCTTTTTTCCTTGCCATTGGCGTCCCGCTTTGCGATGTGACGCTCACCCTTTTCTAAGCATCCGGAAAGCATCTCATGGCCCATCGCATTCTCACCCTCGGCGAAATCACGGCTGGGTTCGACGTTATTCTTTCGGATGTCTGGGGCGTGCTGCACAATGGCGTCAGCGCCTTTCCGGATGCGGCAGTTGCGCTGCACGAAGCGCGCAAGGCCGGCAAGACGGTGGTGCTCATCACCAATTCGCCGCGCCCCGCTCCCGGCGTCATCGCCCAGCTTCGCGTTCTCGGCGTGCCGGATGAGGCTTATGATCGGATCATCACCTCTGGCGACGTGACCCGCGGACTGATTGCGGAAGGCCCGAAAAAGGTCTTCCTGCTTGGCCCCGAGCGCGACATGCCGCTGCTGGAAGGCCTTGATGTTGACGTCGTTGGCGAGGCACAAGCGCAGTCCGTGGTCTGCACCGGCTTTTTCGACGACGAGACGGAAACGCCGGAAGATTATACCGAAATGCTCAAGGGCTTCATCGCCCGCAACGCACCGATGATCTGCGCCAACCCCGATCTTGTGGTGGAGCGCGGCGAGCGCATCATTCCCTGCGCCGGCGCCATGGCGGCCTATTACGAACAGCTCGGCGGCGAGGTCCGCATTGCCGGCAAACCGCATGCGCCGATCTATGAGGCCTGCCTTGCGGCGGCCAAGGAAGTGCGCGGCGCCTTCGCCAAGGACCGCGTGCTCGCCATCGGCGACGGCATGCCGACGGATGTGAAGGGCGCGATTGCGAGCGGCCTCAACCTTCTTTATATCAGCGGCGGCATTCACGCCGCCGAATATACGCTGAACGGCCAGACGGACGAGGCGCTTCTCAACGCCTATCTCAAGGGGCAGGGTGCTGCTCCCGGCTGGTGGATGCCCCGTCTTGCTTGAAGCCGTCTCGGCTAAGGAATAGCTGGCGCAGGAATGGATCGATTGCCATGACCGTCTTTCACCGCAATGAAAAAAAGGAGCCGCTGCCGGAAGCCCTTCGCGGCGGCGTCATCGCCATCGGCAATTTCGACGGCGTGCATCGCGGCCACCGGGCTGTGCTGGATCGTGCCCTGGAACTGGCGGAAGCCCGCGGCGTGCCCGCGCTGGTTTTGACCTTCGAGCCGCATCCCCGTTCCGTCTTCCGTCCCGATACGCCGGTCTTCCGCCTCACACCCGCGCCGCTGAAGGCGCGCATTCTCGAGGCCATCGGTTTCCGCTCCGTCATCGAATATCCCTTCGACCGGGAATTTTCGCAGCGCTCGGCGGAGGAATTCGTCCAGTCCATTCTGGTCGACTGGCTTCACGCCAGCGCTGTTGTCACCGGATTCGATTTCCATTTCGGCAAGGGCCGCGAAGGCGGCCCGGCATTTCTGATGGCGGCCGGCAAACGCCACGGTTTCGACGTGACGCTGGTGGATGCCTTCCGCGACGAAGGTGCGGATGTCGTCTCCTCCAGCCGCATCCGCTCGCTTCTGTGCGAAGGCGATGTGGTGGGCGCCGCCGGCCTGCTCGGCTATCGCTTCACGGTGGAAAGCGAAGTCATCGGCGGCCAGAAGCTCGGTCGCACGCTGGGTTATCCGACCGCCAACATGGCGCTGGCGCCGGAAACGGAGCTGAAGGCCGGCATATATGCCGTGCGGTTCCGCCGCCCGGACGGTTCGATCCGCGATGGCGTGGCGAGCTTCGGTTACCGCCCGACCGTCACCGAAAACGGTGCGGCGCTGCTCGAAACATTCGTCTTCGATTTTTCCGGCGATCTTTATGGCGAGGTCTGTTCGGTCTCCTTCTTCGGGCACCTGCGCGATGAATTGAAATTCGACGGTCTTGATCCGCTCGTCGCCCAGATCAGGCGCGATGAAGAAGAGGCGAGGGCGATGTTATCGGGCGTGCGCCCGCTCAGCGAACTGGACGCCAGGATCGCGTTCTGACCGGGGAAGGCCGGTTAGCACTGTTCCGGCCGAGAACGCCGTCGCTTTTCTCTTCCTTTTTGCCGGAAAACCGCATAAACAACCGGCCATGTCCCAATACCGGTTGATGTTTAAAACTCAGATTGGCCGAATTATTGGCCCGGCCTTCCGCCCGCTCTGACGAGCCGGAAGGTCCGGGATTTTGGCGCTTGTCATGACTTTTGTCATGGCGCTTTCCGTATTTGCCCTCTTTGAAATTGAGACGGCGCGACCGACACGGCGCGCAACAACGGTATGATTATGAGCGACACCGCAGAAAAACTGGATTACTCCTCCACCCTCTATCTGCCGCAGACGGATTTTCCGATGCGCGCCGGCCTGCCGCAGAAGGAACCGGAAACGGTCAAGCGCTGGCAGGAAATGGGCCTCTACAAAAAGCTGCGCGCCTCCGCCGCCGGCCGCGAAAAATTCGTGCTGCATGACGGCCCGCCCTATGCCAACGGCAACATCCACATCGGCCACGCGCTGAACAAGATCCTGAAGGATGTCATCACCCGCTCGTTCCAGATGCGCGGTTACGACGCCAATTATGTGCCCGGCTGGGATTGCCACGGCCTGCCGATCGAATGGAAGATCGAGGAAGCCTACCGCGCCAAGGGCAAGAACAAGGACGAGGTTCCGGTCAACGAATTCCGCAAGGAATGCCGTGACTTCGCGGCCGGCTGGATCAAGGTTCAGTCGGAAGAGTTCAAGCGTCTCGGCATCGAAGGCGACTTCGAAAACCCCTATACGACGATGAACTTCCACGCCGAAGCCCGCATTGCCGGCGAGTTGCTGAAGATCGCCCGGACGGGCCAGCTTTATCGCGGCTCGAAGCCGATCATGTGGTCGGTGGTCGAGCGCACGGCGCTGGCGGAAGCGGAAGTCGAATACCACGATGTCGAGAGCGACATGATCTGGGTGAAGTTCCCGGTGAGATTTGTACTGCGTGATGGTCCCACTATGACGGACCTGCTCGGTACCTCCGTCGTCATCTGGACAACGACGCCGTGGACCATCCCCGGCAACCGCGCCATCGCGTTCTCTTCGCGGGTCGAATATGGCCTGTTCGAAGTCGAAAGCGCGCAGAACGATTTCGGCCCGCAGCCGGGTGAAAAGCTGATCTTCGCCAGGAAGCTTGCCGATGAGGCCGCGGCCAAGGCGAAGCTGACCTTTAAGTTCGTTCGCGATGTGACAAGCGAAGAATTGGCCGCCATCACCTGTGCCCATCCTTTGGCGTCGCTTGGCTACACCTTTCCGGTTCCGCTTCTCGATGGCGATCACGTCACGGACGATGCCGGTACGGGCTTCGTGCACACCGCACCAAGCCATGGCCGCGAGGACTTTGATGCCTGGACGAACAGCGTCCGCACCCTTGAAGCACGCGGGATCGATACCAAAATCCCGTTCCCGGTCGATGACGCCGGTTTCTACACCGAAGACGCCCCCGGTTTCGGCCCGTCGGCCGAAGGCGGTGCTGCCCGTGTCATGGACGATAACGGCAAGAAGGGCGATGCCAATGAGCGCGTCATCAAGGCGCTGATCGCTGCCAATAACCTGTTTGCGCGCGGCCGCCTGAAGCACAGCTATCCGCACAGCTGGCGCTCCAAGAAGCCTGTCATCTTCCGCAACACGCCGCAATGGTTCGTCTATATGGACAAGGAACTCGGCGACGGCACGACGCTGCGCTCTCGTTCGCTTGACGCCATCGACCAGACGCGTTTCGTGCCGGCCTCCGGCCAGAACCGCCTGCGCGCCATGATCGAAGGCCGGCCTGACTGGGTTCTGTCGCGCCAGCGCAGCTGGGGCGTGCCGATTGCCGTTTTCGCCGATGAGAAGGGTGAAGTTCTGGTCGACGAAGCCGTCAACGCCCGCATTCTCGAGGCCTTCGAGGCCGAAGGCGCTGATGCCTGGTTTGCCGAAGGCGCCAAGGAACGTTTCCTCGGCAATGACCACGACCATGCCAGATGGCAGCAGGTCATGGACATCCTCGACGTCTGGTTCGACAGCGGCTGCACCCACACCTTCACGCTGGAAGACCGCCCGGACATGAAATGGCCGGCGGATGTCTATCTTGAAGGCTCCGACCAGCATCGCGGCTGGTTCCATTCGTCGCTGCTGGAAAGCTGCGCCACGCGTGGCCGTGCGCCCTATAACGCCGTTGTGACCCATGGTTTCACCATGGACGAGCAGGGGCGCAAGCAGTCGAAATCGCTCGGCAACGTCGTTGCCCCGCAGGAAGTCATGAGCCAGTCGGGCGCCGACATCCTGCGTCTTTGGGTCATGACCACGGATTACTGGGAAGACCAGCGCCTCGGCAAGGCCATCATCCAGACAAATGTCGATGCCTATCGCAAGCTGCGCAACACCATCCGCTGGATGCTCGGCACGCTCGCCCATTACGAGGGCGAGGAGATCGCTTATGACGATCTGCCGGAACTGGAAAAGCTGGTGCTGCATCGCCTGTCCGAACTGGATGGCGTCGTTCGCGAAGGTTACGACGGTTTCGAATTCAAGAAGATCACCCGCGCGCTGATCGACTTTGCCAATGTCGAGCTTTCCGCCTTCTATTTCGATATCCGCAAGGACACGCTTTATTGCGACGCGCCGTCGTCGCTGAAGCGCCGCGCGGCCCTGTCCGTCATCGCCAAGCTGTTCGATTGCCTGGTATCGTGGCTCGCGCCAATGCTGCCCTTCACGACGGAAGAAGCGTGGCTGTCGCGCTATCCGGATGCGGAATCGGTGCATCTCGTCCAGTTCCCGGAAATTCCGGCGGAATGGAAAAACGATGCGCTTGAAGCCAAGTGGGAGAAGATCCGCAAGGTCCGCACGGTCGTCACTGGCGCGCTTGAAGTGGAACGCCGTGAAAAGCGTATCGGCTCTTCACTGGAAGCTGCCCCTGTCGTCCACATTGCCGACGCCGATCTTCTGGCGGCGCTGCAGGGGCAGGATTTTGCCGAAATCTGCATCACTTCGGCCATCTCGGTGGTGGGCGATGAAGGCCCGGCCGATGGCTTCCGTTTGCCGGAAGTGGCGAAGGTCGTGGTCGAACAGAAGCTGGCGGAAGGTGCAAAATGCGCCCGCTCCTGGCGCATCACCACCGATGTCGGGTCCGATCCGGAGTATCCCGACGTCTCGGCCCGCGATGCGGCGGCCCTGCGTGAGCTAGCCGCACTCTCGTAACGAAAATGACCGGATGAATTGCGCTTTGCCTCTTCATCCGGTACACCTGCCTGAAAATGGCCGGATTTGCACGGCAATGCGGGCTGCCGCCTGCCGAAAGACGATGTCTGGCGAAGTGGGACGGACGGCTGGAAGGGTTTCAATGAAGATGATGAAGGCTTTTGGGCAGGGTAGTGCGCAGGGTTTGGGCATGTTTCGCACGGTTGTTGGCGTCACGACGATAGGCGTGCTGCTGGGCGCCTGCACCAGCCCGACCTACGGTACGGGCAAGACGGCGGCCGAACAGCTGGTCGACGACCTCGGCAACGCGACCTCGATCACCGGTGACCAGAGCAAGCGCAACCTGAAATACGGCCCCCGCCCGGGCCTCGTCGTTCCCGCCCAGGCCCGCGCCGAACAGCTGACCACGCCGCAGCAGAACATGGCGAACCGCGAAAACAATCCGCAATGGGTCGAATCGCCGGAAGAAACCCGTGAACGTCTGCGCGATGAGGCGGACGCCAACAAAAACAACCCGCATTACCGCTCGCCGCTGCTCGCCGGCAACGGCACCGCCGGCCAGATGACCGAAAGTCAGAAATGGGAAGCCTTCCGCAAGGCCAAGGCTGACGCCCAGGGCGGCTCCGTGGTGAATGCCCAGCGCAAGTTCCTGACCGATCCGCCAGCCGAATATCGCAGCCTTCCGCAGGATCAGCTGACCGATCTCGGTGAGCCGGAGCAGAAGAAGGCAAAGCGCCGCAAGAAAGAAGCGGCCGTGGCGAACACCGGCAAGAGCTGGTGGAACCCCTTTCAGTAAAATATGACTGATGGCTGGCGGGAAATTTGTTTCTCCCGCTCGCCGCTCAATCCTCGAGGCGTTTCTCTCTGAAAAATTGCCGCAGAATCTCCGCACTTTCACTTTCCGCCAGACCCGAATAGACATCCGGTGCATGGTGGCATGTCGGCTGGCTGAAGAAACGCACGCCGCTCTCCACTGCGCCGCCCTTGGGGTCCTGCGCGCCGTAATAAAGCCGGCGGATACGGGCGAATGAAATCGCCGCCGCGCACATGGTGCAAGGCTCCAGTGTCACGTAGAGATCGGCACCGGGCAGGCGTTCCTGCTCCAGCGCCTCGCAGGCCATGCGGATCACGGCGATTTCGGCGTGCGCCGTCACATCGTTCAATTCACGGGTGCGATTGCCGGAACGGGCGATGACGCGGCCGTCCAGAACCAGTACAGCGCCGATCGGAACCTCCTGCCGCTCAGCCGCGGCACGGGCTTCGACAAGCGCCAGCTCCATGAAATGCGTCCTTTCGGCCATTGCGATTCAATTTCCTCTTAACCCTTGTGCTTGGACCTGATAGGACAGCCCAAACAACAGGCAAACAGCAAATGACTTTTAAAGACAAGCCGAAGCGTGACGGCGGCAAGACAATTAGCCGCGACAGGAAGCCGAAAGGCCCCGGTAAGCCCGCCGCAGAGCGCGAAAAGAAACCGACCGAGGCAAAGGCCGCCCCGGCACCGGAAACCGTTGGCGGCTCCAAGCCCGAGCGCATTTCCAAGATCATGGCGCGCGCAGGCGTCGCCTCGCGTCGCGATGTCGAGCGCATGATCATGGAAGGCCGCGTATCGCTGAACGGCGTCAAGCTGGATACGCCGGTGGTGAACGCCACGCTGTCCGACAAGATCGAAGTCGACGGCATGCCTATTCGCGGCGCCGAGCGCACGCGCCTGTGGCTTTACCACAAGCCCGCCGGTCTGGTGACGACCAATTCCGACCCGGAAGGCCGCCCGACCGTCTTCGACAATCTGCCGGGTGAACTGCCGCGCGTGCTCTCCATCGGCCGTCTCGATATCAATACCGAAGGCCTGCTGTTGCTCACCAACGATGGCGGTCTTTCCCGCGTGCTGGAACTGCCGACCACCGGCTGGCTGCGGCGCTACCGCGTGCGCGCCCATGGCGAGGTCGATCAGGCAGCGCTCGACAAGCTGAAGGAAGGCATTGCCGTCGACGGCGTGCTCTACGGCGCAATCGACGCCACGCTCGACCGCACCCAGGGCCACAATGTCTGGATCAGCATGGGCCTGCGTGAAGGCAAGAACCGCGAGATCAAGAACGTGCTCGGCGCGCTCGGTCTCGAGGTCAACCGCCTGATCCGCGTTTCCTACGGTCCGTTCCAGCTCGGCGATCTGCCCGAAGGCAAGGTGCTGGAAGTGCGCGGCCGCATGCTGCGCGACCAGCTCGGCCCGCGTCTCATCGAACAGGCCGGCGCCAATTTCGACGCGCCGATCTACAATGCGCCCGTTGAGGATGAAGAAGACGACACGCCGAAGCGGCCCGTGAAATCCGAATGGGCAAAGAGCGATGCGCCGGAAGGCAAGCCGCGTTTCGAAAAAAGCGGCAAGTCCGAGGATCGTCGTGAAAAGGCGCTTGGACGGCTGGATACCAAGCGCGGCGATAAGCCGGCTGGCAAGTTCGGTTCCAAGCCCGCCGGGAAATTTGCCGCCAAGGGCCGCAGCGAGGATGAGGGCGACGACCGTCGCCCCCGCCAGCCCGCCGGCACCAGCCGCACGGCCAATGTCTGGATGGCGCCCGGTGCAAGGCCCACCCGTGACGGCAAGGAGCGCAAGTCTTCCGCCCGCGCGGAAGCCGAAAACCTCTTCAAGAAGCCTTCCGCCCAGGACGAGGCGCGCCGCAACGTCGTGCGGCATGCGGATGCCGAGGGCGAGTGGATCCGCTCGGATTCTCCCCGCGAAGAAGAAGGTGGTCGCGGACGCGGCGACCGTCCGCGCGGTGAAAAGAGCTTCGGTGACCGCCCGGCACGCGGCGGCAAACCTTTCGGCGACCGGCCATTCCGCGACAGGCCGCGTGAAGAGGGTGATCGCCCGCGCGGCGACCGTCCGCGCGGTGAAAAGAGCTTCGGTGACCGCCCGGCACGCGGCGGCAAACCTTTCGGCGACCGGCCGTTCCGTGACAAGCCGCGTGAAGAGGGTGATCGTCCGCGCAGCGACCGCCCACGCGGCGAAAAGAGTTTCGGTGATCGCACCGCCCGCGGTGAAAAACCCTTCGGTGACCGTCCGTTCCGCGACAGGCCCCGTGAAGAGGGTGATCGCCCACGCGGCGAGCGCCCGGCGGGCGACAAGCCGCGTGGCGGCAAGCCGGGCGGCAAACCCGGTTTCGGCAAACCATCTTTCGGAAAATCGGGCGAACGTTCAGGTTTCTCAGGCAAGAGCAAAGGCCCCGGCGGTCCCGGCGGCGGCAAGCCGGGCGGCAAAGGCCCGGGTGGCAAACCTTCTGGAGGCAGGGGAATGACACGTAATGCGGATCGTAGGCGGTGAGTTCCGCGGCCGGACATTGGCCGCGCCGAAATCGAATTCCATTCGTCCGACCATCGACAGGACGCGGGAAAGCCTCTTCAATATTCTGAGTCACGCCTATCCGGAAAGTCTGGACGGCACGCGCGTTCTGGACGTTTTCGCCGGAACCGGCGCCGTCGGTCTGGAGGCGCTTTCGCGCGGCTGTCGTGTGGCGCTCTTCGTCGAAAACGGCGTGGAGGGCAGGGGGCTGCTCTGGGAAAATATCGATGCGCTGGGTCTGCATGGCCGCGCCCGCATCCTGCGGCGTGATGCCACCAAGCTCGGCGGCGTCAACAATATAGAGCCCTTCGATCTTCTCTTCGCCGACCCGCCCTATGGCCATGGCCATGGTGAGAAGGCTTTCGCGGCAGCGCACAGCGGCGGCTGGCTGACACCTGGCGCGCTTGCCATTCTCGAAGAGCGCGGCGATGTGGCGGTGAAGGTCGATCCGGTATTCAAACCGCTGGAAAGCCGCATCTTCGGCGATACGAAAATGCATTTCTACCGCTACGAGCCCTGAAGCATTTCCAGGAAAAGTGGAGCCCGGTTCTCCGTCCGGAAATGCGACAGAAAAGATTTGGAGTGTTTCCGCGCTTGGAAGAAAAGCGAAAACACTCCGACAGGAACACCTTACCGTCATGCCACGGTCTTGTCTTGTTTGCGCAATAGGCAGAATCTTTGCCGTGGAAAGAATTTGGGTATTCGCATGGAGCAGGGTGTAAACGAGAGCATAACGATCGTCCGCGCCGGGGAAGAGGTTCTCGAAGGTGACGGCGCGGGTGGCCATGAGCCGACTTTCGGACTGGCGCTCGGCGGCGGCGGCGCACGCGGCATCTGCCACATCAACGTCATCGAGGCATTGGACGAACTCGGCATCCGGCCCGTTGCGATTTCCGGTTCGTCCATAGGCTCCATCATCGGCGCGGGCATGGCGGCCGGCATGACCGGCCGGGAAATCCGCGAATACACGCTTGAACTCATGGGACGAAAAGGATCGGTCGCCAACCGGCTCTGGAGCCTCGGCCCGGCATCGATGCGCCATGCGGTGGACGGTTTTCGCCTCGGGCAGTTCAACCTCGAACTCATCCTGCACGCCTTGATGCCGCAGGCCCTGCCGAAGGATTTTTCCGAGCTTGCCATTCCGCTCAAAGTGATAACGACGGATTATTACGCCCAGACAGAAGTGTTGGTGGAAAGCGGCGAGATCATTCAGGCGCTGGCGGCATCCGCCGCCATTCCGGCACTGTTCATGCCGGTGCGCATCGATGGCCGCATCATGATCGACGGCGGCATCTTCAATCCCGTGCCCTATGAACATCTGCTGGATCGGGCCGATATCGTCATCGGCGTCGATGTCGTCGGTGGCCCGGAAGGTGACGGCACCACCATGCCGAACCGGCTGGATAGTCTGTTCGGCGCCAGCCAGCTGATGATGCAGGCGGCGATTGCCCTGAAACTGAGGTTACGCCCGCCACACATTTTCCTTCGCCCCCCGGTCCACCGTTTCGGCGTGCTCGACTTCCTGAAGTCGGAAGAAGTGCTGAACGCCTCGTCCGGTATTAAAGACGAGCTGAAACGCCATATCGAGATGCAGGTGGAGCTGTTTCACCGCGGGCAGGGCGTGGAGGCTTGAGCGTTAAATCCTGAATAGGGAGCGAGCGGGCGCCACTCGTTTCTTCTCCTCGCCGGGGAGAAGATCGCGGCAGCGGGATGAGGGGGCGAGGGTAGAGAGTTACGGCAACGTTGCCCCCTCATCCGACCCTTCGGGCCACCTTCTCCCCGGCGGGGAGAAGAAACAAGTGGCGCTCTCCCAGTCACTAAGTTGAACTCAATTCACAGCGATACTTCCGTCTCGCTGTCTTCCGCATCCTCTTCCCACTTTTCAGCCTTGGTCTTCGGCTTCATCAGCGGTTCGGGCTTCACTTCGCGTACCGGCTTGTTATGCAGCATCTGCCGGCCGGCGGCGATGCCTTCCACGGCCTGTAACTGCAACCGCTCTTCGTCGCGTTCGCGAATGTCGTCGGCAATCGCCAACGCCCTTTCGCCATCCATATCCAGCCCTTCCAGAATGCGCCTGCCGAACAGCAGGCCGGATTCCAGCGTCTCGCGGATTTCGTATTCCACGCCCTTCTTTCTGAGGCCCAGCGAATGGATGCGGTCATAGGAGCGAGCATAGATGCGCACGCTTGGAAATTCCGACTGGATCATGTCGATGATACGGTCGGTCACCTCCTTTTTGTGAGTGCAGACCGCAACCAGATCTGCCCGCTCGATGCCGGCGGCGATCAGCACGTCCTTGCGGGTGCCATCGCCGAAAAAGATGCGGAAGCCGAAACGGGCGGCCTGCCGCACGCGGTCGGCCGAACTGTCGATGACGGTCACGTCGCGCCCGCCAGCGAGCAGGATTTGCGAGGCGATCTGGCCGAAACGGGAAAAACCGATCATCAGCACATCCGCGCCCGCGCCGTCGAAATCCTCCTCAAGCTTGTCCTCTTCCGCATCCTCCGCGGTCAGACGCCGTGAAATCACCGCCAGAAGCGGCGTCAGCGCCATGGAAAGCGTGACGACCGCAACGAGGATCGAGGCCGTCGCCTGCGGAAACAGCCCGGAGGCGGCAGCCGTGGTGAAGAGCACGAAGCCGAATTCGCCGCCCTGCGCCAGAAGCAGGGCGATGCGGCTCGACGCATAGCGCGAAGAGCCGGCGATGCGACAGAGGCCATAGATCAGCCCCGCCTTCACCGCCATCATCGCCGGCACTGTGATCAGGATGAGCAGGATGTTTTCATAGACGATATGGATATGCAGCGACATGCCGACAGCCATGAAGAACAGCGCCAGAAGCAGTCCGCGAAACGGCTCGATATCGGCCTCCAGCTCGTGCCGGTAGGAGGATTCCGACAGCATCAGCCCCGCCAGCAGCGCGCCCATGCCCATCGACAGGCCCACCGCTTCCATGACGGCGGCGGCGCCGATAACGACGAAGAGGGCGGCGGCGATCATCACCTCGCGTGCACCCGTACGGGCGATGATCTGGAACATCGGCGTCAGAAGATAGCGCCCGGCAAGGATCATGCCCGCCACCGCAACGACGGAGGCTATGAGATCGGATACCATGGAATCCGTCGGCACATCCGGCCGGTTGGAAAGAATGGTGACGAGAGCAAGAAGCGGCACGATGGCGAGATCCTGAAACAGCAGGATCGAGAAGGACCGGTTGCCGTGCCGCGTATTCATGTCGCCGTCATCGGCAAGAATTTGCAGCGCAAAGGCGGTGGAAGAAAGCGCTAGACCGAAACCCGCGACGAGGCTGCCGCGCCAGTCGATCAGCCCTGCCCACCAGGCAATCGCCGCCAGCACGCTGCCGGTCACCAGCACCTGCGCCATCCCCAGCCCTAAAATATCGCGCCGCATCTGCCAGATGCGCGATGGCTTCAGTTCCAGCCCGATGATGAAGAGCAGGAAAACCACGCCCAGTTCCGAAACATTGAAGATGTCCTTCGCATCGGTGACCAGATGCAGGAACGGCCCGATGACGATGCCCGCCACCAGATAGCCCAGCACGGTGCCAAGCCCGAGCTTGCGGAAAACCGAGGCCGCGATGACCGCGCCGGCCAGAAGCAGCAATGGTTCGGAAAAGAGAGCGTCGTGCTCGGTCATGGCTGCGGACTTTCGAATAGGGTGGCGACAATACCGTCCGAATGGAGAAAGCGGCGTTTCGCCCTTGATGCGGGGTTGCTGGCACAATAAATGGAACAGGAATGAAAGGCCAACTCATGTCCTCAGAAATAGATTCTTCCAAACTTCTCGATCGCGCCAGCCAGCTTGTCGATCTTGCCCGCGCCGCCGGTGCGGATGAGGCGGATGCCGTTGTCGTCCGCTCCCGCTCGCAGTCGGTCGGCGTGCGGCTCGGCAAGGTGGAAAGCACCGAATCCTCCGAAAGCGACGATTTTTCCCTGCGCGTCTTCGTTGGCCGCCGGGTGGCGAGCGTTTCGGCCAATCCCGGCTTTGACCTGAAGACGCTGGCGGAACGGGCCGTCGCCATGGCGAAGGTCTCGCCCGAAGATCCTTTTGCCTGCCTGGCGGATAAGGAGCGGCTTGCGACGTCCTACGACGATCTCGAGCTTTTCGATGCGACCGAAGTCTCGGCCGATCAGCTGCGTGAGGCAGCCCTTGCGTCGGAAGAGGCGGCGCTGGCCGTCAAAGGCGTCAGCAATTCGTCCGGCGCCGGCGCATCGAGCGGTATGGGCGGCCTCGTCCTCGCTACCTCACACGGTTTTTCCGGCAGCTACATGGGTAGTCGTTTCAGCCGCTCCGTCAGCGTCATCGCCGGCGAAGGCACCAAGATGGAGCGCGACTACGATTTCGACAGCCGTCTTTATTATGCCGATCTCGATGCCGCCGAAGAAATCGGCCGCCGCGCCGGGGAAAAAGTCGTGCGGCGTGTCGGTCCACGTCAGGTCGATACCGGCAGCAACATCACCGTGGTCTTCGATCCGCGCATCGCTCGCGGTTTCGTCGGTGCGATTGCCGGCGCCATCAACGGCGCGTCGGTTGCCCGCAAGACCAGCTTCCTGCGCGATAAAATGGGCCAGCAGGTTCTGAAAAAGGGTCTTTATCTCACCGACGATCCGCAGATCGTGCGTGGCCCGTCCTCGCGTCCCTTTGATGGCGAGGGTGTTCGCGGCGAGAAGATGACAATGATCGAGGACGGTGTTTTGAAGCACTGGTTCCTCTCCACCTCCGCGGCGCGGGAACTCGGTCTTGAAACCAACGGTCGCGGTGTGCGCGGCGGCACGGCGGTTTCGCCAGCTTCTACCAATCTCGCGCTGGAGCCGGGCGATCTCTCGCCGGAGGACCTGCTGAGACAGGTCGGAACCGGCTTTTACGTCACCGAGCTGATCGGCCACGGCGCCAATATGATCACGGGTGAATATAGCTGCGGCGCTAGCGGTTTCTGGATCGAGAATGGCGAAAAGACCTTCGCGGTTTCCGAGGTCACCATCGCGTCCAACCTGAAGGACATGTTCATGCGGGTGACGCCGGCCAATGATATCGACCGCAAATACGGCGTCGCAGCCCCGACGCTCGCCATCGAAGGTATGACGATCGCTGGCAAGTGAGGCGGCCTGCGGGTTGTTTTCGCGGGCACTTTATGTGCAAGTGCGAAGAGAAAAACGGGCGCGCCGTGTGAGGCGCGCGGAAAAGACGGCAAAATGAACGATACGGCTGAGGCCCGCTGGGCCTCCGATTTGAGGCTGGTGCTTGAAGCCGCCCGCAAGGCGGGCGAGACGGCGCTGGGTTTCTTCCGCAAGGACCCCGAGGTCTGGTGGAAGAATGGTGGGCTTTCGCCGGTCAGCGCGGCCGACTACGCCGCCAATGAAATTCTCGAAACCATCCTGCGCTCCGCCCGGCCGGATTACGGCTGGCTTTCCGAGGAGACGGATGACGATACAGACAGGCTGTCCCGTACCACCGTCTTCGTGGTCGATCCCATTGACGGAACCCGCGCCTTCATCGGCGGCCGCGACACCTGGTGCGTCAGCGTTGCAGTGGTCCATGAGGGTCGGCCGGTCGTCGGCGTGCTCGTCGCGCCAGCGCTGGCGGAGGAGTTCACCGCGGTGGAAGGCGGCGTGGCGTTGAAGAACGGAGCCGCCATCTCGGCAACCCGTGACAATAGCGGAACCTTCCATCTTGCCGCAGCGGCGGAAGCGATCGCGCATCTGCCGGAAGCCTTGCGCAACACCGTGGAGCGCATTCCGCACGTCCCCTCGCTTGCCTACCGGCTGGCCATGGTGGCGGATGGCCGCATTGACGGAACGCTGGTCAAGGCCAACTCGCACGAGTGGGATCTCGCCGCCGCCGACCTCATTCTTGAGCGATCCGGCGGCCAGCTTGTCGGCCTTGATGGCAAACCTCTGATGTATAATCGCCGGCAGGTAAACCACCCCGCATTGTGCGCCGCAGCAAATTATGCGCTGCCGGAACTTTTGAAAGCGTTTTCACATCTGTCTGACGGTTGACGTTTGCCGGGAAATCCCGCAGATGAAGGCCTCTCTCAGCGTTTAAGAAAGAGATAAAGACATGACGGAAACTGGCAAACCGAAACAGCTGCTGCACCTCGTCTTCGGCGGCGAACTTGAAAACCTTCAGGATGTTCAGTTCCGGGATTTGAACGCACTCGATATCGTTGGCATCTATCCGGATTACGCTTCTGCGCTGACCGCATGGAAGTCCAAGGCGCAGATGACGGTCGACAATGCCCATATGCGTTATTTTATCGTGCATATGCACCGTCTTCTCAATCCCGACGATAAAATTTGAGTCCTTTTCCCCTTGCGTTGTAATACTATTGGGTGAGGGCGGTTTTTCCCGTGATTCCTGCTTGAGACAGCAGGGCACGGTATTGCGACACGAGAAAATGTGATCGCGCTTTCGTTTCCGATGACAAAAAATGACGCAATTTGAGAAGAAGTAGGCGGCGATAACAACCAGAACAGGGGCAGGGCATTGCGCGGAATGATCAAGGGCAGAATGTCATGAGCAGCCGTCTCGCACGTTTCGCTCTTTCCGGTTACCGCATTGCCGGTATCGCCGCTTACCCGTTCGCCAAGCCCTATCTTTCCTATCGGGCCGCGAAAGGCAAGGAAGACAAGCGCCGCCGGCTCGAACGTTTCGGTTATGCGAGCGCCGAGCGCCCGCGCGGGCCGCTCGTCTGGTTCCATGCCGCAAGTGTCGGTGAAACCCTTGCCCTCATCCCGCTGATCCGCGAAATCCGCAAGCGCGATATCTACGTGCTTCTGACCACCGGCACCGTCACATCGGCTGAACTCACCCGCACCCGGCTCGGTGACGACGTGATCCACCAATATGTGCCGCTCGATATCAAGATCGCGGTCAATCGTTTCCTCACCTATTGGGCGCCGGATGCCGCCATAACAGCGGAATCGGAAATCTGGCCGGTGACGATGATGGAACTGGAGCGCCGGCACATCCCGCAGATCAGGGTCAATGCGCGCCTCTCCGACCGTTCCTTTGACCGCTGGAAAGCCCGCCACGACATTGCGGAATCGCTGTTCTCAAAACTGGCGCTGGTGGTTGCGCAGTCCGATCTCGATGCTGAACGTTTCCGCGATCTCGGCTCCTGGCCGGTGGTGATTTCGGGTAACCTCAAGGGTGATACCGATCCGCCGCCCTGTGACGAGGCGCTTTTGGAGCACTATCGCAAGCAGGTCGGCAATCGCAAGACATGGGCCGCCATCTCCACCTTCGACGGCGAGGAGAAGGCTGCCGCCACCGTGCATGCGGCGATCAAGTCGCGCAACGGCCAACTGACCATCATCGTGCCGCGCCATCCCGAGCGCGGCGATGATGTGGAAGCCATGCTGAAGGGCATGAACCTTTCCGTCGCCCGCCGCAGCCGCAATGATGTGATTACCCCGGAAACCGATATTTTCCTCGGCGATTCCATCGGCGAAATGGGGCTTTACCTGCGGCTGACCGAACTTGCCTTTGTCGGCCGGTCGCTGACGGCCGAAGGCGGGCAAAATCCGCTGGAGCCGGCGATGCTCGGCTGCGCCGTCCTCTCAGGTGCGCATGTGCAGAATTTCCGCGAGGCCTATCAGAAGCTGATCCGCGCCGGCGGCGGTCGTATCATCCGCGATGTGGAGATGTTGGCCAAGGCGGTGCATTATCTGCTGGTCAACGACAATGAGCGTTACAAGATGATCGATGCGGGCAACCGGGTCATTCAGGATATGCGCGGTGCGCTGTCCTCCACCGTCAAGGCGCTGGAACCCTATATCAATCCGCTTACCGTTTCCGCCAAGCTGCAACCGCGGAGCGCCATCGGTTCATGGTAGCGGATATTGAACTTGATGCGGCACAATCGATTGCCGCAGTCCTTTTCGACAAGGACGGAACGCTTCTCGGCTATGACGCCAGCTGGGGTCCGGTCAACCGCGAGCTTGCGACCATCGCGGCCAATGGCGATCCCGTTCTTGCCGACCGGCTTCTTTCCGCCTGCGGCATGGACCCCGTTACCGGTCATGTGGTGCCGGACAGCCTGCTGGCCGCCGGCAATACGGCGGAAATCGCCGCCGGTCTGGTTGCCGCCGGCTCGCCCTGCGATGTCGGGGAACTGACGGCGCGCCTCGACCGGTTATTTACCGAGGCTGCGGATAAATCCGTGCCGGTAACCGATCTCAAGGCATTTTTCGCAAGGTTGAAGGCGCGGGGCTACAAGCTTGGCATCGCCTCCAGCGACAATGAAAACTCCATCCGCCAGACCGCCATCCGCTTCGGTTTCGAAAAGGACCTCGATTTTGTCGCGGGATATGACAGCGGTTACGGCACCAAGCCGCAGCCCGGTATGGTCCTGGGTTTCTGCGAGGCGATAGGCTTCCCGCCGGAACGCGTGGCTGTTGTCGGCGACAATAACCACGATCTGCACATGGCAAAGAGTGCTGGCGCCGGTCTGCGCATCGCCGTTTTGACCGGAACAGGCTCACGCGAAAGCCTTGGCGCGGATGCCGATTATTGTTTCGATGACATTACCGCGCTCGAAGCGCTTTTGCCGGAACGGGCTCTCTGAACCCGGTGGGTTTCCGCCGGGCGGGGTGCGGCTCCGTCAAACCCGTTTATTCCATTTTTGCAATTTACGGTTTTTTCTGGCAAACAACCTCCTGACATGTGACGGGCGAACGGAATGCCGTGGGCGACGCGGCCGGGAGCGGGAATAGATGGTTTCTGAAGCGCCGCCGTTCTGGTGGCAGAAAGCGGGATGGCAGGCGTGGCTCCTGTCTCCTTTCTCGCTTGTTTACGGCAAGATAGCCGGCCGGCGGATGCAAACGGCGAAGAGGGCAAGCGTTGCCGTTCCGGTCATCTGCATCGGCAACTTCACCGTGGGAGGGGCCGGCAAGACACCGACGGCGATGGCAATTGCGAGAGCCGCCGTCGCCAAGGGCCTGAAACCCGGATTTCTCAGCCGTGGCTACGGCGGCACGCTCGACGTCACCACCCTTGTCGATCCCCGGCGTCACCGCGCCGCCGATGTCGGCGATGAGCCGCTGCTTCTGGCACGGGAGGCGATCACAGTCATTTCCCGCAAGCGCGTGGAAGGCGCACACCGTCTGGTGAAAGAAGGCGTCGATCTCATCATCATGGATGATGGTTTCCAGAGCGCGCGCCTGACGCTGGATTATGCGCTTGTCGTCATCGATACGATGCGCGGCGTCGGTAACGGCCATCTCGTGCCGGGCGGTCCGGTGAGGGCGCCGCTTGCTGAACAGATGCGGCACATGACAGGACTTCTGAAGGTCGGCAAAGGCCACGCGGCCGATGCGCTGGTCAGGCAGGCGGCAAAGGCGGCCAAGCCCGTCTTCGTTGCGGCAATCACGCCGCAGGAGCCGCAGGATTTCAGGGGAAGACGCGTGCTGGCCTATGCGGGCATCGCCGACCCGGCCAAGTTTTATCGAACCGTCGAGGCGCTCGGCGGCGACATCGTGCTGCAGCGCTCTTTCCCGGATCATCACCATTTCAGCGACGACGAGATCGCCGATCTTTTGCAGGACGCCGGCAAAGATGATCTGCAGCTGGTGACGACGGCCAAGGATGCCGTGCGGCTTAACGGACACCACGGCAGGGCGGAAGAATTGCTGTGGAACAGTCTGGTGATCGAAATCGACATGGTGTTCGACGACCCCAACGCGGCCGCGGCGATCATCGAGACGGCGGTGGGAAACTGCCGCGCGCGTTTGCTGCGGGAAAATGCGCGGACGTCGGTTTAGAGTACCGAAGAAGATAAACCGCCGTGAACCCACTTCCTTCTCATCTCTGTGACAAGCACAGGGATGAGGGAAGGCACATGACGCGTAATACTCAACGCGCCGCTTCCCAACTCACGCGGGCAAATCGCCAGCCTTCTTTTCGGCTTCCAGCGAAGCCGCCGCATCCACATAGGCCTCCTGCCGCGCCACGCTCCAGTAGCGCAGCTCATCGAGCGGAATGGTCTTGGCCGTCATGGCGCAGATGACGTGCGAGCCGGTCTGGACGATGCGGAAGTCACCGTCGAGATATTCGATGACGGCGGGGCGGTTACCGCCTCCTTCAAATCTGTTCATCCGTTTTCGTCTCCTGCTCTGTCCTGTGAGCGCACCCAGTCCGAAACGGCGCAGCGTTTTCCTGAACAATTGGGTGCTCCAGTATCTCGAATTTATATAGCGCGGCGTGGCGCAAGGCCAGCCCCGCCTGCTTGCGGCGTCAGCTACGGCCGAAGAGCCGTTCTATATCGGAAAGTTTCAGTTCGATATAGGTCGGACGGCCGTGATTGCACTGGCCGGAACCCGGCGTGTTTTCCATTTGCCGCAGAAGCGCGTTCATCTCCTCCGGCCGCATGCGCCGGCCGGAACGCACGGAGCCGTGGCAGGCCATGGTGGCCGCGACATATTCCAGCTTGTTGGCAAGCGTTGAGGCTGCGTCCCATTCGGCGATCTCGTCAGCGAGCTGGCGCACCAGCCCCTGCACATTGACTTCGCCCAGCATGGCCGGCGTTTCCCGGACGGCGACGGCGCCCGGCCCGAAACGCTCGATGACGAGCCCGAGCGCATCGAAACCGGCGGCATGATCCATCAGCCGGTCGCAATCCTCTTCCGGCAGGTCGATGATCTCGGGGATGAGCAACACCTGCGAAGGCGGCCGCCTCGAATGCAGCGCATTGCGCATCTGTTCGAACACCAGCCGCTCGTGCGCGGCATGCTGGTCGACGATGACGAGGCCGTTTTCCGTCTGCGCGATGATGTAGTTCTCGTGCAGTTGCGCCCGCGCCGCTCCGAGCGGATATAGCAAAGGTTCAGACGGGGGGCTTGCGGCGGTCTCGTCAGTGTCCCTAGGCTCGGCCCTCGCAGTCGGCATGGTGATGTCGGAAAAACGTGACTGCACCGCCTCGGCAAATTGCATGTCCCCGGAAACCGCAAGCGGGCGCGAAGGCGAGGTGGCAGCGGACCATGGCGCGGCGGCTGCTATGGAAGGCGAGGGCCGAAGGCCGGACGGGCTGTAGCCGGGGCGGAAGGCGTTCATCATCTGGCTCGCCCCCGTCGTCGCAGCCCTGTCGCCGTCGCGCGTCAGCGCCTGTCGGATCGCGCCGACGATCAGCCCGCGAATGAGGCCGGGATCGCGAAAACGCACGTCGGACTTTGCAGGATGCACATTCACATCCACAAAGGCGGGGTCGAGCGTGATGGACAGCACCGCGACAGGATATCGCCCATGCGGCACGGTTTCGGCATAAGCGCCGCGAATGGCGGATAAAAGCAACTTGTCCTGCACCGGCCGGCCGTTGACGAAGACATATTGATGCGCCGAGTTACCGCGATTGAAGGTCGGCACGCCGGCAAAACCGGAGAGCGTCACATCCTCGCGCCCGGCGTCGATCTCTATCGCATTGTCCTTGAACTCGGCGCCGAGAATTTGCGCCATGCGGGCCAGATGGTCATCGCCGGTGGAGGGGATTTCAAGCGTCGAACGATCGGTGCCCGATAGCACGAAACGAATATGCGGAAAGGCGATCGCCATGCGTTTGACGACCTCGGTGATCGCGGCCGCCTCCGCCCGTTCCGTCTTCAGGAATTTCAGCCGCGCGGGGGTGGCGAAGAACAGGTCCCGCACCTCGACGATGGTGCCGGCATTCGAAGCGGCGGGCCGGACATCGGACACCTTGCCGCCGGTGACGGAAATCACCGAACCCTGTTCAGCGCCCTGTTGCCGGCTGGTAATCGTCAGCTTGGCGACCGAGCCGATGGAGGGCAGCGCCTCGCCGCGAAACCCGAGCGTGCGGATATCGTCCAGCGTATCGGAAATTTTCGAGGTGCAGTGACGCCTGACCGCAAGCTCCAGATCGGCAGGCGACATGCCGGAACCGTTATCGGTAATCCGCACCAGTCCCTTACCGCCGCCGGCCGTCGCGATCTCGATCCGCGTCGCGCCCGCGTCGATGGCGTTTTCCACCAGTTCCTTCGTGGCGCTGGAGGGTCTTTCGATGACCTCGCCGGCGGCGATCTGGTTGATAAGGGTTTCTGAAAGCTGCTTGATGGCCATGATCGTCATTTTCGCGGATTCGCTACGGCTTCGAAAGCAAAAAACTCGGGCTGCGGAAATTTGCACATGTTTTGCGGCCTGTCTGGCATTTGATCATTTCCGTCAACATGGCGCTAAGCGTTAATCCGCCTTTAATCGGCCTTGATTATGGTGAGGCGGCTTGAAATGACCGCAGGAACGGGGGCCGCCTTCGCCGGGTGGCGTGTGACGTCGACTATGGGTGAGCGTCATCTTCCCCTCAAGACTGCTTCAAGTTGCAAACCCTGATGTCTCTTTTGCGGAATTTTTCGTTTCATCCCGGCATTTGCCCTGGACGATTCCACTAGAAACATAAGCCTGACCCCTGAAAAACAGGCGGGAGTTTGCAGTTGAGTGATTTGGCGTCCTCTGGCGCGGGCGTTCATACGGTGATGCTTGATGCCCTTTGCGACGCGCTTGGCGCGGCGATAGTCGTTTACGACCGGAACGATCACATTATTTTCGCAAGCCGGAAACTCCTCAGCTTTTTTCCACTGGAAGAGGCCGTTATCGGCCCGGGTGCGCGGCTGCGCGACTATCTGAGCGCGCTATATGATTGTTATCTGCTGGAAGCGGAAAGTCTTTCCGCCAATACCCGCCCGCTCGGCCGGGAGGAATGGATCGGCGAACGCCTGGCGCTGCACTGGAAGGAAAGATCGGAAAAAACCGAACGGCTGAAGGGAGAGCGCTTCCTGCGCTTCGTCATGAACCGCCTGCCGTCCGGCCTCGGCATCAGCGTCGTTGCGGATATTTCCGAACAGAAGAAACGTGAAGAGCAATGGCGCATCGATCTCGAGCGCGTGCAGCTCATCGAGGACATTCTCGACAATCTGCCATTTCCCGTCTTCGTCAAGGATCGGAACATGGCCTATGCCGCTGTCAACAAATCCGCCTGTGCCCTTGTCGAGACAAGTCCCGAGAGCATTCTTGGCCGTACCGTTTTCGATCTCCACTCGCGCAAGGTTGCCGGACGGATCGATGTCGCCGATCGTATGGTGCTGGATAGCGGCGTGCCGAGCATCATCCCGGAAAGGGTGCGGCGTCTGAATGGCGAAGAGGTGCTGACCATCACCCGCAAGCAGCGTGTGGGCAGGCCCGGCCGATATTTTCTGGTAACGACGATGGAGGACGTGACCGCTCTCGCTACCATCGACGCCAACGGCACGCCCGTCATCCCCTCGCTCGAACATGTCCCCTTCGTCGCCTCCACCTATGGCAAGGACGAAGAGCCGGACAATCATGGCGGGGTATTAAAAAGCAAGGCAGTGCTGATCGTCTCTGCAAGCGGACATTTTGCGGAAGCCGCCGGTCGCCGGCTGACGGCGGGCGGCATGGACCATGCGGCGGTGACGAGTGAGGACGAACAGCGTGCCTTCATCGAGGTCGCAGCCTCCGCCGGGGTGAGCATCGATGTGGTGGTTGTCGATGCCCAAATGAGCGTTGCATGCCTCGATATTGCCTCGGCGCATGCCCTGCCCGTCGTCACTATCGAGGAAGAGGAGATTGAGGCCTCCCTGCTGCATTATCTCGCCGCTGCCTCCCCGAAGGAGAAAGCCGCTGACGAAGACTGGGAGATCATGACGGATGATCTGCCTGCAATCTTGAAGACCGGCGGTGTCTGCGAAATACTTCTCGTCGAGGACAACAGGGTTAACCAGATCGTCTTTTCGCAGATACTCGAAGGCCTTGGGCTTTCCTGGCGGCTCGCTACCTCGGGCGAAGAGGCGCTGCGGCTCTTTGCCGAACAGCCGCCTTCCGCCGTCCTGCTCGATACGACGCTGGGCGATATCGACGGCTTCGAAGTCGCCCGCCGCATGCGCAGCCTTGGCGGAGACAAGCACATTCCCATCGTCGGCGTCATCACCCACGCTTTCGAGGGCGATCTCGACAAATGCCGGGCATCCGGCATGGACGACATGCTTTTGAAACCCGTCAGCCCGGACATGGTCGAGGCGGTTTTCCTGCGGCTTTTCGGCAAGGACGGCTTGCGGCTACGGGCCTGAAATTGCCATTGCCGGAAGGCTATGGCTTTTTTAATACTTGCACTGCATTGTGACCGCGGGCGACACAGGATTCACGAGATGCAGAAATGAAACGGGCAGAGCCGCAAACGTTGCAGGTCAGCCAGAACGAGCTGCAGGCGATGGCCTACAGCGACCCACTGACGGGGCTCGGCAACCGCTACCGTCTGCGGGACAAGATTCGTATGCTTGCCAGCGAGCGCTCCAGCGATCCGGCGCCCTTCACGGTCGGCATCGCCAATATAGACGGCTTCAAACCTATCAACGATCTGTTCGGCGTGCAGGCGGGCGATGAAATCCTCTGCCAGGTCGCGCACCGGCTGAAGGCCTGCATTCCCGACGGCGCGATCGTGACGCGCCATGACGGCGACGAGTTCGCCTTCGTGCTGCCGCTGGTCTTTGAGCGCATCGGCGCGGAACGCATTGGCAACATGATCAAGGACGTGCTTTCGGCCCCTTACGATCTCGGCGACCGCAACGTCCGTCTGTCCTCCTCCTTCGGTTTTGCCATCTATCCCTTCGCCGGCGATGAATTCGAGGATTTGCTGAAAAGCGCTGAAACAGCGCTTTATCGCTCCAAGAGACGCGGCCGCGGCCAGATCACCGTCTATTCGCGCGAAATCGCGCAGGAAATGAAGCGCGCCACGCAGCTGGAACAGGCGCTCAGAAACGCCATCATCACCGACGCCATCGACGTGCATTTCCAGCCCATCGTCAGACTGGAAGAGGCGAAGGTCATCGGTTTCGAGGCGCTCGCCCGTTGGAACGACCCGGATCTCGGCTTCGTATCGCCTGCCGTTTTCGTGCCGCTGGCAGAAGAGCGCGGCTTTATCGACGCACTGTCGGAAGCTTTGCTCCGAAAGGCGGCGGAGGCGGCCCTGTTCTGGCCGCGCGAGCTTTTCCTGTCTTTCAACCTCTCTTCCGCACAATTGATGGACCCAAGCACGGCGGACAATATTTTGTCCATTCTCTCGCGTGTCGGCCTCGACCCGCACCGGCTGGAGCTTGAAATCACCGAAACGGCTGTCATGACGTCTGCCGATACCGCGCAGCGTATCATCAGCGAATTGCAGAGCGCGGGTGTTCGCATCTCCCTCGACGATTTCGGTACCGGCCAGTCCAGCCTCGGCCGCCTGAGGGATTTCACCTTCGACAAGGTGAAGATCGACCGCGCCTTTGTCTCGCGTATCAGCAGCGACCGCCCTTCCGAACATATCATCAAGGCCATCGTCGCCATGTGCGAAGGACTCGATCTCGAGGTGGTGGCCGAGGGGATAGAAGAACGGGCGGAAGAGGAAAAGCTGCTCGCACTCGGCTGCGCCATGGGGCAGGGCTATTTCTACGGCCGCCCCGCCGACGCCGCCGCGACCCAGCGTTATCTGCACGAGAATTACCGCGAGATATTGTCGGATATTTCCTGATGCGGTGCGGCTTGGTCGTTACTCTTGTTGGAGAAAGCAGTATCTCAGCCGAGCTTGTGCGCGCCGGCGCATCCCCACAACCCTCATTTCTGTGACAAGCACAGGAATGAGAAGAGGTTGGCGGATGCCGCGCTTCACAACCGGTAAAGCGGCTCAAACCGGCCCTTGACGTCAACCCCCAGCTCGAACGTCAACCCATGCTGCGGATTGGTGGCAAGGGCGTCGTCGTCGAGATGTTCGCGCGCGGATGTCACGAGAAGGCGCGATGCGTCGGGGCCGATGAAGGCGGGGCAGGTCGTCTGTCCGCCGGGCACCTCATATCGGGCGATATGATTGCCGTCCGTGTCGTAACGATCCACGGCGCCCACGCCCCAGCGGGCGTTCCATATATGCCCTTCGGCATCGCAGACCGACCCGTCGATGCCGCCTTTGATACCCGTGGAATCGATGAAGACTTCAGCCTTGCCGGAGGGCAGGCCGGTCTCGGCATCGAGCGGCACCCGCATCAGCTTGTTTACCTTGGTGTCGACGTAATATCCCGTCGCGCCATCGGGCGAGAAACAGATCGAATTCGGAATGCTGATCCCGGCAAACAGCTTGGTCACGGTGCCCTTCGCGACATGATAGATGCTGCCCGCACCGGTCTCCGCCTTGCGGCCCATGGTGCCGATCCACAGCGCGCCGGAGGGGTGCATGCGCCCGTCATTGGAGCGGTTGTCGGGCAAATCCATTTCCAGCTCGGCATGCAGGGTCAGCACGCCGGTTGCCGTGTCGCGCAGGAAAAGCCCGTCATCGGAGGCGATCAGCTGCTTGCTGTCGCTGACCTTGGCGAGCGCACTGCCCATGAAGGGCAAAGCGTGCACGGTCTTGCGGCCGGAGGCGAGATGCAGCTCATGCAGTTCACGCTCGAGAATATTGAAC
This sequence comes from Agrobacterium salinitolerans, assembly GCF_027498475.1. Taxonomy (NCBI): domain Bacteria; kingdom Pseudomonadati; phylum Pseudomonadota; class Alphaproteobacteria; order Hyphomicrobiales; family Rhizobiaceae; genus Agrobacterium; species Agrobacterium salinitolerans. The sequence goes on along the minus strand of NZ_JAPZLN010000001.1, from coordinate 122,920 downwards.
CACCAGGCGGTGCCGGTCGCGGGGTCGAAGGTCGGGCCTTCGCCGAGCAGCATCGGCGTTTCGTCCAGAACGCGTCCGGTAAAGGGAAAAACAGTGGCCAAGCTCTTATCCTCCGATGGCAGCATCATAGGCTGAAAGTGTGACAGTGGCGCGTTCGCGCACCTCCGCCGCCGTCATGCCCGGCTTGTAAAGGCTGGTGCCAAGCCCGAAAGCCACGATACCGGCCGAGGTATATTCAGAAAAATTCTTGTCCGAGACGCCGCCGACGGCGGCTATGACCAGATCCTTCGGCAGAATCGTCCTGATGGCATTGATGCCGGCGGGGCCGATGATGCTGGCGGGGAAAAATTTGAGCCCGGTCGCACCGGCCTTCGCTGCCACCAGCGCCTCGGTGGGGGTGAGGACCCCCGGCATCGTCACCATGCCTTTTTCACGCGCAGCGGTAATGACCTCCGCATCGGCATTCGGGCTCACCATCAGCTTTCCACCGGCCGCATCCAGCGACGCCACGTCTTCAACGCTGAGCACGGTGCCGGCTCCGATCAGGCAATCGGCGGGCGCCATCTTCGCGGTGATCTCGATGGAGCGGAACGGATCGGGCGAGTTCAGCGGAATTTCAATGGCGCGGAAGCCGGTTTCGATCAGTGCGCCGACGACGCCTTCGGTTTCCTCGGGTTTCAGGCCGCGCAGAATGGCGATCAGCGGATATTGGATGGAAGGGAAGGGAATACGCATGGTCGATCTTTCTTCTTATGGCCAGATGGCATTTGCAGCGGCCAGCAATCCGCGCCGCACGGCCTCGTCTGCATCAATGACCGTATAGTGGATATCAAGGGCGGTGAAGGCACCTTCATAAAGCGAGCCGAGTGCGCCGGAGCCGATCAGAACCACCGGCGTCTCCCGCTTCGCCTGCGAATGAGCGCCGGCGATTTCCAGCCCGATCATGATACCGGACAGCTTGGCCTTGGCGTCGGTGGCGGTGAGGCCGTGCAGCAATTGGCCGGAGCGAAGGGTGAAAAAGCGATTGGTCGCAAGCTGCGGATTGGCATAGATGTCGCGCACCGCCGCCGTGAAAGCCTCATGCTCGCCGGTAAAGGCTTCGGCCTCGGTCACCGCATGGGAAAGGATCGTCTGTTTCGAGACGACTTCGAAGAGCTCGCCGGTCATGAACGTGGCGAAGCCGGTCACGCCGCCATCCTTCACGGTCACCCATTTGGAATGGGTGCCTGGCATGCAGACGAGTTTTTCACCGGCATCCGAGGAGGCGAGAGCGCCGAGCAATTGCGTTTCCTCGCCGCGCATGACGTCGGGCGCGGTTTTGTCCCGCTGCGCCAGCCCCGGCAGAATGCGCACATCCCGCGCCTGGCCCGGCACACGAACCGCGCCGCCCGGAACCGCCGAAAGCGACGCCGGCACGTCGATATAACCCGCCTCGACCCAGCCCTGCCGCGCCCCTGCCATGCCGCAGACGATAACCGGCAGATCTTCCGGCGCGCCGATGGCGTCAAGATGCGCCTGCAACACGTCGGCAAAACCGGTCCGCATGGCGGTGGTCATGCCTTCCGCGCTGCGCCGTTCGGCAAGCACCGCGCCCGATCGGCTGAGAAGCCAGAGCCGGAAACTGGTCGTGCCCCAGTCAACGGCGATGAAAGCGGGTTCGGACATTATAACAGGCCTCCGTCTACGATAATGGATTGCGCCGTGATGGCGCTCGATGCCGATGATGCGAGAAACAGGCAAGGCCCGGAAAGATCGGCAGCGACGAGCGTGCGCTTCAGGCACTGCCGCGCCGTGGTGGCAGCGATGCCTTCATCCGTCAGCCACAGTTCCTTCTGCCGTTCCGTCACGATCATGCCGGGCAAAAGCGTGTTGACGCGTATATTTTCCGGGCCCAGCCGGCCTGCCAGGCTTTTCGTCAGCCCGATGATACCGGCCTTGGCCGCCGCATAGGAGGGCAGATCGCCCATATTGAGCAGAAACGAGATGGATGAAAAATTGACGATGGACGCGTCTTTCGCCTGCCGGAGATAGGGCAGGGCTGCCTGAACCGTGAAGAACATCTGCTTCAGATTGACCGCCTGATTGGCGTCCCAATAGGCCTCCGTCACCGTGTCTATGTCGTGGCGGTCGTCCCAGGCGGCGTTATTGACCAGTACCTTGATCCCGCCGGTGGCGGAGGCCGCCGCCTCCACCGTCTTTCCGATCGCCGCAATATTGCGAAGGTCGGTCTTGAAGAAGTGAACCGGATGCGGCGCCGTTGTCGCAAGCCGCTTGACGAGCGCCAGACTTGGTTCTTCGGCGATGTCGATGAAAGAAACCTTCGCGCCTTGCATCGCAAAGGCTTCCACCAACGATGCTCCGATGCCGGAACCGCCGCCGGTGACGAGCACGCCCGCATCCTTGAGGTCCGGAAATTGGGCTTGCGTCATCGGCGTCATCTCGTCCATGAAAGGCTTGCTCGTTCCAATATTTGGAACTAGATTTTACTAAATGGAATTATTCTCTTGGCGTCACGCTTATGTCAAGGCAGATGACGGTGGATGTTGCCATGCCCGATAATAAAAAGCCCAATCGTCAAAAGCCTGATGCGGTTCCGCTGACGCAGCGGAAGGCCGGCGTTGAGACGGGCACGCTCGGCAAAGCTGTCTCGCTGCTGGAGCTGATCGCCTTTGCTGAAAAACCGATGCGCTTTACCGATGTGGTCGAAGCTTGTGGCCAGCCGCGCGGCACGGTTCACCGCCAGCTCGCCCATCTCGTTGCCGAAGGCCTTGTCGATCACGCTGCCGATCAGACCTATGCCGTGGGGCTGAGGTTGCTGCAACTGGCCGCGAAAGCCTGGAGCGGTAACGACCTGCGCAGCGTCGCGGCACCCCATCTGGCGGCCTTGCAGGCGGTGACGCAGGAGTCGGTGCATCTCGCGGTGCTGAACGGCGGACAGGTCACCTATCTGGACAAGATGGAGGGCCGGCACACATTGCGCATGCATTCGCAGGTCGGCAAAACCTCCCCAGCCTATTGCACCGGCGTGGGCAAGGCGGCGCTGTCGCTGCTCTCCGCCGACGATCTGGCGCAGCTGGCCGCGGAACTGGATTTTCATCGCTTCACGGAAAGCACGGTCACGACGCCGGAAGCGCTGATGAGGGAAGTGGCGACAATTCGAGACAACGGCTACGGTTTTGATCTTCAGGAGCACGAGATCGGAATTCACTGCGTTGCCGCACCGGTCCGGGCGCCCGGCCGCAATTTTCGCGCGGCGATTTCCGTCACCGGTCCGGCCTATCGCGTGGATGTGGAACAGCTTCGCAAATGGGGCCCCCTGGTGCGCGAAACCGCCGACAGAATTTCCGACGATCTTGCGTGCAGATTGTCCCCGGTGGCGGATGGTTGAGGAAAACGAAGACTTCTGACCCATGGATTTTACGGGGTGAAACTGCCGGCCTTGCACCCATTCAGGCACGTTCAATATTATTTTCGACTATTCTGAATTAAGTTTTCAACTTTCGTTTGCATGAATCGTTTTGGTGAGTAACATCCGCAACAATTTCCGGGCAAGGGCAGGCCTTTGCGGCGGCATTTCTCATTCTCGAAGAACAGCTTTGATGCAAAAAACAGAGGCGGCCGCCGTTCAGTCGATTGGTGTTGATTGCGTTCGCGAGATCGCCGGTCTGAACACGCAATTCGATATATTCCGGTTCCTGAAACGGCTGACGGAAGCCTGGGAATTCAAGGCTTTCATGGTTCTTGACCTGTCGTCGGAAGCGGCGAGCGAATTGTCGCAATATACGATCATCACCAGCTGGCCGGCGGAGCTTCTGCAGCGTTACGATGAAGAGGGCATGCTGCAAAACAGCCGGGTGATGGCGCAGTTGAAAAAATCGACCGTTCCCTTTTCCGTCTCAATGGATTTTCTGGTCGGAGGCGAGGGAGAAATCGCCAGGAAAACCGTGATCAACCTTTTAGAACGTTTCGAGATGATCAATTCGGTCTGGTTTCCCGTTCACGACATTACCATGCGACGCGGCGCGGTATCTTTTTCCGGCAACAGGACGGCCGTGACCACCAGCCGGCTTGCCGAGCTTTTATATATTTCCAGCCATGTCTTCGCCCGGCTGTCTGAAATCCGCCGGCTCGATCTCAGGGTCCCCGAAACACTGAGCGAGCGGGAGATCGACTGCCTGAACTGGACCGCCGCTGGCAAGACCAGCGCCGAAATCGCTGAAATCATGATGCTGTCGGAACATACCATCAATCATTACCTGAACCGCGCGACGAAAAAACTCGACACGGTCAACCGCACCCAGGCCGTCGCAAAAGCGCTGCGGGTCGGCCTGATAAAATAGCGAAACCGTAATTTTATCATTGTGATAAACCGTTTCCTGGGCGATCCTCTTTTCGAATCACCGGAAAGGAGAAATCGTTTGCCGGAACGGCATAGGGTAAAAGCAGGATTTTCTCCGACTATCGATTGCGCCGTGCTGATAGCCGCTGCCGAAAAAGGCTTTGCTGCCGATGAAGGCATAGAACTTGAACTTTTCCGAAAACAGTCCGCCCGCGCCGTGCTTGCGGCGCTTGGCGAGGATGGCGTTCACGTCGCGCACCTGCCCGCCCCGGTTCCGGTCGGCTCGGCTGTCGGCCTCGACGATCTGCCCGCCGATATTGTCGGCGTTTTCACGCTTTCCCTCGGCGGATCGGCGACGACCGTTTCCCACGGATTTTATAACGAGCTCTACCGCGAAGGGCTGAAGTTACCGGACCCGGCGGCTTTTGGACGCGCCATGGCCCGTGTCTGCGCCGCGCGCCGGGCGGCGGGCGGAAATCCTCCGGTCTTTGCGGTCGAAGATATCGTCTCCACGCCTTTTTATACCCTGCGTTACCTGCTTGGAAGCTACGGCGTGCTGCTCGGCCGGGATATGGAAATCGTCGAGGCGCTGCCGAAGGCCATGCCGGCGCTCCTGGAAAACGGCAAGGTCGATGCGCTCTGTACCGCCGAGCCGGCGGGCAGCGCCGTGGTGCTCGGCGGCGCGGGGCGTATCGTCACCACCGGGGCGTTGATCTGGCGCAATGCGCCGGAAAAGATGCTGGCCGCGAAGAAGCGCTGGGCGGAGGAGAACCCAGCCCTGCTGGAAGGGCTGCTGCGCGCCCTCTACCGCGCCGGCGAATGGTGCGCCAATACCGCCAATATCGAGGAACTGGCCGGCATCCTCGCCGCTCCTCAATATATGGATGAGAACGGTGAATTCCTGCTGCCGGCGCTGACGGGCTATATTTCCACCTCGCAGAAGGACATGCAGCGCTTTCAGGAATTTTTCGTGACGAGCGCCAAGGCCGCCAATTTTCCATGGCAGAGTCAGGCCCTGTGGTTCTTCAGCCAAATGCTGCGCTGGGGCGAGGTTTCCGCCGATTACCGGTTCGATCCCGCCATGGTGGAGGCGGCCCGTAACGCCTACCGGCCGGATATTTTCCGCAAAGCGATGAAGCCGCTTTTTGCGCCGGTGCCGGGCGCAAATCTGAAGCTTGAGGGCACGTTGCGTGAGCCTGTTCATGTCGGCGCATCGCGCACGGGTCTGGTGCTGGGCCCCGACTTCTTTTTCGACGGTCATGTTTTCGACCCGGAAACGCTGGAGATGGACGACGAGATCTGAAGCCGCAGCGTCAAATCGTCGCGAATGCCTGACTGTTGTCGCGCTTTGGCATTGGCGAAGCGCTCCGGCTTCTCTATGGATGGCACGCAATACCCGGTCGGATGATGAAGCGGAGCAGGAATATGGCAGATGTCAGCAGGAGCCAGGTGGAAAAGGCGCTGGAAGCGGTGGTCTATCCCGGCAGCGGCAAGAGCATCGTCGCACTCGGCATGGTCTCGGAAATTTTCATCGCCGATGCGAAGGCCTATTTCTCGATCACCGTCCCGGCCGACAGGGCTGCGGCGATGGAGCCGTTGCGGCTTGCCGCCGAACAGGCGGCCAAGGGCGTTGAGGGCATCGTCGGCGCGGTCGTGGCGCTGACGGCCGACCGCAAGCCTGGCCAGCAGCAGCCCGCGCCTGCGCGCCCCGCCGCCGCAACCGGCCGGCCGACCACTCAGCCCGGCTCGTCAAAGGTCGGCGTGCCGGGGGTCAAATCCATCATCGCCGTGGCCTCGGGCAAGGGCGGGGTGGGCAAGTCGACGACCGCCGTCAATCTGGCGCTCGGCCTCCAGTCGCTCGGCCTCAAGGTCGGCATGCTCGATGCCGATATTTATGGCCCCTCGCTGCCGCGGCTGCTGAAAATTTCCGGCCGTCCGAAGCAACAGGAAGACCGCATCATCCTCCCCAAGGAGAATTACGGACTGAAGGTCATGTCCATGGGCTTTCTGGTGGATGAGGAAGCCGCGATGATCTGGCGCGGGCCGATGGTGCAGTCCGCCCTGATGCAGATGCTGCGCGAAGTGGCCTGGGGCGAACTGGACGTGCTGGTGCTGGACATGCCGCCCGGCACCGGCGATGCGCAGCTTACCATCGCCCAGCAGGTGCCGCTCGCCGGCGCCGTCATCGTTTCCACGCCGCAGGATCTGGCGCTCTCCGATGCGCGCAAGGGCGTCACCATGTTCCGCAAGGTGGAAGTACCGCTGCTGGGCGTCATCGAGAATATGAGCTATTTCATCGCGCCCGATACCGGTGCGCGTTACGATATTTTCGGTCATGGCGGCGCGAAGGCTGAAGCGGAAAGGATCGGCGTTCCGTTTCTCGGCGAAGTGCCGCTCACCATATCCATCCGCGAAATGTCAGATGCCGGAACGCCGGTCGTCGCAGCAGAACCCGATGGCCCGCAGGCCGCAGTCTACCGCGATATCGCGCAAAAAGTCTGGGCGCGCATCGGTGCAAGCGAGCAAAAAGCCGCCCCGAGGATTGTTTTCGAATAACACCCCAGCCATGGAGCAAAGCCGGACAGGGTTTCTTCTTCCTCGATAGTCGTTTGAAAACATAAGATTAAACGGGAGTATCCGAAAGCATTTCCGGATTTGAGATCCAGAAATGCTTCGCCTGCAATGCTGTCGAGAAAAAATATTGCTTGATTGCGTCTCGCTTTGGGCGCATACGCCTGCGCCGTTTGGCTCTTGGTCCATCGGGCCGGCGAGATTGTCAAAATCCCGCCTGTTCCGACGGTCCCTGAAGTGTCGTCCAAAGGTTTGCCGAGCGCAAACAGGATATGTTAAGCAGCATTGCGGCTGAAGCCTGCAATGTGGAGCGGAGAAACGGATTGATAAAAGCCTATCGCGCCAATTGCGAGGCGATCAGCCTGTCGTCAGACGACGGCTCCGGACAGGTCCCCGACGACATCGTCTGGATCGATCTCGTCGATCCGGACAGGGCGGAAGAGCAACATGTGGAAAAGCTGCTGGGGCTCGATCTGCCCACCCGTGAGGATCTGAAGGATATCGAACCTTCCAGTCGGCTTTATATGGAAGACGGTAATGTGTTCATGACCGCCTCTCTGGTGTGGAAGGCGGATTCGGACGATCCCCGCCTCACCGACGTCGCCTTCATCCTTGCCGGCAAGCGTCTGGTGACAATCCGTTACGCCGAGCCGAAATCCTTCCATCTCTTCACCGCCGCCATCACGCGCGTTCCGCATGAGATGCGCAGCGGCGCGGCGCTGCTCCTGAAGCTGCTCGAAACCATCGTCGACCGCACGGCGGAGATTCTCGAAAACTCGGTTACGGGGATCGACAATCTCGCCGCCGATATTCTCGGCAGCCAGGCTCGTTCCAAACGCAAGGCGCCACGCTATCTCGAAGACCGCCTCGGCAACATCGCCGCCTATCACCGGCTGATATCGAAGGTCCGCGTGAGCCTTGCATCGCTGGCGCGCCTTCAGACCTTTCTGTCCACCAGCGATCAGGTGCGCGAGGACAAGGGCGCGCGGGAGCAGGGCAAGTCGATCGGGCGCGATATCCAGTCGCTGAATGAACATGCCTCCTTCGTTTCCGGCAATCTGACCTTTCTCTTGGACGCCTCGCTTGGGATCATCAATATCGAGCAGAACGGCATCATCAAGATTTTTTCCATCGCGTCGGTGGTGTTCCTGCCACCCACGCTGGTGGCCTCCATTTACGGAATGAACTTTCAGCTCATGCCGGAGTTGAGCTGGACATTTGGTTATCCGCTTGCGCTGATCGTGATGGTGATGTCCGCGATCATTCCGTTTCTCTTTTTTCGTTGGAAGGGCTGGCTCTGAGGAGCCAGGATCATCATGTCTCAAATCGTCGACAAGGATGTTGCCGAGAAACCGGATGCGGATGACAAGCATCAGAACAAAGGGCTTTATGCCGCGATCCTTGGTTCCATCGGCGTCGTCTATGGTGATATCGGCACCAGCCCGCTCTACGCCTTCCGCGAAGCCCTTCGGCCGATCGCCTATGACGGCGTGACGCAGGAAGAAGTCATCGGCCTCACGTCCCTGATGATCTGGGCTTTGACGATCATCGTGACGTTCAAATACATCACGCTTCTTCTGCGTGCGGACAATGACGGCGAGGGCGGAACGCTCTCGCTGCTGGCGCTGCTGATGAAGACGGCGGGTACCCACCGCAGCGTTCTCATCGTGCTCGGCCTCATCGGCGCGGCGTTGTTTCTGGGCGACGCCATGATCACGCCGGCGCTATCGGTGCTTTCGGCGGTGGAAGGCCTGAAGCTCGTCACGCCGGAAATGGACGCCTTAATCATTCCGATTTCCGTCGGCATCCTCATCGGCCTCTTCGCCATCCAGTCCCACGGCACGGGCACGGTGGCGAAATTCTTCGGACCGATCACCGCCGTCTGGTTCATCGTCATGGGTCTGGCCGGTCTTCTTCATATCGCCGATGACTTCAGCATCCTCTTCGCCTTCAATCCGTGGCATGCGGTGGAATTTCTGGCCAATGAAGGTTTCTACGGCGTCGTCGTGCTCGGCGCGGTCTTCCTGACGATCACGGGGGCGGAAGCGCTTTACGCCGATCTCGGCCATTTCGGCCGTCGTCCCATCCAGTGGGCGTGGTTCTGTCTGGTTTTCCCGGCATTGACGCTGAATTATCTCGGGCAGGGCGCGCTGGTGCTGAAAGACCCGGCGGCGATGTCCAATCCCTTCTATCTGATGTTCCCGCAATGGGCGATCCTGCCGGCCGTCATTCTGGCAACCGCCGCCACCATCATCGCCAGCCAGGCGGTCATAACGGGCGCGTTTTCGCTCGTGCGCCAGGCGATCCATCTCGGTTATCTGCCGCGCATGGAAATCCTCTTCACCTCGGAAACCAATACGGGGCAGATTTACCTTCCGGCCGTCAACACCATCCTCTTGTTCGGCGTCGTCGCACTGGTCATCACCTTCAAGAGTTCGGATGCGCTTGCCACCGCCTACGGTATTTCCGTGACCGGCGCGATGGTCGTCACCAGCCTGATGTTCTTCGAATTCGTGCGCAAGCGCTGGAAATGGTCGATCTGGCTGGCGCTTGCGGTGCTGACGCCGCTTCTGTTGCTGGAACTGATCTTCCTCGGAGCGAACCTCCTGAAGATCCACGACGGCGGTTATGTGCCGGTGCTGTTGGCCATCGCCTTCACCATCATCATGACCACATGGCAGCGCGGCTCAAAGATACTCTTTGCCAAGACCCGCCGCATCGATGTGCCGCTGAAGGCCTTCGTCGCCTCGGTGGAAAAGGAGAGCGCCCATGCGCCGGTGCGTGTGCCCGGCACGGCAATCTTCCTTACCGGCGATCCCGAGACGGCGCCGGCGGCGCTGTTGCACAATCTCAAACATAACCACGTCCTTCACGACAAGAACGTCATCCTGACGATCCGCACCGAGGACCAGCCGCGCGTCCACCCCGAAGAGCGTTATACGCTGACGAAGCTGAGCGACCGTTTTGCCGTGGTCGAATTGCATTTCGGCTTTATGGAGACGCAGAATGTCACCCAGGCGCTGGGCTATCTGAGACGCACCGGCTACAAGTTCGACATCATGTCGACCTCGTTTTATCTCGGCCGCCGCAAGCTGGTGCCGGATCCGAAATCCGGCATGCCGGGCTGGCAGAACCGCCTGTTCATCGCGCTCGCCGAAACCGCCGCCGATCCCTCGGATTATTTCCGCCTTCCGGCCAACCGCGTGGTGGAGCTGGGTTCGCACGTCGTCGTGTGACTATTAGAAGATGGTTACACATTAACGTGAATCCGCGTCCGCGCGCGGCGTTAACCAAGCATCAAGGTTAATAAGAGATTCTCGAACACCTGTAGCAAATTTGGTTGTCGGTGTTCGGAGTGCTGGTTTTGCGTTCGAAAAGAGTAATGCGTCGTCGGTCCCCCGTGTCCCGTGAGGCGTGGGCGTCAAAATGGACCTCGCCCGTCGTCTTCGGCCTTGCCGCCTGGCTCGTTTTTCCCTCCCTCGCTGCGCGCGCGGATCTGGCCTCGCTTCTGGCCGGTCTGGATAATGGCGGCGAGCAATGGCGCATGGTGCTGACGGCCTCTCCGGCGGGCTCGGTGCACAATGCCTCGCTCACCTTCAACGATGCCGCAGGGGAGGCGGCGCTGCACGGCGGCGGCATGACCCTGCCCAATGGCAGCAAGGTCGCTTTCGTCACCAATAAGAAGGGCGAGGCAACGACGCCCGACAGCGAGCGCGTCAACCGCGCCGCCAAGAAGGGTCGTGTCGTCGCCACCGAAATCATGCAGCCGCCCAAGGCTTTCACCGCCGGTTCCGTCTTGCAGCGCACCAGCATGCTGGACATTGAGCCGCTGAAGCGTAAGGACCGCACCGCTTTCGTCAAACCGAAGCGTGGCAAGGACGTGGAACTCGCCTCCTTCTATTTCCGTCGCGAGGAAAAGAAGGCGGACAGAAGCGTATCGCCGATGCTGGCCGAACTCATCAACAATCGTACGCCGGATATTCTTGCCACGGCCTATGCGCCGGCCGAACCGGATTTCGCCCGCGAGTCACCCTTCGACGCCATTCTCAAGAAGCCCGACGCCGGCCGTTTCGTGCCGCAAATCGCCGAGGGCGACCACGCCTGGGCGGCCACCCCTTTGCCCGCCGCCGTATTTTCGGCAGCCGAACAACAATGCCTCGCCTCCGGCATCTATTTCGAGGCGCGCGGAGAATCGGTGAAGGGACAGGCGGCGGTCGCACAGGTCATCCTCAACCGCGTGCGCAATCCCGCCTATCCGAAAACCATCTGCGGTGTCGTTTACCAGAACAAGGACTGGCGCAACCGCTGCCAGTTTTCCTTCGCCTGCGACAATATCAAGGATCGCGTGAATTCCGAACGCCACTGGAAAATGGCGCGCGAAGTGGCAATGGCCACAACGGCTGGCAAAATCTGGTTGAAGGAAGTGGGATCGGCAACCCACTATCACGCCGTTTATGTGCGTCCCGCCTGGGGTCGCACGATGAAAAAGGTCGGCAGGATAGGTTTGCACGTGTTTTACCGTACCTATGGCGGCGGCTGGAGCTGATACCACCGCCAATTTGTCGCATTTTGCGTGTCAAAAATGCCGATTCCCTGGGGAAACATCGCCGCCAAACCGCGACTTGATGTCAAGCCGTTGTTTTTGCATGATTAATTTGTGTCGAAACAACCGTCGACAGTGCCTTGACTAGAGAAGCCCCTAAAACTATGTTGCGCGCGACTTCAGAGCGGGCTGGAACAGGCTTAATCCGTCACCGTTTACAACTCCAAAGGGTTCTGGCATGGCTGGAACGGAGAAAATGGGTGGGATTTTAAGATGACTGGCAACCGTGACGATAGTCTGGACGAGCGCCGCAAGCGCCTAGCCGATGAGTTGGCGAAGGTGAAGGCGGAGGATGAGGCGGAAGTGAGGGCGGAGACCAACGCTGCGGAAAACCGGAAAGGTTTTGCGATGGCGGTCAAGCTCTCATCGGAGTTCATTTCTGCCATCGTGGTCGGCGCTATGCTGGGTTATCTTCTGGACTATTTTGCCGGCACGACGCCGTGGGGGATGATCGTTCTTCTTCTTCTCGGTTTCTGCGCAGGCGTATTGAATGTGTTGCGCTCCACGGGCGCGGTGGCCAAGCCGCCGCTACTTGAGAAGGCGGACAGACAGGATGAGGGTGGAAAAGGCGGCCTTTAGGCTGTTTTTCCTTACAGTTGAGATGCCGCGACAGGCGGCGACAGGTAAAGAGGGCAGCCGGTGGCAAACGATCCGACCCATCAGTTCTTGGTGCAGCCGATCATTCCGATCGAAATTGGCGGCGTCGATTTTTCCTTCACCAATGCGTCGCTCTTCATGGTCGCGACCGTGGCTGCGGCTTCCGGTTTCCTTTATTTCGCAACGTCGAACCGCGGTCTGATCCCGACGCGCATGCAGTCCGTTGCCGAAATGTCCTATGAATTCATCGCCTCCATGCTGCGCGAAGGCGCCGGCAAGAAGGGCATGGTGTTCTTCCCGTTCGTGTTCTCGCTCTTCATGTTCGTGCTGACGGCCAACCTTCTCGGCATGTTCCCGTATTTCTTCACGGTTACCAGCCAGATCATCGTCACCTTCGCGCTCGCCTGCCTCGTTATCGGCACGGTCGTCGTTTACGGTTTCTACAAGCACGGTCTGCATTTCTTCGGCATCTTTGCCCCTTCGGGCGTTCCGAAAGCGCTTTTGCCGCTGGTCGCGTCGATTGAAATGATCTCGTTCCTGTCACGCCCGATCAGCCTTTCCGTTCGTCTTTTCGCGAACATGCTGGCCGGCCATATCACGCTCAAGGTTTTCGCAGGCTTCGTCGCCTCCATGAGCGCGCTCGGCGCGCTCGGCGTCGGCGGTGCTGTCCTGCCTCTCATCATGACGGTCGCCATGACCGCTCTCGAATTTCTCGTTGCCTTCCTGCAGGCTTATGTGTTCGCGGTACTGACTTGCATGTACCTGAACGACGCCGTGCATGGTGGTCACTGAGAAGTAAAGTCGCTGGCCCCGGCAACGGGCGCCAAAAGATAGCCGCAACAACCTATATCTCAAGGAGTCTCACATGGAAGCGGAAGCAGCAAAGTACATCGGCGCAGGTCTCGCATGCCTCGGCATGGCTGGTACGTCCCTCGCACTCGGCCGTATCTTCGGTGATTACCTGTCCGGCGCACTGCGCAACCCCTCTGCTGCCGACAGCCAGTTCGGCCGTCTGGTATTCGGCTTCGCCGTTACGGAAGCTCTGGGCATCTTCTCGCTGCTCGTTGCTCTCCTTCTCCTGTTCGCTGTTTAATACCGGCATCAGGTCTGGATCACGGCCCGCGAATGGCGTGCCGTGATCCTTCGCATTTGCAGTACCCCTGGAGGTGAGCATGTTCGTGACCGAGGCTTATGCCCAGTCAGCACCGACCGTAGGTGAAACGCATACGGAAACTCCGGCTGTCGGCCAGCCGCAACCGGAAGCCACGCACACGGAAACCGGTGTGGCGCACGGCGCCGAACACGGCGCTTCCGGCGTATTCCCGCCGTTCGATCAGTCCACTTATGCATCGCAGGTTCTCTGGCTGGCGATCACCTTTGGCCTTTTCTACCTGCTCATGCAGAAGGTCATCGTTCCGCGCGTCGGCGGCATTCTCGAGAACCGTCATGGACGCATCGCACAGGATCTCGACGAAGCGGCACGGCTGAAAAGCGAAGCCGACGCAGCCGTCGAGACCTATGAAAAAGAACTCGCGGCAGCCCGCGCCAAGGCAAGCTCGATAGGCTCCGCGGCTCGTGACGCCGCCAAGGCCAAGGCTGATGCCGACCGCGCCGCAATCGAGGCAGGACTTGCTGAGAAGCTTGCCGCCGCCGAAAAGCGCATTGCAGGCATCAGGGATCAGGCATTCGCCGATGTCGGCGCCATCGCCGAGGAAACCGCGACCGCAATCGTTGACCAGCTGGTCGGCGCCAAGGTCAAGGATGCCGACGTCAAGGCCGCCATCGCTGCCGCTTCTGCCGTGAAGGGAGCCTGATATGGCATTTGATGCATCATTTTTCGCTCTCGTCGGTCTCGTCCTTTTCTTCGTTCTGATCGCCTATCTCAAGGTTCCCGGCATGTTCGCCAAGTCTCTGGACGAGCGCGCCCAGAACATCCAGGACGAGCTGGCCGAAGCCAAGCGCCTGCGCGAAGAGGCTCAGCACCTGCTGGCCGAATACCAGCGCAAGCGCAAGGAAGCCGAAGCCGAAGCCGCCGGTATCGTTGCTGCCGCTGAACGCGAAGCAGCAGCGCTGACGGAAGAAGCCAGGCAGAAGACGGAAGAATTCGTCGCCCGCCGTACGGCGCTTTCGGAACAGAAGATCAACCAGGCCGAAGAAGACGCCATCGGCGCCGTCCGTTCCGCCGCCGTGGACATCGCCATCGCCGCTTCCGAGAAGCTGCTGGCGGAAAAGACAACGGCTGCCGCAAAGGCCAAACTTTTCGCCGCCACGATCGGCGAAGTGAAGTCTAAGCTGAACTGAGTTCATCGCGGTATTGTTCAAAACCCCTCCGGCGCAAGCCGTGAGGGGTTTTTTGTTTGAGGTGGAAAAGCTGGTTCGGGATATGGTGCCGCCTGTACTATGGAAATGCGGTATGCGCTCCAGCAGGCCTCCCTCGGAGGGGCGGTGATTGGCTTTATTGTTTTTGATACTGAATGTCGGATTGCGCTTCCGCTTTGCGCCAGAAGCGAACGGATGAAGTGTGCATCGCTGATTGCCGTGGCGCCGAAAGCGAAGGCGGCCATTCCATACCTGGCGCAGCATTTTCCGAGGGTCGACCGTCAGCAGTGTGGGCTTAAGCGCCGTTCGTCTAATCGTTCAGACTCTTTAGAATTTGTTGGTAGAATGCGCCTTGTGCGTTCTCAGCAGTAGACCTTACGACCCATTCCCAATCCAAATTCAGTTTTCCTGCCGGGACCATTTGCTGCGCGATTTCAGTCGGTGTGGTTTCGTTGCTGGTTCCGTTCTCCCAGTCGTGAAAGGCCGATGAGTATCGAACGACCGCTCCGCTGACAGGCAAATCGAGTAACCCTCCCTCGGCAAAAAAACTTAACCCGTCGCCCATTTCTTCGCCGATGAGTTTGAGCCTGCGTCCCAGACGATGTTTGAGAATGGCTACAAATACTATCGCTGCGGAAAACGTGAATTTGTCGACAAGCACAGCGACCTGCCCGCCTGCGTTTTCTGAGATGGCGTCGATCAAGGGCATCGTTTGAAGAAAGTCGCCACCGGTGTTTCCGCGAACGTCAATCAAGAGTTTTTTGTTCGGGCAGGCGCTTACATGCTCCGCTGCACCGGAGATGGCTTTCGGCAGCGCAGTTTCGCTTGGATCGAAGAAACTTGGCAATGATATTGAAAGCCCAAGCCCCTGCCAGTCCTCGATCTCCACAAATCGCTCGGGTTTCCAGGCTGGATCAGCCTTGCCATGCTCGTTTCTCGTGTAAAGCATCGGTGCAGGAACTGTCTGTCCGTTCTCCAGTTTGAAATTGGATATCCGCCCATTATCGTCTTTCACGCAATATTCGGTCGTATTCTCTTTTGAAGAGAAACCGAGGCGGGTCAATGCATACGGCCATGCGAGAAGAATCGGTCCGATGACCCTTTTCCTCTGACGTGTTCCTGCCAGAAATTTTTCTGCCGCGGCTTCAATTTGGCCCAACGGTGTGCCGTTGACTGCTATCAGCTCTCCTCTTGGTGCAGTCGTTTCCAGTGCCGTTTCAGTTAACTGCACCGCCGTCCCGACGCTCACGAACCTCAGCGGCAGCACCGAGATGCAATCGTTCGGGATCAGCCGTGTATGTCCGTTTTGAGGAAGTGCGAGCAGGCGCATCGCAGAAAACAGAAAGGCCTCTTTGGAGCCCTCCAAAGCATATCGTCGAGTGTCACAAATGCAGCTGTCTATCGCCGCCTGTTCGATCCGTCGAAAGCTGGGATCGATTGGCAGGACGGTGTCCAGAATTTTCTCGAGATCTTGCGTCAGGGACATGATTTACGGTGCGCATAGTTGCTCGTCGATGTCCAGATCGGGTCGATAGCGGTTGTTCTGGTTGGAACTCCATTAGTTGTCATCAATCCCGCTTCAGTGGCCTGAAACTCATCCGGTGCAGCGCGCAAGGCCCGTGGCTTTCGATAGCGCGCAGGTGGGCCGGCGTGCCGTAACCGGCATGGCCTTCGAAGCCGTAAGAGGTGTGCACCACGCCGGCACGTTCCATCATCCGGTCGCGGGTCACCTTGGCGACGATCGAGGCGGCGGCGATGGAGAGGGAGCGGGAATCGCCCTTGATGACGGCCTTGGCTTCGCAGGCGATGCCGGGCGGGCGGTCGCGGCCGTCGGCCAAAACGAGGGCAGGGGAGATTTCGAGGCCCAGCACGGCGCGGCGCATGGCGTCGAGGCTGGCGCGCAGGATATTCATGCTGTCGATCAGGCCGGGGCCGGAGGAGGCGACGGATACGATCGAGCTTTCCATGATCTGGACGAACAAGCTTTCCCGTTTCTGCTTCGTCAGCTTCTTGGAATCGTCCATACCCTTGGGAATATTGTCCGGATCGAGAATGACGGCTGCCGCAACCACCGGTCCGGCTAGAGGTCCCCGGCCTGCCTCATCCGTGCCGGCCACGGGCCAGAGGCCCTTCTTTTTCGCTTCCAGTTCGAAGGAAAAATCCGGGCCGGTATCGGCAAGGTCGAAAAGAGCAGGAGAATCGGGTGTGGCCGTGCGTTTCATGCGGCGAAACTCGCATACACACCCGATCTCCTGCAAGCCCCCGGAAGCGGGCGATGACAGGCGCGGTGAGCCGGGGTCAAGGGGCGTGGCTCACCGTGCCCCTGAGGTCATCATGACCTTTGATCCTCCAACGGGGCGGCGGAGGAAAAACGATCGCACGCGAGGCGGCGGTTCCGGGGGCAATGTCCGGCAGGCCAGGGAAAACCCACCGGGCATTTCGTGGGAGTGTGGCGGGTCTATAAAAGAGGCCACCGCTCCCTGTCATAGTCTGCCTGATATCGCCGCACGTTCCGTATGGTGCTTCGATCAGGCGGAGTTCTTTTCAGCATCGGTCTTTCAAAGCAGCGACAATTGCACGCCTGCACCGCCCGGCGGCACGAAGAGATCGTCGCGCAGGTGGATGCCACGGCGGATGAGGCCGAGCCTTTTTGTCGCCATCTCGAAACGCCTGCCTATCTGCCAGGCATAGGGGCCGGCACCCTTCATGCGTTTCCCGAATTCCGCGTCATAGTCTTTGCCGTCACGCATGGAGCGCACCAGCGACATGACATGACGGTAGCGGTCCGGATAGTTGCGCAGCAGCCAATCGCGGAAGAGCGGGCTCACCTCCAGCGGCAACCGCAAAAGCACATAAGACGCCTCGGTCGCACCGGCGGCCTTGCCGGCCTCGAGAATACGTTCGATCTCATGATCGTTGAGCGCCGGAATGACGGGCGCCATCATCACGGCCACGGGAATGCCGGCATCGGTCAGCGCCTTGACGGCTTCCAGCCGCTTCTCCGGCGTGGCGGCGCGCGGTTCCATGTTGCGCGCGAGCTTCCGGTCCAGCGTGGTGACGGAAATACCGACCTTGGCGAGCCCCTTCTTGGCCATGGGCGCGAGAATATCGATATCCCGCTTGATCAGCGCCGATTTGGTGACGATGGCGACGGGATGATCGGCCTTGGCGAGCACTTCCAGTATCTGCCGCATGATGCGCCATTCGCGCTCGATCGGCTGATAGGGATCGGTATTGGTGCCGATGGCGATCACCCGCGGCTTGTAGCCCGGCTTCGCCAGTTCCCGTTCCAGCAGCTTTGCCGCATCCGGCTTGGCGAAGAGCTTGGCCTCGAAATCCAGCCCGGCCGAAAGCCCCATATAGCTGTGCGTAGGGCGCGCAAAGCAATAGATGCAGCCATGTTCGCAGCCGCGATAGGGATTGATGGAGCGGTCGAAGGGGATGTCGGGCGATTCATTGCGGGTGATGATGCTGCGCGGCTTTTCCACCTGCACCTCGGTGCGGAATTCCGGCATGTCCTCGAGAGTCTGCCAGCCATCGTCGAAAACCTCGTGCTGCAGGGTCTCGAAGCGTCCATCCGGGTTCAGCCCGGCGCCACGGCCGCGACGGCGGTCGATCTCGATGCGCAGGCCGGATGCATCGGCCAGCGCATTGGCAATATCCGGCATATGGCTTGGCTGGAATGCAGCCTGCCCCGAAAGCGTATGGTTTCTCATCTGGATGCTCCCAGGACGCCGCACGCCTTTCGAGGCACGCTCAACGCCCTAAACCGTTTCCATCCGGGCAGGCTTTCAACCGCCTTCCGAATGATTAAATTCCTACATCAGGAATGAGAACAATACAAGAACAAAATTGCAAATTCGGCTCGTTCTCCAGAGGTGGGCGCGGCCCCGTCCGGAGACTGTGCGCCAGGTGGGCAAGGACAGCCTTGGATTTTTACCGCGACGAGCGTAGTGGCAATTTATTGTGCGATGCGTTAGAGCTATGCAGATGTTGACAGTCATAATGGAATGCCGGGATCACGAGCCGGAACTGGCGCACACATTGTCTGCGCTCGTCACCGGGGCCGTGGAAGGGCTTGTAAGCGATGTTGTGATTCTCGATCACGGCTCGCGCGATGGATCGTCGCGCGTCGCCGATGCCGCCGGCTGCCGTTTTTATGGGCAGTGGGACATCGAAGACGTGGTGAAGTCTGCACGCGGCGGCTGGCTGCTTCTGATTGAGCCCGGCGCGCGCCCGCAGGCGGGCTGGATCGACGAGATTCTCGAATATGTGGCGATCTGCGCGCAGCCGGCCCGCTTTTCGCCCTCGCGCTATCACCGGCGCAATGTCCTCAGCCGTATGCTGCGGCGTATTCCGCCATTGGAACATGGATATCTTCTGCCAAAGAAGCATGCGGTGTCGATTGCGAAATCGGGCATGAGCCTGACGCAATTTGTCGGCACGCAGAAGCCGCGCCGGCTGAATGCGGAAATGGTGCCCGCCTGGGCGCTGCGGGCCTCGGCGTAAGCTTGAGGCCGCTTTAGCCGGCCAGAACCTTGCCGGGGTTCATGATGCCGGCGGGATCGAAAGCGTGCTTGATGCGCCGCATCAGTTCCATTTCGATGCCGGGGCGGATGGCCGCCAGCTCGTCGCGCTTCAATTGCCCGATGCCGTGTTCGGCCGAAATGGAGCCGCCGAGCGACAGCACGATGCCATGTACGATCTCGTTCATGTCCCGCCAGCGGCCAATGAATTCGGCCTTGTCGGCTCCCACAGGCTGGGAAATATTGTAGTGAATATTGCCGTCGCCCAGGTGTCCGAAGGCGCAGACGCGGGCGCCCGGGATGGTGGCAAGAACCGCCTTTTCCGCCGTCGCCATGAATTCCGGTATTTTCGACACCGGAACGGAAACATCGTGCTTGATCGAGCCGCCTTCGGGTTTCTGCGCCTCCGACATGCTTTCGCGCATATGCCAGAGCGCCTGCCGCTGCGCTTCGGACGCGGCGATCACCGCATCCTGAACCAGCCCGGCCTCAAAACCGCGCTCCAGCAGCGATTGCATCATGCTATCCGCCGTCTCGGCCGAATCGGAGGTGGAGATATCGATGAGCGCGTACCAATTGTGCGGCTGTTCCAGCGGATCGCGCACGCCGGGAATATGCCGGGCGGTGAATTCGACGCCGATTCGCGGCATGAGTTCGAAGCCGGTCAGCGCCGTGCCGCAGAGATTGGAAGCCATTTCGAACAGTTTCAGCGCGTCTTCGGTGGAGGTGAGCCCCGCAAAGGCCACCTGATGGCCGAGTGGCTTCGGGAAGAGCTTCAGCACCGCGCCGGTGATGATGCCAAGCGTGCCTTCGGAACCGATGAAGAGATCGCGCAGATCGTAACCCGTATTATCCTTTTTCAGCCGGCGCAGCCCGTTCCAGATTTCGCCGGTCGGCAGCACGACTTCCAGCCCGAGGCAGAGCTGGCGCATATTGCCATAAGCGAGCACCGCCGTGCCGCCGGCATTGGTGGCGAGATTGCCGCCGATGCGGCAGGACCCTTGAGAGCCGAGCGACAGCGGGAACATCCGCTCCACGGAATCAGCAGCCTTGTGAATGTCATCGAGAATGCAGCCGGCATCCGCCACGATGATATTGGCGACCGGATCGATATCGCGAACGCGGTTCATGCGCTCCAGCGACAGGATGATGTCGGTGCCATCAGCGCGCGGTGTCTGTCCGCCCACGAGGCCGGTGTTGCCGGTCTGCGGCACGATGGCGGTGCCGGTTTCGCTGGCGAGCTTGAGGATGGCGGCAACCTCTTCGACCGAACCGGGCTTGATGAGCAGCGGCGAGGCGCCGCGATAAAGCCCGCGATTTTCCACGAGGCGCGGCGCCATTTCCGCCGCGTCGCGGACCGCGTTCTTTTCGCCGACAATGACGGCAAAGCGGTCGAGAATGTCGGAGGAGGGGATGGCGGTGGTCGTCATGGGCGGCGTCTCGCTGGCTTTTGAAACATGGGCGAAAGGATTGGGCGCCGTTAGCCTCGCGGCGCGGCGGCGCGGGACAGGCGGTCGTTGATCGCCTCTCCGAGGCCATGGGTGGGAATGGCGGTGATGGCGATCATGTCTGCGCCGCTTGCATCGGCGGCTTTCAGATAGTCGAACAGATTGGCGGCGGCCTCGGCAAGATCGCCGGAAGGGCTGAGATCGAGCACGGCGCGCGCCATCTCTTCGCCGGCAATGGCGACGCTGCCGAATCGGATCAGCGCTTCATCTGGCCGAACCGATGTGGCGTGAAGGCGCACGGCCGCACCCGGCGCATAATGTGATGCCAGCATTCCCGGCGCCTCAATGGCGGCGGCGGCATTTTTCGGCCGTTCGAGGTTTTTTCCCGCAACGCGTTCTATATCCTCGGTGATGACGCCGCCGGGACGAAGCAGCCGCACCCGGCCATCCTCCTCCACCTTGACGATGGTGGATTCGACGCCGACGGTGGCCGCGCCGCCATCGAGAATGAGATTGATCTTCTGGCCAAGATCCGCCTCCACATGGGCTGCACTTGTCGGGCTGATTTTGCCGGAACTATTGGCGCTGGGGGCGGCGAGCGGCCTGTCGAATCGGCGGATCAGATCACCGGCAAAACCCTGCGGCACACGAATACCGACCGTATCGAGCCCGGCCGTCGCCAGCGAATGAATGTCGCTTCCCGCCTTCAGCGGCAGCACCAGCGTCAGCGGGCCGGGCCAGAAGGCCTTTGCGAGCTTCAGCGATATGGGATCGAAGACGGCGTAACGTTCGGCCATGGCGATATCGGCCATGTGGCAGATCAGGGGGTTGAACTGCGGCCGGCCTTTCGTCTCGTAAATGCGGGTGATCGCCGCCGGATTGGTGGCGTCGGCGGCAAGGCCGTAGACGGTTTCCGTCGGCAGGGCGATGGGTTGGCCGGCGGCAAGCTCCGCCACGGATGCTTGCAGGGCTGTTTCCCGCTCATGTTCAATGTTGATGTGACGCGCCATGATGCTGCCTTTCAGGGCGGTCAATAGCGTATTTCAGGCTGGAATGGAAATCGCTATCGCGGCTTTTATATCGCCTTGATGATCCTGCGCATCTCCTCGGACCGCGCGCCAAGCATCAGTACGTTTTTCAACGCCACGCGCGGATCGTGGGTCTGGAACAGCAGGCCGCCGCGATGCACGGAGGTATCGACGGCGACCTCCTGGTCGGGAAGCGCGTTGATGGCGACGGCGAAATACATCCGCGAGTAGCGCGCATCGATATTTTCGAAGAAGTTTTCAGCCCCGCTCAGCTCGGCGAAGAAATTCGCGAAATAAAAGGACCAGAGCACATGGCGCTCGGCATCGAAGCTGGTTTTCGCCGCCGTGACGTGACAATAGCCGAGATGCGGCCGGTCATTGAGCAGATGGTGAAAAACCATCTTCGGAAAACGGATGGACTGGTGAAAGCCGTTCAGACGGCTGTGGGTGGCGTCGGCGGCAGCTTCCAGCTTTCGCCCCGTCAGAGCAGCCACTTCGTCATGGCTGTAATAGGCACGTTCTTTCGGCAGCCATCGCTCTTCATAACGGCTGATGCGCCCTGTCCGCAGAAAATCGGAATGCGCGGTCTTCGAGCGTATCGGTGCGACCGAATGCCTGCTCGCATCGAAATAGCGTATGCGTGTCGCCTTCTCCACCAGGAACACCCTCGTTGCTGCGGTCCGGCAAGATAAATTGGGGTGCGTTAATACTCCGTTGCGCCGCATCCCCCGTTTTCTTACGGGTGGGGAGTAAAGAGTGCAGTATTATGCGTCATATTGCGACGTCGTTGCAGGCGCTAAATAGCTGTCGGATTTAGCAGTGGAATGGCTTGTGGCGGCGGATTGCGCATGTCGCAATTTGTCGCCAATGCGGAAGCCGATGTCGCTGTCTGTGCTGCCGCAAATGACCGCCGGTGTTTAGATGAGTACATGCTTCCGCAACCCCGCAAATGGTGTCGGGCAGGGCGGTTTGATCGAGGATTTGGCCATGGAATTGCGTGATACCGTATTGCGCCAGCTGAAAAACCGCCGCGAAGGCTTCAGCCTGGAGCAGCCCTTCTACACGGACCCGGATTATTTCAAACTGGACATGGAAACCATCTGGTATCGCGACTGGCTGTTTGTCGGCCATGATTGCGAAGTCCAGAAGTCCGGCAGCTATTTCACTGTGCAGGTCGGCGCTTATTCTGTGGTCATCGTTCGCGGCCGTGACGGGCAAATCCGCGCTTTCCACAATTCCTGCCGCCATCGCGGCTCCCGCGTCTGCACCACGCAGAAGGGCCAGTCGGCCCGCCTTGTCTGTCCCTATCATCAGTGGACCTATGATCTCGACGGCAAGCTGCTGTTTGCGCGCCATATGGGCGAAGAGTTCGACAAGGGCGATTTTGGCCTGAAGCCGGTCGCCTGCGAAACCGTCGCCGGTTACGTCTTTATCTGCCTCGCCGATCAGCCGGCCGATTTCGAGCCGATGCGCAAGGAAGTCGAGAGCTACATGGCCCCGCACCGTATCTGGGAGGCGAAGGTCGCGCATGAGAGCACGATCATCGAAAAGGGCAACTGGAAGCTCGTCTGGGAAAATAACCGCGAGTGCTACCATTGCGCCGCAAACCACCCGGAACTGTGCCGCACCTATCCCGAAAACCCGAGCGTGACGGGAACGGACGGCGGTGCGAGCGATCCCGAGATCGGCGGCCACTGGGCGCGCTGCGAGGCCGCCGGCCTGCCGAGCCGTTTCAAGATCGACAAGAACGGACAGTTCCGCGTCGCCCGTATGCCGCTGATCGGTGAGGCGGAAAGCTACACCATGTCCGGCAAGCCCGCCGTGCGTCGGCCGCTGTCTGATGATGTGAGCATCAGCCATATCGGCGCGCTGTTGCTGTTCCATTACCCGACGACCTGGAACCACTTCCTCGGCGACCACACCATTTCCTTCCGTGTGCTGCCGCTCAGCGCCACGGAGACCATGGTCACCACCAAATGGCTGGTGCACAAGGATGCCGTCGAAGGCGTGGACTACGATCTCGAAGACCTCACCCACGTCTGGAACGAGACCAACGATCAGGATCGCCGCATCGTCGAGGAAAATGCCTTCGGCATCCGTTCCCCCGCCTATGAGCCCGGCCCCTATTCCATGGAGGACGAAGGTGGCGTGATGCAGTTCGTCAACTGGTATTCCGATTTCATGATCGACCGGCTCTCGGGCGACAAGTCCCGGCTTTCGGCTGTAGCGTGATGCGAAGATGAATATGGTTGTGACCTATAAACATATTGATGAGATGAAGCCCTGGAGCGACAAGCTCCAGCTTCTGGAATGCATCTCGGTGACGCCCGAGACGGCGGATGTGATGACGTTTCTGTTCCGTTCGGAGGATCAGAACTGGTTCCGTTATCTGCCGGGCCAGTTCGTCACGCTGGAACTGCCGGTGGGCAAGGAGCCGCTTTACCGCACCTACACATTGTCCTCCAGCCCGTCGCGGCCCTATGCGCTGTCGGTCACGGTCAAGGCGCAGGCCAACAGCATCGGCACGCGCTGGATGTTCGACAATCTGAAACCCGGCATGAAAATCCGGGCGCTCGGCCCGCTCGGCGACTTTTCCTACGTCAAGCATCCCGGCGACAAATATCTGTTCATTTCGGCAGGCTCCGGCGTCACGCCGATGATGTCGATGGTGCGCGACATGAGCGACCGCGCCCCGCAGAGCGATATTGCTTTCATCAATTGTTCGCGCACGCCCGGCGATATCGTCTTCCGTCACGAACTGGAATATCTCGCCCGGTTCATGCCGAACCTGTCGCTCGGCTTCATTGTCGAAAAATGCGGACGCACCGATCTGTGGTCGGGGCTGAAAGGCATGGTCGACAAGGCCAAGATCGCGCTGCTGGCTTCCGATTTCATGGAGCGAACCGTCTTCTGCTGCGGCCCGGAACCGTTCATGGCAGCGGTCCGTTCGATGCTCGACGCGTCCGGTTTCGACATGGGGCGCTATCATCAGGAAAGCTTCGCGCCGGCTGCGCCGGTCACCGTTGGTGAAACCGTACTTACTGGTGCGGATGGCGAAACGCTGTCGATGGTGGGTTTCACCCTTTCCGGAAAAGAGATGGCCTGCCAGCCCGGCCAGACGGTCCTGATGACGGCGCGCGCCGCCGGCGTCCGTATCGGGGCGGCCTGCGAATCCGGCATCTGCGGCACCTGCCGGGTACTGAAGCTTTCCGGCGAGGTGGAGATGAACCACAATGGCGGCATTCTCGACGAGGAAATCGAGGAAGGCTATATTCTCGCCTGCTGCTCGCGCCCGTTGACAGATGTGAAGGTGGAGGCCTGACGCCAGCAGGCGTTTCAAACCTCCTTCATTCACCGGATGGTTGTCATGGAACCAAATTTTCCTAAATTCGTTTGCACGTCATCGAATTCTTTTCGGGCATAGAGCGGGGGCTAACCTTGATCTCCGACAAGAGCGAGTGAGTGAAAAAGGCGCGGTCAACGCGCTGAAGCAAATGGAGGAAGGTCATGATGAATTTCCGGAGAACGAGTGTCGCGACAGCGATTGTCGTGTTCCTGACCAGCTTTACCCCATCGCAGGCGTTTCAGGTTCCTGTTCCGGTGACGAAGCCGGCTGTGGCGACTGAAAATGTGGTGCCGGTGCAGTACCGTGAATGGGATCGTCGCCGCCATTGGGATGGGCGACACATGCGCCGCCCGCCACCGCATCGAAACGGCTGGTACAACGGTCACCGTGGTTATCGCGATCGTCGGCCGGGTTACCGTTACCACAACGGTTACTGGTTCCCGCTGGCAGCCTTTGCGGCAGGTGCGATTATCAGCGGCGCCATGCAGCAGCCGCGTCCGGCCTATGGCGGCAGCCATGTGGCTTGGTGTCAGAACCGCTGGCGCTCGTATCGCGCCTATGACAACACCTACCAGCCGTATAACGGTCCGCGCCGCATATGCGTGTCGCCTTACAGCCGCTGATGACTTTTTTTTGAAAGCCCGGATTAATCCGGGCTTTTGCTTTTGCAGCGCCGCTGTCGATAAACGAAGCGTGATGACGCCGTTAATGCTGGGTTCAGGCGCAAACGCCTAGCTTTTATTTCGTAAGTTGCAGCCAGATGAAACAAACTGGCCCAATGGGAAGAAAAAAGTGTTATTATTCACGGACAACGGCCTGTTGACCGTCGTGGATGGAGGAAGTCAGATGAAAAGCTATATGAAAAATATCCTGGCTGCCGGTCTTTCTGCAATCGTGGTTGCAGGAGCGATCGTTCCGGCGGAAGCGGCAATGCCATTGCCGACCGCGCCGAAGAGCGTCGAGACCGCCGGCAGTGACGCCGGCAACAATATCGTGAACGTGCAATATTGGCGCGATCGCGACCGCTGGGGTGATCGCCGCGGCTGGTATCGCGGTCATCGCGGCTATCGCGAATATCGTCCGGGTTACCGCCACCACGACGGCTATTGGTTCCCGCTCGCAGCCTTTGCGACGGGCGCCATCATCGGCGGCGCATTGTCGCAGCCGCGTGAAGTCTACCGCCCGGTTCCAGAATATCGTCCGCGCCCGGTCTATCGGGAATACCGCCCGATCTATCGTGGCGGTCTGAGCCAGGCGCATGTGAATTGGTGCTATGGTCGCTATCGTTCCTACGATGCCCGCACCAACACCTTCCAGCCCTATCACGGCCCGCGCCAGCTTTGCTATTCGCCTTATAGCTGATGGCTTGCCAGGCTGAAATTGACAGAGCCGTCCGATCATACCGGGCGGCTCTTTGCGTTACAGGATTCGTGCGCGCTTCAGCACGAACCAGGCAAGCGCCACCGAAATAACGATGAAGATACTGGCCGACAGCGTGCCGCCGGTGCCGACGGTAAACGGCAGTTCATCCGTGTTCATACCGAAAAAACCGGTCACCAGCGAGGGCGGCAGCAGGAACGCCGTCATCAACGACAGGATATAAAGATGTCGGTTGGTTTCGGAGGAGAGCTTGGAATCGATTTCCTCATGCAGCAGCCTTGCCCGCTCCTGCAGGGCGTAGACGTCGTGATCGACAGCCTCCAGACGGCCCATCAGGCGTGAGGCGACATCCTCGAAACCATCCGGCATCTCGTCATCATCGGCGGCCGAAGCGCGCCGCATCAGGGTCAGCACAGTGCGCAGATGCCGGTGCAGGCGAACCACCGTGCGGCGCAGCGGGGCAAGACGCCGCCGTTCGTCGCGTGTCTCGCTGTC
Source organism: Agrobacterium salinitolerans (assembly GCF_027498475.1). Lineage (NCBI taxonomy): Bacteria > Pseudomonadati > Pseudomonadota > Alphaproteobacteria > Hyphomicrobiales > Rhizobiaceae > Agrobacterium > Agrobacterium salinitolerans. Next base: position 96,268 of record NZ_JAPZLN010000001.1, on the reverse strand, counting down.
ATAGACCAGATCTTCGATGGTGTTCAGCTCCTCCGTCGTCTCCATCACCAGATTGATGAGCGAGCGCTGGAATTCGGCAACGAGACCTTCGAAGACATGCGATGGCGTCAGATACCGGTTGGAATTCTTGTCCACCGCGGCCTTCAGCCGGTCCACCGAATGCAGCGGTTGCAGGCGGGTGGTGATGATGAAACGGTCACTCACCGCAAAATGCAGCCAGCCGAAATCGCGCGTTTCCTTGTCGAATTCCCGCTGGAAATCGACCAACGTGCCATAGAGCGATTTCTCATCGACCACGATGGAAGGGTGCGTCTCATGGGTGGTGAGGCTTGCGCGCGCCGCCGGGTCGAGGCCGTCGATGGTCTCGAGAAAACCCGCCACACGCTGATCCGCAAGGTTGAGGTGCAACCAGAAGAACCCGGCGCATCCGGCCATTTCATCAAAGCCGGCATCGGGCGCAAGCCGGCGGCACGGGGCTGTGCCGGGGTGGAATTGATAGGCCCAGACAAGGCCCGGAATAACGGGTGTAACGAGATCCATCGTGGCAGTCCTGACCGGCTGGATGGGAGGAAGGAGGCGTCCGTCGTTCCGGTGTGGGAGCGGCGGCGGCGAGGCGCCTTTCAGCGCATGCTGAACAAATTCACATGACAGTTTTATAACAATCCCGGTGAATAGACCGGAATTTTCAAATTGACGTTTACGTAAAAATCATTTAGCCCGAGGGCAGTAGCAAGATGCCAGAGCTTCGGGAGGAGGCAGCATGTATAGCGCGCCGGTGGACGATATCGCCTTTACACTCAAACATGTGGCAGGTCTTGAAGACGCGCTTGCGACGGGTGCGCTGGGAGACCTTGGGGAAGATCTGGTCGATGCCATTCTGCACGAAGCCGGCCGTTTCGCCACCGCAGAGGTCGCACCTCTCGCCGAAATCGGCGATCGCCAGGGCGCAAAGCTAACCGATGGTAAGGTGACGACACCGGATGGCTGGGCCGATCTTTACCGCCGCTGGGCGGAAGCGGGCTGGAATAGCCTCACGGCGCCTGAAGAATTCGGCGGCCAGAACCTGCCGCATATGCTGAATGTCGCAGCACTCGAAATGTGGAATTCCGGCTCCATGGCCTTTGCGCTGGCCCCGACGCTGACCATGGGCGCGGTGGAGGCCCTTGTCGCCCACGGCAGCGATGCGTTGAAGCGCACCTATCTACCAAAACTCGTCTCCGGCGAATGGACCGGCACCATGAACCTCACCGAGCCGCATGCGGGTTCGGACCTCGGCGTCCTGAAGACCCGGGCGGAACGCAACGGCGACGGCACCTACCGCATCTTCGGCCAGAAGATTTTCATCACCTGGGGCGAACACGACGCGGCGGACAATATCATCCACCTCGTTCTCGCCCGCCTGCCGGATGCGCCGACCGGAACGCGCGGCATCTCGCTGTTCCTCGTGCCGAAGTTCCTGCCCGATGAAAATGGCGCACCGGGCAGTCGCAACGATCTTTTCTGCCATTCGCTGGAACACAAGCTCGGCATTCACGGCTCGCCCACCTGCACGATGATCTTCGGCGATGGCAAATTCGGTGACGAAAAGGGCGCGCTCGGCTGGCTGATCGGCGAGGAGAACAAAGGTCTCGCCTGCATGTTCACCATGATGAACAACGCCCGCCTTGCCGTCGGCATGCAGGGCGTGGCGATCTGCGAAGCGGCGACTCAGAAGGCCATCGAATATGCCAGGGAGCGTACGCAGGGCAAGGCGCCCGGCTGGCAGGGTTCCGGCATGAGCCCGATCATCGAACATCCTGATATCGCCAGAACACTTCTGACCATGAAGGCGCTAACGCAGGGATCACGGGCGATTTCTTTCAGCTGCGCGCATGCCATCGACATGGCGCATGCGACTGAAGACGCCTCGCAGCGCGCTCACTGGCAGGAGCGCGCTGCTCTTCTCACACCGATCGCCAAGTCCTTCTCCACCGATGCCGGTGTCGATGTCGCCTCCATGGGCATTCAGGTGCATGGCGGCATGGGCTTCATTGAAGAAACAGGTGCTGCGCGTTATCTACGCGATGCCCGTATCGCGCCGATCTACGAGGGCACCAACGGCATTCAGGCCATCGATCTGGTGCTGCGCAAGCTGCCGCTCTCCGAGGGTGCGCAGGTGCGCGGTTTCATCGCTGAGCTGCGTGAGATTGCTGCCCGGACGGCCGCGTCTAACCGCGATGACCTTGGCGAGACCGCCCGTTATCTCGAAGCGAGCCTCAACGATCTGGAAACGACGACCGACTGGTTGCTGGAGCGCATCAAGGCTGGCGAAACCGAAACCGCGCTTGCCGGTGCAACGGCCTATCAGCGGCTCTTCGGCCTGGCGCTGACAGGTGCCTATCTCGCCAAAGGCGCCTTGGTCTCCGTCGATGATGGCAGGGGCGGACATCGCGCAGCACTTTGCCGTTTTGCGGCGGAAAACCTGCTGGCGGAAACGACGGCGCTGAAGGATCGCGTTATATCAGGTGCGGCAAGCCTTGCCGCCGCCCGCACCGTATTGGCTTGAGGAGGCTCAGATGTCGGACGAACACATTCTCGTCGAGCGCGTCGGCCATGCGCCGGAAGTCTCGACCATCCGCTTCAACCGGCCGGACAAGAAAAACGCCATCACTGATGCCATGTATCTGCGCATGGCTGAAGCCCTGCATGCCGCCAATGCGAACCCCGAAATTCGGGTCGTTGCCTTTCTCGGCACGGAAGGCTGCTTTTCCGCCGGCAACGACATGGCCGATTTCCTCGCCTTCGCCATGTCGGGCGGCAAGGGCAAACTCGCCGCGCTTGAGCTTCTGAAAGCGCTCGTCGCCTTCGAAAAGCCGATGGTATCCGGCGTCGACGGACTCGCCATCGGCATCGGCACGACGCTGAACCTGCATTGCGACCTGACGGTCGCCTCCAGTCGCAGCCTGTTCAAAACCCCATTCGTGGACCTCGCTCTGGTGCCGGAAGCGGCCTCCAGCCTACTCGTGCCGAAACTCATGGGACACCAGCGCGCCTTTGCGCTGCTTGCCATGGGCGAAGGTTTTTCCGCCGAGCAGGCATTGCAGGCCGGAATGATCTGGAAAGTCGTCGCCCCTGAACATGTGGAAAGCGAAACGCTGGCGCTCGCCACCCGGCTTGCGGCCAAACCGCAGCAGGCGCTGAAGATCGCCCGCGATCTGGTTCGGGGCAACCCGGACGATCTTCTCACCCGCATCGAAGAGGAAGGCCGCCATTTCATCGCGCAGCTGCAGAGTGCGGAAGCGCGCGCCGCCTTCGAGGCATTCATGCGTCGCTGAGTGCCGCGGGAATCGGGAAGCCCGCCGCTTGTTTCTTCTCCCCGCCGGGGAGAAGTCCGCGGCAGCGGGATGAGGGGGCGACGGTGGAGATATACGGAGAGCTAGCCCCCTCATCCGACCCTTCGGGCCACCTTCTCCCCGGCGGGGAGAAGAAGCCGGCGGCATCGTCGGAAGTTTGAAGCCACTGTGCTTGCGAAGGTGGATTATGTATGGTCGATCAAATCGGTCCGACCAAGACCGGATCGTACAAGCTCTACGCCCGAAAGCCACCCGCATGCGTCACGTCGTTTTCGCCCTGTCCGTCTTCCTCTGCGCCGCCACTGTCACCGAAGCGGCGGCGATAACGCGCCCTCCGGCGGCTTCCGCCGGCAATGTCATTCTGGCGCAATCCGTCATTACCGAAGACGATGGCTCGGACTATTACTCCGGCAGCAACCGCGACCGCCAGCGCCGCGCCCGTTTCGTCTGCGTCATCACCCCGCCGGAGAGCGCCAATCGCCGCCGGCCCTATGTCTGCCCAATCGAGCGGGGCCGCGTGGGCGGCGCCTGCCGGTGCTCGGGCGTGGTCGGTAACGGCACGGTCGATACGGCCTGGTGATTATTTCTCCAGCGTCGCCACCGCTTCCACATGCGGCGACCACAGGAACTGGTCGACCGGCGTGACACGGGTGATGCGATAGCCGCCTTCCGTGAGGATGGTGAGATCACGCGCAAGTGTCAGCGGGTTGCAGCTTACCGCAACGATCTTCTTCACCGTGCTGCGGGCCAGTTCCTTGCACTGGAATTCCGCACCGGCGCGCGGCGGATCGAACACGACGGCATCGTAATTCTTCAGTTCGCTTGTCATCAGCGGCCGGCGGAAGAGGTCGCGTTTCTCGACGCTCACCGGTTTCAGGCCCTGTGTGTTGCGGGCGGCGAAATCCAGCGCCTTCAATGGCTTGTCTTCCGCTTCCACCGCATGCACCTTGCCGATGCGTGCGAGCCTCAGCGCGAAAGTGCCGGAACCGCAGAAAAGATCGGCAATACGTTTGGACTTGCCGACATGGGCCAGCACCAGCTCGGCCATGGCGTCTTCCGCCTGCTTCGTCGCCTGCGTGAAACTACCGGCTGGCGGGGAAACCGCAACGCCGCCGAATTCGATGATCGGCTTTTGCGGTTCGATCAGAATTTCACCTGAGAGCGAAACACGGGCAATGCCGCGCATGGCAAGCACCGTTTCCGTGAGTGTGCGCCGCTGCTTGTCGCTGACCGACTTGATGCCTTCGACCGAAATATCGAGACCCGAGAGCGTTTCGAGAACGGTGATGCGGAACGGTTCGGCATTCGCCACCATGGAAAGGCCGATGGCTCTGATAGCATCCAGCCGCGAAGCGATGCCGGGCGATGTGACCGGACACTCCTCGATGGCGACGATGTGATGGCTGTTCGCCTGGCTGAAACCGAGCAGCAGGCCCTTTTCCGTCTTGCGGGCGGCAAACACCGCGCGGCGGCGCTCGCCGGGACGACAGATGACGAGATCGTCGACATCAGGAGTCAGGCCCTTCGATTTCAGTGCCGTAACCACCAGCTCCCGCTTGTAGGCGTGGTAAGGCTGATCGGAAAGATGCTGCAGCGAACAGCCGCCGCAGGTGCCGTTCTTGCCATCGGGACCGAAGTGGCGGCAGGCCGGTTCACGGCGCTCCGCCGAGGCTGCCGTTATCGACATGACGGTGCCGTGATCCTTCACCTTGGCGATGGCCACCGTTTCTCCAGGCAGTGCGAAGGGCACATAGACCGGGCCGTCGGGACAGTGCGCGATGCCGTCGCCCTGCGCGCCGAGGCTCTTGATGGTGACGGTCTGTGTGCTCATGGCTTTTCGCCTCCGAGAAGAAATTCGATATTGCCGTCGCCGCCGGAAATTGGCGAAGGAATGAGGCCGAGGCTTTTCCAGCCCATGTCTTCCGTCAGCCAGCGCTCCAGCTCGGCGGCCACGGCAGGCGCCGTTTCCGGCTCTTTCAGAAGCCCGGCCTTGCTGATGGCATCACGCCCCGCCTCGAATTGCGGTTTCACCAGCAGAACCGCGAGAGCACCATGCTCAGCAAGTTCGAGCGCCGGAGCAAGCGCGAGCTTCAGCGAAATGAAGGACACGTCGGAGACAATGAAGCCGATGGGCCGGTCATCGATATCTTCCGCCGTCAGGAAGCGGGCATTCAGCCCCTCCAGATTGGTGACACGCGGATCGTTCTCGATCCTTGCATGCATCTGTCCGTGGCCGACATCGATGGCGGTGACGTGTCCGGCGCCACGTTCCAGCAGCACCTCGGTGAAACCGCCCGTCGAAGCGCCGACGTCGAGACAGTCATGGCCCGAAGGATCGAGCCGGAAATGATCGAGCGCGGCCACGAGTTTCAGCGCCGCGCGGGAAACATAGGCCTGTGCCGGGTCGCTGATGGCGATTTCGGCATCGCCGGCGACCGTCTGGCTCGGTTTGGTGACGATTTTGCCGTTGACGCTGACGGTGCCGCGCGCAACCGCGTCGCGCGCACGCGAGCGGCTGGCAAAGTGGCCGAGCGACACAAGAAGCTGGTCAAGCCGTTCATTTTCAGATGTTTTGGACATGGTCCCGTGTCAATGACCGCCAAACCCCGCCGATGCAAGCGATTTATCGCGAAAAGGGACCGGCGATGCCCGTCGCCGTCCATGGATGTTGCACCGCAAAGTCCGAATGTTCGATTAATCCAATATAAAGGCTTGTATTGCACTTTGTGCCCACGGCCCGTGCGGCCGCCGGAACCTGCCATGACGGCGTCTCCTCCCATTCACAAAATTGCGGCCGTTGCAGCGCAGACGCTTGCTTCGAGGCATCGGGTCGCCGAGAGAGTTTGCGATGTCGCTGAAAAACCTCCCCATTAACCTGAAGCTTATTGCCACCTTCTGTGCCTTGATGAGCGTGTGCCTGCTCGCTTCCGCGGTCGTATTCTGGCAGACGCTGGGGAGCGAGCGAGTCGCGATTGAGAACAATCGCACCAACAACATCATGCACGCCGTGGATGGTGCGACGGCCGCCATGCTGGAGCAGGCCGTTAACCAGCGCGGCTTTCTGTTGTTTCGCAGCGATAGCACCTATAGTGATGTTTTCGCTCAGCGCGACATCATGCTGAAGAAGCTGAATGAGGCGCGCACTTTGGCCGCCGGTGAGCCCGAAATTCTGAAATCCATTGACGATATGGAAAAATCGGCGACCGTCTTCTTCAAGGAACTGGCGGAACCGCAGATTGCCGCGCGCAAGACGACCGAAGCGCCGATTTCCGACATCATCGAGATCGGCCGCAATCAGGCCAAGGGCCAGCTCGACGGCTTCCGCGCCTCCGCCGCCAAGATCAAGGAGCAGCTGAACGGTCTGTCCGCCGCTTACGCCGCAGAACAGCAGGCAGCCGCGCTCCACCTCAAATATGCGCTTCTGGGCGGCGGCGCGGTTGCCGGTCTTCTGGCTGTCGCCCTTATCTGGGCGCTGTCGCGCTCCATCGTTACGCCGATTGTCGGCATGACGGCGGCCATGAGCCGGCTTGCCGATGGCGATCTGACGACGGAAGTACCCGCCACGGATCGGGGAGACGAAGTGGGCAAGATGGCGAAGGCGGTTCTTGTCTTCAAGGAAGCCGGTCTCGAAAAGTCCCGCCTTGCCGGCGAGACCGATCGCATGCGCTCCGCGACAGAGGCTGAACGCCGCCGCAACGAGGAAGAAAAGGCCAAGGACGAAGCCGCCAGCGCTTTTGCCAGCGCCGAGCTTGGCAAGGGCCTTGCCGCTCTGGCAGATGGCGATCTTTCCTATCGCATCGAGACGCCTTTTGCGCCCGCCATCGATCCCGTTCGCGTGAATTTCAACAGCGCCGTCGAAAAACTCCAGCAGGCGCTGCGCACCGTCGGTGAGAATGCAGCCGCGATCAATGCCGGTGCTGCGGAAATGCTCTCCGCCGCCGACGATCTTTCGCGCCGTACCGAACAACAGGCGGCATCCATCGAGGAAACCGCCGCAGCGCTCGAAGAAGTCACCACCACGGTGCGCGACAGCGCCCGCGGCGCAGAAGATGCCGGCAATCTGGTTCAGCGCGCCCGCGCCGGTGCGGAGAAATCCGGCGTCGTGGTCCGCAAGGCGGTTGCCGCCATGCGCGAAATCGAGAAATCCTCGGGCGAAATCGGTAACATCATCGGCGTCATCGACGATATCGCTTTCCAGACCAACCTGCTGGCCTTGAACGCCGGAGTGGAAGCCGCCCGCGCCGGTGACGCCGGCAAGGGTTTCGCCGTGGTTGCGCAGGAAGTCCGCGAACTTGCGCAGCGTTCGGCCAACGCCGCCAAGGAAATCAAGACACTTATTAGCGCCTCCAGCCAGCAGGTGGAAAATGGCGTCAATCTGGTCGATGAAACCGGCAAGGCCCTGGAACTCATCGTGGCGGAAGTCGAAGAGATCAACGTCCATGTCAGCGCCATCGTCGTCGCTTCCCGCGAACAGGCAACCGGCCTGCAGGAGATCAACACGGCTGTGAACACGATGGATCAGGGCACGCAGCAGAACGCCGCCATGGTGGAACAGCAGACCGCCGCTAGCCATTCGCTGGCGCGCGAGGCGGAAGCGCTGAACGGCCTGCTCGGCCAGTTCAGGATGGGCGGCGCGCGCGCTGCCGTTGCCAGTGCCGGAGGATATTCCGCGCCGCGCCAGTCCTCCGCCAAGCCCGCCTTCCAGCCCGCGCCCGCCGCACCGGTCCGCAAGGCTCCGGTCAAGCCGGCTTCCGCAACCGCACGGCCGGTAGCATCGCCAGCCCGTGCACTTGGCCAGAGCCTCGCCCGCGCCTTCGGCGGTGCGGCCGAAGCGCCGGCCGCCAAGGATCAGGACTGGACGGAGTTCTGAGACGGGTTTTCAGACCGAACCTAGGGATTGGGGGCCCAAAGGCCCCCTCAGACTGCTGACAAACCTCTGGCGTGAGCTGGGGGTTTATGATTCATTGGGACATGTTGAAGAAACCTGCTCCTGAACAGACCGCTCTCGAGATGGTGACGCTCGATAGTCTGGTCCCGAAAGATCACCTGCTTCGCAAGATCGACGCGGTGATCGACTTCTCATTTATCCATGATCGTGTTGCCGGTCTTTACTGTGCCGACAACGGCCGTCCGCCGCTCGATCCCACACGCATGTTCAAGGCGCTGTTCATCGGCTACCTGTTCGGTGTTCGCTCGGAGCGGCAGTTGATGCGCGAGATCGAGGTGAACGTCGCCTATCGCTGGTTTCTGCGCCTGAAGCTGACCGATCCTGTCTTCGATGCCTCGACGCTGTCGCAGAACCGCCGCCGTCGCTTCAACGGGACGGAGGTTGCCCAGGATATCTTCGATGCCATCGTGGAGCAGGCGATCCGGCATGGTCTGGTGGATGGGACCGTGCTCTATACGGATTCGACCCATCTGAAGGCCAATGCCAACAAGGGCAAATACGATCTGGCCATGCTCCAGAAGTCGCGGGCCGATTATTGGGCCGATCTGGATCGAGCGATCGAGGCGGAGCGCATATCCCATGGGCAGAAGCCGTTGAGGGAGAAACAGCGCGAGCCGGAGGTGAAGGAGACGAAGGTCAGCCGTACCGATCCCGATAGCGGTTATATGGTGCGCGACGGCAAGCCCAAGGGCTTCTTCTATCTCGATCACCGCACTGTTGACGGCCGCCATGCGATCATCACCGATACGCATGTAACGCCGGCCAATGTGCATGACAGTATCGTCTACCTGGAGCGGCTCGACCGGCAGCGCCAACGCTTCGACTTTCATGTCGGGGCGGTCGGGCTGGACGCAGGCTATGCCACGGCAGGCATTGCCAAGGGTCTGGAGGACAGAGATATCCTCGGCGTGACCGGCTATCGCAACCCGACCCCGCCCAAAGACGGGATGATGCGCAAGTCGAAGTTCGTCTACGAACCAGAGACCGATGGCTACCACTGCCCTGAAGGACAACTGTTGACCTATGCGACGACCGACCGCAGCGGTTACAGGCACTATCGCTCAGACCCCTCCATCTGCCGTGACTGCCCGCTTCTTGCCTCCTGCACGTCCAATGCCGGCTCGATACGAACCATCACCCGGCATGTCTGGCAAGATGCACGCGAACGCACGGATGTTCATCGAAAGACGGCGTGGGGCAAGGCGATCTACAAGCGGCGCAAGGAAACGGTGGAGCGCTCCTTCGCCGATGCCAAGCAGCTCCACGGGCACCGCTATGCCCGCTTCCGCGGCTTGATCAAGGTTAGATGGCAGTGCCTGCTCGCCGCGAGCGCCCAGAACATCAAGAAAATAGCGATGGCGCTCACGAAAGCACCCAAACCCGCCTGGGGATGAGGAAACGAGGCTCATCTTATCTCCCGTTCACCCGCAAAAGACGACAACAAAACGTCATCATCCCGAAAAAGAAAAAACCCGCCGAAAATATCGACGGGTTTGTCAGCGGTCTGAGGGGGCCCAAAGGCCCCCTTTTTATTTTGGCGCTTTTCCTGAACATGCTCTATGCGCCCTGTAGCCGGAACATTCGCGCAAAGAACAGTTCGTCCGACAGGCGGTCAAGCAGGGCGGCAATGCCGGCGGTCGCGGCAATGGCGAAAACAAGCCGTCCGGCCAGTACGCCATAGACATCCGCGCCGAGCGACATCACCACGAGCGTGTCTTCAATCACGCTATGGGCAAAACCCATGAACACGCAGGACAGAAATACCTGCCGGGGCGATATCGTGCCCGATCGCGCCTCGCGGATCAGGAAGCCGGCGCCGTAGGAAATGCCGAGAAACAACCCGATGGCGGTGAGATGTTCGGCCTCGCCGCGAATGCCCGCGAGACGCAGCAGGGGCGAGAGCGCTTTCATCATCAGCGCCAGCAGGCGCGTCAGTCTGAGGATTTCAAGGCAAAGAGAAAGTGTCAAGAGGATCACGAACATCCAGACCATGGTTTCCCCGAGGCCGAGGAAGTAGGCGGACCATTCGGGCGTGGCGCTCATCGCAATCCAGGCAGGGTTGACCGGCGCGGAAAGCCACCCCGTCGCCTCCAGAACGTGATGCAACATGAAGGCATAGAGCAATCCGCCTCCAATTCGCAGCGCCGTGGTGACGATCATGCCGGGCCCCGCCTTTTCAATGATCTTCTGCTCGATGGGCAGGCCATGGGCGAACAGGATGAGCGCCGAAAAAACGGTGATATCCGCAACGGTCAGCGACGATGCGGGAACAAGCGTGAAGATGAGCGGTACGGCCCCCCATATGCCGACCAGCATTGCGGTCAGCCAGGCAAGACCGAGCTCCGGCGGCAGCCCCACGAGGTTCATGACCGGCGCAAAGGCAGGCGCCACCGCCTCGATCGCGCCCATCCTCGACAACAGCTCGGTCAGTATTGCGATCGGAACCGTAATCCGCACCAGCACCCAGTAGATTGCAAGCGTTTCCCGCGTTTTTTGCCAGATGGACTGAAGAACTGACATGTGAAGGCTCTCCTGAAGATGGTTCCCAATCACTACTGCCGGCCCATTCGCATTTGCGATCAAAGATTGCAGTTTCATGCAATTTTATTGCAAAGATATCGGTGGGCATTATGCTGCCGGCATGGACAGGATCGACCGGAAACTTCTGAACCTTTTGCAGAACGATGCCTCGCGCACCAATTTGGATATGGCCGACGAGGTGGGGCTGTCTCCATCCAGCTGCCTGCGCCGCCTGCAGCGGTTGCGCAAGTCCGGCGTGATCGACCGCATCGTGGCGATCCTCAACCCGGCAAAGGCGGGACGCGTCCTCAAGGCTCTGGTGACGGTTGAGCTGAAACTGCACGGTGAGCAGCAGATGCGCCGCTTTCTGGATATTGCCAGCGCCGAAGAGGCCGTGTCACAGGCTTATGCCGTCACAGGCGCAACAGATGTGGTGCTGATGTTGCGCCTGCGGGATATGGAAGAATTCGACGCCCTGTGTGACCGATTGTTCCGCGACCAGCACAATGTGGCGCGCTTTTTCACCATGGTCGTCATCAAGACGGCGAAAGAGGATACGGCCATTCGGCTTTGATTATTGTCCCGCTCGTCGATCTATGCTGCGTGATCTGCCCGCATGGGGCCGCCAGACGGAAATATCGCGCGGGGCGTCGAGAAGCTCTGGCAGGGCGTCGTGCCATGCCTGGCGATAGGGCCGGTGGATCTGAACGTCGATGACGTCCTGATGGTCGCTCCAGGTCTCATGCAGCAGGAAGCGGTTCTCGTTCTCGCCATCCCGGTGCAGGGTTGCGTTCACGAAGGTTTTTTCGTGTCGCATGGCGTCGAGCAGCGCGTTCAGCAATTCGAGAAAACGCTCGCGCTGGCCGGGGCGCACCTGAAAGCCGATAAGATAGGTGGTGTGCATGGGCCTTACTCCTTGGTGCTGGGCATCAGTGCTTCGCGGGTTGCCGCATCGGCGGGGTAGAAACATTCCAGCACCAGCTCGGACAGTGTCACGTCGGTGGCAGTGCCGAAAACCGTGGTGGTTGAAATGAAGCTCAGGATAGCGCCCGAGGACGGATCACGAAGCTGGAGAGGTATCGCCAGCAGATCGGCACCGGCGGTATAGGCAGAAAGCTTCGGTGCGGGATAGGCCGCAAGCTCTGCTTGCAGGCGGGAAAGTACGTCGTCTCCCGTTTCCTCCACCTGACGTTTCAGCCGTTCCAGCAGGTGGTGCCGCCATTCGGCAAGGTTGACGATGCGGGAACTCAAGCCATCGGGATGCAGGCTCAGCCGCAACGCATTGAGCGGCGACTGAAGCAGTTCGGCGGAAACGCCGGCAAGCAGCGATGTGATCGCATCATTGGCAAGAACCACGTTCCAGTGCCGGTCGACCGCAAGGGCGGGGAAGGGCATGTGGCCATGCACCACGGTTTCGGCGGCTTGCCGGGCTGCTGTCATGTCAGGTGCATCCAGCGATCGTTCGGAATGAACAGGCGCATAACCTGCCGCCAGCATCAGCCGGTTGGCGGCGCGGGCGGGCATTGAAAGCTGCTCCGCCAGCCTCACCAGCATGTCACGGCTGGGAGATGAGCGCCCGCTTTCCACAAAACTCAGATGGCGCGTGGATATGTCAGCCTCTACCGCCAGATCGAGCTGGCTCAATCTGCGGCGAGCTCGCCATTCTTTCAGCACCTGGCCGACATGTTCTCGATGATGTGTCATGCCCCGCAGCCTAGCAGAAGATATCGCCAATGCGATTACCTCGCAGGTAATTGTTCCGCTTCCCAGACCCCGGCATGTTTGGGCCGTCAACCCACAGGAGAACAATCATGACACAGCATCTCGCAATCGCCGAAACCTATCTCGCGGTCTGGAACGAGGAAGACGGCGAACGCCGCAAGCAGTTGGTAAACAAGGCATGGGCCGAAACCGCCCGTTATATCGATCCCCTGATGCAGGGCGAGGGCCAGAAGGGGATCGCCGCGATGATCGAGGCGGCGCGGCAGAAGTTTCCCGGATATCGCTTCGTGCTGACGGGAACCCCTGACGGACACGGCGATTTCACCCGTTTCTCATGGCGTCTGATTTCGCCTGACGGAGACGATGTTGCCGGCGGCACCGATGTTGTCAGCCGCGATGCCGACGGGCGGATCGATAATGTCGTCGGCTTTCTTGATGGCGCGGCGGGATAACACCGTGAGGGGGGCGGGATCATCTGCCCGCCTCCTTCACCTTGGGAAGCGTGATTCAGCCCGCAAATCCCACGCCGGCCTGACGCTGGCCAAGCGCATTGAACACGGTGGAAACGATGCCGGCCCGGTCGAGGCCGGCATTGGCATACATGGTCTCGGGCTTTGCCTGTTCCACCCACTGGTCGGGCAGGGTTAATGTGCGAACCTTCGGGCCGTGGTCGAGCAAACCGGCGCTGGCCATGAAATGCAGCACATGCGCGCCGAAACCGCCGACGGAGCCTTCCTCAATAGTCACCAGCACCTCGTGATGGCTGGCAAGCTGGCGGATGAGATCGAGATCGAGCGGCTTGGCGAAGCGCGCATCGGCAACCGTGGTCGAAAGTCCGGCAGCATCCAAGTCTTCGGCAGCCGCCAGGCACTCCGCAAGGCGTGTGCCGAAGGAGAGCAGCGCAACCTTGGTGCCTTCCTTGATGATGCGGCCCTTGCCGATCTGCAAAATCTCGCCGCGTACAGGCATTTCGACGCCCACACCTTCGCCGCGCGGATAACGGAATGAAATCGGGCCTTCATCGTAAGCTGCAGCCGTGCGGACCATATGTTTCAGCTCCGCTTCGTCCGATGCAGCCATAACCACCATGCCGGGCAGGGTGGCAAGGAACGTCGTGTCGAAGGAGCCGGCATGGGTCGGTCCATCGGCACCGACGAAACCGGCGCGGTCGATGGGGAAACGCACGGGCAGGCTCTGGATCGCCACATCATGCACCAGCTGGTCGTAACCGCGTTGCAGGAAGGTGGAATAAAGCGCACAGAACGGCTTGTAACCATCGGCCGCAAGTCCCGCCGCGAAGGTGACGGCGTGCTGTTCGGCAATGCCGACATCGAAGGTGCGGGCTGGGAAAAGCTCGGCCATCTTGTCCAGCCCGGTACCATTCGGCATGGCGGCCGTCACACCGATGATCTTGTCGTCGAGCGTCGCTTCCTGGATCAGGGCTTCGGCAAAGACGCTGGTATAGCTCGGCGCATTCGGCTTGGCTTTCGCCTGCGCGCCGGTGATGACGTCGAACTTGTTGACGCCGTGATATTTGTCCGCGGCAGCCTCCGCCGGCGCGTAACCCTTGCCCTTCTGCGTCACCACATGGATGAGGACGGGGCCTTTCTGATTGTCGCGCACATTGCGCAGCACCGGCAAAAGGTGATCGAAGGAATGACCGTCGATCGGGCCGATGTGATAGAAACCAAGCTCCTCGAACAGCGTGCCGCCGGTTACGTAACCGCGCGCATGTGTCACTGCGCGGGTAATGGCGCGGTCGATGGTCTTGCCGAGATAGGCCGTCAGTTTCTTGCCGAAATCGCGGAAACCCATATAGGTGCGGCCGGAGGCAAGACGCGCCAGATAGGCGCTCATCGCGCCCGTCGGCGGCGCAATAGACATATCGTTATCGTTAAGAATGACGATCAGCCGCGCATCGAGCGCGCCGGCATTGTTGAGCGCCTCAAACGCCATGCCCGCCGACATCGAGCCGTCGCCGATGACGGCGATCACCTTGCGGTCGCTGCCTTCGAGACCTGCCGCCACCGCCATGCCGAGACCGGCGGAAATGGAGGTGGAGGAATGGCCGGCGCCGAAATCGTCATAGTCGCTTTCCGCACGGCGGGTGAAGCCGGAAAGCCCGTTTTCCTGGCGCAGCGTGCGGATGCGGTCACGACGGCCGGTCAGGATCTTGTGCGGATAACATTGGTGGCCGACATCGAAGATCAGTCGGTCTTCCGGCGTGTTGAAGACCTTGTGGATGGCAATCGTCAATTCCACCACGCCGAGGCCGGCCCCCAGATGGCCACCGGTTTTCGACACGGCGTCAATCATCTCGTCGCGCAGTTCCCGCGCCAGTTCCGGCAGGTCGCGATCGTCGATCTCCTTGAGATCGGAGGGAAAATTCACCCGGTCGAGCAATGGTGTCTGTGGCATTCCGGTCAATCGTTCGGCCTTTTCTTGTCGTCAGCAGGGCGCGCCAGAGCGGCTTTCATGGTGAAAGCCAACGGTTCGGCCTTGCATGTCGTACACTTCTATAGAATTTCAACCTTCCGGCAAAGGGACAAACTCTTCTTCGTCGCCGGGAACAATATCGAAGCGTCCGGTTCTCCACTCCTGTTTGGCCTGTTCTATGCGTTCTTTTGATGACGAAACGAAGTTCCACCAGATGTAACGGCGCTCATTCAGCGCCGCCCCGCCGAAGATCATGATGTGACAGCCATTGCTGCCGGCCTGAAGAGTGATGTCGTCGCCCGGCCGGAAAACGAGGAGCTGGTCGGCGGCGAAGATATCCCCGGCCACATCCAGCGAGCCGGAGAGAATATAGATCGCCCGTTCTTCATGGTCGGCGGAAAAGGGAAACTTTACACCCGGTTCCAGAGTCAGGTCGACATAAAGCGTATCGGTAAAGGCCGAAACAGGGGAGGTGAGCCCCTCGAATTCACCGATCACCACCCGGCCGGACGCGCCCTTGATATCGATCAGCGGCATGTCTTCCTTGGCCGTATGGGCAAAGGCGGGTGCGATTTCTTCCATATGGTCTGGCAGGGCAAGCCATGTCTGCAGGCCGGACATGGACAGCGGATGGCCGCGTAGATTTTCCGGCGTGCGTTCCGAATGCACGATGCCACGCCCGGCCGTCATCAGGTTGATGTCTCCCGGACGGATGACAAGCTCGGTGCCGAGACTGTCGCGGTGCTTGATTTCGCCGTCGAACAGATAGGTAACGGTGGAAAGGCCGATATGCGGATGCGGCTTGACGTCGAGCGCCTCACCGGCCTTCAGGATCGCCGGGCCCATGCGGTCAAAAAAGATGAACGGGCCGACAAGCCGCCGCTGCCGGGTCGGCAGCGCACGCCGCACCGCAAAGCCGCCAATATCGCTGGTGCGGGGAATGATGAGGTTCTCGATGGCGTCGCAGGCAAAAGCATCACCCGCGACGGGATCGTTACCGGGAAAGAAGGACATCGCTTGCTCCTCGTATCGTCATTGGCGGAGTTTAGCATAACGGATGGGGAGGGGGAGGGTCGGGATATCGAACGCTGCGTTAACTGCGGTTATGGAAACATCCCTGCCGTCATCCTCGGGCTTGACCCGAGGATCCGCAACCCGTTGAAATCAATGGATCCTCGGGTCAAGCCCGAGGATGACGTCGAGTATGCTGATTGGGGACGGAGCAGCCTGTGAAATCACGTCCAAACGCTGCCGCCATGGACAATCACTCCCCGTCCAGCGGCTCCACACCTTGCGGCTTGCCCGCGCGGTCGAGACGGATTTTCTCGATGCGCTTTTCGGCGGCATTCAGCAGCGTCTCGCAATGTTTCTTAAGGGCTTCGCCGCGCTCGTAGATGGCGATGGATTCGTCCAGCGCCACGTCGCCGCGTTCCAGGCGGGCGACAATGCTTTCCAGCTCAGCGACGGCTTTTTCGAAAGAATAACCGCTGACATCGGCTGTGTTGGCATTTTCCGTCATGTTCAACCCTTCATCATTCTCAAAATATGCATGGCTGCCGATTCCGCCAGCCCTTCCAGATCATAACCGCCTTCCAGCAGGCTGACGACCCGGTTGGAGGCGTATTTGTCAGCCATTTCCAGAAGTCGCCCGGTCGCCCAGTCGAAATCTTCGCCCACCAGATTGATCTGCGCCAGCGGATCGCGATGATGCGCATCGAAACCGGCGGAGATGAGGATGAGGTCTGGCGAAAAATCGGCAATGGCCGGCAACACGCGCGACTTGAACGCCTCGCGGAAATATTCGCTGCCGGTGTTGGGAGAAAGCGGGGCGTTGACGATATTGTTCTTCACGCCGGTTTCGTTTTTATCGCCGCTCCACGGGTAAAGCGGCATCTGGTGGGTGGAGCAGAACAGCACTGACGTGTCGTTCCAGAAGATGTCCTGGGTGCCGTTGCCGTGGTGCACGTCCCAGTCGATGATGGCCACGCGCTCCGCGCCGTGCGCCTTCTGCGCGTGGCGGGCGGCAATCGCCACATTGTTGAAAAGACAGAAACCCATGGCCTTGGCTGTTTCGGCATGGTGGCCGGGCGGACGGGCCGCGACGAAGACATTGTCGGCCGAGCCGGTAAACACGTCATCCACGGCCGCCATGGCAGCGCCAATGCCGGTCAGCGCCGCCTGCAGGCTTTTTGGCGAGAGATAGGTGTCGGACTCGATCCGGTTGATCTCGCCATCCTCTTCGGGCACCTGCCGCATGACGGCAAGCAGATGCTCTTCCGGATGCGCCAGAAGCACCGCATCCTCATTGGCCTGCGGTGCTTCCTTCCGGTCCAGCCGCTCGAAATTCGGATGTTCAAGCGCGATGTTCAGCGACCGCAGCCGGTCCGGCCGCTCGGGGTGACCTTCGGGCGTGATGTGTTCAAGGAAGATCGGATGTTCGTAAAGACGTGTCGCCATTCTATCCTCCAGGAGAAAACGTTCAGGCGCGCTGCGGCAGAAGCGGATATCCGGCCATCACGGCGCGGCCGGCAAGGGCTGCGAGCACGGCCTTCAGCGCATCGCCCGGAATGAAGGCGAGCGAACCCATGAAGGCCTTTTCGAAACCAAGCCCGACGACCAGCGCCAGATAGGTGATGCCGAAAGCATAAAGCACGACCACACCGCCGATCAGGCTGGCGACGAAGAAACCGATGCCCTGTGTGAGAGCGGACTGGCCGCGATTGACGAGTTTTTCCGAGAGCGTGCCAGTCACGAAAACGGCTGCAATCCAGCCGATCAGGAAGCCCGTCGTTGGCGTGGTGAAAATCGAAAGACCACCGCGTCCCCCCGAAAGCACTGGCAGGCCGATGGCGGCAATCAGGATCGTCAGCAGCACCGCAAGCGTACCGCGCTTAGCGCCCAGCACGACACCCGCCAGCATGACGCCGAGCGACTGCGCGGTGATGGGCACCGGAATGAAGCCGAGCGTGATCGGCGGCAAAAGCCCGAGTGCGATGATGATGGCGGAAAACAGCGAAATCAGCACGAGGTCGCGGGTTGTCATGGCTCGGAAACTCCGGATGGTTATCTGGCCGTCAGCTTTGGCCTCTGAAACCGCGCGCGTCAATGGCGTCGGCAATGGCGTCCGCATCCTTCAACGTCATAATCACCAGAGGCACGATGATGGTGGCCATCCGCACGGGCAGGCCGCGCGCCAGATGCGCATCACGCACCGCATGGTAACGATTGACGATCTCAGGCACGAACCGCACCACCAGCCCGACGGCAAGCCCGATATCGGCGGCCTTCACCAGCCCCAGCCTTTCAAGCGGCGCAGCGGAAAGGGTGATCTCGTCCATGAACTGCGAAATACTGACGGTGATGGTGACGGCGGTGGCAAGCAGCGCCAGCGCCGTCAGCCGCAAAAGATTGACGCTCGCATCATGTGTGGGAAGCAGGAGAAAACTGAAGGCGGCGACAAGGAAGATGGTCAGCATCACCGGCCGCAGCCGCAAAGCGACCTCGCGGAAGGGTAGCCGCGTAGCGCCCAGAATAAGGGCGGCCAGAACCGTCGCGCCTGCGAGAACCAGCAGATCGCGGGTGAGGAACAATGCGATGCTGAAACCCATGAGCGTCAGGAGCTTGAGGCGCGGCGAGACGCGGTAGAGCCAGCCGGTGCCTTCCACATGCAGCGATTTCATCGCGATACCACCTCCAGATAGCGCGCCACCGCTTCTTCGGGGGCGGCGTCGGCAACCAGTGCGCCTTCATGGAAAACCAGCACCCGGTCGAAACCCGCAACCAGCGGCAGATCGTGGGTGATGACAACAAGCGCCTGCGACAGCGCCGCCATGGTCTTTTCCACGATAGCCCGGTTCTTGAGATCAAGCTGGTTGGTCGGCTCGTCGAGAATGAGGATTTGCGGTTCGGTAATCAGGAGCGCGGCCAGCGCCGCAAGCTGTAATTCCCCGCCGGAAAGCTCATGGGCGCGTCGTTCCTCGAGATGTGCGATACCAAGCCGGGCGAGAACGGCCTTCACCTTGATTTCCGTGTCGGCCTTATTGAGACCAAGCCGTTTCAGACCGAAGGCAACATCGTCGCGTACGATCGGCAGGATGATCTGGTTCTGCGGATTCTGGAAGATGAAGCCGACCGTCTGCAAGACCGCTTTGGCGTCCGTCACGGTATCGAGACCGTTCACCGAAACCGTGCCTTGGCTTGGCTTGTTCAGCCCGTTGATCAGCCGCGCAAAGGTAGTCTTGCCCGAGCCGTTGAGGCCGATCACGCCGATACGTCGTTCGATCAATGTCAAGGACAGCGGCTGCAGGGCCTGCCGGCCCTCGAAAGCGACACCGGCGGCGTCGAAACGGATTTCCAAGCTTTTATCCTCGCGCTCGTTTCCGGTTCTATACCCCGTCATCAACAGAAGTGAAACAAGGAACAAAAAAAGAACATTGCAATCCTGAAAAAGCCGTTCTACCTTCGCCACCATGGTGATCAAGGTTTCAAACGAAGCGGCAAGACGGATTTTTCTGGCGCGGCAGGGGCTTTCCTCGCCGCCCGGCAAGGCGCTTTCCAAGAGCGACCTGTTGCAGCTCATCACCGATATCGGTTTTGTGCAGGTGGATAGCATCGGCACGGTGGAGCGCGCCCACCACCAGATTATCTTCTCCCGCAACCAGACTTACAGGCGTGACCATCTGACCACGCTCTTGGAAAAGGACCGGGCGCTTTTCGAGCACTGGACGCATGACGCCTCCATCGTGCCGACGGAATTTTATCCCTATTGGAAACATCGCTTCCGCCGCCGCGAGCCGATCATTCAGGAGCGCTGGCGCAAATGGCATGGCGAGGGTTTCGATGCCGCCTTCGGCGAGACGCTTCAGCGCATTGCCGCAACCGGTCCGGTTCTGGCGCGGGAGTTGAAGGAGGAGGGGCACCAGTCCGGCGGCTGGTGGAACTGGCATCCCTCCAAGACCGCGCTCGAATATCTCTGGCACACCGGCAAGCTTGCCATATCCGGCCGCGTGAATTTTCAGAAGGTCTATGATCTGGCCGAACGGGTCATTCCCGGTGAGCATCACGAGACCGAGGTGGAGCACGCCGAATTCGTTGACTGGGCCTGCCGCGAGGCGCTGAAGCGGCTGGGGTTCGCCACCCATGGCGAAATCGCCGCCTTTTTCGATCTCGTCACCCCGCAGGAGGCGAGGGACTGGGTCAAGAGCAACCGCGACGAGCTATGCGAGGTGTCGCTTCTCGCCCGCGACGGCACGGCCCGCCCGTCCTATGCCTTTGCCGGTTTTACCGCTGACCTGACTGACGTGCCGGAACCCTCCGCCCGCGTTCGTGTGCTGAGCCCCTTCGATCCCCTGTTGCGAGACCGCAACCGTATGGAACGGTTGTTCGGATTCTACTATCGCATCGAGGTCTTTGTGCCGGAGCCGAAGCGGCAATACGGCTATTACGTTTTCCCGCTTCTGGAGGGTGACAGGCTTATCGGCCGCATCGACATGAAGGCGGATCGCAAGCGCAGCTCGCTGGATGTACGCCGCCTGTGGCTGGAGCCGGGCGTGCGCGCCTCCACCGGACGGCTGGAGAAACTCGATGCGGAACTGGTGAGGCTGGCGCGGTTTACGGGGGTGGAGAGCGTGAATTATCTGGAGGGCTGGCGGGCGGAGAAATGAAGTCGGTCGATTGAGAATATTGTCAGACCAGTGCGTTTTCAAACGCAACGTATTCTCGCGCTTTGGGCAATATTGTAGCAAGGCGTTGCGGCATATTTCTTCTCCCCGGCGGGGAGAAGGTGGCCCGAAGGGTCGGATGAGGGGACAACGCTAGCGATATGCGGAGAGCTCGCCCCCTCATCCCGCTGCCGCGGACTTCTCCCCGGCGGGGAGAAGAAACAAACGGAACACGCTCGCCTCACAATTGCGCTGTGAAGCTAGACTGAATCTTAAAATCAGCAGATATCCGTCGCCGAAATCTGGATGCCGAACCCTTCCAGCCCGACATAATGCCGCTCGCGCGTCGTCAGCAACTTGATGGAGCTGATGCCAAGGTCTTTGAGAATCTGCGCGCCAAGGCCGATTTCCAGCCATTCGTTTTCGCGAGAACGGGCCTGTGCATGCGCTTCATCCGGGTCGCGCGCCTTGCGGCGTCCAGCCACCTGGCCGACGCCAACGGAGCCTTCGCGCAGATAGACGATGACACCGCGGCCTTCTTCGGCGATTTTCTGCATATAATGCCGCACCGGCTGGCGGTCGCCGAAGACGTCATCGGCAACGTTTTCCGGGTGCAGGCGCACGGGGATGTCGACGCCGTCGCGGATATCGCCAAAAATCACCGCCATATGCTGCATCGGGTCCCAGGGCAGCGAATAGGTCTGCGCTTTCGCCGGCCCGAAGGGCGTCTCGATGGTGAAGGAGGATTCCATCTCCACCAGCGTTTCCTTGCGCTGGCGATAGGCGATGAGATCGGCGACCGATACGTGCTTCATGCCGTGTTTTTCGGCAAAATCCAGAACCTGCGGGCCGCGCATCACGCTGCCATCGTCATTCACCAGCTCGCTGATGACGCCGATGGGCGGCAGGCCGGCGAGCCGGCAGAGATCGACGGCCGCTTCGGTATGGCCGGAGCGCATCAGCACGCCGCCTTCGCGGGAAATCAGCGGGAAGATGTGGCCTGGCCTCGTGAAATCGGAAGCGCCGACATTCGGGTTGGCGAGATTGCGCACGGTCAGGGTACGGTCATCCGCTGAAATACCGGTCGTGGTGCCGTGCTTGAAATCGACGCTGACGGTGAAGGCCGTCGTATGCGCGCTGTCGTTTTCCGCCACCATGGCGTTGAGGTTCAGCCGCTTGGCCTCCTCGCGCGGCATGGGCGCGCAGACGATGCCGGAGGTGTGGCGCACGATCAGCGCCATTTTTTCCGGCGTGCAGTGAACCGCCGAAATGATCAGGTCGCCTTCGTTCTCACGGTCGTCATCATCGGTCACGACGACGATTTCGCCGGCTTCGAAAGCGCGGATGGCGTCGACAACGCGTTTCTGGTCATAGGCCATGGCGGTTCCCTCTATTTCAAGCGGCCGGTCTGGCCGCGGTCTCGCAGATAATGGTCGGCAACGGTGCAGGCGATCATCGCTTCACCGATCGGAACGGCGCGGATGCCGACGCAGGGGTCGTGGCGGCCCTTGGTGCGCACATCGACATTGTTGCCATCGGTATCGATGGACAGGCGCTCCGTCAGAATGGAGGAGGTGGGCTTGATGGCGAAGCGGGCGATGACAGGCTCGCCGGTCGCAATGCCGCCCAGAATGCCGCCGGCATGGTTGGACAGGAAGATCGGCTTGCCGTCATTGCCCATGCGCATCTCGTCGGCATTTTCCTCGCCGGAAAGCTCGGCCGAGGCAAAACCTTCGCCGATCTCTACGCCCTTGACGGCGTTGATCGACATCAGGCTGGAGGCGATATCCTGATCGAGCTTGGCATAGATCGGCGCGCCGATGCCGGCCGGAACGCCTTCCGCCACAACCTCGACCACAGCACCGATGGAAGAGCCAGCCTTGCGGATGCCATCGAGGTATTCTTCCCAGACAGGCACCATCTCGACATCGGGGCAGAAGAATGGGTTCTGGTCGACCTGATCCCAATCCCAATTGTCGCGGTTGATCTTGTGCTTGCCGATCTGCACCAGCGCGCCGCGAACGTTGAGGCTGGGCACCACCTTGCGGGCGATTGCGCCGGCGGCAACACGCGCCGCCGTTTCGCGTGCGGAGGAGCGACCGCCGCCACGATAATCGCGAATGCCGTATTTCAGGTCATAGGTGAAATCCGCATGGCCGGGGCGGAAACGTTTGGCGATCTCGCCGTAATCCTTGGAGCGCTGGTCGGTATTTTCGATCAGCATGGAGATCGGCGTGCCTGTCGTCGTCATCGTCTCGCCGTCCTCATCCAGCATGACGCCGGAAAGAACTTTCACGATGTCGTCCTCGCGGCGCTGGGTCACGAAACGGCTTTGGCCCGGTTTGCGTTTGTCCATCCAGTGCTGCAGCTCGGCAAGGGTAAAGCGGATGCCGGGCGGGCAACCATCCACCACACAGCCGAGCGACGGCCCGTGGCTTTCTCCCCAGGTGGTAACGCGAAAAAGGTGACCGAAACTGTTATGCGACATCGTTCTCAAGACCGGAAACAGGGCGCCTGTGGACGGCGCCGTTTAAAACAAGCGGATTTGTCTTAGTGGAAAATCCGGGCAAGGCAAAAGCCTTTCTTTCATCGCAAACGGGATATGGAGGTGACGTACCGTTCACGACTGGTGAAATGACGAAAAACGACACTCCCCGGGATGGGCGGCGCAAAGCGATTCGACGGTTTCAACGGATTTCCGAGATGACGAAATTGTAAAGGGACGGAGGTTTTCCACCTTAAACCGGAGTTTTCCAATATTGCCGGAAAATGCGGTGTAAAAACCACTAACGGCTTGAACAGGATTTGAAATCCGTTCATCAATTGGGCTGAAAATGTCATGGTTGCGGGCAATTTCCGCCACATTCGAAAGGCAATTCTTCATGCATGTAAGGTTTTCACGCAAATCCACGAAAGCTAGATCGATGCGTATGATGATTGCCGCCCTTCTGGCCACCGCCAACCTCCTGATGCCTATTAACGGCTACGCCCAGAGCGTCGATGTGGAAGGCACGATCAGCAAGATCGATGCCAATGGGCTGAGCATTACCTTGAACGACGGCAAGACCTACCGCGTGCCGGAGGAGTTCAATTTCGAAGGTTTGAAAGCGGGCGTGAAGGTCGTGGTTTTCTACACGGAAGTGGATGGAAAACGCGTGGTCGACGACCTTCAGGTCGTTGAGTAAGCTCCTGGCCTTATGCCAAACCTTCGTTGCGAGACGAGCGGGTGTCGCGTGTTTCTTCTCCCCGCCGGGGAGAAGTCCGCGGCAGCGGGATGAGGGGGCACGGCTAGAGGGATTCGGCGACGTCGCCCCCTCATCCGACCCTTCGGCCCACCTTCTCCCCGGCGGGGAGAAGAAACGAGCCGCGATGTCCTGCCAGTCTTAGCAAACCTTGACAGCCCTCAAGAAATCCACTCCGCACTATTACTGTCGATCTGAACCTTCAAGATCTGGTCCTGCGGGATCTGCGTTCTCGACGCCTCGTCCTTGTCCATGCCAGAAACCAGCCGGAAGATCGAGCGGATCACACCGCCGTGGCAGACGCAGACGGTTTGCCTCTCAACCGAAGAAAGCCATGCGCCGATGCGCCAGGAGAGGATTTCGTAACTTTCCGCGTCCTGACCGGGGGGAATGAAATCCCATTTATTGGCCTTGCGCGCCTTCACCCGGTCCGGAAACTCTTTCTTCAGCTCCGGCAGGGTCTGTCCCTCCCAGTCGCCGAAAGAAACTTCGATCAGGCGATCGTCAGTGCGATAGGCCTTGGGATCGAGGCCCATCGCGCCGCGCATCAGTTCCATGGTCTCGCGCGTGCGCCCGAGCGGGCTCGCCACATAGTCGAAATCCGTGGCCTGTTCTCCCAGCAGCTGCGCGAGGAGCTTGCCGTTTCCGACCGCCTGCTGGCGGCCGAAATCGTTGAGCGGAATGTCTTTCTGGCCCTGAAGCCGGCGTATCGCATTCCAGTCCGTTTGTCCGTGCCGGATCACATAGACGAGCAAGGCGATACCCCGTTCTTACACTTTTCAGGCTTAGTCCTTCACCACCGAGATGTCAGGCGCATCCACGGCCTTCATGCCGATGGTGTGGTAACCGGAATCGACATGGTGGATTTCGCCGGTCACGCCGGTCGAAAGGTCGGACAGCAGGTACAGCGCCGACTTGCCGACTTCCTCGATGGAAACGGTGCGCTTCAGCGGCGCATTGTATTCGTTCCACTTCAGAATATAGCGGAAGTCGCCGATGCCGGAAGCTGCAAGCGTCTTGATCGGGCCGGCGGAAACGGCGTTGACACGGATGCCGCGATTGCCGAGGTCGACGGCGAGATAACGCACGCTGGCCTCGAGAGCAGCCTTGGCCACACCCATGACGTTGTAATTCGGCATGACCTTTTCGGCGCCGTAATAGGTCAGCGTGATGATCGAGCCGCCGTCATTCATGACCGGCTCGGCGCGCTTGGCAATGGCGGCCAGCGAGAACACGGAAATATCCATGGTGCGGTTGAAGTTGTCGCGGCTGGTGTCGAGGTAACGGCCGGTCAGCTCGTCCTTGTCGGAGAACGCAATAGCGTGCACGACGAAGTCGATCTTGCCCCAATGCTTTTCCAGCGAGGCAAAAACGGCGTCGATCGTCTCGAGATCGGTCACATCGCAATGACCGGCCATGAAGGCGCCGAGTTCCTGCGCCAGCGGCTCTACGCGCTTCTTCAGCGCATCGCCCTGCCAGGTCAACGCAACTTCCGCGCCCGCGTCGGCACAGGCCTTGGCGATGCCCCAAGCGATGGAACGATTATTGGCGACACCCATGATGAGGCCGCGTTTGCCAGCCATGAGGCCGGATGCCTGAGCCATTTTGTGCTCCCTAGTACTTATGATCGGTCCTGCCTATGGCATAGGCTGCAATCCTGTTCAAGATTGCCAAAGATCATCAACTGTTAGGGAGCGTAACAAAGGGTGCGTTGTCCCGGCTATTCGCAAAACTTTCACAAATAAAGGCCTTCGCGCATGTGCCGCATCAGGTCGGTTACCTTTTCATCGGGCTTTTCCAAGAGGACGATGCGCAATTCGACGACGAGATCGCCGGAGCCGCCCTTGCCGTCGGCAAGGCCCTTGCCGGCAAGCCTCAGCACACGGTCTGAGCCGGACCAGGCCGGAATGGTGATGTTTTCTTCGCCGAGCGGTGTCTTGACTTTCGTTTCACACCCCAGAACCGCGTCGCTGAGCGATATCGGCAGGGTCGTGTGAATATCGAAGCCACGAAGGGAGAAAGCGTCCTCTCGGTCGGTCAGCAATGTCACGGCAAGATCGCCGCGCGCGATGTTGGGAAGCTTCAGCCCCTGTCCCTTCAGCCGCACCACATGTCCGTCGGTCATGCCGGGCTCGAGCTGGAACCGAACTTCCCGCTCATCGGCAAGAGAAATGGTAATCCATTTTTTCTCCAGCAGATCGGCGACCGTGACGGTGGCCTCAGCGGTGATGTCAGGCGCTTTTTCCGGAGTCGGCTGCGGCGCACGGAACCGCCGCACCAGCGCGCTGAAAAGATTGGCGGCAAGCGAGGCGGGTGACGTCTTGTCATCGCCGGTGGCGGTGGCTGCGGGTATATCGCCTTTTGCAGCGCTCGCGGCCGCCTTTGCGGCTTCCGCCGCCTGCTGCACCTTGGGATCGTTCTGGGCATCGGCGCCAAAAATGCGCTCGACGATGTCTTCGGCGCTTTCCGGTTTGCTATCGGCTTTCTGGCCGGTCTGCGCCCGGTTGCGGGCGTCCGCACGGGCCAGTTCCTCCATCAGCTTTTCGGCGGCCTTGGCGCGCTCGGCAGCCTCGCGCGCGGCTTCTCGCTGCTGCATGATGGTTTCGCCGCGCTGTTTCTTTTCGGCCGCCTTGCGGGCTTGATCGTAGAGATCGCGCTTTTTCGGGTCTTTGAGAAGATCGTAAGCCTGCCCGATCTCGGCAAAGCGCGCCGAGGCGTCGGGATCGTCGCGATTGGCGTCCGGATGGACGGTTTTCGCCTTCGTGCGCCAGGCGGCCTTGATGTCCTCGTGGCGGGCGTCACGTTTCACGCCGAGGATGGAATATGGATCGCGCATGCGAAACACCAGTTACGTTGGCTCAGGCACGTGCTGCCGCTCATGGCGCAATCCTGAAACTAACCCCTCCGAAAAGGGATGCCCGCGATCATTCGCCAGCACGCCCTCGGTTTAATCAACGTCGACTGTTGCAATAAGTTGCTAATCACTCCTTTACGGAGGAGACGTGCCGCACCCGGGCGGGCTCTATTCCATATTTAAGGGTAAACAGATTATTTCTGCTCGAAGCGCGTCAGCAGCCATTCGCCGGTTTCCGACAGGCAGGCCTGTCCCGAATAGCTCGCCACACCCTCGAAGGAATGGCGTGTCGTCCTGAAATTGCGGCAGACGAAGCCGCTGGACTTGTCTTCGTGAATGGCGGTGACGACGCCGGCGCTGCCGGTGGCGGCATTGGCCCAGGGCAGAGGCTGGTCGGCGAGCTTGGCGAGGTCGGCCGATGTGACCGCATTGCGGATCGTCGCATCGTCCGTCTGCGGCGCATTGTTCGGCTGGTTGGGAACGGAGGCCGTGGAAAGCGAGCGGTCAACCTTGTCTCCGCCGAACAGGTCGAGGCTGACGCAGCCGCTCAGCACCGCGAGCATTGACACGACGGCGGAAACTTCCGCTATCGACGAAAGGAGGCTCTTTGTTCGACTGTTCGACTTTGCTATGACGGTCACCATCTTTCACCGGAGATCATCTCTGGTGTCCAAATCAGCTCGGGAGCATTTTATTCAATATGTCGGAAACGGGGTTAACATCCAGTGACTTCACGGAAGAAAATGAACCGTTCACGCTTTTTGCCGAATGGCTGAAGGACGCGACGGCTTCCGAAATCAACGATCCGAACGCGGTGGCGCTCGCCACCGTGGACGAAAATGGCCTGCCGAACGTGCGCATGGTGCTTCTGAAAGGCGTCGATGATCGCGGTTTCGTTTTCTATACGAATTTCGAAAGCCAGAAGGGTCAGGAGATCCTCGGCCAGAAAAAAGCGGCCATGTGCTTCCACTGGAAAAGCCTGCGGCGGCAGGTGCGTCTGCGCGGCGAGGTGGAGATCGTGAGCGACGAGGAGGCGGATATCTACTACGCCTCTCGCCCGCGCGGCAGCCGCATCGGTGCCTGGGCATCCAAGCAGTCGCGGCCTTTGGAAGGCCGTTTTGCGCTGGAAAAAGCGGTAGCCGAATATACCGCCAGATATGCGATTGGCGATATTCCGCGCCCGTCCCACTGGTCCGGCTTCCGCATCCGGCCACTCAGCATCGAATTCTGGCACGACCGCAAGTTCCGCCTGCATGATCGCATCGAATTCCGCCGCGACACCCCTGACGGTGACTGGTCCAAGGTACGCATGTATCCGTAACGCCATCCGGGCAGGCCGTCTCGGCCTGCCTATTTCAGCAACTGGTCAAACAGCGGCAGGCCGATGACGGCGGAAATCGCGATCAGGCCGTAGCAGATGCGCCGGAACGCCGCCTCATCGGCAAGCCCGTGCAGTCGCGCACCGGCATAAAGACCGAGCCCATAAAAGGGCAGGGCCAGCAGGAAAAACACGAAGACATCGACGGTAAACAGGCCGCCAAGAAAGTAGCTGGCGATGGAGAATACCGTTGAAACCGCGAAATAAAGAATGACATTGGCGCGCACGAAAGCGCCTTTCAGCGCGCCGCCCAGCCAATAGGCGACGACGGGCGGGCCACCCAGCTGCGCGGCCCCTGAAAACAGCCCGGCCAGCAGCCCTGTAAAAAGGGTGAGCGGCGTCTTTGGCCGGCCGCTGTAACGCCAGCCGGACACCAGAAAAACAAGCAGCACCACGACCACGCCCGAGATGAGCCAGCGTAGCGTCAGTGGATCACCCTTGGAAAGCAGCATTGTGCCGACGGGCACGCCGACAAAGGCGCCGGCCGCCATGGTGAAGACTTCGCGCCGGTCCGCCATGCGAAAGGCGGGCGGTATCATGCCGAGCGTCAGCACGCCGTCCACCACCAGCAATACCGCCGAAGCGATACGCGGCCCGACGATGGCGCTGGCCAGGGGAACGAAGATGAGCGCCGCACCGAAGCCGGAAAATCCGCGCGCAAGGCCGGCAAGAAAGGCGGCACCCGCAAACATGGCGAGCAGCGCCGGGCTGTGCGCGGTGACGAGTGACGACAGGAAGTCGAGATGGGGCATGGGCGATGGCACGTTTGTTCGAATATCTTTTCTCTATCTCGCTTGCATGCGCATGTCTCGGAAATTTCCGTTCATGGCTGCATGACGCACTGACGGGTCGACGCGGTCAGAGAATCATGATTAGAGTTGTGGTGCGTGAACAAAGGATGAACAAATGTTTGCTGACATGATGCGTCGGTTTGAAGAGGCGTCGCAAAAATATGCCGCTGAAAACGGAATATTCCGCGACCCGGACTGGTACATGCTGAAGCTTCAGGAAGAGGTTGGCGAGATGACGCAGGCCTGGAACCGGCTGACGGGACGGGCACGCGTTAAGGGCAGGAGCAAAGAGGAGATGAAGCGGGATCTGGCCGACGAAACCGCCGATCTCCTCGGCCATGTGCTGTTGCTGGCCCATTATAACGGTCTCGATGTTGAAGGAGCGATCGAGCGTAAGTGGCGCTTTACGCCGTCAAAACCCTGAAGGCTCCAGCTTTTCCAACATGGCCGCCACGTCGTGAAGGTCGATTGCGACGGCGATGCATCTTTCCCGCATTTCCTCAGTCGGTGGCGCGACATCGGGCACCATGATCGTCATCATGCCCGCCGATGTCGCCGAGCGGACGCCGGAATAGGAATCCTCGAGCGCAAGGCAACGGCCCGGATCGAGAGAAAGCCGTCGTGCTGCGGTGAGATAGGGCATGGGCGCGGGCTTCGGCTCGGTATAGTCGCCGCGTGCGACGATGGTGTCGAAACGTCCGAGAAGATCGTAAGGACCGAGATGGCGCGTCACTGAATCGTGCCGCGACGAGGTGGCGATGGCGCGGCGGATATCGAGCCGGTCGAGAAGATCGAGGATTTCGATGACGCCGGGTTTCAGCGCCACTCCCTCCGCCATCATCAGGCCGAGATGCCGGAGCCAGGCATCACGGAAGGTCGCCATCGGAAAATCGGCACCATAATCGGCAAAGATGGTGCCGGTGATGACATCCCAGGGGCTGCCGCAGACCTTTTGATAGGTCTCGACCTTCATGCCATGGCCGCCTTCATCCGAGGCCGCCAGAAACGAATCGCGATAGAGCGCCTCGCTTTCGATCAGCAATCCGTCCATGTCGAAAACCACGGCGTGCGGCAGAAAAGGCAGCATGGTCGCTCAGCCGAACCGGAAGGGGCGCTCGCCAAGGCTTTCGAACGGGCGGATCAGATAGCCATCGGGATCTGCGACGATAAATTGCCGGTTGCCTACTTCGACCGTGCCGCGCCTGTACCATTTTTCCTCCAGCGGCATGACGAGGTCAATCGAGGATCGCTCCAGCCGGGAAAGAATGGGTTGCAGGGAAGGAACGGCGAGCTGCAGGTTCATGCCGCGGCCAAACGGCGTATCGAGCGAGGCATTGCCCGCCACGAAGGTCCGTGTTGCGCCGATCTGGTCGATCATCAGTTCTGCGTCGCCTAGCGCCAGATAGGTGAAACCCTCTTCGGGGCGCTCATAGACCACATGAAAACCGATCAGGTCACAATAAAAAGCGCGGCTTTTCTGCCAGTCGCTGACGGCAAGTTCAGGAACGAGGGCATTTCGTATGATGGTCATGGTCTCCTTTGCCGCGCAGGCCCGGGATGGGAGGAGGGGCCTGCCATAAGGGGTGATCTTAACGTCTTCCCGGCCGCACGCCAGAGGAAACCTCATCATGGCAGCCATGTGCGGGGTCATGGGCTGGGATGGCGACGCTATGGGTGAGGACTGTCGCGGCAGGTTCGATGTTTCCCGCAACCGACCATGCGCCGCGGAACTAGGCCTTGGTACCGCCGACGGTGATCTGATCCATGCGCAGATGCGGCTGACCGACGCCGACAGGCACCCATTGTCCGGCCTTGCCGCAATTGCCGATGCCGGTATCGAGCTTGGAATCGTTACCGATCATCGAGACGCGCTTCATCGCATCCGGCCCGTTGCCGATCAGCATCGCGCCCTTCACCGGCGCGCCGATCTTCCCGTTTTCAATGAGATAGGCCTCGGTGCAGCCGAACACGAATTTGCCGGAGGTGATATCCACCTGGCCGCCACCGAAGGAAACGGCGTAGATGCCCTTCTTGACGGAGGCGATGATCTCTTCCGGCGTTTTATCGCCCGAGAACATGTAAGTATTTGTCATGCGCGGCATCGGCACATAGGCGTAACCCTGCCGACGGCCATTACCCGTGGGCGTCGCACCCATCAGCCGAGCGTTTTGCCGGTCCTGCATGTAACCGACCAGCCTGCCGTTCTCGATCAGCACGTTATAGCCGGAAGGCGTACCTTCATCGTCGATGGTCAGCGACCCACGCCGGCTGTCGATGGTGCCGTCATCGACGACGGTGACACCGGGTGCTGCGACCATTTCGCCCATCAGACCAGCGAAGGCAGAGGTCTTCTTGCGGTTGAAATCGCCTTCCAGACCGTGCCCCACAGCCTCATGCAGCATGACGCCCGGCCAGCCGGAGCCGAGCACCACATCCATGGTGCCAGCCGGCGCATCGATGGCGGTGAGGTTGACGAGCGCCTGGCGCAGCGCCTCATCCGCGCCGCGCTGCCAGTTTTCCGTGGTGATGAAATCGCCAAAGCCGACGCGGCCGCCGATGCCATAGGAGCCGCTTTCCTGCCGGTCGCCTTCACCCGCCACCACCGAAATGTTGATGCGCGTCATCGGCCTGACGTCGCTGACACGGTGGCCGTCGGCGCGCAGAATATCCACCACCTGCCAGCTTGCGGAAATCGTCGCCGTCACCTGCCGGACATTCGGATCCTTATCGCGCAGATAGGCGTCGATATCGGTGAGGAGCTTCACCTTCTCCTCGAAGCTTGGGCTGCCGATCGGATTCTCGTCGCCGTAAAGCTTCTTGTTGGTGCGTTGGGGTGCTGCGGCATAGGAGCCGGAATAACCCTTGGTCACCGCGCCCACCGCATCCGAAGCGCGCTTCAACGCGCCTTGCGAAAGCTCGCCCGCATGGGCGTAGCCCACCGTCTCCCCGGCAACGGCGCGCAGGCCGAAACCTTGGTCGGTATTGAAGGAGCCGCCCTTGAGCCGGCCATTGTCGAATGTCAGCGATTCGGCCTGGGCATGTTCGATGAAGAGCTCGCCATCGTCAGCGCCGGCGAGCGCCTCGCCGACGAGCTTGCGCAATTGCGTCTCGTCGCAATCGAAGAGTTTTACAAGATCGTCGGTCATGGGAGGCTCCAGTCATTATCGTTCAGTGACCGATTTAGGCACTGGAGCGGACGGACGCAAGGCTGTCCGGCAATGGCGGGCTTTAAGGAAGCGCGTCGTAGCCCTCGG
This sequence comes from Agrobacterium salinitolerans, assembly GCF_027498475.1. Lineage (NCBI taxonomy): Bacteria > Pseudomonadati > Pseudomonadota > Alphaproteobacteria > Hyphomicrobiales > Rhizobiaceae > Agrobacterium > Agrobacterium salinitolerans. The sequence continues at coordinate 64,131 of NZ_JAPZLN010000001.1, read as the reverse complement.
CAAAGCCGGAAAGCTCGATCGGAATACCGACGCGATCCTGATCCACGGCTTCACGCAGCGCGAAAACCGCATTCTTGCCGGCGCGCAGAACCTTCAGCAGCTCGTCGTCAATATCCACTTCCACATAGCAGCCTTCGGAGAAGCAGCGGGTGAAATAGGCGCGGCCGATATTATTATTGTCGATATAAAGCTCCATGCCATCCTTCAAAAGCACGCCAAGCGGCGCGAGGATGCGCAGGATGCGCGACTTGCGGTCGGCCGTCTTCAGCACCACCACCGAAAGCCCCACTTCCGGGCGGTCGTCGGCGATCACGTTCTGCATCAGCGCGCATTGTTCTTCGGATGCGCCTGCCGGCTTGTCGCAGATGACCGACCATGCTCCGTGCGTCGACTTCGGCGTGCCGGGCGGCTGCTGTTGCGCCAGCGCCGCGGCAGCGGGAGCGATGATTGCAAGACCGGCGGCGGCAAGAAAAGTGCGCGCGAGCGGGGAAAGACGCATGGATACCTCTGGGATTCGAATCAGTGCGGCTATTTTGACGCCATAATCCGGAAAAAAAAGCCTAGCGACTTCAATTCCAGCGGAGTTGGGCGGAAATAGGACCTGTTGGCGCTCATAGCCGTCTGATTTGTCCCGCGCGTCATTCGTTATCCGGCATTCAAACCGGCTGGAAGACGGGGCTTTGTCGCATTTGGGCTGCTCGAAATCGCGCTCAGTGGGTCAGCTCGGACACAGGGTGCGGGAAAGTCGGTCGTGGATTGATCAATGGCAAAATTGGGGCGCATCCGTGTCCCGACGCATATTGCGGCAGAGGGCAAACTGTGGTTTTAAGTTAGTACCATAAGCATGGATTCTGCGTCTGTGATTGATCTGGATCAGACGCGTGAGGGAGAGGGTACCGTGACGAATAGGATTTACGCAGCACTGGCGGGGATGACCTGTCTGCTCACGGCTGTCGGCGCCCACGCCGATCAGCCGGTGCATTGGCAAATGGGCATGCAGGAGGCCGCCACGCCGATCATGCACGAAATACGCTGGTTTGAACAATATACGCTCTGGTTCATTGTTCCGGTTACGCTTTTCGTTCTCGCGCTGCTCATCGTCGTCGCCCTGAAATTCCGCGCCGCGAAAAATCCGGTGGCTTCCAAGACCAGCCACAACACGGCGATTGAGGTTGTCTGGACGCTGGCGCCGGTGCTCATTCTCCTGTTCCTCGCTTTCCCCTCGTTCAATCTTTTGAACGCGCAGCTGACGCAGCCGGAAAACCCTGACCTGACGCTGAAGGCGACCGCCACGCAATGGCTGTGGAGCTATGAATATGCCGCAGCCGAAGGCGCCGAACCGCTTTCCTTCGACAGCTATCTGCTGAAGGATCAGGATCGCGCTGCTGCCGGCAAGGAAGACAAGGCCCGCTATCCACGTCTTCTCGCGGTTGACAACGAAATGGTCGTCCCCGTCGGCAAGACCGTTCGCCTTCTGGTGACGGCGGCGCCGACGGATGTCATCCACGCTTTCGCCATGCCCGCTTTCGGCGTCAAGATCGACGCTGTTCCGGGCCGCCTCAACGAAACCTGGTTCAAGCCGGAAAAGGAAGGCCTTTATTACGGCCAATGTTCCGAGCTTTGCGGCAAGGACCACGCCTTCATGCCGATCGCCATTCGGGTGGTTTCCGAACAACAGTACAATGCCTGGCACGCCGCCGCCGCTTCCGATCTGAACGGCGCGAACCGGGCGCTGATGGCCTCCGTCGATGGCGCTCCGCGCGCGGTTGACGTTGCCGCCAACGAAACCAACTGACTGGAGTGACGACAATGGCTGGACCTTCCGCACACGACGATCATCACTCGCATGGTCATTCCGCTCATGACGATCATTCGCATGATGCGCATCATTCCCATACACCGGGCTTTTTCGCCCGCTGGTTCCTGTCCACCAACCACAAGGACATCGGCACGCTCTATCTGATCTTCGCCATCATGGCGGGCATCATCGGTGGCGGGCTTTCGGTTGTCATGCGCATGGAGCTGCAGGAGCCGGGCATCCAGATTTTCCACGGTCTGGCATCGATGGTTTACGGCTTCGAGGGCGACGCTGCCATCGACGGCGGCAAGCACATGTTCAACGTGTTCACCACGGCGCACGCGCTGATCATGATCTTCTTTATGGTCATGCCCGCGATGATCGGCGGTTTTGCCAACTGGATGATCCCGATCATGATCGGCGCGCCTGACATGGCTTTCCCGCGCCTCAACAATATTTCCTTCTGGCTGATCGTTCCCGCCTTCATCCTGCTGCTTCTGTCGCTCTTCGTCGAAGGCCCGGCGGGTGCTTATGGCGTGGGCGGCGGCTGGACCATGTATCCGCCGCTATCGACGAGCGGCATGCCTGGGCCGGCGGTCGATCTTGCGATCTTCTCGCTGCACGTCGCCGGTGCATCCTCGATCCTCGGCGCGATCAACTTCATCACCACGATCCTCAACATGCGCGCGCCGGGCATGACGCTGCACAAGATGCCGCTTTTTGCCTGGTCGGTTCTGGTCACCGCATTTCTGCTGCTGCTGTCGCTGCCGGTTCTGGCGGGTGGCATCACCATGCTTCTGACCGACCGTAACTTCGGCACGGCATTCTTCTCGCCGGAAGGCGGCGGTGACCCGATCCTCTACCAGCATCTGTTCTGGTTCTTTGGCCACCCGGAAGTGTACATCCTGATCCTGCCCGGTTTCGGCATCATCAGCCACATCGTGTCCACCTTCTCCAAGAAGCCGGTTTTCGGTTATCTCGGCATGGCCTACGCCATGGTCGCCATCGGCGCCGTCGGCTTCATCGTCTGGGCCCACCACATGTACACGGTCGGCCTTTCGCTCGAAGCGCAGCGCTACTTCGTTTTCGCCACCATGGTCATCGCGGTGCCGACGGGTATCAAGATCTTCTCCTGGATCGCGACAATGTGGGGCGGTTCGCTGACCTTCTCGACACCGATGGTGTGGGCAATCGGCTTCATCTTCCTGTTCACGGTCGGCGGTGTCACCGGCGTCCAGCTCGCCAATGCCGGTCTCGACCGTTCGCTGCACGACACCTATTACGTGGTGGCGCATTTCCATTACGTTCTGTCGCTCGGCGCCGTCTTTGCGATCTTCGCCGGCTGGTATTACTGGTTCCCGAAGATCACCGGCTATATGTACAGCGAGTTCGTCGGAAAGCTGCATTTCTGGGTCATGTTCGTCGGCGTGAACCTGATCTTCTTCCCGCAGCACTTCCTCGGTCTTGCCGGCATGCCGCGCCGCTACATCGATTATCCCGATGCCTATGCCGGCTGGAACATGGTATCGTCTTACGGTTCCTATATCTCGGCCGTTGCCGTGGGCATCTTCCTCTTCGGCGTCTGGGAAGCCTTCGCCAAGAAGCGGATTGCCGGTAACAACCCGTGGGGTGAAGGTGCGACGACGCTCGAATGGCAGCTGTCTTCGCCGCCGCCTTACCATCAGTGGGAACAGCTGCCGCGCATTCGCTGATGCGCGGGCCGGAAGGCGCGGGCAGGGTTCGCGAATTCCGGACGCTCAGAACAAGGAACGGTGCGGCCTTGGCCAGCGCCGTTTCCCTTGGAGCATTTCCAGGAAAAGTGGAACCCGGTTTTCCGTCCGGAAATGCCTCGAAACAAAGAGTTGGAGTGTTTTCGTGTTTCGAAGAAACGCGAAAAAGCTCTAGGCAGGCAATGCCCGCTGCCGCGTGACATTTTGTCCAAGCGAAGCATATCGTCCGACATGATACATGCCCCGGACGTGATAAATGCCAAGTCTGGCCTTTATGTATGAGCAGCGCAGACGAATGGCGGGATGGGCGCGGTCACAGGCCGGGCAAATGAATGGTATCGGTTCTTCCGGATATCGCCCATGCCGGGACGTTCGGGCCAATGAATTGACGCATCGCGCATGCCGGAAATCACATTCGTTTTTCGGGCCGGTGCAGGGGATGTCGCGACAGGCGGCACCTGAAGGAAAACAGGACAGGAAATGAGCATTATCGACAATCGCGACATGCTGGGCGTGAAGGGCTCCGAACTTTCGGAAGCCGGCGCGCGCGATTATTTCGAATTGCTGAAGCCGCGCGTCATGTCGCTCGTCGTCTTCACGGCCTTTGCCGGCCTCGTGCTGGCGCCGGGTGAAATCAATCCCATCCTCGGCATCATCGCCATTCTCTGTATCGCCGTTGGCGCCGGTGCATCCGGCGCGCTCAACATGTGGTACGATGCCGATATCGATGCCGTGATGAGCCGCACGGCCAGACGGCCGATCCCGTCTGGCCGCATCGCGCCGCGCGAGGCGCTGGCCTTCGGACTGACGCTCTCGGCCTTTTCGGTGGTCATCCTCGGCCTTGCGGTCAACTGGTTCTCGGCCGGCCTGCTCGCTTTCACCATCTTCTTTTACGCCGTCGTCTATACGATGTGGCTGAAACGCTCGACGCCGCAGAACATCGTCATCGGCGGCGCCGCCGGCGCTTTCCCGCCCATGCTTGGCTGGGCCTGCGTCACCGGCGGCGTTTCGCTGGACAGCATCATCCTGTTCCTCATCATCTTCCTGTGGACACCGGCGCATTTCTGGGCGCTGGCGCTGTTCAAGATGCGCGATTACGGCGCCGTCGGTATTCCGATGATGCCGAACGTGGCCGGCGAACGCTCCACCAAGAACCAGATGATCGTTTACGCGGTGCTGACCGCGGCGGCGGCCGTCGCGCCTTATTTCACCGGGCTGGCGAGCGCCGGCTACGGCATTTTCGCCGCCGTCCTGAGCGCCATATTCATCTACTGTTCGCTCGATGTCCGTCGCATGCCTGAAGGCGACGAGAAGATGCTGCCGGCCAAGAAGATGTTCGCCTACTCGGTGCTTTACCTTTTTGCGATTTTTTCCGGCCTTCTGGCCGATCATTTCGCGCCGGCCCTGAAGGCCGCCATGTCGGGAGTCCTGTGATGGAAACGGTGGAACTAAGCACGGCGCAGAAAAAATCGAGACGCGGGCGCAACATCGCTCTCGGCGTCCTGCTCGCCGGTCTGGTGGTGCTGTTCTATATCATCACCATCATCAAGATCGGCTCGCATTGATGCGCTGATTGAGGGGAGAGGAGGAGGACATGGCGAATATGGAAGCGCAGACAGCAGAAACCGGCAGACAGAAGGTGAGCAATCGCTCTATCCTCGTGCTTTGTCTCGTGTTCTTCTGCGCCATGATCGGCATGGCCTATGCCGCCGTGCCGCTTTATACGCTGTTTTGCCGTGTCACCGGCTATAACGGCACCACCCAGCGCGTCGAGCAATATTCCGACGTCATCCTTGACAAGACCATCAACGTGACCTTCGACGCCAACACCTCGAACGGCCTCAATTGGGATTTCCAGCCGATCGACAGGAAGGTCTCGCCGAAGATCGGTGAAACGGTGCAGGTCATGTTCAAGGCGACGAACCGCTCATCCGTGGCGACCACGGGCACGGCCGTCTTCAATGTCACACCGATGGAAGCGGGCGCCTATTTCAACAAGGTGGAGTGCTTCTGCTTCACCGAAACGACGCTGCAGCCGGGTGAAACGCTGGAGATGCCGGTGGTTTTCTTCGTCGATCCTGACATCGCCACGGCGCGCGAAACCAAGAGCATTCATACTTTAACGCTGTCCTATACGTTTTATCCGGCGAAAACCGAAAAACCGGTTGCGTCCTTGCCGGTAAAGACTTCATCTGGCGAAAGTAAATTGTGAGAGGAGATCTGGCCTTTTATCCGAGGCCGGATCAGGGAAGAGACATTCGGGGATTGTCGCAATGGCAGATACGCATCAGAAGAACCACGACTACCACATTATCGATCCAAGCCCCTGGCCGCTTCTGGCCTCGATCGGCGCCTTCATCCTGACATTCGGTGGCGTCTGTTACATGCGTTACCTGTCGGGCGGCTCTTTCAAGCTATTCGGCGCGGAACTGGCCAATCCCTGGCTGTTCTATATCGGCCTCGTCATCGTGCTTTACACCATGTACGCATGGTGGTCCGACACGATCAAGGAGGCCCATGAGGGCAGCCACACCCGCGTCGTCTCGCTTCACCTGCGTTACGGCATGATCATGTTCATCGCCTCGGAGGTGATGTTCTTCGTGGCGTGGTTCTGGGCCTATTTCGATGCCAGCCTCTTCCCGCACGAGGCCATTCAGGCGTCGCGCCTCGAATATACCGGAGGGCAATGGCCGCCCAAGGGCATCGAGGTGATCGATCCCTGGCACCTGCCGCTCTACAATACCGTCATCCTGCTTTTGTCGGGCACCTGCGTCACCTGGGCGCACCATGCCCTGCTGCACAATGACCGCAAGGGCCTGATCAGCGGTCTGCTGCTCACCGTCGCGCTCGGCGTCCTGTTCTCCACCGTGCAGGTTTACGAATACATGCACGCGCCGTTCGACTTCAAGAATTCGATCTATGGCGCGACCTTCTTCATGGCCACCGGTTTCCACGGTTTCCACGTCTTCGTCGGCACGGTTTTCCTGCTGGTCTGCTTGTTCCGCGCCATTGGCGGCGGTTTCACACCCAAGCAGCATTTCGGCTTCGAAGCGGCTGCCTGGTACTGGCACTTCGTTGACGTCGTCTGGCTGTTCCTGTTCTTCGCCATCTATATCTGGGGTGGCTGGGGCGCGCCGCTGCACGGCTGATTGGATCGGATAGAGCCTCGCCCCAGGCAGGGCATGGCTTGTCGAGCGAGCGGGTCTCACTTGTTTCTTCTCCCCGCCGGGGAGAAGTCCGCAGCTGCGGGACGAGGGGGGCAAGGGTAGAGATTGACCGATAGCTAGCCCCCTCATCCGACCCTTCGGGCCACCTTCTCCCCGGCGGGGAGAAGAAATACGAGGCGCCGTCGAGTAACAAACAAGTGCCCGGGTTTTGAGGCAAGCTTCCAAGAGAATCGACGTCACCCTCGGGCTTTGGCCAACTTCGCAGGAGGTCATCATGTCTGAACCATCAAACGGCAACTTCGCCCCGGTGGACCCTATCAAGGTGGGCTTGAAGGGCTGCTGCCCGCGTTGCGGAAACGGCCGGCTGTTCGATGGCTTTCTGACCCTAAAACCCGCCTGCAGCGCCTGCGGACTGGATTACGGTTTTGCCGATGCGGGCGATGGCCCGGCGGTTTTCGTCATGCTGATCGTCGGTTTTCTGGTCGTTGGGCTGGCGCTCTGGTTCGATCAGCGTTTTTCGCCCCCCGTTTGGGTGCATATCCTGCTGTGGTTGCCGTTTACGGTGATTGTCTCCCTGGTGCTGCTGCGCAAACTCAAGGGCATCATGATCGCGCTGCAATACCGTAACAATGCAAGCGAAGGCAGGCTTGATCGTGAATGACGTTTCCCACATGAAGGCGGCGGAAAGGCGGGTCTGGTTCGCTGCGCCGCTGGTGCTGCTGGCGCTTGCCATTCTTCTCGGGCTCGGCACGTGGCAGGTGAAGCGTCTCTACTGGAAAGAGGCGCTGATTGCCGATATCGAGGAGCGGCGGAGCGCGAGCCCGGTGCCGCTCTCCGACATAGAGGCGATCGCGAAAAGCGGCGGCGATATCGAATACCGCACGGTCAGACTTTCCGGCACCTTCGATCACGCCCGCGAGCGACATTTCTTCGCCACCCATCAGGGGCGAACCGGCTATTACATCTATACGCCGCTGACGCTTGCCGATGGCCGCATTCTCTTTGTCAATCGCGGCTTCGTGCCCTTTGAGATGAAGGAACCGTCAAAACGGCCCGACGGGCAGGTTACCGGTGAGGTGACGATCACCGGGCTGGCGCGCGCACCGCTGGTTGCAAAACCGTCCTCGATGCTGCCTGATAACGATATCGCCAAGAACATTTTCTACTGGAAGGATCTGGCGGCCATGGCCTCCAGCGCCGATATCCCGCCCGAGCGGCTGGTCAACCTCTTCGTGGATGCTGACAGCGCGCCTAATCCGGGCGGTTGGCCGCAGGGCGGCGTGACGCTGATAGATTTGCCCAACAATCACCTGCAATATGCGATAACGTGGTATGGGTTGGCGGCGGCCCTTGTCATCGTCGCCGGTTTTGCCTATTTCCGGAACGGCAAGGCGCAGGGTGAATAAAGCGCAGCCCGCCCGGTAAGGCAGCTTGTCGGGCAAGGCCATGACGTACGGCCCAAGGAACAGGCCAAGGAGCTGGAATGAACATCGCCGTTTCCAAACCCCCTTTGACGATAAGGCTGTGCGGACCGCGCGGCTTTTGCGCGGGCGTGGACCGGGCGATCCAGATCGTCGTGCTGGCGCTGAAGGCCTATGGCGCACCCGTCTATGTCCGCCACGAAATCGTGCATAACCGCTATGTGGTGGAAGGGCTGGAAGCCAAGGGCGCGGTTTTCGTCGAGGAACTGCATGAAATTCCCGCCGAGCATCGCGAGCAGCCGGTGGTTTTCTCTGCCCATGGCGTGCCGAAATCCGTGCCGGAAGATGCGCAGGCGCGCAACCTGTTTTATCTCGATGCGACATGCCCGCTGGTCTCCAAGGTCCACAAGCAGGCCATGCGCCACCAGCGGCTTGGCCGCCATGTGGTGCTGATCGGCCATGCCGGCCACCCCGAGGTCATCGGCACCATGGGCCAGCTTCCCGAAGGCGCTGTCTCGCTCATCGAGACGGTGGAAGATGCGGACCGCTACGAGCCACTGGACCGCGAAAATCTCGGCTTCGTCACCCAGACGACACTTTCGGTCGATGACACGGCCGGCGTCATCGCCAGGCTGCAGGAACGTTTCCCGGCCATGCAGGCACCCGCCGCCGACAGCATCTGTTACGCAACCACCAACCGTCAGGACGCGGTGAAACAGGCGGCCCCCGGCTGCGATCTCTTCATCGTCGTCGGCGCGCCCAATTCCTCCAATTCCAAGCGGCTTGTGGAAGTGGCGCTGCGGGCCGGTGCACAGCGCTCCGTGCTGGTGCAGCGGGCCTCGGAAATCGACTGGAATGAAATCGGCGATATCCGCACCGTCGGCCTTTCGGCCGGCGCATCCGCACCGGAGGTCATCGTCGATGAGATCATCGAAGCCTTCAAGGCGCGCTTCGATACGACGCTCGATCTCGCCGTGACGGTTGAGGAAACGGAACATTTCCTCGTCAATCGCGAGCTGCGCAGCATTGAGCTGACGACGGACGACATGGCTTTCGTGAACGGCAACGCCAATGATGCGCTGCCGCCGAAAACCGCCGCCGGTATCTGAAGCGGGATGGCGCGGAATGCGGGCGGTTTCCGTCTCACCTGCGTCATCTCCTCTCGAGATTTCCACTCCATCCTTCATCAAGAGATTTGAAATTGGCAGTTTATACGGACATCACCGAAGATGATCTGAGGAATTTCCTCACGCAATATGACGTCGGCAGCCTCACCTCCTACAAGGGCATTGCCGAAGGCGTCGAAAACTCCAATTTCCTGCTGCATACCACCAAGGACCCGCTTATCCTCACGCTTTATGAAAAGCGCGTGGAGAAATCCGATTTGCCCTTCTTCCTTGGCCTCATGCAGCATCTGGCCGCCAAGGGCCTGTCCTGCCCCCTGCCGCTGCCGCGCAAGGATGGCGAGTTGCTGGGAGAATTGTCGGGCCGGCCGGCGGCGCTCATTTCCTTTCTCGAAGGCATGTGGCTGAGAAAGCCGGAAGCGAAACATTGCCGCGAAGTCGGCAAGGCGCTGGCCGCCATGCATCTGGCCGGCGAGGGGTTCGAGATCAAGCGGCCGAACGCGCTCTCCGTCGAAGGCTGGAAGGTGCTGTGGGACAAGTCCGAAGCGCGCGCCGACGAGGTGGAGAAGGGCCTGAAGGATGAGATCCGTCCTGAGATCGATTATCTCGCGGCCCATTGGCCGAAAGATTTGCCGGCTGGCGTCATCCATGCGGATCTGTTCCAGGACAATGTGTTTTTCCTCGGTGACGAACTCTCCGGCCTGATCGACTTTTATTTCGCCTGCAACGACCTGCTCGCTTATGATGTGTCGATCTGCCTCAACGCCTGGTGCTTCGAAAAGGATGGCGCTTACAACGTCACCAAAGGCAAGGCGTTGCTGGAAGGTTACCGGTCGGTGCGGCCGCTCAGCGAAGCAGAGCTGGAGGCGCTGCCGCTTCTGGCGCGCGGTTCGGCGCTGCGTTTCTTCCTCACCCGCCTTTATGACTGGCTGACGACGCCGGAGGGCGCGCTGGTGGTCAAGAAAGACCCGCTGGAATATCTGCGCAAGCTGCGGTTCCACCGTTCCATCGTCACTGTCGCCGAATATGGGCTGGCGGGCGAATGAAGCACGTCGATATTTTCACCGATGGCGCCTGCTCCGGCAATCCCGGTCCGGGCGGCTGGGGTGCGGTGCTGCGCTACGGCGAGGTAGAGAAGGAACTCTCTGGCGGCGAGGCGGAAACCACCAACAACCGCATGGAGCTGATGGCGGCGATTTCGGCGCTCAATGCGCTGAAAAGCCCCTGCGAGGTCGATCTTTATACCGACAGTGCCTATGTGAAAGATGGCATCACCAAGTGGATTTTCGGCTGGAAAAAAAAGGGCTGGAAAACCGCCGATAACAAGCCGGTCAAGAATGTCGAGCTATGGCAGGCGCTGGAGGCGGCGCAGGAACGTCACAAGGTCACCCTGCATTGGGTAAAGGGCCATGCCGGCCACCCGGAAAACGAGCGCGCCGACGAGTTGGCGCGAAAGGGCATGGAGCCCTTCAAACGCCGGTAACGCAGGCCTGCTCTATTTCGGGCCGGGTAAATCCGCGCCAGCGGCTCTTTTATCGGGGGTTGTGAAAACCGAAACCCGACCTATCTTGTCGTCAAGGGGCGCTCCGTTAGCGCCAAACGGAGGAGAGAAATCCGGATGATCCTGCATTGTGTATTTCTACGCTTCAAGGCTGCAACGGCCTCTTCTGAGAAACAGGCGATATTCGAGGCGATTGCCGCCCTGAAGGATGTGATACCCGGCATCATCGATGTGAAATACGGCCAGAATGTCTCGCCCGAAGGCTTGAATGGCGGTTTCGTCGATGGCTTTATCGTCACCCTGGAAAGCCCCGAGGCCCGCGACGACTATCTCGCCCATCCGCAGCATCTCGAAGTGGGGGAACGCTTGGTGTCGCTGACCGATGGTGGCCTTGCCGGGCTTCTGGTGTTCGACATGAATGTCTAAAGCCAGGCGGCCCGTCAGAAAGTTATTTTCCAACCGGTGCGAACCCACAGGTCTGGATCGCCGCCCTCGCTGGTGACGTTGAGGTTCAGCGACGCTGTGCCGCCCGCCACATCGAATTCCGCGCCAATGCCGCCGCGTAGCCAGAAGCGGTCGATATCTCGTCCGGAAAAGGAAAACCCCATCAGCCCGTCAATGGCGCCCGTGGTCGTTGCCGTCTTCTTTTCCAGCCGATAGACCGCCTCGGCGCGTGCCATGATGCGGATTGAGTCGCTGAGATCAGTTACCCCATCGAGACCGGCGCGAATGATGGTGGATTGCTCGCCGCTCGCATCAAAAAGCGCTGGGAACGCGCCACCGGTTTCCGCATAGGCGCCCATCTCGGCTTTGGCATAGGTCGCCCCTGCATAAGGCGTCAGCTTCCATCCGCCGATTGAGAACGCATCCAGCCAGTCGAAGCGTAGTTTCGCCGCCCAGACATTGAGATCGGTTTCGCCCCGCGAATAATCCATCGCGCCGCCATTGAGGTAGCCGCGTTCGATCGACATCCTGCCGGGTGCATAATAGCCGCCAACGGTGGCGTAGAGGCCGCCAGCGAGCGGCATGCTGATTTCGGGTGCGATGTAGAAGCCCCTGTGAATGAAGTCACCGCCGGTGTTTATATCGCGCTGGTCGTAGAGGCCGCTGAAGGCGATGCGCGCGGTTGCATCACCTTCAAGCCCGATGCCATAGCCGATATCGGCAACACCGAAACCGCCAGCCGTGTCGCGACCGTCGTTGTGCCCAACATCGCTGACGATGGAAAAAGATTGCCGGCCCGGCTCCAGAAGGCTGCACATCGGCGCACCATGAGCACCGTCGAGAACGGTATTGGCAATGTCGAGGCCAATACCGGCATTCGGCCTGGCTGCCAGCGTCCGGGCATATTGATCGAGATCGATGATACCGGAACGCGCGGGAAGGACGGAATGGCCAGTCTTGGCGGCGGAATCGGGTGGGGAAACAGAAGATGCAGAAGGTGCAGCAGATGCAGCAGATGCAGAAGGTGCAGCAGATGCAGTAGATGCAGTAGATGCAGGCGCTGCCAAAGATGTCGCGGTTGTGGGAGATGTGGACGCATTGGAAGAGCCGGAGGGCTGGGCGGACGTTGACGACGTAGATGGCGTAGATGGCGTTGACGACGTAGGTGACATAGATGACGTAGGTGACGTAGGTGACGTAGATGACGTAGATGACGTAGACGATGGAGAGGAGGCGCCGGACGATGTCGAAGGAGTAGTCGAGGTGCCCGACTCGCCGGTGAGATTGATTCCCCGCGGTTGTCTGCCGCTACTCCCTGAATCTGTAGATGTTACCGTATCCACGTCACTCAGATTGGTGCGCGGTTCCATCGTGCCGGTGTCCGCAAGCACGATACGGGCGATGTAAGGCGTGTTGTTTTTCGTCTGGCCGACAATGATATTGCCGTCGGCGCTGACGCCGGTGGCATTGTGGGTGAAATCGGCAACGACGGTGACGCCGTTGCCGCGCAGCCAGTCCTCGACGGAAACCATGCCTGTCGCCTCCGTCCAGCGGAAGCCACGCTGCCGGCTGCCGGCCTGCGAAGCGCCGACGATGACGGAGCCGTCGGCGTTCATGGCATAGGGGCTGGAACCGCCGCTGCTGCCAATCGCGCCGAGGGGCTGCATGACGCCGGTGGTTGCGTTCCAGCGGAAGCCGCGCCATTCGTCCACGGAAATTATATCGCTTCCGAACGAAAAATCGTCCCGGGAAAATGGGAAAGACGATGAGGTATAGCCGTCGCTCATCCTGTCTTCCAATTCATCGAAAGGGGTATCAACGACGAATCGCGACTCTCCTGCGACAAGAGAACCATCGGCGCTGACGGCGACGGCACGGGCGTCGAATGAGCCAGGCAGGGTTCCCATGTCGTGTGCGACGCCGGTTGCCGCAGTCCAGCGGAAAGCATGGGTGCCGATCGCCGTATAATACTGGCCGACGATGACTGAACCGTCAGCATTGACGGCATGGGCAACGGATGAAACCGTATAAGGGGGCATGTCGAGCGCGGTCATGGCGCCTGTCGCCGCCGACCAGCGGAACGCTTTCTGCGTCTCGTTTGCCCCCGACCCGCCGACAACAACGGAACCATCGTCACTGACGTCTCTTGCGGTGGATTGGCGGTCCCCACCGAGTGCGCCGAGGTTCCACGCTCCCGTTGACGCGCTCCAGCGAAAAGCCTGGCCGCTGCTCAGGGTGCCGATAAAGACCGAACCATCGGCATTCACCTTCTCGGCGCGGCCTCGGCTTGTACCGGTCATGTCGTTGACATAGAACAGGCCGCCGCTCGCGGTATCCCAGCGGAAAGACCGTGGTCCGCTGCTGGTACTGGAGTATCCAACCGCGATAGACCCATTGGCGCTGATGTCGCTGACCGTGAAACTTCCGCTCTCTCCCAGCCGGCGTACATAGGGATAATCTTCGGGATCGCCGGCATTTGCCGTCTGGCTCCATCCGGCTGCGATCAGTATTGCGATCATACCGGAAAGATATCGCGAAAGATCGATTGCGCTGGTCGGACAGGATCGAGCCCCACTTTGTGCAAATGCCCTCCAGTGGGCAGCAAAGCGACCGCGATTTTTGCGCGCAAATATGCGTCGATGTGCAGAAAAACGATTTCTCCGGGTCAGATCGCCAAGTCTACCGCTGAAAAAAGGGGCCGATCCGGGGCGTTTCTCAGACATGGTTGCTCCGCGCCACCGGTGCTGTAATCCGTCGCATCAATACCCCTGAAGATTTTTATCTACGTGATGCGGGTGGATATTAAAGTAAGTATAATGCGCATCCGTTCAGATATATGAATATAATAAAAGCAAAATATTCTTGTGAACTAAAATTCAACATGTAAATATTTGCTTTTTTCCAAGTATAATTTTCATTATTGGCGCATGATTCGTCAAGGCCCGCGAAAGATAAGTTCGCGGGCCTGCTTAATATTTGATGTATGAATTTGTGTATTTAAGAATAAGCTTCTTAAAGCTGCTCGATCATTGCAGCGGCGGCCGATACAGTCGCCTGGCCGGGGTTTTCTTCGACGTTCAGCGACTTCACCACGCCGTCGTCTACGAGCATGGAATATCGCTTGGAGCGAACGCCGAGACCGCCGCCGGAAAGGTCGGCATCGAGGCCGAGCGCCTTGGTGAAGGAAGCGTCCCAGTCGGCGAGGAAGTGGATCTTGCCCTGGCCGCCCGACGCTTGCGCCCAGGCGCCCATGACGTGCCAGTCATTGACGGCGACGACGGCGATATCGTCCACGCCCTTGGAGAGAATGGCGTCGCGGTTTTCGAGATAGCCCGGCAGATGGTTCAGCGAGCAGGTGGGGGTGAAAGCGCCGGGAACGGCAAAGAGAACCACCTTCTTGCCGCCGAAAAGCGCGTCAGTGGTGGTTTCCACCGGGCCATCGGCCGTCTTTTCCTTGAAGGTTGCGGAAGGCAGTTTATCGCCGATCTTGATCGTCATGTCCGTGCTCCTGTGGCCGTTCGGTTTGCGCGACTATAGAGCAGGGACATGAAATCTGTCATGCGGTTTTCAATTGAAATGTCGACTGTCGGACATCCGCTCAGGGCTTGGGAAAATTCAGTATCGTTTCCATTGCCCGGTCGCCGGATTTGACCAGGATTGGCCAGCTGTTGCCCGGCACCTGATAGGTTTTCGGCAGGCCCTTTATGTTCATGTAGAAAGAGAGCTTGCGCTTGTCGCGCACTAGGTTCTGCGGCTCGTAATAGGCAAAACCGGAAGGGCCGGCGATGAAAATCTCGGTCTCCTTGGGTGCATTTTCCGGGAGCTGCAGCTGCACACCGAGCATGGTCTTGTCGGGCGTGATGTGAAAATCAATGACCTTGAAATCGTCGGAGGCCGCTTCGGGCAGGGTCTCGCGTGCCTCTTCGAGAAGACGACGTTCCTCGCTGTCATCATCAGCAGAAGCATTGCCGCGGTCGATTGAAAATTTCGCCTCGAACGGAATACAGATATTCTGACACACGCCGATGAAGGCGGTCAGGTTGATCGTTCCGCTCGCCGCCGGGTCCGTGGCCTTCAGCTGAAAGGGCAGGCTGACGGCGTGGTCATAACCGATATCGGTGATACCGCCGTTTTCGATCAGTTTCGGGACAGGATAGGCCATCGTTGTCAAGCTGACGCCGCTTGCTTGGTCGGGCGTGATCTGCGGCGGTATGCCGGCTTCGCCCGGTTCGCGCCAATAGGTAATCCAGCCGTCCTTCGGCTCGATTTGCAGCACGCCGCGCACCACGCCGTCCGCATCCATGGCGAGGCTTGCCACGCGCATCTGGCCGCCCTCGCTTCGCGCCCAGTCGGTAATTTCGGCCCGGGCGGCTTGCGCGCCGCCGAGGAAGGCGGCGAATGCGGCCGCAATGCGAAGATGTGAAAATCGAAAGAATAGGCTGAGGCTCATGCTTCCCGTCTAACCCAACATGGCACTCCGGACCAGTTACGAATTCGTGCGGTTCATCATTTTCGGTTGATTGATCGGATACTATGTCGCATCCTATCCCTTGTCGAAGTGCGAATACCGTTTTTCGTTCAATGACGAAATGCGGTCTGCTGGAGGCACCTGTGAGCTTTTCTACCCTGATGGACAAACGCGAACGTGGCTTTCTCGATGGTCAGTTCCTCATGGCGATGCCGGGACTGGAGGACGGCAATTTTGCCCGTTCGGTGATCTATATCTGCGCCCATTCGGATGCCGGCGCCATGGGTTTCATCATCAATCGCCCGCAGCAGATCACCTTCACGGATATCCTGCTGCATCTGAAGCTGGTTGACAGCAACGATGCCATCATGCTGCCCAACCGCACCCGCGAATTTCCGATCCAGTGCGGCGGCCCGGTCGAATCCGGTCGGGGTTTCGTGCTTCATTCGGACGATTACTTAAGCGAATCGTCCATTCCGGTCAGCGATGATATTTCGCTGACGGCGACGCTCGATATCGTCCGTGCCATCTCCAACGGCCGCGGCCCGCAAAAGGCGACCATGATGCTCGGTTATGCCGGCTGGGGGCCGGGCCAGCTGGAAAACGAGATCGCCAATAATGGCTGGCTGAATTGCCCCGCTGCGGAAGAGCTGATCTTCGACCGTGGCCTGGACGATAAATACGAGCGGGCGCTGGCGCTCATGGGTGTTGATCCCCGTATGCTTTCCACGGATGCCGGGCACGCCTGAGCCCACTTTGTTCTCGATAGTTTTTTACTGGAACCAAATCCTGATCCCCAACGTTACTCACCCGAAAAGCCGAACAGAAAGTACGGCTTAACTAGGGAGAAGTAATATGGGTAGCACATCTGACAAGATCTCCGGTAAAGCCAATGAAGTTGCTGGCAAGGTGAAGAAGAGCGTCGGCGAAGCCACGGGCAACGATGAATTGCGTGCCAAGGGTGCCGCCCAGGAAACCAAGGGCAAGGTTCAGTCCTCCGTTGGCAAGGCGAAAGACGCTGTCAAGGGCGCTGTCGACCGCATGTAATATTGCATGAAATGATGCGCCCCTCCCACAACCGGGCGCGTGGAGCGCATGTGTTTCCGCACATGCGCTCTTGTCGTGCGTGGGCCAAGGCTGACTCGTTCGTCACGCCGGTATTTATGTCTGCCTTCCTCCTCCGACCATTGCAAGGGTGTCACCCGTGAAGCTTTTCTCCTGCGCGTCCTGCGGCCAGCCTGTTCATTTCGACAATCGTTTTTGCGTTTCCTGCGGTCATCGTCTGGCTTTTGTGCCGGAACGGCTGTCCATGGAGGCGCTCTCACCTGCGGGTGAACCGAACTGGCAGATTATTGCGGAGCCACAAAAGCTGGTGCGGTTCTGCGCCAATGAGGTGAACGATATCTGCAACTGGTCGGTGCCGGCGGAAAGCGAAAGCGTCTTTTGCCCGGCCTGCAGCCATAATCGCCTGGTGCCTGATATCGCGACGGAGCAGGGAATTGAACAATGGCGACGCATCAGCCAGGCCCAGCGGCATCTGTTTTATTCGATCCTGAAACTTGGCCTGCCACATCCCAACCGCGATGCTGATCCCGCCGGCGGTCTCGTTTTCGACTTTCTGGTAGATGAGGTGGCGCCCGATGGCTCCATCATTCCCGCCATGACCGGTCACGACGAAGGCCTGATCGCCATCCGCGCCGCAGAAGCGGATGATGCGACGCGCGAACAGGTGCGCGCCAATATGAATGAGCCCTATCGCACCATGCTCGGCCATTTCCGTCACGAGGTCGGTCACTTCATCTGGAACAAGCTGGTGCGCGACGCAAACCGGCTGGAAGCCTGCCGCGCGGTCTTCGGTGACGACCGCGAGGATTACGCCGCCGCCCTGCAACGCAATTACGAACAGGGACCGCGTCCCGACTGGCGGGAGAATTTCATCAGTTCCTATGCCTCGGTCCATCCGTGGGAAGATTTCGCCGAATGTTTCGCCCATTATCTGCATATCGTCGATACGCTGGAGACCGCACGCGCTTTCGGTGTGGCGATAGACCCCGACGGACACGAGGAAATGGCGGCGGAGGTCACCTTCGATCCCTACAATGCCCGCAGTGCCACGCAGCTGGTCAAGGCCTGGATACCGCTCAGCGTCGCCATCAATTCCATCCAGCGCAGCATGGGGGAGGCGGACCTCTATCCCTTCGTGCTGACACCGCCTGTGGTGGCGAAAATGGAGTTCGTTCACGACCTCCTGCATGGGAAGGTGGCGGCGGATGCGTCGCAGATGGCGATGGGTCAGTGACCGTTTGGCGTGAGATCCAAGACTTTTGAAGAGAAGGAATAATCTCTCCAATGGTCATTTTAGGATGCGTGATTAGATCCTCGGGACGAGCCCGAGGATGACGTCGCACTCGTCCAGGGTAGACACATCACCGCCCCCTTCGCTCAGGAAGCCCGCTTCGTCGGCTGGAACCGCTCCCGCAGAAGCTTCAGCGCCGCGTCGCCGGAGACAGGCGTGCCGAACAGGAAGCTCTGGCCGAAATGGCAGTTCATGCGTGCCAGTTCCGCCGCATCCTCAGGCGTTTCAATGCCTTCCGCCACCACCTGCATGTCGAGCGCCCGCGCCATGGCGATGACGGAGCGTAACAGCACATTGCGCTTGTCGCTGGTATTGGCCACCAGCGCCTTGTCGAGCTTGATCGTGTCGAAGGGGAAGCGGGTGAGATAGGCGAGCGACGAATAGCCGGTGCCGAAATCGTCCATGGCGAGGCTGATGCCCGTTTCCTTGAGCTTGGAGAGCACCAACCGCGCCTGCTCCGGGTTTTCCATCACGACGGATTCCGTCAGTTCCAGTTTCAGCTGCTGCGGATTGCAACGGGTGCGGGTCAGCATGCCGCGCACGTCATTGTACAATTCATTGTTCAGCAGCTGCGCGCTGGAAATATTGACGGAAATGAAGATCGGCATCTTGTCGATGGCATGCTGCCAGTCCATCAGGTCGGTCGCGGCGCGCTCCAGCGCAAACATGCCGAGCGGCTCGATCAGTCCGGACGCCTCGGCAATCGGAATGAACTCGCTTGGCGGAATATTGCCGCGCTTGGGATGCTCCCAGCGCATCAACGCCTCGAAACCGGCCAGTTCGCCATCGTCAAGCTTGACGATCGGCTGATAGGCGAGCGACAGTTCCTTGCGCTCGATAGCCCGGCGAAGGTCGCTTTCCATCTGCAGGCGGTCGGTGCCGGACGTGCGGAAAGCGGGGCGGAACGGCTCGACGCGGTTGCCGCCGGCGCGCTTGGCGCGATACATGGCCAGTTCCGCATCGCTGAGCAATCCGGCCGCACTTTCCTGCTGGTCGATCCACGAGACGAGACCGATGGAGGCGGTGAGGATGATTTCGCGGTTGGCGAAGTTGATCGGCACCATGATCGCCTTGTTCACCGCATCGGCAAAATCCGCGACACGCTGCGGGTCACGCTCGGAAGTCAGGATCAGGCCGAATTCATCGCCGCCGAGACGCGCCAGCGTATCCTGCGGTTTGAGCAGACGGCGCAGACGTCGGGTCAACGCAATCAGAATATTGTCGCCGGCAGCGATGCCGAGCGTGTCATTGACCAGCTTGTAGCGGTCGATATCGATCGCCATCACGGTCGGGCGCACGCCCTCGCTGTCGGGGGAGAGGTTGAGGATAGATTGCAGCCGGTCGAGAAAGACCTGCCGGTTCGGAAGCCCGGTCAGATTATCGTTCATCGCATCCTGCAACAGCCGTTCCACCGAATTTTTCTGTTCGGTGATATCGGTGATGGTGCCGACGCAGCGAATGATTTCGCCGTTGGAGCCAAGAACCGGACGGGCGCGGATTTGCAGCCAGTGGAAATGCCCGTCTTCGGCGCGAATGCGGAATTCGTGGTTCAGACGGCCCTTGCGATGGTCGAGCAGCACGTCGAGCGTCGCCTTGAACCGGTCGCGGTCATCAGGGTGCAGACGCGGCAGCCAGTTGCGCGCGGCACCGTGCATGGTGCCCGGCTCCAGCCCAAGCCGGTTGGAAATGTCAGGTGTGGTGACGATGCGGTCGCGCGTCACATCCCAGTCCCAGACCGTGTCGCCGCTGCCCGTCAGCGCCAGTGACTGGCGTTCGAGATCGGAGAACAGCCCCTGCTGATAGGCGCTGCCGGCAAAGGCGTGCTGAATGACGGTGAAGCCGATGAGAAGCACGATCAGCACCAGCCCGCCGCCAAGCGCGGGCTGCACGATGTCATTGTCGAGCTGCCCGGTCACCGTCAGCCAGCTGCCGAACAGCCAGACGAGGATCAACGCCCAGGATGGGACGAGCAGGATTGCCCGGTCGTATTTGTTGAAACCGAGATAGATGATGAGCGCGATGCCCGCAGTTGCCGTCAGCGCGAAGGAAACGCGCGCAATACCCGACGCAACCGATGGATCGTAGATCGCCACGCCGAACAGCAGCGCCAGTCCCACCACCCAGGCAAAGGTCGCATAACCCAGATGCGCGTGCCATCGGTTGAGGTTGAGGTAGGTAAAGAGGAAGACGACGAAGCTGGATGCGAGCGCCACTTCGGCGCCCGCCCTCCATATTCGTTGATCGCTTGAGGTGACCGTGATGAGTTTTTCAAGGAAGCCGAAATCGACGCAGATATAGGCCAGAACCGCCCAGGCGAGCGCTGCCGAGGCTGGCAGAACCGAAGTACCCTTGACCACGAACAGGATGGTGAGCAGCACGGCCAGTAGGCCGGCGATGCCGAGCACGATGCCGCGATAGAGCGTAAACGCGTTGATCGTGTCCTTGTAGGCTTCCGGTTCCCAAAGATAAATCTGCGGCAACTGCGGCGTCGAAAGCTCGGCGACGAAGGTGATGACGGAGCCGGGATTGAGCGTGATGCGGAAGACGTCAGCATCCGGGCTGGGCTGCCGGTCGAGCGCAAAGCCCTCGCTCGGCGTGATCGCGATGATGCGCTGCGAGCCGAGATCGGGCCAGAACAGCTTGGAATTGACGAGGCGGAAATGCGGCGCGACGATCACGCGCTCCAGCTGCTCTTCGGAAACGTTGGCGAGCGCAAAAACCGCCCAGTCACCCTGATGGTCTTCGGAACTGGCGCGCACTTCGATACGGCGGCGGATACCGTCAGGGCCGGGTGCGGTCGAGACCTGAAAGGCTTCGCCCTGATTGGCATAGATATCGGTCGTTGCGGTGAGATCGAGCGCCGTGTCGTCACGGGAAATCTTCACCGGTTCGAAGGCGTAGGAATAGGAGGAGAAAAGCAGGAAAAGCAGGAAAATCGGCGCAGCCAGCACGATTGCCGCCAGACGTTTCGCAAGGCGAGGCGCAGTGTGATTGTAGGTCATGTATCGTACTTCGTTCCGCCGGAGCTTTGCTTGTCGGCAAGAAGGGAAAACATCATATGATCCCGCCATTGGCCATTGATTTTCAGATATTCCCGCAAGAGGCCTTCCCGCTGGAACCCGGCTTTTTCGAGAAGCCGGATGCTTTTGAAGTTTTCCGGAATACAGGCTGCCTCGATACGGTGCAACTGAAGTCCGGTAAAGATGTATGGTATTACCAATTTTAATGCGGCAGACATATGGCCTTGGGCGGCGTGCCGCTCGCCGATCCAGTATCCGATCATGCAGCTTTGCGCCGCACCCCGGCGGATGTAACCGATGGTGATGCCGCCGACCAGCAGCGTCTCTTTCTCGAACAGCAAAAAGGAAACGGCGGTGCCGGAGGAAAATTCCTGGCCGTTGCGCACCACGCGCGTGCGGAAAGCGCTTTCCGTCAGCTCGTCCGGCCGCCAGGTCGGCTCCCATGGCTGCAGAAAGTGGCGGCTTTCCGAGCGCAGCACATGCCACTGCTTGAAATCGCCATAACGCGGCAGTCTGAGAAGGTGATTGGCGCTGCGCAGTTCGGGCGTGTCGCTATGTCGGGAAAGAAAACGCAGCATTCACGATCCCTGTTCGGCAGATTTCGCCACCCGCGGGCGGGGTGGCGAATGATGTGAGCGGTCTCCGCCTTTAAGTCCCGCTCTCATAGTGGTTTATCCGTTCGCCTTTATCCTTGCAGGCTGCTGCGCGGAAAGCGCGGCAGTCATGTCTGAGAGAGGGGGCAGATGTTCGAGCGGACCAATGGCGGAGAGTGTCGGTACTGTCTCGAAAAACAGCCGTCCTGCAAGATCGGTCAGGCGTTCACGGGTAATGTCCTCCAGGCGCGTCATCATCTCCTCATTGGGGATGGGGCGGCCATAAAGCATCATCTGCCGGGCAATCTGGCCGGCGCGGGCTGCCGGGCTTTCCTGTCCCATCAGCAATTGCGCACGGATCTGCGCACGGGCGCGGTTGATTTCGTCCTGATGGATGATCTCCGAAGACTTGCGCAATTCGTCGATGATGACGGGCATCAGTTCCGGCAGGTCGTTGCCTCCGGTCGCCGCATGAACGCCGAAAATGCCGGTATCGGAAAAGCCCCAATGAAAGGCGTAAACGGAGTAACACAGGCCGCGGGACTCACGCACTTCCTGGAACAGGCGCGATGACATGCCGCCGCCGAGAATATTGGCGAGGATTTGCGAACAGTAGAAGTCGCGGGCGTGATAGGCCTTGCCCTCGAAACCCAGCAGCACCTGCGCATCCATGAGGTCGCGCGTCTCGCGGATTTCGCCGCCGGTATAGATCGCCTTTTCCATGACAGGCGTTGCCGCTGGCACGAGCGGCAGCGAGGCGAAACGCTCTTCGACCTGCTTCACGAAGCTTTCGTGATCGACTGCGCCGGCCGCCACGACAAAGATGCGGTCCGTCGTGTAGTTGCGGGCGAGATAGTGCCTGATCTGGCCGGTGGTGAAGGATTGGACGGTGTCCGGCGTGCCGAGGATCGGGCGGCCGATGGTCTGGTCGCGATAGGCGATACCGGAGAAATTGTCGAAGATCACGTCGTCGGGCGTATCGGTGGCGGCACCGATTTCCTGCAGAATGACGTTTTTCTCACGCTCGAGTTCGTCTTCGTCGAACAGCGATTCCGTCAGAATGTCGGCAAGGATATCGACGGCGAGGGGGACGTGGTCTTTCAGGACGCGGGCGTAGTAGGAGGTCGTTTCCGTCGATGTCGCGGCGTTGACTTCGCCGCCGACATTTTCGATCTCTTCGGCGATCTGCCGGGCGGTGCGGCGCGCCGTGCCCTTGAACGCCATATGTTCGAGAAGATGGGCGATGCCGTGTTCGGCAGTCGTCTCGTTGCGGGAGCCGGATTTGATCCACACCCCAAGAGCAACGCTTTCGAGATGTGGCATTCTTTCCGTAACAACGGTCAACCCGGACGAAAGCCGGGTCACATTAACTTTCATACTCAACGTCTTTCCGCGTCTCTATTTGCCGGCGCGTGCATGTTGGCCAATGAAGGTTTCCACGGCTTTCAGCTCTGCGTCCAGAATGTCGAAACGCTCCTCCCGGTTCATAATATCGGCTAGCCATACTGGAAGCGCAGGCTCGATTGCGCAAGCGGATTTTACAGCGGCCGGGAATTTTGCCGGGTGGGCGGTAGACAGAACCACCATCGGGCTTGACGCTTTTTCGTGTTTCTCAGCCACGAAAACGCCTGTCGCCGTATGCGGATCGATGAGGTAACCGGTTTTCTCGAGCGTGTCGCGAATGGTCGCCGCCACCTGCTTTTCGGTGGCGCGGCCGGCGCGGAAATCCTTCTTGATGAATTTCAGCGCATGCGGCGGAATTTCAAAGGCTCCCGACTGCTTAAGGCCGTCCATAGACGCCTTTACCGCAGCGGAATCACGGCCATAGGCTTCAAACAGCAGGCGCTCGAAGTTGGACGAAATCTGGATGTCCATCGAAGGTGAGGTGGTCGGCTTGACGCCGCGCATCTCGTAACGGCCGGTCTTCAGCGTGCGCGCCAGAATATCGTTGTCATTGGTGGCGATGACAAGCTTGTCGATCGGCAGACCCATCTTCTTGGCGACGTAACCGGCGAAGATATCGCCGAAATTGCCTGTTGGAACCGTGAAGGAAATCTTCCGGTCGGGACCGCCGAGCGAGAGAGACGCGGTGAAATAATAGACCACCTGCGCCATGATGCGCGCCCAGTTGATGGAGTTGACGCCGGAAAGCTTCACGCCGTCGCGGAACTTCACGTCGTTGAACATTTCCTTCACCAGCGTCTGGCAATCGTCGAAATTGCCATTGATCGCCAGCGCATGCACGTTGGAGGCGGTCGACGTCGTCATCTGGCGCTGCTGCACCGGCGAAACCTTGCCATTGGGGAAAAGGATGAAGATATCGGTGCGCTCGCGCCCGGCAAAGGCGTCGATGGCTGCGCCGCCCGTGTCGCCGGAGGTGGCGCCGACGATGGTGGCGCGCTCGCCGCGCTCAGCCAGCGTATAATCCATCAGGCGGGCGAGAAGCTGCATCGCCACGTCCTTGAAGGCAAGCGTGGTGCCGTGGAAAAGCTCCAGCACGAAGGTGTTCGGCCCGGTCTGCGTCAGGGGTGCCACGGCCGGATGGCGGAACGTCGCATAGGCGTCGGCGATCATTGCCTTGAACTTGTCGGCCGGAATTTCGCCGCCGGTGAAACGGTAGAGAACCTCGAAGGCGACGTCCTGATAGGATTTTCCGCGCAGGTTGCGGATTTCCTTTTTCGACATGGAGGGCCATTCGCGCGGCACGTAAAGCCCGCCATCACGGCCAAGGCCTGCCAGCAGCGCGTCGCAGAAACCAAGCGAAGGGGCCGCACCCCTGGTCGATACATATTTCACGAGATAGTCCCTTGTCGTTTACCGGTCTGTCCGTGCCGTTGCCGGCTCTTTATCAGCAGCATCCCGCCGGAATGAGGCGATTGGCGAGGTAATGAAGGGCTTTTTTGAAAATTCAAGCAAAACCGAACATGCCAATCGATTTTTTCCGGCGTCGCTGCTATAGACCATCGCCAACCTGCGTGAAAGGTCAATAAACAGCGTCTCCGGTTCGGTTCCGGGACAATGGAGAGGGAATTAGAAGAGTGTCAGGGAATTTCTTGCGTTTGTCCGCCGCGATGTCGCTTCTGGCCGTCGTTGCAGGATGCAATTCATCCAACCCGTCGGACTCGCTTGCCGTCAATCCTCCAGCCGCGCAGGCCAATGCCGTGACCCCGGTTGTGCAGGCCAACTGCCCGACGGTGACGGTTCTCGACGCCAATGCCGTCCATCGCGTTTACGCCGGTGGCGCCAAGGACGATCCGCAGAAACTCGCCTATCAGGTGTCGCTGTCAGACACGACACGCTCCTGCACCGCCAATGAAACGACACTGACTGTGAACGTCTTGGCGCAGGGCCGCCTCGTTCCCGGCCCGATGGGCAAGCCCGGCCGCGTGACCGTGCCGATCCGCGTGACGGTGAAGGACGGCGACGGCGAGATTTTCGGCGAAACGACCAACTTCGCCATAGATCTCCCCGCAGGCGGTGCTGGCACGCAGTTCATCTTCAACAACGACCACGTCGCCATCCCCAACGGACCGGGCGGCGCGCCGCGGTCTGTCAGCGTCTATATCGGATTTGCCGAGCAGGGTGCGAAGGCCAAGACCAAGCGCCGGTGATTTTACGGGCTAGATGTGAAAAACCGGGGCTGCTTTTGCGGGCTCCGGTTGGACTACGGAGGAATATTCCTCATACGCGACGTCATCCTCGGGCTTGTCCCGAGGATCCAGACACCTCACGTAAATTCAAACCTTTGCAGATGCTCGGGACAAGCCCTAGCATGACGAAGTGGCGTTTGGGCGAAAGCCAGCAACTAAAAAGCGCCTTCCCACTCCGCCATCGCCGCGATCACGGCCGGCAGGTCCTGCATGCGCGAAATCACCGTTTCCGCACCCGCATCCGTCAGCCGGTCGGCGTGGCTCGGATAGGTGTGGGATGCGCCGGTAAAGCCGATGACGCGCATGCCGGCGGCCTTAGCGCCGTGGATGCCGTGCACGGAATCCTCGACCACGACCACGCGGTCGGGGGAAACGCCGAATTGCGCCGCACCGTGCAGGAAGATGTCGGGCTTGGGCTTCACGCGGTCGGCCCCAAGGTCCTTGGCGGAATAGATATGCGGCGCGAAATAGGGCTTCAGCCCCACCTTCGTCAGCATCATGTCGAGGCGGTGGCTCGATGAGTTCGAGCAGATGCAGCGCGGTGTCGTCAGGCGCGATAGCGCGAACTTCACACCGTCGATGATCTTCACGTCGCGCTCCAATCGCATGTCGAGCAGCTTTTCAGACTTGTCGAGCAGCGAGGCGGAGAGCGGAATGCTGGCTTCGCTTTCCACTTGCAGCAGAATGTTCTTCCAGGTCATGCCGGCGAAACGCTCGCCCATTTCCTCGACGGAGATCGGATATCCGGCCTCCGTCAAAAGCCGGGACTCCACCTGCGCCGCGATGATTTCGGAATCGACCAGAACGCCGTCGCAGTCGAAAATAATGAGGTCGAAGCCGCTCATGGGCGCTCCCTTTTTCGGATTTGTTCGGAAGAAAATGATGCCGGGCTTTTAGACCATGTCCGCGCCAAGCTCAACCGGTTCACCCGCAAGGGTCGGTCCCGCCGGGCTCATAGCTTGGCGAGGAACGGGTAAGCGGCTGCCGGGCTTTGAATATTAGGTTTGAGGTCCCTAAAAACCGCTACACAGGGCCGGGCCATATGCGTTAAGGGATAGTATGCCCAAGCCAGAAAAAACCACGCCCGAAGACACCATTGCCGCGCGCATCAGCCGCACGCTTGCCGAGCGTATCGTTCGCGGTGAGCTGTCACCGGGCGAAAGGTTGCGGCAGGACCACATTGCCGCCGAATTCGGCGCCTCGCATGTGCCGGTGCGCGAGGCATTCCGGCGGCTGGAAGCGCAGGGACTGGCGGCCAGCATTCCGCGCCGGGGTGTCCGGGTGGCGGATTTCGGCCTTGACGATGTGCGCGAGGTGGCGGAAATGCGCGCCGCCCTTGAAGTTCTGGCGCTGCGCCACGCCATTCCCAACATGACTTCAGCCATTCTCGACCAGGCGGAGGCCGCAACGCTCGAAGGCGACAGCGCCGTCGATGTGCAGCATTGGGAGGAGGCCAATCGTCGTTTCCATCGCCTCATCACCGCGCCCTGCAACATGCCACGTTTGATGGAGGCGATCGACGGATTGCATGCGGCGAGCGCCCGCTTCCTGTTTTCCGCCTGGCGCGCCGGCTGGGAGCGTCGTACCGATACCGATCACCGCGCGATCATCGACGCGCTGCGCGGCGGCCGCGCCGAAGAGGCGGTGCGTATCCTCGACGGGCATGTGCAATGGATCGGCCGCAAGGCGATCCGCACCTCGTCCGGCTCGGTGCGCGACGCCTTCGCCATCGTCGGATAGGACGGGCCCGTGACCGTCCGTCTCCGCCCCCACCATCTTCTCTGTATGCTGACCTATGTGGGCAAGGGATATACGTCCGGCTTCGTCGAAAATTATGACCGTGTCGCCGCCCGGCTGAATGCGGGCGAGGATATCGAACTGGTGGAAGGGGCGGACGATATCTGCGAAGGTCTGCTCTGCGAAAGCCACGCCCACTGTTTCAACGAAGGCATTGTGCAGCGGGACGAGACGGCCCGTCTGTCGGTGTCGGCGCTTCTGGGCGAGGCACTGGCCGCCGGTAAAAGGCTGCGGGTGACGCCGGATTTTCTCACCAAGATGCGCTTGGCTTTTGTCGCTGGAGACATCCGGCAGGCCTGTCGCGGCTGCCAGTGGATCAGGCTGTGCGACCGCATCGCGGCCTCGGGATTTGCCGGCGTGAAAATCGGCGCGCCGTTGCAGGTGGTGCCGAAGGATGAGGCGGGTCTTTCCAGCCATCCGATGCTCAGGCCCAAATATGGGCCTTCCGGCCGGAAATTCTGATGTTCTAAATTCCGCCGGCCCTCATCCCTGTGCTTGTCACAGGGATGAGGTGAGAGGGAGCAGGGAACAAGCGCCCCGCCGCAATTACTCCGCCACCGTCGTCTCGGTCCGCTCCGCCGCCTTGACCGTCGCCTTGATTTCCTTCGGCTCGCGACCGGATTTCTTGTCGTAGCTTACCTTCACCGAATAATCGCCCGGATGCAGGGTTTCCTGATGTTTCGTGCCGTAACGACCGGAAATCTCCTTCTGCGTGCCCTGAAGATCCTTGGTCGTTTCGACGATATCGATCCGTTCAGCACCAGGGGCGGTGATGGCGAGAACGCCGGCATCGAGATTGAGGGTAATTTCCGTGCGTTGTCCGGCAGTCATGGTGAAGGGCTGTTCCACCGTCACCTTGCCGAGACGGGCGCGCATGACGAAATCCCCGGCCGGCATTTCCATCATCTTGCCGGTGCCGTAAGTGCCGTTGATGGTCTGGCGCGTGCCATCGAGTGTTTCCTTGGCCGACATGGCCTCGAAGCGGATATCATCCGTTTCGACGGCCCTGCCGCCTTCCGCATAAACCGCCTTGGCAACGACAACGCCGCTTGGAATCACCAGCTCGTGGCTGATCTTATCGCCGGCCTTGATGGCAAGCGTCTCCTCAGCCCGCGCCGGGCCGATGCTGCCGGTGAGGGTGATTTCGCCGGCCGGCACGAAGACAGTATTCTGCCCATAGACACTGTCCTTGAAGTCGCCCTTGGTGATTTCGGTTTTCGCCTGCGTCTCCACATCGCCGCCGGCGCTGCGCTTCGGCACGACGGTTAATTCGGCCGCATCGAAATTTACTTTCGGCCTCGCGACGCTTCCGTCCTTGACCTCGAACGACACTTCGCGGGTCACATTGCCGAGCGCCGCGACCCCGACATATTTGCCCGCCGGCAGTTTCGCCTCGAAGGTGGCGTCATAGGACCCGCCGGCATTGTCGTCGGTGCGGCCGCCGGAGCGGTCTGCCTTGTAGAAATCCCAACGCACCCTGTCGCTGTTGCCGAGCGAGGGGCCGCCATCGAACAGGACCGCATCGGTGACGACGTTATATTGCGGGGCCGGTTGCTGCGCCTGCGAGGCCGCCGGCAGCGCCGTTGCGAAAAGTGCGGCGCAGGCGACACTCATGGAAAAAGAAGCCATTTTCATCACGGACCCCATTGCGGATTACCCCCTGCCATCATGGCTCCTCCCGCCGCGCCGATATGCGGGGACAGGAGAACCCATTGTGCACAACGTTTTTGCCCGGCTTCGGGTTCCCCGCCGGCCGCCGCAAATCGCGCCTGCGTGCCGCGACAGCGATTTATTTCGCATTTTCCGTGACTTGTTCAGGCTTTGATAACCATCTTCGGTAACCATAAGCATCAGTAGAGAGTAAGCGTATGGAGCGAGTACCAATGGCAGCAGTTTTTCCGCTGGCCGATTTTCGGCGTGCCGGTTTTGATCGTGCGGGTGAGAGTGACGCCTGGAAAGACAGCATCATCAAAGGTGATTGTGTCGCTGCCTTGGATGCCCTACCGAGCCAGTCGGTGGATGCGATTTTCGCCGATCCGCCCTATAATCTCCAGCTTGGCGGCACGCTGCACCGGCCCGACCAGTCGCTGGTCGACGCCGTCGATGACGAGTGGGACCAGTTCGCCTCCTTCGAGGCCTATGATGCCTTCACCCGCGCCTGGCTGCTCGCCTGCCGCCGTGTGCTGAAGCCCAATGGCACCATCTGGGTCATCGGCTCCTATCACAATATTTTCCGCGTTGGCGCCATGCTCCAGAACCTCGATTTCTGGATCCTCAACGATATCGTCTGGCGCAAGACCAACCCCATGCCCAATTTCAAGGGCCGCCGTTTCCAGAACGCCCATGAGACGATGATCTGGGCGAGCCGCGATCCGAAAGCCAAGAGCTATACCTTTAATTACGATGCGCTGAAGGCTTCCAACGACGATGTGCAGATGCGCTCGGACTGGCTGTTCCCGATCTGCAGCGGCAATGAGCGGCTGAAGGGCGAGGACGGCAAGAAGGTGCATCCCACCCAGAAGCCGGAAGCCTTGCTGGCGCGCATCATCATGGCGTCCACCAAGCCGGGCGATGTCGTGCTCGATCCGTTCTTCGGCTCCGGCACCACGGGTGCTGTTGCAAAACGTCTCGGCCGTCACTTTGTCGGCATTGAGCGCGAGCAGGATTATATCGACGCGGCGTCCGCCCGCATCGCCGCCGTCGAGCCGCTCGGCAAGGCGGAACTGACCGTCATGACCGGCAAGAAGGCCGAGCCCCGCGTTGCCTTCAACACCTTGCTGGAAAGCGGCCTCGTCCGCCCCGGCCAGGTGCTGACGGATGCGAAGCGCCGTTATAGCGCCATTATTCGTGCGGATGGTACGCTTGCATCCGCCGGAACCGCCGGCTCCATCCACCGCCTCGGCGCGAAGGTGCAGGGTCTCGACGCATGCAACGGATGGACGTTCTGGCACTTCGAAGACGGCGACGACCTGAAGCCGATCGACGATCTCAGAGCCATCATCCGCAGTGAAATGGCAAAGGCCGAATAGTCGAAAGTCCAAAAGGCTGAAGACGGACGATCCACCGCCCGCCCTTGCCAGCATACGTCTCCGTCCGGTTTAGTACCTTCAGTCCCGGATGGAGAACGACCAACGCCCGGCACCTCGGTGTCGGGCGTTGGTATTTTCGAATATATTATTTTAGTCAGGCAAGTTTCGCGCAAGAGACGAACAATACTGTCTCAAATCAGAGCAATGGTTGTGAAAATCCGGTTCGGAAAGCTCACAAAAACATTGCGTCCGATGCCGCTTGCGGCAGGACTGGCGCAGGCCGGAGACCGCCATTTCCGCCTGCGCCAATTTCTTTTCCTGATCTGTGCATGATTAAACCTCCACCCCAAAAGCATGCAAATCCTGCTTCAGTTTCTCGGCGCCGGTAAAATGCACCGCCTGCCAGCCGGCTTCTTTTGCGCCTTCGACATTTGCGAGCGTATCGTCAATGAAGATGCTAGCGGCGGGGTTAAGGCCGAATTCCCTGGCGTGCAGCTCATAGATCGCCACGTCAGGCTTCAGCAGCTTCACATCGCCAGAGACGGTGACGCCGCGCGGCAAGGTGAGGAAGGGAAACATCTTCTGCGCCTCGCGAAAAGTGTCGGAGGCGAAGTTGGTGAGCATCGTCACGTCATGGCCGCTGTTGATCAGCCCGACCATGATTGCGACGCTGTCGTCGTAGGAATGCGAGACCATCTCATGCCAGAACTTGCGGAAGGAGCGGATGTGCTCTTCCCGGTCCGGGAATTTCTCAACCAACAAGGCCTCGGCGTCCTCCCAGCGGCGGCCGCGATCCTGCTCGAGGTTCCAGTTATGGGTGCAGACATTGTCGAAGAACCATTGGCGCTCGTCGGCATCGGGGATAAGGCGGCTATAGGGAATATGCGGATCGTAGTGGATCAGCACCTTGCCGATGTCGAATACGATATGCTCAATCTGGGTCATCGAAATTTCCTGCTTTCATCGGATATTAGAGCGTCTGAAAAACGCTCTAAAACTTTGAGTTGCGCATCGTTCCTGTCGAAAATCGATTCCGATTTTCGGGCCGATGCGTGGATGGAATAGCCTGCGCGATGACTTTCTTCATCACCGTTGGCAGCGCCTGCGCGTCAAGATTTGTAACCGGCTCCCACCATCCGTCATCCGGGCCGGTCTGAAGCCTGTCCGGCACCTGCGCGCGATAGACTGTCAGCCGCAGTTCGAAATGGGTGAAGACATGCACGATGACGCCCGCCGCCTGCCAGTCGGCGGCAAAGGGCGCGTGGCTCACCTCCGTGCCGCCATCCAGACGGGCGGTCCATGCCGTTGTCGGCACCTCGGTCATGCCGCCCAGAAGCCCGCTGTCGATGCGCCGTCGCAACAGGATTTCACCTTCTGTATTGACGGCCACAAAAGCAGCCCCGAGCCGCACCGGCTTTGCCTTTTTCGCGGCTTTCACCGGAAACCGTTCCGGCTCGTCTTCCGCAAGCGCCAGACAGACGCCATTGAACGGACAGAGCGCGCAGGCCGGCCGCTTCGGCGTGCAGATCGTTGCGCCGAGGTCCATCATCGCCTGGGCAAAATCGCCGGGTCGGTCTGCGGGCGTCAGTTCGGCGACCTTCATTTTCATCGCTGGCTTGGAGCCGGGCAGGGGCGCATCGATGACAAAGAGGCGCGAGATGACGCGCTCCACATTGCCGTCCATGACAGCAGCCTGCCGGTTGAAGGCGATGGCCGCCACCGCGGCGGACGTATAATCGCCGATGCCGGGCAATTGCTTCAGGCCCTCTTCCGTATCCGGAAAGACGCCGCCATGTTCGCGCGCGACGGCTTCCGCGCATTTCTTCAGGTTGCGGGCGCGGGCGTAATAACCCAGCCCCGCCCATGCGGCCATGACATCCTCGACCGGTGCCGCCGCCAGATCGCCAACACGCGGCCAGGCGGCGAGAAACTTCAGGAAATAGGGTTTGACCGCCTGCACCGTCGTCTGCTGCAGCATCACTTCGGAAAGCCAGACGTGATAGGGATCGGAACGTTTTCCCTGCGCCGCCATGGCCGGGGAGGTGCGCCAGGGCAATTCGCGATGATGCCGGTCGTACCATGCGAGCAGCATCTGCGCATAAGACGACGAGGCGGTTTTTTGAAGCATGGTTTGCCGTTTCTGTTCGATTTGGCCTATAGTTGGGACATAAGAAGCGGGCGATCAAGAACATGCGGATTCGCCGGCTCCCAAAACGTGAGTGAAACATGCGTTATCCCCAGAAGGGCGTTCAACAGAGGAAAGGCGTCGTCCAGATCGCCGAAGTTGCCAATGGCATCATGGACCCGGTCCTGTCGAAACGCGCCGGCATCAACACCGCGCTGCTCGGCTCCTGGGACGAGATTGCCGGCGACGATTTTGCCGATTGCACACGGCCCGAAAAGATCACCTGGCCACGCCGCGACGAAGGCCCGGATCGCGGTGGTTATCAGCCCGGCGTGCTGACGATCGCCTGCGAAGGCGCGCGTGCCCTGTTTCTCACCCATGCGCAGGGCGAACTGATTGCCCGCATCAACGGCTTTTTCGGCTTCCCGGCGGTGCGCCAGATCAGGATCGTGCAGAAGCCGGTGTCGCAGGCCATCACCCGCCGGCGCAAACCACAGCCCCTGCGCGGCGATGCGGCAAAACGTCTCGATGACATGATGGAAGGCATCGAGAGCGAGGCATTGCGCAAGGCGGTGGAACGGCTCGGCACGGCGGTCTTGCAGAAGAAGCCGCGCGGCCGAAGCATTTGATCGATGCGGTTGTCCTTGACTGGTCACAATTCTTTGACAAGAAGAGTCCAAAACCCCGCTTGTGATGAACAGGCCGTCGCTATATCGGAATCAACGGACAATAGAGTCTATTACCAACAGGTGCTTTCATGCATTTTCCCGAACTGACCATTTCCCGTCGCAGCCTTCTCGGCGGTGTTGCCCTTGCCGCCGTTGCCACGGCTCTGCCGTTTGCCTTCACGCCCGGTATTGCCCAGGCGCAGGAATTGCCTGAATCCACCGGTGATGTGGATATGGCTGCTGTCATGAAGCCCGGCCCGCTGCCGGAAGCAGCGCTCGGTGATGCCAACGCACCCGTCAAGATCGTCGAATATATGTCGATGACCTGCCCGCACTGCGCTAACTTCCACAACAAGACCTTCGAAGAAATCAAGAAGAAGTACATCGATACCGGCAAGGTCTATTTCGTGCTGCGCGAATTCCCGTTCGATCCGCGCGCCGCTGCCGCCTTCATGCTGGCGCGCTGCGCACCGGAAGGACAGTATTTCCCCTTCGTTTCCATGCTGTTCAAGCAGCAGCAGAGCTGGGCAACCGCCCAGGATGCACGTGCCGCCCTGCTGCAAATGTCGAAAATGGCCGGTTTCTCACAGGAGTCTTTCGAGGCCTGCTTGACGAACCAGAAACTTCTGGATGATGTGAACGCAACCATGCAACGCGGTGCGACGGAATTCGGCGTCAACTCCACGCCGACTTTCATCATCAACGGCAAAAAATACGCAGGAGACATGTCGGTTGAAACCATGTCGGCTGTCATCGACAAGCTGCTCTGATCACCGAAGCCTTCATAAAACGGGCGGCGGACATGTCCGCACGCCCGTTTTTTATTGCCGTTTTTATATCCGGAGCATGGCGGCATGAAGTTCAACAAGCTCCGCGTCGTCGGTTTCAAGTCCTTCGTTGAACCATCGGAATTCATCATCGAGCCCGGTCTGACCGGCGTTGTCGGTCCGAATGGCTGCGGCAAGTCCAATCTGGTCGAAGCGCTGCGCTGGGTGATGGGCGAAAACTCCTACAAGAACATGCGCGCATCCGGC
Source organism: Agrobacterium salinitolerans (assembly GCF_027498475.1). Classification (NCBI taxonomy): domain Bacteria; kingdom Pseudomonadati; phylum Pseudomonadota; class Alphaproteobacteria; order Hyphomicrobiales; family Rhizobiaceae; genus Agrobacterium; species Agrobacterium salinitolerans. The sequence continues at coordinate 30,206 of NZ_JAPZLN010000001.1, read as the reverse complement.
ATGGATGACGTCATCTTCTCCGGCTCCGGCAATCGCCCGGCCAGAAACACCGCCGAAGTCGGCCTTTATCTCGACAATTCCGACCGCACCGCGCCCGCCGCCTTCAACGATGCCGATGAAATTCAGGTGACGCGCCGCATCGAACGTGAAAACGGCTCCGTTTATCGTATCAACGGCAAGGAAGCGCGTGCCAAGGATGTGCAACTGCTGTTTGCCGATGCCTCCACCGGCGCACGCTCGCCCTCCATGGTGGGGCAGGGCCGCATCGGCGAACTTATCAACGCCAAGCCGCAGGCTCGTCGCCAGCTGCTGGAAGAGGCGGCCGGCATTTCCGGCCTGCATTCCCGCCGCCACGAGGCCGAGCTTCGCCTGCGCGCCGCCGAAACCAATCTGGAGCGGCTGGAAGACGTGACGGCCCAGCTCGAAAGCCAGATCGAAAGCCTGAAGCGTCAGGCGCGCCAGGCCAACCGCTTCAAGATGCTGTCGGCGGATATCCGCGCCCGCGAGGCGACCCTTCTGCACATCCGCTGGGTGGAGGCGAAGGAAGCGGAAGGCGAGGCGGAAAGCGCGCTTAATCAGGCGACCAACATCGTCGCCGAAAAGGCGCAAGCCCAGATGGAGGCGGCCAAGCAGCAGGCCATCGCCAGCCTGAAGCTGCCGGAGCTGCGCGAGGACGAGGCCCGCGTCGCCGCCGCCCTGCAACGCCTGCAGATCGCCCGCACCCAGCTGGATGACGAGGCGAACCGCCTGCTGCGCCGCCGCGACGAGCTGGCCCGCCGTCTCTCGCAGCTTGGCGAAGATATCGTCCGCGAGGAACGGCTGGTCGCCGATAATGCCCAGATACTCGCGCGGCTTGATGAAGAAGAGGCCGAACTCCTCGAAATCCTCTCCGATTCCGGTCGCCACGCGGACGAGATGCGCGAGGCCTTCGAGGCTGCGGCCGTCAAGCTGTCGGAAAGCGAAGCCATCTTCACATCAATCACCGCCGAGCGCGCGGAAGCCGCTGCCGGCCGCCAGCAGTTGGAGCGGGCGATCCGCGAGCTTTCCGATCGCAAGCTGAGGCTCGAGCGGCAATCGCAGGAAGCATCCGCCGAGGTTGACGCCGTCGACGAAAAGCTCTCCGGCCTTCCCGATCCTGCGGAGCGGCGCGAAGCTGTAGAGGCGGCTGAGATCGCGGTCGAGGACGCTTTGATTGTCGTGGAAGAGGCCGAGGCCGCCGTTGCCGAGGCGCGTTCCGCCGAAGCACTGGCGCGTGGGCCGCTGGAAGCCGCGAAAAACCGGCTGAACGCACTGGATACAGAAGCGCGCACCATCACCAAAATCCTCGCCTCCAGCGCTGCTGCCAATGGCAGTTTCACGCCGGTGGCGGAAGAAATGACGGTGGAGCGCGGTTATGAGGCCGCATTGGGCGCGGCGCTGGGCGACGATCTCGAAAGCCCGCTCGATGCGAGCGCCCCCGCCTATTGGGGCGGAAATGGCGACGGCGCTGGCGATCCCGCCCTGCCGCAGGGTGCCGAACCGCTTCTGAATTATGCGCAGGCGCCGGATGCGCTTAGACGTGCCCTTGCACAGATCGGCGTCGTCGCAGACGTTTCGGAGGCCCGTCGCCTTCTGCCTTTGCTGAAAGCTGGCCAGCGACTGGTCACACGCGAGGGCGCACTGTTCCGCTGGGACGGGCATATCGCCAGCGCCGATGCACCGGGTGCAGCAGCACTTCGCCTGTCGCAGAAGAACCGCCTCGTTGAAATCGAGACAGAACTGGATGAGGCCCGCTCCATTCTGGAAGAGGCCGAAGACCAGCTTGCCGCGAAAACCGAGGACATCAGAAGCAGCGAATTGCGGCTTTCGGACGTGCGTGACCGGAGCCGGCTTGCGACCCGACAGCTTGCCGAGGCGCGTGAGGCGCTGACTTCAGCCGAACGGGCTTCGGGCGATCTGCTGCGCCGCCGGGATGTCGTTTCCGAAGCGCTGAACCAGATCGGCGCCCAAATCGACGAGATCGCCGTTCAGGAAGAAAATGCCCGTATCGAAATGGAGGATGCGCCGGATCTTTCCGTGCTTGATCTCAAGCTGCGCGAAAGCCAGCTCGAAGTCGCCACCGACCGCGGGCTCTTGGCGGAAGCGCGCGCCCGCCATGAGGGCGTGAGCCGCGAGGCGGAAAGCCGCCAGCGCAGAATCCAGGCGATAGGGCAAGAGCGTTCCACTTGGCAATCGCGGGCGGCAAGTGCTGCCGATCATATCGCCACGCTGCGCGAACGCGAGGAAGAGGCGCGCGAGGAAATCGCCGAGCTGGACATTGCACCCGAGGAGTTCGACGAGAAACGCCGCAACCTCCTCAGTGAATTGCAAAAGACCGAAGACGCCCGCCGCTCTGCCGCCGACCGGCTGGCCGAGGCGGAAAACCTGCAGCGCGCCGCCGACCGGGTGGCGGCAACGGCGCTTTCGGAACTCGCCGAAGCCCGCGAGAAGCGCGGCCGTGCCGAAGAGCGGCTGGTCTCCGCCCGCGAAAAACGGCAGGAGGCGGAACATCGCATCCGCGAAACGCTGAATACCGAGCCACATATGGCATTTCGCCTGACCGGCCTTGGCCCGGATCAGCCGAAGCCGGATATACGCGATGTCGAGCGTGATCTCGACCGGCTGAAGATCGAGCGCGAAAGGCTTGGCGCCGTCAATCTGCGCGCCGAGGAAGAACAGGCTGAGCTTTCCGCCAAGCTCGAGGCGCTCATCAAGGAGCGGGACGACATCATCGACGCCGTGCGCAAGTTGCGCGCCGGTATCCAGAACCTCAACCGCGAGGGCCGCGAACGGCTGATCGCCGCCTTCGACGTGGTCAATTCGCAGTTCCAGCGACTGTTCACCCATCTCTTCGGCGGCGGCACAGCGGAATTGCAGCTGATCGAATCCGACGATCCGCTGGAAGCCGGCCTCGAAATCCTCGCCCGCCCGCCCGGCAAGAAGCCGCAGACCATGACATTGCTTTCGGGCGGCGAGCAGGCGCTGACGGCCATGGCGCTGATCTTCGCGGTCTTCCTGACCAACCCCGCACCAATCTGCGTGCTGGACGAGGTGGACGCGCCGTTGGACGACCACAATGTCGAGCGATACTGCAACCTGATGGATGAAATGGTGGCTTCTACGGAAACCCGCTTCGTCATCATCACCCACAATCCCATCACCATGGCGCGCATGAACCGCCTGTTCGGCGTCACCATGGCAGAGCAGGGAGTGTCGCAACTCGTCTCCGTGGATTTGCAGACCGCCGAACAGTTACGCGAAGCCGTCTGAGGCGGCTTGTTGGGGGATACGTTCCCGACTTTTGCTCAATGGGAATTTATCGCGCTGTCTCACCCATTCGGGTGAGCGACTTCGCGCGGCATTTTGCTATGTATTGGTCACAAGCTTAGGGCTCTCTCCAGACCCCACCATCCGGTTTCCTGTACCGGATGGAATGCCTTGCGAGGCCGCTGCCGTGGCCTCGCAAGGCTTTCTTCCTAGGGGGCACACGCCCCTTTTTCGCTCATTCCTGTGCTCGTCACAGGAATCCAGCCGGCGCGCGTCTGCGCGGCGACAGGAGCTCTTCCAGCCTAAGGACTTGGGCTGGCTAGATTCCTGTGACGAGCGCAGGAATGAGGGAATGCGGATGCTGTGCTTTGCGGAATTCGAACGATATGGCGCAGGCGTTCTCGGCATCTCCTCGCCGCAAAATTAAAGCCTCAAACCTCAACCCGGCACCAGCCGCAGCCGCGTGCCCCAGGGGTCGATCGCTTCCACGACGTTATTCTCCATCTCCACCAGCACGCAACCGGCGGCCCGCAGCCGCGTCTTCTGCGCTTCCAGATCGGCGGAATTGCGAACGGTAATTGAAAACCAGTCGAGGCCGGTTTCGGAAGCGTTGCGTGCCTTCGCACCCCTGCTGTTCCATGTATTCACCGCCAGATGATGGTGATAACCGCCGGAAGAAAGGAAAGACGCGTCCGAGCGCGCATCCTGCGTCGGTCGCAGGCCGATGGCCTCTTCGTAAAAGGCGCGGGCGGCGGCGATTTCGCCGACCCGTAGGTGAACATGCCCGATACGCATCCCCGCCGGGGCAGCCTCATAATCGCTTTTTCTGGTATCGGTCAGCGTCACGAGATCATCGACATCGAGTTGTTCGGTGCCCATCTTCACCACGTTACCGTTCCAGACCCATGTGTCCTTCGGCCGGTCGCTGTAAACCTCGATGCCGTTGCCCTCGGGATCGTTGAGATAGATCGCCTCGCTGACATTGTGGTCGGCAAAACCCGTTAGCGGCACCTGCTTCAGCGCTGCATGCACTAGCCAGCGGGCCAGATCCTTGCGGGAGGGCATCAGATAGGCGATGTGGAACAGGCCGGCGGAAGTGGGGCTCTCGAAATCCGCTGCCGGCTTGTGCACGAGATCGAGCAGCGGCACATTGCCGATGCCGAGCGTCACACCCCTTGCCGTGCCTTCCACCTCGTTCATGCCGAGCACCGAACGGTAGTACTCGATCATCTGATCGAGATCGCGCACACGCAGCGCCGCCTGACCCACATGCATCGGTGTCGTTAAGGCGAAGGGCAGGGCGGCATTAGCGGGGGTTGCACCCCCTTCCGCTTTGAGCGCCCCGGCAAGAGCGGTGGCGGCACAGGAAATTCCGGCAAATTTCAACGTATGGCGGCGGGTAAATTGCATGAATAATCTCTTTGCAGCGATTTGAATGGCTTAGGCAACACTCCGTTTCAGCGCACTACACGAATGCGTCAATCATGCCGTATTTGGCCTTTGCGGCAATTCTTGCGCGCAATTCGCCGCAATTATGCTGCACTGCGATGTAAACTGCACGTTGCGGCGTTCCCAACATGCTGGCAATGCTGTAGATGATAGAAAAATGACAACGCTTCTGGGTGGAGAGCGTGGAATGAAAAAATGGGTTTATACCTTCGGCAATGGTGCTGCCGAAGGCAGGGCAGGTGACGTTGCTATATTGGGCGGCAAGGGCGCGAACCTTGCCGAAATGGCAAGTCTCGGCCTACCCGTTCCCCCCGGCCTCACGATTATCGCCGATGCCTGCGCGCTTTATCACAAGAACGGCCGCGATCTTCCCGAAGAGCTGAAGCTGCAGGTCATGGCCGGGCTGCATGGCATGGAGATCGTCACCGGCAAAACCTTCGGCGGCAGCCAGTCGCCGCTGCTTCTCTCTGTTCGATCCGGCGCCCGCGCCTCCATGCCCGGCATGATGGACACCGTCCTCAACCTCGGGCTCAACGACCGCACGGTCGAGGCGCTTGGCCACGATGCGGGCGACGCCCGTTTCGCCTGGGACAGCTACCGCCGTTTCATCCAGATGTATGGCGACGTCGTCATGGGCCTCGATCATGAAATGTTCGAGGAAATCCTGGAGGACGAAAAAGGCCGGCTTGGCCATGAATACGATACCGACATGTCGGCTGTCGAATGGCAGCACGTCGTTTCGCTCTACAAGAAGCTGATCGAGGACGAGCTTGGCGAAGCCTTCCCGCAGGACTGTCATGTCCAGCTCTGGGGTGCCATCGGCGCAGTTTTCGCCAGCTGGACCAACCACCGCGCCGTGACCTACCGGCACCTGCATAATATTCCGGGCGACTGGGGCACGGCGGTCAACGTTCAGGCCATGGTCTTCGGCAATCTCGGCTCGTCCTCGGCAACCGGCGTCGCTTTCACCCGTAATCCCTCGACCGGCGAGGCGGAGCTTTACGGCGAATTCCTCGTCAATGCGCAAGGGGAAGACGTGGTTGCAGGCATCCGCACGCCGCAATCCATCACCGAGGCCGCGCGGCTGGTATCGGGTTCCGACAAGCCTTCCATGGAAAAGCTGATGCCGGAGGCTTTTTCCGAATTTCTGGCGATCTGCAAGCGGCTGGAAACCCACTATCGTGACATGCAGGATCTGGAGTTCACCATCGAGCGCGGCAAGCTCTGGATGTTGCAGACCCGTTCCGGCAAGCGCACCACCCGCGCCGCCATGAAGATCGCTGTCGATATGGTGGAGGAGGGGCTGATCTCGCAGGAGGAAGCCGTCTGCCGCATCGAGCCCTCATCGCTCGACCAGCTGCTGCACCCCACCATCGATCCCGGTATTTCCCGCCCCATCATCGGCTCCGGCCTGCCGGCTTCACCGGGTGCGGCAACCGGCGAGATCGTTTTTACGGCGGAAGAGGCGGTTGCGGCGGAGGCCGAAGGCCGCCGCGTCATTCTAGTGCGCATCGAAACCAGCCCGGAAGATATTCACGGCATGCATGCCGCCGAAGGCATTCTGACGACGCGTGGCGGCATGACAAGCCACGCCGCCGTGGTGGCGCGCGGCATGGGCATTCCCTGCGTCACCGGCGCCGGCTCCATGCGCGTCGATATGCGCAACAAGGTGCTGATCGGCGTCGGCTGCATGCTGAAACGCGGCGACATCATCACCATCGACGGTTCTTCCGGCCGGGTGCTGAAGGGCGAAGTGCCGATGACACAGCCGGAACTTTCGGGTGATTTCGGCAAGCTGATGGAATGGGCTGATAGCCTGCGCCGCATGACGGTGCGCACCAATGCCGATACGCCTGCCGACGCCCGTGCCGCCCGCGCCTTCGGTGCCGAGGGTATCGGCCTCTGCCGCACCGAGCACATGTTCTTCGAGGGCGACCGCATCCATGTGATGCGCGAAATGATCCTCGCCGAAAGCGAAAAGGGCAGGCGGGCAGCGCTTGACGAGCTTCTGCCCATGCAGCGATCGGATTTTACCGAGCTGTTCCAGATCATGCACGGCCTGCCGGTAACGATCCGCCTGCTCGACCCGCCGCTGCACGAATTCCTGCCGAAGACCGATGGTGAGATCGTCGAGGTCGCTGCCGCCATGGGCATGCCGCAGACGGTGTTCCGCCAGCGGCTGGATGCGTTGCACGAATTCAACCCCATGCTCGGCCATCGCGGCTGCCGGCTGGCCATTTCCTATCCGGAAATCGCCGAAATGCAGGCACGCGCCATTTTTGAAGCGGCTGTCGCTGCGGCGCGCATTACCGGCGCACCCGTCGTGCCCGAAATCATGGTGCCGCTGGTCGGCCTCCGCTCCGAGCTGGATTACGTGACTGCGGTCATCGATGGTGTTGCCGCAGCTGTGGCGCAGGAAACCGGCATGGAGATCGAATATCTCACCGGCACCATGATCGAACTGCCGCGTGCGGCACTACGCGCCCATGTCATTGCGGAAGCCGCGGAATTCTTCTCCTTCGGCACCAACGACCTGACACAGACGACCTTCGGCATTTCGCGTGACGATGCGGCGCGGTTCATCAATACCTATCAGCGCAAGGGGATCATCGAACGCGATCCGTTCATCTCGCTCGATTTCGACGGTGTGGGGGAACTGATCCGCATCGCCGCCGAACGCGGCCGCCAGACGCGGCCGGAACTGAAGCTCGGCATCTGCGGCGAACATGGCGGCGATCCGGCCTCGATCCATTTCTGCGAAGATGCGGATCTCGATTACGTGTCCTGCTCACCTTTCCGCGTGCCCATCGCCCGGCTTGCGGCGGCGCAGGCGACGCTGGCTGCGAAGGCGAGAGAGGGCGAGACGCCAAGCAATGTCGCCTTCATTCCCGTCAGGGGTTCTGTTGGACGATGATGCGCCGCTCCACCACCACGGGGCGGTAGAACATGTCGCGGTTCATCTGCGCCTGCCAGGCGCGGTTATCGGCGCGGCGGTCCATCTCCAGATCGAGAAGGCAACCCGCCATCGGGTCCGTTCCGGGGCGGAAACCATATCCCCGGCATGTCGCCTCATCCCGCGCCCGCCGCTCTTCCGGTGTCAGCGTCTGGCAGGCGGTGAGCGCCAGCATGGCGGCAAGCGAACCGAGGACGATGGAAACACGCATTTTGTTTCTCCCTGATATGACAGCCGTACGGCAGTTTTATTGCCGCGATTGATACGCCTGTTTGCATTTGGGGAAAAGCCGCATCGGGGTGGAAAGTTGCGTTGCAAACCGGGCGGCCGCACGTCGCGACCGCCACAGCCGGCAGAGTACTCAGGCCGCCGCCACTTCCCGGTCATCGAGCGCGTCGATGTCCTTGGCGTTGTTGTAGACGGCCTCATTGAGAATGCCTTCGCGCTTGGCGACGATGGTGGGCACCAGCGCCTGGCCGGCGACGTTGACAGCCGTGCGGCCCATGTCGAGGATCGGGTCTATGGCGAGCAGCAGGCCCACGCCCTCCAGCGGCAGGCCGAGGGTGGAGAGTGTCAGCGTCAGCATCACCACAGCACCCGTCAGGCCGGCCGTTGCAGCGGAACCGAGCACGGAAACGAAGACGATCAGAACATATTCCTGAATGCCGAGCGGCACCTGGAAGAACTGCGCGATGAAGATCGCCGAGATTGCCGGATAGATCGCGGCGCAGCCATCCATCTTGGTGGTGGCGCCGAGCGGCACGGAGAAGGCGGCATATTCGCGCGGCACGCCGAGGCTCTTTTCCGTCACGGTTTCGGTGACGGGCAGCGTACCGATGGAGGAACGTGAGACGAAGGCAAGCTGGATGGCTGGCCATGCGCCTGCAAAGAACCGCGACGGCTTCAGGCCATGCGCCAGAAGCAGCGCCGGATAGACCACGAAGAGTACCAACGCCAGACCGATATACACGGCCGCCGCATACCAGCCGAGCTGCGACAGCGTCGTCCAGCCATATTGGTCAACCGCGCGGCCGAGCAGGCCGATGGTGCCGATGGGGGTGAGGCGGATGACCCACCACAGGATTTTGCGCACGATGGCGAGCAGCGACTGGTTGAAGGCGAGGAACGGTTCCGCCGCCTTGCCGGCTTTTAGCGCCGCCACACCAAAGGCGATCGATACGACGAGCAACTGCAACACGTTGAAGTTCAGCGAGGTGCTGCCGGCGCCGTTGTTGATTTTGGTGGACGCTTCAAGGCCGAAGACGTTGGCAGGAACCAGACCCTTGAGGAAGTCCAGCCAGGAGCCGGTGGAGGAGGGTGCGGCGGCTGCCGTATTGGCAATCGCCGTGTTGACACCCGGCTGAATGACGAGGCCGAGCACGATCCCGATGACGACGGCGATAAGCGCCGTGATGGCGAACCACAAAAGCGTCTGCCACACGAGCTTTGCCGCATTGGAAAGGTTCTTGAGATTGGCGATGGAAGCGACGATGGCCGTGAAGATCAGCGGCGGCACAAGCGCGCGCAACAGCTGTACGAAAATGCTGCCGATGGTCTGCAGCGTCACCGAAAGCCAGTTCGGGCTGCCGGCGGCATCGGGGCCGATGTTGCGCGCAACGAGCCCGAGCAGCAGGCCGATGACCATGGCGATCAGAACCTGAAAGCCGAAATTGCGGTAAAAGGGTTTAGGCCCGGAGGGGCCGGCGGACGTCGTTGCCTGTGACATGAGATGTCTCTTTATTGTGCAAAAAAACGAGAATGTTGCACTTTTTACACGCATTCTCGAGGGAGGTCGCCGACAATACGCCGATTTCCTCAGCAATTAAGAGATGGACTTGCGTATTTGTTTCATTGTCGGGGAATTATTCCCTGGAACATGTGCGATGCGGAAAATTATTCCAGGCTCTCGCCGTCGTAGCGCAGATCGCCATTGTCCTTTGTTTTCCTCGTCGCAAATCCGGTCTATGACATCATATGCAGGTGATTCCCTGTCAGAATTCGGGTGCAACGCTTTTTAGCCAATGCGATCTAACGGATATCCGCTTCCATGACTGTGCGTTTCGTCCGGCCTTTTTCGGTTGCAGCCTATCTTTCCCGGTATCTGGGCCTTGCGGCGCTGGCGCTTTTTCTCATCGCCGCCGGTATCCACCGTTTCGGACCGTTGACGACGCCAGATCTTGTCGGGCTGCTCCTGATTGCCGCCGGTATCGCTCTTCTCGCCGTGCTTCTGGCGCTCATCGGCCTCGAGCGGCTTTGGACCAGGGGTGCGCGCGGCGGGCTTTCGGCGCTGGCGGCGCTGCTTCTCTCGGCCCTGCCGCTCGGCGTGGTCGGTTACGGCGCTTTTCTTTATTGGCAGCAGCCAAAGATTTACGACATTTCCACGGACCTGAGCGACGTGCCGGAGTGGCTGGCGGCACCAGCGGCCAACCAGCAATGGCTGGTGCGGCCCGCCGTCATCACCAGGGCCGACCGCGATGCGCAGATGGAGGCCTATGCCAGCCTTGCCGGGCGCCGTTATGAAGGCGCGATTGACCGCATCTATGCCGCCGCCAAAAAAATGGCGGCTGCCCAGTCCATCCGCATCACCCATACGAAGGGTGTGATCGGCGTGGAAGACGCCCCCTCCATCGGGGTGCCGCCACAGGACAGGCAGCAGCAGCCCACGGAAGATGCACCGGTGGAAGACCTGCCCTCCATCGTGCCGGTGCCCATGGCCCGCCCGACTGATGCGCCGTTACCCACCTTCTTCAACGGCAGCGGCGTGGTGCTGATGCAGGGTGAAACCCGCACCCGCATCTGGGGCCTGCGTTTCGATATCCTCATCCGCCTGAAGGAAGAGGCGGAAACCACCATCGTCGACGTGCGCGTCGCCTCCCGCTACGGCCCGCATGATCTCGGCATGGGTGCGGCGATTGCCGAGGCCTATCTCGATGCGCTGGATGCGGAGATGCAGGGTCTGAACGATAATTGATACATTTTTTGATGTGAGGTAGCGCATGGCGCTGCGGCTTGGTTTCTTCTCCCCGAGGGGGAGAAGGTGGCCCGAAGGGTCGGATGAGGGAGCTAGCTCTCCGAATATCTCTACCGTCGCCCCCTCATCCGTCTGCCGCGGACTTCTCCCCGACGGGGAGAAGAAACGAGTGGCACTCGCCCGCGCCATCAATGGGAGAGCGATGGCTGAGCCGATAGCAAGATTTGAAATGCTGCCTGTCAAAACCCGTCACGCCGGAAAATATTCACCCGTGAGCGAAGGCGCACCATCCGTCTGCACCTCGCCCTTTTCGATCAGATCCTCGATATGCGCCAGCACGGAAAGTGCGGCCGCGCCATGCAGGCGCTTGTCGGTGCTGGCATAGATCACCTTCACCATATCGGCGATCCGCCTGTCGCCGTCCCGGATGCGCTTCAGAACCGCCTTTTCCCGCATGCGGCGGTGGGCGCGCAAGCCCCGCATGAAGGCGGCGGGATCGGTGACCGGGCCGCCATGGCCAGGCAGGAACAGCCGGTCGTCGCGGGTGAGCAGCCGGTCCAGCGAGGCCATGTAATCGCTCATCGCCCCATCCGGAGGTGCCACGATGGTGGTGGCCCAGGCCATGACGTGATCGGCCGAAAAGACGATGCCGCTGCCCTCAAGCGCAAAGGCGGCGTGATTGGCGGTGTGGCCCGGCGTATGTAGCGCCGTCAATGTCCAGCCATCGCCGGAAAGGCTCTGCCCGTCGCCAAGTGCGATATCGGGCACGAAAGCCGTATCGGAACTCTCGGCAAAGGGGTTTGTCTCGCCCGTGTGTAATGGTCGCGCGGCACGGTGCGGGCCTTCCGCCACGGTCACCGCCCCGGTCGCCTGCGCCAGCCTGCGGGCCAGCGGCGAGTGATCGCGGTGCGTGTGGCTGACGAAGATATGGGTCACCTCGCGGCCTTCGAGCGCCGCCATCAAAGCCTGAAAATGCGCCTCATCCTCCGGGCCCGGATCGATGACGGCAACGGAGCGGTCGCCGACGATATAGGAATTGGTGCCATGAAAGGTGAAGGCGGAAGGGTTATTGACGGTGAGGCGCTGGATCAGCGGTGCAACAGGAACCGCCTCGCCATAGGCCGGCTTGAAGTCGAGATCGAATGCCGGGTCCGCCATCGAGACCTCCTCAGTGAATGCCATGCCGAAAGTGCCGGCGGCACCCGCCGCACAATCGCCAAGCCCTATCATGCCGCCCGCGGCCCGGCACCCAAAAAGCTTGTATTTTGTGAAAAAATTGGTCGCCGGGTCATTGCCGGGCCGGGCAGGCTTTGCTAATCAGGCGCGGTTCAGGCAGCGGCGTTTCTCTCTCGCTGCCCTGTTGGGGCGTCGCCAAGCGGTAAGGCACCGGTTTTTGGTACCGGCATTCCCAGGTTCGAATCCTGGCGCCCCAGCCAAACTTTCTTTTGTCCAGACCGGAGACATAGGTAACAGTTTGTACCTAAGACATAGGTGACAATCTCGTGCCGAACGGATTGTCGATTGTTTGCAGCGTTCTCTGTTCCAGGTCGATATATCCTAGATCGTAATGCATGAAGCTGACGAGCCAAATGCCGTCTTCCACCTCCTTTAATCCCAGTTTCTGTCCGGCCAGTACGGTCGATATATTGATCTTCTTGCGAAAGAGGCAGGCGCGTCCGCAATTGGTGACGATGATGTCTCGATCATGGAAGGGATAATCGATCTCCGGCAGGCCAAGGTAGGGGCGCAAAGAGGCGGTATAGAGATCAGCAGGCACTTTCATGCTGATCGCCTCATGCGGCCTCTCGCCATTGAATTCGCTGACGAATGCATCAAAGCGTACCTGTTGCTGGAGAAGGCTACGTTCGGGTGGGCGAGTTGCCTCCTTCTTCAATGTCAGATGCATACGCTCATGCCGGCCGTTCTGCTGTGGATGGCCCGGTTTGATGCGCTCGATCGCTATCCCAAGCCTCAACCAGAAAACCGACAGCTTCGACAGATTGTACAGCCCGTTTGGTGAGGCAAAAGGTAGCCCGTTGTCCGAGCGTATCGCCTGAGGCAGGCCATGTTCGGCAAACAGGCGGCGGAAGGCTTCGATCACGGCTTGCTCTCGTGTCGATTCGAAGGCTTCGCAAGCCAATAGATAGCGGGATGCCTGATCGGTTACGGTCAAAGGGTAACAATAACGGCCATCCCCAAGTTTGAACTCGCCCTTGAAGTCGGCGCACCACAGATCGTTGGCATTGACGGCTTGCGACAGCGTGGTGCCCATGGCCTTGTTTGCCCGGTTCCTCTTGCGGGCCTGGCGCACAAGGCCATGGCGGTCGAGCACCGCATGTACGGTGCTGCTCGCCGGAATACGGACGTCGCCAGCGAGCTTTTTCACCAGCAGTTCGCGGATCTTGCGCGCACCCCAATGAGGCTTCTCCTTTTTGAGGCGCACGATCATTGCCTCGACGGGATCGGGGAGTTGGTTGGCGTAGCGCACCGGACGCCGGGAGCGGTCCGTCAGAGCTTCAAGCCCGTCGTCCTTGTAGCGATAGAATATCTTGTAGCCGGTCTTGCGCGATATGCCGAAGTCCCGGCACACCTCGCTCATTCCTTCGCCCTCCAGCAAACGGGCGACAAAGCGTAGACGTTCTTCCATAACCGAAGTCTCTCTCCACGGCATCAACACCTCCCGCAAAGCGAAAAGTGTTACCCATGTCTCCGGTACAAAACGTCACCTATTTCTCAAGTCGGACACTTACCGCAGTTAAATAAAAGACTTAGACGTAGATGCGTACCTCAGTGAGTACCTCACTATGTACCCCGTTTGCCGCAAGATTTGAACTCTTTCGACCACCTATGTTGCGTGAGTTATAGTCGCCCACTTTCTGCCAAGCAGCTAGCGGCGTCATTATCGGAGATGAGGAAGCTGGAAGAGCGCGCCGCAACCTCATTGATAAATGGTTATTGCCCGGACTATCGAAGAGTGACCTTGATACTATCGGCTGTGGATACCGGTGCGTTACGAATATTATCGCAATATTCGTAGGATATAGTGTGCGTCTTGCGCCTTGCCTTTTGGGGATTTAATTGAATGAAGACGACTTTACTATTCTGTGCAGCAGTGATGACGCTGGCTGGCTGCCAGACACCGGCACCACAATCTGTTTTGGATTCGCAGCGTCCTCCTTCCAGATCGATTAAACGGGACTATGTGGGCGTCCTGCGCGGAACCATTAAACCCGGGGATTTCACGAAAGCCGAGATTTCGAGCGTAGTGTTGCTCGATCCCGCAAAGCAGATTTACGCTTTTTGCACGCGGACAGCAGAACGTTCCAATCCCAATTGGTCGTATATTGGCATAGCCTTGTACCAGAATGTGAGCGTGGACGCCTCAAAGAATGACTACCGTTGCCGCGACAAGCGATTGCGTTACTATAAATTTCCGGAGTTGCTGAACATGAAGTCCTGATTGCGATTGCGCGGCGCTAAGCTCGTCTTCCGCGCCGCCCATCTTCACTCCCGTGCTTGAGACCATGCAAGGACACTTCAGGAGAAGTTCGGGGGCTCAGCGAAAGACAGAAAAAGCCACAGGCGTCCCCTCGTAACGCTCCAACGGCATCTGAAGGTGACCTGACCGTCATCCGATGATGGTCGGCTTACCACGCCACGCTATAACCCAGGATACCGTTGAGCGCGAAAACCTGTCCTCCGTCATTCTCGGGTCAAGCCCAAGGGTGAGTGCGGGAAAGGCGTGCATCAACAAAAACGCCGCGCATCCGGAGACGCGCGGCGTTCAATCCTAAAAATCGCAACCAAGCCTTAAAGCGCGATATCCGGCACCTTCTTCACTGGCGCACCCGCAGGCGCCGCGCCGGCGCCCTTCAGTGCCTCAAGGTCGATCTGCGGCGGGGTGGGCAGCTGCAGGTGTTCGGCGGTATAGGCCCATTCCTGCCGCACCTTTTCCGGGTCGTCATGGAGCTTCGTGCCATAGCTCGGCACGATCTGGCGCAGCTTCGTTTGCCATTCCGGCGTCGCGACCTTGTCCTTGAAGACCTTTTCCAGAACGCTGAGCATGATCGGTGCCGCCGTCGAGGCGCCCGGAGACGCGCCGAGCAGACCGGCGATGCTGCCATCCTTGGCGGAGACGACTTCGGTGCCGAGCCTGAGCACGCCGCCCTTTTCTTCGTCGCGCTTGATGATCTGCACGCGCTGGCCGGCCTGCCACAGGCGCCATTCGCCCTGCTTGGCATTGGGGAAATATTCTTTCAGCGCGGCAAAACGGTCGTCGTCCGACATCATCAGCTGGCCGGCGAGATATTCCACCAGCGGATATTCATCGATGCCCACGCGCACCATCGGCCAGGCATTGCTTGTCGTAACGGAGGAGACGAGATCGAAATAGGAGCCTTCCTTCAGGAACTTGGTGGAGAAGGTGGCGAAAGGTCCGAACAGGATGACGCGCTTGCCGCCCAGCACGCGGGTATCGAGATGCGGCACCGACATGGGCGGCGAGCCGACCGAGGCCTTGCCATAGGCCTTGGCGAGATGCTGCATCGTCACATCAGGGTTCTCGTTGATGAGGAACGAGCCGCCCACCGGGAAACCGGCATAATCATCGGCTTCGGGAATGCCGGACATCTGCAACAGATGCAGCGCGCCGCCGCCGGCGCCGATGAACACGAATTTCGCATCCACCACCTGTTCGGCATCGGTTTTGGTGTTGGTATAGGTCACGCGCCAGCTGCCATCGGCATTGCGCTGGATGTCGGAAACCTCGCTATTGACCTGCAGGTCGAAATTCTGGTCGCTCTGCAGATGCGACACGAACTGGCGGGTGATTTCGCCAAATTCCATGTCGGTGCCGAGCGGCGACCAGGTGGCGCCGATCTTCTGGGAAGGGTCGCGGCCTTCCATCATCAGCGGCACCCACTTCTTGATCTGCTCGGGATCGGTGGAGAACTCCATGCCGGCAAAAAGCGGGCTGGTCCTCAGCGCCTGATAACGCTTTTCCAGATAGGCGACGTTCTCGTCACCCCAGACGAAGCTCATATGCGGCGTGTGGTTGATGAAGGAGCGCGGGTTCTTCAAGACGCCGTTCTTCACCTGCCATGCCCAGAACTGCCGGGAAATCTGGAAGGATTCGTTGATGTTGATGGCTTGGGCGATCTTGATGTTGCCGTTGGCGTCTTCCGGCGTGTAGTTCAGCTCGGCAAGCGCGGAATGGCCGGTGCCGGCATTGTTCCAGCTGTTGGAGCTTTCCAGCGCCACGCCATCCAGCCGCTCCAGCATCTGCATCGACCAGGTCGGTTCGAGTTCGCGCAGCCACACACCGAGCGTCGCGCTCATGATGCCGCCGCCGATGAGAAGGACGTCCACCTTCTTGGCGGCCGTATTGGCGAGGAGTGGGGAAGAGGGCAGCGCCGCTGCGGCAATTCCGGCGAGCGCACCGCCCAGAACCTGTCGGCGGTTCAGCGGAAATGCATGGGCGAGATCAGTGAGCTGGGATTTGTCTTGATCGATGGGAGTCACGGCCATACCTGATTCTTGTTTTGTGTTAAAAACATTCCTCCCGAGCGCCCCGTTATAGCAAAGCGCAAAGCGGCACAACCCGACCTTCTGCACTCCGGCACAAGCAGTTTTGCGGGGATTTTGCAGGAAATATGGTCGCAACGGCCAATTTTGCAGTCCTGCCGATCGTCATTTTTGTGACGGCGAAGATTAGCCGGTGCTTTCAAACGGTTGAAAGGGTTCTGAACGCGAGGTGTCGCGGAAAGGCGCATATGACGCTGTTTCCGGCGCGTTGCGGGTCGCAGGGTGCGGCTACAGGCAAAAATTTTGCAGAAAAGTGGCAATAATCCCGAAAAAATGAAAAAGCCCGCCAGTTCGGGCGGGCTTTGGGCATTCGGTTTATGGCCGAAGATCAATCTGCGGCGAGGAATTCCGCGCAATAGCTCGGGCCGTTAATGCCGGGGCGGTCGGAGACCGTGCGCACGGCGGTGATCTTGTAGTCGCTGGAAACGACGAGCTGCACCGTGCAGGAGAGCGAGGCGGTGCGGGCGGGCGAGATCTGGCGCCCCTTCTTGCCATCCTTGCCTTCTTCGAACCTGGCCGGAATGGTGGCCTTTCTGTAGCCGCCGCGCCAGTTATACACGGTGGAGCTGCCAGTTTCCGTATCGCTTTGCGGCGGGCCGAATTTTGCAAAGAAAACGCCTGCGGACTGGCCGACCCAGCGGGTCTCAACGGGGCTCTTCTGGGTGAAGGAGGGAGTGGAACCGCCCGTGGAGGTGGTGCAGGCCGAGAGCGCAATGGCAAACGCTGCAAGCGTTACGCTGCGAGATAGCATGGTGAAATGTCCTTTGTACCGTGTCCGGCTTCCCGCCGGTCATTCCGTTCCCCTAGCAGATTTGGCGGCGGCGGGCAGGGGAGGTGTGCGGTTCGATGAAAATTTCCTGCCACAATTGCTTTTTTGTAACGTTTTGAGGCCTTCCAGCCGGCGGCGCAGGCGCTTGGCGGGGTTGCTTCAACGGATGGGAAAAACTTGTCACAAAAAATGCAATAAGCCGCTTGTCGAATGCCGGAGGCTGGTCTATAGACGCGCTGCTGGTCACGGAGTGTAGCGCAGTCTGGTAGCGCACCACGTTCGGGACGTGGGGGTCGCAAGTTCGAATCTTGCCACTCCGACCAGCTGGAACCCTAGGTAATTGTTGCCGAAAATCAGGGTTGCTAATGTTTCCCGAAATTTTTCACCTAACGAAATACCTAATGGTTGAGCGCGGCCCCTGGTCTGGGTCTTGTGATATCGGTCCGATCCGGCGGGTATTCGACCATTGTCCCATCGATTTTCGTCAAAACCAATCCGCGTCCTTTTTCGTTCGATCAACTCGAAGATGAAGGCTTTTCGAGGCGGGCAAACGTGGTAACAGTGCCCCAAAACGAATCTTGAAATGGGGGCGACTTATGCCGATAGGCGTAGTTCAATTGTTTGCTGGTCACGATATTGGTCCTTGGATCAGCTCTCTTTCCGCCGTAGAGATCGCCGCATTAGATGCGCTTCTGATTGAGAAGGGTGATCGCTCCTACTTCCAGTGCCCAGTCCGCAAGAAAGAAATATTGGCAAAGCCGGAAGAATGCGTGCGCCAATATTGGCTCTACAAGCTTCAAGCTCAGTACGTTTACCCGGTCAGCCGTCTCGCGGTCGAATATCCTATCACCTTCGGGCGCGATACATCCAAGCGTGCTGATATTGTGGTGTTCGATGCAGATCGTCCAACGGTCCCTTACATCATCATCGAAGTGAAGCAGGGCAAGGCGAAGGACGGCAAGGAGCAGCTTCGTTCGTACACGCACGCCACGGGTGCGCCGCTGGCCATGTGGAGCAATGGACCGGATAGCAAGGTCTGGAACCGCAAGAACCCAAACTACCTTCAAGAAATCCCGCACCTGCCAACGGCGGCCCAGGACATTGAAGATATCATCAATGAACCTTGGACGCTGAAGACGCTTGAAGACAAGGAAAATGAACGCGCCTTGACGTCCGCAGGCAACAAGGCGTTGCGGGAAAAGATCGTTGATCTGGAAGACGAAGTGCTGGCTAACGCTGGCGTGGATGTATTCGAGGAGGTCTTCAAGCTTGTGTTCACCAAGCTGTACGATGAGATGTCCTGTCACCAGGGGCGCTATCCGTACCTCCGTTTCCGAAACACGAACACGGCTTCGAAGCTCAAGGAAAATATCCAAAACCTGTTCGACGCAGCAAAGGCAGAGTGGCCGGGGGTCTTCTCGGACGATGAGCGCATCAAGCTATCGCAAGACCACCTCCAGGTTTGCGTTGCGTCTCTTGAAGAATGGAAGCTGTTTAACTCGAACCTTGACGTGGTGGATGACGCCTTCGAATACCTGGTCTCCAAATCCGCCAAAGGGGAGAAGGGCCAATACTTCACCCCCAGGTGGGTGATCGACATGTGCGTCAAGATGCTGAATCCTCAGGAAACGGAAACTGTCGTCGACACAGCATGCGGATCAGCAGGTTTCACAGTCCACTCAATGTTCCATGTGTGGGGCAATATTCTTGAGGACTTGGGCCTTCCCCGGTCAAATCTTTTTACCGCCGAGCGGAAGCCCCAGCGCTGCCTTGACTATGTATCGAACAAGGTTTTCGCGCTGGATTTCGATGAAAAGAGTGTCCGCGTTTCCCGGTGCCTCAACCTGATCGCTGGAGACGGGCAGACGAACGTTCTCCACATGAATACCCTGGATTGGCAGAAATGGGATGAAGCGACCAAACAAGACGAGTGGCAGGAGACCTATGGCCCGGGCTGGACGAAGCTGAAAAGGTTGCGTGTAAGCAAGAAGCAGGGTGACTTCCGCAATTTCAATTTCGACATTGTCATGGCGAACCCTCCCTTCGCTGGTGATATCAAACAGACAGATATGCTCGCGCCCTACACCATCGCCCAGAAGGAAAATGGCAAGTATGAAAGCGCAGTCGGTCGCGACCTTCTTTTCATCGAACGCAATCTGGATTTCCTGAAGCCTGGTGGGCGGATGGCGGTCGTACTACCTCAAGGCCGCTTCAACAATTCCAGCGACCAGCGGGTGCGCAAGTTCATCATGGAACAGTGCCGCATTCTTGCGGTCGTTGGGCTGCATCCGAATACGTTCAAGCCCCACACGGGAACCAAGACGAGCGTTCTATTCGTCCAGAAATGGAACGATGATGAGAACGCCGGACCCCTTTGCCCGAAAGTCGAAGACTACAACATCTTCTTCGCCACTCAGCAGGTCGAAAGCGTCAACAATCGCGGCGAAAAGGTCTACGTCAAGAAGCCCGACGGCACCAATGAACGAGATAGCCACGGGCATTTCATCGTCGCCCATGATCTGTTCAATCATGATGGCCGAACACAGGACGGCGTGGCTGAGGCCTTCATCGAATTCGCGAAGAAAGAGGGGCTAAGTTTTTTTCGCTAGGCCCTCACGATAACGCGAAGTTGAGCGCGTTGTTGGGGGGGCTGGCGATCACCATAATGCCCTTGTCTGAACTCGAAAACCTCCAAACTATAGGTTCGGAATACTATCTGCCCGATTACGTCGCTAAGCAGGACAGGATTCGTTCTTGCGGAGCGCGTGTGGAGTCCTTAGCCGACATATCAACGCTGATCACTGACGGAGACCATGGAATAGCCGAGTACGTGGATGACGGCGTGAAGTTCGTTCTCAGCGCCAACGTAAAAGAAGGCTGGATAGATACGAGCGATATGCGCTCAATCTCCGAAAGACACCACGCGAATTTGGGTCGTTCAAGCTTAAGGCCGGGCGATGTGCTTGTAACCAAAACGGGTGTGTATTTCGGAAACAGTGCAGTCGTTCCCCAGGGATTCGGAGAAGCAAATACTATTGCTCACGTTGGAATCGTACGGCTCAAAAATTCGTACGACCCGACATACGTATCAACGTTCTTAAATTCGGGTTTTGGATATTCTCAACTTCGGAGGCGGGGCATGAAGGCAACCCGCCCGGAAATAAAATTAGTAGAATTCGACGAAATTGAAGTTCCTATATTTGGTGATGGTTTGAATGCCGGGATCAAGACTCTTCTCGCGCGAGCGTCGTTTCATCGGGAGCTAGCCGACACCAAGTATGAACTGTCCGCGTCTACCATGGCAGATATGCTTGGCCTCGCCAATTGGGCACCACCGGAACCTCTGGCCTACACCGCCTCGTCTGCTGATGCCTTTGCTTCGGGGCGGCTGGACGCGCAATACTTCATGCCCGCCAAATCACAAATGAAGGAAGCGCTTTGCAAGCTGCCCGGCAAACCGCTTGGCGAACGCTTCGCCTCCATCCGGGAAATGATGGACCCAAAGAACGATGCTGCACCGTTGATGGTCCGCAACTACGACCTCACGGATGCGTTGCAACCAATCTTGGACGACGAGATGGACCCGGTCGCAATTGAAGATGTTGGCAGCACGAAGAAGGTCTTCAAGAACGGTGACGTGGTAATTTCCCGGCTTCGAGCCTACCTGCGAGAAATCGCAGTTGTACGCACCGACGGAAAAATACCTTTGGTCGGTTCCTCGGAATTCATCGTCCTTCGGCCCAAGACTAAGGCTGATAAGGCAATTGCACCCGAGACCCTCTTAACCTTTCTTCGGTCAGCTCCTGTTCAGACCATTTTGAAGTGGTGCCAAGATGGGTCTCAGCACCCGCGCTTTAGCGAAGGCGACCTGCTCGCGATTCAACTCCCAGACGCCGTTGAAGCCGCCTCCGCTGAGATAGCCGCCATTGTCCAAGAGGGCTTCGAAGCCCGTCGCACAGCTCGCGCCCTGCTAGACGCCGCCAAGAGAGCGGTGGAGATCGCTATCGAAGACAGCGAAGCATCAGCATTGGTCTATCTAGACGAGTTGGAGGCTCTGTGATGCCGGGCTTGGGCGACAATCTCAAACGGTGGCGCGACCAAGCCGAGGTCGATTGGTTCAGCCAGTTCATCAAAGCATGGATACCGTTCAACGCGTGGATGACAGACACATTCGGCGACCTATCCGACCGGGAATTGCTGGATAGGGTGAAAGGTACCGGCAACGTCGTGAAAAACAAAACGTTGCCTATGATATCGAGGAACCTCCGCGTTGCGCGAGATGCCGAAGCTAATTGGCAGGACGATAGCGTCGATGCCCAAGAGTTCCGGCTACATATTAGCGAACTGCACCGTCGCCTACAGGAGTGCATTGTCGAGGGTCGCAAGGGGCGTGTTTGCTTCGAAACGGTCGATATAGGCGCGAATGCGAAGAAGGATGAACAGCAGGTCAAGTGGACCCGCACATTCCGGTGTCGGCGCGACCATCCCAATAGGGGGGAAGTGCACGTTGAGATTTCGGCCTCAAGGACCGTTGCGGCCTATGCTCTTACGCTTCCGTCGCATGATAGACGGAGCCTAGAAGATGACGCCAGCTTTCGGGCGCTGAAGGATGAGCAGCGGGCATTGCTGCTGAGCTTATTCGAAGCGGTCGCTCCCAGAATGATCATGAACGTTCTCGCCGAGCACGGGGCGCAAAGAAAGCTGACTTACGGCGACGTTCATTTCATCGACGATCCTGCGAAGAATTTCTCTGCCTTGATCGACGTGCTGTACGGGCTGCGCAATGCATTGTTTCATGGATCGATCACGCCCAACGACATGCACAACAGGATTTACAAACCGGCGTATCTCATTGCGATGCGGCTCGTGAAATGTACTCTTTGACATCGGCAAGTCGTTAGTTCCTTGCAGGGTGAAGCCCGATCCTCCGGTTGAGGAGGATCGCCATGCAAAACCAGCATTTGACGCCTGAACAAAGATCGAGATTAGCGCGACGGAAGGAACGCCGCCGCGAAAAAGCGGCGTCGCGCGCCGAGGAGCTGCGTCGCCATAGGGAACGCTTACGTCGCCAGATTGCGGATGCTCGCAGACGTCGCCAGCGCATGTTGATGCTTCTTCTGTTGGCTATCCTCGCCATGAAACAGTCAATTCTAACAGCGATTAGCTACTCGATCACATATCGACTCAATCCGACGCCAGAGCCCACGGATTGGGCACCTGATCCAGATAACGATTTCGCTCCGCACGATCATCATAATGAGTATTGTGACGGCTACTCATATGCCCAGTGGAGCAGAATCTTGAAGGAGCGCGGAGTTTCCCGCAGCAGGAAAGCGGAACGTCAAAAGGCCTGGCAATCTGAACCGGATTATCATCTGTTCCCTCTTCGATATCGGGAGTGGGGGCATCGACCATACATCGGTCAGATTATGCATGAATTGACAGCGCCATATTGGCAACAAGACGCCCTAGCTGCGCTCAAGCTACTGACACCCCGTGAAGTCCACGTGTATCTAGACGAAGCCTATGCCGTTGACCTCGGCGAGCTTCGCCAATGCTTCGGGGATCGTGATGCTGATATTATCAGAGCGTTCCAGAACCGTGCAGTCCTGTGGGAGCAGCGCAAGCAGCAGGAGGCCGAACAGGCGCGGAAGGCAAAAAACGTCAACAAACCGGAAGACGACAGCAACGGGCTAGCTCCGGGAGCGTGATTGTCGCGGATGGGCCGTATCGGTACGCACGCAATTGCTGCGCAACCCGCCGGATCGAGCGCCGTCAGCTTTGACGCCGGGCGGGCGATGATTTGAGGTCGCCGAAATTTGGCTTCAATATCAGTTTCGGCGTTGGTGTCAGTTCCGGCGGGGACTGACCTGTAATAGACGAAAGAATGGAGCGCAGACGTTCCCGCTCAACGCTAGACTTGAAAGCCTCATCCTTCGCCTCGCGAGCCTGCTTTTCTGCCTGGTGACGCAAGCGCTCGGCCTCCAATTGCCTGCGCTCAGCATCAGTTGCCCTTTGACGCCAACGGTCGATCTCGCCTTTCAACTCGCGGCGAATTCTTTCCGCGATTCGTGATCGACCGAGGTTGTCCCACACAGCACGCAGGCGACCGGCCCAGCCGCCATATCTGATGGCATTCTCCATCGCCGCACGCGCCTTCTCCTGCTCCTGTCGCGCGGCGGCAATCGCCTTCTGTGCCACTTCCTGTTGGTGCCCAGCATCTGCGGTAATCTTCTCCGCCTCCGCTTTGGTCTTCGAAATGAACCTCTCGCCAGAGGCTTTAACAGTCATTGCCTTTTCGATGGTCTTTTTGAGAGATTGCGCTTGTAGTTGTTCGCGCTGCCATTCAGCGCGTGTCAGTCGGCGCTTCTGCGGGCCTATGCGGGTCAACCCTGACGGTATGGCGACTTTCTCATGGAAGTCATTTTGGAGGTCACGCATCGCCTCGATATAGGCCCGGTCTGCCCGTTTACCGAGAGTTTTGTCATCCTCGCCGTGGGCCGGTCCTGCTGCCTTGACCCCGTTTTTAGCCAGGAAGCCGGGATGGAATTTTACGGCGCGCATCTCGCTGTCTTTCGGCACGAGATACGCATGGAGATGTGGGTGACTTTCATCGAGGTGACGAACGACCGTGACCAGTTCATCGCCGTATAGAGATTTAAGCCATTGAATAGATCGACGCTCCCAATCAACCACATCGCGCTGGATTGCCGGATTGGAATGAAATTCTTCCATGGTAGCCGGATGGCTGATGATCACAGTACCCAAAGTGTTCTGGTCTTTTCGAATGGCTTTGGCTTTGTCCTTGACGGTCACCTTTGCGAGCGATGCCCGTTCATCATGCAATGCCCGTAGGTCGTCGATTTCCATACCGAACACGACATCCGGCGTTTTCGGTTCACGGACATGCAAGGAGGCCTGTGGTCTGCGAGAAACCTCATCAAAGACGAAATCGGTGCCCCGACCGGCCTTTCCTTTTCTGCTGAAGAGTTCGAGACGCACAAACTGGTAACCCATGCCGGAATGATCGCTAACGGCGGAGCAAGATGGAAACAGAAAGTAAGCTGTATGGACAGAATACAGCTTTTCCCTGCCGTCAAATCATTCTGCCCTACCGGGAGCCATTTCCGTGGGACCATTTCATGGAGAGCCTTTCGGCGACCCCTTCTTTCGCCAGGGAGGCGATTATTCCATGAACCAACGGTGCAGCATTGGGCCCTTGGGCGCAGGCTACGGAGCGGCGGGTCGGATCGCTGCTACCTCAGCGGCCGATAGCCACCGCCCTTCGCAGAGCTGTTCAAATTCCCGCTCAAAGTCGGTGGCCGCATTTGCCGCTTTCAGCACGTCAGCTTCTGTCAATTGCACCCCGTACGACGCCGCTATGTCTTCTACAATCGGTCGAATGCATTTGCGTTGACCAAATGCTTCCTCGAAATGGCGCAACCGTTCCCCGGCGATCAACAGGGCACTCGATAGGTCGTCTTTTTTGATATCCCACCTATGGTGAGTGTCCGCAACGGCCCTCTCGTATCGAGCGATCTCCTGCTGTCGCTCAAGCTTTTCCCGCTCGTTTTGCTCGACCAGTTGCTGCCATCTCTCAGCTTCTTCGGTCCTGATGCGTTCTCTCAATTCAGCGATGGATTCGTCACCTCTACTTGCAGCGATGATGTCACTGTCTTGTTCGGTCTCGCGACGCGCTTCCGCGAACCCAGCCGTTCCACCGTATTCGACACGCCGAAGGAAAGTTGAAGCAAGGCCGTAGTTCATCCAGCGCGACCATATCGGAGCTTCTACCGTGCCGACCACGCCGGAGCGCTCATGATGCTGTTGTTCCTGTGGTTCGGGTGCATCTGCATTGCCGTCTCCATCTGCGTCGTCAACTTTTTTAGGTGCCCCTAGACCAAGATTCTTCCTAAGTTTAGCAGACACAACGCACGATCTTGCGCCCGATATCGCCGCCTCATATTCCTTCCATTTCGCAAATGCCCATGCTTTGCGTTTCGTCCCCGGTTCACCGTCCGCAGCTTCCAAAGCAAGGTCCCAAGGCGTTAGAACGCCTGGCTTTGTAGCTCCTTCTTGGCCGTCAACACTCCATGCGGCACTTCCCTTTGCCGTATATCTGGCTGCTTTTTGCGCATCGTCTGCAACATGCGTTCGACAACCTTTGCGCTTATGCACTCTGTAGCCGGATGCGAGGATTTCTTTCCTATATGCGTCTTCCACCCATCTGCCTGCTGCCAGCGCGCGTTCGTGGACAATCTCGGCCAACCGGTCATCGTCATACCCGGAGGCCTCCAACTCATCGTCAGTTGGGCCGCCCACGACAACGGCGAGATGTTGGTGATAATGCCATCCGTGTTTTTCGCTTAACTCGACCTCCTGGCCTACGATCACGCCAAGGATGCCGTAACCTTCGCTTGCATCAATCCATGCGCGTCCATTTCTCGCCGCACTCGACGCCTCCTTTATCAAAGCCATGATGTCTATCAGCGCCGTCGCTTTTGTGTGGCGTGCCGTGAGCGCGACCATGGCGACCGCCCCACCTTGATCATAAGCGGCTCGTGTAACCTCCAGGACTTTTTCGATTCGTTCCCGCGCCAAACGCATCGAACAGGGCGGGCAAAGCCATGGGCTATCGCACCGCAGGACTCCGGAAACACTGGCTTGAACCCCACCCTCACCAGGGTCTCGTCGAAGGTGGATATTCACATGCTTTGCGTTTTTCGGCGGTCGACCACAGCCACATACGGCAGGACCTCTTTCGTCCTTATTGTCAGGACGACATAAGCGCTGGATTTTTTCAAGAAGTGACCAGCTTTCGGCGAAACGAGAGCCCTTGAATTTGATATTTTCTTGTCTTGGTAACAGGGGCGTCGGAACCGTAGTCCCTCCTGTACGAACCAGCACCTCATCGTCTGCAAACGCATCAATATACGCGGTGCCTGATGAGGCCGCGATCTGCGTCGCCAGCTTCGAATTTTGCATAAGTCCACGACCGCCACCGGGCGACGCAGCTTTAATGTCAACATTTGAATTTGAAAAACGAGGCGGGGAGGTCTTTTCGGTTGGGTTATGTCCCAACCTGCCGCTCACTCAGGTATGAAGCGGAGCTTTACAATATCGACGTCGTCGTTCACAATCATTGAACAATCCCAAAAGAAGCCGTGCAGGGTTCCAGCCCTACGACCACGGCTTTTTTTATGGTCCGCGCAATAGGGTCTGTCGTCAAGGCAATCTGTGCGTATCATTTGGGTATACCGCAACGATGCAATTGCGTGAGACACCTTTCGCGTCTCAATAGGGTTTACTTCCGAATTATAAGACGACACAATTTATGCATCTACAGCCTATTGAGACATAAACATGACAGGACAGCTTTACGGATACGCCCGCGTTTCGACAAACGACCAAGACCTTGCGATTCAGGAGGCGGCTCTCAAGGCGGCAGGATGCACGATCATTCGGGCCGAGAAGAAATCCGCCACGACGACAGATGGACGTGACGAGTTGCGAACGTTGATCGATTTCACGCGAAAAGGCGATACCATCATGGTGACGCGCATCGACAGGCTGGCGCGCTCCCTGGCGGACCTTGCCTTGTTAGTCAAGGAGCTAGAGTCTCGCGGCGTCAGCCTGAGGGCCATCGAGCAACCGATTGATACATCCTCCGCATCAGGGAGAGCATTTTTGCAGATGCTGGGTGTTTTCGCGGAGTTTGAAACCGCCATCCGAAAGGAACGCCAGCTTGAAGGCATTGCGAAGGCCAAGGCAGAAGGGGTGTACAAGGGGCGCAAGCCTTCCATCGATATGAACCGCATCCGTGAACTGAGGGCTGAAGGAAGGGGCGCATCCGAGATCGCGAGGACGCTCGGGATCGGTAGGGCAAGCGTCTATCGCGTCATCGGAACCTGAGCAGACTGAACTTTGATATCGGTGACGCGCTGCCTTCCACCGAAGGGACGCATCGTCCTCGCGTACGAAATATGTAACATATTCTGTTGTGGCGAGACGGGATTTATGTTACATATCCTCTATCAACATTGATGGAGATAACCATGATGCCCGTAGTGAGAATCAATGACGCCACCTTTGCCGACTTAAGTACCCTCAAGACCTGGTTCAGCACCAAAACGCCGAGCGAGACGATTGACCGCCTCGTACGCGAGGCGATGGAGCAGCTCGGGATCGAGCGGGACGATGATCCTGAAGAGGCCTCGATTACGACGCAAGACGGCGCGATGCAGTTTGACGCCGCGCCGGGGCTCGCTTTCACAAAGCCGCTCTCGGCATCGATCAATGGCAAGGCAATACAGAGCCCTCGCTGGTCGGGAATTCTACTCGCAATGATTGGGCAGGTGAAGGCAAAGGGTTTCGAGGGTGAGAAACTCGTCCGCGAATTGGCGATCCCGGCTAAGACTGCTGAATATACTGAAGAAGGATTTAAGTATCATCCTGAACTTGGCATTTCGGTTCAGGGACAATCGGCATCGGACTGCTGGAAAGAAGTGGATCGACTGGCCAGGAAGTGGCGCATACCAGTTTCAGTCGAATTCTCGTGGCGGCAAAACCCGAAGGCACAGCATCCCGGTAAGACGGGCCAAGTGCGGTCTGGAAACAACTGAAATCGTGCACTCGCGGGGGCTTCAGCCCCCCTGGCGCGCTCCGCTTGCCTGCCCCTACGCTCATTGGCGCGGGCCTAGTCCGGGCAGGGGCAGAAGGGGCGGCCCTTGGCCTTTCCCTTATGTTCCTGCACCGGTTGCGGTAGCATTTGGTCGCTCCGATCTGTCAAGCCCAACCAGCCGGGCCGTGTCCTCGCCTTCGTCTGCGGGCCGCACCACCCCGTCAGCTTCCGCTTGACAGCCCTACCGCTCCGTTCGGCACCCGCAAGGGACGTAAACGGGGACTTTCAAAGATCACTAAAATCCGATCCTTCTAATTAACAAACGCTATCCTATCCACGCCATCTTTCCCGCCCGATGGATTCTCAGGAATCTCTCTTCATGATATAAATTTCTCAATAAATTCAATTATGAAGTGGAGCATTCAATGCAGCAAACCATCACGAAAATCCGGGGATTGACGGTTAACGTCGAGATCGTGGAAATGTCTCAGAGGGACAAAACCGGCGTCATCCTTTGCTACGTCGCGGCGATCTACGTACAGGCCCATGGAAGCGCGGAAAAGCAGCTGGTTCGCAAGTCTCGGTTGCCCGGTGCTGCGGCAGAACTGCGGAACGCGATCCAAAAGGACGGCCTGCAAACTTTTCGCAATTTGGCCACTTGAAGCCACCGAAGGCCGTTCTCTATATGGGCCGTCGCAACTAGAGGGCGACGGATGAATGAACACCACGAGCGGGCGGAGCCCAGTGATTTCGATGATGTCATCGAAATGATCAATGCGGATCGCATCGCATTTGAAGCAAGTATGGACGCGATAATCGCCGACCTAGCTTCCGCGATGACCTCTCTTCAGATTTTCGACCCGGCCCCCGACGCACCACTCACCCTTGCTGAAGCAGTCTGTCTGCCAGAACTTGGAGGCGTGCTGTACCGGTGGACAGAATCCGAACCTTCAACAACGATCACGGTGAAGACGTTGCGCCTCGCAATTGAACGTCGCGAGTTGGCGACGACCCGCCTTAACACAAAAAATATTCATATCACGCGACGACAAGTACAGGAGTGGATCGCATCATGCCAAGACCAGCAAAACCGCCGCATCTCGTCTGGATCAAACCTAAGTATCAACCCGGCCCCGAGAAGAAGCTCAAATCGCGGGGATACTGGGCAATCAAGCATGGACCGAAGCTTGTTAGCACGGGATTCGGCTTTGAATTTCGTGCGGACGCTGAAATAAAGCGCCACGAATATGAGGCAGCGCTATACGCGCAAACACCGATGGCCGATCACGGCAAGGATGTTCGCGAAGTCCTCGTTGTCGACCTCATCCGCTTCTACATCGAGCGTCACCAGAAAAAGATCGCCAAAAAATCGAAAGAGCGTAAGCGTGATTACCTGAATTCTGTTGAGCGCCTGATTACCTTTTGGACAGGCAAGACAGTCTACGACATTCACGAAAAAAATTGCGCTGCATATCAGCAGAAGGCGCGACCCGGCAAACCCCTGGCTGACAATACGGCTCGCCGTGAGCTTCAGGACCTTAAAGCGATGGTCCTGTTTGGTGTAAAAAAAGGCCAGTGCGAACTCAAGGGGCACATAATCGACTGGGAGCTTCCACCGCCACCCCCTGCCAGAATTGAGTTCTATTCGGTACAGGAAGCAGCTGCGCTTGTGCGTGCAGCTTATCGTGCCCGGAATCGTCACATCGGCGGCCCTAAAGGACACAAAACTTCAGTTCACATCGCACGCTTCATTCTCATCGCTCTTTACACGGGGTCTCGGGCTGAGGTTGTTGAGCGGGCGAGCTATGTGCAACTGCCGGATAGGCCATGGATCGACCTTGAGAATGGAATCTTTTATCGAGCGTGGAAAGGGCGGCGCGTACCAAACAACAAGAAGGCAGACCCTGTGCGTATCCCGGACAAACTCCTGTCAATGATGCGCCGGTGGGCATTGGAGTCTGACAACGTCATCGAATTTAACGGCGAAGTCGGAAAGCTTCGGCGAGGCTTCTACAGCCTTAAGAACCGTGTTTTCTCTAAGGACCGAGCTAAACTGGTAAATCGCCATACCTTCAAACACACCTGTGCGTCATGGCTTATGGCCCGTGGTGTTCACGTCGATATCGTAGCCCATTACATCTCCACGTCGCCGGAGATCGTGAAGAAACACTACGGGCACTTCGCACCGGATTTCCATATGGAAGTTAATGAGGCGTGGAAGATCAAGCCGAAGCAGGCGAAACCCCAACAGCACGCCAAAGAGGAAATTGAAAAGGCTGCATGACTGTGAAAACCCGCTTGACACCACTTTGTGTGAGCGGGTTTTTTTACGCCCGGTCATAGCAGTGCCCCTAACGATATCTAACGGAACAACGGAAAATAGGGGGAACGAACGGGCATCAACAATGTTGACAAAGCCTGAGAAACCGGGGAATTCGGTCAAGTCCCCGTAGTTCGGGACGTGGGGGTCGGAGGTTCGAATCCTCTCACTCCGACCAGCTTGAAGCCTGTCCAGACCGGAGACATAGGTAACAGTTTGTACCTAAGACATAGGTGACAATCTCGTGCCGAACGG
>NZ_JAPZLN010000018.1:0-1707 GCF_027498475.1 Agrobacterium salinitolerans | reverse complement strand
GGGCTCCGGGTTTGCGCTGGATGACCGCAAGGTAATGCCGCCAGTCATAAATCGTCCTCGGCGGTTTGTCGTGGCTGCGCTCTATGATCCGCGGATGTTCGCAGAGGACATTGCCCTCGACCGCAATGACCAGTCTCTCGGGATAAATCCGTAGGCTCACGGGGCAGATTCGCAAATGATGCTGGCACACTGTAACGATTACGCTCGAAGGTGATCAGGCATGTTGGCGAGACCCGCTTACTCTGCTCGACAAAGCCGTCAAACATGGCGGGCAATGCCATCAAAGCAGGCTGCTCATCAGCCCAAACATCCGCGATCGTGCCTGACAAAGTGCCATGCGCGGTGTCCCGCCACAGGTCCTGGCAATGCTGTTCCAGCCAGAGGTTCAACGTTGCCAAATCCGGGAAGTCCGGCATTTGTTGCCACAGGCGTGGTCGGGCATCCTGAACGTTCTTCTCGACCTGCCCTTTCTCCCAGCCTGCGGCGGAATTGCAGAACTCTGGCGCAAAAACGTAGTGGTTCGTCATCGCAAGGAACCGGATGTTGACCTGTCGCTCCTTGCCGCGGCCAACGCGATCGACCGCCGTCTTCATGTTATCGTAGATGCCGCGAGCAGGCACGCCGCCGAACACACGGAAGCCATGCCAATGGGCGTCGAAGAGCATCTCGTGCGTTTGCAGCAGGTATGCCCTGACCAGAAAAGCCCGACTGTGCTATAGCTTGATATGTGCGACCTGCAACTTCGTGCGCTCGCCGCCGATCACGGCATAGTCCTCACTCCAATCGAACTGGAATGCTTCGCCCGGGCGGAAAGACAGCGGGACGAATATGCCGCGGCCCGTCGTCTGCAGCTCACGTTGCCGGTCAGCCCGCCAATCACGGGCGAAGGCGGCAACCCGAGCATAGGAGCGGGTAAAGCCGAGAACCACCAGATCGGCATGAAGCTGCTTTAGAGTTCGACGCTGTTTGCGTGACCTCCCGGCCTCGGTCTTCAGCCAGGCCGCCAGCTTATCGGCAAAAGGATCAAGCTTGCTCGGTCGTTCCGGTATCGTGAACGTCGGCTCGATCGTACCGGCGTTCAGATACTTCGCGATCGTGTTGCGCGACAGCCCGGTGCGCCGGCTGATCTCCCGGATCGACTGCTTCTCACGCAGCGCCATCCGACGGATGATGTTTAGTTGATATCCGACATTACCTGGCAGCATATCCCGACGACGCGAAGCAGGCCGTTTCAGCCTCTTTGAGCAAGTTGAACTGCGTCGTCTGTCCGGTCCCCTCGTCACGCCGTTCCGTTTCGAGCAAGCTAAAGATGCTCTTGAAGAGACGGGGAAACGTCACAGACTGGGCAAACTTGTTGTGCTGATGTGAGCCGCGAATACGCGGAACAAGCAACTCATAAATAGGGGCCAAAACAGGAGTAGTCCGAAATCGACGGACGTGGGCATGTCCTCAGCGTCGTTGCCTGGCTCGCTGAAGGCATCGATACTGAGATTTACAGTTCAATCGAAGAGACTTTGGCTGATGCGAAGAGGCCATACGCCAATACTTTGGCCAACGATATTGTCCGGTGAGAATGTGTGCTCCTATCCGAGCGGCGAGATACGGGCCAACAAATCTGGCAACAGCAGCTTTCTCTGACTGTAGGCGCGACGAGAATCAAAAATCAATAACCTAACGGTAGGTTGCGTTGACTTTCACGTGCTGCCG
>NZ_JAPZLN010000017.1:0-2290 GCF_027498475.1 Agrobacterium salinitolerans | reverse complement strand
TCGTCAGCCAGCGGTCGCTCCCCTCGCCGCCCAGCGCATCGCCGATCTCGTCGCGGATCGCGTCCCATTCCTCCAGACGCCGGGGCGGCCAGTTTTTCGGCACGATGAAAAAGAGTTCGATCTGACGTCCGCGGGCGACATAGAAATAGTGCGAGGAGAAACCGAATTTCTCCACCGTCTCGGCCGCCACCCGGTCCACATGCTGCTTGAATTCCAGCGGGGTCACCAGAAGGATCTCAGCCAGCGCCTGTTTCACATTGCCGAGCGGCATGGGGATGATGACGCCACAATTGCCAGACGACAGGCGTCTGCATGGTGGGAGCGCCTTTAAAGCCCATGGACCCGGGCTGGAAAGGCGCCCCCATAAAGTACAGACGTGAGAAAATGAACCGCCAGCAGACAGCAAACTTCGCGACAGGAGGATCGGACTCCGCTTTTTTGCTCGTAAGCGCCGGCGGCGCTCTTACGACACTAAACCGTCAGGCTCACTTCACAACGATGGAAATGACATCCTGATAGCGGTGCGTTTCAGTTCCCTTGGCTATACCCGTCGCATTCACCGCACGTGTCGGAACGTTGCGGCCGCACTGCTTGCTTAAACGACTGGAAATGCCGCCATCTGAATAAGAGATGATCTTGGATTTCGGCAGCTTGGGCGCCAGCGCCGCAAAACTCAAAGGAGTCGCACCGCAGCTATCCGCTCTGTAAGCCGTGAGGTGGCGCGTCTGACCAACCGAAAGTTCCACCGTCTTGTCCGCACTGCCGGCGCTGACGCAACCCGAAAGAGCAAGGACAGCAACCGATACGCAGGTCAGTGAAATATATGACTTCATAATTTCTCTCCATTAATAGGTCGGCACATCTTAAAAAATAAACGAGAACTTGCACCGCATCCCTTTACACGCGCTAGTTCAAGACTGGACGATTTTTAGAGCTTCACCTATCATCCTCAATCACCCGATCGGGTGAATTAGTCGAGGTTAGAGGAACTGACCCTTTTGTTGAGGGCTACTCGGGGCAGGGATTGAGGCATGAGCATTCGTGGCTTAAGGCACTCGGACGACGACCTGATAGACCTCATTTATGCGGCGCTGCTCGGCGAGGCGTCGTGGCAGCAATTTCTCGACAGGCTTTCTGGGAATGCACCTGATGGCCGAACGATCTTGTTTTCCATGAATACGCGCGAACCCGACGATTACGTTGGCATGACCTCAAAATTCGATCTGTCGGAGCTTGAAAGCTATGCGGCATATTATATCAACACCAACCCATGGTTGGAGCATTGCGGCAGGCGAAGCGTAGGCCTGGGCGTTTTCTCGGATCAGATCGTCCCCAGAACGCAGCTGGTTAGAACCGAGTTCTTCAATGACTGGTTGGCGCCCAACAACATTTCGTCCTCCATCGGCGTCACTATTGACAAGAATGGAGACAGCCCCCTGATCGTATCCACCGTTACCAGCCGCGACGATCCCGATGAAAACAGCGCTTTTTCCGACCAGCTTACTCGTATCGCCCCCCATCTGAGGCGTGCCGCGCGTTTTTACAGGAACAGCTCGGCGCGATGGGCGGCCTTCGACCTCAATACGTCGCTGTTTGACGCCGTTGGCACGGGTATCGTCATTGTCGGAGAGAACGCACAAATAAATACAACTTCTCCGATCGGGCAGAAGTTTCTGGACAAAGGGACGCTCATATCGGTTTCACCGCTCGGAAAGTTACGCCTGCGCGGCGAGGACGCTCAGACCGTGCTGAACGCTATGTTGATGCGAAATTATGCCGGTCCCAGAACAGCGGATTTTCTCTCGCACGGCATCAGGCTCACGCTTGTCGCAATGAAGAAAGAACGCCTCTCGCTGTACTTCGAGGGCCCCACCGTTGCACTCCTGATCCAGCCTTCCGGCGCGCCTGGCGGAACACCCGGAATCGACCAGTTCTCTGAATGTCATCGGTTGACGATGGGAGAGCGGCGTGCATTTCTCGGCGTCATAAATGGTAAGACAATCACGCAGATAGCGCAGGACGCATCCGTGTCGCGCGAGACGATACGCACACAGCTCAAAAGTCTATACGCAAAGACCGGGACGCACAGCCAGAACGACCTGCTGCGTCTCGCTTACCGAATGGCGAACCCAGCCCCCTAGGTGTTCTTCGATTCGTAAAACGCGTCCTTACTGAAGATGACCTGCCGACTCAAACCGCCCACTCTTCATCCGTCGTGAACACGATCGTCAGCCAGCGGTCGCTCCCCTCGCCGCCCAGCGCATCGCCGATCTCGTCGCGGATCGCGTCC
>NZ_JAPZLN010000016.1:0-2835 GCF_027498475.1 Agrobacterium salinitolerans | reverse complement strand
GTATGCCTCCGCCGAAGGCCGTCTGCCCTGATTTGGTGATTGGCTTTAAGTCCATGCCTTATGTCATGCGCTACAATCATTTCCCCTATTGAGGTCTATTCCGCGGACGATCTTGGCCGTCGACGGGATTGGTCGGACGAAGAGAAGGTTCGGATCGTCGAAGAGAGCTTGCAAGGCTTTCGGCAGGGTTCAGTGACGGCGCGGCGATATGGATTGTCTCGGTCGTTGTTGACCCGTTGGCGTCGGGAATACCGGAGCGGGCTTCTGAGCGTTACCGCATCAACAAGCTTCGTGCCGCTTTCGATTTTGCCGCCGCCGGCATCTTCCGAGATGGCCGGTCCGCTCCGGTCGGACGGCGACAAGACGATCGAGATCGGCCTGCCGAACGGTCGTCGCCTGACGATCCCGGCCTCGCTTGATCCGAACATCCTTGCCGGCCTGTTGCCGGTCCTGGATGCGTCATGATCGCCTTTCCGGCCGGGGTGAAGGTGTGGATCGCGGGCGGCGTGACGGACATGCGTTGCGGCATGAACAGCCTAGCGCTGAAGGTGCAACAGGGTCTTGGCCGCGATCCTCATGGCGGTGAGGTCTTCTGCTTCCGGGGTCGCAAGGGTGATCTGATCAAGGTTTTGTGGCACGACGGGATCGGCATGTCGCTTTACCTGAAGCGGCTTGAGGCCGGAAAGTTCATCTGGCCGGTCAGCCAGAATAGCTCCGCCGTGCCAGTGTCGGCGGCGCAACTCGGCTATCTTCTGGAAGGGATCGACTGGCGCAATCCACGCTGGACGCAGCGACCTGCAACGGCAGGATAGTCGCCAACCGTTCCACTGTTTTTGTTGGGCTTTCTGTGGTTCCATGGTAGCTTTCGGCCATGGATGATGCTGCTTCGGAGATAGCCAGATTGCGCGCCGCGCTTGCGGTATCGGAAGCGCGTGCCGCCTCCGCCGAGGCCGATCTCGCGCAGGTGCGCGCCGTCGTGACGACTTCGGAGGCGATGATCCGGCACCTCAAGCTCGAGATCGCAAAGCTGCGCCGTGAGCAGTATGGCCAGAGCTCGGAACGGCGCGCCCGGCTGATCGACCAGATGGAACTGCAGCTCGAAGAACTCGAAGCCGACGCCACCGAAGACGAGATCGCGGCTGAACGCGTGGCAGCGAAGATCACAAATGTCTCCGCCTTCGAACGCCGCCGGCCGGCCCGCAAGCCGTTTCCCGAACATCTGCTGCGCGAGCGCCTGGTCATCGAAGCTCCCACGCAATGCGCCTGCTGCGGCTCGGCCCGGATCGTGAAGATGGGCGAAGACGTCACCGAGACGCTGGAGGCGATCCCGCGCCAGTGGAAGGTGATCCAGACGGTGCGGGAGAAGTTCACCTGCCGGGACTGCGAGAAGATCAGCCAGCCACCGGCTCCCTTCCATCCGACTCCGCGTGGATGGGCAGGTCCCAACTTGCTCGCCACGATCCTGTTCGAGAAGTTCGGTCAGCATCAGCCATTGAACCGCCAGGCCGAGCGCTATGCCAGGGAAGGCGTCGATCTCAGCCTCTCTACGCTGGCCGATCAGGTCGGGGCCTGCGCGACGGCGCTGCAGCCGATCCATGACCTGATCCGTGCCCATGTTCTGGCAGCCGTTCGGCTGCATGGTGACGACACCACCGTGCCGCTTCTGGCCAGGGGTGCAACAAGGCAGGCAAGGTTATGGACCTACGTCCGCGATGATCGTCCCTTTGCGGGCGGCGCGCCGCCGGCGGCGCTCTTCCACTTTTCTCCGGACCGGGAGAAGACCCATCCCAACACGCATCTTGCCGGATGGCACGGCATACTGCAGGCGGATGCCTATGGTGGCTACAACGATCTCTATCGTGCGGGTCGCCGCCCCGAACCGGTCAAGAGCGCGCTCTGCTGGAGCCATGCACGGCGCAAGTTCTTCGAACTGGCCGATATCGCCGGCAACGTGCGCAAGGGCAAACCTGCCCACGAGATATCGCCTGTCGCGCTCGAGGCCGTCGCCCGCATCGACGCGCTCTTCGATATCGAGCGAGGCATAAACGGGAAGTCCGCCGAGGAAAGACTGGTAGCGAGGCGGCAACATGCGCGTACGATCGCCGAGGAACTGCACGACTGGCTCATGGCCCAGCGTTCCCAGATGTCGAAGCACAATCCCGTCGCCAAGGCGATCAACTACATGTTCGAGAAGGACGGGCGCTGGGAAGCCTTCACCCGGTTCCTCGACGATGGCAGGCTCTGCATGTCGAACAATGCGGCCGAGCGCGCCCTGCGCGGGATAGCTCTCGGAAGAAAGGCGTGGCTATTCGCCGGCTCCCAGCGCGGCGGCGAGCGTGCTGCCTTCATGTATTCCCTGATCGTCACGGCCAAGATGAACGACATCGATCCGCAGGCCTGGCTGGCGGACGTGCTCGCTCGCATGCCTGGCATCCCCGTGTCGCGGCTGCCGGAACTGTTGCCGTGGAACTGGTCTTCCGCAGGCCACGTCCACCAGAAAGCAGCCTGATGGCGCGCCCGACGCATGTCTACACGATCGACTATGTCGCCTCGCTGATCGGCGAGAACATTGAACTTCTCCAGAAAATCGCCAACAATTCCGACAACATCGACTACGGCGAGATGATCCATGTCCATGACGGCAGCGAAGAGGGCATCACCACCTTCACGGACCGGGGGATCGAAAGCTTGCAGGAATTCCTCGCCGATATCCGCACCTGGGACGGAGGTGTGCGGCAGTTCCTTATCGACGAGCAATGTGATCCGGAAAGGATCGAACGCATCATGGCGGACCAGCCTAAATCATAAGCTCCGCGGCCTTCGCCGGATGGATAC
>NZ_JAPZLN010000015.1:0-5986 GCF_027498475.1 Agrobacterium salinitolerans | reverse complement strand
AGCAGCCCGGTAGCTCGTCAGGCTCATAACCTGAAGGCCGCAGGTTCAAATCCTGCCCCCGCAACCACTGAAACTTGTAAATTCTCCCACTCGGGGTATTTGCGACGAAGCTCCTCCTCATATGAGTCGAGGAGCTTTTTTTGTTTCTCTTTCGTCTCAATCTCCCCGGCTTCCAGCTTCTCGATGAAATCCGCATGCACTTCGGCGACGAAGCGTCGTTCCATGAAGTCCAGCACATCCATCTGCGCGAGGATGGATGCGATCAGACCATATACCTGCAGAGTTGCCGGCTGGTGGCCTGGGGTCTTGCCGATCACCACCTTGTGCACCAATGAGCGCACAATCGGCATCACCTGGCGCTTGGCATCTTCGTTCTTGCCACGGCGCGCCTGCAGGAAGAAATGACGCATGCGCAGTTCCGTCTGTGCGGAATTGTGGCGCTGCTTCAATTCCTCGATCTTCGCCCGCATGTCCGGCTCGGACGTGGTGAAGGCGTCG
This sequence comes from Agrobacterium salinitolerans, assembly GCF_027498475.1. Taxonomy (NCBI): domain Bacteria; kingdom Pseudomonadati; phylum Pseudomonadota; class Alphaproteobacteria; order Hyphomicrobiales; family Rhizobiaceae; genus Agrobacterium; species Agrobacterium salinitolerans. The sequence goes on along the minus strand of NZ_JAPZLN010000015.1, from coordinate 5,488 downwards.
ATCTCCCTTGCCAGGGCGCCACGCTGGTGCTCGATCTGATCGAGCGTATCGTCGAGCGCGGCGAGAGGAGGGCGGCCTTGCATGGCGCGGTCGGAGATCTGCTGGATGATGCTCTTCTGCTCGCGCTCCAAATCGTCCAGTTCGCGCGTCATCTGCTCGCGCTCGGCTTTCGGGCGGCGAAGCTTTGATGTTTCCTGTTCGATCACCTTTGCCGACATAGTGTCGAACATCCCCAGGGAGAAGAAGGCGGCCGGCAGGCAATCGAGAACGCGGCTCTCCAGCTCCTGGCGGGTAATGGTCTTGCTGTTGCTGCAGCAGGCTCCGCCGAGCTCGTCGATCGGCAGGCGCTTCTTGCGGTTGGTGCAGCTATAGCGGTCCTTGCTGCTGATCGCGTAGGCGCCGCCACATTCCGCGCATTCGAGCAGGTGACTGAGCAAGTATCCCGGGCGGTGCGTTGCATTCAGCCGGTTGCTCTGCCCGAAATCGTAAAGCTCGCCGATCTCTTTCTGACGCTCCTTCACCCGGTGCCATAGGTCGTCGGAAACGATGCGCATCTCCGGCACATCGGTCAGCACCCATTCGCTCGCGTCGTTTGCGCGCGCGGTACGGCGTTCGGTTTCCGGGTTCTTGCGGTAGTTACGCTTGTTCCAGACCATGCGGCCGATGTCGCTCTCGTTGTTGAGGATGCCGGTGCCACGGCTGACGTGGCCGCGGATGGCGGTGTCGCGCCACTTGCGGCCGCGGGAGCCCGGGATGCCCTCTTTGTTCAAAAGCTGGGCGATGTCGCGAGGCGACACGCCGTCGGCATAGAGGGTGAAAATGCCGCGAACCACCGCAGCCTTTGCAGGATCGATCTCGCGCAAACCCTTGATGCGATCGCCGTTCGCATCGCGCTGCTGGGAGAGCATGTAGCCGTAGGCGAGGCAGGTGGATGCCTTGCCTTTCCGGACGGCCATCTTCATGCCTTCGCGCGTGCGATACCGGATCTGTTCGACCAGTTCATGGCTGAGCGCGGCGCGCAATGCCATCTCGAGGTCGGTCACCGGGGTGCCGGCGTGGACCGTCCAGATGTCCGCGTCGCAATAGCGAAGCTGCTTGAGGATCTTCGCGCTATGCTCGATGTCGCGCGACAGGCGATCGACGGTGACGCAGAGGACGACATCGATGCGCTCGCGCTTCACATGCGCCATGAGGCTCTGGATGCCGGCGCGGAGCTGGTAGCTGGTGCCGCTGATGGCGGCGTCGGAGTAGATCTCGACCAGCTTCCAGCCCTGACGTGCGACAAAGGCCTTGCCGAGTTCGATCTGCGTTTCGATCGAGACCTCATGCTGGCGGTCGGTGGAGTATCGGGCATAAAACAGAACATTCTTGGTCATTTGCGGAATTCCATATTCATCAATGTCTTCGTAAACACTGGCCGGCATCGCCGGCCAGACCCTTTGCAGCGTGCTCAACTCTGCTGCCTGCGGCGGCCTGCCAATCCTGCAGCACGCTCGGCTGCGGCATCCTGGCGATCCTTCACGCGGTCTCAGAGTTCATTGCTGACGATGCGCAGTGCCGATACGTAATGGTAGTCATCGTCGCTCGCCTGTTTACACGCGCCGATGTAAGCCGGGTTGTTGAGGATCCCGGTTCCGTGGGCGCGGTTGCCGCGGATCGCAGCGTCGCGCCAGATACTGCCACGGGGACCGGCCACGCCTTCCACATTAAGAAGAGCAGCGATCTTTGTCGGTGCCATCCCCTCGGCATACATACCGAAAATACGCCTGATGACGTCGGCGGCGACAGGATCGACGACCTTGAAACCGAAGATGCGCTGGCCGTCCGCATTGCAGGCGCCGGAATAGCGGTAGCCGAATGGAAGGGGCGCGAAGTGTTTCTCCTCGCGCAGGTCATCGGGAACCTGGACAATGTGGCTGCCCGTGGCAAACATCTTGCTGCGGTCATCGATATAGTAATCGGACAGGTTCCGGGCGGTGATACGTTCGCCGGGATCGGCGCCCCAGAGTTCGATGCCCTTGCGAGCGAGTTCGCTCAACAGTCGGCTGGCGATATCAAATCGCGAGCACAACCGGTCCAGCGTATGGCAGAGGACGATATCGACCGTCTCACGCTCGATATGGGCGAAAAGCTTGCGCACGCCGGGCTGCGCCATGAAGACGACTTCGCCGATGTCCTCGTCAGTATAGGACTTTACGAAGGTCCAGCCATTCTCCTCAATGAAGCGGTGCCCATAGTAGAGCTGCGTTTCGAGGCAGGCGTGGTCATGGTATCCGGCAGAATGGCGTGCGTAGAACAGGACGTTCTTGGTCATGGAGTGATCTCCGTTCGAATTGGCGAAGGGCGGGGGACAGGGTAACCGGCAGCGGGGGACTTGAGAGCCCAGCAGCGATGCCAGATCATCATGGTCTGGCGGTTGGCAGGTGTTGGTGGCAATAATTGCCGCGGTTAGAAGCCGCTCCTGAGCGATGGTCAGTATCCCATCGTGGCGCGGTAGGCCGCGGCCTCATCGGTGTTGCCGCCAATCCAGCCATGCTGCTGAAGCTTGAGAAGGCTGTCGACGACGCCATCGCGCGCGCCGCACCACGTTCAGCCGGAATCGGCGGGGCGGATAATGAAGACTTCGGTGGAGGTGACCTTTACCCGCGTTGCGCCGGTCTCTGCCTTGACGGCTGCGCGAAACAGGTGATCCAGTTCCTTGATCTGGTGTTTCTGCTCCGTCGTCAGGTATGCCGGCTGGACGCGCTGAAGAGTCTTAGACGGGATGGGGCATCGCAGGGATACGGTGGGTGAGGACGAACACATGGTGCACCTGCTTGCGGCGCCAGGGTGCCCGGTCGATATCGACCATCAGGCCGTTATTGGTCACGTCGCAGAACAGCTCACCACTGATCGCTACGCGGCGGTTCCCCAGAAAAACGATGCAGGGATGGCTCTGCTGAATTCCCGTCCGGGCTTTGAGGTATGTTGGTTTCCACACAGAACTGAGCCGGTTAGGCGCATAATTTCCATTGAGAATTGAGCCATGTGAACCTTCCCCCAACGTGGAGAGCGACGGGGGCAACGGAGTGATCCACATGGGACTTTTAAATATCATCCGTCGGATGGCGCTGCGCGAGAAGCAGTCGATCCGCGAGATCAGCCGGCGCACGGGGCTTTCGCGCAACACGATCGCGAAGTATCTGAACGCGGGCGCGATCGAGCCGACGTTTACGGTACCGGAACGACCAAGCAAACTTGATCCTTTTGCCGATAAGCTGACGGCCTGGCTGAAGACAGAGGCCGGCGAACACTGAAGCAGCTCCATGCCGATCTGGTGGCTCTCGGCTTTACCGGCTCCTATGGTCGGGTTGCCGCCTTCGCCCGTGATTGGCGAGCGGAACGACAACGTGAGCAGCAGACGACGGGCCGCGGCATATTCGTTCCGCTGTCTTTCCGCCCAGGCGAAGCATTCCAATTCGATTGGAGTGAGGACTATGCCGTCATTGGCGGCGAGCGCACGAAGCTGCAGGTCGCGCATATCAAGCTATCGCACAGTCGCGCGTTTCTGGTCAGGGCGTATCTGCTGCAAACGCACGAGATGCTTTTTGACGCCCATTGGCACGGCTTCCGTGTGTTCGGCGGCGTCCCTGCTCGCGGCATCTACGATAATATGAAGACAGCGGTCGATCGCGTCGGCCGGGGCAAGGAGCGACAGGTCAATATCCGGTTCCTTGCGATGACGAACCACTACGTTTTTGCGCCAGAGTTCTGCAATCCCGCCGCAGGCTGGGAGAAGGGACAGGTCGAGAAGAACGTTCAGGATGCCCGACCACGCCTGTGGCAACAGATGCCGGACTTCCCGGATTTGGCAGCGTTGAATCTGTGGCTGGAGCAGCATTGCCAAGACCTGTGGCAGGAGACACCACACGGGAGCCTGCTCGGTTCGATCGCCGATGTTTGGGCTGATGAGCAGCCTGCTTTGATGGCATTACCCGCCATGTTTGATGGCTTCGTCGAGCAGAGCAAGCGTGTCTCGCCGACATGCCTGATCACCTTCGAGCGTAATCGTTACAGTGTGCCAGCATCGTTCGCGAACCGCCCCGTCAGCCTGAGGATTTATCCCGAGCGGCTGGTCGTTGCAGCCGGGGGAAATATCCTCTGCGAACATCCGCGGATCATAGAACGCAGCCACGACAACCCACCGCGAACGATTTACGACTGGCGGCATTACCTTGCCGTTATACAGCGCAAGCCCGGTGCTTTGCGCAATGGTGCGCCTTTCCTGGAATTGCCGCTGGCCTTTCGACAATTGCAGGACCAGATGCTGCGTCGCCTGGGCGGCGATCGGGAGATGGCCGATATCCTCGCTCTGGTGCTTCATCACGACGAACAGGTTGTGGTCAGGGCTGTGGAACTGGCTCTGGATCAAGGCGTGCCAACCAAAACGCATGTGCTGAATCTGCTGCATCGTCTGATCGATGGGAAGACAACCGACGGTCCTGATATCGACACGCCACAGGCGCTGACCTTGCTGCAAGAACCCAAGGCCAACGTCGAACGCTACGATGGCTTGCGTGTCCGGATTGTGGGAGGTCGTCATGCGTCATGATCCCGCCAGCGCCGCCGTCGTCATCATGCTGCGTAGCCTGAAGATGTATGGCATGGCCCAAGCGGTCACGGACCTGATCGAGCAAGGCGCTCCAGCCTTCGATTTGGCCGTGCCGATCCTGTCCCAGTTGCTAAAAGCCGAGATGGCCGAGCGCGAGGCCCGCTCCATCGCCTATCATATGAAGGCTGCGCGCTTTCCTGGCTACAAGGACATCTCCGGCTACGACTTCGCCGCCAGTGAGATCAATGAGGCGACGGTGCGCCAGTTGCATCGATGCGAGTTCATCGACGGAGCGCAGAACATTGTCCTCGTCGGCGGACCGGGCACAGGCAAAACACACGTCGCGACCGCTCTCGGCGTCCAGGCTATCTAGCATCACCGCCGAAAGGTCCGCTTCTTCTCAACCATCGAATTGGTCAATGCGCTCGAGCAGGAGAAGGCAAAGGGCAAGGCAGGCCAGATCGCTGAGACGCTGGTTCGTCTCGATCTGCTGATCCTCGATGAGCTCGGATACCTTCCGTTCAGTGTCTCAGGCGGAGCATTGCTCTTCCACCTGCTGAGCAAGCTCTATGAGCGCACCAGCGTCGTCATCACCACCAACCTCAGCTTCAGCGAATGGGCCAGCGTCTTCGGCGATGCCAAGATGACCACAGCTCTGCTCGACCGCTTGACCCACCGTTGCCACATCCTGGAAACCGGTAACGACAGCTTCCGCTTCAAGGCCAGCTCGGCCGCAGCAGCACAGAAGAGAGGAGAAAAGGCCAATCCCTTGACGAAAGCCTGATCAGAAAACCATACTCAGAGGTGGCTCACTTCTCGGTGGAAAAACCGGGGGTGCGGATAAAAAGTTGGACTGTTTTAAATGCTCAGGCCGAGGCTCTTACGATATTCGACCGG
>NZ_JAPZLN010000014.1:0-17056 GCF_027498475.1 Agrobacterium salinitolerans | reverse complement strand
CGAAGTCTGTCTGCGTAGGAATACATGAACTACCTCCTTGGTGGTCCAAGTTTTCGTCCGCACCCCCGGTTTTTCCACCGAGAAGTGAGCCACCTCTGAGTATGGTTTTCTGATCAGGTTTTGGTCAAGGGATTGGCCTTTTCTCCTCTCTTCTGTGCGGCTGCAGCCGAGCTGGCTTTGAATCGGAAGCTGTCGTTTCCAGTTTCGAGGATGTGACAACGGTGGGTCAGCCGGTCCAGCAGAGCCGTTGTCATCTTGGCATCGCCGAAGACGGTGGCCCATTCGCTGAAGCTGAGGTTGGTGGTGATGACGACGCTGGTGCGCTCGTAGAGCTTACTCAGCAGGTGGAAGAGTAGCGCTCCGCCTGAGGCACTGAACGGAAGGTATCCGCGTTCATCGAGGATCAGCAGATCGAGACAAACCAGCGTCTCAGCGATTTGGCCTGCCTTGCCTTTAGCCTTCTCCTGCTCAAGCGCGTTGACCAGTTCGATGATCGAGAAGAAGCGGACCTTGCGGCGATGATGCTCGATCGCCACCGAGGGCGGTCGCCACATGTGTTTTTCCTGTGCCAGGTCCGCCGACAAGCACGACATTCTGCGCTCCGTCGATGAACTCGCATCGGTGCAACTGGCGCAGATTCAGCACATGCGTCTTAGTCGCCACGCCTTGATCCAGAGCCAGTTCCACAGCCCTGACGACAACCTGTTCGTCGTGATGAAGCACCAGAGCGAGGATGTCGGCCATCTCCCGATCACCACCGGCACGGCGAAGCATCTGGTCCTGCAGTTGTCGAAAGCCAGCGGCAATTCCAGGAAAGGCGCACCATTGCGCAGGGCTCCGGGTTTGCGCTGGATGACCGCAAGGTAATGCCGCCAGTCATAAATCGTCCTCGGCGGTTTCAATATCAAAAAAGCCTGCGTCTCTATGCAGCCCGAAATCTGATGCTGACAGAGCGGGTCGATGCCAATACCGCAGCGGTCAGAGTGGGATACGAAAGTGTACCCCAGTTCAGCCGCGAGTATTCACGTATGTTTGGAGCGCCTCCGCGTCGCGACGTGCAAACAACAAGGCAGCGATGAACGAAGTAGAAAGTAACCGCTTCATTTCTTTAACAGTAAACCCTATGCCCCATTCACGGTCGACGGAAACAAATGTTCTCCTTCAGCGTGGTGCAGAGCAAAGTCACAATCGCTTGCCGCCAAGGGCCGGCAGTTAAGCATGGCCCCCAATTCCTCCCAATGGTTCTCCGCAGTCATCATTGTTCTCGCTGCAAGTACTGGTTCGTCGTTTCCCAAGCCACGGATTGAAGGTATTTTGCGACGTTCTCCTCAAATCCGGCTGTATAACTGAGGCCTACTGGATTTTTATTGAAAATTGCCGCGTAGGTCGTCAGGGCTGCCAGATATGATCCCTCAGGCGTCGGGTGCCGCTTGTCAGCCATATAGAGATTGATATCGGGACGCTCCTTGACTGATCTGGCAAAGGCCAGACCTGCAGGAATAACCAGTGCCTTGTTTTCGTTTCCGATGCGCGTGTAGGCTTCGGCTAGTTGTTCTGTCATCTCTGGCTTATCGAGGTAGGCCCACGACATGAAGAAAACGGGCTCAGCACCGTTCTTTCTGACGGTTTCCGAATGTTTGGCCGCATATTCGTAGAATATGTCCTTCAGCTGTGGATGGACCGGGCATTGGCTGCAGTCCATCATAATAGCCAGGTCGAACAGACGCTCCGGATTATTGAAAGTGACCACGTTTTTACTGTCGATCGTGTAACGGCCCACCGCATTGGGTCGGAAATACGAGCCGACGTCGTGCCAATCGAAACCGGAGCCGCTTATCGTCACCTGTGCGTTGCGGAGCTTATATTCAGGGTCGGCCGCGGCGAGGATTCTCGAGATAAACCCGCTGATCCCATTGTTGAAGTAAAAGAAGCTGTTCCCGATATAGATGATCGACTCGGGGCGTTCTATCCCCGTGGTCTGAACTGTCGGCCTGGTCTGCGCGAAGCTCGTTGAGCTTGTCGTCAAAAGAGCGGACACCACCAATAAAGCGGCGTTTACGGCATTCTTTAGGCTTTTCATTATCTGATCTCCCTGTCTGATAACGCGATCGAAATTGCTTGCTCAGGTTGATTGTCACCGAAGTGTCCCTGATTTCCGGCCTGAGGTTCTGACAGGACCCGCATGGGCTCCTCCTCCGGGTGCGTCAGGGTCAAAATAGCTGGATATGAAGATGGCCGGATACCCGGCCCTCAGCTTGCTCATTGATATGCAGCGAGCCCGGCGGCAGCGCACGACTGCGCTGTTTGCACATAGGCAATGACGCGGTCATTGCCTATCACCCAGGGATTGTTATCCCGGCCGGATGGTTGGCTAAGCGCTGCGTTCTTTTCGATCGTGTTATCCAGGCCTGGATGGTTGGCGATGACAACGTCCGCGCCGCTTTCTCTGATGACGCTCTTGAACCTTTCCGCTGACTCGACATAGGTCTTGAACCAGTTGAGCTTCTCTTCCCCTTGAGCTCCGCTGAAGCCGAAACCGGTTCCTCCCCACTGCGCGACTTTCCGCTCCTTCGGTCCGTCTTTGACGGTGAAGATGGTAGACACAGTGCCTGGAGTATGACCCGGAGTGACGTAGAAGGAAAAGGAAGCCGAACCAAGACGGAAGGTCTCGCCATCCTTGATCACCATATCCTTCTTTGGTTTCTGGGCAGGGTCACGCTTGTCCTTAGCCAGGAAATCCCACTCGGCGTCGGACATCATTACGCGTGCGCTGTACTTGTCTTGCAGATAGCGAGCACCACCGTAGTGATCACCATGCGCATGACCGACGATGATATACTTGATATTTTTAGGGTCGAAACCCTGCTCCCGCAATCCTTTTTCGATAAGAACAGGACCGGAGTCAGGATTGAGCGTGTCGATGAGCACCAACCCCTCACCAGTGTCGATTGCCCACGCGGAAGCGGAGCTTTCCCAGAAAGCGTACTCGCCCACGTAGTAGAGGTTGTCGAAAACTTTTGCGGACCCCGCTTTTTCGATCGACTCCTTACGAGCTTCGTCCGGCTGGGCAATCTTGCCCGCATTCGCATTTTCGATGCGAGGGCAAAGCATGTTGTACAGATTGAAGTGCTCCGTCCCAGCGGCTTCAAAGGCTTTCCGGAAATTGTCGGCAACGCTGCTGCCGTCTGCTGCTTTCAGCGGCAAGGGCCATAAGATAAGACTGACGATGCTCGCGGCAAGAGCGAACCTTCCTCTGCGGTTCGCGATCACGTGTGATGATGTCATGTGAATTCCTCCATTTTCCAGGGAGGTCAAGACAAGCGTCAGCGCTCGGCACACGTGCCGAAGCCGCGTCCACTCCCTATCGGAGAAGCAACCGCTCCTCTTTCTTCTCCCGGTCGCGAGTGTAACGTACTATTTCGTTAATTCAACACATTCTGCTGACGCCGGATCATTAGGGCAGTTCATTCAGAGACGGCCGTCTTCTCGGACGCCGGCATCGGGACCGGTAAAATGCTCGGTCTCACGCACATCAGGCTGTCTTCAGATAACTGAGCACCACGTCGGAAATCATGGCCTTATGCCGTTCAACGGTGTCGGTCGCGGAAAGATCGAGTCGATAAATCGTGCCGAATGTATGCTTGTTGGAGACACGGAAAAAGCAGAACGCGCTGATCAACATGTGCAGGTCGACAGCCTCAACCTTGCGTTTGAAGACACCGCTTTCCAGGCCGCGAGTGAGGATGTCGTCGAGCACTTCGATCACGGAGATGTTTAGGTCCCGAATGACTTCCGATCGCATCATATGTGCGGCATAGTGGATGTTTTCGATGCTGACGAGCCGTACGAAAACAGGATTGGATTCGTCATGGTCGAAAGTGGACGAAATCAACTTGGTTAGCGCCACGTCCGGGGCAAGGTCTCCAAGCTGCAGGTCCGCCTCCACAGACCGAATTTTACGGTATGCTCTCTCCAAAACCGCGAGGTAGAGTCCTTCCTTGCTCCCGAAGTAGTAGTAGATCATGCGTTTCGAAGTCCGGGTCAGCGCAGCGATCTGATCAATCCTGCCCCCTGCCAAGCCATTTCCAGCGAATTCTTCCGTCGCGACATCCAAGATATTCTCCTGAGTTCGCGTTGGATCTTTCCGTCTTGTTTTCATGAGCGTTATTGCCATCGCAGTCTCGTATTCTGGCGGCGCAGATTGCCTGAAGTGTTGAGGGAGCGGCTCACAGAGCCCAATGTTGTCCGGGCCTTTGACGATATCAGTGAGCCTGCCGTTCGGGTAGGCCTCTAGATGGACGGCGCTGACTTCGTTGCATTGGCAGGGTTGCGACGGTTGATCACCCCGGCCGCCGTGTCAAATTGTGCCTGTGTCGAAGTCGCGCTTTGAAAAAGACGCAGTTCCCCACCTTTCCCTCGTTACGGAAAATGGCAATCCGGCTGCTCCGGACGAAGGTCAGGTGCGGCGAGAACGAATACCAATCCGCTCCAACCAGTAGCGTTGCCGAACCCAGCTCTCTTGGTTGGCATCCCTAATCCAATCCCGTCCTTGGACGGTCAACCCACGAGGGGTTCAGCCTCGCACAAAACCACGCACTCGATCTTGCCCGGACCCTGATGGTTCCGGTCACCCTCTTCGAAATCGATGGCGAGATCGGCGTCATGCCTTCCGCCGAGTATGACGGCGATGAAGACGCCATCATCAACGAATATGATCCGTTTGCTTATGGATCGGCTCATTGAACCGATCACCCCTTCGGGGGAAGGCGCGCCGCTTGCGTTGCCGCGCTCACAAGGGAGGCTTCGCCGCGAGTGACCTTGCCCCCAAGTTTTATCCAGTTTTGAGTTCGCTCCAGCGGTTTATAGAAGCTTGATGATGGAATCGCAATTTCAGCTGCCCGAAACTCTAAGTGACGCTCCTAGCGCCGCTTGGCTGGCACATTCAACTCCATGCAATGGCGGATCAGATCGCTGCTTACGCTCCCTTGCTTAAAAGGCTTCCGTGCCAAATAGTCTTCGATCATTTTGCTCGATTGCCAGCAAAAGGTGGATTGGAGCATCCCGCCTACGAGGTCGTGTGCGATATGCTCGCAGAAAAGCGGGCATGGATAAAATTATCCGCTCCCTACCTGGTGTCGCACGGTTCGAGCGCTGATCTCCAAGTGGCGTCACTCGGCTCGGCGCTTGTGCACAATTCGCCAGAGCGAGTCGTGTGGGGAAGCGACTGGCCTCATATGACCGAAGCGTCCAAGCCGGAGTTCCAGAGGCTGAAAGATATGGTCAATCCTATGGCTCAGGGGGATACGACGCTCCTCCGCCAGATTTTCATATCTAACCCGAACGCGCTCTACGGTTTCCGCTGACCTTAAGTGTCCTACAACCGTCTTGCCTGAGTGGCGATACCTACAATCGCCAAATGCAGATCGCCAACTCGTCATGACGGAGTACCCGAGTGTCAGGCACCGCGTGCGTCGATCGGCCAGATATCGAGAAGTATGTCATCGCGGACGACATGGATGAAATCATAGAGGTTCACCGTCGGATCGCAGTGCGGCACCTGCAACTCGAGGAGCGAACCTACAGGCATGATTTCATCGTCCGCGAGCGTCACTGTGCCATGTTCGTCGCTGGTCGGCTTGTAGGTCGCGCCGGGCCTGCCGCCGCGCCTGATTACCGGCGCCGTTCCGTGCTTGGCAACAAAACGCTTTTCGCCACCATCCGTTGTTGCAATGCCGGGATGATTGGAGCTAATGACGCGCACAGCGGCAAACAGGCTGGTTGGAAAAAGCGGTTTCGCCGATCCATCCGGATCGACAACATCGTATTCCGCATCCATCAGGGCATAGCTGCCGCACTGGAATTCGGTATAGAGGCCGAGCGCCGTCTCCTGAAGAAAGGCGCCGGTGCTGCCGCCCGAGACGACCGGCTTTTCGCCGTGAATGAAAGGCTCGATCACATCCAGAGCCTTGCGGATGCGAACCGCGGCCTCCTCGGCGCCAGCCATCCGGCCGGCGATATCTGGACGGTGCGACAGATGCCCGGCATACGCCTGAAGCCCCACCAGGCAAAGCCAATCTGCCTGATCCACTATCCGCGCAAGTGCCGAAAGATCCTTCGCTTCGGACAGACCCGAGCGATGCCGGCCCATGTCGAGATCGATCAGTACCCGGATCGTGATCCCGCGCGTCTCTGCGGCCTGCCCCAATGCCGCCGCCGTATCGACATTGTCGAGGACCAGCGTCAGCCGGCAGCGATTTGCCGCCTCCACCAGACGATCAAGCGTCGTGCCCGGTGCGAAGGTCGATGTCAAAAGAATATCGGTTATGCCGCCATCGGCAAAAACCTCGACTTCACCCGGTGTTGCAACACAGATACCGACGGCGCCGGCGGCGAGCTGCCGTTTGGCGATCCCCAGCGTTTTGTGCGCCTTGGCATGTGGCCGAAGGTCAACGCCAAGTTTGCTGCAACGCTCCTGCATGTTAGCGATATTCGCATCGAGCGTGTCGAGTTCAACGAGCAGAGCAGGCGTCAGCAGCTTCTGGCGGCCGCCCTCGCTACCTATAAATGCGGCGTTGCGTGCGGTGATCGTACGCGGAGAAATCTGACCTCCATCTTGATCGTCAGACCGCATCTACCTTACCCTCGCATCTGTCATCGCACCCTCCAGTGAAAGCAAACTCGGACCCAACCAACTTCGAACGCTTATCTTTCACCGGCCCCGTGCATGCATGAACAGCTTGAGCATTTGTTTGCCGTCTGGCTGCCCATCCAGGTCCATGACGAAATCCTGGAGTTCTTCGACCGATGCGCCGGTGGCGCCAAAACCCCATTCCAGGCATGAGGCGAATTTTGCCAATACTTCGACATGGGTCATTGGCTCGTCGGGAGCGCCCTTCATCGTCAGCTTTTCAGCGGCGTAAACGCGTCCGTCATGAGTGGTGATCGAGACACGGGCCGGGGCGACGGCGGTTTCGTCGTAGTCGGGCGTCGAACACGTGTCGATCGTGGCGGCGTAAGCAACGTCTTTGGCACCAATGCGCTCGGGCGTGAACGAGCGGATCGACACCTCGCCATCTGCAAGCGCCGCGGCGAATGCATAGGCAGCATTGAATTGCGCATGGACGACCAGCGTCGGATGAGATCGATCAAAGGCCGCGCCGACGATCTTGCGGTTCACCTCGCCAAGTTCGATCAGCCCGCTCTTCACATCGACCGGCTTGAGGCCCTTAGCCCTCAGCTCCAGCGCCAACTGGATCACCGTATGATTGCATCGGCAACAGGGGTAGGGCTTCATAGAAAGGTCGCGAACCTGCCAGAGCGTACCGAATTCAGCGACGACGATCTCAGGCTTCACTTCACCGCGTTCTTGGAGATTGAACAGTCCCGACTGACCTTCGAGAAAGCGATGCGGGCCGGTTATGCCGCCGCGAGCAAGATGCGCTGCAAGCACGCCGGAGCGGGCAGCGAAACCAGGACCAACGCGCTTTGCCAATGCACCGTCAGCGATGAACTGGGTCGTACCGGAGAGTTGCACGAATGCGAGCCCGAGCGCACTGAGTGCCTGTGCCTCGTCGAGCTGGAAGATCTTGGAGACTGCGGCCGCGGCGGAAATCGTACCGAGTGCCGTCGTCGGATGCCAGCCCTTGCCGAGAGAATTATAACAGGCAAGGCCGAGCCGGCAGAATACCTCGACGCCGACGGCCACCGCCAGAATGATATCTTGTCCGCTGATTGTCCGGTCCTCGGCTTCCATTGCTGCGAGCACCGCCGGAAGCACGACGCAGAACACATGCACCCGGGCAGGATCGTGCTGGTCGTCGAAGTCGAGCGCATGGGCCGCCGCCCCGTTGGCAAGCGCCGCGCTCACCGGGTTGACCTTGTTGGAGCCCAGCAGGAGCGTCGACAGACCGCCGGTTTCCCAAGCCTCAAGCGAGTCGACCAGTTCCTGCATGCCCGGCGCCTTGGCCGCCCCGGCAATGACACCGAGCGTATCGAGCGTGAACAGCTTGATGATCGTTACGACATCCGTCGGCAGATCGTCGTAGCGGATCGCGGCGACGGATTTCGCAAGTTCGGCACCATAAGATCGAGTTGCGGTCGTCACGTCAGCCATATCATCATACCTCGATATCGTGGCGCAACAGTTCAGCGATTTCGCGGCGCAGCTGAACGAATTCCGGCGAAAGCTTCATGTCGTCATGCCGTGGTCGCGCAAAGGGGACGCGGATTTCCCGCAGCACCCGTGCCGGGCGTTTGGAGAAAACGAGAATGCGATCGGCGAGATAAAGGGCCTCCTCGATACCATGGGTTACGAACAACACCATCTTTCGTTCGGCTTCCCAGATGCGCACGAGTTCGTCCTGCAGGATGTCGCGCGTCTGAACGTCAAGCGCTCCAAACGGCTCGTCCATCATCAGTATGCTGGGCTGGATGCAGAAGGCGCGGGCGATGCCAACGCGCTGCTGCATGCCGCCAGACAACTGATGCGGCCACGCATGCTCGAAACCCTTGAGGCCGACGAGATGGAGATAGTGCATTGCACGCTCCGTTCGCTCTGCCTTCGACACCCCCATGATCTCCAGGCCGAAGGCAACGTTTTCCAGGGCAGTCCGCCACGGAAAAAGATCCGCGCCCTGGAAAACCATGCCCCGACCGAAGCCTGTCTTGCCTGTAATGTCCTCGCCATTGAGCAGTATCTTACCCGTATCGGCGGACACCAGGCCATTGATGATCTGGAGAAGGGTGGACTTCCCGCAGCCGGAAGGTCCGAGGAGGGCGACGAACTCGCCATCCTCGACTTCCAGCGATTGCGGCACGATGACCTCTGTCTCAGCAAAGGACTTCGAAACATTCGTAATCGACAGATGCGCCATTAGCCCAGATCTTTCAAAGCCAGTTCGAGATAGGTGCGATCGATAACCTTGTTTAGATCGACGGTGCCCTTCAGCGCTCCAGCCTGCTTGTAGACCGGTATGATCTTTGAGAATTGATCAACATTGAGCGGCGCCATGTCGCCCGGGAAGGCTTTGATATCGGTCGTCAGGGTCTGCCAGACTGGCTTGAGGACGTCGTCGCCGGCGGCCTTCAGGTCCTTCGACGAGGCAAAGTCGCCCACACGGGCCTTGTACCATTCGTAATCGGTGTTGGTCTTGCGGAAGGAAGTCAGAACGGACTTGATGACCGCAACGGCCGCTGCCTTGTTCTCTTCCGCCTTCAGCCACTCGGCTGTGGAGATGATAACGGCAGAGAACCAGTTGTCGAATTCCTGCCATGGGCGAACGAGGATCTGGTAGTTGCCCTGGCCGGCAAGCTGAGTTGCTTGTTCGACATGCATCGGAACGGCGTCGACACGGCCAGCGAGGAGCGCGCGGGCGCGGTCGCCGGAGCTGCCCATTTCGACAAAATTGATCGACGTAGCATCGATGTTACGTTTGGCGAGCGCGCCCAGCAGCATCACGTACATGAAATCGCCAATGCTGTTGACTGCGATCGTGCCGCCATTCTTGGCGACGTCTTCCAGTCCTTTGGTCTTGTCGGCGTTAACGACGATGACCTGCGAGGTGTTGCTGTATGAGAGCCCTATGATTTTGAGGTCTGCACCAGCTTCGGCGCCGGCAAGCGTCGAGGCGACATCTGCATCACCGAGATCGGCCGAGCCGGCAATGACTTCCTGGGCGATCTGGGGGATCTTTGCCGTTGGGCGCACTTCGGGTGCTCCAAAGCCCGGGATCTTCTGGAGTTCCATGCGCAGCGCCGTCTGCATCGGCACGTTGACAGCCGCGGCGGAAGCGAGCGTATTGATCTTCAGGATATGGCCGGATTGGGCGAAAGCCTTTGATACCGGGCCGAGTGCAATCATACCGGCACCTGCAAGGCCGGTGCGCAGGACGTCACGTCTGTTAATATTTCCAAGCATGTAATTCCCCTTTTTTTGCTTTGCGGATGGGTTTTTGCTTAATCACCGAGGCGGCTAGCGTACCAAGGCGCCGATAGTTGAGCTACGGCGCTCAGGGTGAGGGTGGCTCCCATGCTGATCGCCATCAGGATGACGATCAGGCCGAACAGATTTGCGGTCGAAAGATTGAGGCCAGCATTGTTGAGCAACCCGCCGAAGCCGGCGCTGATGAACATTTCCGCGGTCACCATGGCTCGCAGCGCATGTACCAGCCCAACGCGCGCGGCAATAAGGATGAAGGGGTGCAATGCCGGAAGCAGCACATAACGGAACCGCTGAAAAGGATTGGCGGCAAACGACAGGGCGACGTTCACCAGCTTGGGAGACACGTTTCGTGCTGCCTCCGTCATCGAGATCACCACGTACCAGAGGGTGACGACGAACACGATTGAGACAAGGAAGGTCACGCCACGTCCGAGCATGATGATGAACAGCGGCACGATGGCGGCGGCCGACACGACGATGAACATTGATGCCCATGGCTTGACGATGCTGTAGACGGCGCGCGAACGGCCCATGGCGATCCCGAGCGGCACGCCGACGACCATCGCTAGCACGTAACCCAGAAACATCTGCCACAGCGTGAAGCCGAGCGCCGGCCAAAAACCCGGATCGGCGAGCAAGCCGATGATTGCCGGTCCGACCTGCAGCGGGGTCGCCAGCAGAGCTTCGCCGAGCCCCATACCGGCTGTCTGCCACAGCACGAGGAGAAGCAAGATGCCGAGTGCGTTGATCGCTAGGGAGTCTTTCCTTATCATTTATTTGGCCTCCAGATGCAGATACGGCGCTCGATGATCAGCAGCAATTCCTGGAGCAGGAGCCCGGTGAGGCTGAGAACGACCAGAATTCCGAGCACAGCGGCACTGTCGAATCGTACGGAAGCCTGTTTCATCAACCGGCCGAGGTTGACTGCGGCGAGGAAGAGTTCGGCGGTGATCATAGCGTTGACAGCCCGGACCAAGCCGATCCTAAGTGCTGTAAAGGTGAAAGGCAGGCTCTCGGGAAGCATCACATATTTGGTGCGCTGCCATCCGCTTGCTCCGAAGGAACGACCAACATTTATCAGCTTCCTATCGACATTGCGGGCTCCGCTAGAAATCACAATGATCATGTCGAACATGCACATCATCACCACCAGCGCGATACGCGCCTCCAGATAGAGGCCGAACCAGATCATGATAAAGGGAGCCCATGCCACGCTTGGCACCGCATAGATGAGGTTGACGATCGGATCTAGCAGATCATGCACGAAGCGGATGCGCCCCATGAGAAAGCCGAGCGGGAACGCAATACCGCAGGCTATAACAAAGCCGATTACCATGTGCTGCAATGCGGCGGCAAACGCAGCTGGCAGTTCTCCACTTACGACCATCTCCCCGAGCCGGACGGCAACGGCCGCAGGCGAGGCAAGCACAAAACTGGAATAACGCTGCGCTACCAACTGCCATACGACCAAGCCGGCAACGATCGAGACGAGCATAAGAAGCGTTTCAGAACGGCCGCCGTAACGAAGCCGCGCAGCTTTTACCGGTCGTGTCGCAGCCACGGCTTCACTTGTCATAGCACGGTCCCTTTGACCAACGATCCGTATCGAAGCACTGTCTCACACGTAATCCTATCTATGCAGCAGCATCATTGTAGTTTCGATCAGTTGCTTTCCATCAGGTCCCCGGGTCCCTCTACCTGGAAGAATTTCCAGATCGAGTACGTCATCCGGTAGACCGATCTTCAGCGGCAGGACGTCCGGTCATCGGAGATCACAGCCGTAAATTGTCTTCGCCGCCTTTTCGCTGACATAACCAAAGACCACGTCGCGGCTCACGTCGTCAGGGTTGCGGCTTTTCGGATCACCGTAACCACCACCGCCGGCGGACAGGCAGACGATGCGTCCCCCTTTCTCGAGCGGCAGCGCGCTGTCGTGAACGCCGATCACCCTCTCAGCGCCGGATGTGGTCTTGATGCGATAGTCGTGGCCGCGCGCATCCTTACCGGAGGCGGCGCCGTAGGGAACGACATCGACCCCTTCGCCCGACGCATTCACGATAGCATGTTCAGTCCCCTCGTAACGCAGGACGAGGCGTCCGCCGAGCCCTCCGCGACTTGTGCCGGCGCCGCCGGTGTCAGGCACCAAGCAATATTCCTCCACGACAAAAGGATAGCTCGCCTCGGTCCGCTCGATGCTCGGGGATGGTGTCCCGCCGGGATTGTGCAGGCCGCCGATATTGCTCCAGCCATCATGACCGAGATTGCCGCCGGTGCCACCCTTGTTGAAGAAATAGTGCCAGATGAACGGCCTTCCATCGCGACCATGACCGGAAACAGCGAAACGGAATCGGCGGGCAAAACCTCCGATCGCGCGTGCGGGATCGGCGGTGCTTAGAGCCTGCAATACCGCTTCAATGACGGCGCACGCGGTCGAGGAAGTACACGCGCCGACTGGCGCCGGCACGACCGGCTCGAGCAGACTGCCCTTGCGCGTGATGATCTCGACCGCACGGGCGCTGCCATCGTTCAGCCCTTCGTCCTCACCAGAGAAGTATAGAAAAGCAACCATGACGGCAGCACGAGTATTGGCAAGTGGGCTGTTGATGAACGCCTCGACCTGGTCGGGAGCCTCTGTCAGATCGACGACGGCATGACCATCAGTCACCGTCACCGTGACCGGAATTGGGAGCAGCCCCCCCTCCACACGGTCATATTCCATGTGGCTGAGGCCGCGATAGATGCCATCCGGGCAGGTCCTTAGCAGAGCCCGCATGTTGCCTTCCCCGCTGTTTAGGATCGCGTCGACGGCCCCGTCGATATCGCTTGCTGCGTAACGCTCGAAAAGCTCGCTCAGTCGTCGCACTCCGACTTCGACCGCCGCCAACTGCGCCATCATGTCGCCGTTAAGATCACTGGGGCGACGGGAGTTTTCGGACACCATGCGCAACACGTCGGTCCGCAAGGCGCCACGGCTGACTGCCTTGACCGGCGGGATGCGAAGCCCTTCCTGCCAAATCTCGCGTGCTTCTGCGGCATAACCGCCCGCGGTCATTCCGCCGATATCGCCCTGATGAGCTCGCAGTGCCACCCAAAACCAGATGCGGCCCTCAAGAAAGAATGGCATTGCTAGCGTGATATCTGGAAGATGGCTGCCGCCCCAGTAGGGATCGTTGGCCATCAGCACATCTCCTTCGGCCAGGTCGCCTGCAAAGGCTTCCGCCATCTTCTCCACCGCGAGCGGCATCGCACCCATGTGAATCGGCACGCGTTCAGCCTGCGAAACAGTGTAGAAGCCGGCATCGAGAATGACCGCGGAAAAATCCTGGTTCTGGTTGAGAATTGGGGAGAAACAGGTCCGTGTCATTGTCTCGACCATTTCCTCGGTCACTGCCTTCAGCTTGTGGCGAACGATGGCAATGACAAGCGGATTGAGAGCCTGACGGTTTGACGTGTGTGCCGCGGTCATTATCGGCCTCCTTCCAGGTGCAGACTGCCCTTTTGGTCGAGTCCCACAGAAAAACCTTCCTGTACGAATATGGTCGTCGAAGACGACTCGATGATCGCCGGGCCGGAAAGCGTCATGCCACGGCGGAGGTTTTCCAGCCTGTAGGTCTTTGCGGTAACTGGTTTGCCGAGATAGATCTGCCGTTCAACCGGTGCTGCATCCGGCCAGCCCTGAGGGCGCTCCTCCGGCAGGTCAGCCAGTCGGATTTGTGGCAAGGCACCGAAAACGGAGACCCGCAACGTATCGATGATCGCAGGTTCCGCATCATGGGCATGGCCATAGAGTGATTTATAATTTGCTACGAATGCCGCTTCCATTTTGGCCGGATCCCGCTCGTCGCTGACATCAACTGCAAGGCTGTGGACCTGCCGGGCATAACGGCATTCCAGATGGCGTGTCACCCGCATGTTTTCGGTACCGACGCCGCTCGCCTCCAGTTGTCTGCGGGCCTCGTCCTGCAGTTCGCTGAAGTGGTTTTCCAACTCTACGGCACTTAGATCTCGCAATGGCCGGTCGATGCTGCGCTGCCTGTCCTGACGAACGTCGGCTGCAAGGAAACCCATGGCTGAGAGAACCGAAGCAAGCTCGGGGATCACGATTTTAGGAATCTGCAACTCCCGGGCAACCTCGCTTGCATGCAGCCCACCGGCACCACCGAAGGACATCAGTGCGAAATCGCGCGGGTCCTTGCCGCGCTTAACCGTTGCAAGGCGAATGCCTTCAGCAATCTGCGACGACGCCAGGACATGGATGGCCCAGGCGGCTTCTTCTATGCTCATCCCCAACGGTCCGGCGATATGCTCCTTGATCGCTTGGCGAGCGGCCTCGACCGAAAGCTTCATCTTGCCGCCGAGGAAATTATCCGGATCTATCAGCCCGAGAGCCAGGTTGGCATCCGTCAGCGTCGGGCGCGTGCCACCGCGCAAGAAGCAGGCGGCTCCCGGTACAGCGCCGGCGCTTTCGGGGCCGATAGCTAGAATGCCGCCGGAGTCAATTCGCGCGACGCTACCACCACCGACACCGATCGGATTGATGTCGATTGCCGGAACGGCGATGCGCAGATCCCCCATGTCGCTTCGCTGGGTCTCGATCGGCACCCCATTTTCGATGACGCAGATATCGGTGCTGGTGCCGCCGGTATCATAGGTGACAAGGTTTGGAAGCTTGAGTTCGCGGGCAAACAGCGCGGCGCCCATGGCGCCGCCCGCTGGGCCGCTGGTCACCGCGCCGACTGCACGCCGGCCGGCTTCCGCAATCGGCAACACCCCGCCGGTGGACTGCATGACGAAGATCGGCACGCCAATGCCCTGGCTCGAGAGATCGCCGGAGAGGCGCTGCAGATAGTCCTGCAGGACCGGGCCGACATAGGCATTTACGGTCGCGGTAGACAACCGGTCGTATTCGCCCTGGCGGCTGAGGATATCGCTGCCAAGAGACACATAGGTGTCCCAGCCACTTGCCTCGATGGCATCGAACACAAGCCGTTCATGCGCGGGGTTCTTGTAAGCATGCAGAAGGCAGACGACGACTCCCTTCACACCGTCCTGTCGCAGCTTTGCGATGGCATCGCGCAGCTCACTCATTTCCGGTGTAGTCCCAACCGAACCGTCGGCCATGATCCGCTCGCCGATCTCAAGCCGCTGCGGCCGGTCGATCAATGGCGGTGTTTCGGCGCGCCGTAGGCGGTAACGATCGCCGCGTGACCCTTCTTTCAGTTCCAGGAGATCACGGAAGCCGCGTGTCGTAATCAAACCGAGCTTTGCCCCGTTGCGCTGGATCAGCGTATTGGTGGCAACCGTCGTGCCGTGAATGAACACTTCGATTTCCGGCAGCAGTTCACCGAGCGTCTTTTGCCGGCGGGTGGCAAGAGCGGTCAAGGCATCGATGACGCCGCGGCCGGGATCGTCCGGCGTCGAGGGAACCTTGACGAAATCTGCACCGTTCTTTTCGGATACGACGAGATCGGTGAACGTGCCGCCGACATCAATTCCAACTATCATCTGCTACCTGCCACTTCATTTGTTGAGCAACTAAAGCATGTCGTCGCAGTTGCACCAAGGTCATCAAGAAACCATTTGCGATGCTGGTTTGAGATCGGTTATGGTGAACTATGGATGTCGATGCTCTTCGCTATTTCCTCGCCGTGATCGAAGCCCGCTCCATGCGCGGTGCGGCGGAGGATTTGCATATTGCTCAGTCCGCGCTCAGCCGGCAGATCGGTAATCTCGAAAAGGAACTGGGCGTGTCGCTGCTGGTGCGGCTGCCGCGCGGTGTCAAGCCAACGGAAGCAGGAAAAATGCTCGCCCGGCGCGCGCGCAGCGCCTTGGACCAGCTGGCCCGCGCCCGCGATGACATTACCTCGCTAAGCGGACTGACAACCGGTAAGGTCGCAGTCTCAGCTATCGAACCGGTTGCGGAAGGGCTTCTGATGGATGCCATGCAGCGTATGCAACAGGCCCATCCGGCGATTTCTTTCGATATTCGTGTCGGCAATTCCGCGAAGGTAATTACGCTCTTGCGGGAAGGCATCGTCGAGCTAGCGGTAGCATATAACGCGCCCCATGACCGTGATATCGTAGTCCGTTCAGAGAGCCACGTACCACTGGTCGCGCTTGTCGAGGAAAATCACCCGTTGACGAAGCATAATCGCGTTGCTTCCAAAGCTGGGTTCGGGGCCCGAACCTGCACGTTGAAGGATCTCGCGCCATGGCCACTTGTGTTGCCACCGGCCGGATCGCCGACCCGCACGCTGATCGACGAGGCCGTACGGCGGGCAGTGCTCCCGCTGTTGCAGATTGCGCTGGAAAGTGATTCGGTGCCGGTGCGACTGGCATTCCTGAAGCAGGCAAAGGCAGTAGCGATCATGGCTGACATGTCCGGTAGAATGGCGCGGCCGGGTTATAGGGTGGCAACCATTACTATAGACGATGACATTTTGGCTTCCGGATCGTTGCAGCTTCTCGCTAATCGAGATCATCAGTTGTCGCCGGCCGCATCTGCTTTTGAAAGGCTGCTGCGCAGTTCCATGCGCAGTCTTCGAGGCGAGCGATAGAGGCTAAGCGGCCGAACGACGATTCGTCGTCGATCTATCTTCCGAAAGCTTGGTCCCCACCTTGCGGAAGCTTTCACGGCACAGCAGTCGGCAATATCCGACGATTTGATATAGGCGTACAGCGCAAGGTTGCCAGATGGCGACATAGACGAAATCCAAAACCCGCAGCCTGTTTTGGGGCGGGGGCTTTGAATTAAGGGGCACGCGTGTGTGGATGCCCCCGGTTTGGCAAGAAGATTTTTTGACGGCTGTCCGCGAACGAGGAATTCTATCGGTCGTGTGTCAGGCCTCTCGATGTGGCCTGATTAGCCACGGGCCGGGATGCAGTTCGAAGAACAGGGGCCACATCGGTTCAGAGAGCTTTTTGCTCGAGCGCCGGGACTGGTTTACCCCATTCTGAACATTGAAGTCCTTTCCGCATCGTTCCGTCAGTCGATCTTCCTGCCGGAGCTTTTGGCCCCAGGCATCACCGCATTCCCTTTCGCGAAAGGCAGCGGATCACGCCATTCTGTAATTCTGCTCCCTGGTCATCATTGCCCAAATGATGCGCGCCATCTTA
>NZ_JAPZLN010000013.1:0-20140 GCF_027498475.1 Agrobacterium salinitolerans | reverse complement strand
TGGTTCCCGTGACGACCTCGACAGGCTGAACCGGCAGTCCACGATCCCCGAGGCCTGTGCCGTGAAGGTTGAGGCGCTGAACGCCAAGACGTTTGCCGATCTGAGCCGTTTCGCGCGCGGTTCTCAAAAGTTCGGTTGCGCCCTCATCATCGGTGAGGCGGCCTGTCAGGTAACCGTTCATAATTGTGAAGGTCGCACCGGTGGCTTCGAGCTTGTTGATGTCGTGTTCTGGCCAATTCCAGAGGCCGACGCCAAATCCCTGCTCCTTCAATCGGGAGGCGCGCCATTCGATTGGTTTGTCCCGCCATAACATCTCCGCGCAGGCGGCTAACGGAAACGGGGTGTTATTTGTACTGCTCATTTGGGGTGGTTCCCTGGATTTTGGATATGGCTGTCCCAAGGCCCCGCGAATTCGCCGGGCCAAAATTCATGTTTCCAAGTGTCTTCAGATGGTGCCGCCCAGCTCCGCGGAGATCGACTGTAGTTCCTTGCCACCGGCCATCAGATTCTGCAGGCCATCGAGGTCGATTTCGTGTTTGGCAAATGTGCCAAGCGTCTTTCCCCTGTTCAGAGCTGTGAAACGATTGCCGACGGCATAAGCATGTCTGACGTTGTGGGTAATGAAAATCACGCCCAGACCTTTGCTGCGAACCTGATCGATGTACTTCAGGACCATGGAGGTCTGCGCAACACCGAGTGCAGATGTCGGCTCATCGAGAATGAGGACTTTTGCCCCGAAGTACACAGCGCGTGCAATCGCCACGCATTGACGTTCGCCACCGGAGAGCGTGCCGACGGCCTGCCCGGGTTCGCGCACATCGATGCCGATTCTCTTCATTTCTTCGCTGGTGACGCGATCCGCGAATTCCATGTCCATGTATTTGAACGGACCGAAGCCCTTCAACGGCTCGCGCCCCATAAAGAAGTTTCTTGTGACAGACATCAGTGGGATCATCGCCAGATCCTGGTAGACGGTCGCGATCCCCGCATCGAGCGCATCTCTTGGCCCCGAAAAGAGATGTTGTTTGCCCTCGACCAGGAAGTCGCCGGATGTCGGCCTGTGAACGCCAGAAAGAGTATTGATCAGGGTTGATTTGCCGGCTCCGTTATCTCCGAGAAGGCACAGAACCTCTCCTTCGTGGACACTCAGCGAAACGCCGTTGAGTGCGATAATCGAGCCGAAGTTCTTCGCGGCTTAACGCTCGTCGGCCTGAAGTGGGCGAGCGGCGGTTCAACCCAGCTTCGCGGGATGAGAGAGGCTGTTGCGGACAGTCCCCTTGCGCCGCTGTTTTCAGGCGATGCCTTCCCGGGTCTCTGGCGGTCCAAGGTTTGGGATCAGAGCAAAAAACTCAAGACCCTCCCGAAAACTGGAGGGAAGTCGGGTCTCAGGTCACAGGTTCGAAACTCTGCTCAATGATCGTCAGCTTTTGCTCGGTTGTCCACCGCCTACGGCGGACATCGCCCGTCAGCAATTCAACGTGTCGATACTCGTTAGACATAAGCCTATACCCAAGCTTGTACTTGAACCTTTCTGCTTATGCCGACTGTCCGGTCGAAATGGGGGGCAGTTCATAAGAAAACAAGAGGATTCTGACATGATAGAGAGAACGACAAGCAGCGAAATCACTTTCGTGCATCAATTCGTACTAAGTAGCCTCATGGCACATTTGGAAACTGGCACCTAACGTCTCGTCGTCGATGAAGAGTTCGTTGAGGGCCTTAGTTTTACGGCCTACAGGCGAATGGCAAACCACCTTGAGATACCTGCACTTTCCGCAAAAAACAGTCAAACGTCAGTTCTTGCAGGTGTCTGCGGCGGAGATTGAGGATATGCTCCGAAAAGACGCCGAATTGGGGAGTGAATAGCCCCGAGTTTCGTAGACACCCTCGGGTTAGATTTTCTGCTGCTTCTCGAACTCGACGGGCGACAGCATCCCGTTCCTGACGTGTTTGCGTTTCGGGTTGTAGAACATTTCGATGTAGTCGAACACGTCCTGGCGTGCTTCATCGCGTGAACGGTAGACTTTGCGCCGTATCCGCTCTCGCTTCAGAAGATTGAAGAAGCTCTCGGCCACCGCATTGTCATGGCAGTTGCCGCGTCGGCTCATCGAGTGAACCAGATTGTGGTGCCTGAGGAACGAGGCCCAGTCCATGCTGGTAAACTGCGAGCCCTGATCCGAGTGGATCAGCACCTTGTCTTTCGGTTTGCGTCGCCACACCGCCATGAGCAGAGCCTGCAATACGACGTCCGTGGTCTGTCGGCTCTGCATCGCCCAGCCGATGACCCGGCGAGAATAGAGGTCGATGACAACCGCAAGGTAAGCGAAACCTTCGCAGGTTCGAATGTAAGTGATGTCCGTGACCCAGGCCTTGTCCGGAGCTGCTACGTCGAATTGCCGGTCGAGCTTATTATCGACGACGACAGACGGTCTGCCGCCATAGATGCCGGGACGGCGTTTGTAGCCGATCTGCGCCTTTATCCCGGCGAGACGCGTCAGGCGCGCGACCCGGTTCGGGCAGCACATCTCTCCCTGATCGAGAAGGTCGTCGTGCAGCTTGCGATAACCGTAGACCTTGCCGCTCTCTTCCCATGCCTTCAGGAGGAGATCGGTCTGTCGCTTGTCCTCATTGGCTCGCCTGCTCAGCGGGTTCTTCAGCCAGGTGTAAAATCCACTCGGGTGAACCCGCAGAAGGCGGCACATCGTCCGCACCGAAAACTGCAAGCGATGCAAAGCAATGAACGCGTACTTCACTTTGCATCCCTGGCGAAATACGCGGCCGCTTTCCTAAGAAACACTATCCGCATCGGGGATGGGATCAAGTTGATATCCCAAAGAGCGAGCACGGCGCTGCAGGTTTGCCAAGACTCGACCGCGATGGCGCTCGTCATATGCCGCCGCACCAGGATCACGATAAGCCATGCCGAACCGAAGGGCATTGAAGAAGAGAACCGCGATCTTACGTGCCGTCGCCGTCACGGCTTTCTGCTTTCCGATGCGCCCTGCCAAACGTCGGTAAAATGCACCCAGTGCCGTGTCGCTTCGGCCAATCGTGGTGGCTGCCAACCGCAAGAGTGCGGCTGCCCGGCTCGATGATCGGCGCGTTTTCGACGAGAGAAGTCTTCCGCCAGATATTTTGTTGCCGGGAGCTAGGCAGAGCCATGATGTGAAGTGCTTGGCGGTGGGCCATGCTCGCAGATCCGTTCCGCATTCGCCGATGAGCTTGAGGGCGAGCGAGGAGCCAAGTCCATGGATTTGCGTCAAGTCTGTGCCCGTAAGGCCGTATAGAGCGGCCCGGACATCGAAGGATGGCGCATTCGTCTGCTTGGTCTTAGTCCGGATTTTTGGCAGCGGCGCGCGCGGCTGTTCGACTTCTGCAGTCATCATGGCAATCGCCGTTTCCAGCTTGCGGTCGCATTCGAGCATCTTCAATTGATAGAAGTCGTAGAGCGCCAGTGACTGGGAAAGCGCAAACACGTGTTCATCACGATCGTTACCGATCAGGGATGCTCGGATTGTTTCGACAGAAGAGTGGCAGCGAACATCACGCAATGATGCCAAGGCCTCGGGATCGCGCTCGCCGGAAACGATTGCCCGGATAATCTTCATACCGGTCACGCCGGTGATGTCGGAGACAACATGATGGAGTTGCAGGTTCATCTCCATCAGAGCCTTCTGCATGTGCTGGACATGAGCTGCCGCATACTCGACCAGCCGTTCTCGCTGGCGCAGATAAGCACGCAATGTTGCGACCTGTGCGGTTGGCCGAAAGCTTCCGCGTAACAGACCATAGGAATGCAATTGGCGAAGCCATGCCGCATCGTTGACGTCGGTCTTCCGGCCGGGGACGTTCTTCGCATAACGCGCATTGACCAGGATCACTTCAAATCCGTGCTGCTCCAGAATCTCGAATGCCGGTATCCAGTAGACGCCGGTCGACTCCATCGCTACGCTCGTGACGCCACAAGAACGGAACCACGCGGCAAGGTCATGCAGGTCATGAGTGAAGGTGCCGAAAGCGCGGATCGGCATGTCGTCACTGTCCGGATTGACCGCCGCCATATGCATAGTGGACCCGATGTCGATGGCGGCTGCGCCCGGATTCACACGGGTGAGGTTCTGCGGGGCTGATGATCTTGTCTTGGGCATGGCTTCT
Source organism: Agrobacterium salinitolerans (assembly GCF_027498475.1). Taxonomy (NCBI): domain Bacteria; kingdom Pseudomonadati; phylum Pseudomonadota; class Alphaproteobacteria; order Hyphomicrobiales; family Rhizobiaceae; genus Agrobacterium; species Agrobacterium salinitolerans. The sequence continues at coordinate 15,985 of NZ_JAPZLN010000013.1, read as the reverse complement.
CCTCCTTTGTTTGGGGAAGGGGTGGGCCGCGCAAGTTCGTCATTTTCCTAACCGGGATCGCGGCTGAAGCCGCGTCACCACTCTCAAGTTCGCAACAGCCCATGTGCCACGTTTTTTAACGGGGTCGAACGCCTCCAATAAGCAGTCGGCAACTCCCCTCCGGCAGCGATCGTAGCATGACCTGTTTCTACCGCGCACAGGCGGACCAAAGCCCGTGATCGTTTTTTAGGATATCGCGTTCCTCAGTGACGCGAGCCAGTTCCTTCTTCAGCCGCCTGATCTCCTCGGCCTCGTCGTTACCCTTGGAGTCCGACCCAGCAAACTTCTTCTTCCATTCATACAGCGAATGCTGGCTGACGCCGAGACGCTGCGAAACCTCAGCAACCGGATAGCCCCGCTCCGTGATCTGCCGCACCGCGTCACGCTTAAACTCTTCGCTGAAATTCGATTTGCTCATGATGCTCTTCTTGCCTCAAAATTAGGAAAGAAGGTGTCTACAAATCTAGGGGCTATTCAGAGAGCCACCGCAACGAACTAAGGAGAGCTGCCAGCGTTGCGGCGTCGAAAGACAATCTTCATTACGTCCCATAGGCTTGATCAGAGTGCACGCCATGGCGAAAACTGGAGCTTAGGTAACCCTGTTGTTCCCGTGTCTACGGGATTGCCTGATCAACCAATCCCTGAACAACACGATATTCGGATTGTTCGCCTTCCTCTCAGGGTAAACGACATAATAGGAATCGTCGGAATGTGTAGCGTCTCCGAACGGCATATGTAGTTGCCCGTTTGCAATTTCGTGTTCGATGTAAAACGTCGGCACGACTGCTATACCAAGTCCGCTGACTGCGGCATTTATGATCGTCTCATAGTGACTAAATCGTATTCCCTGAATACGACCGCTATAAGATAATCCGGCAAAACGCAGCCAGTTCAGCCAGAGGCTCGGCCTGCCGGCATTTTGTATCATAGGGAAATTCGCAAAATCGAGTGGATCGAGTTTCTCGCCCAATGGAATGAGGTTGGGTGCTGCAACGACAGCAAGTTTCTCAGGGAAAAGTTCAATCGCGCGGGCATGAAGCCACGTGCCAGCCCCCCTCAATACCGTTATGTCCAGACGTGTCGTTTCAAAATCTGTCGCAGGGGTCGCGAGTGTGAATTCAAGAGGTATGTCGGGAAATGCCGAGATGAACGTGGACAGCCTTTGCGGCAACCAGCGGGCCGCAAAAGTTGGATGCGTTCCCACCATCAGGGAGGAATCCACACTACGGCCCCGAACCGCATCGATCGAGATTTCCTCAAGCCGGTCCAGCGTGAACGCAAGGTCGCGATAATAGTTGGCCCCCACTTCCGTCAGCACCAAACGTGGGCCTGAACGGTGAAAAAGGGTAGTCCCCAGAAAATCCTCCAGATTACGGATTTGCCGGCTGATACCACTCTGCGTGAGACCGAGATCATCAGCGGCGCGCGTGAAGTTCATATATCGGGCAGCAGCTTCGAAGGCATGCAGCGCCGAAAGTGATGGAAGATACCGCCTCAATGCTCAACCCCTTCATCATGACTAAAACTCATGCAAAGTGGATTATTCGATGTTTTGTTTTAAATGCAAGATCGTCAAGACTGACTCATCCGGCGAACGTGCCTGTAACCCGAAGGGAAAAGGTAACTGCCGAGACTGCGACGCGGATAACTGGGAACCCGCCGAAGCAGGAGTACCATCAAATAATGTAAAAAAGGGGATGACATGAACAGACGTGATTTTGGAAGCCTCCTTGGACTTGCCGGTGCGGGCGCGGTTGCAACCGCTCTTGCTACACCTGCAGTCGCACAGGCACCCGCCGCAGGCTCCACATTTGAACGCATACGCAGCAGCAAGAAACTGCGCGTTGCCGGGATTGTTGGAACCGAACCATATTATCACAAGGATATCGCGACCGGTGAGTGGTCTGGCTTTTGTATGAGCATGGCCCGCGATCTGGCAAAGTCGCTCGAGGCTGAAGTCGAAATCAGCGAAACCACCTGGGGCAACGCGGTTCTCGATCTTCAGGCCAACAAGATCGATATCATGTTCGGCCTCAGCCCCACACCGTCACGCGCACTGGTGGTCGAATTCACCCGTCCGATCATGCAGAATACCTTCACTATCATCGCCAAGCCCGGCCTTGAGCCGAAGACCTGGGAAGAGCTGAACAAGCCGGAAATCCGCATCGCGGTCGATATCGGATCGACACATGATCTTTTCGCCCGTCGCGTTCTGCCAAAAGCAACACTTGTCGCGCTGAAGACCCCTGACGAAGCAACACTCTCGGTTCAAACCGGTCGCGCTGACGCTGTCATCCAGGTCGCAATGTTGTCATTGGTAACTGTCAAGAAGAACGCGAATGTCGGCAAAATCGTTGTCCCCGGTCCAATCGTGCGTCAGCCGACCTGTGCCGGCGTTCGTGCAGAGGACAGTTCACGATTCCGGACATTTGTAGACAACTGGCTTGAGTTCAATCGCTCTTCCGGCGTGGTGACGAGCTGGATCACTTCAAGTCTCGATCTGGTCGGCGTTCAGAAAGAAGATATTCCGGCCGATATTCAGTTCTGATGATCGGGTGTGGACAGGGTCACGCGTGATCCTGTCCCTGTTTCCAACAGGAGCTGCCGTCGCGTCAGGCACGGCGTCCATTGTATTTTCCGGTGAAATCATGGCCAACTCGCTTGGTATCATGATGCTCGACACGACGTTCGAGCGTCCTTTGGGTGATGTGGGCAACGCGGGAAGCTGGCCGTTCCCCGTCGTCTACAAAACGGTCAAGGGGGCAAGCGCCAGAACGATCGTCAATGGCGAAGACGATGCGGTTTTGCTCGATGCCTTTGTGGCTGCCGGTGAAGAGCTGGCGAGAGAAGGCGCCTGTGCATTGACGACATCATGCGGTTTTCTGGTGCTGCGGCAAAGCGCGCTCGCAAGCCGCCTCACGCTCCCTGTTGCAACCTCCAGCCTGCTGCAAATTCCGCAGATCACCGCCTTTCTTCCGGCTGGAAAGAAAGTCGGAGTGATTACATATGATTTCAACTCTCTGACGGATCGTCATTTCCGGGAAGCAGGCGTCAAGGATATTCCTCCGGTTACCGGACTGCCCAAAGGCGGCGCGTTTCACCAGTTGATCGAGGGTGGCAAGCCCTATGACCGCGAGGCCCTCAGCAACGAGTTATTGCAGACCGTTCAGGATCTCGTTGACAAGCAGCCTTCCATCGGCGCGCTCCTATTTGAATGCACGAACTTGCCGCCTTTTTCAGCGGAGATATCGAAGCGTTTTGGCCTTCCGGTGTTCGATATCCTCACACTTGGCCGGTGGCTTCATGCAGGAGCCTCGATTGGTGAAGCGCGCTAGAGCATTTCCAGGAAAAGTGGACGCCGGTTTTCCGTCCGGAAATGCGTAAAACAAAAAGTGGGAACGATATGCAATATCAATGGGACTTCGGTTTTCTCATACAGTACCAGAGCCTGATCTGGACGGGTGTACTTTATACAATCGGGTTTACGATTGGCACTGCGGTTTCAGGCTTGATCGTCGGTTGTCTGGTCGCACTGGCTCGCCTTTCCAACGTAAAAATCCTCGGCGGGCTTATCACGGGCTTCATCGAGATATTCCGTTGCACGCCGGTCCTGGTCCAGCTTGTGTGGTGCTATTATGCGCTGCCGATTCTGACCGGAATAGAGTTGTCGCCGGGTGCGGCTGCCTTCATCACGTTGACGCTTTATGGCGCATCATTTTTCGGCGAAATCATCCGCGGAGGCATCATTTCGGTTGATCTTGGCCAATGGGACGCGGGACGCGCGCTTGGCATGAGGCGACATCAGCTCATGGCGCGCGTGGTTTTACCCCAGGCATTTCGCCGCATGATCCCGCCCTTGATGAACCAGACAGTTCTACAGCTGAAAAACACGTCGCTTCTGTCGGTTTTGGCCGTTCCGGATCTGCTTTACCAGGGCCAGTTGATCACGTCCGCAAGTTATCGGCCGCTGGAAACCTACACGATGATCGCAGTCATCTATTTCATCCTCCTTTTCCCGCTGACACGCTTCGCTCACAGGCTTGAAGCGCGTGCAGGCCGCTGATCACGAAAGGCTTATCATCATGTCAGAACACAATATGATCGAGCTTTCCGGCGTCAAAAAATCCTTCGGCGACTTCGAAGTCCTGAAGGATATCACGCTGAACGTGAAGAAAGGAAACGTCGTCGCGCTCATTGGCCCCAGCGGCTCAGGAAAATCGACGTTACTGCGAAGCGTCAATCTGCTGACGGTTCCGGAGCAGGGCTTCATTCGCGTGGGTGACCAGGCAATTGACTTTTCCAGCACGCGGAAGCTGCCCGGTGACAAGGCGCTTGCCGCCTTCCGCGCAAGGACAGGGATGGTTTTCCAGAGCTTCAATCTTTTCCCGCACATGAACGTCGAGCAAAATGTGATGGAAGGGCCGATCACGGTGCTGCGAAAATCCAAGGCCGAGGCGCGGGAGATCGCCCGCGGACTGCTGGAAAAGGTAGGGCTCGCCCATAAGTCAACGGCTCCCCCCGACAGTTTGTCCGGTGGACAGAAGCAACGCGTCGCAATCGCTCGGGCATTGGCGATGAAGCCTGAAGTCATGCTGTTCGATGAAGCGACCTCGGCGCTCGATCCCGAGTTGGTGGGAGAGGTTCTATCCGTCATCCGCTCTCTTGCCGCCGAAGGCATGACGATGCTGCTGGTCACGCATGAAATGGCATTTGCCCGCGACGTGGCGGATCGTGTCATCTTCATGCGTGATGGATGTGTCGTTGAGGAAGGCGAAGCGCGCCAGGTGATCGACAATCCCGTTCAACCGGCGACGCGATCCTTCCTGAGCCATTTCCATAATGGTCTTGGTCCGAACTGATTGTACCGACCGCCCCTTCTGCCGGGTCGTGGTTGGCACGTAAATTGAAAAACAGGTCATCCCGGTTCTGCCCCGGGGTCCATTAAAGTGATCGAAAAGCGTTGAACCCAACTTCCGCGTCACAGCAGGAGACGGATTTTTGCGCCCATCGATCAGCGATCGTCTAACCGCTGTAATGCTCGGGAATGATAGACATGCACGTAATCGTAATTGGCGCAGGCATAGTGGGTGCAAGTGCGGCGTTGGAATTAATCCGGGACGGCCATCAGGTTACAATTCTTGAAGCCGGTGAGCCGGGTGGGCGCCAGAGCGCCAGCTATGGACACGGCTGCTGGATCAGCCCTGCATCGGTCGTACCCATGTCGATGCCGGGTCTCTGGAAGCAGATTCCGAGTTATCTGCTCAATCCAAAAGGTCCGCTCGTCATCAGTTGGCGCCATATTATCAAGCTCCTGCCTTGGCTGGTGAGGTTTCTCATTGCCGGCTCGACGGTCGCCAGGGTCGAGAAAACCGCGCGTGCGCTGGCAACCCTTCTCGGAGACAGCCCGCAACGCCACCTCAAACTGGCTGAAGAACTCGGCCTCAGCCATCTCATTCGCCAGGAAGGTCTGCTCTACGCTTATCCGGGCAGACAGGATTTCGAGGCGGAGAAATTATCATGGCACCTGCGCTCCATGACAGGCTTGCGCTGGAAAGAACTGGATGCCGGGCAACTGCATGCACGGGAACCGCACCTTTCCAATCGGTACAACTTCGGGGTTCTGGCGCAAGATGGCGCCCATTGTGTCGATCCCGGCGCTTACGTTGCAGCGATCGTCTCCGCGGCAATCGCCCGTGGCGCAACTCTTGTAAAAGCGCGAGCGAACGGTTTCGTTTTCGATGATAACAGCCTGATCGCCGTCGAGACGGATAACGGTCGCCTCGAATGCGACAGGGCCGTGATCGCATCCGGTGTCTGGTCCAAAGCACTCGCACGCAAGGCTGGCGACCGGATTCCGCTCGAAGCCGAGAGGGGCTATCACGGCGTTCTCGTTTCCGAAGAAAACGGGCCTTCGTATCCAGTCATGCCAAGCGATGGCAAGATGGCGAATACACCCACTTCAAAAGGTCTACGTCTTTCGGGACAGGTCGAGCTGGCTTCGGTGGAGACGCCACCAAACTGGAAACGTGTCGATATTTTGATCGAGCACGCCCTTGCCACATACGATCACTTGACGCCACGCGCGGCGATGAAGCTCGACCGTTGGATGGGCCACCGCCCGTCCACACCGGACGGTTTGCCGGTCATTGGCACCTCCTCCCGCTCGAACAACGTTTTCTACGCCTTTGGACACGGGCATGTCGGGTTTGCATCCGGTCCGATCACTGGCCGGATTGTCGCAGACATGGTGAGCGGCAAGGCGCCCACCTCCGGTATCGAGCCGTTCTCGCCAAGGCGTTTCGCCTGAGCGAGACCGGCTCATGAAAATTGGGAAAACATCCCGTCACGCTTCCCACAGCATGAGTCGGTGACCGTGATCGTCCTCAAAACCACGCAGGTTGTGACTGAATTTTAAAGTAGCGAAAGGAGACCGTCGTGCGCGGCGCAGATATTCTAGTGGACATGCTGATCGGATATGGGGTCGAAGTGATATTCGGCGTACCGGGGGACACCAACGTTCCTTTTTACGAGGCATTGCAGGAGCGAGAAGACAAGATTCGTCACGTTATGGCACGCGACGAACGCTCTGCCGGTTACATGGCCGACGCCTATGGACGCTTCACCAGCAAGCCCGGCGTCTTCGAGTGCCCATCAGGCGCAGGCGCCATGTATTCGCTGCCACCTGTCGCCGAATCCAATTCATCCTCTGTTCCCGTCATTCTGCTGACGATCGACATACCCCTCCCCGGTGAAGGCCGTGGCGTCTTGACCGAACTGGATTGTGCTCGCCTGTTCGACCCGATCACAAAAATGTCGGTGCAGGTAAAATCAGCGGAGAAACTGCCGGAAATCATTCGTCGCGCATTCCGCGTTGCATGCTCTGGCAAACCGGGTGCAGTCCATTTGCAGATTCCGGAAGACATGCTGCTGGCCGAGGTAGACCCGGCGCGGGTATCGCTTCACGTCGAGACGGAATGCAAACAGTTTCCCGCATATCCAACGCTTCCGCCACAGGACAAGCTGGATGCGGTGATGTCGATGCTGACAAGCAGCAAGAAGCCCCTGATCGTCTCGGGCGGCGGTGTCAACCGCTCCTGTGCCGGCCCGGAGGTGACGGAGCTTGCCGAACGCCTGAATATTCCAGTCTGCACCACAATGACCGGCCAGGGCACCATGCCTGACGATCACCGGCTGGCTGTGGGTGTCATTGGCGACAACGGATTTCATCCGCATGCCAACTGGTCTCTGGAACACGCCGATTTTGTCCTATTCGTCGGATCAAGAATGGGTTCGGTCGTAACCATCGGCTGGACCTTCCCGAAGATCACGCTCAACAAGCGTGTCGCCCAGATCGATATCGATCCTGAGATCATGGCCAACAACTACGAAAATGTCGTATCGGTACAGGGTGATGCACGCCTTGTGCTCCAACGCCTCATCGACATGGCCCCTATTGATCATGATGCGGCAAGGACGCAGGAATGGGTCGATGAACTGAACGGGTTGCGTGCCAACTTCTGGGAGAATGCCGAAGCGCTCTTGAACTCCGAAGCCGCTCCGCTGCGCCCCGAACGGGCCGTGCGCTGCTTTAACGAAGCATTGGAGGCCTACGGGAAACCGGCCCATATTTACTCTGACGCGGGCACGCCAACCCCGCACATGACCCGCTTCCTGAAACTGAAAGACCGCAGGACCCGATTTGCCATACCGCGCGCGTTCGGCGGCCTGGGGTCTGCGCTGCCAGCCACAGTTGGAGCGTGGTTTGCGAACAAGGACCGGCGGCCGATCGGCATGTTCGGTGATGGCTCGTTCGGCATGACGGTAGGCGAGCTTGAAACCTTGGTACGCCTTCAGGTTCCCGCCATTCTCCTGCTGTTCAACAACGGCACCTTCGGCTGGATCAAGGGGCTGCACCGCCTGAAGGGACACAACCAGTGCTTCGGCGTGGATTTCATGCCGCCGCGCGGGCAGGCAATTGCGGAAGCATTTGACGTCAAGGCCTGGACCGCGACCAATTCGAAAGAACTCGACAAGGCGCTGGCCGAAGCGTTTGCATATACATCCGGCCCATGCTTGATCGACATTCACGTTGAATCGATCGCAGATCGCGTTCCGCCTGTCTATTCGTGGCTGACCAAGCGCGGCAAGGACCCGCTAAGCATCGAAGCCGAGGAAGTCCGCTACTTCTGAGCGGAGCACAAAACCAGAGCGCCGGTGCAGTTCACCGGCGCTTTTGTAGCGGGATTGGCGTCGAGGAATCGCCCGCATTGGTCGGCTCCCGGCCCTCTGCTTATATTTTTTTTCAAATGGGTCTTTTTAGCCGATAAGCCGATCTATCACCTGCAAGGGGTGCGGCAACGATTTCCCGTCGATCACCTTCACCTGCGAGCGGCAGGAATAGCCCGTGGCCATGACCACATTATTCCCGTTTGCATTTGACACCGGCGTCGACCAGCTCATGCCGTAAAGCTTTTTAGATATCGCGCGGTTGCGCACCTCATGGCCGAAGGTTCCCGCCATGCCGCAACAGCCGACATCGATGATATCGAGGCTTATTCCCAGCCCTTCGAAAATCCGTTTCCACTGGCCTGCCGAGGCGGGAATATTGCTGCGTTCGGTACAGTGCAGTAACAGTCCGAAGCTGGCGCCTTCTTCCCGCGGCAGGTTTGCCGAAAGCCGCCCGGTTTGTGCAGCCAGCCACTCCTGCGGCAAAAGAACCGTGGACTTCAATCCGGCGCCGGGCAAAGATCTGTATTCGCTGCGAAACGCCAGCGTCATCGACGGATCAAGCCCGACAAGCGGCACCTCGAGATCGGCAATCGACTGGAGATAACGCGCCGTTCGCGCCGCCGCATGCTCGAAACGCTCCAGATAACCATGCACATGCAGCGCCTTGCCATTGATCTGCGGCTCGGCAAGAAAAGGCAAAAGACCCATCTTGCGGGCAATCCTCACGGCCGCAAGCACCACATCCGGATCGAACGACGCGGTAAACGCATCTGGCACGAACACCACCGCCCTCTCCCGCTCGGCCTGGGTGAGGTTTTCAATCCGCTCGCGGGTGGCGGTCGCGACGCCGAGGCGACGTGCCTGGTCGGCAAGCGGCATTGCCGGCAGCAATGGCAGCGCCATCAGTCCAGCCATACGCAGCAACCAGCGGCCCGGCCCGGTTCCGGCCACGAGGTTATAGAGCGGCCTAGTCCGCATCATAATTGGCAAGGTGGTTTCGATGGCGGCAACCAGCGGGTCTTTCAACGGGCGCAGATAACGGCTGTAATAGAGTTCCAGAAACCTGGCGCGAAACGCAGGCACACTAACCTTTACGGGACATTGGCCTGCACAGGCCTTGCAGGCCAGGCAACTGTCCATGGCCTCACGCACTTCATGGGAGAAATCGCTTTTGTTGGCCGGATTGAGCGTGTTTGCCGCCCGGCGAATAAATGCCGGCAAGGCCGCAATTCCGACGCGCAGCGCCGCAGCCTCCTTTCGCGGATCGGTTCCCTTTTCGGCAAGCAATCGCAGCCATTCCCGCATCAGCATCGCCCGACCCTTCGGCGACTGGCGTCTATCGCCCGTTGCTTTGTAGGACGGGCACATCGGGCTGGTCTCATCGAAGTCGAAACAGGCACCGTTGCCATTGCAATAGGCGGCATTATCGAAAGCGGATCGGATTTCGTTGCCGATAACCCGATCAACGCCTCCTCTCAGCGGCACTTCGTCGATTTTCAACAGGGCTTGTGAAGCTGGCGCGGCGATCTTGCCGGGGTTAAGACGATTATCGGGATCGAACGCCTGCTTGATGCGCTGCAAATCAGGGTAAAGGTCCTGAAAGAACTGCGGCACATATTCCGAACGCACGCCCTTGCCGTGCTCACCCCACAACACGCCGCCATATTTGCGGGTCAGCGCCACCACGGCATCGCTGATATGGCGCACCATCGGCATATGATCATCGCGGGTCAGGTCGAGCGCCGGACGTACATGCAGAACGCCCGCATCCACATGGCCGAACATGCCGTAGGACACGCCGGCATCATCGAGCAGCGCCCGAAACTCCCGGATATAGGCCGCAAGGTTCTGCGGCGGCACGGCCGTATCTTCCACAAAGGCCACCGGCCTCACCGGTCCGTCGACACTGCCCAGCAGACCGACGGCGCGCTTGCGCATCGCCCAGATCGCTTCGGCATCATCATGACCACGGGCAATGGTATATCCCCGGTGGCTGGCGTCAGTGTCGAGCGCTGCAATGACCTGCGCCAGATGCCGCTCCAGCTCGTCCTCATCATCGGCCAGCAGTTCGACAATATTGATACCGTTGGCTGGGCATTGGATATCGTCAGGAAAGAAACGGGCGATACCGTTCCAGACGATATCGCCCTTCGCGAGGCCGAGAACCTTCTCGTCGACCGTCTCGACCGAAGCCACCATGAGGGCAGTCAATTCGCGTGCGTGTTCCAGCGCCGTGTTGAAATCGCCATAGCGGATATTCACCAGCGCCACATGCGCGGGGATCGGCAGCAGATTGAGTTCGGCCTCGCCGATCATCGCCAACGTGCCTTCCGAGCCACATAGAATGGCGTTGAGATCGAAATCACCATTGTCGCGCCGCACATGGGCAAGGTCGTAACCCGTCATGTAGCGGTTAAGATCGGGGAAAATCTCGCGGATACGGGCGGCCTTTTCGCGCGTAATCTGCTCGACAGTGCGATAAATTTCACCTGTCCGGTCATCACGGGCCATCGTTTCAGCCAATGCGGCGCTATCCAGCGGGCGTGACCACAGGTCCGAGCCATCCATGAGCACCACGCGCAGGCCGCGCACATGGCCGGAGGTCTTGCCATAGAGGCAAGATCCCTGGCCGCAGGCATCGGTGGAAATCATGCCGCCTATGGTTGCGCGGTTCGAAGTCGAGAGTTCCGGTGCAAAGAACAGGCCATAGGGTCTGAGTGCCCGGTTAAGCTGGTCCTTGACCACACCCGCCTCGACACGAGCCACCCGCGTCACAGGATCGATCTCAAGGATCCGACGCATGTGGCGGGAACAATCCACCACGACGCCTGATGTCAGCGACTGACCGTTGGTGCCGGTGCCACCGCCGCGCGGCGCGATGACCACGCTGCGAAAGGCAGGCTCTGAAAGAACCTTGGCAACAATTTTCAGGTCACCGGTATCTTCGGGAAAAAGCACCCCGGCAGGCTCCATCTGGTAGATGGAGTTATCGGTGGCAAGGACCCCGCGCGAGGAAGCCGATGTTTCTACATCCCCTCGGAACCCGGCTTCAATGATACGCTCAAAGAAACCGGCGGGAGCCTGCACTTCTCCGCAAGCGGACCGGAGATGTGGAATCATCGGCTTGCCCGTTTCATTGCGTTCAGCCCTTCAGGGCTGCGCAGGCGCGGGCGATACGGTCAAGGGCCTCGACCAGCTCGGCTTCCGACGTCGCGTAGGAAATACGGAAGAAAGGCGAGAGGCCGAATGCCGAGCCGGGAACGACCGCCACATGGGCATCTTCCAGCAGATAATCGGTAAAATCATGATCCGCCTCAATCCGCTTTCCTTTCGGAGTGACCTTGCCGATGATGCCCGCGCAGCTGGAAAACGTGTAGAACGCCCCCTCCGGTGTGCGGCACTCCAGCCCCTCTATGGCATTGAGACGCGCCACGACAAGATCGCGGCGATGGCGAAAACTCAGCTGCCGTTCCTTCAGAAAATCCTGCGGCCCGTTGAGCGCTTCGACGGAGGCTGCCTGGCTGATAGAGGAAGGACACGATGTCGCCTGACTCTGGATAACCGCCATTGCCTTTATCAGCGCCTTCGGACCACCGGCATAACCGATACGCCAGCCAGTCATGGCATAGGCTTTCGAAACGCCGTTAATGGTCAGCATTCGCTCTTTCAGGCGCGGCTCTATTGCCGCCGGCGTTACAAAGCGAAAATCGTCATAGACGATGTGCTCGTACATGTCGTCGACCATCAGCCAGACATGCGGGTGACGCAAGAGTACATCGAGCAGCGGCCGGTAATCGGCCTCGCTATAGGCGGCACCGGAGGGATTGGAAGGTGAGTTGAGAAGCACCCAGCGGGTTTTCCGCGTGATCGCCTTCTCGAGCTGCTCTGCCTGCAGCCGGAACCCGGCGCTCGCATCGCAGGGGATCAGAACGGACACGCCCCCGCAAATCTCCACGATATCCGAATAGGACGTCCAGTACGGCGTGGGAATAATCACTTCATCGCCCGCATCGAGTGTCGCCATGAAGGCATTGAACAATATCTGCTTGGCGCCGGTCGCTACGGTGATTTCATCAGGCGTGTAGTCGATGTGATTTTCGCGGCTGAATTTGGCGACGATCGCCTTTTTCAACGCGGGGGTGCCGTCGAGTGCGGTATATTTCGTCTCGCCCGCATCGATGGCCGCTTTCGCGGCATGCTTGATGTTATCGGGCGTGTCGAAATCCGGCTCGCCCGCCCCGAGCACGATGACAGGGTGCCCCTCGCGTTTCATCGCCGCCGCACGCGCACCGATCTGGAGAATTTTCGATACCCCGACCGAGGCAATCCTTGAGGCGGGTCTGAAACCCGCCTCCACTATGGTTGTGGAAATTGTCATAATCACACCTCAGTCGATATCAAACGAAACGCCCTGCGCCAGCGGCAGCGATTTGGAATAGTTGATGGTGTTGGTGGCGCGGCGCATATAGGCCTTCCAGGCGTCGGAGCCGGATTCACGGCCCCCGCCGGTTTCCTTCTCGCCACCGAAGGCGCCGCCAATCTCCGCGCCCGATGTGCCGATATTGACATTGGCGATGCCGCAATCAGAACCATCGGCGGCAAGAAAACGCTCCGCCTCGCGCATATCGAGCGTGAAGATCGATGACGAAAGACCGGCGCCAACAGCATTATGGTCTTCGATGGCAGCGTCAAGATCGCTATATTTCATGACATAGAGGATAGGTGCGAAAGTCTCTTCCAGCACCGGGCCTTCATGCTTCGGCATCTCGACCAGCGCGGGCTTGACGTAAAATGCCTCCCCAGCACCGCAATCGACGCGTTCGCCGCCATGAACCACACCGCCGTGCTGGCGCGCCTCGGCCAATGCTTTCTGCATGCTGTCAAATGCCAGCCGGTCGATCAGCGGGCCGACCAAGGCGCAGCCATCCAGGGGATTGCCCACGGAAACGCTGCCATAAGCTTTTTTCAGACGCGGCACGAGCCTGTCATAGACGCTTTCATGGACAAACAGGCGGCGAAGCGTGGTGCAGCGCTGACCCGCAGTGCCCATGGCTCCGAACGCGATGGCGCGCAGCGCCATGTCGAGATCGGCGGAAGGGCAGACAATGCCGCCATTATTGCCGCCCAGTTCAAGGATGGCGCGGGCGAAACGTGCCGCGAGACGCGGCCCGACCGCACGGCCCATGCGGGTGGAGCCCGTGGCCGAAACCAGCGGCACTTTCTGGTGGTCCACGAGGACTTCACCGATTTCGCGATCGCCGATCAGCACCTGCGAAAGACCGTCCGGCGCATCGCCGAAGCGACTGATGGCCCGCGCAAGAACCGCATGCGCCGCAAGCGCCGTCAGCGGGGTCTTTTCCGAAGGTTTCCACACAACGCTATTCCCGCAGATGATCGCGAGCGCAGCATTCCAGGCCCAGACGGCGACCGGGAAATTGAAGGCAGAGATAACGCCGATAACACCGAGCGGATGCCAGGTCTCCATCATCCGGTGGCCCGGCCGCTCGGTGGCGATTGTCAGGCCGTAAAGCTGACGGGAAAGGCCGACCGCGAAATCGCAGATGTCGATCATTTCCTGCACTTCACCAAGTCCTTCGGAGGGGACTTTCCCGGCTTCGATGGAAACGAGACGACCGAGATCAGCCTTGGCGGCACGCAGTTCTTCACCGAGCAGACGCACCAGTTCGCCGCGCCGTGGGGCAGGTACCAGACGCCACTGGCGGAATGCGTCATCGGCCTTATCGATGGCCGCATGGGCCTGCGCCGGCGTCACGGTTTTCAGCTTTGCAATTTTCTCGCCGGTAACCGGTGAAAACGAACCCATATCACCCGCGGTATAGAGTGACTTTTCGACACCAAGGCGGTCGAGAATGGCGGCGGCTTCTTCTGCAACAGATGCGGATTTAACGGTGACGTTCATCGTTCAAAACTCCGGTTTGGAAATCGGGAAATTGCCGGTGCGGTAGATCAGCCGGCCAGGAGACGGCTGGAAAACGTGGCGAGGCAGGCCTCAATGGAGGCCTTTTCAATGGCGGCGTAATGGTCGAACTCGTTGAGCACACTTGCCCCAAGATCGGCCTCGAAACGCGTCTGGTTGGGGCTTGCAACAAACTCGTGCTGTGCGCCGTCACCGAGATTGGACTGGAATATGCCCGCCGCACTTACCGGCAGAAAGTCCTCATAGACAACAGGATCGAATCGAACGAAGCCATCTGCAATGAGTGTTTCAAGATCGGGAACAGAGGCGAATTCGGCGCCGGTTGTTTTCGAGGTCAGCGAGTAGCTGAAATATCCCAGACCTTCTGTGCGGATTTGCGCCCAATCATCGGGGAATGCCCCGAATGTGCCGGCCAGGGCAGCTTCGTATTCACGAGCATTGGAGCCATCGGCAGCCGGGCGAACCAGCTTTCGCGTTTGATCAAGCAGCCGGTCGTAGAGGCCACGCCCCTTCGGGGTCAACGCGATGCCCCGCTGCTCTATCTCCCCAAAACGCGCCGTGTGCGAGCCGGTTTTCCATCCCCCCTCGCCATCGGGGAATGAAACGGCTTCTTCAAGCGCCTTGAACGAGGTCTGACGCAAGAGAATCGGACATTCACGGGTCGGCGGCCCCTCGACAACGGCCTTGGGCGCTATATCAAAAGCGGGCATCAGCGCCTGCACCTTGTCGATATCCAGCGTGCGTGGCGTGAGGTGATTGATATGCGGGCCACGGAAGGAAACCACATCCGCAATCAGGCGGTGCGCATCATGGAGGCGGTGATACATATTTACATCGACATTGGCCTTGTCATGCCAACGAAATGTTTCCAGCACCTCCTGTACAAAACAATCGGCATCTTCTTTCGACAGGCCGCCATCCCGCTCCGCCTTCTCTACAAGGACGATAGCTCCACGCGTGAATATCCGGCGTTGCGCCAGAATACGGGCGGCCTCGGTGCGCAAAGCCTCGTCGGGGATAAGATCGAGCCGCAGCAACGATGTGAAGACACGGAAAGGATTGCGCTTCAGCGCCTCGTCACCGACCGGCCGGAAAGCTGTCGAATGGACCGGCACCCCCGCCGTCGAAAGATCGTAATATCCTACCGGAGACATGCCCATCACGGCGAAGACGCGGCGCATGGTGGCCAGTTCCTCCGCAGTACCGAGGCGAATGGCCCCATGGCGCTCCTCGGAAATGCGGTCGAGATTGTCGGTTGCCGAAAGGCGCTCCTTGAGATCAGGCTTTTGAGCCAGCGTCTCGTCATTGACGCGTGCCACGAGTGCCATCAGCGTGCCGTAGGCAGGAACCTCCTCACGGTACATTTCTGACATGGCGCTGGAAAACGCTGCACGGATCTCGCTGGTGGAAACATAGTTGGACATGCGGGTGTAGCCCTCTGAAATAATGCGACTTCATTCTTAACACGCACTATAACAGGTGAATATGAGCCATTGTTGTGAGGAATTATGCTAAGTTGATGCCAAATTGGAATAGATATCCCTAAAGGCATGGTCCCGGATATCGTTATCGAAAACCGGGGCGGAACTACAATTCGGTGCGACCCTACCGGTCGCTCGGCGCCAAGCCACCACCAGCCTTCTTGCAACCGCCCTTCTTTTTATGGCCGGGACGGCGGATTAGAGTTCGCGGGAACCACAATGACCCCAAGCCATTTCCGGCCTGTGTTCATAGGGTTTGCTGCGCGCACAGTCCTCCTAAATCGGACCATAATAATGT
>NZ_JAPZLN010000012.1:0-24503 GCF_027498475.1 Agrobacterium salinitolerans | reverse complement strand
GCGTGGCCGCCAATAGAAGATGTTTCCGCGGCGGATCAGATTCTCGACTTCGTGGCGCACGGCCATGGCGAATGCCCTGCTTTGTCCCCGGAGCTTTGTCCCTCGCGCTTGACCGGCGTGGGCATCACCTCAGGGCTCCAGTTTTGGGCATCAGGTCGCCAATGATGCCAAAACACTATCCGGCACGACTGGAAAATCAAGGAATTTAGGGCTTTTAGGGAGAATTGGCTGGGGAACCTGGATTCTCACATGATTTCAATTGCTTAGGTGAAAAGCCTTGAAATTCCCTCTGTTTTCTCATCGCGAGCAACCGTGGACGCCACCTTTGTGCCCTGGCTTTGGGCATCAGTCAATACGGGTCTGAAACGGAAATAATTTCCGCTTTCGGGCTGAAGCTTACGTTCCCGCGGTCGCCGCGCGGATGGCCGCTTCGCGCCCTCATTCGGGACGTTCAGGTGATCGCGCCGGTGCTCTGAAGCGGACATCTGATCTTTGAATTGCAGTGGCTCGACCAGCGTGGGAAACCAATAGGATACCCGACGAGCGGCCAAGGTTACTTTTACCCTTCGATTCTTTTCTAAGCTCTTCATCTGGACGATTGGTTGTGTGAGGATTTATTTCTTACTGAGGGTGGAGGAAGAAGAATGTGGGTTTTCGGGTATGGGTCACTTATGTGGGACAACTGGCAAAGAACGCATGGCGGCACGGATGGGGTGTTGGCGGAGTTGAAAGGCTATCAACGATCCTTCAATAAGGCATCGAGAGTGAATTGGGGGACCGATGCCACGCCTGGCCCTACTTTGAACCTGATCGAAAAAGCTGACGGGGTTTGCGTAGGTTATGCGTTTCAGTTTGATGATTCGAAACAGGTCGAAGTGTTTGCTTACCTGGAACGGCGCGAAGGCAAAAACTTTCCACTAAGAAAGATGAGAATCAAACTGAGCGACGGTCGTAACGTTGAGGCGCATTTACCAGTCTATGTGGGGGAAAACGTCATCACAGGAAAAAATCTCGACGAACTGGTTGCAATGGCGATGGCAGCCGTTGGGAGAGATGGCAAGGCTTCGGACTACGTGCTCAACGTTGCCGGCAAGCTTAACGCTGTTGGCGTAGAAGATGCTACGGTCATCGCGTTCGCGGCCGCTATCAGGAACGCTCAACAGTCTGGTGGCTAGTTTAGTACTGCAAAGATCGCTGCTCGCGATCGACTCACTGCGGCGCGATAATAGCAGCGCCACAACGAGTTTGCGCTAGGGATCGAATACTTGCAGAAGAATCCTAAACACAACAAGCGGAGTCGCGAACCAAAGCCATCGTCTAAACCCGCGAAGGCTGCGTCTAGGGCCGGATCCAACGCAGGCCGCGGCTTTCGCTACCAAGACGCCGTGTCCGCTTGGATGGCCGTGGAAATATGGGCTGGTCAGCGAGCGCCCGCCATCGTGATCCCGGAAGGTGGTGACGACATCGAGCTGCGTGGCGAAGCAACTAGCTTTGTCCAGGTCAAGAGCCGGCGGGAACACCTTGGAGACTATACGGAAGGCGAGACGGCTGGACACATTGAGGACCTGTGGAATCGGTCACTTTGCTCCGCACCGCAGCCGCAGCGATTGGAGCTCGTTCTTGAGCGAGAAGTGGAGGGTCTCAGTCCCCTCAACGACCACCCTGCAGTTCGTTGGATCGAAGGTCCGATCAGCACCAGACTTGCAAAATTCAATGGGTCCTCTGATCTTCTCCGACGAACATCAATCGTCGTGGCGACCTCACCGCAAGAATGGGCGATCGGCTTGATCGTAAATCGGCTGAACTGCGCCCCGATCGCTGCTCAGATGTGCTTTGCCGAACTTCTTGTTCGCGTGGGCTCCTTGGCAGACGCCAATGGCCGGTTGGCGTCAGAGAACTATCGTGGCGTTTCGATCTCTGACACGGAGACGACAATCCGAGATGTCATGGCCGCTATCGACATTGACGCGATCGAACAAGCCCTCATGAATGGCGTTTGTGAGCCCGTCGATTTCCTTACGCCTCTCAACGACCCGAACTTCTATCTCGGGGTCGATGTAGAACCCGGTCACATCGCGGCAGGTTTGGTGGCCGAACGCCCCCGAAGCAGGTCGGCTTTGGTGGCGGGTATTGAACAACGCCGGGCCGCTTTGATAGTCGGACCGTCGGGGGCGGGGAAATCCGCTTTGATGTGGGAAGCTGCCAACTCGCTGCGACATACGGTGCGGTGGTTTCGTATCCGTCGCTTAAGCGCGGCGGATAAGCCACGCGGACGATCAGGTGCACCTGCACGCGCTCCGGGCGGCGAAGCAATTTCGCCCTTCAGTGCTTGGGAATGACGCGCCGACGCGCATTGCAGCGCTGCCACCGGAAATCCGCAAGAACGTACTGCATGAAATTGCATCGCATGGCGGGATCGACGGCCTCGATCTTGCGACCGCAATTGCGAAGGCTGACCGCGATCCAGACGTGAAGGCGACAGTGGTTGATGCGCTCTCATTTCGACGGGCAGATCGCCACGTCGCCGACTTGCTCGTTGACGCGGGCGACGCGACCTACGATATCCTCGCCGAAAAGGGTCACCTCGACGATATCGTAGTCGATGCTGTCCAGCAGGAACTTCGGCGAGCGCGCGAACGGCGCAAGGTTGCTGGATTTTCGCACTTTCAGCGCCTGCGCACGCTCGTTCACGGGTCGGGCGGAGATGACCGCGATAGCGAGGTTACTGAGATTATCGCCGAAATAGAAATCGACCGGAAACGCGATGGCGAGAAGCATCTGTTGTATGAAGTGCGCAAGCGATATCCGGACGCTCTCGCAAAAGGGCTATTGCGGCGCGTGCGCGAGCGCCGCGAACTGTTCTACGGCGCGGATGATATTCTTGCAGCCGCGGGATTTGTTCTTGAGGACGACACGCTACTCAAGATCGCCCTGGAAAAAACAAGCCGCCACGATGACCAGGCCGAGGCCGCCGCTTCTGTGCTGGGACCAAACGCTGTGGGCCGGCTGATTGACGCATATCTTGCCGCTGGGGAAGTCGTGCATGACGCCAATGGGAAGTACGACCAGGCAGCAGGTGATCACTATCACGCTCTGCGCACCCGTATCGGACACACCCCGGGCGCAAGTTTAGTGGCCGCTGTTCAGGCGCGGGCGATAAATGCTGATAATGAGGAAATCGTCCAGTTGGCCGAGCTGTTTTCTCGCGAGACTTACCGCGACGATGATAGGGCGCGTCCCTTCACTAAGGAAGGCTTGGCCGCAATAGGAGTGCTGGCGCGCGAATGGGCCGAGCGCATGCTCGTGACTGAAGATGTAGAACGCCGGCATGTCGCTACTGTTGCAACGATGATGAGCCATGCTCCATCTGATTTGCACCTTCCTCTCTTAAAGAGAATGCTTGACCAGAATTTGCGTCGCTATCGGGCCTTCCGCGAGAAAGCTACCGCGAGCGGCTGGAAAGATCGCGACGCTGTGCAGGAAGCTCAGTGGCCACAGACGCACGAATATCAACGCGCATTCTTGGCCATCAGCACGCCTGAAACTGCTGCGCTGATGGGAAAGTATCTGACCGATGAACATTTTGGCGAGCTGGCGGCACGCGTGCTGCTCGTCCAGTGGACCAAAGCGAACGAACCTGAAAACGACAAGAAGTTCAACAGCGGCGTAGATTTTTCGCGCGTGAAAGCGCGCCGCGAGGCCCGTGTTTCAGATCCTACTGGAACATCGGCCGAGGCGGAAGCAATCTTCGGCGCAATCGAGACCTTGATCATCGATGGTTCGTCAGATGCGCAAGTGAAGCTGGCGGTTGCGCTCGGGATTGTAGGAGCACGGCTACCTCATGGTCAGCGTGATGCGACGATCCAGAAGCTCATTTCTCTCGCGCCGAGGCAGGCGCGCGCAGCCTTATTGTTGTCGCTGATCCTCTCTGGCGAGGACATCGACATCAAGCTAGTGGCCGACGGCATAGCTGAGACCTTTGAGGCGGCCGAGAAGGAGGCTTGGATTCTGATGCAGAGCGACGCGTATCAGCTACGCGATTGGTTGCGCCTTTTGCCTTTTGCCACGCCGATCACCGATCTGCCCGCCATTGTGCGTAGCATGCCGGACGCGCAGCGCGATCCACGAATGCTCGAAGAGATGGTACGCGGACTCGACAGTTCGTCCTCGGACGACGCAGAAGGCGTGACTTTCAAGCTCGCAGAAGAAAATCCAGCTCTTTACCAGAACCATCAGTGGCGCGCGACCGCGTTGAGGTTTGGCACGGTATCCGCCGCGCGATGCCTTGTTGACTTGACCGTCAGTGGCACGCTCGACGACAAGTCATACGACGGATGGCATTGGCAACGTGAATTGGGCAGATTGATTTCGGAGTTCTCCGAGGTCCGCTCCTATGTCTACGACCTCTTGAAGGATGGACCGACAACGAAGCAGCTTGCTTTGCTAGCCCGCGCAGTCGCCGAAGACCCTGGCGCGGACGGCGTACTGATGCTGATCGATTCTGAGATGAAAACCGGAGTTTCGTTCATGACGTGGCAGTCGATCCAAAGCGCTGTCACGGAGTACGTCCCGGCAGAGAACTGGGAGGGTGCTTACAATGTCGTGCCCGTCCCGGCGATTGAGCTGCGCCGGAAGTTGCTGGCGATGACCGGCAGCGGAGGCAAGGATGACCCTGCCACCCGATGTCTCAACCTCATAGACAAGCTCCGGGACGAGTACGGTGCGCCAGAATCGGAACCACGTCATCCCGATCTTGCATCTGAGCGCCCGTGGCCGATCTTGACGCCCGATCCCGATGCAGAAGATGGGGGCTGGTCGGCAGGCGCAAGCTCCAGGTAAAATGCGGCCCGATGCAAGCGGGTGTCTGCTTTTCTGGCTCTCCCATCACAAAGCCGCCAGTCGGTTGTCGGCCCCATGTCAGACGTTAACCGGAGACAACCGAGCATCTGCGTCTCTCCAAACGAGGCTACTTCCCAACCCGCTCGATGCGACGAACTTTGCACCAATAGCGTCTTTGGATAGGACGCTTCTGGGAAGAGTATTGCCTTGATGTCCCGGAAATAATTTCCGCAGATCGGTGACCTTCTTCATCGGCTGGTCGCCACAACTCTAGTTTGCCAGCTTCGGCAACCTATGGCATGTTCCGCCAAATAGCATTGCAAAGCATCTGGGTGGGGCGTTGTCGGCGAATTTCGGTCATTTGGAAGAGATCAGCCCTGAACTCTATCGTTTAGGTGTGCTTGCCGAACGGTTTTTCTCCGAAGATGCCAATACCTCACTGATCAAGAGCCGCCAGTTCGGCGAATACATGGTCAAGGAAATCGCCGCCCTTTCCGGCGCCTACGATCCCACCGCACGCGACACGACGAATGATCTGCTTCGCAGGCTTTCGGCCCAGCAAGTGCTGCCGCGTGAAGTCGCCAATATTTTCCACGCGATTCGGACGCGCGGCAACAGCGCCGCTCACAGCCTGGCGGGATCTCCTGCTGAAGCGCTGGCTGCGCTGAAGTTCTGTAGTGCTTTGGCGACCTGGTATCGCCGTACCTTTGGACGTGATCCGAACTTCAAACCGGGTCCGTTCGTCCCGCCTAAACCCTCAACCGATACCGACCAGGCAACGCAGGCCGAGCTCGCCGCCCTGCGTGCTCAGGTCAGGGACGCCGAGGAGAAACTAGCGGCTGCCCATGCCTCTGCCGAAGAGCTCGCAAAGGCCCGCGCAGCCGCGGAAGAACTGGCTCGCCAGGCTTCAGCAGATAGTGCCGTCTGGGAGCAGACCGCCGTCCAGATGGAGGCCAATCATACCGCACTCGCTCGTAAGCTGGCCGACCTGCAGAAGGCGGCCGAAACCCAGCCCACACAGATCCAGATGGAGTTCAAGCAGGCCGGTCTTGCGGCCGCGAGCCGCCTGGAACTGGATGAACGCCAGACGCGGCGGCTGATCGACATACAACTCGTCGATGCCGGATGGGAAGCTGATAGCGATAATCTCGCTTTCCAGAAAGGCGCTCGACCGGAGGAGGGCCGTAATCTCGCAATTGCCGAATGGCCCGCCGAAGGTGGCCGGGCGGATTATGCCCTTTTCGTCGGCCTCACCTGCGTCGGCGTCATCGAGGCCAAGCGCGAGAGCGTCGACGTGCCGTCTACTCTGCAACAAGCCGAACGCTATTCTCGCACCATAGTGCTCTCCGCGGAAGAAGTGCATCCGTACGGTCCCTGGCAACATGGCCTTGATGACCCCTTCCGCGTACCTTTCATCTTTGCCACCAATGGCCGCCCCTTCGTGCGTCAGTGGGTTACAAAATCCGGCATCTGGTACCGTGATGTCAGACGCGAGACCAACCACGCCGTCCCGATGACGAGCTGGTTCTCACCGAAGGATCTCCTCGACAAGCTTACCACCGATGTCGATACCGCAGCTCAGGGGCTGGCCGAAGAAAACTTCGGCAAGGGTCGGATGCGCCCGTACCAGGAAGAGGCGATCGCCGCGATCGAGAATGCCGTGGTGGCTGGCCAGCGCGATATTCTGATTTCCATGGCGACCGGCACCGGCAAGACACGCACCGCCATCGCCCTGATGTATCGCCTCCTGAAGCACAAGCGCTTCCGCCGCATTCTCTTCCTCGTCGACCGCAAGGCGCTGGGCCGGCAGACGAGCGACGCGCTGGAAACGACCGAGATCGAGGGCATGCTGAACTTCGCCCAGATCTACAAGGTCGCAGGACTGGAGCAGAAACTGCCGGAGGACGAGGACCAGGTGCAGGTCGCGACAGTCCAGTCGCTGATTGCCCGCATCCTCAACGAGCCAGACCCTGCCAAGCGCCCCACACCCGGTACCTTCGACTGCATCATCGTGGACGAAGCCCACCGCGGTTACACGCTGGATGCTGAGCTGCGCGAAAGCGATATCGGCTTCCGCAACATTGACGACTACCAGTCGGCTTACCGCCAGATCCTCGACTATTTCGACGCCGTGAAGGTGGCGCTGACGGCGACGCCTGCGCTTCACACCCGCGAAATCTTCGGCCACCCGGTCTTCCATTACGGCTATCGCCAGGCCGTCGTCGAAGGCTATCTCAACGACCATCTGCCGCCGAAGCGCATCACGACCGCTCTGTCGGAGGCTGGCATCCATTTCGAGGGTGGCGAGGAGGTCGAGATCATCGACCGCAAGACGGGCCAGATCGATCTCTTCGAATTGCCGGATGAAGTCTCGCTGGATTACGACCTCGCCGACTTCAACAAGCGCGTCTATTCGGAATCCTTCAACCGCATCGTCTGCCGCGCCATCGCCACCGAAATCCCGCTGTCGAAACCCGGCAAGACGCTGATCTTCGCCGCCCGCGATGCTCATGCCGATGACATCGTGCGTCTTCTGGTCGAGGAACTGCAGGAGGAATACGGCAAGGAAAACGTGCCGCATGGCATGGTGGCGAAGATCACCGGTACTGTCGACAAGGCCGATGACCTGATCCTGAAGTTCAAAAACGATCCCTACCCGAAATATGTTGTCACCGTCGATTTGCTCACCACAGGCGTCGATGTGCCCTCCATCTGCAATCTCGTCTTCGTTCGCCGGGTCAAAAGCCGCATCCTCTACGACCAGATGATTGGCCGCGCCACGCGGCTCTGCCCCGATATCGGCAAGGAGCATTTCCGCATCTTCGACGCCGTCGATCTCTATGCCGAACTACAAGAAATGAGCGACATGCGTCCGGTTGTCGTGAAGCCGGATATCGCGATCGGCCAGCTCGTCACGGATTTGCAGAAGGCAGAAACGGACGAGGACAAAAGCTGGGTCGCAGCCCAGGTCGTCGTGCGCATGCGCAGCCTTGTGAAGCGCATGGATGCCGAGACCCGCGAAAGCTTCGAGCGCCACACAGGCGAAACCCCCGACATGGCGCTCCAGCAACTCTCCACCCGTTCCGGTGCCGAGTTGCAGCAGTGGCTGGCAGCCCATCCCCGCGCAGTCGAACTGCTGGAACGCCGCCCGCTGCGTTCAGAAAAGAATGATGGCGTGGTCATCTCCACCCATGAGGACGAGCTGCTGCGCATCGAGGAGATTTTTGGCAAGAACACGACGCCGGAGGATTACATCACCGGCTTCGAACGCTTCGTGCGAGAAAACATGAACCAGGTTCCGGCGCTGATTGCCGTCACCCAGCGCCCGCGTGATCTGACCCGCAAGGAGCTTTCGGAACTCGCGGGCCTGCTCGATGAGAAGAATTATTCCGAAGCCATGCTGCGTGCCGCTTATGGCCGCGCCCGCAATGCCGACATCGCCGCCCATATCATCGGCTTCGTGCGGCAGGCAGCGCTCGGCGATCCTCTCATCCCCTATGCCACCCGCGTCGACAACGCGATCGTCAAGATCGAGGCCTCCAGACCCTGGACGCAAAAGCAGAAGGAATGGCTGCGGCGCATCGGTCGCGCCCTGAAAGACAAGCCGGTGGCCGATCCGACTTTGCTCGACCAGGGTGCCTTTGCCGACAAGGGCGGCTTCAAGCGCATCGCTCAAGAATTCGACGGCGAGCTCGACGAGGTGCTGCATGCCTTCAACGAGGCGATTTGGGCCCCGCCCGCTGCGTAACCCTCAAGGCCGTCGTTGACCATCGACGGCTGATCGCTACAACCGCAATCACGATCCCGGATCAGATGAGAATCAAGCCATGAATGCCAATGCCATCGTCCAGAAACTCTGGCGCCTCTGCACGGTCCTGCGCAAGGACGGCATCACCTATCAGCAATATGTCACCGAGCTGACCTATCTGCTGTTTCTGAAGATGATGGCCGAGCGCAACCGCGAGACGGGAAGCCTGCCCAAGGGCATGCGCTGGGCGGATCTGGTTGCGGCGAACGGTCTGGCGAAGCTCGAACATTACCGCAAGGTTCTCGTCACCCTCGGCGCTGCCAGCACGAAGTTGGGGCAAGACGATGCCCTCGTGCTGCCGCCCGGCGAAGGGGCGAGCCCGGAAGAGCGTAAGCGTTATGCTGATGCCCGTCCGCTGCCGGAGATGGTGCAGAAGATCTTCGACAATGCCTCAACCTTCTTGCGCGAGCCGCAGAACCTGACCACGCTGGTTACCGCCATCGACGAACTCGACTGGTTCTCCGAAGAGCGCGATCAGTTCGGCGATCTCTATGAAGGGCTTCTGCAGAAGAACGCGGAAGAAACCAAGCGCGGCGCCGGGCAATATTTCACCCCCCGCGTGCTGATCGAGCTTCTGGTCCGCCTCATGCAGCCAAAGCCCGGCGAAGTCATCCAGGATCCCGCCGCCGGCACCGGCGGCTTCCTGATTGCCGCCGATCGCTACATGAAGGCGAACACCGATGACTATCTGGAACTCGGCGAGAAGGAACAGGAGTTCCAAAAGCGCCGCGCCATTCACGGCATGGAAAACGTGCCGGGCACGCTGCGCCTGCTTTTGATGAACCTTTATCTGCACGATATCGACGGCGACCATGTCGATCTCGGCGACACGCTTTCCGACAAGGGCAAGGGTCTTGGCCGCGCCAATCTCATCCTCACCAACCCGCCCTTCGGCCCGGCTGGCGGCGCGCCGACCCGCGATGACCTCTCCGTCACCGCAAATGTCTCCTCCTACCAGCTCCCCTTTGTCGAACACTGCATCCGCGCGCTGCAGCCCGGTGGCCGCGCGGCGATCGTCGTGCCGGATAACGTGCTGTTCGAAGACGGGCGTGGGCGCGAATTGCGCCAAATGATGATGAACTGGTGCGACCTGCACACCATCCTGCGCCTGCCGACCGGCATTTTTTATGCGCAAGGCGTCAAGACCAATGTGATTTTCCTGACGCGCGGCAAGAGCGATAGCGGCAACACCAAATCCGTCTGGATCTATGACCTGCGCGCCCAAATGCCGAAATTCGGCAAGACCACGCCGCTGACGGAAGCCCATTTCGAAGGGTTTGAACAGGCATTCGGCAAAGACCCATACGGCAAGGAGCGCGGCCCGGATGAAGGCGAAGCAGGCCGCTGGCGAGGGTTCAGCCGCGAGGCCATCGCCGCCCGTGGCGATAATCTCGATATCGCCTGGCTGCGCGAGGCGGAGGAAGAGGCGGAAGAAGGCCTCATCGAACCCGACGACATCGCCGCCGCCATCCTCGGCCATCTGCAGGCCGCGACTCTGGAGATCGAGGCGCTGATGGCGGAACTGGGCGACGAGATTTTGCCGGAGGCGGCGGAATGAGCGAGTTGCCGAAGGGGTGGGCTACTACGGCTCTCGGAGCAGTTGGTGAAGTCTACTGCGGGCAAAGTTCCACTGCCTCCGACGTGAATGGTGAGGGACGTGGGACACCTTACGTAACAGGGCCAGAACAGTGGACAGGGTCAGAAATCGAACTCAACAAGTGGACAACTACGCCTAAACGCACAGTACCCGAAGGCTGCATTTTCATTACCGTCAAAGGAGCTGGCGTAGGCAAGATGTTTCCCGGTATCGCATGTGCAATTGGCCGCGATGTTTACGCGTATGAGCCCTCGAAGCAGCTCTTGTATCCATTTGTGATGAGAGCGCTCGCGAATACGGTCAATGCCGTCATCCGCGAAGCACGTGGCGATATCCCTGGCCTTTCGAAGGAGCACATTACTGACCACACTGTCCCCCTCCCACCCCAAGCCGAGCAAAAGCGCATCGTGGCCAAGCTGGATGCGCTGAACGCGAAATCCGCCCGCGCCCGCACAGAACTCGCCCGCATCGAAACCCTCGTCTCCCGCTACAAGCGGGCCGTCCTCAGCAAGGCGTTCAGCGGGGAGTTGAGCCGTTCAAAAATTCGATTTGGCCAATTTATCGAAACCGCAGGAAACGGACTTTCAAAACGCGAGGGCGACGAGGGCAACTGGATAAACGTCCTTCGCTTAACTGATCTAAATCAGGCGAAATTCGCACCTGAGGAGCCACGACAAATTAGGCTAACCAGCAAGGAGGTTGACAAGTATCGGCTGACCGAGGGTGACTTGGTTGTCATCAGGGTAAATGGCAGTGCGAACCTCGTCGGGCGCTCATTCTGTTTCAATGCTAGCGATGTCTGGGCATTCTGCGATCATTTCATTCGCATCAGGCTAAAGTCTTCGATGGATCCTGAATTCACAGCGCTCTTTCTCAATAGTCCCCCGATCCGTGGAATTATCGAACACAAGTTCGTTTCCACTTCGGGTCAGAAGACGATAAGCCAGAAAACGCTTGAGGAGCTGCCAGCTCCGCTGATCCCACTCGAAAAACAACAAGAAATCGTCCGCCGCATCGAGTCCGCCTTCGCCAAGATCGACCGGCTGGCGAAAGAGGCCAAGCGCGCGCTGGAACTGGTGGGCCGGCTGGACGAGGCGATCCTGGCCAAAGCCTTCCGCGGCGAACTGGTCCCCCAGGATGAAAATGACGAACCCGCCGAACACCTGCTCGCGCGCATCCGCACCGAGCGCGAGGCTGCACCAATGCGGAAACGTGGACGGGGAGCGAAGGGATGACGGTGTATGAAAGCACTCTGACCCCCGGCAACTTCACCCTGAAGGGGAAATGGCCACACATCTATGTAACATCCTTCTACCGCAAGCTTCCGCCCGATGTCTTCGGCGGCACAAACGTTCATGCCCCGGCACCACGTCGTGTTCGTTTGGAATTCGGCGCCTTGCGCACAGACACTTTCGTCCCTACGGACAAGAAGGGTCGGCCGCGTACCTTTTTCCAGGACCGCAACTTCGTCCGCGATTTCTTCGCCCGAACGGGTGCAAAGCCCGGAGACGTTGTTCTCTTTGAGGAGGTGACGCCTTATCATTTCCGTTTGTCGCTGAAGACCGCGACGGGGACGGTGATAACAGCATGAGACCCGTAGGTGAATGGAATGATAAGGAGCTCGCCAACCTGATCGCGAACTATCAAAGGCTTGAGCGGGTGGACGACCCCTATTACCTCGAAGCTTTGTCCGAAATGGCCCGCCGCAAAGGCGGCGGGCTGGAATTCGAGAAGACATTCAGCGCTGTTCTGAAGGCCGCAAAAGAGCGGCGTTTCCTTTCCTACAAGCAACTGGCGGCCGAAAGCGGTGTCGAATGGTCGAAGGTGCGCTACGCCGCCAACCAACATCTGGGCGACCTGATCGAATATGCCCACCGCATGGGATGGCCGCTGCTTAGTGCCATCATCGTCAACCAGCAAAACCTGGCAGACGGAAGCATGGAACCCTCCACCCTCAGAGGGTTCTGTGAGGCAGCTCGCTCTCTAGGATACGCTGTCGCCGATGAAAATGCCTTTCTGAGAGAGCAGCAGCAGCGGGTGTTCGAGTGGGCTGGAACACAGGAGGGGACGCAATGACTATTCCAGACTATCAGACCCTTATGCTTCCGGTTCTCCGCCTTGCCGCTGAAGGAGAAACGCGGGTTGCTGACGTCTCTGAACGCATCGCGGATGATCTCGGCCTCAGCCAGGCTGAGCGCGACGAGCTTCTGCCAAGCGGCCGGCAGCGCGTGCTGCACAATCGCATCCACTGGGCCAAATTCTACATGGGCAAGGCGGGGCTGATTGCCTCGCCCGCTCGCGGCAGGTTTACCGCCAGCGACAAGGGGCGGGCGCTTCTGGCGACGTCCCCAGAACGCGTCGACGTGGCTCTTCTGATGCAGGAGCCGGAGTTCCGCGAATTTTACAGAAACGAAGGCGCGGCAGCAGAAGACAACGGCGTCCCTGTTACAACCGTCCAAGACGCGTCTGCCAGGACGACGCCGGAAGAGCAGATTGATGCCGCTTATATGTCTCTGCAGGCAGCCCTGCGCGATGAATTGCTTAAGCGCATCCTCTCCAACAGTCCTACCTTTTTCGAGCAGCTTATCGTCGATCTCCTGGTTGCCATGGGCTATGGCGGTAGCCACAAGGACGCCGCTACCCAGCTCGGTCGCTCCGGCGACGGCGGTGTCGATGGCATCATCAACGAGGATCGCCTTGGCCTCGACCGCATCTATATCCAGGCCAAGCGCTATGCGCCCGGCAATCCCGTCGGCCGTCCGGATGTCAACGGCTTCGTTGGCAGCCTCGTCGGCCTCGGCGCCACTAAGGGCGTTTTCGTCACCACTTCCACCTTCAGCCAGCCTGCGCGAGACTACGTCAGGCATCTGTCGCAGCGCGTCATCCTCATTGATGGGCAGGAACTGGCCGACCTGATGATCGAACACGGCGTCGGCGTCCGCAGCTATCGCACGGTCGAGTTCAAGCGGCTGGACGAGGATTTCTTCGGCGAGGAGTGAGAGCAGCTTTTCGAGCGGAAATTATTTCCGCTTCGTCACCCCTTGAACACCTTCTCGCGGTGATATTGCAGAAACTGCGAATGTGGCCGCTCGTCTGGACGTTCTGGCACAAGTAGGCGTCGCTCCGGATTGATGAGCCGCGTGATGGTATCTGGCACGCCGCCGCTCGCGATCAGCAGGTTGTAGTCGTCGTCGACCGAAATCAGGCCACGGTCGAACATCCAGTGCACAGTGCCGGAGAGTGCGAGGCCGTTTCGTACGCTGTCTGGCCCCCTGTCGGCCACTGGGCGGATGTGTGCGGCCTGAACCTCAGAACGGCCACCGCCATTGATCAGCTTGAGGCCGGTGACGGCGCAGGTGTCGTGATAGGCCGCCTTGATTGCCGCGGAAAACGCCCTGTCCCGGAAAGGACGCTGCACGATCTGAGCGACGATCCGGCGGTCGATACTGTCGATCTCGTATGGCATCTGCGGATTGTCACCAAAGCCGAGGCGCGCTTCTTCCGCTGGATCGGGCACCGGACGTTCCCGATCCCGTCGCCCGAGCACATGCGCGAAGCCAGCAGCGAGGATCAGATCGTATTCCTCATCTGGGATGTTGCGCACGGCGCGCCCAAAGGCCCCCTTGTTCGTTGAGCCGTCTTCCTTGCGTAGGCCGCTCTCATAATAGTGGTCGTTCTCCTTGAACGGCACTGGATGATCGAAGTGCAGGAAGTCGTCAATCAGCGCATAGAAATGATCGGCCTTTGACGGATCCTCGATGATGTCGTTGATCCGGGCTGTCGCGAAATAAGCCTGCTTGCCACCCGTCTTCATCAGGTCGCCGCCGGGCCGCCGTGGCTCATAGTAGATGATCCAGTCTCCCCGCGCGGACTCGACCTGACGCAGGTAGGTGCGCGGGAAATGGTACCGCTGTTCCGGGAGATCGTCGTAGGTCGGATCTATTTTCGTCGTGAGTATGGCCTTCGCCATGGGTTGGACTTGCTCTCACTTGGCTAACTTGTCGGCCCAGCTTTGGTACCAGGTGGCAGGCAGATTTGAAAAGACCCGAATGCTCCCAACCGTTCTAGTCCTGCTGCAGGGGCGCTGTGCGCGTATTAGGTGTAATTAATACTTGCGTTTCCAGAAGTGAAAAATTTTTATTTTGACGCTTATAGTAGGTAAATTTGTGTATTTATAGGTATTTTTGAGCGTATAAACCACACATTTATTTGGAAACAATTTATTGCAAAACTTTGAATTGCTTTTATATTTCTCGTCGATCGGAGATAATAGAGGGGTAGAGGTGGTTATGCTTCTACGAATAACCCTATTACATGGAGATGACCATGAACAAGACTTCTAAAGCTTTCGCTCTCTCGTCCGCCGCCTACACCTTCTACGAAACCAACGCTGTCGCAGAAGACATCAAGAACCAGCTCGAAGAGACGGCCATGTTCCTCATCGGCGTTTCTCGTCGTTCGACGGAGGAGACCTTCAAGCTCGGCGAGCATCTTGAACGCGCCGCCGAACTGCTCCCGGAAGGGACCTTGGAAACGTGGGCCGTCGAGCGCTGCGGCTATACTGCCCGCCACGTCCGGACCCAGCGCGCAGTGTTTCGCAATCTGGCTCGCTATCAGGACATTCTGGTGGAACTGGCCGTGGGTCCGACGGTTCTTGGAAAGTTGAGTGCCGCCGAGCCGGAGCAGATCGAGCAGGCCATTGGCTTTGCTGCGCAGAACGGCAGGCTCAGGGTACAGGATGTCGCGGCGATCATGTCGGGATCGAAAGCCGAGGCAGAGGCAGGACCGCAGATCGATCCGTACGATGTCGGCGGCCTTGACGGGCTCAAAGCGATCATCGCGATCAAGGTCCGGGATGGCATCAAATCCTTCATTGGGCACTTGGAGGAGATCCGCGCACATGTCAATGAAGCGTTGCCGAAGAAGAACATCGTCAAGAAAACGCTCTCCGGAAAGACACATCTGGTTGCGCGCCTTGCCAACGAAGAACTGAAAAGTCTGGCGCAGTTCGTCAGGCCCTATCCAACTGCAGCACACGTGATCTCGCCCACCTCCATTCCGGCCAAGACTGGCTGGGGCGCGGTCAGCACGATGCTTTACAAGATGGGCAGCGAAACGACGTGGCCGGACAAAGGCGAGCTTCGGACCTGGTTGGAAACGGAAGTCGTGCCGATCCTGGAATGGGCCAGCTCCAAATCAAGCGCCCCGACCTGGCCAGGCGCGGAAACAAGTGAAGCACCGAGCGCGAACGTTCCTTACGAGGTCGGCTCCGACGGACCGATTCCTGCTGAGGTCCGCGGCAGTGCCGATCTGGTAGTCACCGGCATCCCCTCGATGGAAAAAAGGATGGAGTCTATCGCTGCAGCTTTTGGAGCCATTGCCACGATCGAGGCGCCCAAGTCTAAGCGCACTTCAGACGTTGACGTTCCTTCAGTCGCTGAAGCACTTGCCCAGCCTGAAAAGCGCTTGACGCGTCCAGAAGTGGTTGGCCGGATCAAGTCCGAGTTGGGCATCGTTCCAAAATCGGCAACATCACCAAACGCCGCAGTGTGATACGCTTAGCCCAAGACTGGGCGGTCGGAGTCCCGGCCTTCCCTCCGAACTCGAAGGGGCCGCATGTCGGCCCTTTTCCTTTTGCCTGATAATGGCGACCTAAACGCTGAGGCCGACCGTCGCGATCACTGGGCGCGTTCATCCGCCTAGACTTCGTGAGCCCACTGTTAACCTTGTACCGGCTTCGTTCTCTTTTTTGCTCCTGGGTCCTTGAGCCCGGCTCCCGGTCCTGCCAGGTTGGGGTCGTTCGGAAGACCGGACACAAAACGGCCCAAGCCGATGCTGGTAACATCGACAAGGGCCTGACCCTCAGCCTTCGCGAAAAGGAATCGGGCTATGACCACGCATACTCAATCTACCCCTGTCGGGGAAGTTCTTCGTTCGACTGTCGCCGCGGCATCGATGTTCTCCCATGGCTCCTTCGGGATCGGTGCGTACAGCATCGGCGAGCCAGCGGCCCTGCGCCGCCATCCGCACATCGTTCGCTTTGCCGAAGTTGAGGCCGATCTCGATCTGCTCATCGATCGAGCCATTGTCGCCATCGCGGACGGCGAACCGGTTGAGGACGACATCCTCGGCCACTACGTTCACATCGCCTCACTCGTTCGCGCCGTCTCGTTCCGCGAAGGCAAGCTGCTCGAGCAGGCGGTCGAGCGTCTGGCGAAGGCCAACCCCAACATTGTTGTCTTGACGCAGTCGCTGAAGTTGCCGCTGGTCAAGGCGGCCCTCGAAGCCGTGTCCGGAAACGACTGGCAGAGTCTCGATGGGATCAAGCTCGATTGCGAGGCGCCGGCCAAGGGATCGTACACGCCGGATCTCATCCTCGTGAACCGCGCCCGGCACACTGCCTACATCCTCGACCTGAAGCGGTCGCTGGCGTCGTATGGCGACACCAGCCGTCTCGAGGAACTAAAGATGAAAATGATGGCGTCGGCGATGGTGTTGCCGGACTGGCTCTATAAAAACCAGAAGCGCCTGATGGTCGATACGGTCGAAGTTGCCATCGTCGATGGCGCCAGTCGCCCGAGCGATCATGCCAACGGCATCTGGGCCCTGTCCGAGATCGATGACCTGCTGGAAATCGACGGAGTTGCGGCCTGCATGGCCGAACTGCGTCTGCGCTTCGGCCGTCGCGTGCAGCAGCTTCTCGAAGCGGAAGCCCGTAAGGCTGTTGGTGTCGTGGCGGTGGCTGTGTCGGATGCAACCGCTACCTCGACCGTATTCGGCAAGCCGCTGATCGCGCTGAACGGTCCCGCCCGCACTTACGAAGAAGAGCGGGCGATGGCCGCGCAGGACGAGGACGACGGTCACGACCATTTCGTCTACTTCGACGATCATGACGATGAGCCGGAACCCATCCGTATCCGGGTCGGCTTTGCCCGCCGTCCGCGCCGGCACTGACGCGCCGCCAGCCTAACGGCACTGACCGCGGCCGCGCCTGAAGCGCGTGGCCGGCTTCTCCAGTCAATTCCATTCCATGAACGCCGGATGCGATGCGCTCCGGCGAGGAGACACTCATGTCCATCGATACCCACAGCCCGTCTGTGGCCGGCTTCCGTTGCGAAGCGGTCACAACCGATACCGTTGCGTTGCCCTGTCTTCACGGCAAGCTTGCGAAACTCACTCATGTCGAACCTGCAGACCTTAGCCACGGTCCGAGCGATCGCGACGATCCCGCCGTTCTGATCGGCCTGGCGCTCGCCTTCGTCCGGCACGGTCCTTTGCTGGATGGCCTTGTTCCTGAGCCTTTGATGCTGCGGTTGCGTGCCGTTGCCGACGGCGGCAACGCGGCATGCCGCCTGCTGCTCGACTGGCTGCGGAGCCGCAACCGGGACCTCGATCCGTCATGGAACGAGCATCTGAGGCTTTCTGCTGCGACTGGTTCGGCTTCGATCACTCCTCCGAGCGACCCTCTGCCGCCACGTCGTTCGCCGCGCGAGCGTGTTTTGACGCGGATCCCGAAGCCCGGTGCCATTGACGGGCGGCGGCGTGGTCGAACGCGTCCGCGCGATCTGGTGAAGAACGCCCACACGGCAGTTATTGCCGCGGATACAGGAGGCCGGATCGATGGATAAGCTCGCCCGTCTGTTTATCCGCCGTCTTCGGCATCTTAGCCTTCGCGAGGCACGCCGAATGGCACTGCGCAATGGTCTGATCGAGGCCAAGATCGTCGATGTCGATGGTCTTCGCACCTGCCGCTACAGTCCCGCTTTCGACACGACACGACTGACCGGCGACCCGATCCGTGACGATACCTGGTTCCGGCGCAATTTTGGTGACTGGCTTGTCGCACCGAAGGAAACCGGCAATCCGACAACCGGCTCTGGTGGCGATAGTGTTGTGACCGCCGGGATCGTTCATCCGCCGCTCGCCGCGCAACTCGTGGTCCTGCCTCGGGCGCGTTGCGGCGCAATCGCGGAGGAAGGGGTGTTGGGCAACGGTATCGATCGGCGCGCCTACGCGGTCGGTCTTGTGGATCGAGCCGCCGCTCCGCCACTGGTCAGTCACATCGTTGCAACCCTGGTCCTGGCACGTGCGATGCGCAGCAGCGGCCGATCGCTGCGGGAGATCGTTTATACGCTGACCCGCGTGACACCAGTCGTTACCCTCCATGCGCCACTTGTGGGCTTCGAGAGGCAGGTGCTGCGGCTCCTGGAAAAAACCCGGCTGGTGCCCGGCGGGCCGTTTGCGATCGTCGATGCGGACCACATGTTCAACGATGATTATTTTGACGTCGTCGAAGGCGAGACACGCAGGCGCTTGATGACCTTCTCGGGTGCCGGCGTGCATCGTGTCACGGGCAATGCCCTGCGTCGGCGGATGCTCAGTGCGCTGTCCCACGACTTGTCAGTGCTCGCCGTCGCGGAGAAACGCTCGGACATTCCCTCGCTCTTGCAGATCGCCGCCGACCTGTCGCTGGAGATGGGAAAGCTCGATCGCAGCTTCGTCGCCGATCTGGTCGAAGTGCTTTATCCGGACGTGGCAATCGAGACGCTGGGCCTGCCGTCGGATTCCGATGCGCGCTGGCTGTCGCTGGAGGATCTGGTCCTTGCCTTCCGTCCGGGGCGGCACGTTCGCGACGTCCTGCATGTCCTTGCCACGCTCAGTGAGCGCAATCGCGGTGACTTCGAGGAAGAGGAGGACGGTGGTGGCGGGAGTGACGACAAGGCACCCGGA
The DNA here is from genome assembly GCF_027498475.1 of Agrobacterium salinitolerans. NCBI lineage: Bacteria > Pseudomonadati > Pseudomonadota > Alphaproteobacteria > Hyphomicrobiales > Rhizobiaceae > Agrobacterium > Agrobacterium salinitolerans. The sequence goes on along the minus strand of NZ_JAPZLN010000012.1, from coordinate 5,529 downwards.
TCGGCATCGTCGAGCACATCCAGCGAGAAGCACCACGCCTCGCACGAAAAGCCGAAGTCGACCGACACTGATAGCAACGGCCGCTGGAAGAAGGACAAGCCTTCGGGGGCCGAGGTGATGCAGCCGGAACCTTTGCCGAAGGAGGGAGAGATCGGCCACAATCCGCCAATGACCGTCGAAACGCTCTCCGGATATGGCAAGGCGAAGCACTGGGCGCTCGATCTCAAGGCAGATCTGGACGATTACCTGGCGAGTAACCTCGCTTGGTCGGAGATGAGCACCAAGCTGCTGCTGTCTGGCCCGCCCGGAACCGGCAAGACAACCTTTGCCCGCGCGCTGTGCAACAGCCTGCAGATCCCACTGATCGTCACCTCGGTGTCGACCTGGCTGCAGGGTGGTCATTTGAATGACGTGATCGACAAGATGAACAAAACCTTTGTCGAGGCGCGAGCCATGGCACCGGCGATTTTGTTTATCGACGAGATCGACGGCATCGGCAAACGGCAGCCCGCCGAGCGTGAACATGCCGACTACTGGAACGCCGTGGTCAACAAGCTCCTGGAACTGCTCGATGGCGCTGTGAAGAGCGAGGGCCTCATTGTCGTGGGTGCCACCAACCGCCCAGACCATATCGACGAGGCCATCAAGCGCTCCGGGCGGCTGGAGACTCATATCGAAGTCCCCAAGCCCGATATCCCGACGCTTGCCGAAATTCTGGCCTATCATCTCGGCGACGATGTGACATCGCTGATCCGGGAGCCAGTACCAGAAACCCATAAAGAAGCCGAGGACGGATTCTCGCTGAAGAGGATCGTTGCCGACTATCTGGAGCACGAAGTCGAAGACGAATGCAAGGGAGCAAGCCGATGACCGCCCCACAGAACACCACCACGATGGAAACGCCGCCCGCCGCGCAATACGTCAATTCTGCCGATGCGATCCTCAGGCGGCTGGCCACGCGCGCCATGGGTCTGACGGGCGCGGATATCGAACGCGTCGTCCGGGAGGCGCGATTGAAGGCGCGCCGGGGCAAGCGAGCAATCCGCTATGAGGACATCGAAGACGGCATCCGCGGCAATCGTCCGCCCGTGCCTTACAATCTGCGTTGGCGCTTCGCGTTCCACGAGGCAGGGCATGCAGTCGTCCATCATGCTCTCGATCTCGGACCTGTTCGCGGGCTCAATATCGATACCGGGGAGGGCGGCTACAATCTCGTCGGCTTCCACGCCTGGGCCACCGATACTCGCGACTGGTACGAAAACATGCTGACCATGCTGATGGCGGGACGGGCCGCCGAGCAACTGGTGCTAAAACGGGTCTCGAGCGGTTCCGGAGGTGCCGACGACAGCGATCTGGCGCGGGCCACGCGGCTCGCCTTCGACATGGAGCGCACCCTTGGCTTCGGGACCGACCATCCGTTGCTCTATCGCCCGCATCGCGATCCGGGCGCAGTGTTCGAGCGTGATCCCGAGCTGGCTGCACGCGTTCATGCCAGGCTGGAAGCCGCTCTCGACCGGGCGGCAGTGATCCTCAGAAGGCGTAGGTCGACCTTCCATGCCCTTGCCAAGGCGCTGTTCGATGCCCAGGCAATGGATGAGATGGCTGTGCTGCACATCCTGACGGACGGTGATCTGCGGCCCTAAAGCTGATAGGCATGCGACCGATCATGAGAAGCGGAGAGCAGGATGCGCGTCGCGGTTGTCGCCCATTGCGATTGGAGCATGGACCAGAAAAAGCGATGGATGGCTGTGGCTATCAAACACGGCAGACACTGGCATGTCCAGTCTCCTGAACTCGTCGACGACACGTCGATCCTGTTCGACCGGCTGCAGCGTCGCGCCGTCGATCCGGGTGCGCTTCTCATCGGCTTTGACTTCCCGATCGGTCTGCCGGAGGCCTATGCACGGGCAGCAGGCGTCGGTTCTTTCCGGGAGGCTCTGACACTATTCGGGTCGGGAATCTGGTCGGACTGGTATAGTGTCGCCGATCACCGCGATCAAATCTCGCTGCATCGCCCGTTCTATCCCGTCCGCCCGGGTGGCACGGCACGTGTCCATCTCTTCGATGCCCTTGGGATTTCTGGTGCGTCATCGCTCCTGCGTGCCTGCGAACGGGCGACCGCCGATCGGCAGGCTGCCTGCATGCTGTTCTGGACGCTTGGCGGCAATCAGGTGGGCAAGGGTGCGATCTCGGGATGGCGGGAAATCATCATTCCGAGATTGGACCAAATCGGCTTGTGGCCGTTCGATGGAAGCTTGGCCGAGCTCGCCAACAGCAAGCCAGTCATCGTTGCAGAAACTTATCCTGGCGACGTGTACCGTCAGATCGGCATGCCACGGACTGGATGGAGCAAGCGGCGTCGGGCAGACCGGATTGTGATGGGACAGAGTATCTTGCCTTGGCTCGCAGCGCGGCCGCAACTCGATGCCGATTTGCTTCTGCCCTTCATTGACGATGGCTTCGGCACGGACAAGGCAGGCGAGGATCGCTTCGATGCTGTGGTCGGACTGCTGGGTATGCTTGATGTCGTCGATGAGCGGCGCGGTGAAGGCATCCCAGCACTTGATGCCGTTCGCAAATGGGAAGGCTGGATCCTCGGACACCACCGGGATGATGTGACGTGATTTGAGATGTCGTGTGACACCTTGTCGGCAACTCACATCAAGTCTCCGGCAACGTGAAACAAATTGCGCTCATTTGATTCCGAACACAGGATTTTTGATTCGGAACTCGAATACGTTGATTCATCAACGCCGTTCGCGGCCGAACAGGTCGTTTTGACGTGAGATAACGTGCCCGCAACTCGAAACAAATTGCGGTCATTTGATTCATTGTTCCGCGCTGTCGATTCAAAGTTCGAAATTTCCGATTCAGCCGAACAAGGCTTGCGCCGGCAGGCCGGTCCCATGACCATTGAAGAGGTTGAGGATCGGGAGGACCATCATGAACCTAAAGGTAGCAAGGCAGCGACAGAAGGCACTTCGCGATGCCAACAGAAGGGCGAAGCGGCCTGACAGAGATGACGTCGCGAGAGTGGCGCTGTTCTGGCTGATCCGGCGGGCGATCGACAAGGATCAGCAGATGGAACTCGAGAAGTTCCAGAATAAGATCGTCTCGATGCTGACGGATCAGGGGTTCGATGAGCGCGAATGCGATGCGGTGTTCGACGATCTTGTAGCCAAGTATCGGACAGGCGCCTCACCGTTTCGTAGGAAAATCCACCTGATTTATCCCGATGGCGCCGACAATGAGGTCTGAGCGTCCGCTCTCCACTTGGTCTTTCGGTGTCGGAGCCGCTTGCTCGACGAGGCCGACCCAACGCCTAACGGCGTTTGATGGAATGACGACTTCTCCCCCCATTACTTCGTAAAACGCCGTTTGATTCTGAATCGGATTTCCAGAGTTCGAAACCGAGCTGAGCTCGGTGTCGCACTACCAGCCGAACACAGTCCGAGCGGAAATCATTTCCGCCCGGGCTTCACTTCTTGCCTTCTCGCGCCCATGGCGGCGGCTGCTTGTTCTCGATCCACGGCAGAAGTTGCAGCGGCTTCGATTCGACGATCGACGTAATGATTGGGTAGTGCTTGAGGGCGCTGCGCATCAACGGAAGGCCGGCCGGATTAGTGTATCGGGTGTTCGTTTCACTGCCTTCGCTCAATCGCCCCGAGATGTCATCGATCACTTCAGATGAGACGCCGGCCTGCTTCAGGGTGTCCGCCATCCCGTGGCGAAGGGCATGAATGGCGCGCTCCCACATTTTTTCACCGAGCGCGCCCCGCATGATAGGGATGAAAGTGTCGTAGAAACGGTCTCCCGGATCGTTATCCGTCTTATCTGAGAACAGGTCTGGGAAGAGAGCTTCGTAGCCTAGTCCCTTGATCGCCTGATAGTAATCGAGGAAGCCCAATCGGATCAATTCGTTGGGCATGGGCAGCAGTCGTTTTGATTGCGCGGTCTTCAATCGCCTTATGCCATTGGTGCGAAGGAGGATGACATAGCCGTCCTCGTCCTTCGCAATGTCGTCGACCGAAAGTCCTGCGAACTCTTTGCGTCGAGGCCCCAGGTAAGTGAACAGGATCGGCAGATAATAAAGCGAATCATGGAAAACTTGGCTACCCGGTTTTCTTCGTTTTCCTCGCAGATGATCCAGAGAGCCAGTGTAGACGGGGCTCGAGAAAATCGGAGCGATGTCTTCCGGCTTCGGTTTGTATTGCTGGTGACGGATGTCCCCTGCTTTGGGCTTTCGTGGGCGCAGGCCTTCAAAGGTCCAGTTTTCGATTTCGAACCCGTGGCCTTTCAGATGCTTCAGGAAGTGCTGTAGATTTCCGAAGTGCTTGCGGATCGTTCCCGGAGCCAGACCAACCTTCGCGTTGGTTCCTGAAATCTCCGCAGCCCTGCGCAGCTTGTCGCCTTCCGCACGAAGTTCCGGCGCTGACATGACGCGCATCCTGCTGCTTCTGCCCCAGTCCGTCGGAATGTGATTGAAGTGCTGGCGCAACTGCTCAATGTGATATTGTTCGATCTGCCCGGAATGCTCTACCCCATGCTCGATGAGCACCGACTTGAACATCCGAACCAGCGCCATGGCATCTCGCCCGGTTTCAGTTGTCCAATCCTCGCCCATGTTGTCGATGAGCTTCTCACACTCCTGCTCGAAGTCGGCAATAGGAACGACCCTCTGCTCGGCACTGGGAGCTTTCGGCTGTGCCGTGATTTTCTCGGGGCGCGGTGTGAGATCCAGATAAGCGACACCCGGGTCTCCTGAAATGATCTGTAAAGCCGATAAGGACGAATGTTCATCGTGCCGCGTCGGCGGCTCAGGCGCTGCAGTTTCAGGAACCAGAACCTCGGCAATCGGCGTGATGGCTCTTTCGCCGCCCGTGAACTCGCTCTGGCTTCTATCGACAAGCTCGTGCCGCTCATCGATGTCGAGGAGGGCAGCAGCGCGACCCTCAAAGATCTTTGACATGGCGCGCTGACGATTAGCGACAGTGTCGTCGATTTCGAAATTGTAGATCAGTCGCCGGATGCCGTCTTCAAACCCCGGGCTGCGCGCGATGGCCAGTTCGCCCCGGTAGTTCGTCCTGATGGCGTCGATGTGCGAGATCGGGACACGATTGTTGAGGAGATAGGTTAGGCCCGCGCAACCGCTCTCCAGCGTCAGCTCCGTCCGGCTCCCGAACTTCGCGACGAGCTGACAGGCCCAACCGGCCTCGAGATCGAGTTCCATCTCCTCGACATTCCCGCCACGGCCGTTGCGCCTGGCAAGCGTATTAATCTCATCGAGTCGCTCGAGTTCTTTGTCGCGCTCATGCTCGAACAGTTTCTGAAGCTGTTGCTTGGACATCATTTCCTTCGAGTTCAACTTCAATTCGGCCAGTCGCGTGTTGAGCTTCCGGCCAATGATCTGAGCCTTTCTATGGTCGGAACAATGAAGGCTGAGTGAAAGGCGGCTACCGGGGCCGCAGTTGATGAGAGCGGCCGGGACGCGTGGCCGCCAATAGAAGATGTTTCCGCGGCGGATCAGAT
>NZ_JAPZLN010000011.1:0-34999 GCF_027498475.1 Agrobacterium salinitolerans | reverse complement strand
GGCGTCATAGACTGGCTAACCTGGTTCCAAGACGAGGCGCAACGCACAAATGATTACGGTCTGCTTGATATCATGGAAATCGGTATAAAGCCTGCCTTTCAAAGGATTGACGCCGCCGTCGAGGGGGCGCCTTCCGGCAGGATTTCAGCTCTGCAGGTCGCTGATGAGAGCGTCAATTTTTCCGCGAATATTATGATCGACTGAATTTACCTCCATTGCCCTCAAAAGATAATCCAGCACATTTTGACGATCGTCGGGGGCAATGTCGGATAATGTCTTCGCTGATAAGTCGCGATTTAGAGCGGCAGCCTGGTCAGGGGAAATATAGCCGCCATCTTCAAGGCTGAGAAAATCTTGCAGTTTCATTTTAGTGCTTTCTACAGTTCATAGCCACCCACGCTGACAGGCAATTCTCTATGATTGTGCCTTATGTGGCGCAAACCTATCCCTTCCGCGATGGGAACGGCAAAATCGTTGATGCTTCACCTGTGGTGCGATCTGTCACGGTTTCACGCAGCTTCAGCCCTATGACTTCCGCATTTCTTGAGAACCATCCTGGCGGCAAGGCGGTAAGGTTTTCTATGTCGCCAGCCTTCATGGTGAACTCTACGCTCAGGAGGTCGGATTTGCTGCGCACGGCAGAGTCGACGATCAGCTGCAGGGCGTTGGCAAGAACCGTCGGCTCCGAGATCGGCCAGTTCTTATCCAGAGGCTCTTCCCGGCTCCATCCCTTGGCCGAATACAGCTTATAAAGTGATGTCGCATGGTCTGCGGGAATGATATCCAGATCCGAAAGGCGCCGGATCTGCCCTTTTACCGAAACCCGCCAGCGCTCCTTCAGGGACAGCAGAGACGCAAGCGACGCGCTCTTTACCTCATAGGAATATGTTGTTGCGGGCATTAGGAACGCGCTCGCAAATCGAAACGCCTGGCGCTCGATCTCCTTGAGATCCTTTTTCAGCTCTTCCTCGGTAACGTGGCGATGCAGGATCGCATGACCGAGTTCGTGCGCGGCATCCATCTGCCGGCGCGGGAACGACATCTTGTCCGTCGACAGCAAAATATGCGGCCGATTGCCTCCTTGAGCCCAGCTGCACAGGCCATCCAGCTTTGAAGTCCCCATCTCAATGGAGCCGACAATGCATCCGACGCGCTCGAGCAGCGGCATCATATCAATGCACGGGCCATCACCAACGCTCCAATGGGTGCGCAGGTCAGAGGCAATCTGCTCGATGTCCTCGTCGCGGAGCTGCTTATAGGACGCACCCTGCAATACGTCCGGAATATCGACCTCCGGGAAATCCACATAATGCTCCACGATGCTGCTGATTTCCTGCAGCCAGTGCATCTGGGATTCCTGGTAGTTCAGATCTTTCACCAAGGTCGATGCCAAGGTGCGGTAAAAGAGAGGCCGGTCGCTGTTGGCGACCGGTCTAAGAAAAAACTCTCTGCGAACGTGAAGGTGAGCTGCCAACTCGGCTAAGGCATCGGCATCAGGGGCGCTGGTCCCGTCCTCCCAGCGGGTGACGGTGCTGGGGTTGACGCTGATCAGGGTGGCCAATGCCTTCTTGCTTAGAATTCTTCGTGCTGCTCTCGCCTCGATCAATCTTTCAGGGACGAACCCCGGAGTTCCTACACGCATGCATTTCCTTCCCCGGCTTTATCAGCACGGGTCACTTCGTATCTCTGTCGTTGTCATTGCCGCCATCAGGCTGCTCTGGTGGTACAAACGGTTTGATCGTCTTCTTCAAGCTGATGATCGGTTTCTTCGCACCAGTACCAGAAGACGGTACCGGAGCGATTACCGGCTCATCGGCATAACCTTCAAGGTATTCGTCGAGCGGCTCGTAGAAAAGATATTGCTCGTAGGCCGCATCGATTACACCGATGGCGAATTCGCTGATCTTTCCGCCCCGCCCACGGTCACGAGCGACAAGGAACAGCACAAAAATGTCGCCGATCTTGGGCCCTGTTCCGTCAAGGTCGAGGCGCGGGGAGAGGTAGTAGTTGAGCGTTACGCCAGCCTTGCGCGACACGTTCTTCACAGGCAGCGCTTTCGGCTCCGGCATGGCTGCAAGACCGAAGATGATCCCCTGCCCGTTTACCTCAAACCGCATGAAAGGCTGGAAGATCTTCAAATCGGTTAGTGGGATGATGCCGTTTTCGAGCAGCTTGCCACCGTGAAGTTCACAGGTTTCCCGAAACGCCTTCTCCATCATGCGAAAGCGGGCATGCCCCTCCAGTTCTCGGCTTGGCTTGGGGTCGAGGCCTGCGTGGTCGCGTACCATCGTAAAGGCCTTGAGTGCGCAAGCGCTCAACCGGTCTTCCAGATCGAGGAAGAGATTCTTGAACAAGGCCGGCGGGAACCGTCTTTTGATATAGTGCTCCACAGTGCGCTCCGCGTCGAATTGCAAAATACAGGATTTACATATTAAAAAATTGCGTAAAGAGCAAGTGGGTATAATGATCCTCAACCTATCATCACCGGAAAACTCATGGGCACGTCTCTCCGTGACCAGGCTCTATTCCGCCGCGGCTGTGCCGCAGCTCCACGAAACCCCGGTTCGGGTTTCCGCCGACGAGCGGTGACGATCCTTCGTGCATCCGGCATCCTTGCCGGGAGATGACGCGCGATTGCGCGAGTTCGTTTGCCTGGTGGGGGAACCGAGGGCCTTGCCCTTCTCGCCCCCAAAATAGCCTTCCGCCCAGCTTCCTCCACTGCGCTTGCGCTGCGTTCGTGCAGCTGGTTCCCCGCGAAGGCTATTTTCCCCCTCCAACCCACCGCTCGCGCGGCCCCGGGAAGCAGGACGAGGTCCTGCTTCGCAGTCCAAAAAGGAAAGGACAAGGGAATGTGCGAACCTACTTTCGAGGAATGGTTTTTCAGCTTCGCGGGGGAGCTGGCGCGGCTCAACGGCGACTTGCCGGATTTCGATGCCGCCTATGACCGGTATTTTCCGGCCTACGAAGACGGCATTTGCGGCGGTACATGCGCCCGTCACGTCGCCGGGATCGGCTCGGCCGCCCTCTATGCCGACGAGTGGGAGGACGCCGAATGATGCGCTTTGCCCCCTCACGCGAATTCTACATCCCGAGCGGTTCCGTGAAGATCGCCGACAAGGCCAGCGACGGCATTGTCTACATCTTCACCAGCCATAAGGGGCGACCCGCCGCCATGGCCTTCCACGGCAAGGCTGCAAAGCCCGACTGGCACCATAGCTTTACCAGCACCGAAGCCCGCGAGCGTAAAATCCGCGAACATTTCGAGGGGCGGCGGCGCTGGTCGGAATGGAAGCAGGAACGGCGTGACGAGCGCAAGAAGCCGCACGGTTTCGAGACCGGCCATGTCCTTTATGCCTCATGGGGCTACGACCAGACCAACATCAATTTCTATCAGGTGACCGCCATCATCGGCGCGCACATGGTCGAGGTCCGCGAGGTCGGACAGATCTCCGCCGACAAGGGTGATGAACCGTGGATGACCGGCAAGGTGGTTCCCCATCTCGACGCCTTCACCGGCCAGCCCCTGCGCCGCCGCGTTAACGGGCGCTCCAAATCTGTGCGCATCGACAATGTGCGAACCGCCTTCCTTTGGGACGGTCGCCCGATCAACTGGACCGGCTACGCCTGACGGCCGCCCCTCCCCCACTGATATTTTCCGATCACACCAACATGAGGACTTATCCCATGAACGTTATCACCATGCCCGAAACTGCCGAAACCATCGCCATCGAGGTCGCCGCAGCGGCCCCGGTTACCTCCCTCATGCATGACACGCAGCAGATTCCGCTTTCCAAGCTGGTCGCCAGTTCGAAAAACGTGCGCAAGCGCAATGCCGCCATGACCATCCCGGAACTTGCCGCCAGCATCGAGGCGCATGGCCTGATCCAGAACCTGACGATCAGGAAGACCGCTAGGGGCAATAAATACGAGGTGGTTGCGGGATCGCGGCGCTTTGCTGCCCTGCTCCACCTCGTCGCACAGGGCAAGATCGACAAAAGCGCTGTCATTCCTTGCAATCTGCGCAGCGGCGAGGCCAACGACACGGAGGTTTCCCTTGCGGAGAACACGCAGCGCGAAGCCATGCATATCGTCGATGAGATCATGGCCTATCGTCAGCTGATCGAAGAGGGGATGATCGCGGACACCATCGCCGCCCGTTTCGGCCAGTCGGTTGTGACCGTGCGCCAGAGGCTCAAGCTCGCCAATCTCTCCCCTAAAATTCTGGGGGTTTTGCGCGAGGATGGGATGCATCTCGATCAGGCCAGAGCGTTGGCGATCAGCGACGATCATGCCGCGCAAGATCGGGCATGGTTCGACACACAGTCATGGAATCGTGATCCTCATTCGCTTCGTGCCGTGCTGACCCGCGATCATGTCCGTAGCACTGACAAACTTGCCCTGTTCGTTGGGACCGAGGCTTACGAGGCGGCGGGCGGCACGATCGCGCGTGATCTGTTTGCCGAGGCCGATAACACCTTCCTGACGGATCGAGCCTTGCTGACAAAGTTGGCAAAAGAGGCGCTCGAACAGAAAGCAGAACCCCTGAAAATCAAGGGGTGGAAATGGGTGGACACCAGCCTTGGAACATCGGCCATCCATAATGGCGGTTTCGCCCGTATCTTCCCTATCAGCCATGTTTCGACCGAAGCCGAGCAGACCGAGCTTGCCAGCCTTGCCGAACAGTTCGATGAGATCGCGTGCCGGATCGAGGACTATGCCGAGAGCGATTCGGCCATTGATGCCGATGAGGCCGAGCTTGCCCGGATCGAACAGCGCATCGAGGATATTAAGAGCGCGGGAAAGGTCTACGACACCGAGGAAAAGGCGCTGGCCGGTTGCATCGTCACCATTGCCCACGATGGCACCATGCATATCGAGCAGGGGCTTGTTCAGCCCGACGATCTGGCCGCGCTGCGCGCCTTGCGCAATCCGGACACCGCAAACGGTGATGCCGGTCAGGATGATGAAAGCGTAAGCGCTGGAACCATCCCTGCCGTTTTTACAGGTGCAAAGCATGGCGGCGACGAAGCCGACGAACAGCCCATGGCCTATTCCGCCGCGCTAATCAAGGAACTGACGGCGATCCGCACCGCCGCCATGCGCAATGAACTTACTCAGCGGCCCGAACTGGCGCTTGCCGTCATGCTCTATCCGCTCGTCCTGAAAACCTTCCTGATCGGGAACGGCTATTGGCGGATCGGCTCCGCCATCGAGATCGGCGGGCAGTTGAAAGACCTCGCCCCTTCGATCAAGGAAACGGACGCTTGCGATGCGCTTAACGAATGGACCCGCATCCACGAAACATGGGGATACAAGCTCCCCGGCAATCCGGGCGATCTTTGGGAATGGCTACTGGAACAGCCATTGCACGATCTTCTCGAACTGCTGGCGGTCGTCACCGCCGCCAATATCAACGCAGTCGAGGCCAAGCACGATCATGACCGCGAGCGGCTGACCCATGCCGATCAACTGGCCGCAGCCCTGAAACTTGACATGCATCAGCATTGGAAGCCGAAGGCGCCGTTTCTCTCCCGGTTGTCCAAGGCGCAGATTGCCGAGGTGATGGAAGACGCAGGTTGCGCGAAAAGTGCCATCAAGGCGGCGGGCAAGGCTCCGAAGGCCGAAGCCGTGGAGCTGGCGGAAAAAGCCCTTGCCGGAAAAACATGGCTTCCCGGCCCGCTGCGCTCGCCCATCGAGGACGCGCAGGAAGGCGAAGAAGCTGCGCCGTTGACGAGCGCCGACGAATAACATGGTTCGGACTTGGCCGCACCCGGCGCCGTTTTCGCGCCGGGGTTTTGCTTATAAAAAGATAGCAGCTTATAATCTGTTTCATAATAGATTCATTTGACGCCGAGCTGGTTCCGGTCGGGATCGACCCGCCCTAAACCAGTTGAGAGGCGCCCGCGCCCTGCCTCTCAATCTCTCCACCCACCCTTCGCTTGCAACGAGAGTTACCCGTAAAATCTGCCACTGCAGATTTGCACCTTGCAGAATCAGTCCGAATCGCAGTTTCTTGTAACGATGAGCACAGCGAAACCAGTCAGAGAAAAAGTGGCAGCCCATCGCCAGCGTTTGCGTGAAGCGGGGCGTATCTATGTCAACACCGATCTCCCTGCGGATCTGGTGGACTGTCTTGATAAGATCAAGGCAGAACGCGGGCTGGCTTCGCGGGCTCAAGTGTTTGAATTAGCTTTAAAGGCGTTTGTTGAAAATGAAATGAGGGCATAACGAAAAACCCCTCGCCGCTGGTAACGGCTAGGGGTTTTCGGTCAGTTACGACGTCGGCTTTTGGGGCCTTCCAATTTCTAGTCCCAACATAGTCGAGCGTTCACGAACCTGCAAGGGGTACCCTTTGTAGGAACGGTGAATCTTTGTCCGCTGTCCACAGTCATGCCCGCCTGAAAAAGGAGGCGGAAAAGACCATGTTTGAACAGATTGGGACGGTGCTCGCAGGAGCGCCGGCCGAACGGGAACGCACACCTGTTCGGCGGCAGAGTCGTGCGCGCGGACGATGCGAAGGCGTATTCTGGCGGCGGACAAACCGGCAGGACGTGCGTACTATCGTGCTGGCGGCGCGGCGCTATGAACTGGCAGGCCGGCAACCTGGTGCTCGCAATGGCCCCTTGGGGGGCGTGGCGATCGAGTTGCTGGAGCTATTTGCCAATCTCGTTGATTTCCGCACCGGCCGGTTGGAACCGTCGATCGACACGCTCATGCTGAAGCTCAGGCGATCACGTGACGCGATCGTGCGGGCGCTGAAGAACTTGCGCGCCCATGGTTTCCTCGACTGGCTGCGGCGCTATCAGCCGACAGGCAACGAGGGACGCGGCCCGCAGGTCCAGCAAACCAGTAACGCCTATCGAATGTCCCTACCCGATCGGGCGCGGCAGATTCTTGGACGTTGGGGCGTGGCCCCTCCCCTTCCTGACGATCATGTTCAGGCCGAGGCGGAACGTGCCTCGGGTATCGAGGCGCATCGGGCATCGCTCGACATCGTTTCGAGAACACTATTCGATGTTGGCGACAACCCCTTGGGGCAGGCGCTAGCGCGCCTTGGAAAGGCAATCAATCTACGTGAGTCCGCCAGACAGACTGAATCCCTATCTGGTTCTATAACTAATAGACGAAAATAAGCGGACGCCGCTGTCCGGGCCTCTCACGAGGCCCTGCGGCGGTTCCGACCCGCGTTACGTGCGGGTCGGCACGGCAACATCAGCATCCTAAAAACGCACCATCGCACGTGCTGTAGATGTCCTATGGTTTTTGAAAAGGTGGGGAAGAAAAGCGGGGCAAAACAATTTAGCAGCTTGTAAGCTGCTAGCTTTTTATTGGCAGATAGCAAGCTGCATGTAAATTGTTTGTAAATACACATCTGCTAGCTTTCTGCTGATTAGCAGTTTTGGAGATGCTTCATGCCAGTCATTTCATTCGTGTCGAGCAAAGGCGGAGTCGGGAAAACAACATCTGCTGTCGTACTTGCCGGCGAATTCGCTGCCGCCGGTCGCAAGGTGGTTCTGATCGACGCCGACCCCAACCGCCCGCTTGAAGCCTGGGCCCGCCTGAAGGGGGCGCCGGAAACACTGCAGCTTATGATTGACGATTCCGCCGAAACCATCATCGATACGATCGAGGAAGCCCGGGCAAACGCCGATTTTGTCATTGTTGATCTGGAAGGAACCGCCACCGACCGAATTGGTTTTGCGATTGCCCGTTCGGATCTCGTTTTAATTCCGCTCCAAAGCTCTGTTCTTGACGCGTCAGAGGCCGCTAAGTCCGTGAAGCTGGTTCACCAGATGCGGAAGGTTGCCAATCGGGAGATTCCTTACAGGGTTTTCTTCACGCGAGTCCCGCCAGCTATTCGCGAGCGGACCGCACGAGATATCGACCGGCAGTTTTCCGACGCGGCCATACCAGTTTTACCTGCAACTCTGATTGATCGTGCCGCGTACCGGGCGTTGTTTTCTCTTGGCGGAATTCTTCACGATCTGGAACGATCCGATGTGTCGGGATTGGAGAGCGCCAAAGAAAATGGTCGAGAATTTGCTCAGGCAGTTATCAACGTTTTGAAAGGAGAGGGTGCATGAGTAGCGAAGACAAGAAGCGAGCGACCCTCGACTTCGGAAATCTAAACGATACGCCAGCGCCGCCTGTCGACAGTGATGCTGTGAAGGCTGCCACCAGAGCTGCAGGCTTCCGAGAAACGCCCAAGGCTTCCGCTTCCGAAACAGCAGCTCCCATTCGAGCCACTCGCAGAACACGTCGAAAAACAGGACGTACAGAACAATTCGCTACACGCCTTCGGGCAGAGACGATCGAGGCGATTTACAACTATGCGGATCAGCATGAGATCACGTTGGCTGAGACCATCGAGCGCGCAGTCGCTGCTCTTAGGAATGATGCGAAGTGACGCTCTTGAAGTGTAACGCTTGGTGTTATATTTAAGGTGTAGGATATCTCGTGAGAGTTTTTAAAAACGGTTGGTTTCAGAAGTTTGCCCGGAAAGAGAAAATCTCTGACGCGATGCTTTGTGAGGCTGTTGCGCGCGCCGAGCGCGGCCAGATTGATGCCGATCTAGGGGCTGGCCTTATTAAGCAGCGCGTTGCTCGGCCCGGCGCTGGGAAGTCTGGCGGATTCCGGACACTGGTTTTCTTTCGAGCGCAAACGAGAGCGGTCTTTGCATTCGGGTTTGCGAAGAGTGATATGGCCAATCTCGATGCTGGGGATGAAGCTTACATGAAAAAGGCCGCGAAACTCGTCTTGGGATTTACAGACGCGCAAATGAAAGCGGAAGTCGATGCGGGTCGAATGCTAGAGGTGAAATGCGATGACAAAGACTTACAAGAGTGAGGCACTGGCAGCCGTCCATGAAATGATGGAGGGATTCTACGAGTCCGGCGCGATCGACAAACAGACGATGCGTGAATTTGATGAAGGGTGCCTGACAACCGTGGAGCCGCTGACCCCGGAGGAAATTCGCACTATCCGTGAGCGCGAGAACATTTCTCAGCCGGTGTTTGCCCGATATCTCAACGTTAGCAAGGGGCTGGTGTCAGATTGGGAACGCGGCGTTAAAAGGCCAAGCGGTCCTGCTCTGCGTTTGCTGACTGTTATACGGAACAAGGGATTACAGGCGATCGCCTGATTGCGCGACGATAGTCGCGTCCGGCCCGGAGGCGAACGCTCTTTCATTTGGGCGGTAGAGAGCCGGAGGGCCGCCAGTGACAATGCCCCGGTGTGTCAGCGCCGGGACGATTTTCATTCTTCGGGCGTTAATCTCCCCAATGCGATTTCCAGGGTGTGCAAGGTCTGAATGGCATCGTCGGGGATCGACGTCGCTCTTTTGATGTTTTGCAGCTTGTAGGCAATCTCAGCATCAGTGAGTTCGAACAGGGCAGGGGATGCGATCACTTGTTGAAGTGCAGCGATGATTCCAGCGTCTGCAATGCAGGTGCTCAGCCGCGCGAGGCGGGTCACGCGCTCACTGTCTGGAACCGAGCTATCGGCAATCCGACCAAGCTTTTCATGTGGCGAGATGGACACTGCCACTTGACGTGTCAGACACGGTCGAACGCTCCCTTGAATTCCTGATCGCTGTAATAGGCGAGTTTGCCGGCGACGATCGGCCGCTGCCCAGCGAGGAACAGCAGTTCGGCGTGTTGTGGCAGGTTGCGGACCTCGTCGGGTGTCAGCAACGGGCGGCCCACATGCTGTTCGCCGTAGGAGATCCCCGTCTTATCGGAATCGAGAGCGCGGCCCATGCTTTCGAAGACGACGGTGGATTGCCCGAGCATGTCGGAGACGAGACGGGCACTTTCGTGGTCATTGACGCCGAAGACCTGCAGGACGCCGGCATTCGACAGGAAGGTACCTGCACGCTGCCCGTAGGTGGCGCGTAGCTGATGAACGTCTTGCAGGATCGGCCACAGCTGCACCCCGTAACCGGCCATCAGGCCCATGGCACGTTCGACGGGCGCCAGGTGACCGAGGGACGCGAACTCGTCGAGGAGATAGAGTACCGGAATCGCCGGCTTGCCTGGCGAACGAGCCATTTCGAGCAGGCTTTGGGTGACAAGCAGACGCAGCCAGCGCGAATAGGTCGAAAGCCTATCGGGCGGCAGCACGAGGAAGACCGTTGCGGTGCGGCTCTTGAGATCGGCAAACCGGAAATCCGACCGGCTGAGCATACGGGCCATGCGCGGGCTATCGAGAAAATGGGTATGGCGCTGCGCCGCCGACAGAACGCCGGCCGCCTCGCGATCGGATTTGCCGAGGTGGCGGTTGGCCGCGCGTGCGACGAGGCCGCTGGCTGCCGTGGATTCCTGCATTTCCTTGAGGAGCCCTGTGAAGGCTTCAGGGGCCAGGGTAAGGTTTTCACGCAGGGTAACGAGAGAACGGCGGCTAGAGGGTTCCTGCGCGACGATATGGAGGATCATGCCCGAGATGAGCGCCTTGGCTTCTTCGTTCCAATGCGCCTCGCCAGTCATGCCCGGTTCGTCGAAGACAAGAGCGTCGGCGAGGGTGCTTGCATCTTCCGCGACATCGAGGCCATTGGGGTCGAGTCCTTCAAGCGGATTGAATGCGGCGATCGGTTCGGCTGTAGCGCCGAAGGGATCGAGGACGTAGACCGGACCGAACTGACGACGGGCACGACCGGCAATCCTGGCATTCTCGCCCTTGGGGTCGATGCAGATCACCGAGCGGTCGGCGGTCAGGAGATTCGGGATGATGGTTCCGACACCCTTGCCAGTGCGCGTCGGCGCCATCGTCAGCAGATGGGCCGGTCCATCATAGCGTAGCAGCTTCCCGGTTTTGCTGTCGCGGCCGATCAGCAGGCCCGAGCCGGTGCGGGTGAGGGGTGCGACCTCCTTGTTGGTAGCGAAGCGAGCCGTGCCGTGAGTATCGCCGTCCAAATTGCCGAAGTGCTCAATCATCGGATTGGTGAGAAGCCGGAAGGCGAAGATGAGAATGACGATCGCCACGACTATGTTGGCGATCCATCGCGACACGAACCAGGCTTCGGGAATGGCGAACGGGATCGCAGCGAGGATGAGGGCGATGACGAGAAAGACGAGCCCAACACGGTAAAAATAAACCACTGCCCGGAAAGGCGATATGACGATATTGATGACAGCCCATACCGGATCGCTTGCCGCCTTTCGCATCATGTTCTTGAAGGCAGCCCATGCAAGTGTCGCCTGGTTCATGAGCTGGCCTCACTGCCACCTGCCGCCTTTGGTTTCAGGAGATCGTGAAAAATCTCCTTGTCATTGTCGCGCGTCAGAAACCCTGGCAGCTCACGGCGTAGCCAGTCGCTCAAACCACGCGAAAACTCATCCTTGCCGGTTTCGAGGCGATGCATAACGAGCGCGCCGAGTAGAACTTTGCGGCGTGTATCCTTAGCGCGTTCTTCTTTGCCGAGCCTGGCTTTGAGCGTCTTCTTTTGCGCCTCCAGCTGGGCAAGGCGTTCTTCAATAGACTTTCGGGCCATATCGTCAATCCCTCCGTATCAACTTGATCGATCCTATCTCATAGCGTGTGTTTTTCCAGCTTACGGATCGCAATTCACGTTCTTCTGATTGAATTTTTCCCCGACGTATGCTGCAAATGCACGATCAGATTCAATCTCGACGGTTCCGCGAGCGCCACACCGAGGCATTCAAGAGCGTAGCGAGCGAATTGCGAAGGGCGCACTTACGAGTTGCTGCGCAACTCAGATGCGCCGATCGTAGATCGGGAAAGGACAGACGGCGTTTGGCGATCTATCACGCAAGCATGAAGCCGGTAACGCGGGCCAGCGGCAGAAGCGCCGTTGCCTCGGCGGCCTATCGTGCCGGCGAGCGCCTGACGAACGAACGCGATGGCATCACGCATGACTTCACCCGCAAGGAGGGTGTGGAGCATGCGGAAATCGTGCTTCCTGATGGCGTTAGCGCGGAATGGGCGAAGAGCCGCGAGAAGCTTTGGAATGCGGCGGAATTCGCCGAAAGCCGGAAAGACGCGCGTGTCGCCCGTGAATTTGAAATCGCATTGCCGCATGAGCTGACGGCCGAGCAGCGCCTGGAGCTGACGCGGGAGTTCGCCCAGGACCTGGCGAACCGCTACGGCGCGGGGGTGGATTTCGCCATCCACCGGCCGCATGATGCGAGCGACGTTAGAAACCACCACGCACATCTTTTGATGACGACGCGGCAGGTGAACGAGGAGGGGCTGGGCGAGAAAACCTTCATTGAGCGGGAGAACAAGTGGCTCCTGAAAAACGACTTGCCGACCTCGCATATGCAGCTTCGCGATATCAGACAATCCTTCGAGCAGATGACCAATTCACATCTTGCACGTGCCGGTCTCGATATTCGCGTCGATCATCGTAGTCATGCCGAGCGCGGACTGGAGATTGAGCCGACCGAACATGCTGGCGTTCATGCGACGCAGATGGAGCGGCGCGGTCTTGACGTCTCGCGGGCACGGCTGGATGAGGATGCGGCGAAGCGCAACGCCGACCTGATCCGGGAGAAGCCGGAACAGGTTTTGGCAATCATCACCGGCGAAAAGAGCGTGTTTGATCGGCACGATATCGCGCGCACCTTGCATCGCTACATCAACGACGATGCACAGGCGTTCCAGAATGCCTTCGCCACCGTAATGTCGTCACCGGCACTGGTCGAGCTTCAGGCAGAACGTGCGGATGCGACGACAGGTGAGATCGAGCTTGCGCGCTATTCGACGCGCGAGATGGTGGATCTCGAATCCAGCATGGCGAATTCCGCCGAGCGACTGCACCAGGCGCAAAACCATGGCGTCGATCGCCGGCTGGTAGAACGGGCAATCGGCCGCCAAGATGCTGCTATTCGGTCGAGCGTTTCGAGCGACACCGCTGGCAAGGTCGAGCGGGGCGAACTGGACAGTGGCGAGCGCGATCGGCGCATCGGCGCGGCGCGGCTTTCCGATGAGCAGCGGGCGGCGATCGAACATATCACCGGGCCGGAGCGGATCGCCGCCGTGGTTGGTTATGCCGGCGCTGGAAAATCCACCATGCTGGCGGCCGCTCGCGAGGCTTGGGAGGCGCAGGGCTATCAGGTTCATGGCGCGGCTTTGTCAGGCAAGGCGGCCGAGGGTCTGGAGGAGTCTTCCGGTATCGCGTCTCGCACCTTGGCATCATGGGAAATGGGCTGGCAGAACGATCGTCACCAGCTCGGCCGCGGCGACGTCTTCGTCATCGACGAGGCGGGCATGGTCGGAAGCCGCCAGCTTGCCCGGTTCGTCGGTGAAGCCGAAAAGTCCGGTGCGAAAATCGTTCTCGTTGGCGATCACGAGCAGCTGCAGGCGATCGGAGCCGGCGCGCCGTTCCGCGCCATCGCCGAGCAGATCGGCCATGCCGAACTTTCCGAAATCCGCCGCCAGCGCGTGGACTGGCAGCGAGAGGCGTCGGTTTCGTTCGCCACCCATAAAACCGCCGACGGCTTGGCCGCCTATCGGCAGAGTGGCGATATCCGGTTCAGCGAAACGGGCGAGGGCGCGCGTGGCGAGATCGTGCGGGACTATCTTGCCGACCGCGAACAGCGTCCGGATGGCACCCGTGTCGCCATGGCCCATCGTCGTGCTGATGTTCGCGCCATCAATGCCGATATCCGATCGGCCCTGCAGGACAGCCAACGGCTGGGACGCGGCGAGGAAGGTGGCGAGGTCTCGTTCCAGACCAATGACGGCCGCCGTGCTTTTGCGCCTGGCGACCGTCTCGTGTTTCTGGAGAACGATCGTGATCTTGGCGTCAAGAACGGGATGTTGGGAACAGTGCAGACCGTCGAGCCGGACGCAATACAAGTTCAGCTCGATGGTGGTGCTGGTCGCGGTCGGAACAATGACCGCATTGTCACCATACCCACGAAAACTTACCAGTCCTTTGACCATGGCTATGCGACCACCATTCACAAGACCCAAGGAGCGACGGTTGATCGCGCCCTCGTGATGGCATCGCAGACCATGGACCGGCATCTGACCTATGTCGCCATGACCCGTCATCGCGACGGCGTGCAGCTTTATGTGGCGAAAGACGAGTTCAACGATCGCAAGGCAGGCAAGCTCGTGGAACATGGCGTTGCGCCGTACGAGCACAGGGCTGCCAACCGCGACAGCTATTTCGTGACGCTGGAAAACGACAAGGGTCAGAGGCACACGACTTGGGGCGTGGATCTCGAACGGGCGATGAAGGACGCGGCTCAGGAGATCGGCGCGAAGATCGGGCTTGGACATGCCGGATCTGAAACCGTGCAACTTCCGAACGGCAAGACAGCCGAGCGAAATTCATGGAAAGTGCATGGCGCCGACGAACTGGCCTTCAAGGCGCTGGGAGATCGGCTCGGCCGCTCCGGGGTCAAGGAAACCACACTCGACTACACCAAGGACTTCGCCGGGCGGCGAGGCATCGCCGAGCAAATCGGCATTCGCAGCGAAATCGAGGTTGATCGTGCTGCAATGCAGCGGCAGGATCAACGCTCCCCTGCGGCCCATCCCGCACGGGAGCAACAGGACCGGGATGCAGTCGAAACAGGCGTTCATGACGAGCGACTTCGATTGCAGGTCGGTCCTGTTCGCGGTCGCGAGGATCCCGGCTCTGATCGTAGCGACAACCGCCAGCAGGCAAAGCGACGCAGCGCCTTCGATGGTCTGAAACTTTCGCGCGGGGCAGCGGGCGACAAATCTCAGACGCCGGCCAGATCCGAAAAGGGTCAGGAACCGCCACAGAAGGTCGAGACGCAGCGGCGCGGCATGTTCGATGGGCTGAAGCTCCGCGCTGGCGAGCGCGGCTCTCTCTCGCTTTCGCAACAGCGGTCGAAGGACGGAAGCCTGCGGATATCGCCCGTACCAGAAAAACAGGATCAGGAGCGCCAATCGGACCGCTTGCGGCCAATGTCCGGGTTCGAGCAGTCTGTTGATCGTTTCGCTCGTGCATGGAGTGCGGCTGCAAAAATGGACCGCGAAGGCTTGCCGGTTTTGGAGGGTCAGAAATCGGAATTGCAGCAGGCCGGTCAACAGCTCGATCAGCAGCGGCCAGGATCGCCTAACCTGATGGTTTCTGCCATGCGGAACGATCCACAGACCGAACAGGCCATGCACCAGCTCTCCGGCCGGGAGCGCGTTGGCCAGCTTGTGGCAGGCATGGACCGGGAGCGGGCTTTGCAAGCCGATCCGAACGTCAGGGCCGATCGGCTCATCAACACATGGCAGAAGCTACAGGCCGAGCGCCAGAACCTTCAGGGCTGGCAGCATGACGAGGCGCGCGGCAAGGTCGAGGGACAGATGAGGAAGGTCGCCGACGTGATCGAGCGGGATCCACAGGTGGAATCCATCGTTCGCAGCCGGTCCAAGGAAATCGGCATCAGCCATGTCAGACAGGAACAGAACGTCGCTCGCGCAATGGAACAGCAAATTTCGCGTGGGCGCAGCCAAGGGCTTGAACGATAGGAGCATGCATGACGGATGACGATAAAGAGCTACTCGAGCGGGGTATTATCGACAACCAGGAGGACGAGGGCAGCGATCCGGCGCAGGCGTTTGAGGAGCTGCGCCAGACTGTCGAGGATCTGGCCGGCGATCTGGTCCACGAAATGACAACGATCCGCAAGGGCGTGGAAGCCGCGCTGGATGGCCAGGAGAAGCTTCAGCAACCGATCGACTATAGCGCCGATCTTGCGCAGCTCGTCCAAAGTTTTGCGCAGGTCGCAGAGCGTCTACACGCGGTCGAAAAGTCCCCTCTTCTGAAAAACGGTCCTGAGCATCATGCGCGCGCGATTGAGCGCAGCGGTGAGAGCTTGGTGAAGAAGGCAGCTCAGCAGTTCCATAACGAGAGCAGGGATTTCCAGCGGGTGGCGCGCGAGATGGCGGGACAAATGGCAAGCGCCCGCGAGCGACGGAGACAAAACCATTGGCTTTGGGTTATCAGTTTAGCCAGTGGCTTCGCCGGCATTCTCGCGACCCTTTTTCTGCCGAGCCTGTTGCCGTTCTCTGCCGCGCCGCGCGTTGCCAGCTTTATCATGGCGAAATCGCCATGGCGCGCTGGCATGGACCTTATGGCATTCGACAGTCCGGAGAGCTGGTACCGGGTATTGTCGGCTGATCAGCTCGTCGAGACGAACAAGACCGAGGTGGCGGCATGCCGTGAGGCCGCAGCCAAGGCTGGTAAGGATCAGAAATGCACGATCACCGTGGCAGCGCCTGAAAAGTAGATTCTTCTAAAGGCGATCAGATCGGCATCCGGTAGCCGTAGAATTCGTGGTCCTCGTTGTAGCCGCCCTGGCCAGCGCCGAGATCGGCGAAATCGTTTACGAATTCGATCGCGGCGATCCATTTCACCATTTTAAAGCCCAACTCGTTCTCGCAACGCAAGCGCAGTGGTGCGCCGTGCAGGACGCTGACAGGCTGGCTATTCATCTCATACGCAAGGATCGTCAATTCATGACGCATGTTCTCAATGCTGTGGACATCGTAATAACGCCCACCGTCGGCGCCGTCCGCCAGTGAATAAAAGACCACGTATCGCGCGTGAGGCATAGGCTTTACCAGGTCGAGAATGTGACGCATGGGAACACCGCCCCATTCTGCTACGCCTGACCATCCCTGGATACAGAAATGCGTGGTGATCTGCTCCTGCTTTGCCATAGCCTTGAGATCGGCCAGGGAGAGTTCTTGTGGTGCGTCGACGAGACCGCTGATCCGAAGCCTGTAACTCTCGAAGTTTTCGGTCACCAGATCTTCGAATTCCTTCGAGTTTGGCATCGTGCCATTTGGCCAGAAGTAGGGAGAAATGTCCTTTTTTGTGAGCTGCGAACGCGCATCCCAGCCTTCGGCCAGCCCCATCAGCCAGCCGATCATGAATGCCCCCGCGCGCTGCACGAGACGCGCATAACGAATTGTGAAAGGTGAGACGATGAGCCACGCCGCGACCAGAATGGCCATGGCGAGCAGAAACAAGGGAAATCCCGTCCAAGAGGCGTCGTTGACACCGCCGAACATGTGATTGGTGTTCTGGCGGATGCCGGTGACGAGAACCATCGCACCGTGCGCCAGAATGAAGCCAACGAACCACGCAAATGATATGAAATGGACCGACCGCATTGCTTGACGATTGAATACTCTACCGAACCATCCGAGAGCATTGGAGATTGCCGGGCTTTGCATCAAGCCGGTGACGATTGAGACGGGCGCCGCTATGAACACCGTCACGAAGTAGCTGAGTTGCTGCAGGCCATTGTAGCGGGTCCAGCCTTCATCGACCGGGAAATTTAGCGACGCATATTGGATCGCTGTTGAAAGCGTTGCTGGAACGACCTCCCAGGTCAGGGGGATGAGCCTACGCCACTGGTCAGTGGAAAACAGCAGGGCGTAAAACGCGATGCCGTTGATCAACCATAGGAGGTTGACCGAAAAGTGCCACCAACGCGAAAGCCCGAGTGTATGGCGCAGGCCAGGAATGCCGAGCCACGTCGGCAGGGTGACGGAATCGTCTTTTGCGGTCCAGATACGGCCCTTCGGCACAGGCACCTGAAACCGGAACCAATCGCTCCCCGGTGTGCAGTCACGTCCCCAATAGAGCCGCGGATGATCTGCCAGGACCTGAAGACCTGACCGCATGATGAACAACATGAAAAACATGTTCAGGAAATGCTGGAGTTGCAGCCACCATGGGAAGCCTGAATCCACCGATGGCTCCGATTGTGCAATGCCTGGATGGCGCTGAATAAAGGCGACCACGCCTGGAAGTTCACGCAGGCTCTGCGACAGTGCGATCAGGCAGAGCAGCGCCGCAGCGCCGATGGGGAGCGCCCACAGCGTATTGATCCATCGGCTTCCCAGCCGTATTCGTGGAAAAATTCCTTGTTGCGGTGGCATCCAGTGATCGAGACGAATGCGATCGTCTGCATTACTGAGACTGGCGCGTAGTGGCTCTGGTGACGTCGGTGGAATTTCCTCAGGCATCAGACCGTCGCTTTCGTTTCGATCGCGCCCGGCGCAGCGTCAGTCGCGTAATAGGGTGAGCGCCGATCCTTTGTGGAAAGCGATGTGCTCGGTTTCGCTGCTCTTGATCTCATACTGCGGCTTTTCTACACTCGCATGGCGAGTATGCTCTTTGATCTTGAACTCGGCGGTATGTACGCGAATGATGGTCCCGCTGACATGGCCGGCTTCCGAATTCCAGCTTACCTGATCGCCGATCTCGAACTTTCTCGCCATTTCTGTTCCTCTTGTGGCCTCCACCATGCGCCGAAAGCCTGACTTAAGACAGCGCTCATTGCAAACAGCGCGCTTTTGATTTGCGATGAAAACGCCTAGTTTCTGGGATTGCTGCTGTTCGTGCGGAGGAGCATTCCATTCATGGAGGTTGATACGAATACCTTTTTCACCATCGGCCACTCCACAATGACGATTGCCGAATTCGTCGATCTGCTCCGAGAGTCCCGCGTTGATTTCGTCGTTGATGTGAGAACGATGCCGCGTTCGCGCACTAATCGTCGACAGAGCAATACCGTCGTCACTGCCGGATGTGAGCTTCCTTGCTCGAAACAGCGCAGCGGAAAAATCTCCAATCAGCCAAGATTTCAACACCGGCCGAAATCCTAAGTGGGATTCTGCGCCGGCGGCACGGATCCAAAATAAGGACGGCGCTCCAGTTCCGAGGATTGAAGCGCGCTTCTCAGACGCAACAGATCTTTACGCGCGATCAGGCCCACTAGCTTGCCAGAAGCCAGATCGACGATCGGAATACGACCAGTTTCCGCGGCGAGCATAAGGTCTGCGATGAAGGCAACCGTATCATCGGTGTGGCCCACTGGAATTGACCCGTCGGAAACCCGGTCTGCCAGAGTTTGATCCGCAAGCTCCTTGTCTCCCTGCCAGCGAAGTGCATCGGCCCGAGACACGACGCCGACCAATGCCCCGTCAGCTTCGACGACCGGATAGATCCGATGCGTTTTCTCCTCGGAGGAGAGGAAGTTGCAGGCTGCTCCGATGGTCATGGAGGCAGGCAAGGTATCGACCTTACGAACCATGATGTCAGCAGCGCGTGTGAATTCAAAAGGGTCGATCCCATATTCGCGCGTGATGTGCTGGCCGCGGCGAGCAATCTTTTCGGTAAGAATCGAGCGACGAAGCAGAAGAACGGTTACGGCATAGGCGGTGACCGTGGCAGCAAGCAAGGGCACGAGAGCGCTGATGTCTCCCGTAATCTCGACCGCGAAGAATGTCCCGGTCAAAGGCGCCCGCATGGTCCCACCCATCATCGCTGCCATACCGAGGAGCGCCCAAAAACCTGGATCTCCGGGAAAGACAAGGCCAACCAGCCAGCCGAGAGCGCCACCCAGAATGAGAAGTGGTGCAAGGACACCACCGGAAGTTCCAGATGACAACGCGACCAGCCAGATTGTTGCCTTGACAAGAAGGATAGCAAGGACGGCCTTCGCAGCGATATGGTTGGAGAGAAGATCTGAGATGATGTCGTAGCCGACGCCAAGCGCACGCGGTTCCAGGAGGCCACCCAATCCAACGATCAAGCCGCCGATAGCTGGCCACCACATCCAATGAATTGGAAGTTTTTCGAAGGCATCCTCGATCTTGTAGAGCAGCGTCGTCAACACGCCGGACTGAAGGCCCGAAATGATGCCCATCGCCGCACACAGGAATATGCCCCACCAGGGAAGATGGGCCTGGAAATTCG
Organism: Agrobacterium salinitolerans; assembly: GCF_027498475.1. Lineage (NCBI taxonomy): Bacteria > Pseudomonadati > Pseudomonadota > Alphaproteobacteria > Hyphomicrobiales > Rhizobiaceae > Agrobacterium > Agrobacterium salinitolerans. Next base: position 15,294 of record NZ_JAPZLN010000011.1, on the reverse strand, counting down.
TTGGAAAAAGTGGACCTGGATCAAAAAGGAATGGCCGCCAGCAGATTGCGACGCATGCCGCGACGGCCACCGGAATGAAGCTTCGCGGTTTCCATTCAAACAACAGCAATTCAACCGCGAGCATCAAAGCGGCAATAGGCGAGCCGAAAATTGCCGTCATGCCGGCTGCGGCACCAGCGACCAGTAGCGTCTTACGTTCAGCCGCACTCATATGGAAGAATTGGGCAAATAAAGAACCGATAGCGCCACCTGTCATGATGATTGGGCCCTCAGCGCCGAACGGTCCGCCAGTTCCGATCGAAATCGCTGAGGAGAGCGGCTTTAGCAGCGCAACTTTGGGCGACATGCGGCTGCCTCCGATCAGGATGGCCTCTATCGCTTCGGGAATACCGTGACCGCGGATCTTCTCGGAACCAAAGCGCGCCATCAAACCGATGATCAGCCCACCGACCGCAGGCGTTGCCACCATCCAGAGCGACCGTGGGGCATTTGCCAGGGATGATGGCTCGGTGTTGAAGTGCCCGAACCAGACGATGTTTGTCACAAGTGCGATCAGATTGACGAGCACCCACGCAGCCAACGCTCCTCCTGTACCGACGATGATCGCCATGCCGATCAACAGAAGAACGCGCTTGTCCGTTGTGAAGTCACCGGCTTCCCGCCGGGCAAGTCCACCTGTGAAATCATGTTGGCGATGCGGCGGTCTTGTTTCAGGGTTTATCAACGCGAATTCTCCGGGGCCGGCTGCACTTCAGCGCGGTTACATTGTCTCATCGATGTGCCGATATATCGTGATACGATATAAATCAATGATTTTGTCGAGCTGGGATTTTCGTCGTCATGACTAAAAAAGGATGGGAAACCTTGTCGCCGGAAGCCATTGGTGTCCGAGCCTTCACCCGGGACGGACTAGAGCAGATCATGGGACGGCATAGAGGGTGCCGGATGAGTTCAACGAAACGGAGAGATGGTGAGAAGTGAATAAAGATACCCTGAGCGATAGTGACTATGAGGCACTCGCCAACCTGCGTTTCACACTGCGAAAGTTTATGAACTTCAGCACATGCGCTGCCCAGGACGAAGGCCTCCCAGGCCAGCAGCACCAGGCATTGCTTGCAATCAAGGGACATACTTTAGATGACCCTATGACGATTGGAGTGCTGGCGAGCCGGCTACTGATTGCGCCGCACTCGGCAACTGAGCTTGTAGGTCGCCTGAGCGCCGCCGGTCTGGTGACCCGAAATTCCGACCCCACGGACAAGCGACGACAGACATTGGAATTAACCGAACAGGCCGACGCGGTGCTGCTGCGGTTAAGTGCAGCTCATCTCAAGGAAGTGCGCGACATGGCCCCCGAACTCATAACGATCCTTCAGCGTCTGCAAAACGACTTTAAATGAGGTTTCAATGGGCGTGGTACGGAAACCCAACGGTGCACCGAGCAAATTTTGGGGATGGGCAGCACGTGGCAGAATGCTGGTGAGGTGGAAATTCGATCTGTCGCCAACGCACTTTCTGATTGTCAGAAGCGCCGAACAATTACTTTTCAAATTCAGGTTTGTTTTCGAGAGCTGGTTTCGGTGGCGGCCAGACTGGACGCAAGATCAGATATCAAGTCCTGCTCGGCTTCCAGGCCAATCGAAACCCGCAGCAGGCTGTCATTGATCCCTGCAGCCAGACGGGCTTCCTCACCCATTCCGGCGTGGGTCATGGTCGTTGGATGGGCGATCAGACTTTCCACGCCGCCGAGCGACTCGGCGAGAGTGAAGACTCTTAATGCAGTGACGAAGCTGCGCACCGCCTCCAAGCCTCCCTCCAGTTCAAAACTCAGCATGGCACCGAAACCTTTTTGCTGGCGCAACGCGAGCTCCCTGCCGGGATGGGTGTCCAGTCCGGGGTAGTGGACCACCCGGACCTCAGGCCGCCGATCGAGAAATGCCGCCACTGCAGCGGCGGTCTTTTGCTGTTGTTCGATCCGCGGGAAGAGGGTTCTGATGCCACGTAGGGTCAGGTAGGAATCAAAGGGCGAACCTGTGACGCCGATGAGGTTTGCCCAGGCTTTAAGTTCTTCTACATCGCGGGAATTGGCCGCAATTACAGCGCCGCCAACGACGTCGGAGTGACCATTCAGATACTTTGTTGTCGAATGAACGACGAAATCGGCTCCCAGCGCAATGGGCTGTTGCAGCGCAGGCGACAGGAAGGTGTTGTCAACGACAAGACGGGCGTTGGCGGACTTGGCGCGCTCCGCAATCGCTTTGATATCGACCACCCGCATGAGCGGATTGCTCGGTGTTTCAACCATCACCAGTGAAACACGCCGTTGCAGGGCTGCATCAAACATGGCCGTGTCCTGCTGATCGACGAACTCTACTTCGAAATGGCCCCGGTCGCACAGAGCCCGGAGCAGTCGGTATGTTCCGCCGTAACAGTCGTGTGGCGCAATGACGCGATCGCCGGGTTTTAAAAGACTGAGAATGAGATTCACGGCCGCCATTCCCGATGATGTCACCACGGCTCCCGCTCCGCCCTCAAGCTTTGCTAGTGTGTCGGCGAGCAGGTCCCGCGTCGGGTTGGAGGTGCGGGAGTATTCGTACGCTTGCGCGTGTTCGAATTTTTGAAACGCGAAGTTGCTGGATAGGTAGATGGGAGCCGTCACAGCACCGAAAGCGTTGTCGTCAGCAATGCCGTTCGATGCTGCGATCGTTCTGATATCTGTCATCTGCAAACCATCCAATCCGTATTTTTTTGATGTCGGTGCCAAGAATGGGTCCGAAACTTCTGCCTGCCTCAGTGGGAAGCCTGACTGTGTTCATGAGAGACCCAGCCACTGAAAATCTCCAAATAACGATATTAATTCTTGATATAAGAATGACAATAAGCAATCGTTCTCTCTTGGAGATTTTTTGTTGCGCCACTGGCGCTTTGTGAATGGACACGAATTTGTTTGTCGAGTGCAGCCCAAACGGGGATTTCACCCTGGATTCGAGCGAGATCGCTTCCCGGTTCGGGGTGTCGCAATCGGAATTCCGCAGCTACATCCAGCGTGGTCTTGTCGCGAGCTCTGTGGAGATTGGTTCGGATGAGCATGCAGGGACGAAGCGTCTGTCGCTACGCTTCGGCAATCGTCAATGGCGCGCAATCCTGGATATCGAAAATGAGGTTCAGCACGAGGAGTTGACGTTCCTTAAGGGTAGATCGCCGAAACGGTCACCGCGTCAATGACTGCCATCTTCAAAATGAGATCTGCACTGCGTTTGCCGATGACAGGGAGCAGGCATATGCTGCAGACAACGCAGCGCTTTGGTGGTTGAATGGAAAATGAATTGCAAGCACGCGCCGCACATAGCGCTGAGATTAGCAATCGGGCTGATGCGGAAATGCAAGCACTCGGCATCAATCGCGCCTTGATCAGTGCCGTGGTTGACACATTTTACGCGCGTGTGTCGGAGCATCCGGAGCTGGGTCCCGTTTTCAACGCAAGGCTTTCGGGACGCTGGTCGGAGCACACCCTGAAAATGAAAAGCTTCTGGTCAGCGGTCGCCTTCCACGATGGCTCCTATGGGGGGAAACCTGTTCAGGCCCATTTAGGTGTGGCCAACCTAACGCCAGAACTATTCCCAAAATGGCTGGAGCTGTTTGAAACAACGCTGGACAACGTCGTCACGAATGAAGACGCCAAAGCATGGTTCATGGCGACGGCAGAGCGTATCGCCCGAAGCCTGACAATTTCGCTATTCTACAATCCAGCGCTGGATGATCCTAACCGGCGGTCATAACTGGCAAACAGTTTCGCGGCTGATCGCGCCTCGATCGCCGAGCTATTGCCATTTGCCATGCCGAAGTATTCCCAGAATAGATAAAATCGTGATACTTGACCTGAAGATCGTCAGGCCGATCTCTTTCTAAGCGCCAGGACAGACGGGTATGCGAGTCTGAGCCAGAAGCCGTTCTCGTTCAGACCGCGTTGATCGATACTCCCACCTACCGGTGGCCGCTTTTCGCCGGAAAACGATCTCCAGCCAGCATAATGTATCGTTCGCCGGCAAGACCGGGTACCAGGCATACCAGTGCAACCAATTTTTTCTTGATGGCCTGCGGTCCATAAGCATTGTTCGCTCCTATGCTTGAACGCCGTTTGGTAGGGAAAGAAAAACAAAAAGGCACACTGCTGACAGGGCTATGCCGATCTCATCTCGTAGATGGTCGCGCAACGGTATCGACAGCATCAGGCCGGTCGCAAACACGAGGCTCCCGATAGTTGCTCCCAAGTTGGAATAAGTGAAGGTCACTGCGGACAGCGCCAGGCTGGCGGCGAGCGTCGTCATGACGGGTGTATGCACAGCAAGGGCATTGTTTCGGTAAAGGATCAGAAATGGGTTCCAGCTGAGCGCAATAGCCGCCGTTAGAAAGACTGGAATGAGTGAGGAAACGTCCAGCGAACTCATCGCCTAGCCCTCGAATTTCCACGCGAAAAGATTATCACAACCTTGGCGAAACCGGATGTCAGTATCGGTGACGATCGCATCCATGGGAATGTCATGACCTTGAGGACGGATCGTCTCGATCTGCTGGAAGTCAAACCCGACGCCGATCACGATAGGCTTTGGATGGAGCACAGCGAGCGTTCGATCAAAATACCCACCTCCGAACCCAAGCCGGTAACAATGCGCGTCAAACCCGACAACCGGGGCAATGACGATATCCGGTTGGCGTTCATCACCGTGCAGCGGAACAGGGATATTCAGGACTCCGCGCGTCAATTCCTCGCCAATCCGCCAGGATCGAAACGTGAGAGGCTTGTTCTTTTCAGACACCACCGGCAAAAGGCATGTCGCGCCGCGGGCTGAAGCCGCTGTCAACCAGCCGCGGAGATCAGGTTCGCCCAGAAATGGCCAGTAGAGACTGATGGTTCGCCCGTTGACTTCAGGCAATAGCTGATCGAGGTTTTGCCGGATTCGCAAGGATTTCTGGTCGCGCTCTTCTGCGTTGAGACGGGCCCGCTGATCGATCAGACGGCGCCGCTCACCTTTGCGCCATTTCTTGACCGTTTCACCACTACCGTCCAGTCCCATATAGGCTGGATCGACTTCGTGCATGAAACAGGCAGGAGAAGAGAAGCCATCTGGATTGTCATTCTGATTTTCGTCGATCATCTGACATTTCTTTTCTATCTGATGGCTTCAGGCCATCACCTTCGGCTTGCGTGATGTTCGCTCATGGAGAATAATAAGGCAATACCATTCTTAAATGGAGACTTTTTTGGATCCGACTTCTCTGCATATTTTTCTGATCGTCGCCGACGAGACGAGCGTGACGCGCGCGGCGAAGCAGCTTGGTCGGGCGCCTTCGAATGTAACGACACGTATCCAGCTTCTTGAGGAGCAAGTTGGCGCCTTGCTGTTCAGCCGGGAGGGAAAGAAGATGACCCTGACCCGCGAAGGACAAATTTTCTTGGGCTACGCGAAGAAAATGCTCGCTTTTGCAACAGAGGCGCGTCTTGCGCTCAGGAAAGAAAACCAGGTGGAGGCGTTGCGGGTGGGTACGATGGAAAGCACGGCGGCAAGCCGTCTGCCTCCGGTGCTTGCAACATTTAACGAAGCCTGGCCACAGGTGTCATTGCGTTTGACACTTGGCGCAACGCTGGAATTGGCAAAGGCGGTGATTGCCGACGAACTCGATTGCGCTCTCATCGCCCAACCGCCTGATCAGAAAGAATGGGCAGGGATGCTTGGGCGTGAGCAGCATCCGCTTCACGCGACAAGGGTCTTTCAGGAAGAGCTGCTTCTGATCCTGCCGTCCAACCATCCTCCGCTCCGCAACGCCGGCGACATTCGGCTGACGGCTCTTGCCGCTCTTGAACCAGGTTGTACCTATCGCCGCATTGCCGAGCGTTGGATGAAATTGGGAGCCGACGTTCCAACAATGGAGTTGACCTCCTATCACTCCATTCTCGCTCACGTCGTTGCGGGAAACGCAGTGGGTGTCATACCGCGCTCTGTCCTTGACGGCATGCACTGGACCGCCGATATCGTTGTGCATTCCCTTGGTCCGGTCGATACACTGCTCATTTCCCGGAATGATCGGAGGTCTGATCCGCTTCGCGGATTTGAAGATATGCTTCTGGCCTCAACGCCTCCGCTCTCCGCTTCCCTTTCTCCTTCCTGAACCCGCCACCAGTCTCTCATCAGGTTTTTCCCATGTCCCCTTCCGACCCCCGAGGAGCGGCCCAGAAGCGCGCGCTTCTGTCACTATGGCTGTTTAGACCCATTCTTGCCGGCGCAACGTTGCGCGATCGGCTGCTGGCATGCCTTGGCGCTCTCGCGGCGATCGCGCTGACAGGTCTGATTTGCAGCTACCTGCTCGGAAAAGGTTCACATCTACCGTTGATCGTCGCGCCGATGGGCGCCTCGGCCGTGCTGCTGTTTGCCGTTCCGGCAAGCCCGCTTGCCCAGCCATGGTCTATCATCGGAGGCAATACGATTTCGGCCTTCATGGGGGTGCTTGCCGCCAGCCTGATCAGCGACCCGATCATAGCTACTGGTGTGGGCGTCTCACTGGCGATCGCGGCGATGTCCTTTACCCGGTGTCTCCATCCGCCTGGGGGGGCGGCAGCCCTGACAGCCGTCCTTGGTGGACCTGCGGTCGCAAGCTGGGGCATGCTGTTTCCGTTCATTCCAGTTGCCCTGAACTCCTGCATCCTCGTCGCAGTCGGCCTGTTGTTCCACAAGCTATCCCGGCATAACTACCCGCATGTCGCCTCGCCTACGGTGAACGGCCATCTGACTGCAGACCTTCCACCAGCCGAGCGAGTGGGGTTTCGTGACGAGGATATTGACGCCGCCCTTGAGGCGCTTCACGAGACATTCGACATCGACCGCACTGACCTTGGACTATTGCTTCGCCGTGTGGAGTACGAGGCTGTCGCCCGCTCTAATGACGGGATCAAATGTGCGGACATCATGTCGCGCGACGTTATTGTGGCGGACGTTGATGCCACCATCGATGAGGCCCGGGAGCTGCTTCTCAAGCACAATATCCGAACCTTACCGGTCAAAAATCGAAACGGACAACTGCTCGGTACTGTGGGTTTGAGAGAATTGGCGATGGGAGAAGGTTCGTTGAAGGAACTGATCTCTCTGCCAACGACCGCTTCGGCTGCCGATCGAGCCCTGAGCCTGCTTCCCATCCTGACGGACGGCAAAACACATGCGGTGATCGTCGTCGATGAGCAGAGCCACATTATCGGGCTGATTTCCCAGACCGACCTTTTGAGCGCCGTTGCACGGTCCCTTCCAAAAGGGCCTCATCAGACAGCGGCGAATTAACCTTTGACCACAGCGAATTCGGGGCGGTCGAAGTGGCGTCGAAGGATGCCGAGAAATTCCAAGACGCTTGCTATCGATGATAGAGGAGCTGAGGATCAATGGATCGACCGGAGGCCCATATACAATGTCAAGCTGACGACGGATATGGCGATCGTCATGTTCGGCTTGGAGTCGTCAAATACTGACGCAAGCCAGAGGCTGAATGTCAGAACGATCGGTATTGCCCAGAGTTTTTGATCAGACACCGTGAAGGCAACCGCTGCCAGGAAGATAGCACTTGCCACCATTGTCACGGGTGACCGCTGTTCAGCAGCATCGCCGCCGGGAAAGTACGGCAGGAGAAACCGCCGCAGACTCAAACCGGTAGCGGCGCTTAGGAGAAGACAAGTCACCAAAGGTTGGAACATAGTTTGCGCCGCCGATCGATATAGAAGTCTCCGTCTTCCAGCAAAATTTATGCCATTCTAGAGCCCTGCAAATAATGCTGCCACGGGAGCCCTGCAAATAATGCTGCCACGGGAGCCACGGCTGATAGCGTGGTGATTTCGTGGGCGAAACGGTGCTTTTTTCGGCAAATTTACCGTACTCGTTGAGGCTCCAAAAAATGCCGCCCTATTGCTTTCCTGTCCTGTCACATCAACAGTTTAACGACCTAGCAGACCGAGGATCATCGTCAGTCAAAACTTAAGCTGCCGCATATTGAATTAGCGGCAAGTGCCGCCTTGTCGTCAAAAGGTGACTACCCAACAGATTATTCGAGTCCTGCGCGCTTGCGCAGTGAGGCGATTTCAGAGGTGGTGAGAGACCTGCTGTCTCCTTTTTGTAAATCACCCAATCGCAGCGTGTCGACTGCTATCCTGACCAATCGCAGACAGTCCAGTCCGACGCCTTCCAGCATTCTGCGGATTTGCCGGTACCGACCCTCGCGCAGTTCGACCTCAATCCAGGCGTGCTTGCTGCCGCGGCGCAGAAGGTCAACGGAGGTGGCGCGAAGGAGCTCACCGTCGCTGGGAATGCCGAAAATCATCTGCTCCAGTTCCGGGGTGCCAATTTCTCCGCCGACTTGGACGTGATAGATCTTGGGAACATTCGTGACAGGGTCAAGAAGACGCTGTGCAAGTACCGTGTCGTTTGTAAACAACAGCAACCCTTCGCTGGCCTTGTCCAGGCGACCGACCGGCGAAACGAATGGCATGTCCTGAAGCTTGAGGCAGTCAAATACCGTTGCACGGCCATCGGGATCATCACGCGTGGTAACCACACCGCGAGGTTTGTTCATCATGATGTAAAGCTTGGCCGATGCCGAAACAGTTTGTCCATCGACCGCGATCAGATCGGATATCAGATCGACCCATATTGATGGGTCCATGGCACGACGTCCATTGAGTTTAACCCGGCCCTCGGCAATCAATCGTTCAGCCTGCGTTCGCGAACAGTGGCCAAGTTTGGACAACGCGCGCGGAAGCGTCACCCGCATACCGCGGGGTGCTATGGTTTTTATGGTCAAGATATTAAAGCCGAAAGATTTAGCGAGAGGCGTCAGCCACTGCTATTGTTTGGAGAACTGCATGATCCTGGTCCTCCGAACGCTAACCAGGATTTACCTGCGTTCGGGCCAAGAGCCGTTTTTCGAGCGTTGAGGCTCTCTAAAGGGTTGGATAAAAAGCGTTGCCATAGGATGTCTCTGCGCCGGTGGGTTGCAAAAGTCAAACCTGTCGGCGCGCATCAACGCCGGCAGGTGTCATCACGCGGTCGTCAGATTATGCCGAGCGCATCCATCGCCTCGGCCACCCGCACGAAGCCGCCGATGTTGGCGCCGAGGACATAGTCGCCCGGCGTGCCGTATTCTTCGGCCGTCGTAGCGCATGTATCATGGATATTGTGCATGATCATCGCCAGACGATTTTCTGTCTGCTCGAAAGTCCAGCTATCCCGCGAAGCATTTTGCTGCATTTCCAACGCCGATGTTGCGACGCCCCCTGCATTGGCGGCTTTGCCCGGCGCAAACAATACCCCTGCTTCCTGAAAAAGCCGCACCGCTTCCGGCGTGGTTGGCATGTTGGCGCCTTCGCCGACCGCGATGACCTTGTTCCGGATCAGTGCCTTGGCATCACGTCCGGTCAATTCGTTCTGGGTCGCGGAAGGCATTGCGACATCGCACGCCACGTCCCAGATGGACCCCCCCTCGACCCAATTGCTGCCAGCGCCTTTTACACCAACATATTCTGAGATCCGACCGCGTCGCTCTTCCTTGATCTCTTTTACGAGGTCAAGATCGATGCCATTTTCATCCACGACATAGCCGGACGAATCCGAGCAAGCGACAATCTTACCCCCGAATTCCATGACCTTTTCCATGGTATAGATGGCAACGTTGCCGGAGCCCGAGACCACCACGCGTTTGCCTTCGAAGTTGTGGCCTTTCGTCGAAAGCATCCGCTCGACAAAATAGGTCGCACCATATCCTGTCGCTTCCCTCCGCGCTCTTGAGCCGCCATGGAACAACGCCTTGCCGGTTAATACTCCCGCCTCGTACCGGTTGGTGAGGCGCTTGTACTGGCCAAACATGTAGCCGATCTCCCGACCGCCGACGCCGATATCGCCGGCGGGCACATCCGTGTACTCGCCGATATGGCGATGCAGTTCAGTCATGAAGGATTGGCAAAACCGCATGATTTCGCCGTCCGAGCGGCCGCGCGGATTGAAATCCGACCCGCCCTTGCCGCCGCCGATCGGCATTCCCGTCAATGCGTTCTTGAAAGTTTGTTCAAAGCCAAGGAATTTGACGATGCCCACATTCACGGAAGGGTGGAAACGAATGCCCCCTTTATAGGGGCCAAGGGCAGAGTTGAATTGCACGCGGAAGCCGCGGTTGATCTGTACTTGACCCGTGTCATCAACCCAGGGGACACGAAAGATGATCTGCCGTTCGGGCTCGCAAATGCGCTCTATGAGAGCATTATCGGCATAATTTGGATGTTTAGCGATGACGCGACCCAGGCTTTCAAGAACTTCACGGACCGCCTGATGAAATTCCAACTCACCGGCATTGCGCCGCAGCACCTCAGCCAGGATCGGTTCAAGCTTCTCATCCACATTCGCCAATTCTTATTCTCCAGTCATAGATTGTTGCCTGAATATCAGGCGGCGAATTGGCTGATAGCTCAAAACTTGTGCAAAATGAAATGGATTTGAGGGGTCGATTGGTAGAGTGGATTTTCAATGCTTATGTAATAAGCTGGAGCGACTTAACTGCAATCAAACCGTCAATCACCTAACAGCTTCACCGGCCTTGCTTGACTTCCGCGATTAACGGGCACATCATCAAAAGATGTTGATCGAGCCCCTCCACAATATTTCCAAGCGAGTATGCCTTATCGCAGGCATATGACCCCCGGCCCGGTCGTGTCTCACCCCGGTCGAGGGGCATAGGTAGCTTTCCGCAAGTCGGTTGAAGCAGCCCAAAGAGGCGACAGTCTTTCCAATTCTATTTAATCGAATGCAGCGCGCTTTGTGCGTGGCTGCGTATATGTATAGGAAACCAGCAATGGCTGCCGAAAAGAAAACGCATAGCAAGCCGGCCATCATCGTTACCGATTCCGACCACGAGAGGCTCTCACGCCTTGCCGAGGCACACGCAGCGCGCAATCCGGAGGTGTCCGAAGAACTCCTGGCCGAGCTCGACCGCGCCCGCATTGTTCCCGACAAGAAGATCGGCATTGATGTCGTGCGCATGGGGTCTACGCTCCAGTTTGTAAGCGACCTCGGCGATGAACGCCTCGTCATGCTCGTTTTCCCCGGCGAAGCCGATATCGCGGCCGGCAAGGTATCCATCCTTACGCCTATCGGCGCCGCCCTGATCGGCCTTTCTACGGGTCAGTCGATCGATTGGACTGCTCGAGATGGTCGCGTCCATCGCCTCACAGTAAAGAGCGTGGAGGCGCCGGCTGTAAGCTTTCCCGCCTCCACGGGCTCGGTCGAACTGCGGTCCGCATCATAATGCGCTGTCCGCTGTCCTGCCTCCTCTCCCTTTATGGAGGTTGCCTCATCGCAGGATAATCGCCCCCTGCTCCGCCTCAGGCGGACAGGGGATCTCCAGTTCATATTTCATATGCGTGCTCCCGTTGGAGTAAAGGAGAACTGCGATGTCAGACGATCACTTCATCCTCACCACGAAAGATTTATCCATTTTGGAAGCTATGGCTGACGACCCGCGCGGTCGCTACCAACTGCTTCTTCCGCTCATTCGCCATAAAATCGCCAAGGCAGTCGTCATTTTTCGCGAGGATCTGCAAGACGGGATCGCCAGCATCAACAGCAGAGTGAGCTTCCGTGTCAATGGCAGCGCGAGGGATACCCGTGTGCTCTCGACCGGTCAGGTCACCGCGCCGATTGGCATGTTCCTGCCAATCACGACTACGCGTGGTCTGGCTCTTCTCGGTCTTACGGAAGGCCAAGATATGGTCTTCACCGATACAAGCGGACTGGAAGACCGGATTTTTCTCGAGAGAGTGGAATATCAGCCGGAGGCTTCATTGCGCGAACGCCGGGCGCTTAATCAGGCAACCAATACCTTAAGGCAGAAGCCACTGCTGCGCATAGTGTCCGACGGGATGGGTCAAGCGCGCCTCAAGGTTCCCGCCACACCGGATGCTACTGATGATCCGGGGCCGTCAGCGGCCTGATCCGCCTGATCGTTTGACGCAGACGCGCGCTCGACGCAGCGCGCGTCTGCGCAAGAACATGAAGAAGGCTCCAGCATGTCGAATAATTCCCCCCCGGCACAAGAGTTGCCGCATAGTGCGTTCACGCAAGGGCTCCTATGGATGGGCCTCAGCATGATCTCTTTCATCGGCATGTCAGTCGGCTCGCGCGAGCTTGCGAGCACACTGTCCATCCAGCAGGTGCTATTCTTCCGCGCGCTCGTGGGCCTTTTCGTCATCCTTACGCTCGGCCGTGCGCTGCTGCCCGAACTGCGGAAAGGCAAGCTGATTAGGCTGCATTTGGCGCGAAATGTCGTCCACTTCTTTGCCCAATACCTATGGACGATCGGCGTCGTGATGCTGCCGCTCGCTTCAGTGTTCGCTCTGGAATTTACCATGCCGATCTGGGTTGCCTTCTTCGCCCTCCTTTTTTTGAAGGAACAGCTGACGAGGTCGCGGATACTTGCCACCATCGGCGGCTTCATCGGCGTCCTCGTCATCGTCCGCCCGGGCATCGGCATGGTCGATCCGGCCGCAGGGCTCGTGCTGATTGCCGCCGCCGGCTACGGTCTGTCATTGATCTTAGTCAAGCAACTGACGCGGGAGGTTTCGCCGGGCGCCATCGTCGTTTGGATGATTGTCATCCAGCTGCCGCTCGGCTTCCTTGCCTCGCTAACGGACTGGCGTCCAGTGAGCTTCACCGACATCCCCTGGATGTTGATCGCCGGACTCGGGGCGCTTGCCGCCCACTACTGTCAGGCCCAGGCACTCAAACGTCTCGACGCATCCGTAGTTATGCCAATCGACTTCCTGCGCGTGCCAATGGCTGCCATCGTCGGCTATTACGCTTACGTCGAAGCCATCGATCTTTGGGTCTTCCTCGGAGGTGGGATTATCCTGTTTTCCAACTACCGGGCGGTGATGGTGGAGCGACGGAAAACGACACTGTGAGAGGCTTCAGCATCTCAGACATCTGGCCCAATCAAGCCGGATTAACAGTCGCTTCCCCAATAGCTTTGGCCATCCCGGTTGGCTGACAATCTGTATCTGCATACTCAGTGATATCTTCTGTGTTCCGGGTTTGGCATCAAGTTATTGCGAGGTGGTCTATATGTGATAATGTCCTTTATCACATATAGGGGGGCTTGGCGTGTCGAATGAGGTCAAATCAATTTTCGGATCGTCTCCACCGCCTGTCGCTGGCGACGTTCTCTTTGGGGGCAATAAGGAATATTGGTCTGCTAACGCATGTATCTCCCATTGGGGAGAAGATGGGCACTCTTACAAAAGCGGATTTAGGAAGGCTGCCTTACACCTCGCCACACACGTATGTGCGACAAGCTCGGATCAGGATCTGCTAATTTACCCGATCGTTTATCTTTATCGGCATCATATCGAAATGGTGCTCAAAGACATTTTCCGCGACGGCTCCTTCCTGCTCGGCCGAAACATCACCAATGACGATGAAAAGAAGCTGATTACCCACAACCTTCAAATCGTCTGGGATTTGGTCCTGCCTCTCCTCAATCCTGTAAGCATTTTGATTGAAGGACGAGAACTACCTCCCGAGGATCTAGAAGGTATCAGCTCCTATATTCAGCAGATTCATCGGCATGATCCGGATGGTCAGAGGTTCAGGTATGCAAGGATTCGTCAAAAAAAGCCAAACGCCCCTAAGGGTACATATGTTAACCGACGGTCACTCGAACCGGAGCTAACCCTGATAAATGTAGGCGATTTTGCGATTCATCTCGAAAAGCTGGCAGACTACCTGGATGGACTACAAGGCTGGATAGCAGAATGCGCACAGTGGCAGCGTGAGGAGGAGGCAAACGCCCGATGACCGCCCTTGCCCTCTCCGCCCCAAGTGCTGCTCTTCCTGCACTCGTGCATCCGTCCGATGAACGCACCAGAATGCGCTTTCTCGAATTCTTCACCGCGAACATTCGCAATCCTAACACGCGCAAAGCCTACGCACGATCGGCGGCTGACTTCCTGCACTGGTGCGAAGCGCGCGGTGTGTCCGCCCTCCCCCAGATCCAGCCGATGCACGTCGCCGCCTGGATCGAGGAGCTGGGGCGCAGCCATGCCGTGCCGACCGTTAAGCAGCGGCTGGCCGCCATTCGCCATCTGTTCGATTGGATGGTGACCGGCCAGATCATGCCGACCAATCCCGCTCATGCGGTGCGCGGACCGTCGTATTCGACCAAGAAGGGCAAGACCCCGGTGTTGTCGCCGGAAGAAGCGCGGCAGTTGCTGGATAGCATCCCTACTGACACAATCGTCGGGCTGCGCGATCGGGCCTTTATAGCCACTATGACCTTCACGTTCGCCCGCGTCGGCGCCGCGACCGGCATGGAGGTGCGGGACGTATATGTCCAGGGACGGCGCCTGTGGGTGCGGCTGCATGAAAAGGGCGGCAAAGTCGTCGAGATGCCCTGCCATCACACGCTCGAGGCCTACCTCGAGGAGTATCTCGAGGTAGGCGGATTACGCGACCATCCCAAAACTCCGTTGTTCCGGACGATAGGCCGGGGGACCGGCGAACTATCAGCATCCCCCCTGCCCCAGCAGAGTGCCCATGCGATGATCCAGCGCCGAGCCGTTGCGGCCGGAATCGGCACGGCGGTCGGCAACCATACGTTCCGCGCCACCGGCATCACCGCGTATTTGAAAAACGGAGGGACGCTGGAAAAGGCCGCAGCCATGGCCAATCACTCGTCGACCAGGACGACCCAGCTTTATGATCGCCGAAGTGATGATGTAAGCTTAGATGAAGTCGAGCGGATATTGATTTGAGGCGCTCATTTGGGGAGTGTTTTGGACGGTGGCAAAGTTAAATCACAATAGACCAACGCTTCGCCTTCTCGACAACTATAGGCGTGAGCTGAGGTCACAGGTACACGAATATAGAGACTCCGAAGCAATTTCGGCAAAATCGATCAGTGATAATAATCGCATGCCGGATGTGAGCCAATCGGCGCAGGAACTTATTCTTTCTATGTTTGACGCCGCGGGGCTCTATTTTGAGGCGCTTTCAAAGCTTCTGAAAACGTTGTCGCCCGATGCTGGGAAATCGCTGCGGAAGAAGAAGGCTTCGTTGCAAAAAGAAATAGAAGACGCCAAGTCGAATCTTACAAATGCATGCGTTGAGCTGGTAGTAGAAGCCATGCGTGAAAAATTGGAAGGCAAAAAAGGCGTCATAGACTGGCTAACCTGGTTCCAAGACGAGGCGCAACGCACAAATGATTACGGTCTGCTTG
>NZ_JAPZLN010000010.1:0-86084 GCF_027498475.1 Agrobacterium salinitolerans | reverse complement strand
GTTCGGCACGAGATTGTCACCTATGTCTTAGGTACAAACTGTTACCTATGTCTCCGGTCTGGACATGTTTCCGTTGGTGAGAGCGCAGGGATTCGAACCCTGGACCTACTGATTAAAAGTCAGTTGCTCTACCGGCTGAGCTACGCTCTCCCGTGTCGGGGCTTGGTTGCCCTTCGGAAGTGCGCGGAACATAGGTAGAGCGATCCGTTCGGTCAACCCAAAAAAAGCGGTTTCGACAATCAATCCGGTTTTTTTTGTCGCACCCCCGAAAAGGTGATTGGAGAGAGGGGGCGGCTGGGGATAAAACCGGCTTCAGACATGTCTGCTGGACGGGTGAAATCCTTTTGCAGCAATGACATGCACGAAAATGAAGCGTGAAGCGGCGGCGCAGCTTGAGAATCGCGGCGGCTTTGCGGGATGCGGAGTTCTTTGTTGTCGATTGCCGATATTTCCCTGTTCAGCGCGCTTCTGGCCGGCGCTCTTTCGTTTCTGTCGCCCTGCGTCCTGCCGCTGGTGCCGCCTTATCTCTGTTATATGGCGGGTGTTTCGGTCGAGCAGTTCAGGACGGAAGATACCGCGCCGCGGCCGGAGATTCGCAGGGCCGTGCTGTTTTCAGCCTTCTTCTTCACGCTCGGTTTCGCCACGGTCTTCGTGGCGCTTGGGGCAGGCGCCTCGACGATCGGTACGCTCCTGCGTCAGAATCTGGATATTCTCGCCAAGGTCGGTGGTTTCATCATCATTCTGATGGGGCTGAATTTCCTCGGCGTGTTCCGCATCGGCCTGTTTTCGCGCGAGGCGCGGTTTCAAGGCGCGGGCAAGCCGGCCACGCTGTCCGGGGCCTATGTCATGGGCCTTGCCTTCGCTTTCGGCTGGACGCCCTGCATCGGTCCGGTTTTGGGGGCTATTCTCGGCGTCGCCGCCGCACGCGATACGGTTGGCGACGGTGCGGCGCTCCTTGCGGTCTATTCTCTTGGCCTTGCGGTGCCGTTCTGGATCGCGGCGGCGTTTTCCGGCTCCTTCATGCGTTTCCTCGTCCGCTTCCGCCGCCATCTTGGGCTCGTGGAAAAGCTGCTGGGCGTGTTGCTGGTGCTGACCGGTCTCGCTTTCATGTCCGGTTTTATCACCAATGTGGCGATCTGGTTCCAGGAGACCTTTCCGATCCTGATGCAAATCGGCTAAGCCTCCCGCTGGAGTTGCTTGCGGGGGAAATATAGTGACGGATATCGTCGGATTGCTGTTGCCGTTTTTCGGCCTGATCTTCATCGGCTACGGTGCGGCGCGCATCACGAAGCAGCCGGTCGAGGCGATGGGCTGGCTGAACACTTTCATCATCTATGCGGCGCTGCCGGCGCTGTTTTTCAAGCTTGTGTCTAAAACGCCGGTGGAAGAGCTGGCGCGGATGGATTTCGTCGCGGCCAGTCTCGCCTGCGCCTATGGCGTTTTCCTGGCTGTGTTCCTGATCGGCCGATTCGTACGGAAAAACAGCCTTTCCGAAACCACGATCCAGAGTTTCGCGGCCAGCTACGGCAATATCGGTTATATGGGGCCGGGCCTAGCGCTTCTGGCGCTTGGCGAGAAGGCGGCGGTGCCGGTGGCGTTGATCGTCTGCCTTGAAAACGCCGCCCATTTCATCGTCGCCCCGGCGATGATGGCGGTTGCCGGCGGCGACAAGCGTTCCCCGCCAAGGCTTGCGCTGGATGTGGCGCGCAAGGTCATCACCCATCCCTTCATCGTCTCCGTCATCGCCGGCTTTCTGGCCGCATCGCTGTCGTGGCAGCCGCCGGAGGCGGTGCAGCGGCTGGTGGATTATCTGGCGCAATCGGCGGCGCCCTGCGCACTTTTTGCCATGGGCGTGACGCTGGCGCTTCGGCCGATGAAACGTGTGCCGGTGGAAATCAGCTATATCGTGCCGGCAAAGCTGATCCTGCATCCGCTCGCCGCCTATCTCGTGCTGTCGTCGCTGGGGCGGTTCGAGCCGGTGTGGATCTATTCAGCCGTGCTTTTGGCCGCGCTGCCGACCGCGACGAATGTCTTCGTCATCGGCCAGCAATATCACGTCTGGCAGGAGAGGGCGTCTGCGACGATCCTGATTTCGACGGTTCTGTCTGTCTTCACGCTGACCGGCGTGGTTTATTTCATCCAGCCTTTTTGAAGCTGCCGAACAGCAGCGAGGGCAGGGCCTTCAGCCCGCGACCCGGCTCGATGCCTTCGCGCATGACCATGCTTCTCAGCGTGCCGATGCCGGAGAGAACATGCAGGCCGGCTGCGCGCGCCATCTGGACCGGCAGGAAATCGGAAAGCAGCGAGCGGTTCAGGAGATCGACGCTCAGCGTGCGGCTATAGACATCCGCTCGCCGCTTGCGGTCGAATCTATCGCCGGCGTCGGCCGCAATCGGCCGGTCGGAGACGGCGCTCAGCAATTCCGTCAGCGCGATGATGTCGCGCAGGCTGAGGTTCAGCCCCTGCGCGCCGATGGGCGGAAAACCGTGCGCTGCCTCGCCGATCAGGGCGACGCGGCCCTTGCCGAAGCGGTGCGCAGTCATGGAAGAAAGCGGCCAGGCCTGAACGCTGTCCTCGACGGTGACCGCTCCCAGCATGGATTGCATGCGCTCCTCGACGCGCAGGCTGAGCGTCTCCAGCGGCAGCGCCGTCAACTCTTCCGCCTGCTGCGGGGTAACGACCCAGACGAGGCTGGAGCGGTCGCCGGGCAAGGGAACCTGTGTGAAAGGCCCGGTGGGTGTGTGGAACTCCGTCGAGACATTGCCGTGCGGCCGGCTATGGCCAAAGTTCAAAACAATGGCGGTCTGCGGATAGGACCAGGATTTGACGCCGATGCCGGCTGCATCCCGCACCATGGATTTGCGACCATCCGCGCCGATGAGGAAATCGGCGGAGAGCGTTTCGCCATTCGCAAGGGTCACCGTCATGCGGTCGTTGCCGATGTCGATTGTCTCGGCGGACGTGTCGAGGCGGGAAATATTGTGTTCCTGCTCGACCGCTTCGCTCAGGACGCCGAGCAGCGCCTCGTTGGGGATGTTCCAGCCAAAGGCGTCAAGCCCGATTTCGGAGGAACGGAACTGCACGGTGGGTGCACGCAGCAGGCGGTCGGTGCCATCGATGATCTGCATGGTGGAAAGGCGTGCGGCCGAAGGCGCGATGCGCGACCAGAGGCCAAGGCGGTCCATGAAACGGATGGACTGGTCCATCAGCGCGGTGGTGCGCTGGTCCTTCCTGTCGCTGGAAGGTGCGATGAGCGCCACGTGGCGGCCCGCCCGCGCCAGCGCGATGGCCGCGATCTGCCCCGCAAGTCCCGCACCGGTGATGGCGATATCGAAGTGTCTCATGGTCGTGATCCGTTGTTATTTCCAAACCATCATAAAGGCTTCGGTTGGGTAAATCCACTTCGGTCCCGGAACATCCGGTTGCGAAGATTCGTTAGTTGTGCCGCTATATTAGTCCTAGGATAAGCGGATTGAGCCGGTTGCAAAGCGTGGTGAATGGCCGCATACCGGAACAAACAGGGCGGATGAAAAACGGGGCGCAGACGCTGACCATGAAAATTTTCAACTATAAGCGTGTTCCCTACGCGGAAATCCGCGCCTTTTCTGTCCACATGCTCACGGCCTCCGGCTCGTTTCTGGCTTTTCTCGGTGTTGTCGCCGCAGCCGAACACCGCTTCGTCGATATGTTCTGGTGGCTGGGGCTTGCGCTGCTGGTGGATGGCATCGACGGTCCCATCGCCCGCAAGGTCAGGGTGAAGGAAGTGCTGCCCAACTGGTCCGGTGATACGCTCGATAATATCATCGACTATGTCACCTATGTGCTGTTGCCCGCCTTTGCGCTTTATCAGAAGGGCATGATCGGCGAGCCGCTGTCCTTCGTGGCAGCCGGCATGATCGTGGTGTCGAGCGCCATCTATTACGCCGACATGGGCATGAAGACGGACGAGTATTTCTTCTCCGGCTTTCCGGTGGTGTGGAATATGGTGGTGTTCACCCTGTTCGTCATGGACGCCAGCGCCACGACGGCAATGGTTGTCGTTACCGTTTCGGTGTTTTTGACATTCCTGCCGATCAACTTCCTGCATCCGGTGCGGGTGAAGCGATTGCGGCCGCTCAATCTCGCCGTGGTCTTCATCTGGTGCGCGCTTGGCGGTTATTCGCTGCTGATGCACTTCGAAACCCCGAGCTGGGCCGTGATCGGCTTTGTGGCAAGTGGCCTCTATCTTTATTGCATCGGTGGAATATTGCAGTTTTTCCCCTCGCTCGGCGCAAAGTAAGAACGGGTAAAGCCGTTTATTGCTTGTGCAAATTGCATTTAAGCGGCTTCTTTTTCAGTTGTGCGCAGCAGCAAAACCGTTATCAATAAGTCTTGATTGGATGAGATTGCATACGCATTGGCGTCCGATTGGGAACAATGACCACGATCGTTGGAAACGCTTCGAAGAAGGCGCGGCGGTCGGTGAGAGAGGGAACTCGTGACTGGAACTTTGGCGCCGGAGGCCGTGCCTCTCCTGTCCGTTCGCAAGCTGACCAAGCTGTTCGGCAATTTCGCCGCCTGCAACGGCATCGATCTCGATATTGCGCCGGGCGAAATCCACGCGCTTCTGGGTGAAAACGGCGCGGGCAAATCCACACTCGTCAAGATGCTGTTCGGCGTTCTCGCGCCAAGCGAAGGCGAGATTGTCTGGCAGGGCCAGCCGGTTTCCGTCGCCTCGCCAAGCGAGGCCCGCAGGCTTGGCATCGGCATGGTGTTCCAGCATTTTTCGCTCTTCGAAGCGCTGACGGTGGCTGAAAACATCGCCCTGTCGCTCGACCCGAAAATTTCACTGAAGGAAATCGCCGGGCAAGCGGAAACGTTGTCGCGCGCCTATGGCCTGCCGCTCGATCCCAATGCCCATGTGGCCGATCTTTCGGTCGGCGAGCGCCAGCGCATCGAAATTGTCCGCGCGCTTTTACAGAACCCGCGCCTGATCATTCTCGATGAGCCAACCTCGGTTTTGACGCCGCAGGAGGCCGACAAGCTGTTCGAGACGTTGGAGAAGCTGAAGGCTGAAGGCCGTTCCGTGCTTTATATCAGCCATCGTCTCGAAGAAGTGCAGCGCATCTGCGACCGTGCCACCGTCCTGCGGCATGGCAAGGTGACGGGCGCCTGCGATCCGCGCAAGGAAACGCCAGCGTCGTTGGCGCGCATGATGGTCGGCAGCGATGTCGCAAGCGTTTCGCGGGCCACGGGCGAGACGCTCGGCGCGCCGCAGATCGAGGTCAGTGGGCTCTCGGTGGCGCCACGCACGCCTTTTGCCGTGGCGCTGAAATCGATATCCATGCAGGTGCGCGCCGGCGAGGTGCTGGCGATTGCCGGTGTGGCCGGCAACGGCCAGGGTGAGTTGTTCGATGCGCTTTCGGGCGAATATCCGGTCTATAACAATGACGCCATTCGCCTGCGCGGCAAGCCAGTCGGTCGCATCGGCATCAATGGCCGCCGGCTGATGGGCGCGGGTTTTGTGCCGGAAGAGCGCCACGGCCACGCCGCCGTTCCCGGCATGAGCCTGTCCGACAATCTGCTCTTGGCGCGGGCGCGCTCCGACCGCAAGGCGTTTCTGACCGGCGGTTTCCTGTGCATCGTGCGTGGCTCAGTCATCAGGGCTGCGGCGCGACGCATTTCGGAAACGATGGATGTGCGCAAAAGCGGGGCCGATCCGCTCGCCGGGTCGCTGTCTGGCGGTAATCTGCAGAAATTCATCGTCGGGCGCGAGCTTGACCGCCAGCCTGTCGTGCTGGTGGTCAACCAGCCGACCTGGGGCGTGGATGCGGGTGCGGCGAGCCGCATCCGTCAAGCGCTTGTCGACCTTGCCAAAGCGGGCTCGGCCGTCATCGTCATCAGTCAGGATCTCGATGAGATCTTCGAAGTCGCCACCAATATCGCTGTCATTTCCGACGGCAAGCTGTCAGAGATCCATTCGGTGGAGGAAATGACGCTCGAAAAGATCGGCCTGTTGATGGGCGGCATTCACACGTCACATTCGGGAGCCGCCCAGCATGCGCATTGAACTTGAAAAACGCGCAGGCGTCTCCCGGCTTTTCACCCTGCTTTCGCCGCTTCTGGCGCTCACGCTAACGCTGCTTGTCGGCGCCATCATGTTCGCCATGCTCGGCAAGAACCCGTTGGACGCGCTCTATGCCTTTTTTGTCGAGCCACTGCTGGAAGTCTGGTCGCTCCATGAACTGGCGATCAAGGCCGCACCGTTGATCCTGATCGGCGTCGGGCTATCGATCTGTTATCGCTCCAACAACTGGAACATCGGCGCGGAGGGGCAGTTCACCATCGGCGCGATCACCGGTTCCATCCTGCCGGTGCTTTATCCCGATTGGCATTCGCCGCTGCTTTTGCCTTTGATGCTGGTGATGGGCGCCGTGGGCGGCGCGCTTTATGCGGGTATTCCCGCACTTTTGAAGACGAAGTTCAACACCAACGAAATCCTCGTCAGCCTGATGCTGGTCTATGTCGCGCAGCTTTTCCTCGACTGGCTGACGCGCGGCATCTGGCGCGATCCGGGCGGCTACAACTTCCCGCAGACCAAGCCTTTCAACGACAGCGCCGTTTTGCCGGAAATGCTGGCCTCGGGCCGGGCGCATTGGGGTTTCGTTTTCGCCATCGTTGCGGCCATCGCGCTGTGGTTCATGATGCGCTACATGCTGAAGGGCTTCGAAGTCACCGTGCTTGGCCAATCGGCGCGGGCAGGGCGTTTCGCCGGTTTTTCGTCGAGCCGCATGGTGTGGTTTTCGCTGCTGCTTTCCGGCGCGCTGGCGGGGCTTGCTGGCATATCGGAGGCCTCCGGCTCCATCGGCCATCTCCAGCCCAGCATTTCGCCGGGTTACGGCTTTACCGCCATCATCGTCGCCTTTCTCGGTCGTCTCAATCCGCTCGGCATCATCCTTTCCGGGCTGGTGCTGGCGCTGACCTATCTCGGCGGCGAAGCGGCGCAGCTTTCAATCGGTGTGTCGGACAAGGTGACGCGCGTGTTTCAGGGGCTGATGCTGTTCTTCGTGCTGTCCTGCGATACGCTGATCTTCTATCGCATCAGGGTATTCTTTCCCGGCAAGGCGCATCGTAAAGAAGGAGCGGCATGATGGATATGCTTCAGGCCATTCTCCTCACCGTCATCACCGCCGCCACGCCGCTCGTCATCGCCGCTTCAGGCGAGCTGGTGACGGAGCGCTCCGGCGTCCTCAATCTGGGTGTCGAGGGCATGATGATCATGGGTGCGGTCTGCGCTTTCGCGGCCGCGCATATGACCGGATCTCCCTATCTCGGCATTCTGGCCGGCATTGCCTCCGGTGCGGTTTTTTCGCTGCTCTTCGGTTTCCTGACGCTGACGCTCGTTACCAACCAGGTGGCGACGGGTCTTGCGCTTACCATTCTCGGCCTCGGCGTCTCAGGCATGCTGGGTGAAAGTTTCGTCGGCCTGCCGGGTGTGAAGCTGCAGCCCATCGTCTTTCCGCTGCTGTCGGACATTCCCTTCCTCGGTCCGCTGCTTTTCCGGCAGGATTTGATCTTCTACCTCTCCATCGCGCTTGTCGCCGGCATCAGCTGGTTTCTGTTCAAAAGCCGCATGGGTCTCAAAATCCGCGCCATCGGCGATAATCACGCTTCGGCCCATGCGCTCGGCATCAATGTCATCCGCACCCGCTATCTGGCCGTCATGTTCGGCGGCGCCTGTGCGGGGCTTGCGGGGGCGCAGCTGTCGCTGGTCTATACGCCGCAATGGGTGGAAAACATGGCGGCCGGGCGCGGGTGGATTGCGCTGGCGCTCGTCGTCTTCGCCTCGTGGCGCCCATGGCGAGTGCTGGCGGGCGGTTATCTGTTCGGCGCCGTCACCATCGGCCAATTGCATGCGCAGGCGTTCGGCATCGGGGTGCCGTCGCAATTGCTGTCGGCGCTGCCCTATCTCGCCACTATTGTCGTGCTGGTCATCATCTCGCATAATCGCCGCACGACCTTGATCAATACACCGGCCTCGCTTGGCAAGTCCTTCGTGCCGGACAGGTGAAGCATTCTCACGTCTCCAAACCAACAGGGGTAAAAATGAAAAAACTGGTCATCGCACTCGCCGCTTCCGTTGCGGCTCTCGGCGGCGTCGTTTCCTCGGCTGAGGCCGCCGACGCCAAGAAGGTCTGCTTCATCTATGTCGGTTCAAAGACCGACGGCGGCTGGACACAGGCGCACGATATCGGCCGTCAGGAACTGCAGGCGCATTTCGGCGACAAGATCGAAACGCCGTTCCTCGAAAGCGTTCCGGAAGGTCCGGATGCCGAACGCGCCATCGAACGCATGGCCCGCTCGGGTTGCGAACTGGTGTTCACCACCTCCTTCGGCTTCATGGACGCCACCATCAAGGTTGCCCAGAAGTTCCCCAAGGTGAAGTTCGAACATGCTACGGGCTTCAAGACCGCCGAAAATGTCGCGACCTACAATTCGCGCTTCTATGAAGGCCGCTACATTCAGGGCCAGATCGCCGCGAAGATGTCGCAGAAGGGTCTCGCCGGCTACATCGCGTCCTTCCCGATCCCGGAAGTGGTGATGGGCATCGACGCCTTCGTGCTCGGCGCGCAGTCCGTCAATCCCGACTTCAAGGTGAAGGTCGTATGGGCCAACACCTGGTTCGACCCCGGCAAGGAAGCCGATGCAGCCAAGGCACTGATCGACCAGGGCGTCGATATTCTGACCCAGCACACCGACACCACCGCGCCGATGCAGGTTGCCGCAGAACGCGGCATCAAGGCCTTCGGTCAGGCGTCCGACATGATCGCGGCCGGTCCGAAGACGCAGCTTACCGCCATCAAGGACACCTGGGGCGCCTACTACATCAAGCGCACGCAGGCGCTTCTCGATGGTACCTGGAAGTCCGAATCGGTATGGGACGGCCTGAAGGACGGCATCCTGACCATGGCGCCTTACACCAACATGCCTGATGACGTGAAGAAGATGGCTGAAGACACCGAAGCCAAGATCAAGTCGGGCGAGCTGCATCCCTTCACCGGTCCGGTGAAGAAGCAGGACGGTTCGGAATGGCTGAAGGCGGGTGAGAAGGCCGAGGACGGCGTTCTGCTCGGCCTCAATTTCTACGTCGCCGGTGTGGACGACAAGCTGCCGCAATAATGCTTTTTAGCCATCGTTACTGAAGCAAGGCCGCACATATGTCATGTGCGGCCTTGCTTATTTTCACGCGTTTTATTGCAGGGATGAAGTTTACCTTTGCTTTTCATGCAACTTGATGTTTTTCACTATAATCTGACTTGAGATACACACGTCTGGCGCGATTTTTTCAAGATCGCCAACCGAACGGAAGGATATGGCACTTGCAGCGCGGAATGCTCGATGCGGCGATCGGTTTTCGAAAGCTGCGGACAAATCATGCACAGGTCGTTCACAAGCTCGGTCTCGATATTGTGTCCGGCGTCTTCAAGACGGGTGATATCCTGCCGGGCGATGCCGAGCTGATGGACCGCCTGAAAGTATCGCGCACAGTGCTGCGCGAAGCGATGAAGACGCTGACCGCCAAGGGTATGATTTCCCCCAAGGCGCGGATCGGCACCCGGGTGACGGAGCGCGAAAGCTGGAACATGTTCGACAGCGAGGTGCTGCTCTGGCATTTCGAGGCTGGCGTCAGCGACGAGTTTCTGTTGCATCTTTACGATATCCGTCAGGCCTTCGAGCCCTATGGCGCGGGGCTCGCCGCCATCAGAGCGCAGGACGCCGATATCGCCAAGCTCGCCGCTTACGCCAACGAGATGGGCAATACGGCCTATTCCAAGGAAAAGCGCGCGCTTGCGGATATGAATTTCCATGTGCTCATCACCGAAATGTCCGGTAATCCGTTTATGCGCACCGTCGGTTCGCTGATAAAGGCGGCTCTGGTGGGCATTTTCCGGATGAGCAACCCGGAAACCGATCCCAATGAGATTTCCGACGTGTCCGCCTCGCACCTGCGGCTCGTGGAGGCGTTTCGCCTGCGCGATGAGGGTGCAGCGCGCCGCGAGATGGAAAGGCTGATCGAAAACGGCCGCCAGCAGGTGCTGGAATTCACTGCCCGCAATCCACGGCGATAAATCAGACCGAGGGAACGGGATGCGATACCGTTGCAATCACGTTTGATGAAAATCGGTGCGGAAATTTGGTGCAGATTTGCATGGTTTCTTAAGTGGGCCGCCGTTATAGCAATTTCGGAATGAAATTACCGATGCGCCCGTTCGTTTTGCCGGACGGCGTGAAGTCAAACATATGCCGCCGTCCTGACCGTCCTGCGGTCGGTGACGTGGTGTTGGAGGTCTTATGGAGCGCAGCTCTCTAGCCGTTATTCTCGCAGCGGGCGACAGCACGCGCATGAAATCGTCGAAATCCAAGGTGCTGCATCCGGTCGCCGGGCGTCCGATGATCGCCCATGTGGTTGGGGCGGTGGCTGGATCTGGCGTCAGCACGGTGGCGCTGGTGGTCGGGCGCGATGCCGAGAATGTCGCTGCGGCCGCAAGCCTGCCGGGCCTTGAGGTGGAAGCTTTCGTGCAGACGGAACGCAAGGGCACCGGCCATGCGGTGCTTGCCGCACGCGCAGCTATCGAACGCGGTTTTGACGATCTCATCGTTGCCTATGGCGATGTCCCGCTCATCACGTCTGCAACGCTCGACCGGGCGCGTGAGGCGATTGCCGCCGGCGCCGATGTCGCCGTCATCGGCTTCCATACCGACCGCCCGACCGGTTACGGCCGGCTTCTGGTCAAGGATGGCGAACTTGTCGCGATCCGCGAGGAGAAGGACGCGACCGATGCGGAGCGTAAGGTGACCTGGTGCAATAGCGGATTGATGGCCATCAACGGCCGCAACGCCCTTGATCTGCTCGACCGCATCGGCAACAGCAATGTTAAGGGCGAATATTATCTGACCGATGTGGTCGAGATCGCCCGTTCCCTCGGCCGCCGCGCCGTCGCCATCGATGCGCCCGAAACGGAACTGGTCGGCTGCAACAACCGTGCCGAACTGGCCTTTATCGAGAAGCTCTGGCAGGAGCGCCGCCGTCATGAGCTGATGGTCGATGGCGTCTCGATGGTCGCGCCCGAGACAGTATTCCTTTCCTTCGATACGAAGATCGGTCAGGATGTCCTGATCGAACCCAACGTCGTTTTCGGTCCCGGCGTGACGATCGAGCCGGGTGCGATCATTCACGCGTTTTCGCATCTGGAAGGGGCCTATCTGGCCGAGGGTGCGGTTGTCGGTCCATTTGTGCGGTTGCGTCCGGGTGCAAACCTGCACGCCAACGCCAAGGTCGGCAATTTCTGTGAGGTCAAGAAGGCTGAGATCGGTGAGGGCGCAAAGGTCAACCATCTGACCTATATCGGCGATGCTTTCGTGGGTGCAGGCAGCAATATCGGCGCGGGTGCCATCACCTGTAACTATGACGGTTACAACAAGTCCGAAACACGGATCGGGGCCAACAGCTTCATCGGCTCGAATTCGTCGCTGGTTGCTCCCGTCACCATTGGAGAGCGGGCCTATATCGCCTCCGGCAGCGTGATTACCGATGACGTGCCTGCCGATGCGCTGGTTTTCGGGCGCGCGCGTCAGGAGGTGAAACCGGGCAGGGCGGTCGCCCTGCGCGAGCGGGCGAAAGCACTGAAGGAAGCGAAGAAAAAACCCTCTTGAGAGACGTTACCGAGCGATACTGAAAGTGACCGGCGGCATAATTGCCGATTTCAGGGAAACGGTTAAAGCATTTCCAGTAAAAGTGCGCAGCGGTTTTACGTCCGGAAATGCGTCAGAACAAAAAGGTGGAGTATTTTTGCATTTCAGGGAAATGCGAAAATACTCTGAACGTTGCGGTGAAGAGATCGCCGTCTGGAGAAATATATGTGCGGAATTGTCGGAATTGTCGGAACCCAGCCAGTTGCTGAACGGCTTGTCGATGCGCTGAAGCGTCTCGAATATCGCGGTTACGATTCGGCTGGTGTCGCCACCATCGACAATGGCGCGATGGATCGCCGCCGGGCGGAAGGCAAGCTGTTCAATCTCGAGAAGCTGGTTTCGGAAAAGCCGCTGCCGGGTGTGGTCGGCATCGCCCATACACGCTGGGCGACGCATGGTGTTCCGAACGAAACCAATGCCCATCCGCATTTCGTCGATGGCGTTGCCGTTGTCCACAATGGCATCATCGAAAACTTCGCCGAACTGCGCGAGGAGCTGACCGTCGAGGGTGCGAGCTTCACCACCCAGACCGATACCGAAGTGGTGGCGCAGCTTCTGGCGAAATATACCCGCGAGGGTCTCGGCCATCGCGAGGCGATGCTAAAGATGCTGAACCGCGTGACGGGTGCCTATGCGCTGGTCGTCATGTTCAAGGACGATCCCGGCACGCTTCTCTCGGCGCGTTCCGGCCCGCCGCTTGCCGTTGGTTACGGTCGGGGCGAGATGTTCCTGGGGTCTGATGCCATCGCGCTGTCGCCGTTTACCAATGAGATCACCTATCTGGTGGATGGCGATTGCGCCATCGTGACCCGGCAGGGTGCTGAGATCATCGATTTCTCCGGCAAACCGGTGAAGCGCGAGCGGCAGATATCGCAGGCGACGGCCTATGTGGTCGACAAGGGCAACCACCGCCATTTCATGGAAAAGGAAATCTACGAGCAGCCGGAAGTCATTTCCCATGCGCTCAGCCATTACGTGGACTTCGCCTCCAAGACCGTGAAGCAGGCCGACACGGCCATTGATTTCGCCAAGCTTTCAGGCCTTGCCATTTCCGCCTGCGGGACGGCCTATCTTTCCGGCCTGATCGGTAAATACTGGTTTGAGCGTTATGCGCGCCTGCCGGTGGAAATCGATGTCGCCTCCGAGTTCCGTTACCGCGAAATGCCGCTTCAGCCATCGCAGGCGGCGCTGTTCATCTCGCAATCGGGCGAGACTGCCGATACGCTGGCGTCGCTGCGCTATTGCAAGGAAAACGATCTTAAGATCGGCGCCATCGTCAATGTGCGGGAATCGACCATCGCGCGGGAATCCGACGCCATTTTCCCGATCCTTGCAGGCCCGGAGATCGGCGTCGCCTCCACCAAGGCTTTCACCTGTCAGCTTGCGGTCCTCGCGTCTTTGGCAATCGCCGCTGGGAAGGCGCGCGGTACACTGAAGCCGGGCGAGGAAAAGGAGCTGGTGCAGCAGTTGATCGAGATGCCGCGCATCATGAGCAAGGTGCTGAACCTCATCCAGCCGCAGATCGAGGCGCTGTCGCGCGATCTGTCGCGCTTCAAGGACGTGCTTTATCTCGGCCGCGGCACCAGCTTCCCGCTGGCGCTGGAGGGTGCTTTGAAGCTCAAGGAAATCTCCTATATCCACGCTGAAGGTTATGCTGCCGGCGAGCTGAAGCATGGGCCGATCGCGCTGATCGACGAGAACATGCCTGTTATCGTCATCGCCCCGCATGACCGTTTCTTTGAAAAGACCGTTTCGAACATGCAGGAGGTCGCCGCGCGCGGCGGCCGCATCATCTTCATCACCGATGAGAAGGGGGCTGCTGCCTCCACGCTCGACACCATGGCGACGATCACGCTCCCCAATGTCGACGAGCTGATTGCGCCGATGGTCTTCTCGCTGCCGATCCAGCTGCTTGCCTATCACACCGCTGTCTTCATGGGCACGGATGTGGACCAGCCGCGCAATCTGGCGAAGTCGGTCACGGTGGAATGATCGTCCGGCCGGAGCGGCGGGCGGATGAAGAGGCGATTGCTCGCGTAACGGAAGATGCCTTCCGTAACGTCGATTACAGCGACAAGACGGAGCATCTCATCGTCGGGCGGTTGCGCAGGGCAGGTGCGCTCACCGTTTCACTGGTTGCCGAGGACAGCGAAGGCATCATCGGTCATGTCGGCTTTTCGCCGGTGACGCTTACCAGCGGCGAGACCAGGTGGTTCTGCCTCGCGCCGCTTTCCGTAACGCCGGAACGGCAGGGGCAGGGTGTCGGCTCCAGGCTGGTGCGGGACGGGCTTGCTGCCCTGGAGCGTCTGAATGCTTCCGGCGTGGTCGTCGCGGGCGATCCGGACTACTATGGCCGCTTCGGTTTTCGCCATGTCGATGGGGTGAATGCGGAAGGGATTCCTGACGAATATTTCACAGTTCTTCGCTTGCATGGTGGAACTCCATCCGGCATTGTCGGTTTTCATCCGGGTTTCGATGGCGACAACGCTTAATTCCGAACGGTAAATGACCGATATTCCAGTAAAAATTTCATTCGCAGCCCGCCTGCGCAACAGTTTCCTCACGGGCGTTCTGATCCTTGCGCCTGTCACCATCACCATGTGGCTGGTGTGGAGCTTCCTGCAATGGGCGGATAGCTGGGTGAAGCCCTATATTCCGGCCCGTTACGATCCGGAGCAATATTTCGATGTGGCGATCCCCGGTTTCGGCCTGCTGATCGCCGTCATCGGCATCACACTCATCGGCTTTCTGGGCAACAACCTGATCGGCAAATGGATCGTCGGCGTCGGCGAATCCATCCTCAACCGCATGCCGCTGGTGCGGCCGATCTATAAAAGCATCAAGCAGCTGTTCGAATCCGTTCTGAAAGAGCATTCGAACTCCTTCAAGAAGGTGGGCCTGATCGAGTTTCCGTCATCCGGCACCTGGGCGATGGTCTTCGTCGCGTCCGAGGCCAAGGGCGAGCTTGCCCATCGTTTCAACGAAATGGGCCAGCAGATGGTCGCCGTGTTCCTGCCGCCCACGCCGGTGCCGACGGCGGGCTTCCTGCTGTTCGTGCCGAAAGACAAGATCGTGATGCTGGACATGACGCCGGAAGATGCGGCGAAACTGCTGATATCAGGTGGTCTGGTAGCTCCGGATTTCACGCCGCCGAAAATGATTGCGCCGGTTTGAGGATTTGTGACGCACTGGGTTCGTTGCTCTGTTCTCCCTTGAGTTTTCATGCCCACGGTTGACGAACCAATATGGTTCACCGATAATCATAGTGAACCACGAAAGGTCGCAACCATGACTGCATTCACGGTGCGCTTGCCGGACGAAGTTGCCAACAAGCTTGAACAGCTGGCGGAAAAGCTTGATCGCTCGCGGTCCTACATGGCGGCACGGGCGATTGAGGACTTTGTTGCTCGCGAAGAGTGGCAGCTCGCGGAAATCGAGGCCGGTTTGGCGGAAGCGGATCGCGGCGAGTTTGGAACGCAAGACGATCTGGCAAACATTGTCGGGAAATATGTAAAGTCCGCTCGGCCGTCATGAGCGACCGGAGAATTCGCTGGACTGTGCGGGCGCTGCGACGGCTCGATGAAATCGGTAGGCATATCGAAACGGACAATCCTGCAGCTGCCGCCCGCGTGATTTCCCGTATTGTGTCAGCGGCCGACATGTTGGTGGATCAACCAGCTATGGGACGGGTCGGGCGCATTAAGGGAACGCGGGAAGCCGTGCTGTCCGACATTTCCTACATCGTTGCCTATCGTGTTGGCAGGGATATCGAAATCCTGACGGTTATTCACACCTCGCAGCGATGGCCGTCGGCACTTTAACCAAACTATTTCTCAGGCGCCCCGATCAATCCTCGTCATCCAGATCGTCCATCTCTGTCCCCGTCGTGGTCGCGTGGAAAACCGGAACGAAAAGCCGCATATAGACCAGCCGCACGGTCCAGCCCTGTTCCAGTGCCTCCGTCCATGCCTTCTTGCGGCCTGGTTTCTTGAAGGCCTTGCCGATGGCTTTTTTCTCGCTTTTCGCAAATGTCTCGGGCTGCAGAATATTCTGCGGCGAGCAGAGCGCGTAGCCTTTCCTGAAGGCGGGCGGTGGGCGGCGCGGGTCGATCATGTTCATGGGCGTTCACTTTCAGCCAGCGTGCAGGAAACGAATCGCTTCGTCGCGGCGGTGCAGGTAGAGCAGGGTGCGTAGGGCATCGCCGCGTGGACCTGTCAGTTCGGGATCACGCTCGATGACATAGGCTGCGTCCTTGCGGGCGATTTCGAGAAGATCGGCATGGGCCTCGAGGCTGGCGATGCGGAAGCCCGGCGTGCCGGACTGGCGGGTGCCGAGCAGCTCGCCTTCACCGCGAAGCTTCAAATCCTCCTCGGCGATCAGGAAGCCATCCTCGCTGTCGCGCAGGATGGAGAGTCGTGCGCGGCCGTTTTCGCTGAGCGGGCCCTTGTAGAGCAGGATACAGGTGGAAGCCTCGTCGCCGCGTCCGACGCGGCCGCGCAGCTGGTGAAGCTGAGCAAGACCGAAACGTTCGGCATGTTCGATGACCATGATCGTCGCATCCGGCACATCGACACCGACTTCCACCACGGTCGTCGCCACCAGCAGCCGGGTTTCGCCGCTCTTGAAAGCGAGCATCGCAGCATCCTTCTCCGGGCCGCTCATGCGCCCGTGAATGAGGCCGATATTGGCGCCAAGCATCTGCGACAGAACCGCATGCCGCTCTTCTGCGGACATCAGGTCGGATTCCTCCGTTTCCTCCACCAGCGGGCAGATCCAGTATGCCTTCTTGCCGTCTTTTAGCGCTGCGCGCAGCCGTTCGACGATGTCGCCGATGCGTTCGGTGGGGATCGTCACGGTCTGGATGGGTTTGCGGCCGGCCGGTTTTTCGGTGAGCTTGGAAACGTCCATATCGCCGAAGGCGGCCAGAACCAGTGTGCGGGGAATGGGCGTGGCGGTCATCACCAGCATATGCGGCGTGATGCCCTTGGCGGTGAGGCGCAGGCGCTGGTGCACGCCGAAACGGTGCTGTTCATCCACAACGGCCAGCACGAGGTTCCTGTAACTCACGCTGTCCTGAAACAGCGCGTGGGTGCCGATGACGATCTGCGCTTCGCCCGAGGCCACCCGCTCCTCGATCTCGCGGCGCTCCTTGCCCTTGGTGCGGCCGGTCAGCACTTCGACGGTGATGCCCGCTGCCTGCGCGAGTTTGGAGATGGTGGCGTAATGCTGGCGGGCGAGGATTTCGGTGGGCGCCATCAGCACCGCCTGTCCGCCGGCCTCCACCGCAGTCGCCATGGCCATCAGCGCCACCAGCGTCTTGCCCGCACCGACATCGCCCTGCAGCAGCCGCAACATGCGGTCTTCGCCGGCCATGTCGGTCAGGATATCCTTGACCGCAGCGCTTTGGCTCGCCGTCAGCGAGAAGGGCAGCTGAGACAGGATTTTTGCGGCGACATCACCCTTGGCGCGGATCGGCTGGCCCGCCACCTTGCGCAGTCGCTGGCGTACCAACGCCAGTGACAGCTGTCCGGCGAGGAATTCGTCGTAGGCGAGCCGCCTGCGCGCCGGGGCCTGCGGTTCGATATCGGCGCTGTCGCGCGGATCGTGCAGTTCACGGAAGCTCGAAGCAACATCGCCGAAACCCTGCCTGGTCTTGAGCGTCTCGTCGATCCATTCCGGGAAGGCCGGCAGCTTTGACAGCCCGCCCTCGATGGCGCGGCGCAGCACCTTGGGCGATAGACCGGCGGTCATGGGATAGACCGCTTCCACCAGAGGCAGGTTTTCCGCCTCGGAAAGCTTCACCATGAAATCCGGATGCACCATGGAGGCGCGGCCGTTAAACCAGTCCACCTTGCCGCTGACGAGAACCTCTTCATCGACGGGCAGGGCTTTGGACAGCCAGTCGCCCTTGGCGCGGAAAAAGGTCAACGCCAGTTCGCCGGTCTCGTCATGCAGGAAGACGCGATAAGGCGCGGAGCGGTTTCCCGGCGGTGGCGGCTGGTGGCGGTCGACGCGTCCCTGAATGGTGACAATAGCGCCGGGGCTGGCCAGCGCAATGCCGGGGCGGTTGCGGCGGTCAATGACGTTGGATGGCGCGTGGAACAGGAGATCGATCACGCGGGTGTCGTCAGCGCTTTCCCGGCTCAAGAGCTTGGCCAGAAGATCGGCAAGTTTCGGCCCCACACCGGCAAGGGTGGAGACGGAGGCAAACAGCGGATCGAGAATGGCCGGGCGCATGGGTCAGCAAAATCGGGGAAGGGGGCGGCTTATGCAAGACTTCGCTGGTCACAAAGGCGGGTTATCACCGGCAGATTTTCACTACTTCGGCATTATTTCGATAAAAACCGGTTCCCAAGCGTTCGCCTCCTGTTCTATAGGAGGTCGCAGTCAACAATTTGTTGATTAATCAACCGAAAGGTGAATGCGATGACTGGACTGGTGCGCACGAGTGCCGACCTCGATCCGAGACGCCGGCGGATTCTTTACCGCTGCTGGCACCGGGGCATTCGCGAGATGGATCTGGTGCTCGGGCAATTCGCGGAAGACAATATTGCCGGGCTTTCCGATGAGCAGCTCGATGAGCTGGAAGTCATCATGGCGGAAGAGGATAACGACCTCGTCAAGATGGTGACCGGCGCGCTTGCCATACCGGAAAAATTCCAGACCCCGCTGTTTGAGAAGATCGCCTCCTACCGTCCCGATTTCGATCTCGTCACCACTGACACCCTGAAAGCCTGAGAATATGATAGCCGGATTCGATGCAAAGCTGGTGTCGTCGGCCGATACGCCGCTGACCATCGGAAACGTACCATCAGGCATGGAAGCCCTTTTGCTTGCTGACATGGCACGGGCGGGCACGTCGGTGGCCTATGTGATGTCGGACGGCCAGCGGGTCGCCGATCTCGAACAGATCCTCGGTTTCGTTGCACCGGATATTCCTGTTATGACGCTGCCGGCCTGGGACTGCCTGCCCTATGACCGCGTGTCACCGAGCGCCGACACCTCTGCGCGCCGGCTGGCAGCGCTCTCCGGTCTGATCTCTCACGCCAAGAAGCCGCATCCGGCCATCGTGCTGGTCACCGTCAACGCCATGCTGCAGAAGATGGCGCCACGCGACATCATCGAAAGCCTGGGCTTTTCGGCGCGCCCCGGCAACCAGATTCGCATGGAGGAGATTGCCGCGCGGCTGGAGCGCAACGGTTTCGACCGGGTGGCAACGGTGCGTGAGGTGGGCGAGTTCGCCGTGCGCGGCGGCATTCTCGATGTCTTCGTGCCGGGCACGGAAGAACCGGTGCGGCTCGATTTCTTCGGCGATACGCTGGAAAGCATCCGCACCTTCGATCCGGCCAGCCAGCGTACCATCGGCCAGGCGCGCTCGCTCGATCTGAACCCGATGAGCGAAGTGACGCTGACGCCGGATACGATCAGCCGGTTTCGCAAGAATTACCTGTCGCTGTTCGGCGCGGCGACGCGTGACGATGCTCTTTATCAGGCTGTCTCCGAAGGCCGCCGTTATGCCGGCATGGAGCATTGGCTGCCACTGTTTTATGAGCAGCTGGAGACCGCTTTCGATTATCTGAGGGGCTTCCGTATCGTCACCGATCATACGGCGCGGGAGGCGGCGAAAGAACGCTCCAAGCTGGTGCTCGATTATTACGATGCGCGCCGCAGCTCCGGCGAAACCAAGGGCTCGACGCAGGGTGCGCCCTACAAGCCGGTTTCGCCCGGCCAGCTTTATCTCGATGGCAAGAGTTTCGATGCGGAACTCTCAGCCGTCAACGCGGTGCGCCTGACGCCCTTCAACGAGCAGGACAGCGAAGGCCGCCCGGTTGCCACGCTCGATGCCCATGTCGGGCCGCGCTGGGCGCGGCCGCCAACCGAAGGCGAGAGCGAAGAACGGGTCAATGTCTTCGATCTGGCCGTGAAGCATATTGCCGAGCGCCGCGCCAAGGGTTGGAAGGTGCTTATAACAGGCTGGTCGGAAGGTTCGCTCGACCGGCTGCTGCAGGTGCTGAACGAGCATGGGCTTGAGAAAATCAAGCCGGTCACCTCGCTGAAAGAGGTGGAGAAGCTCGGAAAAGGCGAGGCGGCCTCGGCGGTGCTGAGCCTCGAAGCGGGTTTCGAGACTGGAAACCTTGCCGTCATCGGGGAGCAGGATATTCTCGGCGACCGTATGGTGCGTCGCTCGAAGCGTCGCAAGCGCGGTGCCGATTTCATCTCGGAAGTGGCCGGGCTGGACGAGGGCTCGCTGGTCGTCCATGCCGAACATGGTATAGGCCGTTTCGTCGGCCTGCGGACCATCGAGGCGGCGGGTGCGCCGCGTGCGTGTCTGGAACTGCATTATGCCGATGACGCCAAGCTGTTCCTGCCGGTTGAAAACATCGATCTTTTGTCCCGTTACGGTTCCGATGCGGCGGAAGCGCAGCTCGACAAGCTTGGCGGTGGCGCATGGCAGATGCGCAAGGCCAAGCTCAAGAAGCGCCTGCTCGACATGGCCGATGAGCTTATCCGCATTGCGGCCGCGCGTCTGGTGCGCCATGCGCCGGTGCTGACAGCGCCGGATGGGCTTTATGACGAATTCGCCGCCCGTTTCCCCTATGACGAGACGGAAGACCAGCTGAACGCCATCGAAGCCATCCGCGAGGATCTCGGTGCCGGCCGGCCGATGGACCGGCTCATCTGCGGCGATGTCGGTTTCGGCAAGACAGAAGTGGCCCTGCGCGCCGCTTTCCTTGCCGCCATGAATGGCGTGCAGGTGGCGGTGGTGGTGCCGACGACGCTGCTGTCGCGCCAGCATTTCCGCACTTTCTCGGAACGTTTCCGCGGATTGCCCATCCGGGTGCAGCAGGCTTCGCGCCTTGTCGGCTCCAAGGAACTGACGCTGACGAAAAAGGAAGTGGCTGATGGCAAGACCGATATCGTCGTCGGCACCCATGCGCTGCTGGGTGCGGGCATCAGTTTTGCCAATCTCGGCCTGCTCATCATCGATGAAGAGCAGCATTTCGGCGTGAAGCACAAGGAGCGCCTGAAAGAGCTGAAGAGCGATGTGCATGTGCTGACGCTGTCTGCGACGCCCATTCCACGCACCTTGCAGCTTGCCATGACGGGCGTGCGGGAATTGTCGCTTATCACCACGCCGCCGGTGGACCGCATGGCGGTGCGCACCTTCATTTCGCCCTTCGATCCGCTGGTGATCCGCGAGACCTTGATGCGTGAGCATTATCGTGGCGGCCAGAGTTTTTACGTCTGCCCGCGTCTTGCCGATCTCGCCGATATCCATGCCTTCCTGCAATCGGATGTGCCGGAACTGAAGGTGGCCGTGGCGCACGGCCAGATGCCGGCGGGTGAACTCGAAGACATCATGAATGCCTTCTACGACGGCAAATATGACGTGCTGCTGTCGACCACCATCGTCGAATCCGGCCTCGACGTGCCGACTGCCAACACGCTGATCGTGCATCGCGCCGATATGTTCGGCCTCGCCCAGCTGTACCAGCTACGCGGCCGCGTCGGCCGGTCCAAGGTGCGCGCCTTCGCGCTCTTCACCCTGCCGGTCAACAAGGTGCTGACGACGATGGCCGAGCGGCGGCTGAAGGTGCTGCAGTCGCTCGATACGCTGGGCGCCGGCTTCCAGCTGGCGAGCCACGACCTCGATATTCGCGGTGCGGGCAATCTGCTCGGCGAGGAACAATCCGGCCATATCAAGGAAGTCGGTTTCGAGCTTTACCAGCAGATGCTGGAAGAGGCGGTTGCCGAAGTGAAGGGCGATGAGCAGGTGCAGGATAGCGGCTGGTCGCCGCAAATCTCGGTCGGCACCTCGGTCATGATTCCGGAAGATTATGTTCCCGATCTGCATCTGCGCATGGGGCTTTACCGCCGCCTTGGCGAGCTTGCCGATATCAGCGAGATCGACGGTTTCGGCGCGGAAATGATCGACCGTTTCGGCCCGCTGCCGAAAGAGGTGCAGCATCTGCTCAAGATCGTCTACATCAAGTCTCTCTGCCGCATTGCCAATGTCGAGAAGCTGGATGCCGGGCCGAAGGGCGTTGTCGTGCAGTTCCGCAACAAGGAATTCCCGAATCCGGGCGCGCTGGTCGGTTACATCGGCAAGCAGGGATCGATGGCGAAAATCCGCCCCGATCACAGCCTGTTTCTGAACCGCGATCTGCCGACGCCGGAAAAGCGGCTGACGGGTGCGGCAATGATCATGACGCAGCTTGCGGAACTGGCTCGGTCGTAGATTTGAGCTTCAGGGGGTGCCCGTTCGACAACTGACCGAAGGTGGGTGGGGTTTACCCCCCTCTGCCCTGCCGGGCATCTCCCCCTCAAGGGGGGGAGATCGGCAGGAGGCCCTTTCCTCGCTTCATCCTCAAACGTTGAGAGGGGCGAAACCTAGCCGCAGATCGATCTCCCCCCTTGAGGGGGAGATGCCCGGCAGGGCAGAGGGGGGTAAAGCTCCACCCACCTTCGGCCCGCTAACAAATGGCCAATCCTCGGAAAACCCAGCCCGCAAGGCTCAGCGAGAATTACCGCGATGTAACGAAACGGACATGCGCCGGTAGTCTTTGCGGGCGTAATCTTTGCCTGATACCCGGTGCGGCGGATCGTGAAGCCGCCGGGTGATGAAGGAGCAGGACGATGTGGACCAATATCAACAGGTTTGCCACCGCTGGTCTGGTTGCTTTGACAATTGCGGGCACCACAATTGCCACCACCAGTCAGGCGGAAGCGCGCAATAATTTCGGCCGCGGCCTTGCCGCCGGCATCGCAGGCACGATCATCGGCGGAGCGCTTATCGCCGGGGCAAGACATCCCGGTTACGCTTACGGCCCCGCCTATTACGCGCCGGCTTACGGTCCACCCGTCTACGCTGCGCCGGCTTATGGCCCGCCGGTTTATCCGCGCTGCCATGTGGCTTGGAGGCAGAATGCCTGGGGTGACATGTATCGGGTCAGGGTTTGCGATTGATCGACTGGCAGACCGGCGGTGTGCAGAGCGTCGTCGGTTTTTGCATGTTTTTAGCTAGCGGCTGTCTTCCGGGGTGATGCCAACAGCCACATTCTGGTCGGTAGCCGCAATCGAGGCGGGAAGCGGTACTTTTCTCTGTTTTTCACGGATCAGCGTCAACAGGCCGGAGCCGACGATGAGGGCGATGCCGATCAGCATCCATCCGTCGATACGGTCGCCGAATATCAGATAACCGAACAGGATGGCCCAGAGCATCTGGCTATATTGCGTCGGGCCGATCATCGCGGCCGGCGCATATTGGGCGGCATACATGACCAGCACGTTGCCGAGCGCGCCGAGCAGGCCGTATCCCGCCAGCAGCAGCCATTGCTCGCCGGCTGGCATGATGAAGGTCGGGACCATCGCGATGCCGCTTATGGTGAGACAGCCGAGCACACCAGCACCATACAGCGAGACATTCTTTTCCGACGGGCCCATGGCGCGGAAAATGACAATGCTGAGCGCGCCGCTGAAGCCGCCGATGATGGCGCCGAGATGGCCGATGCCGAGTTCGCGGAAGCCCGGACGCAGGATGACCAGCACGCCGAGGAAACCGATGATGACGGCTGACCAGCGCTTGATGCCCACTTGTTCCTTCAGAAACACCACCGACATGATGGTGACGAAGGAAGGCAGCAGGAAGATCAGCGCGAAGGCTTCGGCCATGGAAAGATGGGTAAAGGCGGTCACGCTGCCGACGGCACCCGTGCCGGCGGCAAAAAAGCGGATGATCCACAAGGGCCGGTTTGTCGTCTTCACCACATCCAGCCAGCTGTCATTGCGCTTGCGGATGAATGGCAGGGCGACGAGGCCGAACACGGCGCCGAAAAAGACCGATTCGATCGGCGAAATCTGGCCTTCTATGAGTTTAACGCTCGCATCGCTCCAGGCGTAGGCAGCGAAGGCGGCAAAGGCGAGCAGAATGCCTTTCAGGGTCTGGTCGGACACGGAAACACCGGCGGAAAATCGAGTTGCAGAAAACCGCCGGTGGTTTGGCCGTCAGTTCATCGATCTATGCTCGTCCGCCTTGATTTTTGCAATATCCCGCAATGCAGCAATCAGGATGTCAGGCGTTTGTGCACCGCTTATGGCGTATTTCTGGTCGATGATGAAGAAGGGTACGCCGGCGACGCCCATCTGCTGCGCAGCGTCGATTTCGGCAACGATCGTATCCTTGTCCGCGTCGGAGGCGAGCAGCCGCTCGACCACTTTCGCGTCCATGCCAGCCTTTGCGGCAATGTCTGTCAGCACAGCATGATCGCCGATATTGCGGCCTTCCTCGAAATTGGCCTTGAAAAGGCCGGTCACGACCTTCTCCTGGAGATCGCGGCCTTCGGAATGAGCCCAAAGCGACAGGCGGTGTGCGTCGAGCGTGTTCGGCCCGATCTCGATCGCGTCGAAATCGTAATTGATGCCGACTTCCTTGCCGAGTTGCACCAGAGTGGCATGGGCCTGTTCTAGGCGCTCCTTGCCGAGCTTTTCCTCGAGAGCGGCTTTCTGGTCGACGCCTTCCGGTGGGTAGTCCGGATTGAGGCGGTAGGGACGCCAGTTCACGTCGACGCTGATTTCATCCTGCACTTCGGCAATGGCGAGATCCAGCCGCGCCTTGCCGAGGTAACACCACGGGCAGACCATGTCCGATACGACGTCAACAACGATTCGTTCCATGGCTGAGGTTCCTTATATGATCGACCTGACGGTGGCAGGTTATTGCGCCCGCGCGTCCCACCAGGTCTGTTTCTGATTGCCCTGTATTGGTGTCATATCCGGGCGGTCGATATATTTCCAGCGTGCGATCCATTGGGCGCCGATGTAATAGAGCGGAATTATATAATGGCCGGCCACAAGCAGGCGGTCGTAGGCGCGCACCGCTGCCTGAAAGTCTTCCGTCGAGCGGGCCTGCAACAGCGCCTCTATCATCCGGTCTATGTCGGGATTGGCAACACCCGCATAGTTGAAGCTCCCCTGCGCATCACGCGAAAGCGAATTCCAGCGGTTCAGTTGCTCCATACCAGGCGAAAGCGACGAGGGCAGGGAGCGGATGATCATGTCATAATCGAAGCTGTTCGAGCGGGACTGGTATTGTCCGTCATCGACGGAGCGGATGCCCATCGCGACGCCGATCAGGTTCAGCGAACGTTGATAGGCAAGCGCGATGCGTTCCTGCGCCGGGTTCTGCGTCATGATCTCAAAGGCGAGCTGGCGCCCATTGGCATCGGACATCTTACCGTTCTTGATGCTGTAACCAGCCTCTTTCAGCTTGTCGACGGCCATCTTCAGCACCTTGCGGTCGGCACCCGTGCCGTCGGTTTCGGGCAGGGCGTAGGTGCCGGCCAGCAGTTCCGGCGACATGGTCTTCGCTGCGTCGCCCAGCAGCGCCAGCTCGCGCTCGTCGGCGGCGTTGCCGTAAGCGCCGAGCGGCGAATTCTGCCAGTAGCTTTGGGTGCGCTTGAAGGAGCCGCCGAGGATGTTTTTGTTCATCCACTCGAAATCGAACGCATAGGTGAGGCCCTCGCGCACCTTCTCGTCGGCGAAGACGGGACGTCGTGTATTGAAGACGAAGCCGAACATGCCGGTCGGCAGGCGCGGCTGGAACACGTCCTTGACGATATCGCCGCGATGGACGGCCGGGAAATTATAAGCCTGGCCCCAATGGGAGGTGTCGGAGGTGCCGTTGATGGCGTCACCCTCTGGGTAGATGTCGATATCGCCCTTCTTGAAGGCCTCGAACATGGTCGTGACCTGAAGGAAATAGGTGATGCTGATTTCGTCGTAATTATCGAAGCCGACTTTGCCGGGGATATCCTTGCCCCAGTAATCGGGGTTTCGCTCCCAGATGATTCGTTCACCCGGGCGCAGCGTTTTGATTCGGTAGGGGCCGGAGCCGATAACATCGCCAAGGCCCGCCTGTTCGAATTTTTCCGGATCGGTCGCATGTTTCGGCAGGATCGGCGTGGAGGAGGCGAGAATGAGCGGGGTTTCGCGGTTGGCCTTGTCGTTGAAGGTGAAGCGCACGCTGCGATCGCCAATTTTTTCCATCTTGGCCACGCCGTCGAGGCGGCTGTTGAAAGGTGGGCGGCCTTTGTCCTTAAGCAGGTTGAAACTGAAAATCACATCGTCAGGTGTGACCGGCTGACCATCCGACCATTTCGCCCTTGGATTGATGTTGAATTGAACGAAGCTGCGCTCATCGTCCCATTCCACCGTTTCTGCAAGCAGGCCATAGAGGCTGAAGGGCTCGTCGCTCGAGCGCAGCATTAGCGGCTCGTAAAGCAGATTGCCGAATTCCGGGTCCCAGACACCACGCGCCGTGGTGCGCATTCCCTTGA
Organism: Agrobacterium salinitolerans; assembly: GCF_027498475.1. Lineage (NCBI taxonomy): Bacteria > Pseudomonadati > Pseudomonadota > Alphaproteobacteria > Hyphomicrobiales > Rhizobiaceae > Agrobacterium > Agrobacterium salinitolerans. Next base: position 60,015 of record NZ_JAPZLN010000010.1, on the reverse strand, counting down.
GAACAAAGGGATTGAGGCTGTCGAAGGTGCCCACCACGCCGTAGGAAATGCGACCGCCTTTTTTCACGTCCGGATTGACATAGGGCAGGTGCCGGAAATCGGCAGGAAGGGCAGGCGTGCCATGCATGGAGATGCCGTGTAGCGGCTGTGCCTGCGCTGCCCCAGCTGGAAGCAGGGATGATCCCAAAAGGAACAATGCGGGGATGAGGGCCGCAAGGTTGCGCATGTCATTATCCTGTCTAACTATCCGTCCGATGATCGTTACGATGGTTTATCGTCATGATTCTGGCAGATATGTAGCACAGGGACATTGCAGGACCCATGCGAGTGCGGGAAATCTTGGGTCCGCTCAAGAAAAAGTTAAAGAAGTGCTGGATATCGCCGCGATCGGCATGTAACAGGGTGGCCGGAAGAGACGGGTCACGCATTTGCCTCATTTAAACGACAGTTGAACGGGCAGAAGGATACCGCCATCGGCGAACAGGATCTTGCGGTTCTGTTCTGGCAGACATTCAGGAGACGGAACTCTTATGATGCACAAGGCAAACACATTCACCCGGACAGCTCTGTCCGCTCTGGTCCTTTCTCTCGGCGCAATGTCTGCTCCGGCAATCTCGCAGGCGCAGGATGCTGCTCCCGCCGCTCAGGGCGCTGGCGCTCCGCCGCTCGGCTGGTTCAAGACCTGCTCCAAGCAGGAAGACAACGACGTCTGCGTCGTGCAGAACGTGGTTCTTGCCCAGAACGGCCAGATGATCACGGCTGTCGGCCTCATTACCGTTGAAGGTAAGGTCAACCGTAAGCTGCTGCAGGTCTCGGTCCCCACCGCGCGTCTCATCCCTCCGGGCGTGATGATGCAGATCGACGGCGGCAAGGGCCAGAAGCTCGATTACGCCGTTTGCCTGCCCGACAAGTGCACGGCCGAAGTTCCGCTGACGGACGCCATGATCGCTTCGCTGAAGAAGGGCAACGAGGTGGTCTTCACCTCCATCAACTTCCGCCGCGCACCGAACCCCATCAAGATCGCGCTCACCGGTTTCACCGGCGCTTTTGACGGTCCGGCCATCTCGCAGTCGCAGCTTGCCGAAAGCCAGCGCAGCTTGCAGGAAGGCATGCAGAAGAAGGCTGAAGAGGCCCGCAAGAAGCTGGAAGCCGCACAGGACGCCGCCAAGGGCGCGCCGAAGCCCTGATTGCAGCGTAAGCTTCAGGAACAGAAAAACCGGTCTGGCGACAGACCGGTTTTTTTATGTCCCGGGGAGGGCGGGGGAAAGTTGGCGCGGCGTCAATGCGCCGTCGACATTTTCGGTCGCCATTCGCCGTTCGGTGCTTTGTCGAAGATGCGGCCGATATTGGGATTTCTCAGCGGCGTCTCATTTTCGTCATGGACGAGGTTCTGTTCGGAAACGTAAGCGACATATTCAGTCTCCTCGTTTTCAGCCAGAAGATGATAGAAGGGCTGGTCGCGATCCGGCCTGATTTCCGCGGGGATGGCGTTCCACCATTCCTCGGTATTGGCATATTCCGGGTCCACGTCGATCACCACACCGCGGAACGGAAACACCTTATGGCGAACGATCTCGCCAAGCGTGAATTTTGCGTCTCTTTGTTTCATGGCATGAACTTCCTTTCCCAATACTAGTTGGGTGCGTAATGCGAAATATCAAGACCTAGCGGTTTGGCGGCTGTCTGCCGGCCGGCTCAGCGTCTTCTGCCGATCGGCGCGGTGGCCAGAATGACGCCCCCGGTGACCAGCACAATTCCCACGGCGTGATAGGCCTCGAAGGTCTCCCCAAGGAACAGCGTGGCCATGAGGATCGAGACCGGCGGCATCATATAAAGCGTGACCCCCGCCGTGGCGGGACCGAAGACGCGTACGGTATGGGTGAAGCAATAAAAGGCCAAGAGTGAGGCGAACAGGATGATGCCGCCGATCTTGGCCCAGGCCATTGGGGTGGCGGGCAACATGCCGCCCTGCGCCAGTTCCAGCGCCGCCGGCGGCAGAAGCACGAGCGCGCCGGAAAAGGCGATCAGGCCGAAAAGGCTGAAAGAGGCCATCTGTCGCGCGGCGGGATCGCGCAGCAGCAGCGAGTAGATCGCAAAGCAGATGGCTGCGGTCAGGATCGCGAAATCGCCAATGTTGAAATTCAGGCGCCAGAGGGCGGACACATCGCCCTTCAGCACGATGGCCGCCACGCCGGCAAAGGCGATGACCATGCCAGCCACTTCGAGCCTGCGGATCGGGCGGCCCTGAAAGACGCGCTGGAACAGGATGATGAACAGCGACGACGTCGTATAGATCAGTGTGCCGTTGGCGGCCGTCGTCATGGTCAGCCCCCAATAGACCACGCCGCCGCAAATTCCCATGCCCAGAATGCCGAGGACGAGCCAGAGCAGCGTTTTCCGCCGCACGAAAGCAAGGCAGTTGCGCCAGTCGGCGATCATGAAGGGGGCGATGATGAGGGTCGAGCCGATCCAGCGAATGAAGGCGGCGATGAAAGGCGAGACTTCGCCGACGACGCCACGGCCGAAAATGACATTGCTGGAGAAAAAGAACGGCACCGCCAGAAAGATGAGCCAGTCCGTGAGGCGCGTTTGCTGAGAGGCTGGCTTGTTCGACATTCTTCGCAATGATGGCTGGGTTCCAAAAGAAAACGGCGGCTTTCCGGGGAAAACCGCCGAGATGGATCGAGCGCTCCTGTAGAGCGCTCGCAGGGCCGATCAGGCCGAGTAGTACATGTCGAATTCGACGGGGTGAGGGGTCATTTCGAAACGCATGACTTCCTGCATCTTCAGTTCGATGAACGAGTCGATCTGGTCGTCGTCGAACACGCCGCCAGCGGTCAGGAACTTGCGATCCTTGTCGAGGCTTTCGAGCGCTTCACGCAGCGAACCGCAGACGGTCGGGATCTTCTTCAATTCCTTGGCAGGAAGGTCGTAAAGGTCCTTGTCCATCGGCTTGCCGGGGTGGATCTTGTTCTTGATGCCGTCGAGGCCGGCCATCAGCATGGCCGCAAAACCGAGATAGGGGTTCTGGGTCGGATCCGGGAAGCGGACTTCGACGCGCTTTGCCTTCGGGTTGGAGCCGAAGGGGATACGGCAGGAAGCAGAGCGGTTGCGCGCGGAGTAGGCGAGCAGAACCGGCGCTTCATAACCCGGCACCAGACGCTTGTAGGAGTTGGTGGTCGGGTTGGTGAAGGCGTTGATCGCCTTGGCGTGCTTGATGATACCGCCGATGTAATAGAGGCAGGTCTCGGAGAGGCCGGCATATTCATCGCCTGCGAAGGTCGGCTTGCCGCCCTTCCAGATGGACTGGTGAACGTGCATGCCCGAACCGTTGTCGCCGAAGATCGGCTTCGGCATGAAGGTTGCCGTCTTGCCATAGGCATTGGCGACCTGGTGCACGACATACTTGTAGATCTGCATCTTGTCGGCGCTGGAGACCATCGTGTCGAACTTCACGCCCAGCTCGTGCTGCGCAGAAGCGACTTCATGGTGGTGCTTTTCGACGACGACGCCCATTTCGGCCAGAACCGTCAGCATTTCGGAGCGCATATCCTGCAGGCTGTCGATCGGCGGAACCGGGAAATAACCGCCCTTGACGCGCGGGCGGTGACCGAGGTTGCCGGTCTCGTAATCGGTGTCGTCGTTGGAGGGCAGTTCCGACGAATCCAGCTTGAAGCCGGTGTTGTAGGGGTCTGCCTTGTACTTCACGTCGTCGAAGACGAAGAATTCCGGCTCGGGGCCGACGAAAACCGTGTCGCCGATACCGGATGCCTTAAGGTAAGCTTCGGCCTTCTTGGCGGTGCCGCGCGGGTCGCGGTTATAGGCTTCGCCCGAGACCGGGTCGAGAATGTCGCAAAGGACGACGAGGGTGGACTGGGCGAAGAACGGATCGATATGGGCGGTGGCCGGATCGGGCATCAGCACCATGTCGGACTCGTTGATGGCCTTCCAGCCGGCGATCGAGGAGCCGTCGAACATGACGCCATCGGCGAACATGTCTTCGTCCACACAGACAACATCCATGGTGACGTGCTGCAGCTTGCCCTTGGGGTCGGTAAAGCGCAGGTCCACGAACTTGATGTCGTTATCCTTGATCTGCTTCAAGATATCGTTTGCGGTCGTCATTTAAACATTTTCCTTGAGTGTGATGATGACGAGGTGAAAACCCAAGCCTCCCCGGCTCGGGACGTTCTTGATTATATGGCGTCAACGCCTGTTTCACCGGTACGGATGCGGATGACTTCCTCGACATTGGAAACAAAAATCTTTCCGTCGCCGATACGTCCTGTCTGGGCCGCATTGCGGATCGCCTCGATGACGGCTTCCGCATTCTCATCCGCCAATACGACTTCGACTTTCACTTTCGGCAAAAAGTCCACAACGTACTCCGCACCGCGGTAGAGTTCCGTGTGTCCCTTCTGACGACCAAAGCCTTTTGCTTCCGTGACCGTGATTCCCTGAAGTCCGACTTCCTGAAGGGCTTCCTTCACTTCATCGAGCTTGAAAGGCTTAATGATCGCTTCGATCTTTTTCATGAGAAAATATCTCTCCGCTTCTCCCGTTAAAGCAGGTAACTCCCGCTCTGCCACAAGAATGCACGTATTGTGCCAGATCGGAAGCGGGCTTGAAGAAAAAACTTCGATCCCCCGGCCTTCCGGCACAAAATGCATTCGATTTTTGCGCTTTTCCAGCCAATTTCTCGCCGAAACGCGAAATATCGACCAGCATTTATGCGCATTTGTATTATTTTAGGAATACTTGATATTAGAAGGCGTACAGATGTGGCTCGGATTGATTGTCTATATTTTATGCATTTGATTATTATTTAGTCGCACAAAATTGCTTATTTTTGTATCGATTGCCTTTTCGGCGTTTTGAAGGGATGATCGGGCATGAAATTCCTGTCTCCGTTTTCCCTTTTCGATCCTGCTACGATGGCGCTTGTCGATGCGGCGGCCGGGCAGTCCGGCATTCCGCTCTATGATCTGATGGAGCGGGCGGGTCAGGCGGTCGCCTCTTCCGCGTTGCGGCACTATCCACAGGCGCTGCGTTTCGTCGTGCTCTGCGGCGGCGGCAATAATGGCGGCGATGGTTATGTGGCGGCGCGGGCGCTTTTGCACAGCGGAGCGGTCGTCGCGGTTCATCATCTCGGCGATGTCGGCGCGCTCAGGGGCGATGCGCGGACGGCATTCCAGCGAAGCGGCGTGACGCCGCTGCCGCTCGGCGACTATAGGCCGTTCTCGGGCGACGTGGTGATCGACGCGGTATTCGGGGCTGGATTGTCCCGCGATGTTCCGCAGGAACTTATCCGCGTGATCGAGGCGGTCACGCAGGCGAAGGCGCCGGTTCTCGCCGTCGATCTGCCCTCGGGCCTCTGCGGCAGACGGGGCGTGCCTCTCGGCGCATCGTTCAGGGCTGAGCGTACGGTGACCTTCATGGCGCGCAAGCCGGGTCATCTGCTGATGCCGGGGCGGGCGCTTTGTGGAACGCTCGAGGTGTTCGATATTGGCATTCCGTCCCGTATCCTCGATGCCCACGCGGGAGCGGTGGCAGAAAATAGCCCGCCGGTCTGGCGGGATGTCTTGCCTCATGCCGATATGGAAACCCACAAATTCCGTCGCGGGCACCTGACCGTGTTTTCCGGCCCGGCCCATGCGACGGGTGCAAGCCGCATGACCGCGCTTTGTGCACTGAAGGCGGGGGCGGGGATCGTCACCATCGCCGCGCCGAGGCAAGCGCTCGACGTGCTGTCCGTCACGCTAACGGCGGTGATGAACGCGCCGGTGGACGATGCCGACGATCTGCGGTCGTGGCTGAATGATAGGCGTCATGGCACTTTCGTTCTCGGCCCGGGTTTCGGCGACCTCGAAAAGGCGCGGCAATACGTGTCCCTGCTTGGAGACAAGGCGGTGGTGCTGGATGCCGATGCAATTACGGCTTTCAGCGATCATAGGGAGGCCCTGTTTGCGCGCGTCGGGTCGGGCGCGGGCAAATTCGTGCTGACGCCGCATGAGGGAGAGTTTGCGCGACTGTTTCCCGATCTTGTCGCCGACAAGATGTTGAGCAAGATCGAAAGGGCGCAGATCGCCTCGGCGCGCAGTGGCGCGGTGCTGGTCTATAAAGGTGCGGACACGGTGATTGCCGCACCCGACGGCCGGGCGCTGGTCAACACCAATGCGCCAGCGAGCCTTGCTACGGCTGGATCAGGCGATGTGCTGGCCGGCGTCATCGGCGCGCTTTTGGCGCAGGGTACGCCGGCCTTCGAAGCGGCTGCGGCCGGGGTCTGGCTGCATGGCGAGGCCGGCCATAGGGCAGGTGACGGCATGACGGCGGAGGACCTTGGTCATGCGGTTCGGCCGTTTTTGTGAACTGTTTTCCGGTTGAGGCCAGGCGCGTACCATCGCGCCTGAGAGGTTAGAGCCGCCTTCTCAATGCGCGGCCTTGCCCGCCTGATTCGCCATAGCCATTCTCGATGCGCTGATCAGGAGCTTGCGTTCGGCGCGCTCCTGCTGCGGGGTGCGGTTATAGATTTCGCGATAACACTTGGAAAAATGCGAGGCGGAGACGAAACCGCAGGCGACGGCGACTTCGACCACCGGCATGGCCGATTGCACCAGCAGGTGGCGGGCGCGGTCGAGGCGGATTTCGAGATAATAGCGGGCGGGCGAGCGACCCATCTCCTGGCGGAAGAGGCGTTCCACCTGCCGGCGCGAAAGATCGGCCGCGTCGGCGATGTCGAGCAGCGACAGCGGTTCGGCGAGATTGCCTTCCATCAATTCGATGATCGACAGGACCTTGCTGTTCTGGACGCCGAGGCGGGCGCGCAGCGGCAGGCGCTGACGGTCATTGGGGCTGCGCACCCGGTCGGTCAATTGCTGTTCGCAGACGCGGTTGACGAGGTTTTCACCGAAATCCTGGCCGATCAGGCTCAGCATCATGTCAAGCGAAGCCGTGCCGCCGGCGCAGGTGTAGATGTTGCTATCGACTTCGAAGAGGTCGGCATAGACTTCCACCTGCGGGAAGGCCTCGGAAAAACCGGGCAGGTTCTCCCAGTGGATCGCGCAACGCTTGCCGTTCAAAAGGCCGGCCTGTGCCAGAATATGGGCGGCGGTACAGAGGCTGCCTATGGCGATGCCACGATTATAGGCTTCGCGCAGCCAGGCGTTGACGGACTTGTTGATGTGTTGGTCCACATCGATGCCCGAACAGATGATCGCCATTTCCGGGCGGTTTTCGCCGCTGACGTAACGCCGCTCATCGGCAAGACAGGTGTCGGCCTCCAGACAGATGCCGCTTGATGACATGACCTTCTGGCCATCAAGCGAGGAGAGGCGCCACTCATAGGCCTGATAGCCCAACATTCGGTTGGCGATGCGAAGCGTTTCAACCGCTGCAGCGAATGGCAGCATGGTAAATTGCGGAATGAGAAAAAAGACGATTGAGCGTTTCTTCTGGGAGTTCCTGCTCATTTGCCCGTGCTCCGTTGCGAATACGCAATTCCTCTCTTGGAATTGGTCTTCTGGATGTCCTGCCTACGACATCTTTAACGAAAAATACGCCGTGGAATCGGGGCTGTCAAAAAATCGCTTTTGAAATATGCAAATTTTGCGACAAGTCTTAAAAAAAGGCGGTGTGTCGCATGTAAAACAGGCAGGCTGTTTTGCGCGCTCGTCCTTGCACCAGACGGGTTGGCGGGGATGGCTCGCACATCTGAAAACGTTGCGAGCCATCGTTTGAATGTCATCTGCGGATGACGTTTATGCGGCTGTTGTCCGTCGTCGGCCATCCGATATCCTTCAATGTTTCAGGAGGCAGTGCTTCCAGTGCACGAAGCATTTTTTCGCGACGCCATGCCGCATAACGGGTGGAAACATGGTCGGACAGGCGATGAAGCCAGCCGCTGGATGACGGACGGTGCGAGGAACGGTTCGCCACCGGTAGATAATGTATCATGGTCATGTCTTGATCCTTTCCTGAACCACGATCCTGTTTGCGATTTCTATAGTCGCCGCCGACGAGGCTCGATGCTCCCCGTCAATCGATGTCCCGGATGGTGCGCGCTTGTTGACATTCAATCAAACGAAATGATATCCATCTATAAATCAAAATATTTGAAGGTGCGTGCCATGACCGTGACTTTCCGCCAGCCGCTGCCGTTGCTGGATAACGACATATTGAGAACCTTCGTCGCCATCGCGGAAACGGGAAATTTCTCCACCGCCGCGGAAGTGGTGTTCAGAACGCCTTCCGCCGTTTCCATGCAGATCAAGAAGCTCGAAGAGCAGTTGAAAACGACGCTTTTCCTGCGCGACGCCCGCTCGGTGACATTGACGGCGCATGGCGAGACGCTTCTGACCTATGCGCGGCGGATGATTGCGTTGTCCAACGAGGCCGTGTCTCGTTTCGTCATGCCCGAACTTTCCGGCGTCGTCCGTCTCGGCGCGCCGGAAGATATTGGCGAGCGCGGCCTGCTGCCGGGCATTCTCAAGCGCTTCGCCGAGGCTTTCCCCGGCATCATGATCGACGTCACCATCGATTCCAGCTCCAATCTCTACAAGCGCATGGATGAGCAGAGGCTCGATCTCGCCCTCGTCAACTGCGCCTCCCATCCCTTGCGGGATACGGGCGAGGTGCTGATGCGCGAGCGGCTTGTCTGGGCAGGCGCCAAATGCGGCGCCGCCTATTTGCACGATCCGCTGCCCATCTCCATCTGGGAAGACGGCTGCATCTGGCGTTCGGAAGCGATTAATTCGCTGGAAAAGCGAGGGCGCAATTTTCGGGTGGCCTATCTCAGCGGTCATACCATGGCGCAACGTGCGGCGATTGTCGCCGATCTCGCCATCGCGCCGCTGCCGCGATCTTATGTGCAGAACGACATGGTCATTCTGGGCGAGAAGGAAGGCCTGCCGGAGCTTGGGTGTTTCGATATCCGCCTGATCATGGGCGACAAGGCGTCCCGTCCTGTTCTTGCCGTCGCTGAAAGCATTCGCAATGCGTTTCTCGAGGTTGCCAAGGCGGCTTGAGGCCTCGGGAGTACGCGGCGGCCATGGCCCGTCGCGCCGCCGGAATGGCGGTTTTTAGAGTATTTTTGGCGCATTTCCGGACGGAAACCGGGGTCCGCTTTTCCCGGAAATGCTTTAGCCAGCCCTTGAATCCGGCGATGCAGAACGGTCCGCTGCGCCGGTTTGCCAGCTTCCACGTTTGACCAGCCAGTCGGCCGAATTCTGCAATCCGCCGAAGGGAAAGACGTGAATTTGCCGTATCGGCCCTTGCGGATTGGCCTGCCAGTGCCGCTCGATCGGCCCGACGATGCTTTCCGGCGAGTGTCCTCTGGCAAGCGTCGTCAGGGAAAGCGCGTTTTTCTTCAGATAGGCAATGGAATTGCCGACACCGCAGAGTGCTGCATATTTCAAGAGCGTCGTGATTTTGGCCGGGCCGGAAACGCCGATATGCACCGGGAGCTCAATGCCAGACGCGATAAGCCCTTCCGCCCAGGCGATGAAACGGGCGGGATCAAAACCGAACTGCGTGACGATGCGCATGGCGGCATCGCTTCTTTCCGCAAAATCGCGTTTCAACCGGAGTGCGGCCATTGCCGTGTCGTCGTTGAAGTCCGGGCTGCCTTCGGGGTGGCCGGCGATGGCAATCTGATTTATGCCCCAACGGTCGAAAATGCCGGTGGACAACATGTCCATGCTGGATGCGAAGGGGCCGACCGGCCGTTCGACGCCGCCGCCGACAACGAGAACATCTGTTACGCCCGCTTCTCCGGCAAGCCGTCTGACCTGTTCTACAAACGCCGCGCTTGAAGGGATGCGTCGTGCTGCAAGATGCGGCACCGGTTCGTAACCGAAGTCGCGCAAATGCGCTGCGGCTTCAACGAGCCTTTCCTGCGAGGCCGCTCCGGTGTCGGTGAGATAGACGCGCACGCCCTGCGGAAAAAGGCCAGCAAGGTCGGTCGCGCCAAGCACCTGCGCGGGCGAGGCTTCGATGGAGGCGGGAATGATGGGAGCAGCGGAAATATCGGGCAATTTGTGCGTGATCCTTTTTATTACCATGCACCTATTTCGCGGCGAAGTCTGTGCCTGTTGCGGCAAGACAGGCTTGCATCTGCGACGAAGCTCGCCCCCAATTCATTGACGTGCGGTTTTACCAGATTCGTTTCGTCAGGCCATTCCACAGCCAGGTCCAGATGGTTGGCGGGAAGCGCAGTACCGATTTGCCGGGCGAAGGCGGCTGCGGCGCAAGGCTGCCGGAAAGGGCGTCCTCTATGGCGCTGACGGCGATATCCACCGAAGCGGCGGTCAAGAGCAGCGGATAGGTGGCAATCGTGTCGGAAGGCGAGGGTTTCAGCCGCTTTTCGTAGAGCGTGGCGCCGGTATCCACACCCTTGTCGACCAGATGCACGGTCGCGCCGAAATTGCCGCGGTCCCTTTCCACCAGTGCCCAGTAACCGCCCATCTGGCCACGATATGCGGGGTTGATGCCGGCGTGGAAATTGATGACCGGGCATTGCAGGGCTTGCAGCGTGGCTGGCGTCAGCAGGCGGCAGGAAATGGTGAAGATCGCCGCCGGTTTCAGCAGATTGGCGGCGTTGCGGCATTCTTCATCGTTGAGCGAGGCGAATTGCGTGACGGGAAGGCTGTGGTGGAGATCGGCGGAAAGACCGTGTTCGGCGATGATCTCAGCGCTTCTACGCACCGTGAAGCGTTTGCCGAGCCGTGAGGCGATCATCGTCGCCATCTGGCCTGCGGCGATTATCCAGCCCAGTCGGCGCGCACGCCGCCGGAAAATCACCGACTTGCTTTCCGGCTGCTCCATGAAAACATGGATATCGGGAAATCGTGTCGCCAGCGCATTGATCATGACATTGGGGTTTGCGCCCCCGGCCGTCATCACCAGAAGCCGATTGTTGATGTCAGTCATATCACCCACGGGATTTTCCTAAGCCATGATCCAGATGCCGAGTTTCACGCGTGAACTTCAAAACCATGTTAATTTTCATCGACGGGATTTTTTGAAATGCCGCTGGAACCGTTTTTTCGGACTCACGTTATTGTGACGCATATCACATCGGCGCTTGCCTTTGGACGGCAAGTCATAGGGGAGTAGTTTCACATGATTACACGTATTCTTTCGACCGTTTTCGTGGCCTTGCTGACCGTTGTCACCCTGAGTTCCTGCGGCAACACCATTCGCGGCATGGGCCGGGATACGGCAAACGCCGTTGACGCGACGCAGGATGCCGGCCGCAGCGTGGACCGCGCAGCGCGCCGTTAATCGACTCCCCTCCCGGAAAGGCGTTGCCCGAAAACCAGGGCGACGCCTTTTCTTTGACCGAATTTCCCTGCGAATGTTCGCCTGATGAGAATCAAAGGGGCGGGCATGATTTTATCGATGAAGAAACTGGCGCAGTTGCTGCTGCCGTTGCTTTTGCCATTTTCCGCGCAGGCCGGCGGGCAGGCGGATTTCTGCAAGGCCATCGACCATGCGGGTGGGCGCTATATCGTCTGCAGTTTCGATCCGGCGAAGAATACCATCCGTATTTATGATCGCGACCATATCTCCGGGCAGGGATATCGGAATTTCGCCGATCTTTCTTCAGCCCTGTGGCGCCAGCATGTGTTCAGCATCTTCGCCATGAACGGCGGCATGTATCATTCCGACTATTCGCCGGTCGGCCTCTACATTGAAAATGGGGTGGAGCGCTCATCGATCAGCACGCGGGGCGGCTGGGGTAATTTTCACCTTCTGCCGAACGGTGTGTTTTATCTGAAGGGGGACAAGGCTGGCGTACTGGAAACCGGGGCCTATCTGGCGGCGGATCCGAAACCGGATTTCGCCACGCAATCCGGGCCGATGCTCGTCATAGACGGCGCGCTGCATCCGCGCTTTCTGCCCGATAGCGACAGTCTGAAGCGGCGCAACGGCGTCGGCGTTTCCAGCGACGGCATGGTGCATTTCGCGATTTCGGAAAATACCGTGCGATTTTACGATTTCGCCACGCTGTTCAGGGATGTGCTGGATGCGCCGAACGCGCTCTATCTCGACGGCACGATCTCAAGCGTCGATATTCCCGCGATGAAAAGGCGGGACTCGCTCTTTCCGATGGGGCCGATTATCGCTGTTGTCGACAGGGTGCCGGACTAGGCGGGCCGATCAGATCGGCGCCTTGGGATAGGCTTTTTCGAGACCGGCCGATGCCGTCAACCCCTTGCGGAAGGCGATATAGGCGGGGTGCTGGCTGGCCCTTGCGGTTTCGGTGATGCGAATCTGCAGCCGGGCAGGGGCATTGCCGCCAAGCCATCCGCCCGCCGTTTCCAGTTTCAGGCTGTTGAGGAAACGGGCACTGGCCTGCCGGTCGAGATAAAGATTGAGGCCGGCCAGCAGGTTTTCGTCCTGCAGGGCGTTTTCCATCAACAGCAGCACCCAGGCTTTATCCTCACTGCCAAGCGAAGTGAGTTTCGACGCGACCGTTTCGCGATCAGGAAAGGAGGATGCCTGCTGCATGGAAAGACTCGCATCGTTGTCGTTGCCATCGTCGATAAAGCAGCAATCGCGGCCTTTCAAGACTCGGCGCTTCGGCAAAAGAAATTCGACTCTAAGGTGTTTTGCCGAATGAGTTTTCAACAGGCGTTTGTGGGAAAGCTTTAAATAACGGTTACACTTTAGCCTAAATTGCGGCGATCGCCAAAATGGCGCTTAAACACACATCGCGCTAACACCTTGTTTTTTCACATACCTATGCATACCGCGAATGGCAGCCTGTCAAAAACGCCTTCATTTAGCCGCTTTTTGCATTTGCCTTCGCCGCCGGATTTTAATAAATGCTTGGCTCAACGGGCCGGGTCTTGAAGATCCCCCGGAGAGTGAATAGCTGGAGTAATCATGGAAGAAACCGCTCAGAAATCCTGCTGGGGCGTCACTTTGCGCGCACTTGCAGGCTTTGCCGCTTTTCTCGCATTGACATACATTTTTGGCAGCCCATAAGCACTTCTCCTGAATGACGGGTTTTGAAACGGCGCGGTTTTCCTCTGGAAACCGTGCTGTTTTCGTTTCCGGGACGCTCATGTCGCAGCTGCGCAAACCGCTGACGCTCTTTTGTGGCGATCCGTTGCCGCTTTGGATATGATGGTGGAGGAATCCATTCTTATTCAGGGCGAACTTCATGTTTCTTTCGGTCTTTGACGTCTTCAAGATCGGTATCGGTCCTTCGAGCTCCCATACGATGGGGCCGATGACGGCGGCTAACCGCTTTCTGGCGCTGATCCTTAGCGATGAGTGGCCGCGGCCGGCAGGCGCGGCCGTTGCGCAGCTGAAGGTCAGCCTGCACGGTTCGCTTGCCTTTACCGGCATTGGCCACGGTACCGGGCGTGCCGTCATCCTCGGCCTGACCGGCGAGCGGCCGGACCTTGTCGATCCCGATGCCATGGATGCGATCATCGACACGGTCGAAAAGGCGGGCACGGTCACACCGCCCGGTCACCCGTCCTATCTGTTCCATCCGGCCGAGGATCTCGTCTTCGACAAGAAGAACCCACTGCCCGGCCACGCCAACGGCATGACTTTTTCCGCCTTCGACAATCAGGGCAGGCTTCTCATCAAGCGCATCTATTATTCCGTCGGCGGCGGTTTCGTCGTGACCGATACGGAACTGGAGGCGATCAAGCAGCGCGGCAAGACCATCGATAACGGTCCGCGCGTGCCTTATCCCTTCGGGACGGCGCGGGAAATGCTGGATATGGCGGCCCGTTCCGGCCGCACCATCGCCCAGATGAAGCGCGCCAACGAGGAGACGGTGGTTTCCCGCGAAGAACTGAACGAGCGTCTCGACCAGATCTGGGAAGCCATGAATGGCTGCATCGAGCGCGGTCTGAAAGTGGATGGCATCATGCCTGGCGGTCTGAAGGTGCGCCGCCGCGCCCGCTCCATTTACGAAAAGCTGAATGCGGAATGGCGCAGCAACCGGCTGAACCCGGTCATGGCCAATGACTGGCTGAGCGTCTACGCCATGGCCGTGAACGAGGAAAACGCCGCCGGCGGCCGCGTGGTGACCGCGCCGACCAATGGTGCGGCTGGTGTCGTTCCGGCCACCGTCAGATATTTCCGGCATTTCCATGAGGATGCGACGATTGACGACGTGCGGGACTTCCTGCTGACGGCCGCCGCCATCGGCGGCATCATCAAGCACAATGCCTCGATATCGGGCGCGGAAGTGGGCTGTCAGGGCGAAGTCGGATCGGCTGCGGCCATGGCGGCGGCGGGTCTTGCCGCGGTCATGGGCGGATCGCCCGAACAGGTGGAGAATGCCGCAGAGATCGCGCTCGAACATCACCTTGGCATGACCTGCGATCCGATCGCGGGCCTCGTGCAGGTGCCGTGCATCGAGCGCAACGCGCTTGGCGCCGTCAAGGCGGTAACAGCGGCTTCGCTGGCGCTGAAGGGTGACGGCCAGCATTTCGTGCCGCTCGATGCCTGCATCGAGACCATGCGCCAGACCGGCAACGACATGAGCGAGAAATACAAGGAAACTTCCACCGGCGGCCTCGCCGTCAACGTTGTGGAGTGCTGAGCGGGCAGGGCGGCAGGCGTCGTGCAGATGCTTGACGCCCGTCGCAAAAAGGCATTGATAGAGGCATGCCTCTACATCTCATCAAACTTTGCGTTGGCGCGGATTCGATCCAGGACTTGCGAGACTGGGTCGCGCACCGCGCGCTGACAGCAATTGCCGCTGGCCTTGAGCCGCATAGCGTCCACACCACCCGGATGATCCCAAAGCGCGTCGAGGAACTGCTGGAAGGCGGCTCTCTCTACTGGGTCATCAAGGGACAGGTGCAGGCGCGGCAGACACTTCTCGATATCCGCTCCTTCAAGGGCGAAGACGGTATTTCCCGCTGCGATCTCATTCTCGGCCCAGAGGTCATCGAAACCTCACCCGCGCCGAAGCGCCCGTTTCAGGGCTGGCGTTACCTGAAGGACGATGAAGCGCCACGCGATCTCGGCGGCGGCATGGGCGGCGAGGACATGCCTTCCGATCTCAGGCGGGAACTGGCGGAGCTTGGGTTGCTCTGACGCTTAACGGATTGGAACATGAAAAAGCCGGCATCCTTGCGGAGCCGGCTTTTTCGTTTGGGGAGACAGGTCGTTTGTTGGTTCAGTTGATGCCGCCGACCGCAGTGGTGGCACGACCATCCTGAATTTTCACCCAGCGGCCGGGATTGGCGGTGTCCTGGCGCTTCAGATAGGTATATTCGGTTTCCGACCAGTTCATGACCTTGTTGCGCATGTTGTCGAGAACAAAATCGCCACGATCGGTGCGGACGGTCAGAACGGCATGGCCTTCGCCATTCGGCTGCAGAACCACGGTGATCAGGAGGTTGGAGGCGGAGAAGCCCTTGTTCATCAGCATCTTGCGCTTCAGGAGCACGAAGTCTTCGCAGTCGCCGACCGTGGTGGGATAGGCCCAGCGTTCTTCGACGCCATAGATTTCCATGTCGGTCATCGGCGTGATGGTGGTGTTGACGGTGTAGTTGACGTCGAGCATCGTCTTCCAGCGCTCTTCGGTCAGCTTCATCGGGCCGTTGTCCAGCGAGGTCGGCTGGCATTCGCTCTGATAGGTCTGGCAGAATTCATAGTGGCCGATCGGCGGGTTGGCTTTGCCGATGACGCGCATGACGGCGGCGGGCGAGGCGCTTGCCTGATGCGCGAAGGCGCTGACGATGAATGCGATCAGAGTGAAAACGAAACGGTTGTTCTTGTTCATTGCTTGTCTCCCCGTGGTGAGGAGACATTCGCAGGTATATTTTGACCCGGCGGAAATTTGCGAAGCGCAATTTTAGCTTAAATTTCAGCAAATTAGCCGTTGTTTTGAACTGTATTCGAACTAGTTTTTATGCGTGTTTGAAGCAAATTTTATTACAATTTTACGCGTCTTGGCCTTAGGCTTTTGGTAGCCATCTAGATCGCTGTATTGACAGCGATTTTCCGCGTCCTGCGGTTTTCATGGCGGCGCGCGGCCGGTTCACGGCGCTCAAGGAAGTGGTGGATTTCCCGTTTCGGGATGGCTGTTTCAGGCTGGGACAGGCAGGAAAAAGCGGCAAAAAAACTTCAAAAAAACTGCATTTTTTCCGGGAAAAAAGTTTTGCGGAGCGCTTTTCGTCCCAGTTCGCGCGGCGGCTGACCTGAGCGAGGGCGCGAAATGGTCCGCGGCGCTGTCTCGGATCAGAGCCGGCGCGGTCATGGCGTGAAAATCGAAGTGTTCGGCGGAGAGAAGCAGAGAATGGAGCGGCGGACGCCATGAGCGATGTGTGATCGTCACGCTGCCGCGAAGGGCAGAGCATAGACCGCCACACCGCGATCAGGGAATCTCCTCAATTGTGAGACGATGGGGCGAGCGCAACGCGCGCTGAAGACGCCGCCGTATTCTTACGGGCGCAAAACCTGCCGCGTTCGATGGAACGTCCTAGAGAAACTCAATCAGCGCGTCGGGCGATTGCACCCGGTCGAATTCGACCGCGACGCCTTCCATGAAGTGGCGCACGATCTTGCCGCTCATATTCTTGCCGAGCTGGACCCGGCTTCCGAGCGGCGGCCGGTTTTCGATCTCAATGGCCGCACCTGACAGGGAAAGGTCGATCAGCCGGCAGGCGACGAGCACGCCGTCTTCCAGAACGAGCTGTGCCTTGGCGTTACGCGGCGTCAGACGGTCGTGGCGGCGGTCTTCCGGCAGGCCGAGCAATTGACGCTTGGCGATCCAGGCGAGCTGCGCGGCGAGTTTTTCCCGCTTGCGCTCCGGCGCGTTGATGGCGATGAGGAATCCGGATGCGATGAGTGATGTCACCGTGCCTTCGATCCGACCGATATGCTGGAGATAGGCGATGACGCGATCACCGCGGCGGGCAATGCCTGGGCAGGTGAACTGCGCCCTTTCGGCGGTCATCTCGGTTGCGGTGCAATCATATTCTTCATGATCGGGCAACATCAGGCGGCCGGTGAAGGACACACGGACGGCGTCGTCGAGGTGAGCTTCCTCAACCGGACGCAGGATTTGGGCGGTGTTGGCCGAACGAGACGAAAACATGGGCAGCGCAATTGTAATGAATGATGACGGTAAGTTTCTACCTTGCGCGAGTTAACAGACTGTATTGTTTAATCTCTACAATTTTTCTGATCGGCAATATCGTTACAGTTCTGACGTATTTTTTTGAGATTCGGGTGCTGCCGGACCTCTCCTGGAGGGGCGGGGAGCGTTGGAACAGGTCCGTCAGCGGCTTTCGGCGCGCGGTGTATCGGCGGCCATCCCATTCACCGGATACCCTTCCGGCGCGATGTCCAGGAGCAGCAGGCGGCTGCTCTTTATGGACAGGCACTGGATGGGCGCGGCGAATTCGTGTCGCGGCCGCTCCGCAAGCAGCGCCCCGAGCAGCCTTGGGGCGGCGTCGGGATCGGTGCGCAGCGGCAGGAGCAGCATTTCGAATGCCAGCGGCGCCGCGCCATAGCTATCCTCCGCCTCGACATCGAAGACCACGGGTAACTGGTGGTGCAGGATGCCGCGCGCGACGCGGCAGGGGAAGACGGCGTTCGCCGGCTGCCATAACTCCGAAAACGGGCGATCCCGCAATTCCCGGCCGAACAGGTCGCAAAGACGTGTACCGGCAAGGCGGAAAAACGGGGTGTTCTCTCCCTTGTCCGTGAGGATAAAAAGATCGCCGAGGTGATGTTTCAGCTTTGCGGGATCGATGTCCTCGCGTCGCGGGGCCGATCGCTTGCCGCGCAGTTCATCCCAATAAGCGTATATCTCCAGTCCGGCCATGCTCTTCATAGCATCTCTCCATGTTCGTTTTTGGGACATCATGTCCATCCGAACGTCTGTATCTGGAGGTCTAGCGATTTTCGTGCCAAGTGGATTTATTAAGGTTAACAAAGGGTTGATATTGCCCGGTGGCGATAGTCGTGGCATCGGAACGGCCATGTCGGGGAAAGCTCCGTCAGCACAATTCGATGGCGTCGCCTGTTATTTCAAGGCGGGCCCGCAAGCCGGACCGTCTGCGGCCCGGCGTCCTTGCCGATAGCGGTTTGGGCGTCGCGCGCTTCGAAGGCGGGACGGCTTTTTTTTTCGTTCGGGCTTCCTATATTGCTCGGGGAACGCAAAATTCGACCAAGACAGGGATGGGATCATGTCCTACGGGGACGGCGAACAGCCGCCGGTTTCGGAAACGCCGGAGCCGAAAGACGACACGAACAATCCCGTCTTCAACTTGCCGTCGCTGCTGGTCGGCATTCTGGCCGCGCTGATCGTGGCTTATGTCGTTCCCGCCTATCTTCTTTCGGAGGAAGGCAATGGCTGGTTTATCTTCACCTTCGGCTTCATTCCGCTGCGTTATGCGGTGCCGTTTTCCCAGCAGGGTCTGGAATGGCTCTGGACGCCGGTGACCTATTCTTTCCTGCATGGCGGCATCGAGCATATTCTCTTTAACGGATTGTGGCTGATGGCCTTTGGCGCGCCGGTTCTGCGCCGGATCGGAACAGTGCGCTTCGTGCTGTTATGGTGCATTTCCGCCGCCGTTTCCGCCTTCGGCCATGCGGCGCTGAACTGGGGCGATGTGACGGTGCTGATCGGGGCGTCCGGTGTCGTTTCGGCGCTGATGGGGGCGGCCTGCCGCTTTGCCTTTCCTGCGCGCGGTGGATATAGCGCCTCCTTCGGGCATCTGATGCCGAGACAGAGCATTCTCGGGGCGCTTTCCAACCGCACCGTGCTGATCTTCACGCTGATGTGGCTGTTCGGCAATGTGCTGATTGCGGTCGGCGTGCCGCTGTTCGGCGATGTCGGCGGCAAAATCGCCTGGGACGCGCATGTCTTCGGCTTTCTGCTCGGCTTCCTGTTCTTCGGGCTTTTCGATCGGCGACTGGTCTGAGCCGATCACGCTCCTTGTCGGCCGTGGCGCAAATTTGCTTTCGCGCGTCCCATCCGGGATTGCATTCATGCGGGCCTCAGCGCACCATATCCCATGATTTGCAACCGCCGGGGGAGACTGCGGCGCTGCGGGTCGCTGCAAAGAGGAGGAAGGCATGGCAACATTCGTAAAGGATCTTCTCGACCGCAAGGGCCGGGACGTCGTGACTGTCGGTCCGGAGGTCAGCATCGGTGAGGCGGCGGGAACGCTGCACGCTCACAAGATCGGTTCCGTCGTCGTGACAGACGCCGATGGCGTCGTTCTCGGCATCTTCACGGAGCGCGATCTCGTAAAGGCTGTGGCGGGCAAGGGCGCCGCCTCCCTCCAGCAATCCGTGTCGGTGGCCATGACCAAGAATGTCATTCGCTGCCAGCATAATTCCACCACCGATCAGCTGATGGAAATCATGACCGGCGGACGCTTCAGGCATGTGCCGGTTGAAGAAAATGGCCGCCTTGCCGGCATCATCTCCATCGGCGACGTGGTGAAGGCGCGGATTGGCGAGATCGAAGCCGAAGCGGAGCAAATCAAGGCCTATATTGCCGGGTGATTTCGTTCGCGACGCGAATCACGTCCCTCATTCCTGTGCTCGCCACAGGAATCTAGTCAGCCCAAGTCCTTGGGCTGAAAGGAGTCCCTCCGCCACGCAGATGCGTCGGCTGGATTCGTTTGACAAGCATAGGAATGAGGGTCTCGCGCATCAGCGCCGGAATGCCTGCTGCATGCGCTCCAGTTCCGGAATGCGGGAGCGTGTTTCCTCATATCCCCGGTCGATGGCTTCACTGGCGCGATGGAATTCCGAGAGGCCGATATCGTTGATGCGGGGGTGAAGCATCAGGTCGGGCGGGTCGCCCGCCAGGCGCGAGCGCGAAATCCTGTCCTGAATGATGTTGAAGGCCTGCACCATGACGCCCGGCAGGCCGGGACGCGGCGGGCTTTCCACAGCCGGCGCAACGCCGCCATGCGATGGTGACGCGGAGTGCTTGACCACGGCGGAGCGGCCGAAAAGATCGTAATTCAGATTGACCGCGACGACCAGCGCCTGCTCATAGGCCCGGCAGACCGAAACCGGTACGGGATTGACGAGCGCGCCGTCGATCAGCGTGCGGCCGTTGCACTGCACGGGTTCGAAAATGCCCGGCAGCGCATAGGAAGAGCGCAGCGCGGTGACGAGATCGCCCTGGTGAATCCAGACCTCGTGGCCGGTGCGCAGTTCCGTCGCGACCGCGATGAAGGGATGGTCGAGGTTTTCGACGCGCAGGCCTTCCAGATGTTCCTGCATGCGCTTGGTCAGCCGCATGCCGCCGAAGAGCCCGCCGCCGCCGATGGTGAGATCGAGCAGCCCGGCAATGCGGCGCATCGTCAGCGAGCGGGCGAATTCTTCCAGCTCATCGAGCTTGCCGGCGAGATAACAACCACCGACCAGCGCGCCGATCGAGGTGCCGGCGATCATGCCGATCTTCACCCCTGCCTCATCCAGCGCCCGCAGGACGCCGATATGGGCCCAGCCGCGCGCAGCCCCACCGCCAAGCGCGAGCGCTATGCGGTGCTTGTCGACGATCTGGGTGACCGGCGGTTCGTTGCCGAAGGCTTCGGGATTGCCAGCCGAAAGTTGATTGTGACGATTTCCCCATCCCAACATGACTGCACTCCCTGCCAGTTCCGTCAGGCTCCGTCCTATCCCCGGAACCCGCTATATTGGTAGCAAATTGGTGCGGCCGATGGAAGGTAGCCGTTCAAGTTGCGGAATAGGTGGTCGCCGGATCGAAATGGCGGGTATCGTCGGTGATCTTCGTCACCGCCTGGCCGTCGGAGAGTTCGACTTTGCGATAAAAGCAGGAGCGGCGGCCGGTGTGGCAGGTCGCGTCATGGCCGGCGACGGAGACCTTCAGCCACACGGCGTCCTGGTCGCAATCGGTGCGGAATTCCTTCACCGTCTGCAGGTTGCCGGAGGTCTCGCCCTTCTTCCAGATTTTGTCGCGCGAGCGGCTGTAGTAATGGGCGATGCCGGTTTCGAGCGTCAGCGACAAAGCTTCAGCGTTCATATGGGCAACCATCAGCAATTCGCCGTCACGCGCATCGGTGACCACGGCGGTAACGAGGCCGTGAGCATCGAATTTCGGCGAGAACAGGCCTGCGTTTTCGAGCACTTCCTTGTCCGCAGGCGCGGATGGAAAGGGAATGGACATGGTAACCCCGGAAAATGGCGGAACGATTAGCGGTTCCGCACCATGGTCATGAAGCGCACCTGCTCGGCCGGATCGTTCTTGAACGTGCCGGTGAAGCTGGTGGTCAGCGTCGTGGACCCCTGCTTGTTGACGCCGCGCATGGACATGCACATATGTTCGGCGTCGATCATCACGGCCACACCGCGCGGCTTCAGCGTTTCTTCGATCGATCTTGCGATCTGCGCGGTCATGTTTTCCTGCGTCTGCAGGCGGCGGCCGAAGATTTCGACAACGCGGGCGATCTTCGACAGGCCGAGCACGCGACCGGCCGGAAGATAGGCGACATGCGCCTTACCGACGATCGGCACCATATGGTGCTCGCAATGGGAGAAGAAGGGGATGTCGCGCACCAGCACCACATCGTCATAACCGCCGACTTCCTCGAAGGTCGTGCCAAGCACGTCCTGAACATTCAGCTCATAACCGGCAAAAAGCTCGCGATAGGCCTTGGCGACACGCTTCGGCGTATCCAGAAGTCCTTCGCGGGCGGGATTTTCTCCTGCCCAGCGCAAAAGAACGCGCACTGCTTCTTCCGCTTCGGCCTGGCTTGGGCGAGCTTCTGCCACGTCGGGTTTTGCGCCAGCGCCGGGGAAATTCTTCACGATCGCATCCATTCCGTCTCTCCCGATGCGGGTAAAGGCCGCACCTGAATTCGTTTTTCATCGCGAACTCATGTTCGCAGTTGCTGCTATCTGGTTGTTTTACAGCATTTTGGCAAGACCGGTGCTGTTATTTCGGTATCGGAGCCGTTAATTTCATCACGGCTTGATGTCCAGAAAGCTCGTTAGCATATAATGAGAATGAAGGGCAGGAAAGCTTCACTGCGACAAACGCTGTGTTTGAAAAATCTGACCTGTCCTGTTTTTGGGCATTCTTGAGCGCGCCGGGCACCTGACGATGGACGATATCTACAACAATCGCATTCTGGACTTCGCCGGGAATATTCCACTGACGGGAATTCTCGAGGATGCCGATGCGAGTGCTGAAAAACACTCGCGACTATGCGGCTCTAAACTCAAGGTCTATCTGAAGGTTGAAGACGGCATAGTGACGGCTTTTTCGCACGAAGTCCGTGCATGTGCACTGGGGCAGGCCTCGGCCTCCATCATGGCGCATCACATTGTCGGGGCTTCCAGCGGCGAAATCCGGCAGGCGCGGGAAGACATGCTCGTCATGCTGAAACAGGACGGTGAGGGGCCGACGGGTCGTTTTGAGGACATGCGGGTGCTTTTGCCGGTCAGGGATTTCAAGGCGCGCCACGCGTCCACCATGCTGACCTTCGAAGCGGTGGTCGATGCGCTCGACCAGATTGAGGGGCGGCCGGCTCTGAACGTTGCGGGTTAGGCGATGTGTGGCGAACCGGGCTGCCGGCACCAGCAGACAGCGGAAAAAGCGAGCCGATCCCGCAATTGGGCGGGCAGCTTCGCCAAAACGCCGGGGCGGCTTCTGGGCGTGGGTTTCATCCGGCTTTATCAGCTGACGCTATCCGGCTTCGTCGGAAATTCCTGCCGCCATATCCCCACCTGTTCCGAATATGGCTATGAGGCGATTGCTCGCCACGGGCTGTGGGCCGGCGGGTGGATGACGCTGTTTCGCGTGGCGCGCTGCGGCCCGGGCGGCACCAGCGGGCTGGACCCGGTGCCGGAAGCGCTCGGCAGCACGGGGCGCTGGTGGGCGCCGTGGCGTTACTGGAGCCTGCATCGATGAATGACTATGTGGCCTTGCTGCACAGCATCGTGCTCGGCCCCGGCAAGCGGCTCATCATGGCCGATCTCAGGGCATTGGCGGAACAGCTGGGGTTTACCGACTGCAAGACGCTTGTCGCGACCGGAAATCTGGTTTTTCGCGCCGAGATGGCACCTGTTCGCGAGATCGAGGACAGGCTGGAGCGCGCCTTCGAAAAGCGTTTCGGTAAACATGTCGATATTCTCGTTCGCGCGGGCGACGACTGGCTGAAACTGGCGGCGGATAATCCGTTTCCGCAAGGCAATCCGCCGGATGTCTGCGTGAGGGTCATGCGGGCGCCGTTGGACCACAGCGTCCTCGAATTGCTGGAGAAATATCGGGGCAGGGAGAAGATCACGCTTGCCGGTGGCGATCTATGGATCGATTTTTGCGGCAAACCGAGCGAGAGCCGGCTGTTGCCTGTCCTGACCACCAAAAGGCTTGGTGTCGGCACGACCCGTAACGCCAATACGGTCAATGGCCTTGCGGAAATGCTTCGCTGAAGCACCCTTCACCTTTGACTGCAATGGCAAAAGCCTTTATCAGCCTGCGTGCCGGCCTGTTGCGGGCAAATCATTATTCCAACACCACCCGCATTCGTTGGCGGGACTGGACAGGAGCACGAGACGATGTCTGAAGCCATTTCCCTTACATTTCCCGATGGATCCGTGCGCAGCTACCCCGCCGGTACGACCGGCCGTGAGGTCGCCGAATCCATCTCCAAATCGCTTGCCAAGAAGGCCGTCGCCATTGCGCTTGATGGCACCGTGCGCGATTTGTCCGAGACCATCACCGATGGCAAAATCGAGATCGTCACGCGCGACGACAAGCGCGCGCTGGAGCTCATCCGCCACGATGCCGCCCACGTCATGGCCGAGGCCGTGCAGGAACTGTGGCCCGGCACGCAGGTGACGATCGGCCCTGTTATCGAGAACGGCTTTTATTACGACTTTGCCAAGAACGAGCCTTTCACGCCGGAAGATCTGCCGAAGATCGAAAAGCGGATGAAGGAGATCATTCAGCGCAACAAGCCGTTTACCCGCGAGGTCTGGTCGCGCGAAAAGGCGAAGGAAGTCTTTGCCGCCAAGGGCGAAAACTACAAGGGCGAACTGGTCGACGCCATTCCCGAAGGCCAGGACCTGAAGATCTATTATCAGGGTGACTGGTTCGATCTTTGCCGCGGTCCGCATATGGCCTCCACGGGACAGATTGGCACGGCCTTCAAGCTGATGAAGGTGGCCGGCGCCTATTGGCGCGGCGACAGCAATAATGCGATGTTGTCGCGCATCTATGGCACCGCCTGGGCAACGCAGGAAGAGCTGGACAATTACCTGCATGTTCTGGCCGAAGCCGAAAAGCGCGACCATCGCCGCCTTGGTCGCGAAATGGACCTGTTCCATTTCCAGGAAGAGGGTCCGGGCGTCGTGTTCTGGCACGGCAAGGGCTGGCGCATGTTCCAGACGCTGACGGCCTATATGCGCCGGCGGCTTGCCAACACCTATCAGGAAGTCAACGCGCCGCAGATTCTGGACAAGTCGCTGTGGGAGACTTCGGGTCACTGGGGCTGGTATCAGGAAAACATGTTCGCGGTGAAATCCGCCCATGCCTTCACCCATCCCGATGACGAGGAAGCCGACCAGCGTGTCTTTGCGCTCAAGCCGATGAACTGCCCGGGTCACGTGCAGATCTTCAAACATGGCTTGAAGTCTTACCGCGAAATGCCCGTCCGCCTTGCGGAATTTGGTAATGTGCATCGCTACGAGGCTTCCGGCGCCCTGCATGGCCTGATGCGCGTTCGCGGCTTTACGCAGGACGATGCGCATGTCTTCTGCACGGAAGAGCAGATGGCGGCGGAATGCCTGCGCATCAACGATCTGATCCTCTCGGTCTACGAGGATTTCGGTTTCAGCGAAGTCGTCGTCAAGCTCTCCACGCGCCCTGAAAAGCGCGTCGGTTCCGACGATCTCTGGGATCGCGCCGAAAGCGTGATGATGGAGGTTCTGAAGACCATCGAGGAACAGTCCGAAGGCCGCATCAAGACCGGCATCCTGCCGGGCGAGGGCGCATTCTACGGGCCGAAGTTCGAATATACGCTGAAGGACGCCATCGGCCGTGAGTGGCAGTGCGGCACGACGCAGGTGGACTTCAATCTGCCTGAACGTTTTGGTGCCTTCTATATCGACCAGAACTCGGAGAAGACGCAGCCTGTCATGATCCATCGCGCCATCTGCGGTTCGATGGAGCGTTTCCTCGGCATTCTGATCGAGAACTTCGCCGGTCACATGCCCTTGTGGTTCGCCCCGCTGCAGGTGGTAGTCGCGACGATCACCTCGGATGCCGATGATTACGGCCGCGAAGTCGCCGAAGCGCTGCGCGAAGCGGGCATGGCGGTCGAGACCGATTTCCGCAACGAGAAGATCAATTACAAGGTCCGCGAGCATTCGGTGACCAAGGTTCCGGTCATCATCGTTTGCGGCCGCAAGGAAGCGGAAGAGCGCACCGTCAACATCCGTCGTCTCGGTTCGCAGAACCAGACGTCGATGTCGCTCGAGGAGGCGATCACCAGCCTCGTGGACGAGGCGACGCCGCCGGATATAAAGCGCAAGCTTGCGGCGAAGAAGCAGGTTGCTTGACAAATAACGACGGCCTCTTTGGGGGCCGTTTTTGTTTGCGGGGTAAGGGACGCTTAAAGCTCTCTGAAGTCATCCTCGGGCTTGACCCGAGGATCCACGGTCTGGCGCGGGGAATGGATCCTCGGGTCAAGCCCGAGGATGACGTGGAGGGTGTGGGTCGTTCCTCACAATCTCGCCTCCGACGAGACGATGAATGTGCAATGTCGGCTACTCAAAATCCCCGGACATCTCTTCCGGCGCCTGGTCCTTCATCAGCACTTCCACGTCCGAATCCCGGCCGGAGGTCACCTTGAAATTGCGCTGGTAGACCTTGTCCTTGTTGCGGGCGATGGCGGTATATTCGCCTTCGGCAAGAACCATGGTCGAAAAGGCGCTGACGCTTTCGTTGACAACGTCGCCGCCGCCGTTCAGCACCGACCAGGCCGTATCGGCAATGGCTTCGCCGCCCGGTTCTGAGACCAGCTTGAGGGTGATCTGCGCGGCCTGATGCTGCAGGGTCGCTTCCGTCAGCTTGCCGGCTTCCACCTGGATGTCGGCGCGCACCACCGCGTTGACATTGCCGTATTCCGAAACCACGTGATAGGTCCCGGCGTTCAGCCGCACGATGGTATTGGGCTTGATATCGGCCATGACGAGGCCGCGTTCGCCGTCGGAGCGGACGTCTGAGGAATAGACGGAAAATTTGAGCTGGTTGCCGGAAATCTGCTTGTCGGAACCCGCAACCGCATTCAGTACGAAGCCGCCAGCATCGAGAATCAGCACCTGTTTCTGCACGTTGCCTGAAGTCGGGACATTGAGCTTTTTGGTGACGCCCGCGCGCCCGAAGGCGACGTTGACCAAATATTCGCCCGGCACCAGATGAAATTCGGCGGAGCCGCCTTCCGAGCTTGCCAGCATCGGCAATTTGCCGTCAGCGCCGGGAATGGGGCTGAATACGCGCCATGACAGGCCTTCCTTCACCGCTTCGCCTTCGCTGGTCAGCTTGGCTTCCATGGCGATGTCACGGGCGGCGCTTTCCGGGGCGTTGGGCGCCGTTGGGGCGGTGAAAGCATTGAGCTTCGGCATTTTCGGCGTGCCGCCGAGCTGCTTGAAGTCTTTGAAGGCGTCCTGCGAAAAAGCGGCTTGTGATAAAAGGCCAAGCGCGGCACATGCAATGGTCAG
Organism: Agrobacterium salinitolerans; assembly: GCF_027498475.1. Taxonomy (NCBI): domain Bacteria; kingdom Pseudomonadati; phylum Pseudomonadota; class Alphaproteobacteria; order Hyphomicrobiales; family Rhizobiaceae; genus Agrobacterium; species Agrobacterium salinitolerans. The sequence goes on along the minus strand of NZ_JAPZLN010000010.1, from coordinate 33,315 downwards.
ACGTGCCGCGATTTTGATTGCCGACATTTTCGATACCGATTGACTTCTTGATTTTCCCGGATCACTTCAAAACCAATGCCGTGGCTATTTCAAGGCCCAATGTTTTTGCGATGACAGCAGAATGGAAGATTTTTAATCATGACCAGTGATATCAAGCTCCTCGACTATCTCAAGGTTCGCCGTTCCACCCCGGCCCTGCAACTTGCCGAGCCGGGGCCTTCTAAGACTGAAATCGAGGAAATCCTGCGTCTTGCCGTGCGTGTGCCCGACCATGGCAAGCTGGCCCCCTGGCGTTTCGTCGTTTATCGCGGCGAGGAGCGCGTGCGTATGGGTGAGACGGCGCTCAGGATCGCGCTTGAAAAGAACCCGGAACTGGACCTGCAGCAGCAGGAAGCGGAACGGACACGCTTCACCCGCGCGCCCATCGTTATCGCCGTTATCAGCACCGCAAAGCCGCATTTCAAAATCCCGGAATGGGAGCAGGTCATGTCCGCCGGTGCTGTGTGCCTCAACCTCATCTTCGCCGCCAATGCCAGCGGTTTTGCAGCGAACTGGCTGACCGAATGGCTTGCTTTCGATTCCGCATTTCTTACGGAAATCGAGGTCGGCGCGGAAGAGAAAGTGGCCGGGTTCATTCATATCGGCTCGACGACATTCCCGCCGGTGGAGCGGCCGCGGCCGGAGCTTGCCGATGTCGTCACCTGGGTCGGGGACGTTTGATGTTCTACACCACGGACACCAATCAGCACGGCCTGCCGCATGATCCGTTCAAGGCTATCGTCGCGCCGCGTCCGATCGGCTGGATCGGCTCGAAGGGCAGGGACGGTTCTCTCAACCTCTCGCCCTATTCCTTCTTCAATGCGATTTCGGACCGGCCAAAGCTTGTGATGTTCTCCTCCAGCGGCAGGAAGGACAGCCTGCGCAACGTCGAGGAAACCGGCGTCTTCACCGCCAATCTCGTCAGCCGCCATCTGGTGGACCGGATGAATGCGTCTTCGGCGCCCGTCGGTTATGATGTCGACGAATTCGCCCTTGCCGGTCTCACCGCCGTCGACGGGCGGGTGGTGGATGCGCCTTTCGTCGGCGAGGCGCTGGCGGTTCTGGAGTGCCGCGTGACCCAGATACAGCAGCTTACGGACGTCGATGGCCAGCCAGCGGATTCGTGGATGGTGATCGGGCAGGTCATGGCGATCCATATCGATGAAACGATCATTCGCGACGGCCGCATCGATATGGGGCTGTCGCGACCCGTGGCACGAATGGGCTATATGGATTACTGCGATGGCGGCAGCGATGTATTCCAGCTGCGGCGGCCTTCTACCGCGCCGTAAATATAGCCCTTCTTCGGCGGCGGTTAATTTTTATGGTGAACCAAACGTAAACCATTTGCGCCTAGAGTTTTATACATGGTGGCGGCGATGATGCCGTCATCCATTGTTGCGAATGTTTTCGAGGCTCAGGTGATCGTACAGGCATTTCTTCGCTGGTCTGAAAAGGCTGGATCGACCGAGCGGGCGAAGGCCGCCAATGCGCTCGGCCGTGCCTATCTTCAGTCCGACATGGCGCGCGAGAACCGCGATGCCGCTTATATGGCGATGACCTATCTGCTCGACGATCCTTCGCCGCGTGTGCGGCTGGCGCTTGCCGAAGCGCTTGCCGACGCCCATAACGCACCGCCCGCCATTCTCGTTTCACTCGCCGAAGACCAGCCGGAAATCGCCTGCACCGTCATTGCCCGTTCACCGGTTCTCGGTGAGGCCGACCTGGTTGATCTGGCCGGGCGCGGCGAAAGCCTGACGCGCGCGCTCATTGCGGCACGGCCCGGCCTGCCGCGCGGTGTTTGCGCAGCGCTTGCCGAAGTGGGCGAACTGCCGGAAACCATCATCCTGCTCGAAAACGACGATGCCTTTATCACGCCGTTTTCGCTCAGGCGCATCGCCGAGCGTCATGGCTCGGACGCCGATATTCGCGACCTCCTGCTTCGCCGCGAGGCGCTGCCCGCCGATGCGCGTCACCTGTTGGTGGGCCGCATCAGCGAAGCTCTCGCAGGCTCCGCGCTCGTTCACGCGATGATCGCGCGAAACCGCGCCGACAGCGTTTTCCGCGAGGCGGAAGATTCCGCCACCATCCTTATCGCATCAAACGTTTCCTCGCCGGAGCTGCCGGCGCTGGTGGAGCATCTGCGCCAGCGGCTGGAGCTGACGCCCGCGCTGCTCATCCATGCCGTCTGTTCGGGACGCCTGGAATTCTTCACGGCGGCCATGGTCAATCTCTCCGGTCTAGATGACTGCAAGGTGCGCGCCATTCTGGCGACCGGGCGGCCGCATGCGTTGAAGGCGCTATTCCAGTCGGTCGGTCTTTTCGGCGATGTTGTCGACGTCTTTATCGAGGCGACGCTGCTGTGGCGCCGCGCCGCCCGATCGCAGCTTTCCGATGTGGCGGCCTCAGTCTCGGCGGAACTGCTGGCGCATTTCCGCGACGTCAACGGTTCCGAAACGCTGTTCGAATTGCTGCATGCCGTGCGCAAACTTGCCATTGCGGAAGAGCGGCAAAAGGCGCGGTATTACGCGGAAGCGCTTTCGCTCGAGGCGGCGTGAGATTCGTGATGTTTCCGGGCAGGAGAATCCCCACACTCTCATTCCTGTGCTTGTCACAGGAATCCAGCCGACGCGCGTCTGCGCGGCGAAAAGACTCGCTCTAAGCCCTAAGGACTTGGGCTGGCTAGATTCCTGTGACAAGCACTAGATTGAGGGAAGATCGGTTCCTAGCAATCACTTATCGAACCGCTTTGCGATCCACGAATAGCTGTTCTCAACCATCCTCACCGGCGTGCCCAGGAGATGCTTTATGCCTTCCGTGGAAGGCAGGATACGGCTGACACGGCTGATTGCCTGTTTTGTGAGGCTTTCCTCCTCCTTCGGCGTAACCGCTGCCGTTGCCTGCGGCGCAGTGGCCGGCGCAGTGGCTGGAGGTTGCGTACCGGCCGTCTGCGGCGCCTGTTCGCCCGGTGTCTGGCACACGGCTACCACGACAGGGTAGGGCGCGTTGGCGTAACGCTCCAGCTCCTTTTCCGACACGGCGTCGCACAGTTCGATGCTCGTCCAGCGCTGCTGCGAGGTGGCGAGGTAATGGCAATCGGTGGCGCTGTCGTCGCAGCCAAGGAAGGTCATGAGAACGAGGGCTGTTTTCATGGGGTGTGTTGCCTCTGTCGGGAATTATGCTCTAGAAACTCATCTATCCCGATTGCAGTGACATTACGACGAAATACGCATTTTTACAGAGAAGGCAGGCATCGCATTGGCCACCGAAATCAAGCTTGAAACACCGAGGCAGGATGCGGTTCTGCGCCTCATCGACCTTTCGAACGCCTATATGGCCTCGCTTTATCCCGCCGAAAGCAATCATCTGGTCGATATCGGCCAGCTTGAGCAGGACAATGTTTCGTTTTTCGTGGCGCGGCACGATGGCCGCGTGGTCGGCTGTGGCGCGCTGGTGGAAGCGGGTGACGGCACGGCGGAGATCAAGCGCATGTTCGTCGATCCCGAGGCGCGGGGATTGCGGATCGGCAAGCTGATCATGGATACGCTTCTTGCGCGCGGCGCCGAGCTTGGCCTTTCCGCCATTCGCCTCGAGACCGGCATCAGCCAGCCAGAGGCGATCGGTCTTTACCGCAAGGCGGGGTTCGTGGAGATCGAGGCCTTTGCGCCTTATAAGCCGGATCCGCTCAGCCTGTTCATGGAGAAGGCGCTTTAAGACTACGGCGCCAGTTTGCCGAGACCCTGCCGCGATCTAATCACGGAGGCGCCTGCCGCAGACTTCAACGATCAAAACGCCGCTTTCCGAAACGCGGTCGTTTGCTCGCTATCCTCTTCGAGCGCGGCAACCTCATCAACCGAATCGTCCTCTGTCGGCGGCGGTGGTGGAGCCTCGGGGATCGCGGCGGCGGACAGTTCCACCTCGCGCACCCATTCGCGCCAGATTGCCACCAGAAGCGCCATCAGCACCGGGCCGATGAAGAGGCCGAGGAAGCCCATGGTCTTGACGCCGCCGACGAGGCCGAAAAAGGTGGGCAGGAAGGGCAGCTTGATCGGGCCGCCGACGAGTTTCGGGCGGATGGTCTTGTCGACGATGAAGAGTTCCACCGAACCCCAGACGAACAGCGCCAACCCGTGGGCGGGCGAGCCGCTGGCGACCAGATAGATCGAAACCAGCGTAAACGAGAGCGGCGCACCGCCCGGAATGAGCGCCATGACGCCGGTGAGCACGCCGAGCGTGACGGGTGAGGGCACGCCGGCGATCCAGTAGGCGATGCCGAGGATGATGCCTTCGCCGATGGCGATCAGCGTCATGCCGGTGACCGTGGAGCTGATGGTGGCTGGCACGACGCGGGAAATGCGTTCCCACCGCGTCGGCAGGATGCGTTCGCCCACCAGATCGACCTGCCGGGTGAAGCCTGCGCCGTTGCGGTAGACGAAGAACAGCGCGATCAGCATGAACAGCAGGGTCAGAACCAGATGAAACGCGCCGTTGCCGGCGGCGAGGATCGCCCGATAGATATTGCCGATATTCGCGCCGCTGACGAGCTGGATGAGTTCGCCGATGGCGCCCGGCGTGCCGATATATTTCACCCATTGTTCGCCAAGCCAGGGGCCGACGGCGGGAAGGGCGGCGATCCAGCCCGGCACGGGCGCACCCGTCTTGTTGACATGCACCGCCCAGCCGAACCATTCGCGGATTTCGCTTGCCGTATAGGAGGCGGCGATGAAGATCGGCACGACGAGGAAGGCGAGGATGAGGATGATGGCGATGGTGGCGCCGAGCGTGGTGTTGCCGCCCACCTGCCGCAGAAGCCGGGTGTAAACCGGCCAGCTGGCGAAACCGATGACGAGAGCGGCGAGAACGGGAACGAGGAAGCCATGGAAGAAATAAATGCCGGCAAGAGCGACGAGAACGAGAAGCCAGCGCGCAGCCGAGATGGGCGGGATCAGGGCGATCCGCGTCGGGCTGGCAGGACCAAGCCATCTCGGTTCGCCACTGGGCTTACGGCTGTCAATGTTACTCACGGCAGGCTCTTTCTCGCATTCTCCCCGAAGGGTGCATTCACTCTGTCACACCGATACATATAAGTGCAATATAATCCGATCACATTACCGTTGTGTGTTTATTGCCGAACCTATTGAACGATTTTGGTAAAAATAGAACATCGGTCTTGGCGCGCGCATTGAAATATGACAATTAAACTCCGTTTTTCTGCGGCATCACGTCGCCGCGCCCGATCGTCAGGTCATGCCATGCTCCGCCGTTTCTTCGCCTATTATCGCCCCTATCGCGGTCTGTTCATTCTCGATTTTTCCTGCGCGGTTTTGTCGGGCGTGCTCGAACTCGGTTTTCCGATGGCGGTGAAGGCCTTTGTGGATGTGCTGCTGCCGGGCGGTGAATGGGCCATCATCCTTGCCGCTTCGGTCGGGCTGCTGCTTATCTATGTGCTGAATACCGGGCTGATGGCGACCGTCACCTACTGGGGACACATGCTCGGCATCAATATCGAGACCGACATGCGGCGGCTGGCTTTCGATCATCTGCAGAAGCTTTCCTTCCGTTATTTCGACAACCAGAAGACCGGCCATCTGGTCGGGCGGCTGACCAAGGACCTGGAAGAGATCGGCGAGGTGGCCCACCACGGCCCCGAAGACCTTTTCATCGCCATCATGACCTTCATTGGCGCGTTCCTTTTGATGCTGTCGGTGAATGTGCCGCTGGCGCTCATCACCGCCGCCGTCGTGCCCGTTACCGCCTGGGTGACCAGCCGTTACGGCGGCCGCATGACGCAGAATTTTCGCGCGCTTTACGGCCGTGTTGGGGATTTCAATGCCCGTATCGAGGAAAATGTCGGCGGCATGCGGGTGGTGCAGGCCTTCGCCAATGAGGATCACGAGCGGACGCTGTTCGAGAAGGACAATCAGAAATACCGTCGCACCAAGCTCGATGCCTACAAGATCATGGCGGCCAGCACCTCGCTCAGCTATATGAGCATGCGCCTGACGCAGATGATCGTGATGATCTGCGGTGCATGGTTCGTGCTGACGGGCGATCTCACGGAAGGCGGCTTCGTCGGCTTCCTGCTGCTGGTGGGCGTGTTTTTCCGGCCGGTGGAAAAGATCAATTCGGTCATCGAGACCTATCCGAAGGGCATTGCCGGTTTCCGCCGCTTTACCGAACTTCTAGACACCGCGCCCGATATCGTCGATGCGCCCGATGCGGTGGAAGCGCCCTTGCTGCGCGGCGACATCGAATATCGCCATGTCGGTTTCGGTTATGCCGAGGGCAAGACGGTTCTTACCAATATCGACCTGAAGATCAGCGCCGGCGAGACTGTTGCCTTCGTCGGTCCTTCGGGGGCGGGCAAGACGACGCTGTGCTCGCTTTTGCCGCGCTTTTACGATGTGACGAGCGGTGCGATCACCATTGACGGCATCGATATCAGAAAGATGAAGCTCGCCTCGCTGCGCAACCAGATCGGCATCGTGCAGCAGGATGTGTTCCTGTTCGGCGGTACGATCCGCGAGAATATCGAATATGGACGGCTTGGCGCTTCGGATGCGGAGATCATGGAGGCGGCGCGGCGCGCCCGTCTTGATGGTGTCATCGAGGCCATGCCGCTCGGGCTTGACACCGTTATCGGCGAACGCGGCGTCAAACTGTCCGGTGGGCAGAAACAGCGTCTCGCCATTGCCCGCATGTTCCTCAAGAACCCGCCGATCCTCATTCTCGACGAGGCCACCTCGGCGCTCGACACGGAAACCGAGCGCGCCATCCAGCAATCGCTGACCGAGCTTGCCAAGGGCCGCACCACGCTCGTCATCGCCCACCGGCTGGCGACAATCCGCGATGCCTCGCGCATTGTGGTGGTGGACCAGAGCGGTATTGCCGAAACCGGCGCGCATGCCGAACTCTTGGCTGCCAAGGGCCATTATAGCCGTCTGCATGAGGCGCAGTTCAGCGGGCATCTTGCTGGCCTCAGCTGAGTCCGGTGCGGTTGCGCCGCCGCTTACCCGCCGTTCTCTGCCGCCTGCTCCTCAACGATGCCGGGGTTTGGTTCCGGCTTGCCGGGGTGGCTTGTGACGAGATAACCCATGGCGACCGCGGCGGCGACAATGAACAGCAGCACGATTCCGCTGATCGTCATCATCCAGTCGCGTGGTTTCCTATTCGCCATAATATATTTCGGCCACTGGCTTGGATGGTTCACCAGACTGAATTTGTGGCCCTGTCGCATAAATTTCCCCCGGTGTTGGAGTGCTTCCTCAAAGACCAACGCAGGCGGGTGCGCAGCTGTTCCGAAATCCACAGGGCATGCAGATGACAAGGCTGTGAGGCGCAAGCTCGACACGCGCCTGCGGCGTCGTGTGCCGATATCCGGCCGCAAAATGCCCCTTGCCAGTCGCTGCCGCTTATGCGAATGATTTGCAATTGCATCAATTCATTCTCCCATTTGAAAGCACATAAGATGGACAAGCCTGTCTTTGGATGGCGACGGAACGGCGACGATCTCTCGTTGTCCGACGTTCACTCCTCGATCCGCATCAAACCGAATGCCGGGACGTTTCGGCGCGCCATGGCCTTTTTCGGCCCCGGCTATCTCGTTGCCGTCGGTTATATGGATCCCGGAAACTGGGCGACGTCGCTCGCCGGTGGTTCGAAGTTCGGCTATACGCTGCTGACGGTGGCGCTGATGTCGAACATCATGGCCGTTGTCCTTCAGTCGCTCTGTGCGCGTCTTGCGATTGGTTCCGGGCGCGATCTGGCGCAGGCCTGTCGCGATGCCTATCCGAAACCTGTGGCGATGGTGCTGTGGCTGCTGGCCGAAATCGCCATCATCGCGACCGATATCGCTGAGGTCATCGGTACGGCGATCGGTCTCAACCTGATTTTCGGCATTCCGCTGGAGCTGGGCGTCCTCATCACCGCGCTCGATGTCTTCCTGATCCTTTACCTGCAAAGGCTTGGCTTCCGCTGGGTGGAAGCGCTTGTCATCACGCTGCTTGGCGTCATCGCCGTGTGTTTCGCCATCCAGCTGGCGCTGGCCGATCCAGACTGGGGCCAGGTGATCCGCGGTTTTGCGCCGACGACCGACATCGTGACCAACCCGGACATGCTCTATCTGGCGCTCGGCATTCTGGGCGCAACTGTGATGCCGCATAATCTCTATCTGCATTCCGGCATCGTGCAGACCCGCGAAATCGGCAAAACAATTGCGCAGAAACGCGAGGCTTTGAAATTCGCCACGCTCGACTCCACCATCGCGCTGACATTCGCTCTCGTCATCAATGCCGCGATCCTCATTCTCGCGGCGGCGACTTTTAATAAGGCGGGGCAGACGAATGTCGCCGAACTTGGAGAGGCGCATAATCTGCTCGCACCGCTGCTCGGCCTTGCCATTGCGCCGACGCTGTTCGGCGTGGCGCTTTTGTGCTGCGGCATCAATTCCACCGTCACGGCAACGCTTGCGGGCCAGATCGTGATGGAGGGTTTCCTCAAGATGCGGCTCGCCCCCTGGCTGCGCCGCCTCATCACCCGCGCCATCGCCATCGTTCCTGCCGCCGCCGTCACCATCTTTTATGGTGACAGCGGCACGGGCCAGTTACTGATCCTGACGCAGGTGGTATTAAGCCTGCAGCTCTCCTTTGCCGTCTTCCCGCTTGTGATGTTCACCGCCGACCGGACGAAGATGGGCGAGTTGCGCTCGCCACTCTGGCTCTCGGCCATTGCATGGTTGATCGCGCTGGTGATTGCGGCGCTGAATGTGAAGTTGCTGGTGGATTTTATGGGGTGAGGTTACGCGCCCCGAGACTTCCGCCTTGTACGGAGGAAAACATGCATCTCGGAAAATTGCTCATCCCAACTTGATGTGGCGATGATTGCAAACGTGCAGGGTAAAGAAGCGAAAACGAAGAAAACTACAGGGCTTATCCGACGACTTTAGGTAAGTCCCTTACGTGAACATTATCTTTCGCGGCCATTTCAAGTGCGGAAGAGTACGCTATTTTTTGCTGCTCTTCAAAAAGCGCAGCGCCAGCGGTGTTCGTCATTTCTTGGATTATATCCACGAGTTCAATAAATTCTGGGCATCGCGCGCCCAAGGTGGATTTCAGTTTTCTTAGATATAGGTTTTTGAATCCTTTTAATTTGAAGCCGATTATGGATCGGTCTTCCAACGAAAGGACGAGAGTTAATCTCGAGTCGACTCTTCTATATAGAGAGGGCATCGAAAGGCGAAGATATTCTAAGCTATCTGAATCTTCATTATAGATAGCTGCTGGCTCGTAATCCTTCGAAGCTATCAGATCGACCTTCATCGTAGTCTCATTTCGCTACCAGTTTCGTTTTCTATAGCGCTCTTTGCTATCGACTGGCAAAAGACCCGTTTCATCAGCTTCCACTAGCTCCCAATGTGTAACGATGCCACGGCTCAAAACAGATTTCGTTGCTGATGGATTCCGACCGTTCGGATAATCCATTCTTACGTATGTCACACATACCACGTCATAGGGTATTTCTAACGGTTCAATAACGCAACTCTGGAAGGCGCGTATTTGAACATTACCTCTGGCTTGGTCACATAAGCATAGACGTCGAACCCTTGATCGTCGTCTCCAACTGGTCTTTTTATACCACGAAAACAAGCATGGGCGCTATCAATAGATTTTAGCTTTGATTTTACCTCCGGAGTTCCCCATTTTATCAACGCGTTATTAACAGGCGGGATCTGACCGAGAACCAAGGACCACAGATCAAGCAATGGTTGCTTATGACCGCAGTCCAGCGCTTTTTTTACGCCATTCGTTCCAATTCGAAATGAACAAGGATCTGAAGGGCTTATGGGTGAAACGCCTATCACCGTTTGTGGTATGTCGATCCAAGCGGAGGACTTTCGCCCTCCGCCTTCGATAACTTGGAACCGACGGTTATCCACAAGTGAGAAAACCAGCTAGGTACTGGCCAACTCTCGGGTAACGCATTGATTTCCGGTCGCTCGAACACAATAACCCACGCACCGCCGGCCATGTTGAAAGCTGAATCTGGCCAAATTGCCTGATCAAACAAAAAAACCGGGCGAAACGCCCGGCTTGGAATGCCTATAGGTGCAAAATGCTACAGGTCAGTCAAATCTGCTCGCCTGTAAAAAGGCATCTCGGCCACAATGAATTTTGGCTCGATGGACCTTTCCTCAAGCTGCCTTTTCAGGCTCCAGGTGCGTGTCCGCCTGCTGCTCGCCAGGTTGCCTAACGAGATAAACTCTTCCTTGAACTTGGCGAGTGTTTCAGGTTCCACCACTTTTTGCATGTACCGCTTCGCCGGGTTTCTACGCTCGACGGTCGCAATCCATCCGTCCGAGAGCAGTCCAGACACGATCCGGGAAGACGCCGGGATCAGACTTTGCAGGTCAGATATTGCGTAGCATCCATGATCTTCGCCCGCCGTCATCCGTCGGACTTCATCGACTTCCAGTCTGAACCCTGAAATGCCTTGGTGACCGGGTTCAATGGCGACTTTCTTGAGCGAGCGGTTGAGGAGCATCTCCATGACCTCCATGAACTGGCAGTTCGTCCGCCGACATGCCACCGCGATATCGACCATCTCGGACCACGGCTCCATAGTCACGCTTTCCCGAAGTCGTGCAAGGAGGTCATCGAGATCGTCCGGAGCGAAGCGGCGGTCAACGCTGACGAGCTCGCTGGCCCACCGATCTCCTGCCACGGGAACAATCAGGCGATGTTCGACAAGGATGTCGAACTGGATCCTGCTGACGCCGAGCCTGATCTTCGCTTCCGGAACGTCCAGACCGGCCTGTGCTTCCGCCACGAATTTCTCCATGTCGGCCGCAGGCAGAAGGATCCGCTCGAAGGTCTTCGCAACGTCTTTCGCCGGGATCATCCCCGAGTTCACGAGCAGCTTGCGAAGTCGTTTGGGATGGATCCCGAACTGCCGCGACGCGGACTGCACCGAGTGTAGCCGTCTGTACCTAACGGGTCCGAAAAAGTCGTCTCCGGGACCAAGCGGGAGGCTGCCGAGGGCGACGTCGCGCATGATGTCCCGGACTGGGTCGAACGCCGGATCGTCGGTCTCGTGCGCGAGCCGCTCGTAGAGGCGCCCGAACAACACGCGGCCGCCCATGTCGCTCTGTCCAAGCGCGAAATCGGACAGGAGTTTTTCCAGCCAACCACGGAAATCCGCCTCGCCGCCGCAGAGAAGGTCGTACCCGGCGCCGGCGCACGCCGACCATTCGATGGGATCGATCCTATCGCTGCGGAACCGGAGGCCGTTTCTTTCAGAGGCGCCGACCGTCTCGCACAGCCGGATGGCGACATGCAGGGGCATGGAGTCCAGCCACGCCGACGTGGTCGTCGCAGAGCGAAGGCGGGCCTCGACGTGTCTTTGAAGACTGTCGGGTTCCATCGCCTGGGGGATCACGATACCTGCGTCGCCAGTTGTCTCGTTCGCCAGGTTGGCAGCGAAGTCGTGCAGAAACATTGGTGGCGGCACGATCTCGGATGTGACGATCATGACGTTGTGGGCCGTGCAGGTCCGGACAGCGTTGACGAGCCACTCGATCCGGCCAAAGGCACGATGGCCAAATCTTCCCGCCTGGCCGCGCTCGTCATCGCCCACGCAGCAGGGGCAGTACCTGAGCCGCTGCCGCTGCATCAATCCCCGGCTCAGTTTATGTCCGGCAATCTCGTTCATCCTCCCGACGGTGGTCACGACTCCGGCGGACAAGGATGCGCTGCTCCTGTCAACCAGCCGCGAGAAGGTGTCGATGTCCTCCTCGTTGCCGATTGCCAATCCCTGGAAGCTAAAGCCGAGGTCAGCCCCGAAAGAACGTGCGTGCCTGTACCCGCATGCCGCCGCCAGACGCGAGCAGTAACTGGCGACGGTCTCACGTTGATTGAACGGAAGAAGTTCCGACAGTCTGGTCATTGGGGGCGTACTCCGTATTTGGTTGCATTCTTGCCCTTGGCCAGAAGGCGGGCTTCCTCCCATGCCCGGTCCTCGTCGCGGAGCAGGGCCACGGCAGGTTCGAGCTCCTCCCAGTTGCTTGCCTTGAAGACGTTCTTCTTCGGCGTGCATCCTGAGAAGGAGGCGTAGGTCTTGATGAAGTCATCGAGCGTCACATGCTCTCGATGATCAAGGATGGCCCGTTCGACTGCTGCGCGGATCATCTGGACGACGGATCCGAACTCACCATCGCAAGCGTGCGCCAGTCTCCGGAGGAAACTCTTCCGAAGGTCATCGTCGCTCAGTTGATGGTTCTCGTCCCGATAGAGCCCGAGATTGAGGCGCATCTCCATTCCCGCGTGCTCGACGACGATCGTCTCCAGGATGCTGTCGATGACATCGGTGCCGTCGTCCGCGTCGACCGTGTCGAAAGGGATCACGGTCCGGCGGTTGTAGAGCTGCTTGCGGGCAAGAAAACTGGCAAGCGGAGGCACCCCTGCGAGGATCAGCCGAACGGGCCAGTCGGGCATCTGGGTCAGCGACTTGAATGCATCTCCGATCACCGTGGCCTGCCGGACATTTGCGGTCTCGATGGCGTTCTGCGCCTCGTCTATCACGACCCACATCACCTTATGCACCTTGAGGAGGCGGCGAAAGAGAAGCCAGGCTTCGTTCTCGCGGATCCTGTCAGGCGGGGTGTGCCCGAGTGCCTCTAAGCCGCTGATGGCAAGAAGACGCGGGGTGCACGGCGAGCTGGCCTCCAGGAAGATCATGGGGTGAATGGTCACGCCGTCCTCGTCGACGTACGAGGACATGGCCTTGAGGCTGCTGACATGCTTCATGATGGCGGTCGTCTTTCCCGCCCCGGAGCGGCCGCAAACTGCTACGATGCGGCGCTTGTCAGGTTTGCCTGTGATCGGCGTCGTCACGCTTGCGACTAGGGCGGTCAGCGCGTCTCTCAGGAGCACGTCGCGATCGAGCGGGATGTACTTCCCGTATAGCTCGGAAATGCGGTCGGAAATGGCGAGGCGCTTGTCGCCGATCAGTCCGCGAACTCGGTCGATCGCGGCCCGGCTGCGGCGAGCGTCGTGATCATTATCCTGGTGGGCCATCTTATGCTCCTATTCGTCGTCGAAGATGTCGTTGCCGATGCGCCGGACGATCGAGGTCTCCTTGTCGACCTCGTCCTCGCGAGCGGTTTTGCTGGTAGCGGTGGCGGCAGCGGCGGCGATGTGCGTGGTGCCGAGCGGCGGACGTCCACCCGTCTCAGCCTCTTCGCGGATGGCCTTCTGGCTGCGGGTCTTCGCGTAGACAATGGGCTCGATCCGCAGGGCCGCGAAAAGCTCGTTGGAGGCGTGCCATTCCCCTTCTGGTCGCGGCTCGCCCTTTACGGGGCTGTCAACGAGGGTGAACACGCCGTCCATTCGTTTTTCGAACCTGAGATAGTCCTCGTCGGTCAGCACCGGGTTGACGAGACCGGCTTCGAGCCGGGCCATCTCCGCCTGCTCCTTGAGCCATGCAAAAGTGTCGAGCAGGGTCCGGCGAGAAGCTTTGGCGTTCTCCTGATTGAAGAGCTTGAGCCGCTCCGTTGTCGCCAGCCACCGCCAGATGCTGACCCCTTCCAGTTCCTTGTGGACGCATGGAACCTCGATCCAGCCCTGCTTTGTGAGGACGGAGATGGCGCCCAGGTCGTGATTGTTGACGCGGGCGAGGATCGGGATCTTGGAATCCTTCCGGCGGATCTGCTGAAGTTCCTTGCTCTGGAAGTACAGACCTGCGACGCGTACACCTTTCTTCGAAGCCTTGCGGGTTACGTAGGTTCCGAAAAGGTGCGTGCGAAGCGAACCCGTCGGCCCCGGCTGGACGCCATGATCACGCGCAAGTTCATACCACGTGTTCAGAGGCGTCGCGTTGTTGAGCTGGGAGTGGGGGGCATTATGGTACCCGTCGACGCACCACCGGATCATGCATTCGGCAACCTGATCGGCAACCATGGTGGCATGGGCCTCCGAGTCATAATCGCCTTTCTCGCTGATCGACCCCCAGGTTCTTCCGTCAAAGTAGTTGAACATCTGATGAGAGAAGGTCTGGAACCAGCGCTCGATGAAACCGCGCCACGGAGCCTCACCTGCGGGAGGGAGAAAAATCTCCGTCCCCACATCGTTCAGGGCCACGCGATATGGACGATGGGCAAAGTAGACGGCGCTGTCGACCGCGACGGCTTCCGACGTGCCTCCCTGTGGCCATGAAGAATGGCATCCCAACCGACGGGCGACTTCGGTCTTGTCGCGGGTGGACATTTCCAGAGCGGTCATCGCCGACTTGAGCGAAGGCGGCTCCGCGCTGACATGCAACGCGACAATGCTGCGGGTGGCCACGCAAATCATCGCGCTGATCGTAAGACGGATGCGCTTGATCTTCTTGCGATCGGCCTTGGAGAGAGTCTTCCAGATGCCGATCTTCACCAGGAGAGTCTGGAGGTCCGTTTCATGGTCGTCGCATTCGACGCACTCGAGGGGACGGATAACGTCGCGGCCGCCATGCTCAGGCTGCCATTCGCGCCGCGCGCTTACTGCCCCGTCACGTCCCAGGTCGCGCCACATCTCCGGCTGTTTATTGTAGCGGTTGCGAAGCGTCTCCTCGCAGGGGATCCGAAGCTGGTCGTTCGGACCGCGCATCCCGTTCTCGGCCGTCATCGCGCGCTCCATTCCGCGATGGAGCTCCGCGAGATCGGGTTTCGCCGTCGAGCACGCTGCGCGAACAGCGGTGTTAAGATGCACGAGTTCGTCGGCCGTGAAATACTCCGGGCGATTATCCCTGTAGTCGTTCCGGAGACAGAGAGGATCGAAATCGTTTTCCTCCATGTCCAAGATCCAGCCCTTGACGGTCGACGGCTTGGGTTCGAAGAGCGCGATGTTCGCCTTTTTACGGTAGGTGAGAGCCTTCGCCCCGTGATGTCGGATCTGCAGGTCGCGCCAAGCTAGCGAGATGCCTGGCAGAATGCGCAGGAGGGCTTCGCGCGACTTGCTGACCGGCGGCGGCTTCGGCAATCCACTAATGCGGGCAATACGCCGCTTCTCCAGCCACTCGCTGCGAAGCTCGTAGAACTTGCGGACGAAAAATTCCTTCCGCAGGATATCCTCCTGGTCATGCGGAGGGAGTGCCGAGAGGCTGCTGCTTCCGGATAGACGTGCCTTGGCCCTGGTGACGCCGTAGTAATTGGGCTCCACCGTCATCGGGTTTCCGCGACGGTTTAGGCGTTCGTGGAGCTCTGCCTGTGAGAATCCGATGGTTGCGTTCGTCTCGTCCATGCGACGCAGTACGGCACCGTTCCTGTCGCAGTGGAGGACGCAGTACTCGATTCCGAGATCTTTCACCCTGGCGTTCTCTGGAAGCCGCGCAAACATCCCGGATACGGGAGTCTGCTGCAAGGCAAGGATCTGCTTGAGGTCTGGCTGCATGGGTGTACCCTTAGTGAGTGTGATTGAAGCGGAGGTAGGGGGCGTCGATGAGCTTCATGTCCGGACGGGTCGGAATGAGCAATTCGTCGTAGATCAGGCACCACACCGCGTTCTGGCCGTCCGCAGGAGCGGCGAAGCCGGAAATGAGGTCGCGAACGTGGACGGCTCCATGGAAGCGCTGGGCGAATTCGCGAAGGCGGTCGTTGTCCTCGGGAACAGAGTTCCGGAGCGCCCGCAGAATGCTCATCGCGTTCCAGCATCGCGCACCAGTAAGCTCGCGCTCGGTCATAATGATTGCGCCGTCTGCGAAGCCTGCAGGCGAGAACCGGTCGATGCTGTCGATGGTGTAGGGAAGATCGTCCTTGTCCAGAAGCCAGGTGGGGCGTACGCCAACGGCGATCTTCGTTCCGGTGGCGGTCATCGTTGCTCGGTAGTCGATGGTGTGCTGGAAGGCGCCGTCCTCTCCTCGGACAGGAATGGCCGAGGGCTGGTCCTCGATGAGAGCGACGTGCTTGGACGCGCACAGCATGTACGCCAGGTTACGTTCGTAGGTGCTCGAATACGTGATGCCCTTGCGCGTCTTGCTGTTGACCAGAGTGCCGCGGCTGTGGCCCTTTGTACGGGCGGGGTACCAGCGGGAGGGGGTAGGCTCCTCGGTCGGCTTCCAGACTGTGGGAATGCTGACCAGGTCATTAAGACTCTCGTCATCGTCGCTTGCGAGCTCGAAGGGGGCATATTGCCCCGACAGGACGCCATTGGGCTTGAGGAACAGCGTCTCGCAAGGAATCGGCTCCAGAGTGCGGTCGTACCCGGTATCGAGCTCTTTCATGTAGCGGATGATCTGACGGATGCGTGTCATTTGTCGTCCTTCTCGTAGGTTCGTGGGGCTAGGATCAGCGGTACGATGCTGGGAGGGCTCGATGCGCCATGTCTCACCAGCCGGAGAACAGGTCGTCGTCGAGCGACGACAGGAGCGCTCCGATGTCGGCAGGCCGTGACACAGCGGGCCAATACGCGGGTTCAGCCGACAGGGATCCCGGGCGGCGACCCGTGTAATGATGGCTGTGCACTCCGTTGATGAGGGCGCAGAAGCGGCGGAAGTCGCAGGGACGCACACCGAACAGTTCGCATTCGGCACGCATGGCGTCGAACTGGATCTTGGTGGAATGCCAGCCCCGCTGCCGAGCGGCGCGTCGTGCGAAGCGCAAGTGCAGTCGATTCTCGCGGGCGCTGCCAATGTTCATCGCTGCGCCTGCAGCGGCACCGAACTGGGAATGGTTTGCTGCGATAGTCATGGTGGTCTCCGTTCCTTGCTGAAGACACAGGTTCTCGTTCCCCGATGCGACCGAGGTTGCAGATCCCTGAGAGTGAGTGGGGTTAGGCGAGGAGTAGTGGAGGAGAGGTCGGAGCCCGATGCTGACCTCTCCTCCCGATCACGAGTTGGAAGTGTGGGCTTCTGCCTTCACAATCTCGAGGAACGACGCGTAGTCAACGAACCTGAGCTGCGGCGCTCCATTGAACAGGAGAGTGGCGTTCATCTCCCCGATCGATTTGGCCACCGTGTTCCAGATATCCCATTCGAAGCCGGGAAATTCCTCGGCCATGGTAAGAGCGCCATCGATCGCAACGCTTTCGATGAGGAGATACTCGTGCGGGCGGGTTCCGTTGCCGTCAGTCCAAGACGGGGTTTCGTTGAGGAGCGTGCTGATCTCGTTCAGCAGGGAAGCGACGTGTTCCATGTTCATGATCGTCCTCCTTAGTTCACCGACGCCGTGCCGGAGCCGGCCAGGTCATCAATTGCCTGTCCCGCATCGGCGACGATGTCCCAGAGGCTGACACCGCGGCCATAGCGCATGTGGATGACGAACTCGTCGGGCAGGGTGAGGACGAGGTGGCGGAACGACGCCAGGGTAGGGAGCTGAAGCGGGATCCCGCTGGCGCTGCCGTCGCGTGTGAGCATGTCGCAGAGCATAGTGTGGAGGCTGCGAATGGACGGGCGACGCGGATCCGCATAAGCGAGAGCGGCTGCGCGGTGCAGCTTCAACTCGTCTTCGGAAAACGTTTCGACCGACCCGTTGTTGAGCCAGATGCGTAGGCTGTTCTGGTAGATTTCCGGGATCCCGGAGAAACGCGGACGAGCGAGTTCGTTCTGCGGCATGGGGCAGCTCCTTTGCTGTGAACAAAGATCGATCTGGTTGAATTCGATCCGGTCCCTAGCCCTAATTCGAAAGGGCAGGAGGCGCAGGACCGATGCGTTTTTTTTCTTGGCGGGATGTTTTTGGGAAAGTACGTGCCGACTGGTTGGCATCTCGCCCGTTGCCCGGGTTCACCATCGCGTCGACGGCCTTGCGGGCAAGTGACGGGCTATCTGCATGCGGACTAGGCCGCTTGCAGTATCCCGATCCCTATATCGACAGGGGACCTGATATTCGGATGCACATCACGGCTCTTCTCCTGAGCGTGGCTTATGCCGACAGACAATATGATTAACGCTCATACACTGTCTGGCGTCTACCTTTTTATTTCAATCGCAGGGTGTTGACGTCGCTCGTTAGACGCCTTAGTCGCGCTGCCGCGCGCGTCGGCCAGCAATCGTCACCACGCGTCCCGATCCTGCATTGTGCCGTGCATTCGGGCGACGGATCCTTCTGGAAGGTGACAGGAGGAGCAAATGAGATTGCAGCAGATCTACATGCGAAAGCGCATGCAGCAAATCAGGCATCACCTGGCTCCGGTATTGGAGAATATGGGGATCAAAGCATACCTCGGAACGAAGGCCGGATGCTACTACGTTGAGTTCGAAACGCCGGAAGGAAGATCGCCCCTTGCACTTGCATTTCCGCCGAACCCAGACGGCGGCAGGCCGTCCTGGTCGGAGGCCTTCACGGAGTACACCGACCAGCGCTTCGAGAAGCTTGGCAAGACGGGTTGGAAGCATAGGCGGAAATGGGGCCAGATATGTCTGCCTCTGGTGCGCGAGGGCGAAGGACCGGTCGACTTGGAGGAGTTGTTTTCAGTTATTGCCCACAAGCTTCGCCATTACGGCATCACGCCCTTCGAGCGCGTCGAGAAGGAGCTGAAGAGCCAGACGCTTGCTGACATCTTCTGGGCTGTGGGCAACGATATCCCAGATCTAGCCGTCGTCAGGATTCCGATGGAGGATCATGAATTTCCCGACGAGGATTGGGCGAAATGGGATGCTCTGACGTTCATGGACCACGAGGGACGGCGGATACACATTTGCCACGCGCAGGGATATCAGAGGGGGCCCATCTATGCCGATGGAGAGAAAATCGGCGAGGTCGATGCGACGCATTCCCATTACTACAGCGCGTCCGCGAAACTTGCCTACCGCCTAGCCCGCGGACAAGTTTCCGATAAGCTGCTAATAGTGACCGACATCTGCTGAGACATCGAATCCTTCGGGTTCGCCGTCCGGAAACAGGCGATCCATATGGGTATGGTCTTCCCTGGCTTGTCTCTCCCGTTCCCACAGGACATCGCGCAGGACTTCCACCAAGTGGGTCCTGTCCATGTGGTTCGGCTCGACCTCGTTGAGGATCTCTCGTAGCATCGCTTGCTTGCGCTTTACTCTCCGCTCCTTCTCAATTGCCACAGATCCTCGAAGCAGAGGCTCAAGTTTCGTCATCACATCGGCGTTCTCGGTGCCGCCGTTTAGCCGATAATCTCCGCGACCGATCTGCTTCAAATTGACGATCGGCTTGGCAAGCAAGGCGTCCAGATCGAATGTCTCTCCTGTGAGGGCGGTGCGGATTTGCAGTCCTACCGCCTTTGCAAGGACCGGAGGCAGAGCGTCTGCTATCATGTCTATGTTGCCAGTTCCCTTTCCCGCGAACATCCAGCCGTCGGGGAATCCTTGCGCTCTCGCTGCCATTTGCTGGGTCATCTTCGGGAGGTGATAGTTGTCGTCTTCGAACGGGCAATCCTGCACCTTTGGCGGCTCGACGGCGAAACCTGACCGATCAAACCCGTCGTGGGACTCTCCCCAAGGATCGACTTTGCGTTCCTCGCGGTTTTCGGTTCCGCTCCGAGATATCGCCTTGATATACCTCGGCGGGTTGCTGGTTCTGGAGCGCCACATCCTCGCCCACTCATCATACCGATGCTGCTGCGAACCCCTGACGACGAGTTGCTTCTGATCCTCGGGGCTCTCGTACCGGACGACCAGATCGCCCAGTGCATCCCAGACATTGCGATGCACTATTTTTCGAAGGGCTGGAGGGGTGAAGGTGCCGCGCTCGCCGCAACGGATGCCGACAATCACTACCCGTTCGTCTTCGCGTGGAAGTCCAAACTCCTTCATATCGAGCCGATGGAATTCAACGACGTATCCTAACTCCGCCAGAGCCGCTTTGAACCCGGCGTAGTACATCAGATGCGAGCTGTACATCATTCCTTTCTGGCACTCGACGAGAATGGCGCGGGGCTTCATAAGGCGTGCAGCCCGCAGCAGCTCAGGCACAAGATCATCCTCCCCGCCACGCATCTCGCGTTTCGACTTCTTGGCCACCATGCAGCTGGAAATGCTTCCTGCCAGAAGATCGATTCCACGGTAGCGGGAAAAATCGGTGTCGGTGATCGATCTGACGTCCGCCTCCACGACGGGCCATGTCGGCCAGTTGGCCTTTAGCGTCTTCACGCGGGTCAGAACATTCTCGTAGATCGCGACATGCTTGAATCCCGCCGACATTAGTCCGAGCGCTTGGCCGCCGGCTCCGCCACCGATCTCGAGGACGCTCAGCGGGCGAACCCTCTTTGTCTTCGTCTGACATGAAAGACCGTGGAGAGCATCGATGATTTCCCACGAGAAGACGTCTTCATCGGCAACGTTGAAGGCGAACCCTCCCCTGTGACCGAATTCACCTGATGCAAAGCGTGCCAAAGCCTGGCGGCAGCGGATGAGCTCCAAGGACTGCGAATCCTTTGGGCTGGCACTTTCGCCCGTGGCATCATCTCCGAATAATCGGTCGAACTCGGCGAGGACCGTCGTCGCCTTCGTCTGAAGCGCCGCGTGGGCTTCAGCATATCCCGCGCGGTGCTCCTCCATTTCAAGCCCATTCTGCGGATGGCCGGGGCCGTACAAGTTTGCAAATCTTGCCGCAGCATCAAGCATCACGGCGAGCTGATCCTGTAATTCGAACACCCTCACAACGGATTGGCGTGCTGCCAAGGATTCGAGCCATAACGACTTTTCATCCATCGCGACGCGATCCGCGCCCTTGTCGATCAAATTTCGGTGGATTTCGAGCTGCTGCAGCTTTGCCTCGTCCAGCGGGGCCCCGGCCTCGAGCAGCCGGATTGCATTTGCGCGCACCTCTTCGCTCGAGGTCCGGCGCAGCAACCGAACTGCGCTCAAGGAGATGTCGGTTCGCGCGAGAGTATTGTCGCCATCGAACAGCTCTGAGGCTGCAAGGAGAAGCCGAATGTCGTCCTCAGAGGCGCCAGCCCACACAGACAGGAGAGTTGCAGCAACATCCTCAGATGTCTCTGACTCGATCCGCTGGACGGCTTTTGCCGCTTCGGTCAGTAGCGTCGAGATATTGGACAGAGTGGTCCGCAGGGCCTTGGCCTCGTCGAAAAGCCTTTGTTCGTCCAGATTTTCATCCATGCCGGTGCTCCTTTGTTAGGAGGACCCGTAAAGGTGAAATGTTATCGCTCCGGGAACGAGGACAGTAAAGATTGTGTTTACGCGACTTCGTCAGGGCTGATGGTTTTCGGGGGTACCCGAACTCAACGCGCCGGGGCTGGTGAGCATGGGCAAAGCCTTCTCATGCGGATCTGGCTCGGTTTGATCGAAATATGGCAGAGGCACGTCGAAGCCAGGATCCACGAACCATCGCGCCGTCATAGGATGGTATACGCCGGGTAGCGGGAAATGCTCGTTGATCTCGACAAAATCATCGACGTTTGCTGTAAGTATCGGCATCCGATAGACGATGGCGACAGCGGATATCATCAGATCGTGTCCGAGCCTGTTGCTTTTTTGCCCGCGCTGGACGGTCCACATGTGCCGCAAGGCGGGGACAGATGTCATTCTGGCGTACACAGTTGCCACTTCGGTCGTCATTTCCGGAAACGGAAAGGGCATAGTGATGAGCTCATCGACCCAGTCGGTGATAAGCATCGCTTTCTGTGGATCATACTTCACCTTGAGATGGGCTCCGCGCAGCAGTTCTGCTATGACCGGATAGCAGAGTGCGAGACGATGCATGCCGACGCGTAGGAGCCATGGACGCAGTCCGGGAGGAGGCTTCACGCGGCCCATAAGGCTGACGATGTCCGTATCCAGTAAAAGAATAGGGTCTGTCCGCACTTTCATATCTTTCTGTGGTCAGAAACTTTCTTCTTGAAAAACTCGAGGTGCGATCCAATTCGTATCGCTATGCTGCGCAGGCTGGTATGATGTCGTCCGAGAGAGGCCCAGATGACACGTGATTCCGATTGGCAGAGACACGAGGCCGAGGCCCGCATCCAGGAAATTCTGGACGCAGCTAAAGCGCGCGGCACTCAGAGACTGATCGACACCGACGGCAGATTTGACGTGACGTTCGTACCCGGAAAGAAGACACTGGTAGAGTTGTTCTCCCGCCCTGGTCCTATCCCCGACGATGACGATCCCAATCCCTGATCGAGATTTCTGCAGCTACGGTGAGAAACCGTAACCGGCGATGGCAAAACCAACAAGATAGGACGTGTCGAATTTCGGCTGCTTCGGGCTACCACACTGATTGACATAACTTAATCGTCGAGGCCATCAGACCCGAAATCCAGGAAAAGTCTCTGCTTCTCACGACATAAGGGCCTTGGCAGTTCCCGGCTTTTGAAACTCGCTCTCACCTCGGAGCCGATTTCTAGTTGACGTCGAGAGTCGCGTTCACTAAATGTTCCTATATGAGCAAGACGTTGACGCGCATCTTCCGAATACGCTGACGGAGGCCGGGACCGTTCCCGGTGCCGCCCAGATCGCTATTCGTCGGAGGTGAGGTCATGAAGACCGAGTCCACTCATGTCGCGGGTGATGAAGCCCGCGCTTTTGCAAAATACCGCCCGTTCTTTCCGTCTGCGACGCTCAAGTGCGTCGGTCGCCCCCTCTATCGTTCGCGGGAGGCGCGTGATTATGCCTGCTTGCTGGATCTGGATCCAAAGGTATCCGCATGGCGCTGCGTGCCGCAGCCGATCATCAATGACTCCGGCGCCCGAAACCCCCGACACCACTATGTCGATTTCGCTGTCGAGACGGAGGACGAAGCGTTGCTAGTGGATATCCGACGACCGGATGCCGGCACCGTCGGTTGGATTGCAAGGTTAGCCGAAAAACAGGGTTACCGCTATCTGGCGGTTTCCTTCTCCGAGTTCGTCGGCGCGCCCCGGCTTCAGAATGCCAAGGATCTCATTCGCTACGCTGGATATGAGGCACCGCTGGGCGACCGTATCCGAATTCTCGCAGCGTTGGAGGAAATGGGGACGTTAACGCTTGCGGAGTGCCTGTCTGTCGTTCGCGAAAGCAAGCCGATGCCGACAATCGCAACGATGATCCTCAAGAACATCCTTGAAGTCGACCTCGATGAAGCTGTGCTGGGACCGGAAACGGTCGTCAGGCGCGTGGCGAAGTAGGGGGCGAAAAATGTCAAGCAGATCTGCCGAGCGGGAACCCTCGCTCGAAGCGGCTACCTATGCCGTCGCGCTTAAAAATGCTTTGAGGTTGTGTGGGGTCTACCTCAGCGAAGGACAGATCGATCATGCCGTCGGTCTCGTACTGCCAACCGAGGCCAACATGGAAGCCTATCGGGAGGCGGCTAAATTGGTCCTGCGAGAGGCCAGCTTTTTGATCCGCTACTCAGTTGCGACAATTGAATTGGGCAGGCGGGGGGAGACATATCACGAGGACGCTGGGAAAGTCCTGGCGCAAAAATCGGCTGTTGTCGTCCTGATCGAGAAAGGAGCCAGGCTTGTACCGGAGATCGCAATCACTTTGGACCGCATTATTGACGTCGGATCCGTCAAGCCGAACCACCTGATTTCTGCCGCGAAAAATGTATGGCAGATCGATATCGCGAGCGAGGCGGCCAGCCGTCTCTGCCGGTATACTCCAAGCCTGTTGTTCGGCGCGTTGCGAAAAGGACGGCCGATCGAAATCGTCTTGGAGAAGCTTGCTGATGCATCGAAGGCTCCTGCGACCATGGCCTGGGAGCCTTTGGTGGAGGACATGGAAGGATATGGCGAGGCGCGTGATTGGGCCGCGAACCTGGTCGCTGATCTCTCTGACTGGAAAGCTGGCAAGATTGCATGGCGTGATGTGGATGCAGGGCTTCTTCTCAGCGGTCCTCCCGGGACCGGCAAAACGCTCTTCGCATCGGCGCTTGCTCGTTCCTGCGGGGCGACGTTTATCGGCACGTCGAGCGCTCAATGGCAGTCCAAGGGGCATCTCGGCGACATGCTGGGCGCAATGCGGAAGAGTTTCCGCGACGCAGCCACCGCAGCTCCGTCGGTGCTGCTCATTGATGAGTTCGACAGCATCGGCGACAGGCGGACATTCAGAGGCGATAATGCAAGTTACAGCCTTCAGGTGGTGAACGCTTTACTCGAGCTCCTTGATGGATCCACAGGCAGGGAAGGCGTGATCGTCATCGCCGCATCGAATTTACCGGACAATATCGATCCGGCATTGCGTCGACCTGGCCGCCTTGACCGCCACATCGCGATCGAGCTTCCCAATCAAGCGGCTCGCGAGCAGATGCTTGTGATGCATCTGGGCACTGCCAGCACTCCGGAGGAGCTCACCAAAGCGGCTCTGGCAACAAGTGGGTATTCCGGCGCAGACATTGCGCAGGTGGCGAAGGATGCCCGTCGCTTGGCCCGTCGCCAAGGCAGGGAAGTCCGAATGTCGGATGTGCTCGCAGTCGTGCCAGCATTTGCACCGGTTGGCGACGATGAGCTTTGGTCAGTATCTGTACATGAGGCCGGTCACGCGATCGTCGGTACCGTTCTATCTGTGGCGGAGATCGAGATGATTGTCGTAGCGAGGGAGGCGAGCCACCGAGACGCGAGTATCGGGCACGTGCAATGGCGGCGAAGTTACACACCAAATCGAAGTCGCCAGTCCTATCTGGACGAGATTGCGATGCTGCTGGGCGGAATGGCAGCCGAAGAAGTCATCCTTGGTGATGTTTTTGATGGTTCCGGCGGCGTTGCTGGATCCGATCTGCAGCGAGCTTCGGATATTGCTACGATTATGCTCGCAAGTCTGGGGCTGGAATCACTCCAATACTGTGATGTCTCGAGCTCCAAGGAACTGGAACAATTGCGGCGTGATGATCCTGTTCTACGGCGGAGGATCGAGCGGTTGTTAGAGGCGGGGCTACTGAGAGCGACGATGATCATCCAAGCTCGGAGGCAGGAGGCGGAAGAGATTGCGCGAGCCATCGTAAATCGCGGCGTGGTTCGGGGATGTGAGGTGATGCATATCGTTTCTAGGCCAAAGGGTGGATTAGGGTGATCCACGCTGGCATGTGTCGAGATCTCGTGCCTCCAAATATTCCTTCAAGTCAACAAAACTGTCGCCGCACACACGTTGTGTTGCTACTATTGATTCAATGTATGGGGGAATCATGAAGCAGACAGCTATCGACCTTTATTCCGGCTGCGGCGGCATGTCGGCAGGCGCCTGCGCGGCGATCCCTGATCTCGAAGTCAAATGGGCTCTGGACATCGACACCGATGCAACCCGAACCTTCCGCAATAGCCATCCCGATGCCCTGGTCGACTGCTGTGATGTATCGCTTGTCTCCGCTGCCGACGTGGTCGAGCGCGCCGGGATCGAACAGATCGACTGGTTCTTTGCGGGTCCGACCTGCCAGGCGGTGAGCACGATGGGCGTGTTCCATCTCGATGACCCGCGCAACGCTCTGTTCGTTCACTTCATCAGACTTCTGGACGGGTTCACCGCCGTCGGGCGCAAGCCGCGGCGCGTCATCATGGAGAATGTCCCCGGCGTGGTCTACGGGAAGAACCTCGTCATCGTGAAGGAGCTTTTCAAGCTATTCGAGGACAGGGGATACAACGTTTTCGCCGATGTCGTGAACATGGCCGACTATGGCCTGCCGCAGCTCCGCAACCGCTTCATCCTTGTTGCCACAGTTGACCCCATTCCGGCTAACTTCCCGATTCCGACACACATCCCTGACGCGTCCGGCGAGATGCCTGAATATGTCAGCGTCCACGAAGCCCTCTCAGATCTCTTCGATTCTCATACGGATACGTCTGCAGTAGCTACACTGGGAGCGGCCGAATCGCTCACTCCGTTTCAGGGCTTCGTCCGCGATGGGGCTGGCAAGGCTCCCAATCATCACTGCTACACTCTTTCCGAGATCAACAAAAAGCGAATTTCCAAGGTTCCTCAAGGGGGGTGTTGGAAGGACATTCCCCCGGAGCTTCTTCCCGATCGGTTTCGCCGGGTCCGTCTAACCGACTACGCGACGCTGTATGGACGTCTGCATGAGGCGTCTCCCGCCTATACAATTTCGGCCGGCTTCGGCAACGTCACTTCAGGGTGCTTTACACATCCGATCCATGACCGCGCGCTTACCGTACGTGAAGGTGCCCGACTACAGGGTTTCAAGGATTCGTTCGAGTTCTTTGGAGCCCGCGACGCGCAGTATCGGCAAGTCGGCAATGCCGTTCCTCCGTTATTCATGAAGCAACTTGTCAGCCATCTTCTGGCGGGAGGTGCCGAAGGTGTCCCAGCCAGGATAACGTCCGAGGTGATCGCCCGCGGACGCAAGCTTCCCCCGATGGTGAAGCGCTACATGAACAAGAAGAACGACTCCGAGCGGTCGCGCGACGGATATGGCAGTGGAACATACTGGCCAGCAGGATGGGGCGAACCGATTCCTGCCGATGCCGTGGCCGCGAACGGATACCGCTTGAGCAACACGAAGCTTCGGTATCGCAGGCGGGACGAGTGGCGCGCCTCCCGCGACAAGTTCACCGATCAGGATCTCGTCGCCGTCTACGAGGAACAGCAGCGCCGCGGCATCGGTGCCGCAGGCATGATTGCGCTGCCCCTGACCAAGGAAGGCGACGTCGACGCGATCGACCGGGCCATCGTCCAGCTTCTCGCCATCGTCGGATCGAAGCCGGGGCAGATCGAACTCGACATCCCTGTCCGCTACCTCCGCGCACGCCTGAAGCTGCTGCACGACCAGCTTTCCGAGCGGCGCGTCTCGGACCTTCCTTCACTGGCGATGCCGGAGGATGGCGCTGCTGTCCTGCTCGGAGGCGACAAGGGAACGTTCCGTCTCGCGCGGCTGACCTTTGAGGACACGGACATGTCTCCGGCATCGCTCAAGGCACCGCATCTTGTGCTCCACCCCAAGCCGCCGCACCAGCAGGGCAAGGGCAAGTCCAAGGAACTTCGCCACCGATAGGGGATAGGGTCAGGCTTCGGTTGGGGACTAAGGGGAGGCGAAGGAAGATTGAGAAACTTCGAGGCGGAATGCATCGAAAGGTATTTTCTGGCTCCGGGCAGCACCGGTCCGGTCGGCAGCGTCTACGTCGCCGATGACGATCTCCTAGACATCTTCTCCACTGATGATCCAGCGGTTGCCCGGCAGGCAATGCTGAAGTCGCTGCCGCACGCCTCGGTCCTCAGGGCGTGGTTCTCCGGAGAGTTCCAGCCGAGGGCAGGCCGCCCGCCGGAATATGTCCGCATCCTGATGTTCCTTTGCTGGATGCAGACAACCACAACCCGGATCGGCGGTGAACGTGACTTCCGCGAGCTTCTTGAAAAGCAGCTCAACGACCGCTTCCAGGACATGAACGGTCTCAACCCCATGTGGGATCACCTGCGCGACTTCCTCGCACGGGAACATGGCGTCGACCTCGTCCTGCCCGGCATCTATCCTCATCGACAGATCGGACGCACGCTGCGCATCGCGTTTCCGACATGGCGCGACCGCGACACCATGCGCAAGGTCAAGAGCGCCATTGCCGACGACTATCTGCTCGATCCGCTCACGGTCTCCAACCGGATACAGACCTCGCGGCACCTCTTCAGCGAGACAATGCAGTCGTTCGACTACAATTTCCGCAGGTTCGATCTCGCAAGAAAGCGGGGCGGGCGCGAATACATGGAGACGCCGTTCTGGCAGGCCTGGTATTCGATCGTGGCGGAACAGGCCGCGATGGAGGAAATCGAGGTCGCAGAGGGAGACTTCGGGGAGCACGAGCTTTTCCGGGTCTCGCCGCTTGGCGACCGGGTCGCGATCACCACCCCCGAAGATGCGCTCCCGCTCGTTCCCAAAGCGCTCAGGAAGCTCATTCGAAACGGCATCGTGTTCCTCGATAACGTCGGCTTCGGAAAATACCGGGCTGTAACATCGCCATCTAACATCCTGCTGATGAAGCGCTCGAAACTGTCAGAATGCGGTTCCGACGCAATCCGCTCGGTCGCCGGCCTGAACGCAGGCTGGGTCGTGGCCAACTTCCGAAACCGCGTCGAGGGCGGAGTGCAGACGGCAAGCACCCCGAGGGAGTTCGGCTGGCGCGACGGCATCAGGGTCGGCGGCGCATACCTCGGACGCACGCCGCTGGCACCATCTATCACAGGGCCCATGCCGGCGGCCATCAAGGTCGAGAAGAGTGGCAAGCCGATCGAAATGGTGCCGAACGGCGATGGCCTTTCATTTCCCGAAGGGATCCATTCGGGAGCCTTTACCGCCCGCAGCCTGCGGGAGACCCGCGAGATACTTCTTGTCCCCCGGGCCAACGAGGTCGGCGACATCCGCCGCCTTGCGTTCGACTTCTCCCGTGAGATCTCCGAGGACGAGTTCCACCGTGGCACCGCACCGTCCACCGTCACGAGCATCGAGGAATGGGGCGGCGACCGCATCGCTCCCTGTGATGCTCTGGTGACCATCGGCGAAGCCCTGTACGAGCGGACGGCGCGGGGACTGTCCTTCTCCGAGGCCATTGAGATCATTCTCCGAGGAATGCCGGGGGATGATCGTCCGTCGGAATGGGATCTGCTGCGGTCGTTTTGCGATGCCGGATGGCTGGAAGTGACGCTGCTGCGCCATTTCCCCGTCCGAAGGATATTGCAGAATCCAGTGACGTTCGAATCCGTCGGGGACGATCTCGTCAGGATCAGTGGCCCGACTCCGGTCGCCGTTATCGAGCGGCTCCATGCGGCGGCAGGCGCAGCCGGAGCCAAGGTCGAGACTTGGAACGGCCTCTCGAGGTGGGCGCTTCCCCGCCATGCGGTAAGGTGCCCCAGCGAGCGCGTTCGACTAGACTTCGTCAGGAGAATGGCTATCGCCGAAAAACCCGCCGGCAGACAGGCGTTGGCCGATGTCGGCGACCCCTCCGGAGTGCACGGATACCAGGTGATTGGCAGGCTGGACGAGGAACGCGGCTTCTTCGCTGTCCGCTACGACGGCAGCATCGCAGATGGACTGTACAGGCTCGAAAGGAAGGAATCCCGCAACCCGTTCCTCTACCGTTCGGTCGTCGCCGGGAAACCCGCGCAGAACTACGTTTCGCCTTCGGTGGCGATCCTCTCTCACCATCTGCGCGGTCGAGGGCCGCTGTTCCTTCACCACGACGGCGTCCTTCAACCTGATCGCCCCCGTGTCCTCCTGCCTTCGAGCTGGGCGCGATGGGCCTCCGACAGGGTTCTCAGCAACGCCGCACCGGGTTTTTCGGCCGGAGCTTGGCGATACCAGTACGCCGTCGGGGCCTCGTCCCTTGCCGCCATCGCCCGACTCGTCCCGGTGAAGGAGCAGGATGTCAGAAGAACCACGGAGTGGATCGACAGGTTCATCGCGTCGGCCTCCAGCCGGGGACGGGCGATCCATGACAGCAAATTGGGGACAACTCGGCTCCCGCGAAACATGTCCGGAAAGAGATAGCGCATGTCAGCATCAGGCAAGACGGTCTACAGGGTAAAGCAGGTCGTTGCACACGGTGCCGCGGTCATAGCCGAGGTCAAGGATGGAAATGACGGCAAGGTAAAGGAGACCCGCGACAGCAGGATCGTTCTCGGGGGCGCAGATTCCTTCTGGCTAATCGGTGGCGAGAAGAAGGAGCAGAAGCTTGCTCTGCACAAGGAGGACAACCCCGTCCCTGCCTTGGCAGCGGCCATTTCTCCCATGGCGACAAGTATCCGAGGAAGAAGCTCCATCTTCGATCTCCCCAAGATCATCAACGACCTCGCCGTTCCCGGAAAACGCGACATCGTCTCCTTTGCGGCAGCTACAAGGCTCAGTGTCGGCTACAGCCCTCAGGATGGCGACCCCGACGAGCGGCTCGCCGCGCTTCTCGGCGGCACGCTGCACATCCCGCTCGACGCGCCGGTCTCCGCGATCGAGGTCAGGCTCGGCCAGTGGTTGACAGCGGGTTTCGATACCCTGCCATCGGGCCGCTACGGACTGCGGCATCACTCCCTGCGCTCGGTTGCCACGGTCTCGCTGGAGAATCGGCCTGACATGATCAGGCTGGCCCATGGTCTGGTTGTCTTCGTTTCACAGCCCAAATGGTCGGATGCGCGGAACGTCGATCTCCGCTCGGAAGAGGAGATATTCCAGTCCGCGGAACGCTGGCTGTCACGGGCGACAACGGCGGTCAGGCTTCCGTCCGACGCTCGCTCCTTGCCTCCTGCAGAACTGCTTCGACTTCTGGAGGGCATGACCGTCAGCGAAGAGGAGAAGGCGGATCTCGCGGGCGTCGCAGGGATTCTGTCGATGCGCAGCGAGCTTGCCGAAATCCTGCCAGATATTCTCGGGCGCGATCCCGGCTTCAAGGACATGCTGGCTGGGTTCGAGGCGTCGGAGAAGGCTCGCCTTCAAATCGAGCTGGTGGAGCAGATACACAGGGAGACCGAGGCGGACAGCGCGCGGCTGGCCGCCCTCAGAGGCGAGATCGCCGACGCGGAGGCAAGGCTCGAAACGTTTTCCCACCGTGAAGCACTCCTCAGGTCAGAGACCGAGAAGCACGAGGAGACGCTTCGTGGCCAAATCGCGAGCGCGGCGGAATCAATTAGGAGCGAATCCTCCCGCGAAACCACCGCGATCCGCGAAGAGGTCGCCCGCCTGCGGGACGAATTGGCCCAGATCGCCGCCGAAGCCGTCGCTCCGGTCACGTCGGCTGAAGTCGTCGCCGAACAGGCCGAGGAACATTGTTCCGTGGCTCCTAAGCCGCCAATGGCTTCCGACGAGCAGAGGCAGAAGACCCTCCGCGAGATGGCTGTCGCCGCAGGACTATCTGCTTCGGAGATCGCCGCCATCATTGCGGCGAGCACCGACAGCGTTCCGGTGCTCATCGGCGCAGATGCCGCGGCTGCAGCGGTCGACATCGCCACGGCTGTTGGTTTCCACGCAGAACTGAGCCGGTTAGGCGCATAATTTCCATTGAGAATTGAGCCATGTGAACCTTCCCCCAACGCGGTGAGCGACGGGGGCAACGGAGTGATCCACATGGGACTTTTAAACATCATCCGTCGGATGAAGCTGCGCGAGAAGCAGTCGATCCGCGAGATCAGTCGGCATACCGGTTTGTCGCGTAACACGATCGCGAAGTATTTGAACGCTGGTACGATCGAGCCGACGTTCACGGTACCGGAGCGGCCGAGCAAGCTTGATCCTTTTGCCGACAAACTGGCGGCCTGGCTGAAGACTGAGGCCGGGAGGTCGCGCAAGCAGCGCCGAACGCTGAAGCAGCTTCACGCTGATCTGGTTGTTCTCGGGTTTACCGGCTCCTACGGTCGGGTCGCCGCCTTTGCCCGTGAGTGGCGAGTTGAGCAGCAGACGACTGGCCGCGGCATATTCGTTCCGCTGTCTTTCCGTGCAGGCGAAGCATTCCAATTCGATTGGAGTGAAGATTATGCCGTGATCGGCGGCGAGCGTACCAAGCTTCAGGTCGCACACATCAAGCTCTCGCACAGTCGGGCGTTTCTGGTCAGAGCCTACTTGCTGCAAACGCATGAGATGCTCTTCGACGCCCATTGGCACGGGTTCCGCGTGTTCGGCGGCGTACCTGGTCGCGGCATTTACGACAACATGAAGACGGCGGTCGACCGCGTGGGTCGCGGCAAGGAGCGGCAGGTCAACATCCGTTTCCTCGCGATGACCAACCACTACGTGTTTGCGCCCGAGTTCTGTAATCCCGCCGCGGGGTGGGAAAAGGGTCAGGTCGAGAAGAACGTCCAGGATGCCCGACCACGGCTATGGCAACAGATGCCGGACTTCCCGGATTTGGCCACGTTGAACCTCTGGCTGGAACAGCATTGCCAGGACCTGTGGCGAGAGACGGCGCATGGCACCTTGTCCGGCACGATCGCGGATGTTTGGGCTGATGAGCGGGCAGCATTGATGGCGTTGCCGACTGCATTTGACGGTTTCGTCGAGCAGAGCAAACGCGTCTCGCCGACATGCTTGATCACCTTCGAGCGTAATCGTTACAGCGTGCCAGCATCATTTGCGAACCGGCCCGTCAGCCTGCGGATTTATCCCGAGCGACTGGTCATTGCGGCCGAGGGCAATATTCTCTGCGAACATCCGCGGATCATAGAACGCAGCCACGATAAACCGCCGAGGACGATTTACGACTGGCGGCATTACCTTGCCGTCATCCAGCGCAAGCCAGGAGCCCTGCGCAATGGCGCACCCTTCCTGGAATTGCCGCTGGCCTTCAGACAGTTGCAAGATCAGATGCTTCGCCGCCCCGGCGGTGATCGTGAGATGGCCGATATCCTCGCTCTGGTGCTTCATCACGACGAACAGGTCGTCCTCAAGGCGGTGGAACTGGCCTTGGATGCGGGGGTGGCGACCAAGACGCATGTGCTGAACCTGCTGCATCGGCTGATCGACGGCAAGACAATCGATGGTCCCGACATCGATACGCCACAGGCGCTGACCTTGCTGCGTGAACCCAAGGCCAATGTCGAACGCTATGATGGCCTACGCGCCCGGATCGCAGGAGGTCGCCATGCGTCATGACCCCGCAAGTGCTGCCGTCGTCATCATGCTGCGTAGCCTGAAGATGTATGGCATGGCCCAGGCGGTCACGGACCTGATCGAGCAAGGGGCTCCAGCCTTTGATACGGCCGTGCCGATCTTGTCCCAGTTGCTGAAGGCTGAGATGGCCGAGCGCGAGGTCCGCTCCATCGCCTATCATATGAAGGCCGCTCGCTTTCCTGCGTACAAAGACATCTCCGGCTTCGACTTCGCCGCCAGCGAGATCAACGAGGCTACCGTGCGCCAACTGCACCGATGCGAGTTTATGGATGGGGCGCAGAACGTTGTCCTTATCGGTGGCCCTGGCACTGGAAAAACGCATGTCGCGACCGCTCTTGGAATCCAAGCCATCGAGCATCATCACCGAAAGGTCCGCTTCTTCTCGACCATCGAACTGGTCAATGCTCTCGAGCAGGAGAAGGCCAAGGGCAAGGCAGGCCAGATCGCCGAGACGCTGGTCCGCCTCGATCTGCTCATCCTGGACGAGCTGGGATACTTGCCGTTCAGCGCCTCAGGCGGAGCACTGCTGTTCCACCTGCTGAGCAAGCTCTACGAGCGGACCAGCGTGGTGATCACCACCAACCTCAGCTTTAGCGAATGGGCAACCGTCTTCGGCGACGCCAAGATGACGACCGCTCTCCTCGACCGTCTCACCCACCGTTGTCATATCCTGGAAACTGGAAATGACAGCTTCCGCTTCAAAGCCAGCTCGGCCGCCGCAGCCCAGAAGAAAGGAGAAAAGCCAACCCCTTGACCAAGTCCTGATCAGAAAACCATACTCAGAGGTGGCTCACTTCTCGGTGGAAAAACCGGGGGTGCGGATAAAA